>NZ_QVLR01000025.1 GCF_014822185.1 Azoarcus sp. Aa7
CGCTCATCGCATCGAGCGCGCCGTCGACGGCATCGACGCCCGCTTCCACCGCGGCGAGCACGCTCGCGGCGGCGATGCCCGAGGTGTCGTGGGTGTGGAAGTGGATCGGCAGGCCGACTTCTTCCTTCAACGCCTTGACCAGGGCTCCGGCCGCGCGCGGCTTGCACACGCCGGCCATGTCCTTGATGCCGAGGATGTGGGCACCGGCCTTCTCGAGCTGCTTGGCGAGATCGACGTAGTACTTCAGGTTGTACTTCGGGCGGCTCGTATCGAAGAGGTCGCCGGTGTAGCAGAGCGTGCCTTCGCACAGCGCGCCGGCTTCATTCACGGCGTCCATCGCGACGCGCATGTTGTCGATCCAGTTGAGCGAGTCGAACACGCGGAAGACGTCGATGCCCTCCTTCGCCGCCTGCTGCACGAAGTAGCGCACGACGTTGTCGGAGTAGTTGGTGTAGCCGACGGCATTGGAGGCGCGCAGCAGCATCTGGAACAGCACGTTGGGCACGGCCGTGCGCAGGCGCGCGAGGCGTTCCCACGGGTCTTCCTTGAGGAAGCGCAGCGCGACGTCGAAGGTCGCCCCACCCCAGCATTCGAGCGAGAAGA
>NZ_QVLR01000026.1 GCF_014822185.1 Azoarcus sp. Aa7
TCTTCTCGCTCGAATGCTGGGGTGGGGCGACCTTCGACGTCGCGCTGCGCTTCCTCAAGGAAGACCCGTGGGAACGCCTCGCGCGCCTGCGCACGGCCGTGCCCAACGTGCTGTTCCAGATGCTGCTCAGAGCGTCGAATGCCGTCGGCTACACCAACTATTCCGACAACGTCGTGCGCTACTTCGTGCAGCAGGCGGCGAAGGAGGGCATCGACGTCTTCCGCGTGTTCGATTCGCTCAACTGGATCGACAACATGCGCGTCGCGATGGACGCCGTGAATGAAGCCGGCGCGCTGTGCGAAGGCACCATCTGCTACACCGGCGACCTCTTCGACGCGAGCCGCCCGAAGTACAAGCTCCAGTACTACGTCGACCTCGCGAAGCAGCTCGAGAAGGCCGGCGCGCACATCCTCGGCATCAAGGACATGGCCGGCGTGTGCAAGCCGCGCGCGGCTTCCGCCCTCGTCAAGGCGCTCAAGGAAGAAGTCGGCCTGCCGATCCACTTCCACACCCACGACACCTCGGGCATCGCCGCCGCGAGCGTGCTCGCCGCGGTGGAAGCGGGCGTCGATGCCGTCGACGGCGCGCTCGATGCGATGAGCGGGCTCACCTCGCAGCCCAATCTCGGCTCCATCGCCGCAGCATTGGCCGGTTCCGAGCGCGACACCGGGCTCGACCTCGACGCGATGCAGTCGCTGTCGCACTACTGGGAAGGCGTGCGCCGCGCCTACGCGCCCTTCGAGGCCGACATCCGCTGCGGCACCTCCGACGTGTACAAGCACGAGATGCCCGGCGGCCAATACACCAACCTGCGCGAACAGGCCCGCGCGATGGGCCTCGAGCACCGCTGGCCGGAAGTCTCGCAGGCCTACGCCGACGTGAACCAGCTCTTCGGCGACATCGTCAAGGTCACGCCAACTTCCAAGGTCGTCGGCGACATGGCGCTGTTCATGGTCGCCAACGACCTCACGCCCGCCGAAGTGCTCGATCCTGAAAAGGAAATCGCCTTCCCCGAGTCGGTCGTCTCGCTCTTCCGCGGCGAACTCGGCTTCCCGCCGGACGGCTTCCCCAAGGCGCTCGAACGCAAGGTGCTCAAAGGCGCCGAACCGCTCAAGGGCCGCGCCGGGGACTTCCTCCCCGCGGTCGACCTCGACGCCGCGCGTGCCGAAGCCGAGGCGGCCATCGGCCGCCAGGTTTCCGACACCGACCTCGCCTCGTGGCTGATGTACCCCAAGGTGTTCAAGGACTACGCCGCCCACCACGCGCGCTACGGCGACGTCTCGCTGCTGCCCACGCCGGTGTTCTTCTACGGCCTGAAGGACCGCGAGGAGATCAGCGTCGACATCGAAAAGGGCAAGAGCCTCATCGTGCGTCAGACCGGCAGCAGCGACACGCCGGACGAGGAGGGCCGCGTCAAGGTCTTCTTCGAGTTGAACGGCCAGCCGCGCCTGCAGCGCATCCCCAAGGCCGGCGCCGCGCCGACCGGGCGCCGCCACCCGAAGATCGACGATGCCAACCCCAACCACGTCGGTGCGCCGATGCCCGGCGCGGTCGTCACGGTCGCGGTGCATGCCGGGCAGAAGATCGCCAAGGGCAGCCCGCTGGTGTCGATCGAGGCGATGAAGATGGAAACCGCGCTCACCGCCGACCGTGACGCCGTCGTCAAGCAGGTGTTCGTGAAGCCCGGCGACAAAGTCGCGGCCAAGGATCTGCTGGTCGAGCTGCAGTAGGCCGCTGGCACAAGGAGTTCTCCCCCTTCTCTCCAGAGGGGTCTTGCAGGTCCGGGTCATGGTGCCCGGACTTTTTTTGTCCGGCCGCGGCGTGCGGCACCGCGGTCCGGCGGGATCCGGCTACTCCGCGTCGGGCTGCTGTCCGGGCGCCGCGCGCTGGAAGGCATCGAGCGCTGTGCAGCGCTCGACGATGCCCAGGATGGTCGGCATGGCCGACAGGTCGCAGTCGAAGCGCTGCGCGTTGAACACCTGCGGCACCAGGCAGCAGTCGGCTAGCGTGGGCGTATCGCCGTGGCAGAAGAGGCCGGTGCGCGCGTCCGCAGCGAGCATGGACTCCACCGCCGACAGCCCGACCGCGATCCAGTGGCGGTACCACGCGTTCTTCTGCGCGTCGTTCACACCCAGTTCGTGCACCAGGTAGCGCAGCACGCGCAGGTTGTTCACCGGGTGGATGTCGCATGCGATCGCCTGCGCGATCGCGCGGATGCGCGCGCGCTCGGCGGGGCTGCCGGGCAGCAGCGCGGGCTGCGGATGCACCTCGTCGAGGTACTCGATGATCGCCAGCGACTGCTGCAGCACGTTCCCGTCGTCGACCAGCGTCGGCACCAGTCCGGCCGGATTCAGCGCAAGGTAGTCCGCCTGCCGCTGCTCCCCGCCGTTGCGCACGAGATGGACGGGGATCGCCTCATAGTCGAGCTGCTTGAGGTTCAGCGCAATGCGCACGCGGTAGGCCGCCGAGCTGCGGAAATAGGTGTAGAGCTTCATCATTGCAGCGCTCCATCGGTTCGAGGTGCGGCGAGGTGTGGCGACATGGCGAAACCGCCGCCGGACCCGCCGCGCAATCCGTTTACCGTGACCGACGGCGCGATCCGGGTCAACATGCCGTTCTCCGCGCCGCCCTCGAATGAGTCCATCCCGGTCACGACCGGGCGTATCGTTACAGCAGCACCTGCGTCCCCAGTTCGACGACCTGGTTGGGCGGCAGCCGGAAATAGGTCGCGGCCCCCTCGGCCTGCCGGTTCATCCACGAAAACAGTGCGCAGCGCCAGCGCGGCAGCGCGCCCGGTCCGTCGACGATCACGGAGCGCGCAACGAAATAAGTCGTCAGCATCGGTTCCAGGATCAGGCCCAGCCTGTCCGCACCCCTCAGCGCGTTCGGCAGGTCCGGCTCCTCGCGGAACCCGAAATGAACGTCGACCTGGTAGATGTCGGGCCCCAGCCGGTGCAGGCGCAGGCGTTCGTGTTCGGCAACGTAGGGCACTTCCTCGTTGATGACATGCAGGAATACGGTCTGTTCGTGCATGACCTTGTAATGCTTCAGGTTGTGGAACAGCGCGCTCGGAACGACGCTGGTGTCCGATGTGAGGTAAACGGCGGTGCCGGCGACCTTGGGCACGTCCGGATGAGGGCCGTGCACGAAGCCGTCCATCGGTACGTCGATCTTTCGCCGTTGTTCTGCGACCAGCGCACTGCCATCCTTCCAGCTGGTGAGGGCGATGAAGATGAGCGCGCCGAGCACCATCGGAAACCACCCTCCAGCCGCAATTTTCGTGAGATTCGAGGCCAGGAATGCGCTTTCCAGCAAGGCGAAGAGCGCCAGGCCGGCGATCAGCGGCAGCCGGAAGCGGCCGGGAACGGCGATGGTGACGAACACGGTGAGCACCGTCGTGATGATCATCGTGCCCGACACCGCGATGCCGTATGCCGCTGCGAGCGCGTTGGATGAGCGGAATTCCAGCACCAGCAGCACCACGGCTACCAGCATCAGCCAGTTGACGCTGGGAATGTAGATCTGGCCGCGCTCGCTGTCCGACGTGTGCAGGATGCGCACGCGCGGCAGGTAGCCGAGCCGCGAGGCTTGCAGCGTCATCGAGAATGCGCCAGAGATCGTCGCCTGCGAGGCGATCACCGTCGCCGCAGTTGCCAAACCGACCAGCGGGAAGACGAACCAGTCCGGCGCCAGCAGGTAGAACGGATTCGCGGCCGCCGCCGGATCGCGCAGCACCAACGCGCCTTGGCCGAAATAGTTGATCAGCAGGGCGGGGCAGACCAGGCCGTACCAGGCGACGCGCACCGCCTTCGCGCCGAAGTGGCCCATATCCGCGTACAGGGCTTCCCCGCCCGTCAGCGCGAGGAATACCGCCGACAGCAGCAGGAACGCCTCGTGCGGGTGTTCCAGCGCGAAGCGCAGGGCGTGGGCCGGGTTGATCGCGGCCAGCACCTGTGGTGTCTGGACGATCGAGTGCAGCCCCAGCACCGCGAGCGTTGCGAACCAGAGCAGGGTCACGGGGCCGAACAGGGTGCCGACGCGGCTCGTGCCGTGTTTCTGGATCAGGAACAGACTGACCAGGATGCCGATCGTGATCGGCACGACCAGCCGCTCGAAGTCCGGCGCCGCCACCGAGAGGCCTTCCACGGCCGAGAGGACGGAGATCGCCGGCGTGATGATCGCGTCGCCATAGAACAGCGCCGCGGCGAAGATCCCGGAGCCGATGACCAGTGCCGCGAGCCGCCGCGTGCCGGACGCGCGGCGATGGGCGAGGGCGGTCAGTGCGAGCACGCCGCCTTCGCCGTCGTTGTCGTGGTTCAGGACGATCCACACGTACTTGAGCGAGATGATCAGCATCATCGCCCAGAAGAACGCCGACAGCGCCGCGAGCACGGTCGTCTCGCTCACCGCCAGTGCATGCGAGCCGTGGAACGCCTCCTTGAACGCATACAGCGGACTGGTGCCGATGTCGCCGTACACAATGCCGAGTGCCGCCAGCGCGAGGGTGCCCAGGCTGCTGCGCGGATGATCCTGGTTTGCGGACATGATGAATTCCCGTGGAAGGCGAAGGAACGGCCGGTCAGACCTGGAAGCGGTAACCGACGCCGATTTCGGTGCGCAGATGCACCGGCTGAGTGGGGTCCGCCTCCAGCTTCTGCCGCAGGTGGCCTACGTAGATGCGCAGGTAATGGGTGCTGTCGACATAGGCCGGCCCCCACACCTCGCGCAGCAGCTGGCGATGTGTCATGACCTTGCCGGCATTGGCGAGCAGCACCACCAGCAGGCGATATTCGCGTGCCGTCAGATGCACCGGCGCCCCCGCACGCAACACGGCGCGGTGCGCGAGGTCGACCTCCACGTCGCCGAAGCGCACCACCGCCGCGCCCGCGTCTGTCCCGCCCTCGGCGCGGCGCAGCAGGGCGCGGACGCGCGCGAGCAGTTCGCCCACCGAGAAGGGCTTCGTCAGATAGTCGTCCGCGCCCGCATCGAGCGCCGTGATCTTTTCGTTCTCGTCGGAACGTGCCGAAAGGATCAGCACCGGCATCCGCGACCAGTCTCGTACTGCACGCACGAAGTCGACGCCGTCGCCGTCGGGAAGGCCCAGGTCCACGATGGCGAGGTCGGGCTTTCCCGATGCTGCCTCGCCCAGTGCCTGCTGCACGGTCGACGCCTCGATCACCTGGTACGCCGCTCTCTCCAGCGTCTGGCGGATGAAGTGACGGATCTGCAGCTCATCCTCGACCACGAGGACGCGGGCCTGGTGCGCGTTCATGATCCGGCTCCCGCCGGGTCCGCAGGTTCGGGTTCGATGCCCGGCGGTTCGCCGCCGCAAGGCAGCACGATACGGACGCAGGCACCGCCCCCGGCCCGGTTCGAGGCGCTGACCTGCCCGCCATGGGCATCGATGACGGCCCGGCAGATCGCCAGCCCCAGGCCGACTCCGGGAGTCGGCAACTGCGGTGCCCCGCGCTCGAAAAGGTCGAAGATGCGCGCCATGCTGCCCGCCGGAAAACCTTCGCCGCGGTCGCACACCTCGATCACGAGGCCCCCCGCGTCGTCTGTCGCCACGTCGATCGTCACCGGTGTGCCGGCCGGCGAATACTTCGCGGCATTCTCCAGCAGGTTGCAGAACACGCGCTCCATCAGCACAGCGTCCATCGCAACGAGGGGCAGGTCAGGCTGCAGCGATACCTTCACCGGGTGCTCGCGCAAGGCCTCGCCCAGCAGCTGGATGCTCGCGCCGATCACCTCTTCGATCGCCTGCCACTCCTTCCGCAGGCGTACTTGTCCCGCCTGCAGGCGCGCCATGTCGAGCAGCTTCTCGACCATCTCATGCAGCCGTCCGGCCTGATCCCGGATCGCCCGCGCGGTGTCGCGCTCCTCTCCGCCCAAGGGGGCGTCAGCCAGCGTCAGCGTATCGGCCAGGCCGAACAGCACCGTCAAGGGCGTGCGGATGTCGTGCGAGATCGACGAAAGGATTGAACTGCGAAGCCGCTCGGCCTCGGTTTCCATGCGGCTCGCCTGCGCGAGCTCCACGAGATGCAGCCGCTCCAGGGCGATCGCCGTCACGGAGGCCACCGCTTCGAACATCGGCCGCAGCGGGTCGAGCCGGTCGCGACCGCAATCCCGCACCAGCAGCACGCCGTGGCGGCGGGTCGCGCCGATCAGCGGAAAGAGCAGGGTCAGCCCGTTCGGGCCACTGGTACTGCAGGACGGGTCGCTCGCCCGGCTGTGATACACCGCATCGAGAACCAGCGACTCGTCGAGCCCGAGCGTGGCCGTGCCGGGGGCGAACTCGTGCAGCTGCCCGTCGGCGTCAGGCAGGAAGAAGACCGGTTCCCCGTCAGCCTGCTCGCGCACGAATGTGGCCACGTGCTGCACGACCTGTTCGGGCGATACCGTGCCAGCCAGACTGCGTGCAAGCGCGTAAAGCGCCAGGGAGTGGGCCTCGCGCTCGCTCGCCTCGTGTGCGCTCGCCTGCAGGCTGGTCGTCAGATGGCTGATGAACAGCGACACTGCCAGCATCACCGCGAAGGTGACGAGGTACTGCACGTCGCTGACCAGAAACGAGAGATGCGGCGGAACGAAGAAGAAGTCGAACAGCGCGACGCTGACGAAGCTCGCCATGACCGCTTCGGATCGCCCGAGGCGAGCGGCGATGAAGACCACCGTCAGCAGCAGGAGCATCGCGATGTTGGTGAGATCCAGCACATCGCGCAGCGGCAGGCAGACCGCAACCGCGAGGCCGCAGGCGGCCAGTGCGATTGCATGGCTCGAGATCGGGGGAGGGTGCCTGGAGGTGTCGTTTCGCATGTTCGGCTCGTCGATCCCTGCCCGCGGCACAGGACGCCTGATACAGCCGGTCGGAGTTCGTCGTTGCGCCAATTCTGACGGGGCGCAGATAAAAACGGGGTAAACGGGCAAAGTCGTCGCGAGCATCATCCCGCGCCTGGGCCCTCTCGCTCCGCTCGCGGCACTTCGATCAATTAATATTGCCTGATTGCCACAACAGCGTGCTGCAAGGGGATCCCGATGAGAGTCTTTCAGGTCGACACGGCATGGTCGGACGACAACCTGCGGATCGGCGAGCGCCCGGAACCGACCGCCGGCCCGGGCGAAGTCCGGCTGAAGATGCTCGCCTCCGCGCTCAACTACCGCGACCTGCTGGTGCCCCGCCGCGGCTACGGATCGCGCATGCAGGCGCTGCCGCTGATCATGCTCAGCGATGGCGTCGGGCACATCGACCAGGTCGGCAGCGGCGTGGACGCATACCGCATCGGCGATCGCGTCTGCCCCCTGTTCTTCTCCACCTGGCCGGGCGGCGAGCCGAGCGCCGAGCACCTCGCCTACAGCCTCGGCTGCGAAAGCGACGGCACCATGGCGGAATACATGGTCGTCCCGGCCTCGACGGTCGCCCACGTTCCCGCCCACCTCGACGACACCGAGGCCGCCACCCTGCCCACCGCCGCGGTCACCGCCTGGCGCGCGCTCGTCACGGAAGGGCGGGTCACGGCCGGCGACACCGTCCTCGTCCAGGGCACCGGGGGCGTCTCGCTGTTCGCCCTGCAGTTCGCCAAACTGCTCGGCGCCCGGGTCATCTGCACCTCGTCCAGCGACGAGAAGCTCGAACGCGCCCGCGAACTCGGCGCGGACGTCACCATCAACTACCGTTCGACCCCCGAATGGGGCCGTGTCGCGCGCGATGCGGCGGGTAGCGGCGGCGTGGACCACGTGATCGAAGTCGGCGGGCAGGGCACGCTGACGCAATCGCTGCGCGCCGTGCGGCCGGGCGGCGCGATCAGCATGATCGGCGTGCTGGGCGGTTCCCTCATGGACGCTCCGCTGGGGCTGGTCGTCACCCGCCACGTCCGCCTGCAAGGCATCACCGTCGGCAGCCGCGAGGACTTCCTCGCGATGTCGCGCGCCGTCGCGCACAGCGGCATGCGGCCCGTCGTCGATCGCACCTTCGCATTCGAGCAACTGCGCGAAGCCATGCAGTATCTCGCCAGCGGCCGGCATTTCGGCAAGATCTGCATCCGGCACTGAGCGGCGGGACACCTTCCATGCACATCTGGGTCGATGCCGACGCCTGCCCCGGCGTCATCAAGGAGATCCTCTTCCGCGCCGCGGAGCGCACCCGGCACCCGCTCACCCTGGTCGCCAACCAGTACCTGCGCATTCCCGCCTCCCCGCTGATCCGCATGATCCAGGTGCCGGGCGGCCTCGACGAGGCCGACAAGTACATCGCCGCGCACGTGCAGGCGGGCGACCTCGTCATCACCGCAGACATCCCTCTCGCCGCCGCAATCGTCGAAAAGGACGCCCACGCGCTGTCGCCGCGGGGCGAACTCTACGGCAAGGAAAACATCCGCGAACTGCTCGACCTGCGCAACTTCATGGACACCCTGCGCAGCACCGGCGTCGAAACCGGCGGGCCGGCGGCGTTCAATGCCGGGGACAGGCAGGCGTTCGCGAATCGGCTGGACCGCTTGTTGAGGTAGTGCCGCTTCTACCCCTCATTCGCGCGAATGCGTTGCCTCGTCCGGTGAAAGCAAGGCCATTCGCGAGGTGTCGAAGCGGGCGAATTCGGCCTTGAGCCAGGTCGAGAAAATGGCCACGCGCCGATCGTCGGGGCGGCGGGAAAGCAGAACGTAGCGCGCCGGCGCACGTACGTGCTTGCCGAAAACATTCACCAGGCGTCCGCTCCTGATCTCGTCGTAGACCAGCGCCGTGCGTCCCATCGCCACCCCTTGGTGGTTCAGCGCAGCACCGATGGCGAGGCTCGACAAATTGAATTGCGGCCCCTCCAGATGCGCAATCCATTCCGGGTGAAACGCCTCGAGCCATGTGCGCCATTCCACGAACTCGGCAGCGCCGGTCCACGGCGATGCGTCATGCAGCAACACGGCGCCGTCGAGCGAGGCACCGCTGCAAAACCCGGGATGCTGCGCCAGATACTCGGGCGTGGCCACCGCGATCAGATACTCGTCCAGCAAGACCTCAGCCTGCAACTGGCTGTAGCGGACCGGGTCGTAACGCACGGCCACGTCGATGTCTTCCGCGTCCATCGCGTGCCTGTCGAGCGTCTGGAACTCGGCTTTCAGGCGCACGGACACTTCCGGCTGCTGACGGTGGAACTCCGTCAGGCGCGGCATCAGCCATTGCAGCGCAAACGACGGCAGGCAATTGACCTGCAGCGGCGCATTCGGCAGGCCGAGCCGCCGGATCGTCCGCTGGATGTCACCCAGCGCATGCGTAGTCGTCTCGAACAGCACCTCACCCTTGGGCGTCAGTTTCAGTCTGCGCGGCTGGCGCACGAACAGCAGGTAGCCGAGCCGATCTTCCAGATGGCGAATCTGCTGGCTCACCGCGCTTTGGGTGAGGTTCAGCGATTCGGCGGCCCTGGTGAAACTCAGCAGGCGCCCCGCAGCTTCGAAACAGCGCAGGGCCCCGAGAACGGATGAGTCGAGCTGCATGTGTATTAGACCCGCTAATGCATGCGTTAGAAATCGTCGTTATTCTTGCACGGTTGCGGACGCTAATATCTCTGTGCATAAGGAATTCATGGAAAATAGACCCGATGACCGCTCTGCCATTCGCTCCGGCGCTATTAGCGCAACTTCAGTCTCGCCAGTCCTTGCTCTGGTTGAATCCAAGGCGGGGGCAGCCCCTGCCGTCTTCTGCCCCATCGACGGAGCTGATCGCGGCGGCCGAAGCGCGTCTTGCGCGCTTCGCGCCACTCATGGCGACACTGTTTCCCGAACTCGCGCCGAGCAACGGACACATCGAATCGCAACTGATGCCTGCCGCAGCACTTCAACAGGCCCTGGCCGGCGGGGCCGGCGCCGCGGGCGCGTGGTTCATCAAGCGTGACGATGAGTTGCCGGTTGCCGGCTCTATCAAGGCTCGGGGCGGTTTTCATGAAGTGCTGGCCTTTGCCGAATCCATCGCGATCGCGCACGGCATCCTCGATGCCGCCGGCGATCCCCGCGTGCTGGCGTCGGCGGCTGCACGCGCGCTCTTCTCGCAATATTCCGTGAGCGTAGGCAGCACCGGAAACCTGGGCCTGAGCATCGGCGTGATGGCGGCTGCTCTCGGCTTCGAAGCGGTGGTGCACATGTCCGCGGACGCCAAGGCTTGGAAGAAGGACCGTCTGCGCAAACGCGGCGTGCGCGTCGTCGAGCACGAGGGCGACTACGCCGAAGCCGTGGCGGCGGGGCGGGAGCAGGCGCAGGCGGCGCCGCGCAGCCATTTCGTCGACGACGAGCGCTCCGCCATGCTCTTTTTCGGGTACGCCGCGGCGGCGCGTCATCTGGCGCACCAACTCGCCCAAGCCGGCCGCGTCGTGGACGCCGCGCATCCGCTCTTCGTCTATCTCCCCTGCGGTGTCGGCGGCGCCCCCGGCGGCATCACATACGGACTCAAGGCACTGTTCGGCGAACACGTGCACTGCTTCTTCGCCGAACCCGTCGCCTCGCCGTGCGTTCTGGTGCAGTTGGCCTCAGGCGGAGACGCCCCCGTATCCGTCTACGACATCGGCCTCGACAACCGCACCGATGCCGACGGCCTCGCCGTCGGCCAGGCTTCCCCGCTGGTCAGCCCCTTGATGGCTTCGCAACTCGCCGGCGTGTTCACCGTTCCCGACGATCAACTCTACGTTCATCTGCTTGCGCTCAAGACGTCGATGAGCGTGGAAGTCGAGCCCTCAGCGGCGGCCGGCATCGGCGGCCCGAGCTGGCTCAGCGATTCACCCGCAGGCCAGGCGTACGTGCGCGACAACGGATTGGACATGCGCGCCGCAACGCATGTGATCTGGGCAACGGGCGGCTCACTCGTTCCGCCCGAGGAACTCCGACGCTTCCAGGCTCACGCTGAAGCCCTGACCGGCCAAGTTTCCGGCGCGATGCAACCGGCGGCCTGACTCCATCCGTGCGGCAGCATGCAATGCGGCAAGTTGAGTCCGACTGGGCTAGACTAAGCCTTAGTCCAGTCCGGCCGGAGTCAAGCATGCAGGTCGTCAACATCCATGAAGCCAAGACCCACCTGTCGCGCCTGCTCGAAGTGGTCGAGCGCGGCGAGGAAGTCGTCATTGCGCGTGCCGGCCAGCCTGTTGCCATGCTTACAGCCTATCGTCCGGCACGCCGGTTGATTGCTCCACCGGGAAGCATGAAAGGCCGCGACTGGCAGATGGCCGACGATTTCGATGCGCCGGTCGATGAGCTCTTTTCCTGCCTGCAAGAACCTGAGGGCGAAACCGGCATCCCGCGAGCCGGCCGGTGAGGCTGCTGCTCGACACGCATTTCGCCTTCTGGTGGCAGACCGGCGACCCGCGCGTCACCGAGGAAGTCCGTAGTGTTGTGGAAGCTGCCGACGAAGTCTTCGTCAGCAGCGTGTCGTTGTGGGAACTCACCATCAAGGCCGGCTTGGGCAAGGTCCGCATCGATTTGTCCGCTTTCGCCGAACAGGTCGAATCGATGGGCTTCACCTGGCTGCCGATCGACAACGCCCACATCCTCAAGCTTGCTGTATTGCCAACCTTCGACGACCATCGCGACCCCTTCGATCGCTTGCTGATTGCCCAGTCGATGAGTGAGCCACTCATTCTCCTCACGGTCGACGGCAAGCTCGCTCGTTACGGCAGCACTGTTCGAGTCATCTGATTCGCATGTTTTTGGGATGGCGGCGGTCGGCCATGGACGGTCATAGGGGCACCACAAACCGGGCGAACCCGAACGACAGGTAACCCATCGGAAACCTGCCGCCCGATTCTGATCGGCCATCAGCCAACTCGTCGGTCGAAGCGGCTAATCATTATTAACGGCAAAGCGCGAGAAATCAGCGATTCAGGATATTGGTTGCCAATAAGTCAAGTTCCGATTTCCATTTCTCCCAGTCGGGTAGCAAGCCGGCAAGCAAGCGATAAAACCGTGGGCTGTGGTTGTGTTCCTTGAGATGGCAAAGCTCGTGGAAGATGACGTAGTCAATGCATGGCCCGGGTGCCTTGACCAGCAGCGGATTCAGGACGAGATCGCCCTTGGGAGAACAGCTTCCCCACTGGGTACGCATCGTCAGCATCCGGAAGCCGGGAATGGCCTTGAGCCACGGCGTCTTTGCCGCGCACTCGGCGATACGTCGAGCGAAGACCTCCTCAGCATGCCGCCGATACCAGGCGTCGAGCAAAGCGCGAATACTCGCCGCATCCTTCGTACGTGTCCTGATTTCCAGCCTGCCGCGCAAGAGCTTCACGCCTTCGGGCTCTGTCGAATCGGCAATCACCTTGAGCATGTGCCGCTTGCCCAGATAGAAGTGGCTTTCGCCGCTCACGTACTCCCTGGGCAAGACATGGCGGGTATGTTCTCGACACGCGCGCACGCGCTGCCAGATCCAGCGGACACGGCGCCGCACCGCGGTCACGACCTCGCCGACGTCCACGCCTTCCGGCGCATCGACCGTCACCGAGCCATCGGGAAGGACGTGGATGGCAATTCGCTTCGTGGTCCGGGGCAGGAATCGGATCGAGAAACCGATCCGTTCCTCGCCGTAGCTGATGTAACGCTTCACCCCGACAGATTTCCGCGGCTCAGGCCGATCCGGGCGATCTGGATCACCAGTTCGATCACTTCCTTCGCCTTGACCAAACCCATCAGGTCGAACAAGCGCGGCAGCAAGGCCTTGCGGATCGCGGTTTCGATGTTCTGCGGGTTCAGCGAGTTCTCGGCGACGGCATCGCGCACGGCGGCGTCGATCGCGAAGGCTTCATCGATGTAGGGCCGCGATCCGGCGCTTTCGCCATCGAAACCCGATTCGCCGAGCGCCATTCGGAACGCGCCGAAGTACGCCCGGGCGTGGAGGTTCTCGCCGAACGCGTCTGGAACCCCCGCCACATCCCTCTGCTCCACCTGCCCTTCGAATTTCTTGAACAGCGCGTATTGCTTGAGCGGATGGTCAAACATCGCCTCGGCCTCGGCAATCGCCTGCTTCAGCAATTCAGCGAACACCTTCTGGGCGTAAGGGTCCTCGGCCAGATCCTGCTCGATGGTTTTCTTCAGGCGGGTACGGATCATGTCCGTTTCGTTGCGCGTCTTCTCTTCGCTCCAGTTCTCCGGCTCATCACCCGTGCCTAGCTTGTGCACGAGATAAACACCTTCCGGTTCGCGAACTTCCGTGCCAATCACCTGCTTGTCGACCATGCGCCTGATCTGGTCTTCGTAGACGCTGTAATCGACCGTCTCCATCGCGTCCTGCCGTGCAATCTTGCGCAGGCTGGTGAAGAAGCGAAGGTCTTCCTTGTAGGTGCGCAGGTCCTCTTCTGAAAAGCTGTGATCGTCGAAGAAACTGCGCGATGACAAGGAGGTCTGCAGACAGAGGCCGAACTGCGTCAGCGCCTCATAGAAATCCTCGCGCAGCTTCTGCCGCGTGTCGTAGCTCTGGCCGTCCTCATCGTCGGCATGCCTGGGCATCAGCACCTGCCGGTACTGCTCCAGATCCTGCCGGTTCTTCACCTCGGCAAAAATCGCCCACAGCGCCTGATGCAGACCGGGCAGCCGTTTGTATTCGGTGCTGAACTGCTGATAGAGGCCTTCGATGTCGGCGAGTTCATAGCCGCCCTGCGTTCGCGCTTCGAGGTCCTGGTAGGCCCGCACCGCCGTATCGAGTTCCTTGAGGATGCCGCGGTAATCGACCAGGACGCCGTAACGCTTGGCTTCGTGCAGGCGATTGACGCGCGCGATCGCCTGGATGAGATTGTGTTCCTTGAGCGGCTTGTCGATGTAGAGCACGGTATTGCGCGGCTCGTCGAAGCCGGTCAGCAGGCGGTCGACCACGATCAGCAAGTCCGGATCGCCGTCGCCGGAGAACCCTTCCAGCACCTGCCGCTCGTATTCCTCCTGCTGGTTTCCGACGTTGGCGTTCCACCACTTCTGCACTTCCGGCAGCTGGCTTTCATCGACCTCGATGTTGCCTTCGCGGCTGTCGGGCGCCGAAATCACGATGGCGCTGCTGACCAGCCCGGTGTCGTCGAGAGAGGCCTTGTAGCGGATCGCGTCCAGCTTGCTGGCGGTGGCGACTTGGCCCTTGAGCCCCATGCCGAGTTTTTTCACGTTTTCGCTGAAATGCGTCGCGATGTCCCAGGCGATCAGTTCGATCCGGTTCGCGGCGCCGTAAATCGCCCGTTTGTTGGCGAACTTCTTCTTGAGGTCGGCGCTCTGCGCCGCCGACAGGCCGGCGGTGATCTTCTCGAACCAGCGGTTCACCGCGTCTTCGTTGATCGTCAGCTCCGGCACCCGCTCTTCGTAGAGCAGCGGCGACACCGTTTCGTCCTCGACCGCGCGCTGCATGGTGTAGGCATGGACGATGGGGCCGAACTTGTTGGCCGTCTTCTCCTTCTTCAACAACGGCGTGCCGGTGAAGGCGACATACGACGCGCGCGGCAGCGACTTGCGCATGCGTTCGTGCGTCTCGCCGCCGTGGCTGCGGTGCCCTTCGTCCACCAGCACGATCAGGTCGGGCGAGGGGTTGAAACACTCCGGCAGGCGCGAGGCGGTGGCGAACTTGTGGATCAGCGTGAAGATGATGCGTTCGCTGCCCAAACCGATGCGTTTGGCGAGTTCGCGCCCCGAACCGACCTTGGCCTTCTCACCCTCTTTTTTTGTCGCGATCGCCGAGCCGAAGGCGCCGCTGCTCATGAAGTTGCGCGCCAACTGGTCTTCGAGGTCGAGCCGGTCGGTCACCACCACGACGCGGCAGGACTTGAGGCTGTCGTGTAACACCAGCGCCTTGGTCAGGAAAACCATTGTGAAACTCTTGCCCGACCCGGTCGTGTGCCAGACCACGCCGCCTTCGCGGCCGCCGTCGGGCCGGCGTTCGTTGATCCGGCGAATCAGCGCGCGGATGCCGAAAAACTGCTGGTAACGCGCGACGATCTTGCCGACCTTGCGATCGAAGAGCACGAAGAAACGCAGGAACTCCAGCAGGCGGGCCGGCGACAGCAGCGCCACCAGCAAGCGGTCCTGATCGGTCGTCAGCATCGGCTGCGACCACAGGCGCTCGAAGTAGGTCCGCAGCTTGGCCGCTTTGCCGGCGAACAGCGCGACCTGCGTCGCTGCGGCTAGCCGGCGGTTCTTCCACTCCGCGACCTGCGTGTCGGAAAACTCCTCCTCGCGCCAGCGTGCCCAGAACTTGGTCGGCGTGTAAGTTGTGCCGTAACGCCCCTCGCTGTGGCTCACCGCCAGCAGCAACTGCGCGTAGGCGAAGAGCTGCGGGATTTCGTCGTTGCGCTGGTTGCGCAGGCTCTGGCTGATGCCTTCTTCGACCATCGCCTTGGCAACGTTGCCGCTCTCGGGGCGCTTCGCCTCGATGACGACCAGCGGCAGGCCGTTCACGTAACCCACCACGTCCGGAATGCGCTTGTGTGTGCCCTGCGCCGACAGCACTTCAAGTTCCTCGGTCACGTCCCAGCGGTTCGCCGCCGGATCGTGCCAGTCGATCACAGCAATCGTCGGCTGATGTTTCTTGCCGTCCGGCATGAACTCGGTGATCGTGATGCCCAGCGCCAGCTTGTTGTAGAGCCGCTCGTTGGCGGCGAGCAGGCCCTCGGCCAGATTCAGCGCCGAAAGTTCGCGCACGATCTGGTCGATGCCCGAAGGCGAGAGCGGAAAACTTTCACCCTTGTAGTCGAAGCGGCGCGATTGCAGCACTTCGATCAGGCGCGGTTTGAGGATCACCTCGCGCGTGCTGCCGCGCAGTGCGAGGCAGGCTTCGGTGCTGAGGAAATTCCAACCCAGGTTGCAGAGCAGATGCAGGGCGGGGATGTGGGCGCTGTATTGCTCGCGGGTTTGGGGGACGGGGCTCATGAGGGGCTCTCTTCCGCTTCGAGCCCGGAAAGGCGGACCCGGCGCTTGCCGGTCAGCAGTTGCTGCATGAGCGCGCGCTTTTCATCGTTCAGCAATGTGAGCTTGCTCTCCAGTAATGCAATTTGCTGGTCAGCGGTCCTCAGCACCGCAGCAATAGCCTCTTGCTCCTTGCGTTCCGGAACCGTCACCTTGATTGTTTTGAGATGCGAATACTTCAGGTTCCAGGTGTCAGAAACTAATCCCTGCGAATAACGGTAGAACAAGTGAATGATCGGGTCGAACTTGAAGAGGTATGTCGCAAAGCGAGCATCAATCAGCGATGTCGGCACAAGCACTGTATAGGCTGGACTGATGATTCCTTCGTACGCGGAAAGTGCCGAAACGCCCTGCCACATGCGCATCGTGTTGTATCCAATGTCACCGGGGCAAATGCGTAAGTACTTCGACTTGTCATCGTTTGAAGTGTCCTTGCGGCCCACACCGTCACGAGGAATTACTCCTTCTTCACGGGTAATGGATAGCAAAGCCAAATCACCCCGACCATTTTCGACTCGCTCATTGAAGAGGCGACCAAGGCGATACTGCTGCCATCCGATTGCAAATCCGGGCAATCGCTGCCTGCCGGTTAGCAATTGCTGCATCAGCGACTGCTTTTGTCGACGACTATTGGCGAGGAGTTTTTCGCTCGTAGCTATCGCATCATCCCAAGTTTTCAGCACTCCCGAGATGATTCGCTGCTCGCTGTACGGAGCACACGGAACTGCAATTTGCTTGAGAAGTCCTGCATTGAGGTGGCTTACACCACCCGAGTTACCAAACTCGCGAATGCTCTCGTACTTCCATGACAGAAAATGGTAGTAATAATCGGCGTGTTGCTGAGGCCCCAGAAGAATGGCGGCCGAATTCTGATTCGTCGACGCTTCGATCCCCAGCTTGGCGACTTGCCCGCGCGTTTTCCCTTGTCCGTACATCGCCATCAGCAGCGTGCCCGGGGGGAAAAGTTTGGCCGACGAACCCTTAAGGCCGGCTTCGGTGATCTTCTCGGCGGTGTCGGTAATCGTGTTGAACTGAATCTCGCCAGTCGTCACCCACGGAATATCACCGCCCCAATACTTGGGCTCAGAACGGTCCGGCGTGCCGCCGGAGGTAATCTGTGCAATCTCGCCCAAAGGCAAGCGCTTCCAGCCCTCAGGCAACATCTTTGCCTCCCTTCACTGCCTTCATGTTGGCGCCAATGCCAGTTGTAAAGGAATGCTTTACAAAGGAATTCGATCGGCCAACTGTTGCAGTTTTTGCAACGGTTGGCACAAAAGCAGTTGTTGCAAAAAATGCAACAACTGCTTGGCTTGGGGAAACAGCGTGCTTGCGCTCCCACCGCCGGCAATGGCTGCTGCGCGGCGAACACACTAGGCAAGCTTCGATTTGAACCTGTAAGTTCTGCTTACAGGTTGCCCCTTGATGAGCAGAGGTCCGGATTATGCCGCCGGGTTTCATGTCTTGCTGCCCTTCGCCTTCGTGCGGCGCGGCTTACCCTGTAGTTCGCCGATGGCCTTGTCGACCGTGACGGCAACGCGCCGCCGCGTCGCTGCCTTGGCCTTCGGCGTGTCCACCTGCGCCTCGGTCTGCGTCTCGATGAAGGCAGCCCGCGCAATTTCGCCGGAACTGGCGCCGGGCAGCCCAAGAAAATTGCTGCGACTGACGACCGGCTTGCCGCTCTTCGTTTCCAGCGCCTTGCGCGCGTCGCCGGCGATGGTGCCGCCGGCCTTCGCCGCATCGCGGTTCTGCGAAAAACCCTGTGCGTCTTTGCGGCGCGCGATTTCGGTGGTACTCGCCTCGCCGAGCATGCTGAAAATCAGTTCGAGGTCGGTCATGTGGTCGCGCAGGTTTTCGCCGCCTTTGCGGTCGGTCAGCCCTTTCAGGCTCTTGTGCGCGCCGGGGGTGACGCCAAAGGTGGCGCGGGCGATTTCGGCGGTGAGGATGGCGTATTCCTTGCCCTCTTCGACGCCGCGTTGCTTCCATTCGTCGGTCAGTTCGCCGCGGATAGCGATCGAGCGCAGGCGCTTTTCGATCCACGCCTTCGGGTAGCCCTTGGCCTCGTACAACGCGCGGGCGCGGGCGCTGGCGAGTTCGGGGTTTTCGATTTCCCGGACGCGTTCGTAACCCACCTGGGCCAGCCAGCGTTTGAAGGGTTCGGCCTTGGGCGAGGGAATCGTCTGGATGAGGCGGAACAAACCTTCGGTGTTGGCGCAGTCGGTGACGCGTTGTTTCCCGTCGGGCGCGACGAGCTTCAACCCGTGACAAAACGTCACGGGTTGACCTGACTCTTGCTGCAGGCGCTGCTTGAGCTTCCGCCAGTACGCGTTGCCGTCCGCACTACCGCTGAGCGCGCCGCAAACGTCGGCCACCGAGAACCACCATTCGTTGTTGTGCCAAGTCCGCCGGATGGTCGCTTCCTGAAAAACCGCGATATGGTCCTGCGGATTCATTTTCGGTGTCTGCTCACTCATATCCCAGCTCCTTGAGATACCCCGCCATCTTCTCCTCCAGCACCGCCAGCTCGGCCTTGAGTTGCTCGCGTTCGCGGCGCACGGCCATGAGGTCGATTTCTTCCTCTTCCTCGAAGGTATCGACGTAACGCGGGATGTTGAGGTTGTAGTCGTTCTCGGCGATCTCGGCCGGGCTCGCAAGGTAGGCGTATTTGTCGGCGCTCTGCCGCGAAGTGGCGTTATCGACAATTTTTTGCAAGTCCTGCGGCCGCAGGATGTTCTGATTCTTGCCGTCCAGGTATTCGCGGCTGGCGTCGATGAACAGCACCTTGTCGTCGGTCTTCTTCTTGCGGAAGACCAGTACGGCGGCCGGGATGCCGGTGCCGTAGAACAGTTTTTCGGGCAGGCCGATCACGATGTCGAGCAGGTTCTCGTCGATCAGCTGCTTGCGGATCTTGCCTTCGGCCGCGCCGCGGAACAGCACGCCGTGCGGCACGACGACCGCCATCCGCCCGCTGCCGGGCTTCATGGTTTCGATCATGTGCAGGATGAAGGCGTAGTCGGCCTTGGTGCGCGGCGGGATGCCGCGCCGGAAGCGTTTGTATTTGTCGCCATCGGCCGCTTCGTGGCCCCACTTTTCGAGCGAGAACGGCGGATTGGCGACGACGATGTCGAAGTGCTTGAGCAGGCCGTCGCCGTCGAGCAGCTTGGGGTTGCGCAGGGTGTCGCCCCACTCGATGCGGTGGTTGTCCTCGCCGTGCAGGAACATGTTCATCTTGGCCAGCGCCCAGGTGCTGCCGATCGCTTCCTGCCCGTAGAGCGCGTATTTGCGGCTGCCGGCGCGCTGACGGATCAGCTGGCCGCATTTCATCAACAGCGAGCCCGAACCGCAGGTCGGATCGCAGATTTCGTCGCCTTCCTGCGGATCGACCAGCAGCGCCATGAGTTGCGAAACTTCGGGCGGGGTGTAGAACTCGCCGGCCTTCTTGCCGCTGGTCGAGGCGAAGTTCTTGATCAGGAATTCGTAGGCGTTGCCGATCACGTCGAGCGTGCCGATGCGGCTGGGGCGCAGGTTGAGCTCGGGCTTGGCGAAGTCTTCCAAGAGGTGGCGCAGGATGTCGTTCTTCTGGGCCTCGTCGCCCAACTTGTTGGCGTTGAAGCTGATGTCCTGGAACACGTCGCGCAGCTTGCCGATGTTGGCTTCCTCGATGGCGTGCAGGGCCTTGTCGATGCGCTCGCCGTTGCCGGGCTGGTGCCGGGATTCATGCAGGGCGTAGAAGTTGGCGGCCGGCGGCAGGACAAAACGCTCGTTGCGCAGCATCTCCTCGATCAGCTCGGGGTGGTCGCCGTACTGCTTCTTGTAGGCGTCGTAGTGGTCCTGCCAGACGTCCGAGATGTATTTGAGGAAGAGCATGGTGAGGACGTAGTCCTTGTAGATGCTCGGATCCACGGTGCCGCGGAAGGTGTCGCAGGCGTTCCAGACGGCGGCGTTGATGGCGTCCTGGTTGATTTGGGTGTTCGACATGGGGAGTTACCGAGTCAGGGATTAAGGGGGTGCAACTCGAAGGCCAGGGCGTCGAGTTGCTGTTCGCGATTGCGGATCAGGCTTTCGAGGATGTGGCGTTCCCTGGCCGCATCCCGGGCCAGGGCGACGATGCGCTGTTGTTGCTCGATGGGCGGCACGACGATGGGCAGGGCTTCCAGCACGCCGCGACGAATACTCAGTTGGTCGGAGCCCTCGGCGTTCTTGGCCAGGTAGCGCTGGGCGGGTGCCCGGTTGATTTGCCAGGCGAGGAACTCGGGGAGCAGCGCCGCCAATTTGACCCGCAGCAGGAAGAAGTACTGGGAGCAAACGGCGGGCACCGGGACCTCTTCAAGGCAGAGGGCGTAGTTGCGAGCGCCGCGCGCGACGAAAACGATGTCACCCGGTTGAAGCCACACCGCGCTCTTGTGCCGGTCGAGTGATGTGCGCGTCAGTCCCGCCCACGCCACCGCGCCATCAGGCGTGACATCGCGCATCTGGAGCGCGTAGGCATTCCCGTCGGGATCCTCGGGGACGCTTCCCCTGAAAGGGTGGCCGGCCTGAACGTCGACATGGTCGATCAAAATAGTAATCATTTCTGCACCAATCAGGTTGATGCACAAATTGTCCTTGCGTTCACCGAATCGCGCAACTAATATGTGTTGCTCGGTGCATCACGCTTAATGATGCACGTAAGTGCAAATCTATTTTGAAGAGGCTTCTAAATGAATGAAGGTTATGAAATTGATTTCCTGCCTGTCGGAAGCGGAGAACGTAGCGGCGACGCAATCTGTGTTCGCTATGGAAGTCCCGGCAACTACAAGGTGATGGTTTACGACGGCGGCACCAAGGAGTCCGGCGAAGCCTTGGTGAAACACATTCGTGAGCACTACGGCACAAATCACGTCGATTACGTCGTGTGCTCGCACCCGGATGCCGATCATGCATCCGGGCTCTCGGTGATGCTGGAGTGCCTGAGCGTTGGCGAACTGTGGATGCATCGCCCCTGGGAACACTCCGATGTAATCCGCCAGTACTTCAAGGACGGGCGGATTACAGACAACAGCCTGGCAGAGCGGCTGAAAGAAAAGATGTCGGCCGCTTATGCGCTGGAGGAATTGGCGACTGCGAAGGGCATTCCTTTGCATGAGCCATTCCAGGGAATGCAGATCGGTGCTTTTCATGTAACGTCGCCCGACCGAGAGTGGTACGTCCACACGCTGATCCCTGGATTCGCAAAATCGCCGGAAACCAAGGAGGCCGCCGCTTCCGCCAGCCAGTCGCTGTTCAAGACGCTACTTGCCGCTGGCACGGAAATGATGGCGGGCGTTGCCGAGTCGTGGGGTATCGAAACCCTGCGGGAGGATGTCAGAACGTCGGCGGAAAATGAAAGCAGCGTTGTTTTGGTCGGTGAAATCGCAGAGCGCAAGATGCTGCTGACGGGCGACGCAGGCATTGAGGCGCTGGCTGCCACAGCGAGCTATGCGGAAGCCCGCGGTGTATCGCTGCCGGGTTCGCTCAAGTTCATTCAGGTGCCACATCACGGTAGCCGGAACAATGTTTCGCCGAGCGTTCTTGACCGGCTGATTGGGCAGAAGACCTATAGCCCCGTCAGCGATGCCCGCGTAACTGCATTTGCGTCCGCTGCACAGGGATCGGAGACTCACCCGCGCAAAATGGTCGTCAATGGCTTTCTAAGGCGTGGCGCGAACGTCACCGCTACTCAGGGAAGGACGATTTGTCACAACCACAATATGCCAAGCAGGAATGGATGGGGGGCAATCGATTCCCTGCCGTTTTACGAGGAGGTTGAAGCATGGGACTGAACAGTCGGGCATCTCTCGTGACGGATCCGTACGAACGCGCCGCGCGACTGTATCCGGCGCTGCTGGCGCTGCTCCCGATGTTGGTCGTGCTCGTAGCGACGTCGGTATTCGGCAAGCCGATGGCGACACAGCTCTTGGCCTTGTGGGGGACATGTGGCGTCGCGTATTTGTTGGCGAACATGTCCCGCATGCTCGGCAAAGCTCTAGAAAGCAAGCTGTTCGACGCCTGGGGAGGTACACCTACGACGCAACTGCTCAGGCACAGAAACACGGTCATAGACCCGCACACGAAGCAGCGATACCACTCATTCCTGGCGCGGAAAATCAAGGCTGAGTTCCCGACGAGCGAGCAAGAGCAGGCCTCGCCCGAGGCCGCTGATGAGATTTATCGGGCAGGCGTGAAGTGGCTGCTGGGAAAAACGCGCGACAGGAAGCGGTTCTTTCTGCTATTCAAGGAAAATGTTTCCTACGGTTTTCACCGTAACGGGTTCGGCCTCAGGTGGATCGGGGGCCTGATCGGCCTGCTCTCGGTTGCGTGGATGGGAATCGCCTTTCAGGCATTCGATTCGCAACGGCAAGTGGCATTGTCGACAGAGCAGATCGTAACGACATGCATCGTGCTCGCCATCACTCTGGCATGGATCGCCTACTTCAACGAGACTCGCGTCAAACAGGCGGCTCATGCCTATGCAGACATGCTGCTGCGGGCATGCGACGACTTGCGCTGACTCGAACGAATGTTCGAAAGCAGCGCTAATGCCGCATATCCGCTGGGGATTGTCATTTGTAAAACTGGGCTTCAGCCGGCTGTCCGTTTCGGTCGAACACAATGCCGTGGCCAGATTCCTTTGACGGGCCGCTTGATGATCTGTAAGCCGCCATAGCACTTGCGTGCGTCATCAGGCCGCAGAGGGTCGAAAACGTCATCGCTGGTAATCCCGGAGCCGCGTCGTTCTGCGACATCCGATGCGTAGTGGCACCACCAGTATCGCGCGGCGATACTGCCGAAGAAGTTCGTACCCGGAATGGTTTATCGGGCATTATCGAGTTTTCATTGTCATACGAATCCGATCCGCGCAACCCGTCATGCGGGCTTGCCCCGGGCAGGATCAGCGGAACCCCGAGCGATGAAGACTCCCCGGAACTTTGCCTTGATGGCAGGCCTGCTCGCCTGCATTTCCCTTGCCCATGCCGGGACCGGCAGGATGAGCCCGGAGGAGGTGCCCGCGCCGCTCCGCCCGTGGGTCGACTGGGCGCGCCACAATCCGCCGGCCCCCGAGTGCCCGCGTACGGCGAGCGAACCCGCGCCCGCCCAATGCGTCTGGCCGGCGGGTATCGAGATGCAGCTTTCAGCCCGACAGGGCGCCTTCACGATGACGGTCGACGCCTTCGCCGACGGGACGGTGGAACTGCCCGGCGATGTCGAGGCCTGGCCGCGCGACGTGCGCGTGGACGGCGAGCCTGTTGCGGTCATGCCGGCGAACGGTCGCCCGTCGCTGCGCGTGGGCCCGGGGCACCACGTGGTCGCCGGGCGCTTCGACTGGCAGCAACTGCCGCTCAACCTGCAGTTGCCCCGGCAGGTCGCGAAGGTTTCCGTCAGCATCGACGGCGAACGGTTCGCGGGGCAGCCGGATGCGTCCGGCCAGCTGTGGCTGCGCGCCTCGCCGGACCAGGAGGGGGCGGTGGATTCCCTGTCCATGCGCATCTTCCGGCAGTTCTCTGACGACGTGCCGATGGTATCTACCGTCCGCTACGAATTCTCGATCTCGGGCCGGCAGCGGGAGGTCCGCGTCCCGCATGCGGTGCTGGAAGGGTTCGTTCCCTTGGCCGTCGAAGGCGGGCTGCCGGCGCGTATCGACGCCGACGGTAGCCTGAAGGTGCAGGCGCGTGCCGGTTCGTGGGTGCTGAGCGTGACGTCGCGCAGGATGAGTTCCGCGAACGCGTTGCAGTTGCCCGATGCCGCGAGCGAACAGGAGGTGTGGTCCTTCGCGCCGCGCAACGAGGTTCGCGTCGTGAACCTGGAGGGGCCGCCTGCGGTTGATCCGAAGTCCGTGGGCGTGCCCGCGGAATGGGCGGGGCTGCCGACCTTCGTGCTTCAGCCGGGATCGACCCTGAAGATCAATCAGGTCCAGCGCGGCGACGCGGGGGGCGCCGCCGATCGTCTGCAAATCCGCCGCACGCTGTGGCTCGACTTCGACGGCGGCGGTTTTTCCGTGCAGGACAGGATAAACGGGGCGATCGGCCGCAGCTGGCGGCTCGATCTGCCCGAGCAGTTCGCGCTGGGGCGGGTGTCGGTCAATGGCGTCGACTTGCCGGTGACCCGCAGCGAGGCCGGCCGCGGCGTGGAACTGCGCGAGGCGTCGATCGCGCTCGAAGCCGACAGCCGCATCGACTCGTCCGCACGCGAGATTCCCGCAAGCGGCTGGACCGTGCCGCTGAGCGGCTGGGCGGCCGAACTCAACCTGCCGCCGGGGTGGCGCCTGATTCACGCCTCGGGCGCGGATTCGGTGCAGGGCGAGTGGCTGATGTCGTGGACGCTGTGGGACATCTTCGGCGTTCTGCTGATCGCGGCCGTGACCTTCCGCGTCGTCGGTCCCGTCGCGGCCCTGATCCTGCTCGCGGGGCTCGTCCTGACGTGGCACACCGCGGGAGCGCCCAAGTTCCTGTGGCTGGCGCTGGTCCTGTTCCGCGCGATCGCGGCGGCGGTCCCGGCCAGTGCGAAGCTGCGCGGCTGGGCCACACGCGGGGCGCTCGTCAGCGGCATTCTGATCGCGATCATGCTCGTGCCCTTCGCCGTCGGGCAGATCCGGCAGGCCATGTATCCGGCCCTCGGGATGAGTTATTCGCAGGCCACCGCGGGTATGGGCAGGGCGGCGCGTGCCCCCGCGGCCGCCCCGGCGGCACCGCCCGTCGCGCAGGAAGCGGAAAGCTACGTGGAGCGCAAGTTGCTGCGCGACGAAGCCGCCTCGGTGGTCGCGCCGTACGCTCGGGAAGGTTCGTCACGGCCCGCGGCCAGCAAGCCCGACCCGAGCCTGAAGGTGCAGACGGGCCCCGGAATTCCGAGTTGGCGCTGGACTGCGATCCAGCTCGCGTCGCAGGGGCCGATCGCCAGCGGACAGAAACTGTCCCTGACGCTGCTGCCCCCCGCCGGCTCCGCGCTGTGGTCCGTGCTCTCGGTGCTGCTGCTCGGCCTGGCGCTGTGGCGCTGCTGGGAGTTCGACCGGGCGGCGCTCGTGCGCAAGCTGCGCGGGGCGCTGAGTTCCGCGGCGGTGGTGGGCTTCGTCGCGGCTGTCGGGCTGGGCAGCGCACCGCAGGAGGCCCGTGCGCAATCCGCCTTCCCGTCGGAAGAGCTGCTCGGGGAACTGCGCACGCGGCTCCTCGCTCCCGAGCCCGCTCCGGCCTGCGCGCCGGTCTGCGCGGATCTCGCCGATCTGCGGATCGAAGCCGCCGGCAACACGATCACGCTGAAGCTCGAAGTTCATGCTCAAGCCCGGACGGTCGTTCCGCTGCCGAGCCCCGGGGCGAACATCCGGCCGTCGTCCGTGCTGGCGGGCGGGCAGCCGCCGGCCCTGCTGCGCGACGACAAGGGGTTGATCTGGGCAAGCGTACGCGCCGGCATCACCGCCATCGAGATCGTCATCCCCGCCCATCAGGACGACGTGCCAGTCCATCTGCCGCTGACGCCGCGACGGGTGAGCGCGCAACTCGCGCGCTGGAGCCTGTCCGGCATCGATGCCCGCGGCCTCGCGACGGAAACCTTGACGCTCTCCCGCTTGCGCGAGGTGCAGGCGAAGGCGGACAAGGAGTTCTCGGGCGGCGCCGATCTACCGCCGTTTGCCGAAGTCGAGCGGCACGTCATGTTCGACCAGACCTGGACTGTCCGTACCGTCGTGCGGCGGCAGGGCCCGAGCGCGCTGCAGACGAGCGTGCGGATTCCGCTGCTGGCAGGGGAAGCCGTCACCGACCCCGGCATCAAGGTCGAGGACGGCGAAGCGGTCGTCGATCTCGCGCCCGGCGCATCGCGCAGCTTCGCCAGCGTTCTCGAGCACGCCGACAAACTGCGCCTGCTGACTTCGACGCACCCCGGCCAGATCGAGCGCTGGACCGTGTCGGCGACGCCGTCGTGGCACGTCGAATCGGCGGGCCTGGCGCCCGCCGTGTGGACCACTGGCGGCACCTGGCAGCCGCGCTGGCTGCTGTGGCCTGGCGAGGCGGTCGAGCTGACCCTCTCGCGGCCATCGGGCATGGACGGCAGCACGCTCACGTTCGACGACGTCCAGATCGACACCACCGTCGGACAGCGCTCTTCGGACGCCTCGGCCACGCTGCGGTTGCGCAGCAGTGCCGGCGGCAATCACGTCATCGGCCTGCCCGAAGGGGCTGAGCTCCTGTCGGTACGGATCGACGGCCAGGTGCAGCCCCTGCGGGCAGAGAAGGGTAAGCTGGCGCTGCCGATCACGCCGGGCGAGCATTCGGTGCAACTCGACTGGCGCGACGTCTCCGCGGCATCGAACCACTATCGTTCCCCGCAACTGGATCTCGGCGCGCAGGCCGTCAATGCGACCATCACCCTTGCCGTGCCGCAGGACCGCGTGGTGCTGTTCACCAAGGGGCCGCTGGTCGGCCCGGCAGTGCTCCTGTGGGGCGTGCTCATCGTCGTGGTCGCGATTGCAGCGGTCCTCTCGCGCGTAGTGCCGGGACCGCTGGGCATGGTGACCTGGATTCTCCTCGGCGTGGGGCTCGTCCAGTCGTCCGTTGCCTCGGTGTTCTTCGTCATCGGCTGGTTCGTGTTGCTTGCGATCCGGCGCAACTATGCCGATCCGTCGCCGTGGCGTTTCAACCTGTTCCAGATGGTGCTGCTGATGTTCACGCTGCTGGCCGCGAGCGCGCTGCTATCGGCGCTGCGCCAGGGCCTGCTCGGCTATCCCGACATGCTCGTGACCGGCAACGACTCGAATGCGTTCAGCCTGAGGTGGTATCTGGACCGCCTCGACGGAACGACGCCGAGCGTGGAGTTCTTCAGCATTCCGGTGTTCGCCTATCGCCTGATGATGCTGGGCTGGGCGCTGTGGCTCGCGATCTCGCTGACCGGCTGGGTGCGGTGGGCGTGGACGTGCGTTTCGGCTGGCGGAAGCTACTGGCGGTCGGTCAACGTCGCGAACCTGATGGCGCGCAAGGCGAGGGCGGCCGATGCGGGCAGCGATGCGGAGGAATCCGCGAGTCGGGGAACGCCGGAATAAGCTGCGGGGCGGCGCGGCGGAGGTCAGCGCCGCCCCGCAGCATTGAATGACGCGAAAAGCTCCGCGACCCAATCGACGAAGACGCGGATCTTCGCGCTCAGGTGACGGTTCGGTGGATAGACGACGTAGATCGGGAATCCCGGGGTGGTCCAGTCCTCCAGAACCGGGACAAGTTCCCCCTTCGCCAGTTGCCGATCGACCATGAAGCTGGGCAACTGCACGATCCCCAGGCCTGCGAGTGCGGCGGCCAGGTAGGCGTTGCTGTCGTTGACGGCGACGATGTGCCGGCCCGGCAGCTCGACGCGTTCGCCGTCGCGCTCGAATTCGAAGGGCGAGATCCTGCCCGTGCCCGCCGAGAAATAGCCGACGACGCGGTGCGGCCCGCCGAGTTCAGACGGGTGCCCCGGAATTCCATGCTCGGCAAGATAGGCCGGGGACGCGCACGTGAGGTGATCCATGTAGGCGATGCGTCGGGCAACCAGCGATTCGTCGATGAGGGTGCCGGCGCGGACCACGCAATCGACGTTATCGGCGATCAGGTTCACGAGGCGGTCGCCGGCGCCGAGATCGATCTGGATGTCCGGATAGCGTGCGTGGAAGGTATGCAGCGCGGGAATGATGATCCGGGTCGCGACCGCCGCGGGGACGTCGACGCGCACGCGCCCCTTCGGCGAGGCTTGGGCGTTCGACAGGCTGGCGTCGATTTCCTCCAGTTCCGTCAGCAGTCGCGCGGTGCGCTCGTAGTAGGCCGCGCCGTCCGCGGTGACCGTGACGCGCCGCGTGGTGCGGTTGAGCAGCTTCACCCGCAGGTGCGTCTCGAGGCTCTGGATCAGCTTCGTCACGGTCGGCTTCGGCATGCCGAGCGAGTCGGCGGCCTTGGTGAAGGTGCCTGCCTCGACGACGCGTGCGAATACGCGTAGTGCCAGAAATTGGTCCATTCGTTTCTCCTCGGATCCATCCGCTTCGATTGTTGCAGTGCGATTATTTACCAAGGGAAATAAAGAAGCCATGAATTGATTATTTATTCATCGGCTGGCGGCATCTATCGTTCAGGCCATCGGCGCTGTCGGCGTCCATTGCATGCCCCAACGACTATGTCCCGCTTTCCGCAATCCCGCCTCGCACGTCCGACCCGACCCCCGGTCACGGAGGACCGCAGCATCGACATCGGCCTTCCGCGAGCGCTGAACGTACGCCTCTACGGGAGGCGTCACGCCGGGGCCGCGTTGGTCGTGCATTTCCACGGCGGGGCCTTCGTGTCCGGATCGCTCGACAGCGGCGCGTTGGTGGCTGGTCTGCTGGGCGAAGCGGGCGCCGTCGTGATGTCCGTCGCCTACCCGCTGGCGCCGGCCGAGCCGTTTCCGGCCGCGGTCGATGCGGCCTACGCCGCGCTGCAGTGGGCCTGCCGCAAACGCGCCCAGCTTGCGGCGCAGGGGGCCCCCGTCTTCGTCGCCGGCGAGGAGGCGGGCGGCAATCTCGCCGCCGCCGCGGCGCTGATGGCGCGCGACCGTAAAGCGCCCCGGCTTGCCGGCCAGATTCTGCTCTCGCCGATGCTCGATCCCTGCCTCGGCACCGCGTCGGTTCGCCGCAGCGAACAGGGGCCGGCCAGTTGCCCTCTGGCGAAAGGCTGGTGCAGTTACCTGCGCGAGCCGGCTGCCGCCGAGCATCCGTATGCGACGCCCGGCCGCTCGATGCGCCTGGCGGGCCTGCCGCCGGCACTGCTGATCACGGCCGACGACGATCCGCTGCGTGACGAGACGCTCGCCTATGCCCGTCGCCTGGAGGAGGCCGGCGTGCCGGTATCGGAGGCCGTGCTGGCGGCGCCCACGGGTTGGCCGGGCGCCCTGCAGGACGCAGCGCGCGCGGGGAGTTCGTGGGCGCAGGAGGTGGGTTCTCGCTTCGCGGCCTTCCTGGCGACGGCGGGCGGCAGGGAGGCCGTCGATCCGTTTGGCCAATTTTCACCCCAAAAAAGGTGTTGACTCCGTACTTGAGTACGGACTTTAGGATGCCCCCGTTCGCCGACGCCACGAGCGCAGGTCGGAACAAATCAACAAGGTCATAAAGGAGTTTTCCATGTCCCCAGAGAGCCATTCCAATCGCCGCCGGCTGTGGGCCGCCGGTATTGCCGTCACAGCCCTGACCGCCGTCTCGGCATCCGTCCTCGGTCTGCGCTCGGCGCAGGTTGAAGCGAATCCGCCCCCCAGCGCGCCGCAGCCCACCCCGGTGTCGGTTGCGACCGCGGAGCTGCGCGAGGTCGCGACCTGGGACGAATTCTCCGGTCGCCTCGAGGCGGTCGAGCGCGTCGATATCCGCTCGCGCGTCGCCGGCACCGTGCAATCCGTGCATTTCCGCGAGGGCGGGCTCGTCCGGGCGGGGGATCTGCTGGTCACGATCGACCCCGCGCCCTATGCGGCGGAGGTCGATCGTGCGACGGCCCAGGTCGCCGCCGCGCAGGCGCGCGTCGCCTTCACGACGAGCGAGCATGAACGCGCGCAGCGTCTGTGGGAGCAGCGCGCGATCGCCGAGCGCGAGTTCGAGGAGCGTGCGAATGCGCGGCGCGCGGCGGACGCCGAGCTGCGCGCCGCGCAGGCCGCGCTGCAGTCGGCGCGCCTGAACCTCGGCTACACGCAGGTGAGGGCGCCGGTGTCGGGTCGCGTCGGGAAGCTCGAAGTCACGGTCGGCAACCTCGTCGCTGCCGGCCCGGGCGCGCCGGTGTTGACGACGCTGGTGTCCGTCAGCCCGATCTATGCGAGTTTCGACGCGGACGAGCAGGTCGTCGCGCGCGCGCTGCAGATGCTGCGCGAGGCGAGCGGCAAGTCGGCACGGCTCGAAAGCATTCCGGTGCAGATGGGCACGGCGACGAGGCTGGACACGATCTTCGATGGCCATCTGCAGTTGGTCGACAACCAGGTCGACGCCGCCAGCGGCACGGTGCGCGTGCGCGCGGTGTTCGACAACGCGGACGGCAACCTGATGCCCGGCCAGTTCGCGAAGCTGCGGATGGGGCGCCCGCACGCGGCCCCGGCGGTGCTCATCGACGAGCGCGCGATCGGCACCGATCAGAGCCGCAAGTTCGTGCTGGTCGTCGATGCCGACAACAAGACCGAATACCGAGAGGTGACGCTCGGCGGAACTGCCGAAGGGCTCCGCATCGTGACGGCCGGCCTGCAGGCGGGCGAGCGCATCGTCGTCAATGGCTTGCAGCGCGTGCGGCCGGGATCGCTGGTCGCGCCGCAGGCGGTCGCGATGGACGGCCGCATGCAGGTCCGCAGCGACGGTACGGCCCGCGCTGCCGGTTCGGCCACCTCGCCTCAGTCCTGATCCGCCCGCACTCGGGAGCCCCATCATGAATCTGTCCCGTTTCTTCATTGACCGCCCGATCTTCGCCGGCGTGTTGTCCTTGCTGATATTCGTCGCCGGCCTGCTCGCGCTGCGCGTGCTGCCGATCTCGGAGTACCCCGAGGTCGTGCCGCCGTCGGTGGTGGTCCGCGCGCAATATCCCGGCGCCAACCCGAAGGTGATCGCCGAGACGGTCGCGACACCGCTCGAGGAGGCCATCAACGGCGTCGAAGGCATGCTCTACATGGGCAGCCAGGCGACGACCGACGGCCTGTTGACGCTGACCGTCACCTTCCGCCTCGGCACCGACCCGGACAAGGCGCAGCAGCTCGTGCAGAACCGCGTCTCGCAGGCCGAGGCGCGCCTGCCCGAGGAGGTGCGCCGGCTGGGGGTGACGACGGTCAAGAGCTCGCCCGACCTGACGATGGTTGTGCACCTGCTGTCGCCGAACGGCCGCTACGACATGACTTACCTGCGCAACTACGCGCTGCTCAACGTCAAGGATCGCCTTGCACGCATCGACGGTGTCGGCCATGTGCAGCTCTTCGGCTCCGGTGACTACTCGATGCGGATCTGGCTCGATCCGCAGAAGGTCGCGGCGCGCGGCCTCTCGGCCGGTGACGTCGTGCGCGCGATCCGCGAGCAGAACGTGCAGGCCGCGGCCGGTGTCGTCGGCGCCTCGCCGGGTCTGAAGGGTGTCGACCTGCAACTCTCGGTGAACGCCCGCGGCCGCCTGCAGAGCGAAGAGGAGTTCGGCGACATCATCGTGCGCACCGGTGCCGATGGCGCCGTGACGCGCCTGCGGGATCTCGGCCGCATCGAGCTGGGGGCTTCCGACTACGCGCTGCGCTCGTTGCTGGACAACAAGGACGCCGTCGCGATTCCGATCTTCCAGGCGCCCGGATCGAACGCGATCCAGATCTCGGACCACGTCCGGGAAACGATGCAGCAGTTGAAGCAGCACATGCCCGAAGGCGTCGACTACGAGATCGTCTATGACCCGACGCAGTTCGTCCGCGCATCGATCGAAGCGGTCGTTCATACGCTGCTCGAAGCGGTCGCACTCGTGGTGCTGGTCGTGATCCTTTTCCTGCAGACCTGGCGCGCGTCGATCATTCCGCTGCTCGCGGTGCCGGTGTCGATCGTCGGCACCTTTGCGGTGATGCACGTCTTCGGTTTTTCGATCAACGCGCTGACCCTTTTCGGCCTGGTGCTTGCGATCGGCATCGTCGTCGATGACGCGATCGTCGTCGTCGAAAACGTCGAGCGCAACATCGAGGCGGGACTCTCGCCGCGCGAAGCGACCTACCGCGCGATGCGCGAAGTCTCCGGTCCGATCATCGCGATCGCGCTGGTGCTGATCGCGGTGTTCGTGCCGCTCGCCTTCATTACCGGCCTCAGCGGCCAGTTCTACAAGCAGTTCGCGTTGACGATCGCGATGTCGACGGTGATCTCGGCGATCAACTCGCTGACCCTGTCGCCGGCGCTATCCGCGCTGCTGCTGAAGGGCCACGACGCGCCCAAGGATGCGCTCACGCGCGGCATGGACAAGATCTTCGGCCGCTTCTTCGCCGCCTTCAATCGCACGTTCCGCCGTGGCGCCGAAGCCTATGGTGGTGGCGTGCGTGGCGCGATCGGGCGCAAGGCCGTGATGATCGCCGTCTATCTCGCGCTCGCCGGCCTGACCTTCGGGCTCTTCAAGGCGGTGCCCGGCGGCTTCGTGCCGGCGCAGGACAAGCAATACCTGATCGGCTTCGCGCAGCTGCCCGACGGCGCGACGCTCGACCGCACGGAGGACGTCATCCGCCGCATGGGCGAGATCGCGCTGCAGCAGCCGGGCGTCGAGCACGCGGTCGCCTTCCCCGGTCTGTCGATCAACGGCTTCACGAACAGCTCGAACTCGGGGATCGTGTTCACGCCGCTGAAGCCCTTTGCCGAACGCCAGGGCAAGGAACTGAGTGCCGGCGCGATCGCGATGGAGCTGAACAGGAAGTTCGCCGGCATCGAGGACGCCTTCATCGTGATGTTCCCGCCACCGCCCGTGCAGGGACTCGGGACGACGGGTGGCTTCAAGCTGCAGCTCGAAGACCGCGCATCGCTCGGCTACGAGGCGCTGGACGCCGCGACCAAGGCTTTCCTCGCGAAAGCGTCGAAGGCGCCCGAGCTCGCGGGGCTGTTCTCCAGCTACCAGGTGAACGTGCCGCAGCTCTATGCCGACATCGACCGCACCCGCGCGCGTCAGCTCGGTATCCCGGTGACCGACGTGTTCGACACGATGCAGATCTATCTCGGAAGCCTGTACGTGAACGACTTCAACCGCTTCGGCCGGACCTACTCGGTTCGCGTTCAGGCCGACGCGCCGTTCCGCGCCCGCGCCGAGGACATCGGGCTGTTGAAGGTGCGTGCGCCGGGCGGCGAGATGGTGCCGCTGTCGTCGCTGATGAACATCCAGTCGAGCTTCGGGCCGGAACGCGCGATGCGCTACAACGGTTTCCTGTCGGCCGACATCAGCGGCGCGCCGGCGCCCGGTTTCTCGTCGGGGCAGGCCAAGGCGGCGGTCGAACGCATCGCGGCGGAGACCCTGCCGTCGGGGATCGGCTTCGAATGGACCGAGCTGACCTATCAGGAAATCCTTGCCGGCAATTCGGCGGCATGGGTGTTTCCGCTCGCGATCCTGCTGGTGTTCCTCGTGCTCGCCGCGCAGTACGAAAGCCTGACGCTGCCGCTCGCGATCATCCTGATCGTGCCGATGGGGATTCTCGCGGCGATGACGGGGGTGTGGCTGTCCGGTGGCGACAACAACGTCTTCACGCAGATCGGCCTCATCGTGCTGGTCGGTTTGTCCGCGAAGAACGCGATCCTGATCGTCGAGTTCGCCCGCGAGCTGGAGTTCGCCGGGCGCACGCCGGTGCAGGCCGCGATCGAAGCCGCCCGGCTGCGGTTGCGGCCGATCCTGATGACCTCGCTGGCCTTCGTGATGGGCGTGTTGCCGCTGGTGCTCTCGACCGGTGCCGGTGCCGAGATGCGCAGCGCAATGGGCGTCGCGGTGTTCGCGGGGATGATCGGCGTGACGGCCTTTGGCCTCTTCCTGACGCCGGTGTTCTACGTGCTGCTGCGTCGCCTCGCGGGCAACCGCGCATTGAAGCTGCACGGCGAGATTCCGCACCTCGAAGCCTTCGCCGGCTCGTCCGCGACGGGCGGCGCCGCGACCGCGACCGGCCTTGCCGCACCGCGTGCGCATCACGAATAAGGAGTTGACCATGACACTGCTGACTCATCCTCTGCGCACTCGTCCACTTCGCGCCGCGCTCGCGCCGCTCCTCGCTGCCCTCGTGCTGGCCGGCTGCGCCACCGTCCCCGCGATCGACCCGGCCGCCTTGCCGACCGCCCCGGCGGCCTTCAAGGAAGGCGACGGCCGCTGGACGCAGGCCATGCCCGCCCGGGCGCAAGCCGACGGCGTGTGGTGGAAGGCCTTCTCCGACCCGGTTCTCGACCGGCTGGTCGAGCGCGCGCTGGAGCGCAACAACAACATCCAGATCGCCGCCGCGCGGCTCGCGCAGTCCCGCGCGCTGCTGCAGGCGACCGACGCCGATCGCTCGCCGCAAGTCGGCATCGGTGCGGACGTCACGCGACAGGGCGGGGCGATCGCGCCGGCAGGCGGTGGCGCGGGCAACCTGCTGCGTCCCGGCGCCAACTTCTCCTGGGAGCTCGACCTCTTCGGGCGGCTCTCGCAGGCGAGCAAGGCCGCGTCGCTCGATGCCGAGAGCCGCGAAGCCCTGTTGCGCAATGCGCGTCTCGTCGTGCAGGCCGACGTTGCACGCGGCTATCTCGCGCTGCGGGCGCTCGACGCCGAACGCGCGCTGGTGCGCGAAACGGTCGGCGCCTATCGCGACACGCTGGCGCTCACCGAGCGCCGCTTCGAAGCCGGCGACATTGCCGAGCTGGACGTCGCGCGCGTGCGCACCGAGCTTGCCGCGACCGAATCGGACGCGCTCGCGCTCGACCGTCGGCGCGCCGAAGTCGAACACGCGCTCGCGGTGTTGGTGGGCGACATAGCTTCCAACTTCGGGCTCGATGCCGGTGACTGGAACACCGCACTGCCCGTGATCCCGGCCGGCGTCCCGTCCACGGTGCTTACGCGCCGGCCCGACATCGACGCCGCGCGGCAGTCGATGCTCGCGGCGCAGGCCCGCGTCGGCGTCGCGCAGGCCGCGTGGTTTCCGGACATCGCGCTGACCGCTTCCGGTGGACTCGCGTCCACGGAGCTGGGCGACCTCTTCAAGTGGTCGGCGCGATCCTGGGGCATCGGCGCCTTGCTGTCGCTGCCGATCTTCGACGGCGGACGGCGCGACGCCGGAGTGCGCAGCGCCAATGCGGAACTGGATGCCGCGCTCGCCGGCTACCGCGAACAGGTGCTCGTCGCCTTCAAGGACGTCGAAGACCAGTTGTCCGCGCTGCGGCTCCTCGCGGAACAGGGCACGGCGCAGGCGCGCGCGGTCACTTCGGCGAGCCGCGCGACCGTCCTGTCCGAAGTGCGCTATCGCAACGGACTCGTCAGCCAGCTCGAACTGCTCGACGCCCGCCGCAGCGAGCTGCACAACCGCCGGGAGGCGTTGCAGGTGCGCTCGGCTCAGTACCAGGCGACCGTCGGGCTGGTTCGTGCGCTCGGCGGAGGGTGGGAGCAAGCCGATGGTCCGGCGCTCGCCGGGCCCAGTGCGGCGGCCGGAAGCGCTGGTAGTTGAAATCCGGCCGGGGTCGCGATCGCCATCGACTTGAGGCGCATCCCCGTGCCGCATCGGCTCGGGTGGCCGCGCGGATGCGGGAGCAGGGCAGGCAGGCAGGGGCGTTGCGAGAAAGTCCGTAGGGCGGGAGGAGCGAAGCGCATCCCGCCACGCGGCGCTCGAAGCCCATCCGGCCATTGGATTGGCGGGATACGCTGCGCTGCTCCCGCCCTACCAGGCGGTCCTCGATCAACGATTCGCAACCTGCGCTGCGACGTCGATCTCATTCCCGCGCGAGCCCGGGGATCGCGTCTTGCGTCGTTGCGGCGAGGCGCTGCGCGATCTCGCCGGCCTGCCCCGACCAGAACGCCGGGTCCGCCTCGCGCACGCGTTTCGCGGTGTTCTCCATGTGTTCCAGCGCCGCCGCGCGTGCCGCGGCGACGTCTTGGCGGGCGATCGCGTCGACCAGGCGCGCGTGCTCGCCGCGCGTGTGCTGCGCGAGATCGTCGCGCTGCGCCTCGTTGGTGCGCGTGACGCGGATCGCCGCCTGGATGAACTGCGTCAGGAAGTTCAGCAGCGAGGTGTAGAGCGAGTTCCCCGTCGCCTCGGAGATCGCGGTGTGCAGCGCGAGGTCCTCGGCGACACCGTCGCCGCCGGCGGCGCTCGCCGCGTCGATCGCGGCGAGCGCCTCGCGGATGCGCGCGAGCTGCGCGTCGGTGCGGCGTTCGGCGGCGAGCGCCGCCATCTCGGCCTCGATGCCGCGCCGCAGTTCGATCACGCGCAGCACCGCGGCGGCCGAGTCGCGCACATCCACGTCGATGCGGAAGGGTGTCGCGAGGTTGGGTTCGAGCACGACCGTGCCGCTGCCGCGGCGCGTCTCGACCAGGCCGTCGGACTTCAGGCGCGAGACGGCCTCGCGGATCACCGTGCGGCTGACGCGGAAGCGCTCGGCGAGCACGGGCTCGGACGGTAGGCGGGAGTGCGGCGGGAACTCGCCGCCCTTGATGCGCTGTTCGAGGATCCTGCGCACGCGGTCGGCCAGCGTGCCATCCACGGTGAGCGGCTCGGGCCGGAAATTCGTTACGTCGTTCATGTGCCTTCCTCGGTCGTCCGGATGCGGGTGTCGTAGCCGGTGTGCGATCGCCGTAAGTGGTGTTGACATCATACAACTTGCTCCTTAGGCTGTGCAGCAAGTTGTGCGATGTAGAACATCATACAACTTGGCGATTCGGAATGCGCGGCGGCGACGCGGTGCGCGCCGCGAACAATCACGAGGAGACAGGAATGCGGATGAAGGACATGGTGGCGATCGTCACCGGCGGCGGTTCGGGCTTCGGTGAAGGGATCTGCCACGCGTACGCGGCGGAAGGGGCGAAGCTGGTTGTCGCCGACATCAACGACGACAACGGCGAGCGCGTCGCCGCGGCGCTGCGCGAGAAGGGCGCGGACGCGATCTACTGCCGTGCCGACGTGAGCCGCTCGGGTGACGTCAAGCAGCTCGTCGAGACCGCGGTGGGCCGTTTCGGGCGGCTCGACGTGATGGTGAACAACGCCGGCACGAGCCACGCGAACCAGCCGATGCTGAACATCTCCGAGGAGCAGTTCGACCGCATCTACGCCGTCAACGTGAAGAGCATCTACCACTCCGCGATGCACTGCGTGCCGGTGTTCCGCAAGCAGGGCGGCGGCGCCTTCGTGAACGTCGCCTCGACCGCCGGCATCCGACCGCGGCCCGGCCTGTGCTGGTACAGCGGCAGCAAGGGCGCGGTGATCGCGCTGACCAAGGCGATGGCGATCGAGCTCGCGCCGGACCGGATCCGCGTCAATGGCATCAACCCCGTGATGGGCGAGACCGCGCTGCTGACGACCTTCATGGGCAAGGAGGACACGCCGGAGAACCGCGAGAAGTTCGTCGCGACGATCCCGCTGGGGCGCATGAGCCGCCCGTCCGACATCGCCAACGCGGCGGTCTTCCTTGCCGACCCGGCCTCGGAGCTCGTGACCGGGATCTGCGTCGAGGTCGACGGCGGCCGCTGCATCTGAGGAGGGCGAGGCGATGCTGGAACTGAAGGAATACCGGCTCTTCCGCAACCAGTGCTACATCGACGGCATGTGGTGCGACGCGGATTCGGGGCGGCGCGATACGGTCTTCAACCCGGCCACCGGCGAGGAACTCGGCACGGTGCCGGCGATGGGCGCGGCCGAGACGCGGCGCGCGATCGACGCCGCGGCGCGCGCGCTGCCGGCCTGGCGGCGCAAGCCGGCGCACGAGCGCGCGGCCGTGCTGCGCCGCTGGTACGAGCTGGTGATGCGTCACCAGGAGGATCTCGCGCGCATCATGACGGCCGAGCAGGGCAAGCCGCTCGCCGAGGCGCGCGGCGAAGTGGGCTACGGCGCGTCTTTCCTCGAATGGTTCGCCGAGGAAGGCAAGCGCGTGTATGGCGACACGATCCCGTCGAAGACCGCCGACACGCGCCTCGTCGTGCTGAAGGAGCCGATCGGCGTGTGTGCGGCGATCACGCCGTGGAACTTCCCCTCCGCGATGATCACGAAGAAGGCCGGCCCGGCGCTCGCGGCCGGCTGCACGATGGTGCTGAAGCCCGCGCCGGACACGCCGTTCTCCGCGCTGGCGCTGGCGGAACTCGCCGCCGAGGCGGGCGTGCCGCCGGGCGTGCTGTCGGTCGTCGCCGGCCCGGCCGCGGAGGTCGGCGGCGAGCTGACCTCCAACCCCACCGTGCGCAAGCTCACCTTCACCGGTTCGACCGCGACCGGGCGCCTGCTGATGCGCCAGTGCGCGGAGACGGTGAAGAAGGTGTCGCTGGAGTTGGGCGGCAACGCGCCCTTCATCGTCTTCGACGACGCCGACCTCGATGCCGCGGTCGCCGGCGCGATGGTCTCCAAGTTCCGCAACAACGGCCAGACCTGCATCTGCGCGAACCGCATCCTCGTGCAGGACGGCATCTTCGACGCCTTCGCCGACAAGTTTACGCGCGCCGTGATGGAGTTGAGGGTCGGCGATGGCGCCGAGGCCGGCGTGCAGATGGGGCCGCTGATCAACGAGGCGGCGCTGAAGAAGGTCGAGCGCCATCTCGCCGACGCCACCGCGAAGGGCGCGCGCGTGCTCACCGGCGGCAAGCGCCACGCGCTGGGCGGCACCTTCTTCGAGCCGACCGTGCTCGCCGACGCGACGCCCGAGATGACGCTGGCGAAGGAGGAGATCTTCGGCCCGGTCGCGCCGCTGTACCGCTTCCGCACCGAGGACGAGGCGATCCGCCTCGCGAACGACACCGAGTACGGGCTCGCGGCCTACTTCTACGGGCGCGACATCGGCCGCGTGTGGCGTGTCGCCGAGGCGCTCGAGTACGGCGTGATCGGCGCGAACACCGGGCTGATGACCAACGAGGTGACGCCCTTCGGCGGCATGAAGCAGTCGGGCATCGGCCGCGAGGGCTCGAAATACGGCATCGAGGACTTCCTCGAGATCAAGTACCTATGCCTGGGCGGGCTGTGAGCGCCGGCCGGCAGGAGAGAGAACAGACCATGACCACCCATCGCATTGCAGTGATCCCCGGCGACGGCATCGGCAAGGAAGTGGTGCCCGAGGGCCTGCGCGTCGTCGAGGCGGCGGCGCGCAAGTTCGGCATCTCGTTGGCGTTCGACCACTTCGACTTCGCCAATTGCGACTACTACGCGAAGCACGGCAAGATGATGCCGGACGACTGGAAGGCGCAGATCGGCGGCCACGACGCGATCTATTTCGGCGCGGTCGGCTGGCCGGCGACAGTGCCCGACCACGTGTCGGTGTGGGGCTCGCTGATCACGATGCGGCGCGAGTTCGACCAGTACGTGAACCTGCGCCCGGCGCGGCTGATGCCCGGCATTCCGTCCCCGCTCGCGAACCGCAGGCCCGGCGACATCGACTTCTACGTCGTGCGCGAGAACACCGAGGGCGAGTACTCGACCATCGGCGGGCGCATGTTCCCAGGCACCGAGCGCGAGTTCGCGGTGCAGGAGACGATCATGACGCGCACCGGCGTCGACCGCGTCGCGAAGTTCGCCTTCGAGCTCGCCGCGAGCCGGCCGAAGAAGCATCTGACCTCCGCGACCAAGTCCAACGGCATCTCGATCACGATGCCCTACTGGGACGAGCGTGTCGCCGAGATGGCGAAGCAGTTCCCGGACGTGCGCGTCGACAAGTACCACATCGACATCCTCACCGCGCACTTCGTGCAGCATCCGGACTGGTTCGACGTGGTCGTCGCGAGCAACCTCTTCGGCGACATCCTCTCCGACCTCGGCCCGGCCTGCACCGGAACGATCGGCATCGCGCCGTCGGCGAACCTCAACCCCGAGCGCAAGTTCCCCAGCCTCTTCGAACCGGTGCATGGCTCCGCGCCGGACATCGCCGGCAAGGGCATCGCCAACCCCATCGGGCAGATCTGGTCGGGCGCGCTGATGCTGGAGTTTCTCGGCAACGGGGATGCCAAATACAAGGACGCGCACGACGCGATCCTCGGCGCGATCGAGCGCACGCTCGAAGCCGGCCCGGCGCACGCGCCGCTCACTCCCGACATGGGCGGCAAGGGCAACACCGTCGCACTCGGCAAGGCGATCGCGGAGGCGATCTAGGGGGCGCCTCATCGCCTGCACGGCCGTAGGGCGGGAAAGCGCAGCGCATCCCGCCAATCGTACCGTGGGGTGCCTCGAACGCCGTGTGGCGGGAGGCGCCTGCGGCTTTCCCGCCCTACGTCACGGGTTTCGAATTATCGAGGAGAGAGAAATGTTGAAAAAGGAAGTCGGCCGCGGCGCTCGCGGCAGCATCGTCATCATGGATTCGATTACCAAGGTCACGCCGGCCGACGCCGGGTCCGTCGTCGTTTCGGCCTCCCACGGTGGCGCGAGCTCGGGCGAATTCGCGCTGGAAGTGCCCCTGAAGGCCGTGTTCTTCAACGACGCCGGCGTGGGCAAGGAAAACGCCGGCATCGCCGCGCTGGCCATGCTGCAGTCGAAGGCGGTCGCGGCGGGAACGGTCGCGCACACCAGCGCGCGGATCGGCGACGCGCAGGACATGTGGGACCACGGCGTGATCTCGCATGTGAATGAAGCGGCGCGCGGGATGGGCCTGGTCGAGGGGCTGGCGCTGCGGGATGCGCTATCGCGGCTGGTGGCCGGCGCTTAGGGCCTTCGCGGGGACCTCGTGTTCCCGCGCGGGCTGCCTTTCCGCCCGCGAGCTATTGCCTTGGCCGCTGCGCCAGGATTCCGAAGTGGTAGGGCGCTGCGTCTCCGAGCGCAACCGGCAAAACGGAATCGAACCCGGCCTCGGCCATCCAGCCGGCGCACTGTTCCGGCCGCGGACGAATCGCCAGCGGCGGTCCCCGTGGTGTCTCGATGTCGCTTCGCCAGTGAATGACAGACAGGATGCCACCCGGTTGCAGGGCTCGATATGCCTCGCGCAGCAGGGTGAGCGGGTCCTCGATATGCAGCAGGTTGAATACCATCGCGTGGTCTTGCGAGCAGTCCTTGACTCCCGTGCCTTGCTCCACGAAATCGCGCAGTTCGGCCCGGATGTTCGCTAGACCGGCGCTCTGCGCCCGTTGCTGTACCAGGCTCACCATGCTCGGCTCGATGTCGAGTGCCGTTACCAGGCCCCTTGTCCGGGCGGCTGCCGGCAGCGTGAAGGTGCCGTAGCCGCAACCGAATTCGATCAGCTTGCAGCAATCCGATTTGGTAACCAGAAGGCGGTCCAGGATGCCTTCCGGGTCAAAGAACGAGGCCCAGTAGGCCTCGTCCGGCATGCCACTTTCGCGTCCCTTCATGACTCAACCTTCGGTACCGGGCCCGAGTTGGTCAAAACACCAGTACCTTGTCGGCCGCGGCTGTCCATTCGGCGAGTTCCTTCAAGGTACTGCGTCGGGCGCCTTCGACCAGTTGGTCCTCGCTCACGCCGCGAGCGTCCATGCAGGTACCGCAGAGTCTTACCTCGCCACCGACCATGCGGACCATCTCCCCAGCGTTGTAGTACCCATCGGGCACCTTCTGGCCGCCCTTGGCGCAGGCAACGGCATCCCCCAGCAGGAACACGCGAACCGTCTCGCCTTCGATCTTGCCGACTGCCCGTGCCAGGCGCAGGGCGTTGTAACTGCGCTCGGTTCCGTAGGGCGCATCGTTCAGAATGAACAAGGTGTTCATGGCGGCCTCCTGTGTGCCGGTGTCGAGTTCAGCTCTCGATGGGTAAGCCGTTCGCGCTCCATTCGGTAACGCCGTCGGTGATCTTGTGTGCGGTATAACCCCGTCTGCGCAGCAGCCGGACGGCCTCGTCGGACATCAGACAATAGGGCCCGCGGCAGTACGCGACGATTTCCGTCCCGATCGGCAGGTCGGCGAGCCGCCTTTCCAGTTCGGCCAGGGGCATCGAGCGGGCGTGCGGGAGGTGGCCGGCCGCATATTCGGCTTCCGGGCGGACATCGATGACCACGATCTCGCCGCTGCGGGCCTTGCTAAGCAGCGACTCGCGGCTTTCCGACGACAGGGCGTCAGGGGCTGCGGCCATCTGCTCCAGCGCCACGCGCAGTTCGACCAGATGCTCCTCTGCCACTTCACGGACGTTGATCCACAGTCGCGCCACATCCGGACCGCTGAGCCGGTAGTGAATGAACTTGCCTTCCCGTCGGGTCTCCACCAGACGGGCTTCGCGCAGGGTACGCAAATGGGCGCTGGCCAGTCGCGTATCGATACGGGCCTGCTCGGCGAGCAGTTCGACGGTCTTCTCGCCCTGGGCAAGCAACTCGATGAGTTCCAGTCGCTTGGGGCTGGAGATGGCTTTGCCGATGCGGGCGACATGCTCGTAGAGGAAGGGCTTGGTGATCGCGCGGTTCATGAAAATAATCTAACGAATATTGGAATGTATGTAAACGGCGCCCGCCGGTATCCCTGATCGCATCAAGGTCGACTACGCATATATCCGCTGGACAGGACGTTTGCGCGGCAGCCCCCCTGCCATCGACGGAGCCCGCTTTCGAGCTCTTCTTCGCCGAGCGCCATAACGTGACCTTCTTTCCGGACGCGCTGCCGACTCTGGAGTTTCTGGCTGCGCGCTACCCGCTGGTAAGCCTGTCCAACGGCAATGCCGAGGTCGCGCGCATGGGCTTGGGGTCATACGTCGTGGCCAGCATCTCCGCGCAGTGCTCCATCCGATCGGCAAGGTGCATGGGAGGGGGGAGCACGCGCGTTTCCGCCGGGGCAGAGCGCCCGCAGTGCTCGATGCGTCTGCGGGCGCCGCCATGTGGACGACTCGGCGCATCAGGTAATGCGCGCGATGCTCGCGGCGATCTCTTCCGGTTCGAACACGCGCTTCCAGTCGGGCTGCATGAGTTGCGCCTTGCCGAAGGTGATCGCCTTGTTGCAGGCGTCGGAGAAGGCGCCCGGCTGCTCCTCGAAGATCACCGCGCCGAGGATGTTCATGTGGCCGAGCAGGAAGTCGCGCGCGCATTCCTTCGAGATGCCGCCGCGTGCGATGACTTCGTCCATCGCCTCGCGCATCACGGCGAGCAGGGTCGCGCAGATGGTCTCCGACAGGCCCGGTTCGAGCAGCGCCATCTGTTCGACGGTGACGCGGTGCGAGCGCCCGACGGGGGCGTAGATCGTGCGGGCGACCTTTTCTCCCAGCGCGTAGGCTTCTTCCGGGCCCTGCATCAGTGAATTCACGATGTGCTGCGTGGCCTTCACGCCGCCGAAGAAGTCGCGCCGCGCTTCCGGATCGGGCTCGTCGTTGAAGATCGACGGGTGGCAGGGGTGGGTCACGAAGTAGGTGAGGTCGGGGCGCTTCGGCAGGTGGCCGGCGAACGGAGCGGCGGCGTCGAGCGCGATGACCATTGTGCCGCTTTCCATCAGCGGGCTGAGGCCGGCAGCGATCTTGCCGAGCAGGTTGTCGGGTACGGCGAGGATCACGACGTCGGCGTCGGGCACGGCCTGCTCGGCGGCAACGCAGGTGACGCCCAGCTCGTTCGCGAGCCGCTGGCGGCCGGCTTCGCTGACTTCGACGTGCGAGACGTCGAAGCCGGAGTTCTTCAGGTTGCTGGACAGGCGGAAGCCCATTTTCCCGCCTGCGCCGATCAGCGCGATGCGTGTCATCTCATCGATCTCCTTTCGTGTGTGTGGGGCGGCCGGATCGTGCCGGTCGCGGTTTCGTCCGTTCGTGAACTGGTATAATGACATCCTAACAAGACCAGTAAGTCAACAGGAAAATGTCGGTCGTGCGAGTGGATGGCGGTGGAGATGACGGCCGCCACCGGGCAAGGCTGGCGGTGCGCCCCGAGTTTCGGGACAATCCTGCGCGGCGCACGGGCGCAACATCGACGAGGTGGAATCCGCAATGAGCAGTACGGGAAAGATCGTGAAGCGCAAGCTCTCGGACGAGGTGTTCGACCGCCTCTACGACCTGATCCGCTCGGGCGGCTATGCCCCCGGCGACACGCTGCCGTCCGAGCGCGAATTGATGGAAAGCCTCGGCGTCGGGCGGCCGGCGATCCGCGAGGCGATGCAGTCGCTGGAGCGCCAGGGCCTGATCGCGATCCACCACGGGCAGCGGCCGCGCGTGCTGCAGCCGACCGCGTCGGGCCTGCTGTCGCAGATCGACCTCACGGCGCGCCACATGCTGATGCAGTCGCCCGAATCGCTCGAGCACCTGAAGGAGGCGCGCAGCTTCTTCGAGGTGGGCATGGCGCAGCGCGCGGCCGAGCTCGCCGACGCGGCGGACGTCGCGCGGCTCGCGGCGCTGCTGGAACGCCAGCGCCGTGCGCTGGAGGAGAACTGCGAGGCCTTCATCGCGGCGGACATGGCCTTCCATCGCGGGATCGCCGCGATCACGCGCAATCCGATCTATGCGGCGACGAGCGAGGCGATGCTGGGCTGGCTCGCACGCTTCCATTCCAAGGTGCTGCACTGGGAAGGCAACGAGCAGACGACGCTCGCCGAACACGAAGGCATCCTGCGCGCGATCGAGGCGCACGACCCGGCGGCGGCCGGGCAGCGCATGGGGGATCATCTGCGGCGGTCGCGGGTGGCCTACCAGAACACGGCGGGGGAGGCGTTGCCGACATGAAGGCATGGCGGGATGCGCTGCGCTTTCCCGCCCTACGATTCGTGTCACGGCCGGGCGGGATGAAATCCCGCCTTCGCGGGGGGGAGGGCAATGAGCGGCGGGATTCCATCCCGCCCTACGAGCCGCAATGAACGTAGGGCGGGAAAGCCGAAGGCGCCTCCCGCCACACGGCGTGTGCGGAACCGCGGCCGTTCGGTGACCGGTTACCTCCGCCCGTCGCGGATATTCACGAAATACCCCGCGCTGCCGATCTGCCCGCCCTTCAGTGCGATCTGCAAGCCATCGAAGGCCGGCGTTTCGCTGTGCGCGGTGCATAGCGGCGAGCCCGGCGTCTCCGGCAGCGGCAGGCGCGTCGTCAGCGCGAACACGCCGAGCTGCTGCAGCGCGTGGCTCGACGTGTCGCCGCCGGCGATCACGGCGCGCGTAAGCCCTTCGCGTTCGATCATCCGTTTGAGGAGCGCGCCGAGCTGCTGGCCGATGCGATGGCGGAAGGCCTCGTCCGCTTCGGTGGCGTCGACGAGGTTCGAGCCGGGGCCGAGCGCCGTGTAGATCACCACGCTCTGCCCGCGCTTGAGCGCCGCGATGCCCTCGGCCAGCGCCGCGTCGAAGGTCTCGGCGCCGAACGCCGGGCTCGCGAGGCGGCGGGCATCCAGCGCGATCGCGGCGAAGCCGTTTTCCTCCGCATGGCGGATCTGGCGTGCGGTGACTTCCGAGCAGCTGCCCGAGACGACGGCGATGCGGTCGACCGCGCCGGGCGGGGCGAACTCGGCGGTGCCGGGGATGCGGCCCTCGGCGATCCATTGCTGGATCAGCGCGTATTCGACGCCGGACGAGCCGACGACGAAGCGTCCGCCGGGCTGGCGATGGCGCCACAGCTGGCGGCCGACGACCTTCTGGATCGCCCCGTCGGGCACGTCGAAGAGCAGCGCGTCGTCCTTGCCATCCATCAGCCGGTCGACTGCCGCGTCGATGCCGGCGGTGCCGAGCAGCACGTAGTCCGCGAGCGTGATGCGCTTGGCGGTCTGCTTGCCGAGGTGGCGGGCGAGGTCCGCGTCGTCCATCGGCGTGACCGGGTGCCGGCTCATCACCGGATGGCGGTCGAGGCGATGGACGACGCCGTCGAACGCGGCGAAGTGATTGCCGAAGACGGTGAAGCGCTTCATCTGCGGGACGCCGACGACGACCGGGGTGACGGTCTGCCCGAAGACCTCCGCGCCGATGTCGAGCGCGCGGCCGATGCTGCCGACGTGCGGCGCGCTGTCGAAGGTGGAGCACACCTTGTAGTGGCACAGGCCGGCGCCGAGGCTCCGTAGCCAGCCGAAGGCGTCGGGCAGGTGGGCATCCATCCACGCCGGGGATTCGCTGCGGCTCGTGCCGGCGAGACCGATCGCGCGCAGGTCCGGGAAGCGCGCACGCTGCGCGTCGGTCGGGCGCCGGACGAAGAGCACGGCCGGCACGCCGTGCATCGCGAGCGATTCCATCGCATCGGTGGAGCCGGTGAGATCGTCGCCGTACCAGGACAACAGCAGGTCTTCGTTCATCGTGGGCCCCTCATTTGCGGAACGCGCGGATCGCCTGCGCGAGTTCGGTGTGGGTTTCGGCGTGCTGCTCGAGCGGGATGCCCTGCTCGGCGGCCTCCCAGGCCTGGCGCAGGCTCGCGACGCCGCCGGCCACGCCCCCAGGGTGCGCGACGATGCCGCCGCCGCAGCAGTAGATCAGGTCGGCGTTGCCGAGTGCCGCGTAGGTGTCGGCCGCCTGTTCGGCGCTCTGCGCCGAGGAAAACACGGGCATGACCGTGCACTCCGGTGCCGGGGCGGCAAACATCGGCGTCTGGCACGCGCGCGCCGAGGCGATCACCGAGTCGTCGGGCTCGCTGAACTTGTTGCGCAGGCCGTTCACGTGCAGGTGATCGACGCCGGCAAGGCGCCACAGCTTCTGCCACGCGACGTAGTCGATGCCGATGTGCGGCGAGCGGCTGAAAAGCCCCCAGCCGGCGCGATGGCCGTGGATCGGCACTTCGCTATACCGGCGCAGCGCGGCGATGCCCGGCAGGCCGACGGCATTGAGGGTCGCCATCACACAGGTGCCGCCCGCGGCGACGACGGTGTCGTGGTGGCGGCGCATCTCGTCGATCTCGCCGGTGATGTTGAAGGCGTACATCGCCTTCTTGCCGGTGCGCTCGGCGTGTTCGTTGATGACGCGCATCACCGCGGCGACGCGTTCGGCGAGCGGGTTGTGCGGGCCGTTGGCCTGCAGCTCGTCATCCTTGATGAAGTCGATGCCGGCCTCGACCAGTTCGCGCACGAGGTCGGCGGTCTGCGTGGGGGAGAGGCCGACGCTGGGCTTGATGATGGTGCCGATCAGCGGTCCGCGCGCAACACCCACGAGTTCGCGCGTACCGGCGATGCCGAACTGCGGGCCGCGGTAGGCGGCGGCGAAAGTGGCCGGGAGTGTGAGGTCGAGCAGGCGCAGCCCGGAAAACTCGCGCAGTTCGAACAGGTTGCCGGCGACCGTGGCGAGCAGGTTGGGCAGCGAGGCCCCCATGTTCGCGATCGGCCAGGACAGGGTCACCTCGGCGCGGCGAAAGCGCGCCGTACGCATTTCCGCGGGCAGGGGGCGGATCGGCAGCGAGGGCTGCGCGACCTCGTCGAGCTCGACGATGCGCTCGACGCGCGCACCGTGCGCGGCGCGCAACTCGTCGGTTTCGCTCGCAAGGCGCGTGAAGGTGCCCGACGACTGTTCGCCGGCCATCACTTCGGCCGCCATCGCGACGGGGAAGGGGGTTTCGATCCAGTATTTCGCGGTGATGCGATCGCTCATGAAACGTGTCTCCGTTGCCACCGGGTTTGCTCGAATGATGCAGATGTTATGTCATCATACCAGTCAAGGGAAGTGGTCTTGTGCTCAGGCTCGTCCCGGTCGGAACGGCAAGCGGTCGGGAATGCAGGAACGAATAGGAAAAGGGCCGGTATCGAAAGTCCTGGAGAGCGGTGATACCGGCCCGGGAAAAGCGCGGGCGCGAGCGATCCCTTAGAGGATGAAGCGCGTATTCACGAAGTTCGACTTGTTGCCGAGCACGATGCTGTCGAGGAGCTTCTTCGACGCC
>NZ_QVLR01000027.1 GCF_014822185.1 Azoarcus sp. Aa7
GCCCGAACCTCCTGCGCCCGAACCGCCGCCACCGGAGGCGCCGCCCGCTGCACCGCCCCCGGAATCACCTCCACCGGAACCTTCGCCGACCTCGCCCCCCGTATCGGAGCCCGTTCCGCCATCCGGCCCCAGCCCGCTGTGGTGGGTGCTCGCCCCCCTGCCGGCGGTCGGCGCCGCGGCGTGGTGGCTGCGTTCACGCGGCACGGGAGGGCGCCCGCAGCCCCTCCTGAAACCGACGGTCCGTGCGAACTTCGCCGGCCCCGCGGAACGCCCGCGCAGCGTGCCGCTGCAGGGGCCGCCGTTGCGCGTCGAGATCGCCGTCACCCCCCTGCGGGCGGCAGCGCAACCCCTCGCCGATATATCACCGGAGCCCGGCCATGAGTGAAACCGGCATCACCATCAGCCAGCTGCTCGACGTCGCCGCCGACGACCTCAAGAACACGCTGCACGAGCACGTGCGCGCACATGCCGCGCACGCTGACTTCCCGGCCACACTGCTCGGCTTCGTCGCCGAGGAAGCGGCCGCGGCGGTTGCCGCGCAATTGCGCCTCGACGTCTTCGAACTCGTGTTCAAGGCCTGGGCGGCCGTCGACGAACTGCGCGAATACGCGGACCCGGCGAAGCACCCGCCCGGCGAAAGCGCGGTCGTGCAGTGGGGCAAGTGCCGCATCCGCGCCCCGCAGGCGATCGACATCCGTCTCGGCTTCGCCGGCATCAGCCTGCCGGTGCTGCGGCTCACGATCGCGCTGGAGGCCGAATTCCACAGCCTCGCGCTGACGATACGCGACGGCGCGATCCGCAAGCTCAGCCCCGGCACCGCGAGCGCCTCGGTCGCACTCAAGTACGGCGACGCGACCCTGATCGAACCGTGCCGTACACCCGAGATCGCGTTCCGCCACGGCATCGAGTTCGAGGAGGGCCTGCGCATCGCGTGACGCACGCCGCGCGCGTAAGATGCCCCGCATTCACCGCCGGCCCGCCCGCGGCCAGACTGAAAAGACAAGGAGAACGACCGTGGTTCTGCGCATTGTCCGCCTGGGTACGCCGCGAGCGTCCGACGAAGGCCTGCGCATCGGCACCGTGCGGCGCCCGCCGCGCGGCGTGCCGAAGGCCGAGTTCGCGTCGCAGAACTGGTACGACGTGTGGTATCCCAACCTCGCGCCCGCCGTCGAGACGATGAAGCTCGCGCAACAGGCGCAGTCCGCCGCCGAGTGGCAGGCCTTCGTGAAGAGCTACCGCGCCGAGATGACGACGCCCGACAACAGCCGCTCGCTCGACGTGCTGGCCGCACTGTCGCACCAGACGAACTTCTCGGTCGGCTGCTACTGCGCCGACGAGGCGCACTGCCACCGCTCGGTGCTGCGCGCGCTGCTCGCGGAACGGGGCGCCGCAATCGCCGCGGCCGCAGCTGAAACGGGGCACGCGAACTGAACCACAGGGGTGATGCCCCGCCGCCTGCTGTACAGCGGGGCTGAGGCCGGAATCAGCGGTGGCAGATCGGGTCCGGATTGCTGTCCCGATCGCCATTTGCGGTACCGCTGAAGGTCGGCGTCCCCAGCAGGAGGATTCCCGCAACGTGAGGCGCGGCCATCGACGTGCCCGAATAGGTCGTGACGCCGCCGCCATTCCTGGTCGATACGACATTCACCCCCGGTGCGGCGCAGTCGACCGGCGGATTGCCGTAATTCGAGAACGATGCGAAGTTGTCCGCCGCATCGATCGCCGACACGGTGTAGATGTTGGCGCCGCTGGCGCTGGCCGGCGAGTACGTGGCCGCGTCGGCGCTCTCGTTGCCCGCCGCGAGCGCGAAGAGGATGCCCTTGGCCGCAGCGGTTTCGACCGCCGCGTTGAGCGTTGCGCTGTATCCCCCGCCCAGGCTCATGTTCGCGACGTCGCCCTTTACCCCGTTCAATGCGACGTAGTCGATCCCCTTGATCACGCCGGAGTAGCTTCCGGAGCCGCTGTTGTCGAGCACGCGCACCGCGACCAGCGTGACGCCGGCGGCGACGCCGACGACATCGCAACCGTTGTCGAGCGCGCCGATCGTACCCGCGACATGGGTGCCGTGGCCGTTTCCGTCGTCCGCCGAGGACTTGCGCGGCAGGAAGCTCTTGCTGCGTGCCGTGTCGACATGCAGGTCGGGATGCTCGAAATCGATGCCGCTATCGATGACCCACGCCGTGCGGCCCGTGCCGTCTCCGGCCCCGCCGACGCGCGTGACGCCCCAAGGCGTCTGCGGCGCGGTGCAGGGATAGGCCGCGGCCGCGGCCGGCTTGCCGAAGGCGTAGGCGATCGCATCGGGTTCGTAGGACGGGATCAGCGGGTTGGCCGCGAGCATGCGCGCCGCGGCCTCGTCCGGCATCTTCGCCGCGAAGCCCTTGATCGACGCCGTGTAGGTGTGGGTGACCCTGCCACCCGCCCCGGCCGCGAGCGCATTGGCGTGGCGCCCCACCTCGTTCGCGGGAACATCGTCGCGCAGCACGAAGATGAAGCTGTTGCGCACCTCTTCGCGCACTTCCACCGACACGCCGAGATTCCCCGGCTGCGTCTGTGCCGCGACACCGGCGGGCAAACCGGCAAGACTGCACATCACGGTCGCCGCAAGTATTCCGTTCCTCATTTTCTGCTCCGTTCTATGGCTGGGCGGGGACGCCGCTCCGCATGGCACGCACGGATGCTTCCACAACATTGAAAACGTGGTCGCAACCACCGCCTTGCACGAGCGAAATCCTTGCGATCATGCGGCGTTCCGCATGTCTGCGCAAACATTTTAATGTCATAATTTGTATGCATGACGCGAGATCCTGTCCGCATATTCAGGAGCAACAATGGACCGACATATCCACTCGGCACGGAGCAAGGCGGAAGAGGCTTTCGACGGCGGGTTGTATTGCGCCGAAAGCGTGGTGCGGGCGCTCATGGGCACGACCGAAGACGCGGACCTGTTGACGCGCGCCGCCACGGGATTCTGCAGCGGCATGGCGCGCACCTGCGGGCCCTGCGGTGCGCTGAGCGGCGCCATCATCGGCATCGGCCACGTGCTGGGCCGCGCGCACGCCGGCCAAGCGGTCGCCGCCGCCTACGGCGCGGTGCAGGATCTGGTCGGCGAGTTCGAGCGCATCTTCGGCGCACGCGACTGCAAGCGGCTGCTCGGCTGCGACCTGGGCAGCCCGGAGGGTCAGGCGATCTTCCGCGAGCGGCAGCTGCACCGGCACTGCCGCGAATTCACCGCGCGCGCGGCCGAACTGGCGTCCGCCGCGATCGCCCGCCACCTGCAGGCGGCGGAGCCGCCCGGAGCCTGAGGGCGGCCGGGCGGGGACGGCCCGTTGTGCGGGCCCTCGGGTGCTTATTCGATGTTCTGCACCTGCTCGCGCATCTGCTCGATCAGCACCTTCATCTCCATCGCAATGCCGGTGACCTCGGTCGCGGCGGACTTCGATGCGAGCGTGTTGGCCTCGCGGTTGAGTTCCTGCATCAGGAAATCGAGGCGCTTGCCGGCGGCGCCGCCGGCCTTGAGGATGCGCTGCACCTCGTCGATGTGCGCGGTCAGGCGCGACAGCTCCTCGGCGACGTCGATGCGCTGGGCGAAGAGAGCGACTTCCTGGCGGATGCGGTCCTCGTCGAGCGAGGCGACCGCTTCGCGCAGGCGCGTCGTGAGCTTGTCCTGGTACTCGGCGACCAGCTCGGGGACGCGCGGCTGGGCCTGGGCAACGAGCTCGCGCATGCGGTCGAGCCGTTCGCGGATCATCGCCGCGAGCTTGTCGCCTTCGCGCCGCCGCGTCGCGACCAGTTCGTCGAGCGCGGCCCTGGCGAGTTCGAGCACGGCCGGCTGCAGTTCGTCGAAGCCGACGCTATCGTCGGCCAGCATGCCGGGCCAGCGCAGGACCTCGGCCACCGACAGGTGGGCGGCGGAAGGCATGCGGTCGCGCACGCGGGCTTCCGCATCGCTCAGCTGGTCGAGCAGCGCGGCGTTGAGGGCGAGACTGCGCGGCGCGGCGCCGTTGGTCTGCAGGTTCAGCCGGCATTCGACCTTGCCACGGGTCAGGCGCGCGGAGATCAGTTCGCGGATTCCCGGTTCGGCCTGGCGCAGTTCGTCGCCGATGCGGAAAAACAGGTCGAGGTAGCGCGAATTCACGCTGCGCAGCTCGAGGTGGATGCTGACGCGACCGAGGTCGCGGGTCTGCACGGCGAAGCCGGTCATGCTGTGGATCATCGGTAGTGTCTCCGGGAACCCGCCGCGATCCTGTACACTGCGGGTTCCGAACAAGAAAATGCCGCGGAAAGCCGGGTTCCAGCCTTCCTCCAAATGTCTGCGCAAACAAACTGCCCTCTTCCCGCCGGTTTCCAGCTGGACCAGTACCGGATCGAGCGGCAGCTTTCGCTGGGCGGCTTCTCCATCGTCTACCTCGCCAACGACCAGGAAGGCACTCCGGTCGCGATCAAGGAGTACCTGCCCAACTCGCTCGCCTTGCGCAAGGAAGGCGAATTCGAACCGCAGGTTTCCGAGGAGCACTTGCCCGCGTTCCGCTACGGGATGAAGTGCTTCTTCGAAGAGGGCCGCTCGCTCGCGAAACTGATGCACCCCAACGTCGTGCAGGTGCTGAATTTCTTTCGCGCCAACGCCACAGTTTACATGGTGATGAAGTTCGAGCGCGGGCGCACGCTGCACGACTATATCCAGAAACACCGCGGCGAGGTGAGCGAACGCTTCATCCGCGTGGTGTTCACGCGCATGCTGAACGGCCTGCGCGAGGTGCATGCGCACAAGCTCCTGCATCTGGACATCAAGCCGTCGAACATCTACCTGCGCAACGACGGCACGCCGGTGCTGCTGGATTTCGGCGCGGCGCGGCAGACGCTGATGAGCGACCAGCCCATCCTGAAGCCGATGTACACGCCTGGCTTCGCGTCGCCCGAACAGTTCGAGCACCGCGACGCGCTGGGGCCGTGGAGCGACATCTACAGCGTGGGCGCGAGCCTGCACGCGTGCATCACGGGCAACCCGCCGCAGCGCTCGGACGAACGCATCAAGAACGACACCTTCGTGCCGCTGCGCAGGACGCACGGCGCACAGTATTCCCCGCAGCTGCTGGACACCATCGACTGGTGCCTGAAGCTCGACCCGCTGGCACGCCCGCAGAGCGTGTATTCGCTGCAGAAGGCGCTGATCCGCCGCGACGACGACGGCGACACGGTGCATGCGGGGCTGTTCGGCGACCTCGGCGCACGACTGAAGTCGTTTATCGGACGTACATAAGGAAGGACGCGACCGTGAAATTCACGATCTACCAGGAAAGCCGCATCGGCCAGCGCAAGAACAACCAGGACCGGCTCGCCTACAGCTATTCGCGCGACGCGCTGATGATGGTGGTGGCCGACGGCATGGGCGGGCACCTGCACGGCGAGGTCGCCTCGCACATCTGCGTACAGTTCATCACCGAGGCCTTCCAGCGCGACGCCCGGTCGGTGCTGAACGACCCGTCGATGTTCCTGTCGCGCGCGCTGACGAACGCGCATAACGCGATCCTCGACTACGCCTTCGACAAGAACCTCGACGAGGCACCGCGCACGACCGTGGTCGCGTGCATCGTGCAGGACGGCTTCGCCTACTGGGCGCACGCGGGCGATTCGCGCCTGTACGTGCTGCGCCAGGGCAAGGTCGCAATGCACACGCGCGACCATTCGCGCGTGCAGCTGATGATGGACCAGGGACTCCTCAATGCCGAGGAGGCCGCGCACCACCCGGGGCGCAACCGCGTATATAGCTGCCTCGGCGGCAACCACGCGCCGCAGGTCGAATTCTCCAAGCGCCTGCCGCTGCGCGACGGCGACGTGCTTGCGCTATGCACCGACGGCGTATGGGGGCCGCTCGGCGACGCGGCACTGAGCGAGGGACTGTCGGCACCCGACATCATGAAGGCGGTCCCCGCCCTGCTCGACCGTGCCGAGGCAATCGCCGGGCCGAGCTGCGACAACCTGTCGATGATCGCGATGCGCTGGCACGACGACGCCACCCAGCCGCACGCCGACGCGGTATCGACGCAGACGATGGCGCTCGACAACTTCACGACACAGCTCGAAAGCTTCGACACCTCGCGCGCACCCGCATCGCGCTTTGACATCAGCGACGACGACATCGAAAAGGCGATTGCCGAAATCAACGCCGCCATCCAGAAATTCAGCAAATAGGAAACCCGCATGCGCCCGAGCCACCGCCACGCCGACGAACTGCGTATCGTCCGTATCACCCGCAACTTCACCTGCCATGCCGAGGGGTCGGTGCTGGTCGAATTCGGCGCGACGCGCGTGCTGTGCACGGCCAGCGTCGAGGAATCCGTGCCGCCCTTCCTGCGCGGCAAGGGCCGGGGCTGGGTAACCGCCGAGTACGGCATGCTGCCGCGCTCGACCCACACGCGCAGCGCGCGCGAGGCCGCCAAGGGCAAGCAGAGCGGGCGCACGCAGGAAATCCAGCGCCTGATCGGGCGCAGCCTGCGCGCGGTGGTCGATCTCGCCGCACTGGGCGAGCGCCAGATCATCGTCGACTGCGACGTGCTGCAGGCCGACGGCGGCACGCGCACGGCGGCGATCACGGGCGCCTGCGTCGCCGTGCATGACGCGATCGCGAAGCTGATCGCGGCCGGCAAGCTCGCAGCGAGCCCAATGCGCGACTTCGTCGCCGCGGTCTCCGTGGGCATCCACAAGGGCGTGCCGGTGCTGGATCTCGACTACGCCGAGGATTCCGACTGCGACACCGACATGAACGTCGTGATGACCGGCGCCGGCGGCTTCGTCGAGGTGCAGGGTACGGCCGAGGGCACGCCGTTCACGCGCAAGGAACTCGACGCGCTGCTGGCACTCGCAGAAGGAGGCATTCGCCAGCTGTTCGCCGCGCAGCGCGCGGCCATTGCGGAGCAGTGACACGATGAGCAAACGACTGGTACTCGCGAGCAACAACGCCAAGAAGGCCGTCGAGATGGCGGCGCTGCTGGCGCCGCTGGGCATCGAAGTGGTGCCGCAGTCGGCCTTCGACATCCCCGAGGCAGAGGAGCCGCACGACACCTTTGTCGAGAACGCCCTCGCGAAGGCGCGCCACGCCGCGAAGCTGAGTGGCCTGCCGGCCGTCGCGGACGACTCGGGCCTGTGCGTGATGACGCTGGGCGGCGCCCCGGGCGTGCAGTCCGCACGCTATGCGGGCGAACCGAAGTCCGACGCGCGCAACAACGCGCTGCTGATCGAGCGCCTCGCCGGCGTCAGCGACCGGCGCGCCTTCTTCTACTCGGTGGTGGTGCTGGTGCGCCATGCAGACGACCCGCGCCCGCTGATCGCGGACGGCGAATGGCACGGCGCGATCCTCGACGCGCCGCGCGGCGAGGCCGGCTTCGGCTACGACCCGCTGTTTTACGTGCCGCAGCTGGGCCAGACCGCCGCCGAGCTCGACGCGAAGCTGAAGAACACGCTCAGCCACCGCGGCGCGGCGATGCGCCACCTGTTGTCGAGGCTGGAAACCGACCCGCTGTGAACGCACGCCGCATCATCCCGCTCACGGTCGCGCCGGCCGCGGGCAAGGCGCCGGGCGAGCTGCCGGAGCGCCCGCAGCTGACCTCCCCGCCGCCGCTCGCGCTGTACGTGCATTACCCGTGGTGCGTGAAGAAGTGCCCGTACTGCGACTTCAACTCGCACGCCCCGCGCGGCGGCGAGATCCCCGAAGCGGCCTACGTCGACGCGCTGCTCGCCGACCTGGAATCGGCCCTGCCGCAGGTGTGGGGGCGGCGCGTGCATTCGATCTTCTTCGGCGGCGGAACGCCGAGCCTGATGTCGGCGCAGGGGCTGGACCGGCTGCTGACCGGCATCCGCACGCTGCTGCCGCTCGACCCGCTGGCCGAGGTGACGCTGGAAGCGAACCCCGGCACCGTCGAGGCGGCCCGTTTCCGCGACTATCGCGCGGCGGGGGTGAACCGCCTGTCGCTGGGCATCCAGAGCTTCGACGACCGCCAGCTCGCCCGGCTCGGCCGCATCCACGGCGGCGACGAGGCGCGCCGCGCGATCGACACGGCGCTCGCGCATTTCGAGCGCGTGAACCTCGACCTGATGTACGCGCTGCCGGAGCAGACGCTCGCCGAAGCGCTCGCCGACCTCGACACCGCGCTGGCGTTCGGCGTCACGCACCTGTCGTGCTACCACCTGACGCTGGAGCCCAACACGCCCTTCGCGCACGCGCCGCCGCCGCTGCCCGACGACGACCTGTCCGCGGACATGCAGGAGGCGATCGAGGAACGGCTCGCCGGTGCGGGCTTCCGCCACTACGAGACGTCGGCCTTCGCGAAGCCGGGCCAGGAGTGCCGGCACAACCTCAACTACTGGACCTTCGGCGACTACCTCGGCATCGGCGCCGGCGCGCACGGCAAGCTCTCCAGCCACGAGGGCATCGTGCGCGAGATGCGCCACAAGCACCCCGCGCGCTACCTCGAGGGCGCGCAGCGGCGCGAGTTCGTGCAGGAGCGCCGCGAGGTCGGCGTCGCGGAGCTGCCCTTCGAGTTCATGATGAACGCGCTGCGGCTCACCGGCGGCTTTCCGCGCCGGTTGTTCGCGGACCGCACGGGCCTGCCCTTCGCGGCGATCGAGACCGAGTTGATCGAGGCGCGGCAGCGCGGGCTGGTGCAGGTCGACGGCGACGAGATCCGCCCCACCGAACAGGGGCGGCGCTTCCTCAACGACCTGCTGACGCTGTTCCTGCGCGACTAGCGCCTACGGCGCATCGCACAGGCAATGCCCGTACAGGTGCTGCGGGTCGTTCCAGCGCAGCAGGTCGGCGACCTGCGCCTGCACGCCGGCGACGAGGCGTGCGAGTGGCGATTCGGCAGTGACGCCCACGGGGCCGACGACCGATATCAGGCGGCGCAGCAGCAGTTGGCGGAGGTTGATCTCGCCGGTCGGCCACACCGTCTCGTAGCGATCGAGCTGCGCGCGCTTCGCGGCGGCGGCGATCGCGTCCTCGATCCCGCCGAGCTTGTCGACGAGGCCCAGTCGCAGCGCCGCCTCCCCGGTCCATACGCGGCCGCGCGCAACGTTGTCGACCTCGGCGACGTCCTTCCTGCGCGCGCTCGCGACGATCTCCAGGAAGCGCCGGTAACTGTGCTCGACGCCCAGCTGCATCGCCTTCGCCAGCGCGGGTTCGAGCGGGCGGCGCGGGTCCAGCGTGCCGGCGAGCGGGCCGGTCGCGACGCGGTCGGTGGTGACGCCGAGGCGGGCGAGCGGTTCGGTAAACTCGGGGAACATCGCGAACACGCCGATCGAACCGGTGAGCGTCTCCTGCCGTGCCCAGATCTCGTCCGCACCGGCCGCGACCCAGTAGCCGCCGGACGCGGCGACCGAGCTCATCGACGCGACGACCGGCTTGCCCGCGCGGCGCGTGAGCTCCAGCTCGCGACGGATCACCTCCGACGCCCAGGCGCTGCCGCCGGGGCTGTCGATGCGCAGGACCACCGCCTTCACGCGCTCGTCCTCGCGCGCCGCGCGGATCTGCGCCGCGAGGCTGTCGCCGCCGACCGAATCCTCGTCCGCCGCGCCATCGACGATCGCACCCTGGGCGACCAGCACCGCGACACGTGCGTCCTCATGCTGGCGCGCGGCGCGCACCGCGGCAAGGTAGTCGTCCGCGTCGATGCGTCGGTAGTCCTTGCCGTCGGCGCCCTCGCCGACGCGCGCCTTCAGCAGCTCGTGCCATTCGTCGCGCTGGCTCAGCGCATCGACGAGACCGGCCTCGCGTGCGGCACGGGCGGCGTCGCCGCCGACCGCCTGCAGCAACCCGGCGTAGTCCTCGACATAGCGGTCGAGCGCCCCGGGCGCGAGCTTGCGGCTGCCTGCGACCCGCTCTCGCATGCCTTTCCACAGCGCGTCGAGCAGCTCTCGCGAGGACTCGCGGTCCTCGTCGGACATGTCGCTGCGGGTGAAGGGTTCGCTGAAGGACTTGTACTCGCCGACGCGGAACACATGCACCTTCACACCCAGCGCGTCGAGCGCGCCCTTGAAGTAGCTGACGTTACGCGCAAGACCCGGCAGCAGCACGAAGCCGTCGGGCGCGAGATGGACCTCGTCGGCGATGCTGACGAGGAAGTACTGCCCCTGCATGAAACGCTCGCCGCGGGCATATACCGGCTTGCCGCCGCTCTTGAAGTCGAGCACCGCCTCGCGCAGCTCGGCGAGCTTGGACAGCCCGCCCTGGCCGAGGAGATCGGTCTCGATGACCAGCGCCTTGATGCGCTTGTCCTCGCGTGCGGCGCGGATCGCCTCGAGCAGGTCGGGCAGCGAGGTCTGCGCCACGGAGGCGCCGCCCGAACGGATGATGCCCAGCGGATCATCGACGCGCACACGCTCGACCAGGGTGCCCGCGGGCCGCAGCACCAGCGCCGCGCCGTCGGGCACGGATGGCCCCGGATACAGCGCGAACGCGATGATCAACGCGAGCACCAGCACGAAGACGAGCGTGAAGAAGACGCGCCGCAGCATCTCGAGCGCACGCCAGATCCATGCGAACATCCTGCCCAGAACGCCAAACATGTGCCTTACCTCGGTTCAGATCACGCGCGGATGCGGCGTCGGCCGCCAAAACGCCGACTTTACCGCGTATCCGCCTGTCGTGGCCGGTTCCGCGCGCTTGTCGTCATCCCGGCGTGTTCAGCCGCGCTTGCGGAACACCAGATCCCATACCCCGTGACCGAGCCTGAGGCCGCGGTTCTCGAACTTCGTCAGCGGCCGGTAGTCGGGGCGCGGCGCGAAGCCGTCGGCGGTGTTTTCCAGCGCCGGCTCGGCGGCGAGGACCTCCATCATCCACTGCGCGTACTCTTCCCAATCCGTCGCGCAGTGCAGGTAGCCGCCCGGGGCGAGGCGCGAGGCGATCAGCGCGACGAAGTCGGACTGGATGATGCGCCGCTTGTGGTGACGCTTCTTGTGCCAGGGATCGGGGAAGAACACATGCACGCCGGCGAGCACGCCTTCCGGGATCATGTCGCGCAGCACCTCGACGGCGTCGTGCTGCATGATGCGCAGGTTGGCGAGGCCGTTGTCGGCGATCAGCTTGCACAGGCTGCCGACGCCGGGGCCATGCACCTCGATGCCGAGGAAATCCTTGTCGGGCAGCGCCGCCGCGATCTTCGCGGTGGTCTCGCCCATGCCGAAGCCGATCTCGACGATCTTGGGCGCAGCGCGGCCGAAGGCGGCGTCGAGGTCGAGCGGCGCGAGGCGGTAGGGAATCGAGACCCTGGGGAAGGTCTCGTCCATGTGGCGCTGCTGCGCGACGGACATCCGCCCCTGGCGCAGCACGAAGCTGCGGATCGAGCGGCTGGAGAAGCGCGCCTCGGGGTCGCCCGGCGGCGCGTAGTGGGGCTCGGCGGGCGCGGCGGAGGCGGACGGATCGGTATCCGGGTGGTCGGGAGTGGTTGCGGTCATCTTTGCTGGGCGGGAGGCGACGACACGGAAGCGGTCGCGCCCCGCAGGCGGAACGGAAAAGGAAGAATCCGGAGGTCGCAGCGGCGCGCGCCGCTGCGATGCGGCTTACGAGCCGATCAGATCGCTCGTCGGCGAGCTCGGATCGGCGGAATAGAACTTGCGCGGCATGCGGCCGGCGAGGAAGGCTTCGCGGCCGCACTCGACCGCCTTCTTCATCGCGCTGGCCATCAGCACGGGGTTCTTCGCGTGCGCGATCGCGGTGTTCATCAGCACGCCGTCGCAGCCCAGCTCCATCGCGATCGCGGCGTCGGATGCGGTGCCGACGCCGGCGTCGACGAGAACCGGCACCTTGGCCTGGTCGATGATGAGGCGCAGGTTCCACGGGTTGAGGATGCCCATGCCGGAGCCGATCAGCGACGCGAGCGGCATCACCGCGGCGCAGCCCATGTCCTCCAGCATCTTCGCCTGGATGGGGTCGTCGGCGCAGTACACCATCACGTCGAAGCCGTCCTTCACGAGGATCTCGGCGGCCTTGAGCGTCTCGGGCATGTTCGGGAACAGCGTCTTCGGATCGCCCAGCACCTCGAGCTTCACGAGCGCATGGCCGTCGAGCAGCTCGCGCGCGAGGCGCAGCGTGCGCACCGCGTCGTCCGCGGTGTAGCAGCCTGCGGTGTTCGGCAGAATCGTGAATCGTTCCGGCGGCAGCACGTCGAGCAGGTTCGGCTCGCCGGGGTTCTGGCCGATGTTGGTGCGGCGGATCGCGACGGTGACGATCTCGGCGCCGCTCGCGTCGATCGCTGCGCGCGTCTCGTCGAAATCCTTGTACTTGCCGGTGCCGACGAGGAGGCGGGAGCCGTAGGACTTGCCGGCGATGACCAGGGAGTCGTTCATGTTCGACCTGCGGAAATTCGGGGTTGGGGGGATATCCGGGGAAGGCATGGCGGCGTTCAGCCGCCACCCACCGCGACGACGATCTCGAGCCGGTCGCCGTCCGCGAGCAGGGTTTCGGCATGCCGGCCCTTCGGGACGATCTCGCCGTTGCGCTCGACCGCCAGCCGCTTGCCGGCGAGTTGGCGCACCTCGAGCAGGGCATGCACGGTCAGCGCCTGTTCGAGGCGTTCCGGCTGGCCGTTGATGATGAGCTGGATCATGAGGAAACTGTCTGAAGCGTCGAAGGAAAATCTTACCACGACCCGCGGCACCGCCCCGACCACGCATTGCGTCGCACTGCGCCAGTCATTAGAATGGCGCCCTGCCCGGCTTAAACCGGGCCGCCAAGCGGGCGTCGTATAATGGTAATACCCTAGCTTCCCAAGCTAGAGCCGTGGGTTCGATTCCCATCGCCCGCTCCAGATCGCACAAGAAGGGCCCGGCAGTTGCCGGGCCCTTCTTCGTTTCGGCGCGCGCTTCGCCTACTTCACGCGCGCGATCACGCCGCACGCGACGCGTGCGCCGGAGTTGCCGGTCGGCTGGGTGGTGAAGTCGTCCGGGGCGGCGTGCACGATGACGCCGCGGCCGACGATGTTGCCGTTGCCGTTGCCCTTGCCGCTGATCGTCAGGCCTTCGAGGACCGTGCCGAGCTTCGCGTTGCCGTTCGCATCGGCGACCAGCATCGGCATGTCGCCGAGGTGGTGATCGCCTTTCGCCGGTTCGCCGTGCGGCTTGCCGGTCGGGTTGAAATGGCCGCCGGCGCTGGTGGCGTCGGGCGCGGAGCAGTCGCCCTTCTCGTGGATGTGGAAGCCGTGCTTGCCGGGCGAGAGGCCCGTCACGCTGGCGTCGACGAGTACGCCGCCATCGACTTCGGTGAACTTGACCGTGCCCGACACCGTATTGCCCTTGGTCGGGGCAAGGGGCGCCTCGGCGGTGATCGGCCCGCCAAGGCCGAGGTTGCTGCAGGCGGCGATGAGAAGGGTTGCTGGCAGTGTCGGGATGAGGAAGCGGGATTTCATGTTCTTCTATCCTTTCTCGAATGGAGGATGTCGTGCGGCCGACATTGGGGCCGACCAGAGTTCATCATGGACCATCGATACGCCGAAAGGAATAGCTTCACGCAGCTCGACGCCCCACCGCGGTGGCGCAGGCAGAGGTAGCCCGCGACCGGATGGGATCTCGCCCATCGCGCGGCCCCGGGCGCTGCGCGGACAAGGAGTCGGAGCCTCAGCCCAGCGGAGTCTCAGCCCGCGGCGAGGCGGCGATAGGCGCCGCCGTGGTAGATCAGCGGGGCGCGGTCCTCGCGGTCGAATCGCACGACTTCGGAGATGAAGACGAGATGGTCGCCGCCGTCGTGGCGCGCAGTGTTGCGGCACTCGAAGCGCGCGCAGCAGTTCTTCAGCAGCGGCACGCCGTACAGGCCGTCGTCGATGTCGAGACCGGAGAACTTGTCGTCCGAGCGCGTCGCGAAAAGCTGCGACAGGTTCTGCTGGTCCTCCGCGAGCACATTCACCGCGTAGTATTCGCAGGCTTCGAACACCGCCAGGCTGGCAAGATTGCGCGACAGGCTCCACACGATGAGCGGCGGGTCGAGCGACACGGAGTTGAAGGAGTTGACCGTCAGGCCGATCCCCTCGCCGCTGGGCGCGCGCGTCGTGACGACGGCGATGCCGGTGGCGAACATGCCGAGGGCATCGCGGAAAGCGCGGGTGAAATCCTGATGGGTGACGGGCGGCTGGGACATGGACGGTTCTTGTGATCAACGCCGACCCTTCGCGGGGCGGGCGGGGAATGGGATGGAACCGGCGATTATCGCCGCGCGCACCGCGCAGGGCAACGCGGCGGGGGCGGAAACGCAATCGGACAAAGGAAAGGACTGGGGAAGGAATGGGCGGAACGACGAGGGACAGCGACTTCGCGCTGCGGCTGACCGCATGGCACCACGGGCACGGGCGGCACGACCTGCCGTGGCAGAACACGCGCGACCCGTACCGCATCTGGCTGTCCGAGATCATGCTGCAGCAGACCCAGGTGGATACGGTGATCCCGTACTATGCGCGCTTCCTCGCGCGCTTCCCGGACCTCGCGAGCCTCGCCGCCGCGCCGGTCGACGACGTGCTCGCGCTGTGGAGCGGGCTGGGCTACTACGCGCGGGCGCGCAACCTGCACCAGGCCGCGCAGGCGGTGATGACGCGGCACGGCGGCGAATTTCCGCGCCGCGCCGCGGACATCGCGGAACTGCCCGGCATCGGCCGCTCGACCGCGGCGGCGATCGCTGCCTTCGCGTTCGGCGAGCGCGCCGCGATCCTCGACGGCAACGTCAAGCGCGTGCTGTGCCGCGTGTTCGGCATCGCCGGCTTTCCCGGCGAGCGCGCGGTCGAGCAGCGCCTGTGGGCGCTCGCGGAGGACCTGCTGCCGCAGACGGAGATCGGCACCTACATCCAGGCGCAGATGGACCTCGGAGCGACCCTGTGCACGCGCGGCCGCCCGGCCTGCGGACGCTGCCCGATGGCGGAGATCTGCGTCGCGCTGCGCGAGGAGCGTGTCGCCGAACTGCCCGCGGCACGCCCGAAGAAGACCGTGCCGCAGCGCCATGCGCGCGTCGCGGTGATCGTGGCCGACGGCGCGGTGCTGCTGGAACGCCGGCCGCCGACGGGGATCTGGGGCGGATTGTTGGCGTTGCCGGAGATTCCGGAGGGGACCGCCGACCCTGCGCGCTGGGTCGCGGCGCGCTACGGCCTGCAGGCGGGCGAGCCCGCGATGCTTCCGCCGCTCAACCACGCCTTCACGCATTTCCGCCTGGAGATGACGCCGCTGCGCTTCGATGTCGCCGCGGCCGCAGCGGCGGCAGCCGACGCGGACCACCGCTGGCTGGCACTCGACGCCCTCGCGGACGCCGGCCTGCCGACGCCGGTGCGGCGCATCCTCGCGGAGCTCGCCGACGGGCCGAAGGAGACGCCGCAGCGCGAGCTGCCCTTGTGAGCGCCTTAGCGCCGTAGGGCGGATGAGCCGAAGGCGTTATCCGCCGAATGCGCAGTATCGACGGTATGCATGCGGCGGAGGGCGCTTCGCTTTTCCGCCCTACGACTCAGCGGCGCCGGCCTCAACTGCCTTTCGGCGGCTTCATGCGCTCCGCGAGCAGCCCACGCTGGTCGAGGAACTGGCGGACGATCTCCAGCCGGTCCGCCGGGTTGTCCAGCTCGAGCAGCGCCTGCTTGGCCTGCGCGGGGATCGGCAGCACCTCTGCAAAGCGCAGGCCGACCCAGTTCGCGTCGTCGAAAGCGTGCGGCTCGGGCAGGCGCGCGACGCCCGCATCCTCGACGATTGCGCGCAGCAGCGCGACCAGCGGCAGGCAGTTGTCGGGAATGGCGCGGTGCGGCGCTTCGGCGAGCCATTCGACTTCGCCGAGCAGCAGGCTGTTGGCGCCGAGTTCGGAGCGCAGGACGCGGTAGCGGCGCTCGCCGCGCACGACGAGATCCAGCGTGCCGGGTTTCGCGATGTCCCATTCGACGATGCGCGCGCTCACGCCGACCTCGTAGGGCCGCGCCGGCGCACCGACCTCGCGGCCTTCCGCGATCAGGTTCACGCCGAACACCGAACCGTCCTTCAGGCAGCGCGTCGCGAGGTCCATGTAGCGCGCCTCGAACACGTGCAGCGGCAGCAGCGCGCCGGGGAACAGCACCGTCTGCAGCGGGAAGAGAGGCAAAAGCGGCGGCAACAGCCCGGCGTCCTCCATCACGCACTCTCCCCGCCCGCCTCGCCCCAGCGCTGCATCAGGCGGTGCGGTACGCGGATCTGGTCGAGCACGCGCGCGACGACGAAATCGACGAGCTCGTCGACCGTCTGCGGGTGGTTGTAGAAACCGGGGCTGGGCGGCAGGATCACGACCCCCAGGCGCGCGAGCTTGAGCATGTTCTCGAGGTGGATCGCCGAGAACGGCGTCTCGCGCGGCACCAGCACGAGCTTGCGCCCTTCCTTGATCGCGACGTCGGCGGCACGCTCGATGAGGTTCTGGCTGAGCCCCGCGGCGATCGCGGCGAGCGTGCCCATCGTACATGGGCACACGACCATCGCATCGGCCGGGTTGGAGCCGGACGCGAGCGGCGCGAACCATTCCTCGCGTCCGAACACGCGCAACTGGCCTTCCGCGGCCCCGAAACGCGCGGCGAGCTGCGCCTCGACCTCGGCCGGGCGCGACGGCAGCTCGAGGTTCATCTCCTGGCGCGCGACGATCTGCGCGACCTGCGAGTACAGCAGCCACACCTTGCAGCCGGCCGCGAGCAGGCATTCGACGAGACGCAGCCCGTAGGGCATGCCCGAGGCGCCAGTGAAGGCGACGGCGACGGTCTGCGGGACGGCGGAGGTCATCGGGAGAAGGTTCTCACTTCGGGTACTCACTTCAGGTAGTCGGTCAGGATCACCCAGCGGCCATCCCGGATCTGCGCGATGCGGCCGTGGCGGTTGCCGAGGTGGTCGTCGCGAGTGAAACGATACTCCGGGGCGCCGAAGAAGTCGCGCGGGGTGTGCAGCGACTCCATTGCTGCGGTGAAGCGCTCGACGGTGAGCTCGCGCCCGGCCTTGTCGGCGGCCTTCACGAACAGGTCGGCGACGCCGTAGCCCATCACGCTCCACACGTTGGGGGCGGCGTCGAAGCGCTCGCGATAGCGGCGGATCCAGTCCGCGAGTTGGCCGTTCGCGCCCGCCTCGTAGGGATGCGGCAGCACGGTGACGCCGTACAGCCCTTCGACGGCCTTGCCGCCCAGCTCGTGCGTCTGCGCCGAATAACCGGACGCGGTGACCAGCATGTCGACGTTCCAGCCGGTGCGGCGCGCCTCGGCGACGGCCGCGACGGTCTCGCGCACGACCGTCGCGAGCACGACGAAGTCGCAACCCGCGCCGCGCAGGCGCGCGATCTGGCTGGAGAAGTCGGTCGCGCCGCGCTTGTAGCTGGTCTTCTCGACGAGCGGCTGCGCGAGCTTCGCCAAGGCCGCCTCGACGCCCTTCGTCACCTCCAGGCCGTAGTCGTCGTCCTGGTACAGCAGGCAGGTCCGTTTGTAGCCGTGCGTGTGCACCATGTGGCGCGTCGCGGCGTCCATGTAGTCCCGGTAGGGCGCGAACATCTGGAATTTCAGCGGATGACGCGGCGCGTAGGTCGATTCGTGCGGCGAAAACGGAAAAAGGTGCGGCCGGCCGGCGTCGACGATCAGCGGCATCGTCGCCATCACGACCGGGGTGCCGAGATTCGCGAGGAAGGCGAAGACCTTGTCGCGCTGGACGAGCTTGCGCGCGGCAAGCACGCCCTTCTTCGGGTCGTAGCCGGCGTCCTCGATGACGATGCGCAGCTTGCGCCCATGCACGCCGCCGGCGGCGTTGGCGTCGTCGAAGCGCATCTGCATGCCGTCGCGCACGGGTACGCCGAGCAGCGCGATCGGCCCCGAAAGATCCTGGATGCTGCCGACGACGATCTCGCGCTCGCTGACGCCCGGGACCTGCGCACCTGCGGCGCCCGCAACGGCCAGAGCCAGCGGGGCGAGGATGCGGCGGATGAGCTTCATGAATCCTCCCGGCGCGGCCAGCGACGCCCAAAAAAGGGGCGATTATCCTTGAAGCACGCCCTCGGCCGCCATGCGCACCGCGAGGTCCGCCGCCGGCATGGGTCGGCCGATCAGGTAGCCCTGCAGGTAATCGCAGCCCAGGCGACGCAGGAAGTCGCGCTGCGCTTCCGACTCGACCCCTTCCGCGGTGACCCTGAGGTCCAGGCTGTGCGCCATGTTGATGATCGCCTCGACCAGGCTCGCATCGCTGCGGTCATCGGGGCAGTCGCGCACGAAGCTGCGGTCGATCTTCACGACATCGACGGGAAAGCGCTTGAGGTAGGACAGCGACGAGAAGCCGGTGCCGAAGTCGTCGAGCGAGTAGGCAATGCCCTGGCCGTTGATCTCGCGCATGCGCGCCTCGGCCTCCTCGCTGCTGTCCATCAGCACCGATTCGGTGATCTCCAGCATCAGGTGCTCGCGGCCGTCCGCTGCGCCCGGCAGCAGCGAGTGCACGAGCTCGGGCAGGCCGGGCTCGCGGAACTGCACGCCGGACACGTTGACCGCGATGCGCAGCGCCGGATACCCGGCCTCGCGCCACGCGCGCGACTGGCGCACCGCCTCGCGCAGCGCCCATGCGCCGATCGGCACGATCAGGCCGCAGTCTTCGGCCACCGCGATGAAGTCGGCCGGAGACACCAGCCCGCGCCGCGGATGCTGCCAGCGGATCAACGCCTCGGCGCCGACGATGCGCCCGCTCGCGGTATCCACGATGGGCTGGTAGTGCAGCACGAATTGCTGCTGCTCGATCGCGATGCGCAGGTCGTTCTCCAGCTGCACGCGCGCCAGCGCGTCGGCCTGCATGTGGTGCGCATAGAACTGCGCGCGGTTCTTGCCGGCCTGCTTGGCCTTGTACATCGCGATGTCCGCGTTGCGCAGCAGCGTCTGCACGTCCGCGCCGTCGTCCGGGAAGACGGTGATGCCGATGCTGCCGGAAACGTGATGCCGGGCGTTGCCCAGCAGGAAGGGCTCGCGCAGTACCGCGACGAGCTTCTCGGCAACCACGTGCAGGTCCTCCATGTCGCGCTGGTCGTGCAGGTCGCTCACGACCACCGTGAATTCGTCCCCGCCCAGGCGCGCCACCGTGTCCTGCTCGCGCACGCTGGCCTTGAGCCGGCGGGCGACCTCGACCAGCATCTCGTCGCCGACGTCGTGCCCGAGCGAATCGTTGATCCACTTGAAGCCGTCGAGGTCGAGGAACATCAGGCCGACCTTGGCGTCGTGCCGCCGCGCCTGCGCCAGCGCGTGCTGCAAGCGGTCCTGCAGCAGGCTGCGGTTGGCCAGGCCCGTGAGCGGATCGAAATTCGCCTGGTGCCAGATCGCCTCCTCCTGCTGCTTGCGCTCGGTAATGTCGCTGAACAGCGAGACATACTCGGCGACCGTGCCGTCGTCGTTGCGCACCGCGGTGATCGTGAGCCACTGCGGATAGATCTCGCCGTTCTTGCGCCGGTTCCAGATCTCGCCCTCCCACGCGCCGCCTTCGGCCAGCCGGCTCCACATCGTGCTGAAGAAGGCCGGGTCGTGGCGCCCGGACTTGAACATCGACGAGCGGTGGCCGATGACCTCGTCGACCGCATAGCCGGTAATCGCGCAGAAGGCCGGATTCACCGAGGTGATCACCCCCTGCGCGTCGGTCGTCATGATCGCCTGGCTCGACGCGTTGTACACCACCAGGGCCTCGCGCATGCGCTCCTCGTAGCGGCGCCGTTCGGTCACGTCCTGCACGATCGAATACAGCAGGTTGCGCCCGCCGAGCTCGATCGGGCCGCTCGCGACCTCGACGTCGCGCACCTCGCCGCTCGCGAGGCGATGGCGGAACTGGAAGAAATCCGCCGCGCGCGCCCGCGCACGCGCCATCTCCTGCAGCACCTCCTCGCGCGACAGGATATTGATGTCCGAGATCTGCATGCGCGTCAGCGCCGCATGGTCGTAACCGTAATACGCACACGCCTTGTCGTTCGCATCGACGATGGCGCCGTCGGCCGGGTCGATCACCAGCATCACCACCCGGCTGTTGGCGAACAGCGCCCGATAGCGCGTCTCGCTCTCGGACAGCGCGCGCTCCATGCGCACCCGCTCGGTGATGTCGCGCGCCAGCGCGATGTAGCCGGCGGGGCCGCCGGCATCGGTCAACCGGCTGATCGAAGCGCTGAAGTAATGCACCCCGTCGGCCAGCTCGAGCGCGTATTCCGTCTGCCGCGGCACCCCGTCGGCGGCGATCGCGTCGATGGCGGCATCGAACGCCGCCGCGACCTCCGGCGGCACCGTCTGCGCATAGGGGCGCCCGACCAGATCATCGACCGGGGCGGCGAGAAGCCGCGGTTCCGGCGCATGGCACTCGACGATCCGCCTGTCCTGATCGATCAGCAGCATCTTGTCGGGCAGCGACGCGATCAGCGACGCCAGCCGGGCCTCGCGCGCCGCCAGCTCCGCCGTCCGCTCGGCGACGAGCCCCTGCAAGGCGCTGCGGTGCTCGCGCAACTGCGTCAGGCTCGTCGCCAGCCAGCCCAGCGCGAAGCACAGCACGGTCGCCACCGCGAACTCGAAGGGCAGGCCGGCATCGTCCTTCCACCCCGCGACCGGGACCACGCCCAGGGTCCACACGCCGTTGGGAACCTCGATCTGGTGTTCGACCGGCTCGACCAGCGGCCGAGCCGAGGACGCGGCGATGACCTGCCTCGCCCCGGTGTCCGGATGGGTGCGCCACAGCTCGAAATCGAAGCGGTATTGCTCCGCCGAAGGCAGCAGGGCCGTCGTCAGTATGTCGGGAAAGCGGATCACGACCGCAACGAAGCCCCAGAACACCATGCGGCCGGATTCGTCCGGCAGATACACCGGCAGGCGCCCGACCGCGCCCACACCGCCCTGCCTGAGCGGGAACGGACCGGCCAGCGTCAGCTTGCCCGTGTCGCGTGCGAGAAAGGCCTCGCGGTTGCGTGCCGGATCGGCCAGCAGGTCGTGCCCGATCGCGCCGGCATTCTCGGCCAGCGGCACGATCTGCCGCACCACGCCCGCCGGCGCCAGCAACAGCGCCGAGGCACCCTCGTAGAACGGCAGCATCTGCTCCGCCAGGGTGTCGAAATTCGGGATGCTGCCCTCGCCCTGGCGCACCAGCGCCGCCAACGCATAGGTCACCGCCAGTGCGTGCTCGATGTTGCTGCGCAGATCCTGCGCCTCGTCGAACACCTGCTTGGCCACCTCTATGCGGCGGACCTCATGCCGCTGGCGCTCGAAATCCGAAATCACCACGGCCGAAACGAGCGCGGCAACCAGGAAGACGATGAGACCGACCAGCGGCGGCCGCTGCCGGCGAACGAGCGCCGACAGGCCGGTCATCGCCGCCACGATCCCGCCCCTCCCCGCCTCCCGGCGGACCGGGAGACGGAGCCAGCGCTTGCGGGGCGACACGTATCCGGAACACCGATCATGCTTGCAGGCCTCGCGCAGCGACGGAAATGTAAGTAAATGCTAACGCCAGCGCGCTTCCTCGACCAGTGAACGGCTGCACGCTCGGTGCGCGGGAAGGGCCCCGCCGCTCAGCGCGATCCGGCCAGACCGCCGGGGCGCAGCAACACGAGAATCACCAGCACGGCGCCGAACAAGGCCGTCTCGATGCCCGCGGCCCCCGCCAGCCCCGGCGGCAGCCGCTCGACCGCGAGCGACACCCCCTGCGGCAGGGCCACCACCACCAGCGCACCCCACAGCGCTCCGGCGAGGTGCCGCGCGCCACCGATGTAGGCCAGCATCAGCAGCTCGAAGGACAGCATCAGGCCGAACTGTTCCGGACTCACGAAACCGATCCAGTGCGCATACAGCGCGCCGGCCAGCCCGGACAGCCCGCCGCCCACCACGAAGGCGAGCGTTTTCGCGCGTGCGACGTCGATGCCGGCCGCCGCCGCGGCGACCTCGTCCTCGCGCACCGCGCGCCACGCCCGTCCCACCCGCGACGCCACCCAGCGCCGGCAGGCGAACCACGCCAGCGCCAGCGCGACGCCACCGACCAGCGCCTGCGCGAGCGACGTGTCCGCCACCCATCCGCCGAGCGCCAGCGGCGGCACCGCGAGACCCGCCGCGCCGCGGGTCAGCGACTCCCAGCGCACCAGCGCCTCCTCGACCACCAGCGCGAAGGCCAGCGTGCTCATCGCGAAATACAGGCCGCCCAGCCGCCGCCCCGGCAGGCTCGCCAGCCACCCGCCGGCCGCAGCGAGCGCGACGGCCGCCGCCAGCGACAGCGGCGCCGGCACCCCGCGCAGCGCAAGCAGCGCCTGCGCATAGGCGCCCAGCCCGAGCAGCGCGCCCTGGCCCAGCGAAACCTGGCCGCACTGGCCCACCACGAGGATCACGCCCAGCCCGGCGATCGCCCACGTCGTCACGAAAGCGGCCTGCGCGAGCGCGTACTCCGTGCCCAGCGCCCACACCGCGAGGGCTGCAAGGACCGCCAGCGCGGCCGCCGCAGCGAGCGTGTGCGCGCTCCGGATACCGCGCGTGCCGCCCTCCGCCGGACTCACGGCCGCCCCCGCAGGCCGGCCGCAAAGCCGCCCGGAAACAGCAGCAGCACGGCCATCATCAGCAGGTAGGGCACGACGTCCTTCGCCCCCTCCGGCAACGCCAGCCCCGCGACCGCCTCGACGACGCCGAGGAACACCCCGCCCGCGAGCGCCCCCGGCAGACTCGTCATGCCGCCCAGCACCGCAGCGGGAAACGCCTTCAGCGCCACCAGCCCCATGTTCGGATGAACGAAGGTCACCGGCGCCAGCAGCACCCCCGCGACCGCGGCGAGCCCGGCGCCGAGCGCCCACGCCAGCGTGTGCATGCCCGCCACCGACACGCCCATCAGCGCCGCGACCTGTACATCCTCCGAACATGCGCGCAAGGCCAGCCCCGCGCGCGTGCGGCGGAAGAACAGCGTCAGCGCGCCGGCGAGCAGCGCGGTCGCCGCGATCACCGCGAGGTGCTCCGCCGCCAGGGTTGCGCCGCCCAGCTGCACGCTCGCGCCGGCGAAGGGCAGCGGCAGGCGGTGCATCGCGTGGCTCGCCGCCGGCACCGCGCCGACGGCGCCGCGCATCACCATCCCCAGCCCAAAGGTCAGCAGCAACGCCGTCAGGTGCCCCGGACCGGGCGTGCGGCGCAGCACCGTGCGCTCGAGCAGCGCGCCGAAGGCCGCCATCGCGGCAACGCCGAGCACGAGCGCGGCGACAAGCGGCAGGCCGGCAGCCTCGTGCAGCGCCAGCACCGCGAAGGCCCCCACCATGAGGAGCTCGCCCTGCATGAAGCTCACCGCCCCAGTCGCCTTGTAGATCAGCACGAAGGACAACGCGACCAGCCCGTACACGCAGCCGGTCGCGACGCCGCTCGCGAGCACCTGGATCAGGGTCAGCGCGGACATGGATGCGGCGACAGGGCCGTGCCTGGTCGTGGGGAGGGCATGCGTTTTCCGGAAGAAGGGAGGCTGCCGCGGGAGGGGCAAAGCGCGATTATGCCAAGCCCGTGGCGCGCACGACGCGGCTTGTGGCCGCTGCGGAGGGCCGCCATGCGATGCTATGCTCGCCCGATGCGTCCGATCGACACCCTCGTTTATGGCATCGGCCTCGCCGGCGTCGCCGCCCAGGCCGCCGCGGGCGTCCTCGAAGCGGGCAACAAGCGCTTCGACCTCTTCGGCATGGTCGTCGTCGCCCTCGCCGCCTCGCTCGGCGGCGGCTCGCTGCGCGACATGCTGCTCGACCGCCAGGTCTTCTGGATTGCCGACCAGAGTTACCTCGTCACCGCCCTGCTCGCGGGCTTGGCGGCCTTTGCGCTGGCGCGCGTGATGCGCCTGCCCGCACGCCTGTTCCTGCTGCCCGACGCCATCGGCCTCGCGCTGTTCACGGTCAGCGGCACCCAGGCGGCGCTCGCGCTCGACGCCCCGTGGCTGGTCGCGAGCCTGATGGGCGTCATCACCGGCGTGTTCGGCGGCATCGTGCGCGACGTGCTGTGCAACGAGGAGCCGCTCGTCTTCAGCGGCGAACTCTATGCCACCGCGTCGTGGGTCGGCGCGCTGCTGCTGGTCGCGCTGTCCGAGTTCGAGGTCGCGCACGCCTGGTCGGCCCTGTTCGCCGGCGCCGTCGTGCTCGCGATCCGGCTCTCGGCGATGCGCTTCGGCTGGCGCCTGCCCGTGTTCCGTGCGCGGATGTAAGCCCTCCCGGATTGCGCCGCGCAGCACGCACGACTATCCCGGAGGGAAGTCTCCACCAGTGCGCGATGACGTGCGAAAGGCGCAGAAGATGGCACACTAGCCGCATCGGCACGGCCAGCGCGCCCTGCCGTGGCCAATCAACCACCCGGGGAGGTTATCGAGAATGAGTTTCCTGCGCGAGTTCAAAGAGTTCGCCATGCGCGGCAACGTCGTCGACCTGGCGGTCGGCGTGATCATCGGCGGCGCCTTCGGCAAGATCGTCGATTCGCTGGTCAAGGACGTGATCATGCCCATCGTCGGCCGCATGCTCGGCGGCGTCGATTTCAGGCACCTGTACATCAACCTTGGCGACAAGACCTTCGAAACGCTGGAAGCCGCCGAGAAGGCCGGCGCACCGCTGGTGAAGTACGGCGCCTTCATCAACACGACGATCGACTTCATCATCGTCGCGTTCGCGATCTTCGTCGCGATCAAGGCCATGAACCGCCTCAAGCGCGCCGAGCCGCCGGCACCGGCGCCCGAACCCGCGCCCGAGCCGGAAGACATCACGCTGCTGCGCGAGATCCGCGACGCGCTGAAGCAGCGCGGCTAGGCAGCGGACGCATCACCACCGCCCGCAACCGCGGATGACGGCCGGAGCCGCCCCGGTCGCCCGGGCCCTTACGCGTAGTCGCCGACGTAGGGGTTGTTCTTGCGCTCGTCGCCGAAAGTCGAGGTCGGGCCGTGGCCCGGCACGAAGGTGATGTCGTCGCCGAGCGGAAAAAGCTTCTCGCGGATCGAGTGGATCAGCGTCGCCTGGTCGCCCTTGGGGAAGTCCGTGCGGCCGATCGATCCCGCGAACAGCACGTCGCCGACGATCGCGAGGCGCGCGTCCGCATGGAAGAACACGACATGGCCGGGCGTGTGACCGGGGGCGTGGATCACGCGCAGCGTCTCCTCGCCCACCGTCACGGTATCGCCGTCGTGCAGCCAGCGGTCCGGCTCGAAGGCCTCGACGTCGGGAAAGCCGAACATCTTGCTCTGCTGCGGCATCCCGGCGATCCAGAAGCGGTCTTCTTCCTGCGGGCCCTCGACGGGCACGCCCAGCTCCCGCGCGAGCTTGGCGGTGCCGCCGGCGTGGTCGATATGGCCGTGCGTGATCAGCAGCTTCTCGATCGTCACGCCCAGCTTGTCGGCCGCGGCGCGAATGCGCTCCAGATCGCCGCCCGGGTCGACAACCGCCCCCCTCATCGTCCTGTCGCACCACACGATGCTGCAGTTCTGCTCGAAGGGGGTCACCGGGACGATACGCAGCTGGATCATGGCGGGCAGGAATTCGGGTTGAACAGCCTGACAGTGTAACGCGCCGAACCGGAAGACCGGAGCCCCTTGTGGGAGCGGCTTCAGCCGCGACTGAGCGGCATCACCCGCTGCATCGCCGATTCGCGGCTGAAGCCGCTCCCACAGGATCCGTAGGGCGGATGAGCCGCGCAGCGGCGTTATCCGCCGTATGAGGGCATCGATCCGGGCCGCTCATGCGGCGGAAGGCGCTACGCTTTTGGCTTCGCCGAAACTTCGTTTTCCGCCCTACGATCCGTTCACTCGATTGCCCTGAACGCTAACGCAGCAACGCCACGCCCTTCACCTGCGCAAACAGGTCCATTCCGGGTGCGATGCCCATCTGCACCGCGGAGCGCGTCGTGATGCGCGCGAGCAACGCACGGCCGGCGACGTCCAGGCGCACCAGCGTGCGTCCGGGGCTCGCGTCGTCGAGCGACACCACGCGCGCCGGCAACACGTTGAGGATGCTCGAATCGTGGCGTTCCGCGAGCGCCAGGCTCACGTCGCGCGCCAGCACGCGGGCGCGCACCTGCGCCCCGAGCGGCGCGTCCAGCCCGGTGATCCATAGCGGCAGTCCGGCGAATTCGAGCCGCGTCAGCGCGAAACGCTCGTCGCGCCCCGCCACCTGCGCATCGACGACGACGAAGGCCTCCTCGTCGTGCGCGAAGGGCAAGTCCAGGCGCGGCATCACCTCGTCGATCGCGCCGGACGCGAGCACCCGCCCGTCGCGCAGCAGCACGACGTGGTCCGCCAGCCGCGCGACCTCCTCCGGCGCGTGGCTCACGTACACGACGGGGATGTCCAGCTCGCCGTGCAGGCGCTCCAGATAGGGCAGGATCTCCGCCTTGCGCTGCGCGTCGAGCGCGGCCAGCGGCTCGTCCATCAGCAGCAGGCGCGGACTGGTCGCCAGCGCGCGGGCGATCGCGACGCGCTGGCGCTCGCCGCCCGAAAGCCGCTCCGGCATGCGCTCGAGCAGCGGCTCGATGCCGAGGAGCGCGATTGCATGATCGAGCGACACGCGACGCTCGGCCGCGGCGACCCGCTTCAGGCCGAATTCGAGGTTGCGCCGCACCGACAGGTGCGGAAACAGGCTCGCTTCCTGGAACACGTAGCCGAGCGGGCGGCGATGCGTCGGCACGTACACGCCGCGCACATCGTCCTGCCACACCTCGCCGCGCACCGCGAGATAGCCGTCCGTCGCCCGCTCCAGGCCCGCGAGACAGCGCAGCAGCGTCGTCTTGCCCGATCCGGAATGGCCGAACAGCGCGCTCACGCCGCGCCCGGGCAGCTGCAGCGCCGCGTCCAGCGCAAAGCCGGACCACGCCAGCCGGAAGCGCGCCTCGATACCGCTGCCGGAGACCCGAACTGCGGCGGCGGGACTCATCGCACACCCCCACGCTTGCGGCTATAGAGCAGGAGCAGCACGAGGAAGCTGAACGCCACCATGCCTGCGGAGAGCCAGTGCGCCTGCGCATATTCGAGCGCCTCGACGTGGTCGTAGATCTGCACCGACACGACGCGCGTCTTCTCCGGGATGTTGCCGCCTATCATCAGCACCACGCCGAACTCGCCGACCGTATGGGCGAAGCCCAGCACCGCGGCGGTGACGAAGCCGGGGCACGCCAGCGGCAGCACGACGGTGAAAAAGGTGTCGAGCGCACCGGCGCGCAAGGTTGCGGCGACTTCCAGCGGCCGCTCGCCGATCGCCTCGAAAGCCTGCTGCAACGGCTGGACGACGAAGGGCAGCGAATAAAACACCGAGCCGACGACGAGACCGGCGAAGGTGAAGGGCAGCACGCCGAGCCCCAGCGCCTGCGTGAGCTGGCCGACCGGACCCTGCGGCCCCATCGTCACGAGCAGGTAGAAGCCGATCACCGACGGCGGCAGCACGAGCGGCAATGCGACGACCGCGCCGATCACACCCTTCATGCGCGAGCGCGTGCGCGCCAGCCACCACGCGACGGGCGTGCCGACGACGAGCAGGATCGCGGTCGTCACCGCCGCGAGCTCCAGCGTGAGGCGGATCGCCGCAAAGTCGGCTGCGTTCGTCATCGATCAGTCCGCCTTACCGCCCGTAACCATGGGACTTGATGATCGCAACGGCCTTCGCGCCGCGCAAGTAGTCGGCGAGCGCGCGCGCCGCCGGCTTGTCGCGGCCCGCGGCGAGGATCACCGCGTCCTGGCGGATCGGCTCGTGCAGATCGCCCGGCACCAGCCACGCCGATCCGCTCGTGAGCCTGCCGTCGGCCCACACCTGCGACAGCGCGACGAAGCCCAGCTCGGCATTGCCGCTGGCGACGAACTGGTGCGCCTGCGCGATGTTCTCGCCGGTGACGAGCTTCGCCGCCAGCGTATCGGCAAGCCCGAGCTTGCGCAGCACGTCCATCGCGGCCGCGCCGTAGGGGGCGGTCTTCGGATTGGCGATCGAAAGATGCGCGAAGGCGCCGCGCTTCAGCACCTCGCCCTTGCCATCCACGAGTCCGGGCTTGGGCGACCACAACACCAGCTTGCCGATCGCGTAGGTGAAGCGGCTGCCGGCGACGGTCGCACCCTCCTGTTCGAGCTTCATCGGCGTCGCGTCGTCGGCGGCGAGGAACAGCTCGAAGGGCGCACCGTTCCTGATCTGCGCGTAGAACTTCCCGGTCGCGCCGAAGGCGAGTTGCACCTTGTGGCCGGTATCGCGCTCGAATTCGGCGGCGATCCTCTGCATCGGTGCGGTGAAATTGGCCGCGACCGCGACGCTGACTTCGGCCGCCTTGGCCGGGAAAATCGACAGGAGGGCGGCGGCACACAGCAGGCGAACGAGAGGGGCTTTCATTGACGGTTCCATGGCGGTCTCGGCGAATCGGTTTGGAATGGACGGTTCGAAGCGCTCAGTCCCAGGTCGCGAGGATTACGCTGGAAGACTTGAAGATCGCGCACACCGGCACGCCGACCGCGAGGTTCAGCGCTTCGCAGCTGCCGTGGGTGACGACCGCGGTGACCGTGCGCCCGGACGGCAGCTGCAGCGTCACCTCGTCGTTCACCGAGCCGGCGTGGATCGCCGCGACCTCGCCCCACAAGCGGTTGCGCGCGGTGATGTGCAGGTCTCGATCGGTCATCAGCAGCACCGACGAGGACTTCACCAGCGCGCACACCTCCTTGCCGATCGCCAGCCCGAGGTTTTCCGCGCTCTCTTTCGTGATCACCGCAACGATTTCGGTGTTGCGGTCGAGGCGCAGGCGCACCTCGTAATCCACCCCGCCGTCGCGCAGGCCGGTGATCGGGCCGGTGAACTGGTTGCGCGCGCTGGTCTTCATCGACATGCGGTGCATGAGGGCCTGGAATTCCTTGATGCCCACCGGGCCGATGTCGTCGAGCCGCTCGGCGAGGCGGTCGAGCGTGGCCTGGTATTCGATCTCCAGGGCGCGGTACATCGCGACGATACGCCGCCCGTATTCGGTGAGCTGCGTGCCACCACCCTGGCGCCCGCCGGTCACGCGCGTCACGAGCGGCTCGGGCGCGAGGTTGTTGAGGGTGTCGACCGCATCCCATGCCGCCTTGTACGACAGCGGCACGACCTTGGCCGCCTGACTGATCGACCCCTTCCGGTCGATTTCCTCGAGCAGACGGATGCGTACATCGGAGAGCGCCGTGCCGCCGTCGGCTTCGATGGCGAGGCGACCGAGAAATCGATGCGGGGCAGGATGGTTCATGTTGTCCACCATTCTATGGTCAATCGTATATAGCGATTATCATGCCAAGACCCAGGTCGTTATGGTTGCGCCTATACCGTTGTGAAACGTAGAGTATTTCCGTAGCGGCGCTCTGCAGACCGACACACTTTATATGTAGTCAATGATACAGCGTGTCACATTCCGAACAAACGCGACAAGGAGTACGGCCATGAAGGTGAGTGCACGCAACGTCTTTGCGGGGAAGGTCTGCGCCGTGAAACCGGGGAGCGTGAATGCCGAGGTCGAGCTCGAGTTGCCGGGCGGCGACCGCCTCGTCGCGATCGTCACGCAGGAAAGCGTGATGACGCTGGGCATCGCGGAAGGGCGCGAGGTCGTCGCGCTCGTCAAGGCGCCGTGGGTGATGCTGATGACCGAGGGGAGCGGGATGCGGTTGTCCGCGCGCAACTGCCTCGCCGGCACGGTGAAGGCGGTGCAGCCCGGCGCGGTGAACGCGGAGGTCGTGCTGACGCTCGCCGGCGGCAGCGAAGTTGCCGCGATCGTCACGAAGGAGGCGGTCGCCGAACTGGGCCTAAGGCCGGGCGTCGCTGCGACCGCGGTGATCAAGGCCTCGCACATCGTCCTCGGTGTGCCGATCTAGCACTTTTGTGCAATCCGTCACGCACTTCGCAAGCCTAAGGCCTTGAATTCCGTTGCCATCCCGTTCATGCTGCCCGCGCATAAGATATATGTGACCAATAAGAAGAAAACGCGGCTCACGTGCCCATGTTCACGGCACGGGACCACTTGATCCACAAAGGGGACGGCAGGAATGATCAGGTTGATTGAGGGCGCGCGGGACGCCAGGCAGGCGTTCGCCGGTCGCCGACGCTTCATGCTCGGACTGTTGTCGACCGTCGGCCTCGCGCTGGCCGAAAGGTCGATCCCGACAGCCTCGGCCGCCGGCGAACCGCCACTGGTGATGGGAATCTTCCCGCGCCGGCAGGCAACGCTGACCACGGAACTTTACGCCCCGCTTGCCGCATACCTCACCCGCGAACTCGGGCGCGAGGTTCGAATCGTCACCGCGAAGGATTTCGACGCATTCTGGGACGGTGTCGAGCAGCGGCGCTTCGATATCGTCCACTACAACCAGTTCCACTACGTCCGCTCCGCCGACAAGTATCGCGTCATCGCGCACAACGAGGAGTTCGGCACCGGCACGGTGGCTGGCGCGCTCTACGTCAGGAAGGACAGCGGCATCACCGGGGTCCCCCAGCTGAAGGGACGCAAGATCGTGTTCGGCGGGGGCACGGACGCGATGATGAGCTACATCCTGCCGAGCTACCTGCTGCTCGAGGCCGGGCTGAAGCCCGACGACTACGAGACGGTATTCTCGAAGAATCCGCCGAACTCGCTGATTTCGCTGTACCACGGCCAGGCCGACGCCAGCGGGGCGGGCGACATCCTGATCGATCTGCCGGTGGTGCGTGAAGCGATGGACACCGGCACCGTCACCCACCTCGGCATGACCGAGCGGGTGCTGCACCTGCCCTGGGCCGTGCGCAAGGACATGCCACAGGCGCTCGCCACGCGCATCCAGGCGCTACTGACCGGACTGAAGGCTCGCGAGGACGGCCGCATGATCCTCGCCCGCGCGGAAATGACCGGCTTCGGCGCGGCGCGCGACGCCGACTACGACCCGCACCGCCGCATCATCCGCAAGGTCATGCCGTCGATCGACATTCCGCGCTGAGCACGGAGAGCGCCCGTGCGCCTTGCGAGCAAGTTCATCCTCATCGTGGCCGGGATCCTCTCGGTGACGCTGGCGCTGAACGCCTATTTCTTCCTCCGCGGCCAGAACCGGATCCTGGAGCAGCAGCTCGACGAACGCGGCCGCGTGCTGGGCCACCTGATCGCGCTGATCAGCCCCGAGGCGATCCTCGGCCTCGATTTTCTGACCCTCAACGAGTACGCGCGCGAGATCAGCCGGCAGCACGACGTCGTCTATGGCGTGATCGTCGATACCGACGACAGGCCGCTGACGTCCTATGTGAACGGCGACGACCCGCGCGTGCGCGCCGGCCTTGGCGTCGACGGACCCGCGCCCACCCACCTGCAGCCACCCCGCCTGCAGGCGCTGATCCAGCAGCTCGCCCAGTTGCCCGACGTGATCCCGGCCGAGTTCCCCATCGTCCACGACGGACACGAGCTGGGCCGCCTGCGGCTCGGCATCAGCCGCGAGAAGCTGGCGATCCAGGCCCGCGAACAGCTCGTGCAGCAGATCGGCGTCTATGCGGCGATCATCCTGTTCCTGAGTGCCGCGATCTACCTGGTATTCAAGTACAGCGTGATGCACCCGGTGCAGCGCCTGATCGAGGTGTCGCGCGATCTCGGGCGCGGCGAGTTCACGCTCGTCCCCGTAAGGTCGGGCGACGAACTCGGGCGGCTGGGCGAGACCTTCAACGCGATGACCCGCGAGATCCAGCGCGAACAGGCCAAGCTGCACTACCAGGCGAACTACGACTCGCTGACGTCACAACCGAACCGGATGCTCGCGGTCGAGCGGCTGCAGCAGGAGATCCGCTCGGCGCACCGCCAGCAGCAGCGCTTCGCGCTGATGTTCATCGACCTCGACGATTTCAAGATCGTCAACGACACGATGGGGCACGCCGCGGGAGACCGCCTGCTCACGCACGTCAGCGCGCACATCCGCGCCCGCCTGCGCGAGGAGGACACGCTCGCGCGACTCGGCGGCGACGAATTCCTGGTGCTGTTGCCGCGCCTGGCCCAGGCGAACGAGGCGCGTGACGTCGCCCGCAGGCTGCTCGAGGCGGTGTCCGAACCGGTGACGCTCGACGGACGCGAAGTGGTTGTCCACTGCAGCATCGGCATCGCGCTGTACCCCGACGACGGCGAAACGGTCGAGGCGCTGATGGCCAATGCGGACAACGCCATGTACCAGGCGAAGAAGCCAGGGCGGCCGCCGATCTGCTTCTTCACCGCGGAGATGAATGCGCAGGTCCACGAGCGGTTGCGCCTGGAACAGGACCTGAACAAGGTCCTCGCGCGCGGCGAGCTGCAGCTCGCGTTCCAGCCGATCTTCCGCGCCGGGGACGGCACCTACGTCGGCGCCGAGGTGCTGCTGCGCTGGAGGCATCCGGAACGCGGCTTCATCAGCCCGGCGACCTTCATCCCGCTCGCCGAGAGCACCGGCCAGATCGTCGCGATCGGCGAATGGGTGCTGCGCGAGGCGGGCCGGCAGCTGCGCCGCTGGCTCGACGCGGGACTCGCACCGGGGTATCTGGCGGTGAACCTCTCGCGCGTGCAGCTGCGCGAGGACCTGGAACAGCTGATCCGCAGCGTCCTCAGCGACAACGCCTTGCCTCCGCAGGCTCTGGAGCTCGAGATCACCGAGAACATCCTGCTCGACGACCACCAGCAGATCAACGCGGTGCTGGGGCGGCTGCATGGACAGGGGCTGCGCTTCAGCCTCGACGACTTCGGCACCGGCTACTCGTCGCTCAGCTACCTGCGTCGCTTCTCGTTCGACACGCTGAAGATCGATCGCAGCTTCGTCGCCCCGCTGTGCGAGGACGCGGAGGCGGCCGCACTGGTGCGCGCGATCGTCGCGATGGCGCACAGCCTGGCACTGAAGGTGATCGCCGAGGGGGTGGAAACGCGCGCGCAGCTGGAATTTCTCCAGGATCTGGGCTGCGATTACCTGCAGGGCTATCTGCTGTCGCACCCGCTCGACGCCGAACACTTCACCGCCTTCCTGACCCGCATCGCCCGCGAATCGCAGCCGTGGGGCAGCGTGGCGGTCGTCGCGCAATGACCGGGATGCAGCCCGACGCCGCACTCGCCGCGATGCGCGACCGCCAGCGCGCCGCGCGCCAAGCCCGCCGCGTCGTCGTGACGCGCGGCGCGCTGGCCGCGGCCGCCGTGGTCGGCTTCGTGCTGTGGGCCAACTTCGGCTCCGGTCGTCCGGTGTTTTCGCCACACGGCACCCCCGAAACCGGCTGGGACGCGTTTCGCGAAACGTACGGCGTCGACACCTTCGGCCGCGACGGCTACTTCGTGCGCGCGATACAGAACGGCTACAACCTCGTGCACCACACCCACAAGTACGCCTGGCGCTTCACGCGCAAGGGTGCCCTCGACCATCCGAACGCGTGCATCGACTGCCACAGTGCGGAGGCGCTCGCGTACGCCTTCGCGGCCAGCGACCGCTTCGACGCACGGCTCGGCCGGCGGGTGTCATTCGAAGAGCACGTGATGCGCTGCTACGCCACGCATCTCGACGGTTTCGTCCCGACGACCTACGACCCGGCGGTGCGCGACATCCGCATATTTGCACGCATGGTCGCCCATCACCTGCAACTCGGCGAGGGCGCACTGGAGCGCACCCCGTGAAGCGGCTCCTGCCGGGGTGGAAGAAGGCCGTCCGCCTCGCCCTGGTGGTGAGCGTGCTGTTCGGGCTGTATGCGCTCACGCTCGCGCGCCACGACGAGCGCGCGCGCATCCGCGAGCAGCCGGTGACGCTGACCCCGGGCTGCGCCGACAAGCTCGCCCGCTACGGCCTCGAGGCCGGCCCCCGCTACATTTCGCCCTACGTGCTCGCGCGCACGGAGCAAGCGAACACCCGGCAAGGCTACAGCGACGAGGACGTGCGCGCGATCCAGCGCGGCTGCAACATCATCGACGACCTGCAGGGCCAGCTGGCCGCGGATCCCGCGCGCGAACGCTGGAACGCGACCCGCTTCGTGCGCGGCACGCATAGCAGCTGCGACCACTGCCACCAGGGCATCGGCGACAAGCAGACCGCGGCCGGCGTGCCGCAGACCGGCTCGCTGAGCCTCGCCGCGTCGTGGGTCATGGCGGACATGTACGACCAGTTCACCGGCATCCTGCTGCCTTACGAGCTGCGCCAGATGCAGTGCTACATCAACTCGTCGAACGGCTACAAACCGAACGTCGCCGACGACCTCATCCGCGACGTCACCGCGTACAGCCGCTTCCTCGCCGCGGCGCTCGACCTGCGCTTCGGCAACCGCTATGCGGAACAGGGCATCGACGAGGTGACCGCGTCGCAGACAGCGAAGCGCGGCGACGACTACGTGCGCGGCGCCGCGCTGTTCAAGGAGAGATGCGCGCGCTGCCACGGCCCGCAGGGGCTCGGCACGGTCGTCGACGGCAAGGTGCTGTTCCCGGCGGTGGCCGGCCCGAACGCGTTCAACCTGCAGTCGCGCAACAACTTCTCGTTCGTGTCGACGATTCTGCCGGGTTTCATCTGCCGCAACATGCCGCCCGGCGAGGAGGGCACGCTGAGCAACCAGGATTGTCGCGACATCGGCTTCTACGTCAGCAACCTGCCGCGGCCGGCCGGTGACAAGCAGGGGCCGCTCGCGGCGCTGTGGCAGCAGCTCATGATGCGGGTGATGCCGCCGCTGATCCATACCGTCGAGACCTGGCAACGGCCCGGCGAACCAGCGGGGAGCGGGACGTGAATGTGAAGGCCGCGGTGTTTTCGTGGGTGCCGCCGCGCGTGGGCGCGCTCGGCAACGAGTTGCTGATCGGGCTCACGCTCGCGATTGTCGTGCTGCCCCAGGCGATCGCGTTCTCGACGACGCTGGCCGGGCTGCCGTCGTATGTCGGCCTCTACTGCGCGATCTGGGGCGTGCTGTTCACGGCGCTGCTGAACCCGTCGCGAGTGTTCCACGGCGGCCCGAACAGCACGCTGTCGGCGGTCGTCGGCGTCACGCTGCTGCCGGTCGCGCCGCAATTCGGCCCCGACTACATCGGCTACGCATTGACGCTGTTCCTGCTCGCCGGGCTGATCCAGCTGGTGTTCCTCGCCGTGCAGCCGCTCGGCCGCGTGCTCGACTTCGTCAGCGAACCGGTCGCCAACGGCATGATCTGCGGCATCGGCCTGTACATGATCTTCAAATCCTTCCCGGCCTTCGCCGGCCTGCCGATCAACACCCAGGTCGAATGGCGCCTGTGGATCGCGTGGCAGAGCTTTCTGGCGGTGCTCGAGATCGGCAACATGCACGCGATCCATATCGGGCTGATCACGCTATTGGTGACCGTCGTCACGCGCCAGTTCGACCGGTTCCGCAACTGGGCGATCCTGCTCGGCATCGTCGCCGGCACGCTGTATTCGGAGTTCCTGAACGCACGGCTCGGCCTCGGCGAAACGCTGATCGAACAGACCGCGAACGTCTCCACGGGCTTCGTGTATCCATCCGTGCCGCTGTTCGCCCAGGAGGCGATGCCGGACATCATCAGCATCATCCCCGGCGCGGTCACGCTCGCGCTGCTGGGCCTGTTCCAGACGGTCGCGGCGATGCGGCGCATGAACCGCCGCAGCGGCCAGTTCGTCGACGCCCGCCACGGCATCTTCGCCGACGCGCTCTCCAACTGCGTGCTGCCGTTCATCTCGGCGCTGCCGACCTGCGCGTCGTTCAACCGCATGTCGCTGATGCACGCGATGAACACCGGCAGCCGGCTCGCCGCCGTGTCATCGGCGCTGTTCCTGCTCGCGCTGGTGAGCTTCTTCGGCGACTTCATCGCCATCATCCCGGTGCCGGCGATGGCGGCGATCATCATGGTGGTCGGCGCCAACATGATCGACTGGTCGGACATCCGCGCGCACTTTCAGCACCGCCCGGAAGCGATCGTGTTCAGCGCATCCTTCCTGTCGGTGCACTTGTTCGGTCTCTTCGGCGCGGTGATCTGCGGCTCGCTGCTCGCACTCGCCTACGCCAAGTGGGAGAAGGCGCACCCCAACGTCAGCCTCGAGCGCAACGTGCTGCGCATCCGCGGCAACATCTACTATGGCTCGCTGCCGGTGATCGAATCGCTCTACCATCGGGCCAACAGCGACGCGCGTTTCGATGAACTCGTCGTCGACTTCTCCGCCGTGCATCACATCGACCCGGAAGGCATCCGCTGGCTCGCGGAGGTCGGCAAGAACCACAAGGTCCGCTTCGCCGACCGGCGAAGCGGACAGGATCGGCGCGCGGCCGCGGGCGAAGCGCCGGCGGACCGCAAGCGCAAAGACCGACGCCGCCGGCGCACGCTGTAGTCGCCAACCACGGGCCGAAAGGGACGGGAGGGGCGCCTCCCTCAATAGCGCGTGGCGGACCCGGTGTCCAACCCGCTACGGCCGCGCGCCTTGCAGGCCGGCCCTTCCCGCACGAGACTTACTTCTTCGCGATCGTCGCGTCCTCGACCAGCAGCGGGTACATGTAGCCCGACCCGAAGTCGCGGTCGAGCTTGACGTTGCCGGTCACGACGACCTCGTCGCCGACCGCCGCCGTGTCCTTGCTCGTGACGATGAGGTTGTTGCTGCCCTCCTCGCCCGAACCGTCGCGCACGTGGACGAAGTTGCGTCCCATGATGCCGTTGTTCACCTTGACGACTTTGCCGCTGACCTGGATCGCCTTGCCCGACAGCCCAGCCTTTTCCTGATGCACGGCTGCAACGGTCTTGACGGCGGCATCTGCGGCAACGGCTGCGGGCGCGCCGGAACCGATCATTCCGGCGATGAGGATGACGCGGGTGAGGGCGAGAACTTTCTTCACGAACAGACTCCTGCTGGTGGGTCCGCATGCGGACATGAGGGCAATGCTGCAGCCGAACATTGTATACCGCGACGCCACCCGGTGAATGGTGTTTGCATTTACCAACCCGCCGGGCGGGCACCTCCCCCCTTGGGTCGGCGGCTGTGCTCGCGCCGGGCAGACAAAGAAACGCCCCCGGGCGCGGACCGTGGGGGCCGCGGCGCGGGGGTGAAAAGTGACCAGGGAGGGCGGTGCAGGCAGGCGGCGAGCGCGTGCTGCGCAGAACTCAGGCCAGGCGGAAGCGGCCGGCGGTGACCTGCAACCGGGCCGCGACGCCTTCGAGCTGGTGCGCAGCGGTCGCGGTCTCCTTCACAGCGGCGCTGTTCTCCTCGCTCATCTGGGCGGTCTGCTCGACGCGCCGTGCGATCTCGTTGCTCGCGGTCGACTGCTCGTGCAGCGCGCTCGTGATGTCCTCAACGGCCGCGACGACGTGGCGTGCCTGGTCCGTGAGCGCGCTGATCGCGTCGCCCGCCTCGCGCGACAGGGTATCGACGTCGCCCATGTGGGCCACGACCTTTTCCATGCTGGAGACGGCGTCGCGGGTGACGTTCTGCACCTGCGAGATCATCTCGGTGATCTCCTGCGTCGACTTGCCGGTGCGCTCGGCGAGCTTGCGCACCTCGTCGGCGACGACTGCGAAGCCGCGGCCCTGCTCGCCCGCGCGCGCCGCCTCGATCGCCGCATTGAGCGCCAGCAGGTTGGTCTGGTCGGCGATGTCGCGGATCACCGCGACGATCGACGAGATCTGGTCGGAGAAGCCGCCCAGCATGCGGATCTGCTCGGCCGTATGGGTCACTGCGGTAGCCGTGACGCGGCCGCTTTCCACCATGCGCGTGACGATCTCGTGCCCCTCGGCGGACTTGCGTCCCGACTCGGTGGCCGCGGCGCGCACGTCCTTGGCATGATCGGACACCTGCGAGATGCTGACCGACATCTCCTCGACCGAGGCCGCCATCGAGGACGCAGCCTGCGACTGCTGCTCGGTCGAACCCGAGAGCTGCGTCGTCGTCGCCGCGAGCTCCTCGCTCATCGAGGCGAGCCCCTCGGCGTGCTCCTGCATGTTCGCCGCGATCTCGCGCAGGTTGCCCTGCATCGTGCGACAGGCCGCGAGCACCTTGGCCAACTCGTCGCGGCCATCAACTTCGAAGGCGTGCGTCAGATCGCCCCGGGCGATGCGCTCGGCGGCTTCCTGCACGATCTGCAAGGGCTTGAGGATGGAGCGCAGCACGAAACCCGCATACACGGCCAGCCCGATCGCCGCCGCCACGGCGATGATCGTGATCTCGATCAGCGTCCGGCTGCGCTCTTCATCGAAGAGCTTGTCGGAGTCGAGCGCCTCGCGGCCCATCGACTCCGCGACCGTGGCCAGCTGCTCGCGGATGCGGCTCACCGTGGCGTCGGCCTCGTCGTCGATGGCATGGATCGCCGGGTCGACCTCGTTGTCGGCGTTCAGGGCGGGCAGCAGTCGCTTCTCGAACAGCGTGACGATCGCCTCGACGTCCTTGCGCGCCTGTGCCACGGCCGCTTTCTCGTCGGGCGTGTCCGCCGCCTCGGCAAGCTGCTGCAGATCGCTGTTCGCCTCGGTCTGCAAGGCGGCAAAGTCCTTTTTCGCCGCGTCGATGTCGCGGTTGATGATCGTGTCGGCGAAGATCTGGTAGAACTGGGCACCCAGCCACGAGGCCTCCGCCGCGCGCGCCTGCGTTTGCGTGCGGGCAAAGCCGTCGTCCTGGAAATTTGCGAGATGACTCATGCGGTAGAGCGCGATCCCCATCACCGTGGCAAGCATGAGGAGGGCAATGGCTACCATGACCAGCAGGCGGTGTTTGACGCTCATTTTTCGACTCCCTGACTTTATTGCGATTCCAGGACGGTCGACTGCCAGCCCGGGTTCAGATCTTAACGTCGCAACCACAACTTTATTAAGGTTATTTTTCTTCAAATTCATGGGGTTAGACGCCCCAAAATGGGTCGTGCACGCCGTTCGCGCCGCCGGCGATGACCTTTCGCGTGGCGCGCATTCAAAATAGTTACTTGTCCGTCATTCAAGCACGCAATCGCAGTACACCGGCAATGCAATAATTGGCACTCCACGACTACATCCGCCCGACTTGCAGAGAGATCGACGATGGCACGCATCCACCCCGAAGGCTGGCAACGCATCCCCGCAAGCGGGGCGCTGGCGCGCGAACTGGAGACGCTCGCAATGCTCGCGGAAGGACTGCCCGACGACCACGCGGTGTATCACGGCATCCACTGGACGCGGGTGAATCGCGACCACGCGCTGTTCGGCGAGATCGACTTCGTCGTCGTCGGCCCGAGCGGGCGTGTGCTGCTGATCGAGCAGAAATCCGGCTTCCTCGACGAGACGCAGGACGGGCTGGTCAAGACCTACGCTAAGGCGAAGAAGAACGTCAGCGTGCAGATGGCGCGCAGCGCCGACCATCTGCGCGAGCGCCTCGGCGTGTTCATGAAGGGCCACAAGGCACGCATCGACGCCCTGCTCTACTGCCCCGACTACGCGGTGCGCCAGCCCGGCAGCGCCGGCATCGACCCGGCGCGCATCGTGGACGCGAGCCGCCGCCAGCACCTCGTCGCAATCGTGGAGAGCCTGCTGCGCGACGAGGTGCGCGATCGCGTCGTGCTCGACAACATCCACCGCTTCCTCACCGACGAACTGGAGCTGGTACCGGAGGTGAACGCGATCGTCGGCCAGGCCGAGGCGTTATACACCCGGCTCGCCGGCGGGCTGGCCGAATGGGCGCGGCGCATCGAGATGGCGCCCTTCCGTCTGCGCGTGACCGGCACCGCCGGCAGCGGCAAGACGCAGCTGGCGATGGCGGTGTTCCGCGACGCGCTCGCGTCCGGGCGGCGGCCGTTGTACGTGTGCTACAACCGTCCGCTCGCCGACCACATCGCGCTGATCGCGCCGCCCGGCGGCGAGATCGCGACCTACCATCAGCTGTGCGACCGCATGCTGCGGGCCCACGGCGAGGTGCCGGACTTCAGCCGGCCCGACGCGTTCGCACGGCTGGAAACGCGCTTCCGCGAGCTCGAAGCGGGCGAGGCGTGGCGCTTCGACGAACTGATCGTCGACGAGGGGCAGGATTTCCGCATGGAATGGCTCGACACGCTGCTGCGCCTGTTGCGGCCGGGCGGGCGCGCGTGGTGGCTGGAAGATCCGCTGCAGAACCTGTACGACCGCCCGCCGGTCGAGCTGCCGGGCTGGGTGCGCATCACCAGCGAACGCAATTACCGCAGCCCGGGCGACATCCTGTCGGCGCTGAACCGCATGCTGCCGCTGCCACGGGCGCTGGAGGCGGGCAGCCCGCTCGTCGGCTCCGAGGTCGAGTTCCTGACGTGGGCCGATACCGCCGGGCTCGTCGACGCGACCAAGCGCGCAATGACGCGCGCGATCGGGCTGGGCTTCCGCCGCGACATGATCGCGACGATCACCTTCCGCGGACGCGAGCATTCGGTGTTCACGCCCTTCGACCGCCTCGGCGCACACCGCCTGAAGGCTTTCACGGGCAGCTACGACCTGCTCGGCAACCCCGTGTATTCGGACGGCGACTTCCTCATCGATTCCGTCTACCGCTTCAAGGGCCAGGCGGCCCCGTGCGTGATCTTCACCGAGATCGACTTCGAGGAGCTCGACCCGTTGACGGTACGCAAGCTCTTCGTCGGCGCGACACGCGCGAGCATGAAGCTGATCCTCGTCGTGTCGGAACGGGCCGCCCGCCAGCTCGCCGCGCGTCTGGACTGAGCTGGTCCCTGGGAGCGGAGCACGCTTCCGCCCGGTCGCAGGCCGGGCGGGCGAAACTCAGTGCCGGGAGAACTTGCCCACGAGCTGGGCGAGCTTCTCGGTCTTGCGGCGCTCGGTTTCTTCGGCACGCTGGCGCTCGCGCTCGGCCTCGGCCGCGGCCTTCTTGCGCTTGGCGACTTCGGCAAAGCGCTCCTTGAGCGTCTGCGCGGCGTGCTGGCGCTGTTCCTCGGTGACCTCGCCGCTTTCCTTGCCGTCCAGGTCGAAACGCGCGGTGGCCTTCTCGACGGCCTTGAGGTAGCGCGTCGTCGCCGTGTGCATGCGCATCGCACTGCGGATTACCTTGCGGTCGATCTCGGGGAAGCGCTCGGCGATGGCCTTGTCGATGCGCAGGGCGAGCGGCTTGACTTCGCTGAAGGTCGGGGAGATTTCCTGAAGCTTCTGCAACAGGCCGCGGGCATCGATGGCGGCGGGCTTGGCTTCGGCGGCCGGAGCGGCGACCGGGGCTGCGGTCTCGATGCTGGAGGCTTCGGGCGTGGTTTCGGTATTCATTGCGGGAAGGTGCAGGGGCTGCGGACGAAAAGCGGCATGATCGCATGAACTCGCGCAGGGCGGGAGGAACGCAGCGCATCCCGCCGATCCAACTACCGGAGGCCGCCCGAACGCCGCGTGGCGGCGCAGTTGACACATTCGGCTTTCGGCTCCTCCCGCCCTACGAAATGCCTGCCATCCGCGCCGCACAGTACTTGAACTCCGGAATCTTGCCGAAGGGGTCCAGCGCGGGCTGGGTGAGGAGGTTCGCGGCGGCTTCGACGTAGCAGAAGGGCATGAAGATCGAGCCTTTCTGCATACCGCGGTCGGCACGCGCAGCGAGCGTGATCGCGCCGCGGCGGGTTTCGAGCGCGATCGGCGCGCCGGATTCGATGCCGAGCGCAGCGAGGTCTTCGGGATGCACGGTGCACCACGGCTGCGGTTCCAGCGCATCGAGGACGTTGGCGCGGCGGGTCATCGAGCCGGTGTGCCAATGTTCGAGAACGCGGCCAGTGGTGAGCACCATCGGATAGTCGGCGTCGGGGAGCTCCGCGGCGGGGAGCGGCGTGACTGCGACGAAGCGCGCGCGGCCGGTGGCGGTCGGGAAGTCGTCGACGAAGAGCACCGGGTAGGAGGGACCGTCCTCGGTAAATTTCGGTGCGACGACGGCGTTTTCCGCTTCGAGCTGGGCCCAGGTGATGCCGGCGTAAGCAGGGAGCGCCTGGCGCAGTTCGTCGAAGATCTCGGCCGGGCCGGCGTATTTCCACGCGAGACCGAGGCGCTGCGCGATCTGCTGGATGATCCACCAGTCGGGGCGCGCATCGCCGGGCAGCGGCAGCACCGGCTGCGAGAGCTGCACGAGGCGGTCGGTGTTGGTGAAGCTGCCGGTCTTTTCCATCAGGCTGGACGCGGGAAGCACGACGTCGGCGAGCATCGCGGTTTCGGTGAGGAAGAGGTCCTGCACGACGAGGTGTTCGAGGCCGCCGAGCGCGGCGCGCGCGTGCGCGAGGTCGGGATCGGACATCGCGGGATTTTCGCCTTCAATGTACATGCCGCGGATGTCGCCCGCGAGCGCGGCATCCATGATCTCGACCACCGTCAGGCCGGGCTTGTCGGAGAGCGGCGTGTCCCACAGCGCCTCGAACTTCGCGCGCACGGCCGGATCGCTGACGCGCTGGTAGTCGGGGAACATCATCGGGATGAGACCCGCGTCGGAAGCGCCCTGCACGTTGTTCTGGCCGCGCAGCGGATGCAGGCCCGTGCCGCGGCGGCCGATCTGGCCGGTCATCAGCGCGAGCGCGATGAGGCAGCGCGAGTTGTCGGTGCCGTGGATGTGCTGCGAGATGCCCATGCCCCAGAAGATCATGCTGTTGGGGCCTTGCGCGTACAGGCGCGCGACTTCGCGGGCGGTCTCCGCCGGGATGCCGGTGATCGCCTCGACACGTTCGGGCGGGAACGCTAGCGCGGCGGTGCGGAAGGCGTCGAAGCCTTCGGTGCGCGCGGCGATGAAGGCCTCGTCGGTGAGGCCCTCCTCGATGATCACGCAGGCGAGCGACAGCAGCAGCGTGACGTCGGCGTCGGGGCGGAACTGCAGGTAGCGATGGGCGTGGCGCGCGAGCGGGGTTTCGCGCGGGTCCATCAGGATCAGCCTGGCCCCCCGTTCGACCGCGTTCTTCATGAAGGCCGCGGCGACCGGGTGGTTCGCGGCGGGATTCGCACCGATCACGACGATAACGTCGGCGAATTCGACGTCGCGCACGGGGTTCGACACTGCGCCGGAGCCGATGCCTTCGAGAAGTGCCGCGACCGAAGACGCGTGGCACAGGCGCGTGCAGTGATCGACGTTGTGCGTGCCGAAGCCGGTGCGGACGAGCTTCTGGAAGAGGTAGGCCTCCTCGTTGCTGCCTTTCGCCGAGCCGAAGCCGGCGAGTGCGTGCGGGCCGTGCTGCGCCTTGATGCGGGCGAGGCCGGCGGCAGCGAGGTCGAGGGCTTCCTCCCAGCTCGCCTCGCGGAAGGCGGCGAGCGGGTTCGCGGGGTCGAGGTCGACCGATTTCGGGATGCCCGGCTTGCGGATCAGCGGCGTGGTCAGGCGGTGCGCATGGCGCGGGTAGCCGAAGCCGTAGCGGCCCTTCACGCACAGGCGGCCGGCGTTCGCCGGGCCGTCGCGGCCGACGACGTGGATGATCTTCGCCTCGACGCCTTCCCCGGCGACGTGGTAAGTCGTCTGGCAGCCGACGCCGCAGTAGGGGCACAGCGAGTCGATCGCGCGGGTTTCGGGGGCTGAGACCGGCGTGGCGGTGGCCGCGACGGGCACTTCGACGGCCTCGGTCGCGAAGGCGCCGCGGACGAGTGCGGGCGTCGCGACGGGTGCGCCCGGGGCGTCGACGAGGGCCGCCGGCAGCAGCGCGCCGGTCGGGCAGGCCTGCACGCATTCGCCGCAGCCGACGCACGAGGACGTGCCCATGGCGTCGCCGAAGTCGAACACGATCGCGGTGTCGGCGCCGCGTCGCGCGAGGCCGATGACGTCGTTCACCTGTTCCTCGCGGCACGCGCGCAGGCAACGCGTGCACTGGATGCACGCGGCGAGGTTCACGGCGATGCCGGGGTGGCTGCGGTCGGGGGCAGGTTGCTCGCGCGGCGCGAAGCGGGATTCCTTGACGCCCAACTCGTCGCACCACTGCGCGAGTTCGGAATCGGCCTTCTCGGCTGCGGCCGGTACGTCGGCGCGCAGCAGTTCCAGGACCATGCGCTGCGAGGCGCGGGCGCGTTCGCTCTCGGCCTTCACCTTCATGCCGGGCTTGGGCGCGCGGCAACAGGAGGGCGCGAGCACGCGCTCGCCGTCGATCTCGACGACGCAAGCGCGGCAGTTGCCGTCGGCACGCAGGCCGTCCGTGTAGCACAGATGCGGGATGTCGGTGCCGGCGCGGCGCGCGGCCTGCAGGATCGATTCGCCCGGCGCGGCGTCGATCTCGCGACCGTCGAGTTCGAAGCGGATCATGTCGGCGGCGTTCATTGGGCGCCCTCCTCGTTCGCGGCGCCGACTTCGTGCGGGAAGAAGCGCAGCACGGATTGCATGGGGTTCGGCGCGGCCTGGCCGAGGCCGCAGATCGAGGCGTCCATCATCGTTCTTCCCAATTCGGTCAGGAGTCCGGCGTTCCACAGCGGCGCCTTCATCAGTTCGGCCGCCTTTGCGGTGCCGACGCGGCAGGGCGTGCACTGGCCGCAGGATTCGTGGGCGAAGAATTCCATCGCGTTCTCGGCCAGCAGGCGCGCCTTGTCGTGCTGCGAAAAGACGACGATCGCCGCCGAGCCGATGAAGCAGCCATAAGGCGCGAGCGTGTCGAAGTCGAGCGGCACGTCGGCGAGGCTCGCGGGCAGGATGCCGCCCGAAGCGCCGCCGGGGAAATAGCCGTAGAGCTCGTGGCCGGGGAGCATGCCGCCGCAGTGCTCGGCTATCAGTTCGCGCAGCGTGATGCCGGCGTCCGTCACGACGACACCGGGCTTCGCGACCCGGCCGCTGACCGAAAAGCTCCTGAGGCCCGTGCGGCCGTTGCGCCCGAAGCTCGCGAACCAGTCGGCGCCGCGCTCCACGATGTCACGCACCCACCATAGCGTTTCGAGGTTGTGCTCGAGCGTCGGGCGGCCGAAGAGGCCCACCTCGGCAACATAGGGCGGGCGCAGCCGCGGCATGCCGCGCTTGCCTTCGATCGACTCGATCATCGCCGATTCCTCGCCGCACACGTAGGCACCGGCGCCGCGGCGCAGCTCGATCGGTGGCAGCTCCGGCCACTCGGCGCGCACGCGGTCGAGTTCCTCTGCGAGCAGGCGGCGCAGTGCGGGGTACTCGTCGCGGATGTAGATCCAGATTCCCGCGATGCCGACGACGCGCGCGGCGATCAGCATGCCCTCGATGAAGCGGTGCGGGTCGGTCGCGAGGTAGTGGCGGTCCTTGAAAGTGCCGGGTTCGCCTTCGTCGATATTCACCGCCATGTTGCGCGGCGCGGGCTGGGCGGCAACGGTGCGCCACTTGCGCGCGGCCGGGAAACCCGCGCCGCCGAGGCCGCGCAGACCGGCGCCGTCGAGTGCGACGATGATCGACTCGGGATCACGTGCGCCGCTACGCACCGCTTCCCACAGCCTGTAACCGCCCGCCGCGCGGTACGCGTCGAAGCGGATCGCGTCCGGCAGCGCCTCCTCGCGCTCGCCGTTCGCGACGACTGCGGCGATCTTGTCGGCATCCGCCTGCAGCACCGGCTTCTGGCCGACGACCGCGACCGGCGCGCTGTCGCAGCGACCGACGCAGGGCACGCGCTGCACGCGCACCTCGGCGCCGAGGCGGCTCGCGAGCGTCGCGGCCAGCTCCGCGCCGCCCGCCATCGCACAGCCGAGCGAATCGCACACGCGCACCGTGAGCGCCGGCGGAGCCTCGCCGCCGGTCGGGACGAAATCGAAGTGGTGGTAGAAAGTCGCGACTTCGAACACCTCGGCGCGTGCGAGCTTCAGCGCCTCGGCGAGTGCGGCGAGGTGGTCGGCGTGCAATGCGCCGTGGGCGTCCTGCAGGCGGTGCAGGTATTCGATCAGGCGGTTGGGGCGCGGTGCGATGCCGGCGTCGAGGTCGGGGGCCAGAGCCGCGGCGGCGGCCGCGTGCGCGGATTCGGGTAGCGGTTCGCGCTTGCGGCCGCGCTCCCCGTTACCCTTTCCGACTTTTCCACCACGACCTCCTCCTGAAACCTCGCGCACGGCATCACCGCCCTGCCCTGCCGGTCCGCCGGCCCTGCCTTGCTGTTCCGCCATGTTCGCCATGCTGTTCGCCGTAGTTACGCTGGGTCGATGGAACGATAGTGCAGCGCTGCAGGTGAGGAAAGCGGATTCTGCCGAAGGCCTATTCGCTTTTTCCGAACGGGCCTGCGAGCGTGCGCGCCGCCGCGAGCAGGGCATCGACGAGCGGTGAAGCGGGTTCGCGCCGCAGCGTCACGAGGCCGGTCTCCCACGCGACCGCGGGCTTCACCAGCGGCAGCACGCGCAGCACCGACTGCGCGCCGACGAGGCCCAGCACGCTGCGCGGCAGAATCGTGGACCAGCGTCCGGTGCGAACGTGCGCAAGGAGACTGAGGATCGAGTTCGTCTCCAGCCCGACGTGCGGCGTGCACTCGAGGCTCTCGAACACGCGGTCTATGGTCTGGCGGTTCTGCATGTCGCGCGACAGCAGGCACAGCGGCTGGCGCGCGGCCGTTTCCCACGCGATCGCCTCGTCCGCCGGCGGCGCGGATGCGGCGGTGACGAACACGAGCTGCTCGCGCCACAGCGCACAATATTGCAGGTCCGCCGCGTCGGCGGAATGCGCATAGACGACACCGCCATCCAGCTCGAAATTGCGCAGCGCGTTGAGGATCGCCTGCGTGCTCGCCGAGCGCACCTCGATCGCGACCGCCGGGTGCGCGTCGGCGAAGGCCCCGGTGAGCGAGGCGACGACCGGCAGCGCAGTCGGGATCACGCCGATGCGCAGCGGCCCGCGCAGCCCGTCGCGCAGCATCCCGAGCTCGTGGCGCAGGTCGTCCGCGCCGGCCGCGACACGCTTCGCATGCGCGACGACGCATTCGCCCTCGGCGGTGAGGCCCGCGAAGCGCTGCCCGCGCACGACCAGCGCGACGCCCAGCTCGTCCTCCAGGTCGCGGATCGCCGCGGACAGCGTCGACGGCGACACATGGCAGCTCCCGGCGGCCTTGCCGAAATGCCGCTCGCGCGCGAGGGCGAGGAGGTAGAGGTATTTACGGGCGATCACGACGATCAGGATACGGGCTCCGTCGGTGCCTCGCCAGACGCCCGCGGCAATCGCACGAATCCGACCGCCGCAACGATCACATACCAAACTCCGCGCACACCTTCAGTAAAATGTCGGGTTTTCCGCCCCCGCAACGAAGGAATCCCCAGAATGCTGCAAAAGCTCCCGTCCTTCCCCGGCATCGCCGGCCCGGTCGTCGTCATCGTCATGGACGGCTACGGCGTTCCCAAGAGCGACGTCGGCAGCGCGATCGCCGCCGCGAAGAAGCCGACGCTCGACGCGCTGTTCGCCCGCTACCCGCACATGCTGCTGCGCGCGCACGGCACGGCGGTCGGCATGCCCTCGGACGAGGACATGGGCAACTCGGAAGTCGGCCACAACGCCATCGGCGCGGGCCAGGTCTACTCGCAGGGTGCCGCGCTGGTGGCCGGCGCGATCGCCTCGGGCGCGATCTGGCAGGGCGAAGCGTGGCAGCAGGTCGTCGCCGGCGCCAAGGCGGGCCGTGGCGTGCTGCACTTCATCGGCCTGTTCTCCGACGGCAACGTGCACAGCCACATCGACCACCTCAAGGCGATGGTGCTGCGCGCGCGCGACGAGGGCGTGAAGGCGGTGCGCATCCACGCGCTGATCGACGGCCGCGACGTGCCCGAGACCAGCGCGCTGGAGTACCTCGAGCCCTTCGAAGCCTTCCTCGGCGAACTGCAGGCCGCCGGTTTCGATGCGCAGATCGCCTCGGGCGGCGGGCGCATGGTCATCACGATGGACCGCTACGACGCCAACTGGAAGATGGTCGAACAAGGCTGGCACACCCACGTGCTGGGCCGCGGCGAGCAGTTCGCCAGCGCCTCGCAGGCCGTGCGCGCGCTGCGCGAACGCCTGCCCGGCACCATCGACCAGGACCTCCCCGCCTTCGTCATCGGCAAGGACGGCCAGCCGGTCGGCACCATCGAGGACGGAGACGCGGTGGTGTTCTACAACTTCCGCGGCGACCGTGCGATCGAGATCACGCGCGCCTTCGAGGAAGGCGCCGGCTTCGACAAGTTCGACCGCGTGCGCGTGCCCAAGGTGACCTACGCCGGCATGCTGCAGTACGACGGCGACCTGAAGCTGCCGAAGCGCTTCCTCGTCGATCCGCCGGCCATCCGCGACACCATGAGCGAGTGGTTCGCCAAGAGCGGCGTCGCCCAGTTCGCGTGCTCCGAGACGCAGAAGTTCGGCCACGTGACCTACTTCTGGAACGGCAACCGCTCGAACAAGTTCGACGGCGAGACCTGGCAGGAGGTCCCGAGCGATGTCGTGCCTTTCGAGCAGCGCCCGTGGATGAAGGCCGCCGAGATCACCGACGCGATGATCGAGGCGATCCGGAGCGGCCAGTTCAAGGTCCTGCGCTGCAACTACGCCAACGGCGACATGGTCGGCCACTCGGGCCACTTCCGCGCCGCGACGATGTCGGTCGAGGCGGTCGACCTCGCGCTCTCGCGCCTCTTGCCCGCGATCGACGCGGCCGGCGGCGTGGCGCTGATCACCGCCGACCACGGCAACGCCGACGAGATGTTCGAACTCGACAAGAAGACCAAGCAGCCCGCGCAGAACCCCGACGGCTCGTTCAAGGCCAAGACGGCGCACACGCTGAACCCGGTGCCGCTGATCCTTTACGACAACGTCAGCGGCGGCAGGCTGGCGCTGAAGTCGGTCGAAGGCGCCGGCCTGTCGAACATCGCGGCAACGGTGGCGAACCTGATCGGCTTCGACAAGCACGCCGCCTGGGACGCCAGCCTGCTGGACGTGCGCTGAGTGTCGCCGCACATCGTCATCGCGCCCGACGAGGTCGAGCTGACCGCCATCCGCGCCCAGGGCGCGGGCGGCCAGAACGTCAACAAGGTGTCGAACGCGGTGCATCTGCGCTTCGACATCGGGGCCTCGTCGCTGCCCGAGGCGGTGCAGGCACGGCTACTGGCGCTGGGCGACCGGCGCATCAGCCAGGACGGCGTGGTGATCATCAAGGCGCAGAAATTCCGCAGCCTGGAGAAGAACCGCGCCGAAGCCATGCGCCGGCTCGAAGAGCTCGTCAATCGGGCGGCCGAGGTGCCCAAGGCGCGCCGCCCGACGCGGCCGACGCGCGCGTCGGTGAAGAAACGCCTCGAAGGAAAGGCGCACCGCGCGCTGATCAAGGCCGGCCGGCGAGGTGTTTGATTTGTGGCGGGCCGGTCAACGACCGAGGGCGTCCGCGGAGCATCTCCACCTTGCGGCGTAAGCCGGAACCATAGGCGCAGACGACATTTTCGAAGCACGACGGGTCGCGCAGTCGGCGCGACACATCAAGAAGCACTTGTGCATATTATTATGCACACATACGAAAACATTCAAAAGACATTGATCAATGTCATAAAACCAGCAAAGACGACGGAATGCCGCTCAGGAATTGAGTAACAATATGTTTCAACACCTGTTGTCCGGGCCGGACAGCAGGGCGCTGAAACAGGAGAGTCGGTTGTGATTCAATTCAAAGACGTCCCCGTCGCACGAAAGATCGGGTTGGTGCTGGGCCTCACGATGCTGCTGGTTGCCGTCGGCGTCGCATTCATGATCTACGGCGAGCGCGAGCGGATGTATCGCGACCGCCTCACCGCCATTCAGGCGCTGGTGGAACAGGCGGTCACCGTCATCAACGAACAGGCGGCGCTGACCGACGCCGGCACACTCACCGAAGAACAGGCGCGCCAGATCGCCGCAACGACCATCGGCAAGATGCGTTACGGCGATGGCGACTACTTCTGGATCCAGGACAGCGACGCCCGGATGCTTGCGCATCCGATCAAGCCGGAGTTGAACGGCAAGGACCTGAGCGGCTTCAAGGACGCCGGCGGCCAGCACATCTTCGTGCGTTTTTCCGAGATCGGGCGGCAGGGCGGCGAACTCCACTACATGTGGCCCAAGCCGGGCTACACCGAGCCGCAACCCAAGATCTCGTACGTGAAGCGGGCCGCCCGCTGGGACTGGATCGTCGGCACGGGAGTCTATACGGACGACATCGAGACGGCGTTTCGTCGCGGGCTCGTCAGGAATGCCGGACTTCTGGCCGGGATCTTCGCGCTCGCGCTCCTGCTCGCGACCGTGATCCTGCGGCGCTACGTCACGGGGCCGATCAGCCGGCTCGACGCAGTCATGGAGCAAGTCGCCCGCGACGGCGATCTGACGGTGAACTACAGCTACGCGTCGAAGGACGAGATCGGCAGCATGTCGTCCGCCTTTCAGCGCTTGCTCGCGACGCTACGCGACAGCCTCGGCGCGATCCAGCGCGACGCGCAGGCCGTCGCGGCAACGTCCGAACGTCTGGCGATTGCGGCGCAGCAGGTGCGCTCGAGCACCGAGCAACAGAGCGAGTCCGCGTCGTCGATGAGCGCCGCGGTCGAGCAGATGACCGTCAGCATCGCGCACGTGGCCGACAGCACGCATGGCGTGCGGGAGCTCGGCGAGCGCAGCGTTGCGGAAGAGCACGACGGGGCGGTGCACACGGACCACCTGAGCGTCGAGCTCGGAAAGGTGCAAAGTGCCATCGAGGATGCGAACGGCACCCTCGATGAGTTCGTCGACGCGACCCAATTCATCGCCAACCTCACCCAGCAAGTGCGTGAGATTGCCGACCAGACAAACCTGCTCGCGCTCAATGCCGCGATCGAGGCGGCGCGGGCGGGGGAACAGGGCCGCGGTTTTGCGGTGGTCGCCGATGAAGTCCGGAAGCTCGCCGAAAAGTCGGGCCATACGGCCAACGAGATCAATGTACACACGCAGCGCATCGCCACGCAGGGCGAAGCCGTCGAGAGCGCCATGAGCACGAGCCGCGAACGACTGGATGCAGCAAGGACGCTGATGAGCAAGGTTGCGGCGGTGCTCAACCACGCGGAGGCTTCGGCGCTCGACACGCGGACCGGACTCGCCGAGATCAGCAGTGCGATGGCCGAGCAGACCACGGTTACGACGGACATCGCTAAGAACATCGAGTGCATCGCCCAAATGGCCGAAGAGAACACCGCCGCGGCCGGGCAGACCGCGGAGGCCGCAGAAGAGCTGCGCCAGGTGTCCGGCCAACTCAACACGACGGTCGAGAAGTTCCGCATCTGATCGACAGGCACGAGAGGCTGCGCCCGTGAATTTCCGCGGGGGAGAACTTCCCGGGGCCGACGTCTTGTCGTAGCTGGCGCGCGCGGACGGTGACCCCGAGGTTCATGGATCGACGCCCCGAGCGTCGCAGCGCCCCTTCGGCACGCCGCAAGGTAAGCCTGAGCTAACATGTCCCTTTTCGCCGGCCGCCGCCATGAAGCCCGCACAACATCCGACCGCCTGTCGCAGCATCACCGCCCGCTCCATCCTGGGGGCCCTGCTCGCGGTGACCCTGCTGGGCACGCAGGCTCCGTCCGCGCAGGCGGATGCACCGCCGGCCGCCCTCTTGACCATCGCCGCGCTGGATGTTCCGCGCTACATGGGCACGTGGTACGAAATCGCCAAGTACCCGAATCGCTTCCAGCGCCACTGCACGGGGTTCACCCAGGCCGAATACGGGTTGCAGGACGACGGGCGGGTCCGGGTGGTCAACCGCTGCCGGACTGCCGACGGGCGGATGGACGAGGCGATCGGTACGGCCCGCCAGATCGGCGCGGCGACCTCGCCGCGGCTGGAAGTTCGCTTCGCCCCGGCATGGCTGTCCTTCATTCCCGCCGTTTGGGGTGACTACTGGGTGATCGACCTCGACGCGGACTACCGCCTCGCGGCGGTGAGCGAACCCGAACGCGAGTATCTCTGGATCCTGTCGCGCACGCCGACGGTGGCTCCGCAAGCCCTGGAGGCGCTGCGCACCCGCCTTGCCGCCAGGGGCTTCGATCTATCGCGGCTGGAGATGACGCGTCAGCTGGACTGAACGCCGCGCGAAACGATCAGGCGCAGGTGAGGGGCCGCTGGATCAGACCGGGACGCAATTCCGGGTGCCCTCCTGCCACCGTCCGTCTAGACCTTCCACGGATCGATCACCTCGATGCCGCAATCGACAAAGTCCTTCACGTTTCGCGTCGCCAGGCTCGCCCCACGGGATCGCGCCGCCGCGGCGATCATCGCGTCGAACTGGCTGATGGGTTTGCCTGCGCTCCTCCGCGATGCCGCGATCTCCGCGTATGCATCGGCCGCATCGTTGTCGAAGCTCAGCACCTGCCCGGCGAGGTCTTCGTCGAAAATCGCCTGCGCCGCGGCCAGCAGCGCCTGCCTGCGTCCCCCCTCGGGCAATACCCGGACACCGTAAAAAATCTCGGCTCGTGTCACGGTAGTCGTAAACAGCGCGGAGCGGGGTTGTGCGGCGAGCCATGACACAACGCCGGCATCCGGGACCGGGCGCAGCAGCTCCGACAGTACGTTGGTATCCAGGACGATCATCAGCCCAAGTCCACCGGATCACGAATCGGTTCGCGGACCGGCAGGTCGAGGTCGACACCCCCCAGCGGTTCGATGCGGGCACGAATGGCCTCCACCAAGCTTCTGCCGCGAACGGGCTCGACCGACAGCGCACCGCGCAGAATGTCGCGGGCCTCGTCTTCCATCGACCGGCCGTGCATGGCCGCCTGAACCCGCAGCCGCGCCTTGAGCTGATCGTCGATGTTTCGGATGGTCATGGTCGCCATGCAGCATCTCCATTAGTCAATGCAATCATTTTAATCATTGACTTCAGACGCTACAACCTGACTTGAAACCGCGCAGATCAGTGCGTCAGGCGGTAGGCGAAGGGACAAACCTACGGGAGTGACGATGAACTTCCTTCAGAAATCCATGCGCCGGGGCGAGTTCAACCTTCAAGTCGCAAGTTTGTGATCCCCCTAATGCGGACTGCCGGCGGCTGGATGCATCGCCTGGCCCTTGCCCGATCCGCGCAGCAGGTCGTCGACGACGAATCGCCCGCCCGAGATCACCAGCTCGGGGTACTCGAGGCGCTTGAAGGCGTGCAGCGGATTGCCGCGCACGGCGACGAGATCGGCCGGGGCGCCGGGGACGAGCCGCCCGAGCGGGGCCATTCCCAAGTGTTCCCCGGCCTTGCCCGTGGCGGCCGACAGGACGGCCTCGGCGTTCAGCTTGCCGTGCGAGGCGTGCAACATGAGCTCCAGCTCGCGCGCGTTGATGCCCCAGGGCAGCTCGGTGTGGGCCATGTCGGTGCCGTAGAGCAGCGTCCCGCCGCGCGCGACGAACTCGCGGGTATTGGCGAGGACGCCGCTGCACTGGGACTGCGTGTCGAGGGTGCCGACGATCCGCACGCCTGCGGTGACAGCCCGCGCGAGCATGTCCTCGGGCAGGGCTTCGCAGGGCATGTGCGCCCATTCGTCGACACCGGCGTCGAGCGCGAGGCGGGCACCGGTCGCGTTGCTGAGATGCGCAGACACCTTGCGGCCGCGGTCATGCGCCCCGCGGACGATCGCCTTCAGCACATCGGGCGCGAGCAGCGGCCACGGGGACGGCACACGGGCTGCGTGCTTGCTCCACGGGGCGCCCGGGGAGCCCCCGGGTTCGAGCGCGATCTTGACCACGGATGCGCCCGCATCGACGAGGTGGTTCACGACCTCGCGCGCCTGTGCGACATCCGTCACTTCGACCGCGAGAGCGGCGGCGTCACCATGGCCGTGGCCCCCTCCCCCGCCCCACACCGGCAGCGGATAGCCTTGCGGCGCCGTGAGGATCGGGCCGGCGGCGAGCTGCCGCAGGCTGCCGTCGCCACCACCAAGCGGCCGCGCGGGGCCGGTGAGGTCGCGCACCGTGGTCGTTCCGTGGCGCAGCACCGTCGCGGGCGGGACACCCTGGACGGCGACGTGCCCGTGCAGGTCGATGAAGCCGGGAAGCAGGGTCGCGCCGGCGAGGACATGGCGGCGGGCGGCCGGCAGCGTCGCGGCCGGGCCAACCGCGGTGATCACCGCACCCCGCACGGCGACACCATGGCCTTCGCGCATCGTGTAGCCGTCGAAGACGCGGTCCGGGAGCAGGACGTACTCATCGGTGGCAGGCGTCGCGCCACCGCCGGCCTGCTCCGCCCGGGCGGGGGCGGGAAGTCCGCCGATCAGTGTCAGGGCGGCCAGGGCCGGCGCAGTCCGCGTAAGGACGACACGTAAGACTGGGGTGCGCATGATCTCGCCTCCGCAATGGTGCGTGTTTCCATATATAGCCCATCGCGGCGCGTCGGCCCGGGCAACGACGGGCACCACCGGATTGCATGTCGCATCGACGGCCCGGGCATGCCGCGCCCGGGCACCGTGCGTGCGTTCGTTCGCGCGCTTTCCGCGGTCACCCGCGCTATGCTTCCGGCGTAGCCACAGAGGACATCGTGCATGACGGCCCAGGACCGGGAGGCGGCTGACCCCCGCCCCATCTTCGAGGCGCGCGGTCTCACCAAGGTGTACCAGATGGGCGAGGTGCGCGTGGAAGCCTTGCGCGGGGTCGATCTCGACCTCGTCGCGGGCGAGCTCGTGGTGCTGCTGGGGCCGTCGGGGAGCGGCAAGTCGACGCTGCTGAACATCCTCGGCGGGCTGGATACGCCGACGAGCGGGACGGTGCGCTATGCGGACCACGACCTGACCGTGGATGACGACGCGGCGATGACGCAGTATCGGCGCGAGCACGTCGGCTTCGTGTTCCAGTTCTACAACCTGATCCCGAGCCTGACGGCGCGCGAGAACGTCGCGCTGGTGACCGAGATCGCGCCGAATCCGATGACGCCGGAGGAGGCGCTCGCGCTGGTGGGGCTCGCGCAACGCATGGACCACTTCCCGAGCCAGATGTCGGGCGGCGAGCAGCAGCGCGTGGCGATCGCGCGGGCGGTGGCGAAGCGGCCGCAGGTGCTGCTGTGCGACGAGCCGACCGGGGCGCTGGATGCGCAGACCGGGGTGATGGTGCTGGAGGTGATCGCGCGCGTGAATCGCGAGCTGGGCACGACGACGGTGGTGATCACGCACAACGCGGTGATCGCGGCGATGGCGGACCGCGTCGTGCATTTCGGCGACGGCCACGTCGTGCGCATCGAGCGCAACGCGAGCCGCAAGGCGGCTTCCGAGCTGAGCTGGTAGCGATGCGCGCGATCGACCGCAAGCTGTGGCGCGACCTGTGGCACATGCGCGGACAGGCTATCGCGATCGCGCTGGTGGTGATGTGCGGCGTGGGCACCTACGTGATGTTCCTGTCCACGCTCGGGGCGCTGCGCGTGACGCAGGAGGACTATTACCGCGAGTACCGCTTCGCCGAGGTGTTCGCGACACTGAAGCGCGCGCCGGAGTCGCTGCGCGCGCGCCTGGCGGCGATTCCCGGCGTCGAGCGCGCGGAGACGCGCGTGGTCGAGCCGGTGCGGCTCGACATGCCGGACTTCCCCGAGCCGGTGAGCGCGCGCATGGTGTCGCTCGCGGACGATGCGCCGCACGGCCTCAACGGCCTGCACCTGCGCGCGGGGCGGCTGCCGCTGCCGGGGCGGGCGGACGAGGTGGTCGTGAGCACGCCGTTCGCGAAGGCGCACGCGCTGCACCCGGGCAGCCGCTTCCACGCGATCCTGAACGGTCGGCAGCAGGCGCTGACGGTGGTCGGCACGGCGCTGTCGCCGGAGTTCGTGCAGCAGCTGCGGCCCGGCTCGGCCTTTCCGGACCCGAAGCGCTACGGCGTGATGTGGATGGGGCGCGAGGCGCTCGGGCAGGCCTACGACCTCGACGGCGCGTTCAACGACCTGGCGCTGAGCCTGCGGCCCGGTGCCGACGCCGCGGACGTGATCGACCGCGTCGATGCGCTGATCACGCCCTTCGGCGGGCTGGGGGCCTACGCGCGCAAGGACCAGCTCTCGCACCGCTTCCTGAACCAGGAGCTGGATCAGCTAGGCACGCTGGCGACACTGTTCCCGACGATGTTCATGGGTGTGGCGGCCTTCCTGCTGAACGTCGTGATCAGCCGGCTGGTGACGATGCAGCGCGAGCAGATCGCGACGCTCAAGGCCTTCGGCTACGGCAACGGCGCAGTGACGGCGCACTACCTGAAGCTCGTCGCGGTGATCGCGGGCAGCGGCATCCTCGGCGGCACGGCGCTGGGCGCGTGGCTGGGGCACGCGCTGTCGGGGATCTACATGGAGCTCTACTACTTCCCGTGGCTGCGCTTCAGCCTGCAGCCCATGACGGTCGTCGAGGCCGCGGGCGCGAGCCTCGCCGCGGCGGGCGCGGGGACGATCGTCGCGGTGTGGCGCGCGGCGAGCCTGAAGCCGGCGCAGGCGATGCGCCCCGAACCGCCGCCGCGCTACCGCGAGACGCTGGTCGAGAAGCTGGGGCTGAAGCGCTGGCTGTCGCAGCCCACGCGGATGATCCTGCGCCACATCTGGCGCAAGCCGCTGAAGTCGGCGCTGACGGTGCTGGGGATCGCGCTCGCGTGCGGGATCATCCTCACCGGCCTGTTCCAGCGCGACACCGTCGGCTACATGATGAACGTGCATTACGGCATGGCGCAGCGCGAGGACCTGTCGGTCGCGTTCACGGAACCGACGGCCTACCGCGCGCGCTTCGACCTCTTCGGCCTGCCCGGAATCGAGCACGTCGAGGCGTTCCGCGCGGTGCCGGTGCGGCTGCGTCACGGCCATCTCGAATATCGCACCAGCATCCGCGGCATCGAACCGGACGGCGACCTGCAGCGCCTGCTCGACACGGCGCTGCGGCCGGTCGCGCTGCCCTCCGAGGGCATCCTGCTCACGGACCATCTCGGCAAGATGCTGGACGTGCGCACGGGCGACCGCATCGTCGTCGAGGTGCTGGAAGGCAACCGGCCGCTACGCGAGACGATCGTCGCCGGGCTGGTGAAGGAATACCTCGGCGTGTCGGCCTACATGGATCTGGCGGCGCTGAACCGCTTCATGCACGAGGGGCCGACAATCTCGGGCGCGTGGCTCGCCGTCGATCACGCGCAACTGCGGGGGCTGTACGCGCGGCTCAAGGCGCTGCCGCGCGTCGCCGGCGTGGCCGAGCGCGTGCAGGAGATCCGCAACTTCAACCGCCTGATGGACGAGACGATGCTGTTCTTCACCTACGTGTCGACGGTGTTCGCCGTGATCATCGCCTTCGGCGTCATCTACAACAGCGCACGCATCGCGCTGACCGAGCGCGGGCGCGAGCTTGCCAGCCTGCGGGTGCTGGGTTTCACGCGCGGCGAGATCGGCTACATCCTGCTCGGCGAGCTGGGCATCCTGACGCTGGTCGCGATCCCGCTCGGGCTGTGGCTGGGCGAGGGGATGTGCTACTACATCGCGCACACGATGCAGACGGATCTCTTCCGCGTGCCGGTCGTGCTGGTGCCGCAGACCTACGCCTTCGCGGTCGCGGTCGTGCTGATTTCGGCGGTGCTGTCGGGCCTGGCGGTGCGCCGCCGCCTCGACCGGCTCGACCTCATCGCGGTATTGAAGACAGCGGAGTGATGACATGAAAACCAGGGTGCAATGGCGCCGCCAGATCGTGTTCATGCTGATCGTCGCGGCGATCGCGTGGGGCCTGTACGCGGGCTTCCGGCCGCAGCCGGTGGTGGTCGAATTCGGCGAGGCGGTGCGCGCGCCGCTGCGCGTGGCGGTCGAGCAGGAGGGGCGCACGCGCGTCGGCGACCGCTACGTCGTGACCGCGCCGGTGGACGGCTACGCGCGGCGCATCGAACTGGATGTCGGCGACGCGATCGAGGCCGGCGCCCCGCTCGTCGCGCTGGAGGCGTCGCGTTCGGCGGTGCTGGATGCGCGCCGGCGCGCGGAGGCCGAGGCGCGCGTCGCGGCAGCGCAGGCCAACGTCGCGGCGGTCGAGCAGCGGGTGAAGGCGGCCGAGGCCGGCGCGGCGCTAGCCGGGAAGGAACTCATACGCATGCGCAGGCTGCGCGCGGCCGGCCACGTGACGGGCGAGGCCGAGGACCGCGCGCTGGCCGAGGACGAGCGGGCGGGCTCGGATCTGCGCTCGGCGCGCTTCACGGTCGCGACCGCGCGCCACGAGCTGGAGGCCGCGCGCACCGCGCTCGGGTATGCCGCAGCCGGCGGCAAGGGCGAACCGGTACTCGTGCGCGCGCCGGTCGCGGGCCAGGTGCTGAAGATCCCGCGCAAGAGCGAGGGCGCGGTCGAGGCCGGCCAGCCGCTCGTCGAGATCGGCGATCCGCGCGCGCTGGAGGTCGAGGTGGATGTGCTGTCGGCCGACGCGGTGCGTATCCGCCCCGGCACGCACGTATTGTTCGAGCGCTGGGGCGGCGACGGGGCGCTCGAAGGCAGGGTGCGCGTGGTCGAGCCGGCAGGGTTCACGAAGGTGTCGGCGCTGGGCGTCGAGGAGCAGCGCGTGTGGGTGATCGTCGACTTCACGTCACCCGCCGGGCAATGGCAGCGCCTCGGCGACGGCTACCGCGTCGAGGCGAGCTTCATGCTGTGGGAGGGCGAGGACGTGCTGCAGGTGCCCGCCAGCGCGCTGTTCCGCGACGGCGAGGGCTGGGCGGTGTTCGCCGTCGAGGACGGCCGCGCGGTGCGCCGCCGGGTCGAGACGGGCCAGCGCAACGGGCTCGCCGCGGAGGTGCTTGGCGGGCTGAAGGAAGGGGACCCGGTGATCGTGCATCCGGACGACCGGCTGAGCGATGGGGTGAAGGTGAGCGGGCGGTGATGCCTCGTCTACGCCACGGCCCGACACGTGACGCCCCGTTCTCGCAGGGCAATCCACGAATTCCGGCGCCGGAATCCGCCCTGCCGCCGCGTGGCGGGATTCGCTGCGCTACTCCCGCCCTACGATTCCGACCAATCATCAACGATACCCACAGGTGACACCAAGGCGACTGCATTCATGCGATCGCCGCGCGCGTTCTTGTGACGATGGCACCGGATGTTTATACTTAGTTTAAACATCCGGAGTACTTCGACCATGACCGAAGCCATCCTCGCCATCAAGCATTGGGGCAACAGCCTCGGCGTGCGCCTGCCCGCGGCCGTGGCACGCGAGGCTCGGCTGGATGCCGATCAACAGGTGCGGATCACGGTCGAGGATGGTCGCGTCGTCATCACCCCGCTCGTGCAGGAGAACCTGAGCCTCGAGCAGCGGCTCGCGCGTTTCGACCCGCAGCGCCACGGCGGCGAGGCAATGGCCAGCCCGGCGGTGGGAGCCGAGCAGTGGTAAGCACGCGGGGCAAGGCGGCGTGGGCACCGGACCGGCAGGACATCATCTGGATCGACTGCAATCCTCAGGCCGGCCGCGAGATGCGGGACCGGCACCCCTTTCTCGTCCTGTCGCCACGCGCGTTCAACGAACGCACTTCGCTCGTCATCGGCCTGCCGATGACCACGGCCGAATACAACGCCGACAATCCGTTTGCGATCGCCGCCGGCAGCGCGGGCGGGCGCCGCGCCGGAAAGACCAGCTATGTGCTGTGCCACCAGCCGAAATCCTTCGACTGGCGAGTGCGCGAGGCCGCGGCGCACCCGATGAAGCGCCTGCCGGACGAACTCTTCGCCGAGGCGTGCGCGGTGTTGAACCAGATCGTGCGCCTCGCGTGACTCCGACGCTCAAGCCGGCCTTCAGGTGGTTTCGCGCACCAGCGTCTCGGTGTTCTTCGGGATCTTGGCCATCGCCGTCTTGCCCTTGGCGGTGAGGAAGGGCTCGACGAGGAGCAGCAGGCCTTCCTCGACGTACTCCGCGAGGCTGTAGCGGTCGCAGAAGGCCCAGTATTTCAGCGCCCAGGCGTGTGCGAAATTGACGATCTGGTAGCACAGGAGATACTCGTTGACCGGCCGCATGAAGCCGCCGGCGGTGCACGCACGGATCGACTTCTCGATCATGCGGTTGGTGCGCGTCTCGCCGTCCTTGATCAGCACACGCCGGTCCGCGCGCAGGGATTTGGTCGAGCGGTAGGCGAGCACCGTCGCGTCGCGCTGGGCGTCGACGACCGCGCAGTAGGCCCACACCGCGCGGCACAGGCGTTCGACGGGATGCGTCAGGCCTTCGATCTGGCGCGGAATGTCCTGTTCATAGGTGTCGAGCACGTTCTTGAGCGTCAGGAACAGGATGTCGTCCTTGTCGCCGAAGTACTGATAGATCAGGCCGGTGCTGACCTTGGCTTCGCGGGCAATCTGCAGAATCGTCGTCGTGTAGTAGCCCTGCTCGGAAAAGAGCTTTGTGGCCGCACTGATGATCTGGTGACGGCGCTCCTCGACCAGCTTGGGGTCCGTCACGACGCTTTTGACGCTTTCTGCTGAACTCATGTCCATTCCCTCGGGTGAACCATTGCCACAACTTTCCGGCATCGGGCCGGACGCCGTATTGTGCCACCGGTGCAGCCGGGTTTCCGCCTCCCAAGCTCGCGGGCGAACTACCGTAGGGCGGAAGGAGCGCTGCGTATCCCGCCAATCCGCCCGCCGAAGCGCGTCCCAACGCCGCGTGGCGGGATGCGCTTCGCTCCTCCCGCCCTACGAATCCATTCCTTGATCAAAGAGCGGAGATACCTGAGACGACGATTCCATGCATTCGACCATCCTGTTCCGGGCACTACTCGCGGTTCAGGAAGGCCCGCACGCGCTGCTGCGTTTCGCCGTCGGCCAGCAGGGCCGCGCTGCCCGCGAGTTCGACTTCGTAGCCGTCTGCGCCGCCCTCCACCGCGACCGTGATGCAGCGCTTGCACTCGGACAGGGCCAGTGCCGGCAGGGCGGCGATGCGCGTGACGACTCCGCGCGCGAACTCTTCCAGTTCGGCGGCCGGAGCCACCCAGTGCGCGCAGCCGAGCTTCACGGCGTCCGCGCCGGCGACGACTTCGGCACCGAGAATCAGGCGCCGCGCGACGGCCTCGCCGCAGATGCGCGTCATGCGCTGCGTGCCGCCCGCGGCCGGGAGCAGGCCCAGGCGCGCTTCGGGCAGGCCGACCTTGGCGGTGTCGGCGACGACGCGCAGGTCGCACGCGAGCGCGAGCTCGAAGCCGCCGCCCATCGCCGCGCCGCCGATTTCCGCGACGGTGACCTGCGGCAGTCGTTCGAGGCGGGCGTAAAGCTGCTGCATGCGCCGCGTGATGGCGATCATCTGCACCCGCCCGGCCTCGGTGGCGAAGAGCGAGCCGATCACTTCGAGGTCGGCGCCGGCACAGAACACGCGCTCGGCGCTGCGGATCCACAACACATTGACGCGCGGCGTGTGCTCGAGTTCGGCGAGGATGCGGTCGAACGCGGCTATCCATTCCTCGTTGATCGCATTGACCGGCGCACGGCACAGGGTCACGGTCGCGACCGAATCCTCAATCCTCAGCGAAATCATTTCGATGTCCTCGGGAACTGCGGGCAGTTCGAAAAAACGGGGCGTCGCCGGCCTCTGCGCACATCGGAGGAGACATCGTTGGCAGGATCGCACCGGCCGTTGACGCGACGCCCCCGGGAAACCGGCCGGCGCGTGGCTGCACGCGCACGGCCGTACGACAAGGCGCATCCGGGCCGCGGGGACGGCCGCCCGGCGCGCCGCAACGTCAATTGCCTTCGAACTTCGGCACCTGCTTGTTCACGAAGGCGTTGTAGGCGCGCGTGAAGTCCTGTGTCTGCATGCAGATCGCCTGGGCTTCGGCTTCGGTCTCGAGCGCCTGCTCGATGGTCTGGTTCCATTCCTGGTGCAGGCACTTCTTCGTCATCGAATGCGCGAAGGCCGGGCCGTTGGCGAGCGACAGCGCCATCTCCTGCGCCTTCGCCAGCACTTTCTCGGCCGGCACGATGTCGTTGAAGTAGCCCCACGCGCGGCCCTCCTCGGCGCTCATCGAGCGGCCGGTGTAGAGCAGCTCGGAGGCGCGGCCCTGGCCGATGATGCGCGGCAGGATGCTGCACGCGCCCATGTCGCAGCCGGCGAGGCCGACGCGGACGAAGAGGAAGGCGGTCTTCGCTTCAGGCGTCGCGTAGCGCAGGTCGGAGGCCATGGAGATGATCGCGCCGGCGCCGGCGCAGATGCCGTCGACCGCAGAGATGATGGGCTGCGGGCAGTTGCGCATTTCCTTCACGAGGTTGCCGGTCATGCGGGTGAAGGCCAGCAGCCCGGTCATGTCCATCTTCGTGAGCGGGCCGATGATGTCATGCACGTCGCCACCCGAGCAGAAGTTGCCGCCCGCGCCGGTGATCACGACCGCGCGCACGTCCTCGGCGTACTGGAGCTTGATGAAGGTGTCGCGCAGCTCGGCGTAGCTCTCGAACGTGAGCGGGTTCTTGCGCTCGGGGCGGTTCAGCGTGATGGTCGCGACGCGGTCGGCGACTTCGAACTTGAAGTGTTCCGGACGCCATTCGGCGGCTTTGAGCTTGTACATGAGATTCTCCTGGAGGTTTTGGGGGCTTGCAGACTACGAATGAACAATCACTCATCCGGCGAGTGTGAGACCGCCGCTGACGCTGATGACCTGGCCGGTGATGAAGCTGGCGCGGTCGCTGGCGAAGAACAGCACGGCGTCGGCGAGCTCGGACGGCTTGGCGAGGCGGCGCATCGGCGTGGCCTTGACGAAGGCTTCGCGGTGCTTCTCCGGCACGGCCTGCAGCAAGGGGGTGTCGGTCGGGCCGGGGCACACGCAGTTGACGTTGATGTTGTAGCGAGCGACTTCGCGGGCGAGCGACTTGGTGAAGGCGATCGCGCCGCCCTTGGCGCCCGAATACACGGTCTCGCCGAGGCTGCCGACGCGACCGGCGTCACTCGACACGGTGACGATCTTGCCCGAACCGCGCTCGATCATCTGCTGCAGGAAGGCGTGCGACACCGCGACCGGCCCGAGCAGGTTGAGGTCGATGACCTTGCGCCAGAAGTCGGGGGTGTTCTCCATGAAGGGCTGGATCTTGCCCCAGCCGGCCACGTTGGCAACGATGTCGACTTGGGGATGGCGGCGATAGGTTTCGTCACGGAAGGCGTGAATGGAGTCGATGTCGGTCACGTCCAGCCGGACGAAGTCGACGTCGAGGTGTTGCTCCGCGAGCTGGCCGGCAGCCGCCGCGCCCTTGTCCGCGTCGATGTCGCCGATCACGACCTTCGCGCCCGCCCGGGCCAGTGTCTCGGCCGTTGCATACCCGATCCCCGATGCGCCGCCGGTGACGACGGCCGTTTTGCCTTGCAGGTTCATTTGTCTGTCTCCTCATTCACCAGTCAGTCGAGTCTGGGGCGCCTTCGCTTCCGCCGCCCCGTTATCTGTTTGCTGCAGCGTCCTGTTTCCGGTTCCGCCAGCAGTTGAATGAATGATCGTTCACTCGATCGACTTAGTCAACCACTTTCGCGAAAATCGGAAGGATCCCATGAGCGCCGTGTCCGTTTGTGCTGAAGCGTTGTCACGGGCATTCCGATGCCCCACGCATGAATGCAAACGGCCGGAGATCCGGCCGCTTGAAATGAATGGTCAATCAGTTTCGTAGGGAGGGAGGAGCCGAAGGCGGATCCTGCCATGCAGCGGGTGGGTATGCCCCGACTGCGGGGGGTGGCGGGATACGCTGCGCTCCTCCCGCCCTACGTCCGTGCGTATCGATCGGGGCACAGGCCGACAGGCGGCCGGGCGCCCCTACAGCCGCCCGGTCTTGAGCAGCTCGCGCAGGCGGAACTTCTGGATCTTGCCGGTCGCAGTGCGCGGCAACTCGTCCACGAAGCGCACCGTGCGGGGGCATTTGTAGATCGAGAGGTTCGCCATCAGGGTGTCCTGCACCTGGGTGGACAGGCGCGACTGGCTTGCCGAGGGGTCCTTCGGTACGGCCACGAGCACGAGGCGCGTGAGGCCGTCCTCCTGCGGCACGCCGACGACGACAGCCTCTGCGATGCCGGGGGCGGTCATCGCGCACCCCTCGATCTCCGACGGACTCACCCACTGGCCGGAGATCTTGAGCATGTCGTCGGCGCGGCCGTTGTGATACCAGTAGCCGTCACGGTCGAAGCTGAACATGTCGCCGGGGAAATACCAGCCATCGCGCAAGGACTTCGCCGTCTGTTCGGGCAGATTCCAGTAGCCGCGGAACTGCGAGGGCGTGCGGATCGCGATCTGACCCGGGACGTCGGGCTCGACGACGTCCGCGCCGGCCTCGTCGACCAGGCGCACTTCGGCCCAGGGCACGGGCTTGCCGCAGGAGCCGGGCCGTTGCGCGCCCGCGTCATTGACGAGGAAGAGGAAGATCGTCTCCGAGGCGCCGATTCCGTCGATGAGGGGCTTGCCGGTCGCTTCCAGCCAGGACTGGTACAGCGTCTCGGGCAGCTTCTCGCCCGCCGACAGGAAATGGCGCACGTTGCGGAAGCCCTCGCTCGTGCCCACCCCCTCGCGCAGCAAGTTGCGATACATCACCGGCGTGCTGAAGAACAGCGTCGGGCGGTGGGTGTCGACTACCTCGATCATGCGCACCGGGTCGGGCCAGCCGGCCGCGACGATGACCGTCGCGCCGCAGCGCAGCCCGCCCATCATGGAATGGCCCAGCGCCCAGCCGAAGAACATTTTCGACGTCGCGAAGATGCGATCGCCCGGGCGTACACCGAAGTATTCGGCCTCCATGCGGTCGGCGATCAGCACGCAGCCGTGAGAGTGCATCACCGCCTTGGGCCGTCCCGTCGTGCCCGAGGAATACACCCAGAAGGCGATATCCTCGGGCGCCGCGGGCTCGGATGCCAGCGTGTCGGGCTGCCCCGCGACGAAATCGTCGAGCGCCATGCCGATGCGTTGCGGTGCACCGCGCACGACGACTTGCGGCGGGTCGGCGAGCTCGCCGGCGATTTCCTGGTAAAGATGGGCGAATTCGGCGTCGACGAACAGCAGGCGACAGGCGCTGTCCTCGATCACATAGCGCACGTCGCGCGGCGCGAGCCGCACGTTGAGGGCAACGGCGACGGCGCCGATGCGCATCGCGCCCAGGTAGCCCGCGACCATCTCGGGCGAATCGTCCATCAGGAAGAGGACGCGCTCGCCGCGCCCGACGCCGTGTGCCTTCATGGCGTTGCCGGTGCGGTTGACCATCGCCTCGAGCTCGCCGTAGGTGACGGAACGGCCGCCGCCGACGATCGCGGGCTGGTCGGCGAGACCCTGCGCGAGGGAACGGCCGATGATCTCGTCGGCGGCGTTCATCGCGCCGCAGCGCGTACTATTCTCAAAACTCATATCTGCTCCAGGACGACCGAAGGGGTCCCCGGCGGGGCATGCCGGGGCGCAAGGCGGACCGCAAGCCGCTCAGTTCTTGAGAAGGGCCTGGGCTTCAGCCAACAACTTCTGGCCGTCATAGCCCTTGGCGCTGACTTCCTTGACCCAGTCGGCCGTGACCGACTCGGACGCCTTCTGCCACTTGCCCACCTCGGCAGCAGGCACGGTGTAGAAGGTGTTCTTGCGGTCCACGCCGGCCTGGCGGCCGGTCAGCGTCGCCTCGTCCCAGACCTTGCCCGCCCATGCGGAAACCTCCGGACCGCTGTTGGCGTCGATGACCTGCTTCAGTTCGGGCGGCAGGCTGTCATATTTCGCCGGGTTCATCGCCAGGATAAAGGTCGTCGTCGACAGCAGCGGCAGGCTGGGGTCGGTTTCGCTGTGGAACTTGACGATCTCCTGGATCTTCATCGCCGGCACGACTTCCCAAGGGATCATCGCGCCGTCGATCACGCCCTTGGCGAGGCTCTCCGTAACCATGGGCACCGGCATCGGCACGGGGGTGGCGCCCAGCGCCGCAACCATCTTGGTCGCCAGTCGCGTCGGCGCGCGCAGCTTCAGTCCTGCGAGGTCGTCGATCGTCTTGATCTGCTTTTTCGTCGTGTGTAGCGCCATGCCCGAGATGACGTGGAACACCAGCGGGCGCACACCCTTGAATTCCGCGGTGGCATTCTTCGTCGCGTAGGTCCACAGCGCGCGGCTGGACTTCTCGCCCGAGCTGCCCATGAAGGGCAACTCGAACACCTCGGAGACGAGGAAGCGGCCCGCCTGGTAGCCGGGCACCGCCCACACGATGTCGGCGACGCCGTCCTTGGCCTGGTCGAAGAGCTGCGGCGGCGTGCCGCCCATCTGCATCGCGGGGTAGATCTGGCACTTCAGGCGCCCGCCCGATTCGGCGCCGATCTTGGCGCACCAGGGTTCGAGGAACTTGACCTGAGTGTTCGACGACGGGGGCAGGAAGTGGTGCACGCGCAGCGTCACGACCTTGTCCGACTGGGCCTGGGCGGCGCCGCCCGCGAGCAGCAGGGCGGCCAGCAGCGGCTTGAGCAGTTTTCCGGTGTTCATTCGCGTCTCCTCTTTGTAATGGAAGGCCGGCCTCGGCTTGTCAGCCGCCGAAGGTCCGGACCAGGTAAAGCGATATGGCGGGAAAGAACAGCAGCAGCGTGATGCGCACGACGTCCGATGCGAGGAAGGGCATCACCCCGCGGAAGGTTTCGGTGAGCGGCACGTCCTTGGCGGCCTTGTTGATGATGTAGATGTTCATGCCGACCGGCGGATGCACGAGGCCGATCTCGACCACCATCAGCACCAGGATGCCGAACCAGATCGACTTCTCGTCCGGGGTCAGGCCCCAGAACTCCAGCCCCATCACCATCGGATAGAAGATGGGGATGGTCAGCAGGATCATCGCCAGCGCATCCATGACGCAGCCGAGGAAGACGTAGATCAGCAGGATCGCGGTGAGCACCAGCAGCGGCGACAGGCCGCTGTCCTTGACCCAGTTCGCGAGCTCGGCCGGCATCTGCGTGAGCGCGAGGCCGGTGTTGAGCATGTCGGCCCCGAGCAGCACGAGGAAGATCATCGCGGTGGCCTCGCCGGCCCCGAGCACGCTCTCCCGGATGCCTTCGGCACGCATGCCGCCGGTGGCGACGGCGAGGATGCCGCAGGCCGCTGCGCCGATCGAGGCCGCCTCGGTCGGGTTGGCCCAGCCGCCGTAGATGCCGACGATGACGACGAGGAAGATCAGGGCGACCGGCGTGACGTTGGCGATCGACCGCAGCTTCTCCGCCAGCGGCACGTGGGGGCCGGCCGGACCGGCCTCGGGCTTGAGCGTGACGATGATGCGGATCACCAGCATGTAGCCGAGCATGGCAATCAGGCCCGGCACCACCGCGGCCATGAAGAGCTTGCCGATCGACTCCTGCGTGAGCACCGCGTAGATGACCAGCGGCACCGAGGGCGGGATCAGGATGCCGAGCGTGCCGCCGGCAGCGAGCGCCCCGGTCGCCAATGCACCCGAGTAGTTGTAGCGCTTGAGCTCCGGCAGCGCGACCTGGCCCATCGTCGCCGCGGTCGCGAGCGAGGAGCCGCAGATCGCGCCGAAGCCCGCACAGGCGCCGGTCGAGGCGATCGCGACACCGCCGCGCCAGTGCCCCACGAGCGAACTCACGCAGCGGAACAGCGCGCGCGACAGGCCGCCGTGGGTCGCGAACTGGCCCATCAGCAGGAACATCGGGATGACGGCCAGATCGTAGTTGGAGAGCCGCGCGTAGGCGAGGTTCTTCAGCGTGTTGAGGAAGGGGTTGATTTCGCCCCCCATCATCGTCAGGTAGCCCGCTGCGCCGACGAGGAACATCGTGATGCCGATATGCACACGGAACACCAGCAGCACCAGCAGGACCGCGAACATCGTCGCGCCGATCGCAATACCGCTCATTTTTCACCTCCGATCATGACGCGGAAGCGACGGCCCGCGGTGTACAGGCTGGTCGCTGCGAACAGCACGAAGGCAGGCACGATCAGTGCGATCGAGATCCAGCCCGGCCAGCCCAGCATCAGCGAGGCCTCGCCCGATTCGTAGGACGACACGGCCGCGACGCCTGTCCGCCACGCGATGAGCAGCGCGACGGCACCCATCAGCAGCGCCGCGAGCCCGTCGAGGAAGGAGCGACCGCGCTGCGGCAGCCAGTGCGTGAAGAAGTCGACGCGCACGTGGCCGTCGACCATCTGGCAGTACGAGAAGAAGGTCGCGGAAGCCACGGCCGCGCCCATTTGCAGGACCTCGAAATCGCCCGGCACCGGCAGTGCGAACAGCTTGCGCCCGACGATGGACACGAGGGACATGCCGATCAGCAGCATGAAGATCGTTCCCCCCATCAGTGCGGATACGCGGCTCGCCGCGTACAGGCGGCGGCCCCACGGCCCGTGCGGCAAGGCTTCAGGGTTCGCGACATGCTCGATCGAACCGGGTTCGAGCTGGACGCCGGCGTCCTCATTCCCGCCCGCCTCCTGCTCTGCGCTTGTGGCGCCGCACACCTTGGCGGGCCGCAGCCCGGCGGCGCTGGCCGCGTTCAGGCTCACTACGCTTGCATGCATGGTTTGTCTCCTCCTCGTGCGTTCAACTGGTTGAACGTTCACTCATTCGACGTGCCGAGAAAATGGGAGCGTGCGGCGGGCGCCGTACGACGCCCGCCGCGATCCCTTGCCAGGCTCAGACGGCCTGTTCCTGCTCCCAGGCGGAGAGGGTCTGCCGAGCGATGATGAGCTGCTGCACCTCGGTCGCCCCCTCATAGATGCGCAGCGCGCGGATCTCGCGGTACAGGCGCTCGACCGGGTGATCGCTGACGACGCCGCAGCCGCCCCACAGCTGCACGGCGGCATCGATGACCTGCTGCGCGGTCTCGGTGGAAGTCATCTTGGCCATTGCTGCGGCGCCGGTGATGTTCTTGCCCTGGTCGCGCATCCACGCGGCGCGGTAGGTGAGGAGCGCGGCGGTGTCGACGTGGGTCGCCATCTGCGCGAGCTTGGCCTGCGTGATCTGGAAGTCGGCGAGTTTCTTGCCGAACATGTCGCGCGTGGTCGCGCGGCGCAGGCCCTCGTCGAGCGCGCGGCGCGCGAAGCCGAGCGCGGCGGCGGCGACCGAGGTACGGAAGATGTCCAGCGTCTGCATCGCGACCTTGAAGCCCTGCCCCGGCGCTCCCAGCAGGTTTGCTGCGGGCACACGACAGCCGGTGAAGCGCAGGCGAGCCAGCGGATGCGGAGCGATCACCTCGATGCGCTCGGCGATCTCGAAGCCGGGGAGATTGGCCTCGACGATGAACGCCGACAGCCCGCGTGCGCCCGGCGCTTCACCGGTGCGGGCGAACACGACGTAGAAGTCGGCGATGCCGCCGTTGGAGATCCAGGTCTTCTCGCCGTCGAGCACATAGTCATTGCCGTCGCGACGCGCGCTGCACGCCATCGCCGCGACGTCGGAACCGGAATCCGGCTCGGACAGCGCGAAGGCGGGGATTGCACGGCCGGCAGCCACTTCGCTCAGGTACTTGCGCTTCTGCGCATCGGTGCCGTGCAGCGTGATCGCGCCCGAGCCCAGCCCCTGCATGCCCAACGCGAAGTCGGCGAGACCGGAATGGCGTGCCAGCGTCTCGCGCAGCAGACACACGGCGCGCGTGTCGATGGTGTCATGGCGACCGCCGTAGGCAGTGCCGCCAACCATGTAGCGCAACCAGCCGTCGGCACCTAGTTTGCGCACCAGCTCGCGGCAGGCGTCGTCGAGGTCGCCGTGCGGGTGGCCGTCGATGTGCGCCGCTGCCCAGGCTTCAAGCTCGACTTGCATGCCGCGGTGGCGCTCTTCGAAAAAGGGCCACTCCAGATAGCTTCGATCACTCATCTTTGCGTCTCCTCTCGGGTCGGTGCGCCGGTTGCGACCGCCCTGCTCCTTATGGTTTCTGTCCGATGCGGCGCCCGCTCACGCGGATCTGTGCTGCCGCTTGTGTCTGTTGCACCGTTCGCCCCGAGCACTTTGACTTCGCTCAGGAGAGGCCTGTCGGAGGGCTCAGCCCGAACGCTATCGACTCGCCTGCTTGCCAGCGTGACTGCGACCGGGCCTACCCCTCACATCACCTCGCCGCCGGACACCGAGATCGCCTGACCGGTGATCGCCTCGGAGCCCGGCAGGCACAGCCACAACACCGCATTGGCGACCTCCTCCGGTCGCACCAGTCGACCCTGGGGGTTGTGCTTCGCCAGCTCGGCGAGCGCCTCGGCCTCGCTGCGGCCCGTCTTCTCGCGGATGTTGGTTACCGCGTCGCGCACGATGTCGGTATCGGTATAGCCGGGACACACGGCGTTCACGGTGACGTGCTTGTGCGCAAGCTCGAGTGCCAGCGAGCGCGTCAGGCCGATGACGCCGTGCTTGGCGGCGCAGTAGGCGGTGACGTAGGGGTAGCCCTTCTCGCCCGCGGTGCTGGCGACGTTGATGATGCGGCCCCAGCCCGCCGCGAGCATGTCCGGCAGCGCGGCGCGGGTCGCGAGATAGGTGCCGGTGAGATTCACGGCCAGCATCTGCTGCCACAGCGCGCTTTCGGTGCGCAGGAAAGGGGCGCTGCCCGCCTGGCCGGCGTTGTTGACCAGCACCGCGACGGGGCCGAGGCGTTTGGCGGCGGCGGCAAAGGCCGATACCACCGATGCCTCGTCGGCGACATCGATCGCCTCGCAATGCACTTCGCAGGATTCGCCGCCGAGCGTACGCAGCACTGCGGCCCGCTCCTCGAGCTGCCCGCGGTTGCGTCCCATCAGCGTGAGGCGTGCGCCCTGCGCAGACAGCGCCGCCGCGATCGCGGCACCGATACCGCGGCCACCGCCGGTGATCACCACGTGTTTGCCAGCGAGGGCACGACCAGATTCTGCCGTCATCACATCCTCCACTTTCGGTTGCCCCTGCGGGGCGAGAACGCGGCGTTTCCGGAATCTGAAGCACGCCGCCGTCCGGTGAATGAATACTCGTTCATTTTGGTAGTGCCGTCAACGGGAATTTGGCCGTTCATCGCCAAGGCCGAATTTCCGTTTCCGCATGCGGCTTTAAGCACTGTCATGACGATGCTGATGCGCCCGCCCGAGGTCGGCGAGCCGGAAAAAAAGAGGCCGGAAATCCGGCCTCGCACGCTTTCCGGGATCCTGCGTACGGCGTCAGGCGACCGCGTATTCCAGATTGACCCGCTTCGACGGGGCGAAGCGCTGACGCGAGAAAAACCGCGCCAAGGCGAAGTCGTCCCAGTTCACCGTCGTATACACCTTCTTCACGCCCGCCACCTTCATGTTGGTCATGAACTGGTCGAGCAGCTCGCTGCCAACACCGTGTGCCTGCAACTCCGGATCGACACCGATGGTGTCGATCGTCGCCGAGGTCTCCGGAATGCCGAACTCGCCGAAATAGATGTCACCCATGACGAAACCGGCGACGCGGCCGTCGATCTCGCACACGAGCGACACGTTGATGTTGTGATTCGGGTTCAGTGTCGTCTCGATCTTGCGCGTGTAGTACTCGCGCCGGTCCTGCTTCGAGGCCACTTGGTCGATGCGGACGATCGCGTCCAGATCGTCCTTCCTGAGCACCCGCATGACCCGCTTCTGGTTCGCCATTTGTCTTCCTCCGAGGATGGCGCGCCCGGACCGGGCGCGCCTCAATCTCAGGCCTTGACGGCCTGCTTCTGCATCAGCGTGTAGCCGAAGAGTGCCGCACCGAGCGCGCCCGCGATCTGGCTGTCGATCTTGGTATCGACGGCCTTGATGCCCAGCAGCTTCTCGATCCGCTTCACGACGCCCGGGTTCTTCGCGATGCCGCCGGTGATGAAGAAGCCTTCTTCCACGCCGATCCGCTCCAGCAGGCTCACGACGCGCTCGGCCATCGCCTGGCAGTACGCCGCGATCACCATGTTCTTCGTGTAGCCGGCCTTGAGCAGCCCGAGCGCCTCCGACTTGGCGAAGACGACGCACACCGAGGAGACGGCTTCCGGCTCTTTTTCCACGTCGAACGAGCGCGGACCGAGTTCGGCGATGGGGATCTGCATCAGGTCGGAGACGACTTCCATGCCGCGACCCGTTCCGGCGGCGCACTTGTCGTTCATCAGGAAGTTCGTGACCTTGCCCTTCTCGTCGCAGTGGATGGCCTTGCAGTCCTGGCCGCCCATGTCGAGGATGGTGCGCACCTTGTTGCCGCCCATGTAGTTCGCGCCGCGGGCATGGCAGGCAATTTCGGTGATTGCCTTGTGGGCAAAGGGCACATTCACCCGGCCGTAACCGGTGCCGACGACATAGTTGATGTCCTCGAGCTTCATGCCGATCTTGTCCATGATGCCCTGCAGGGCGTTCTTGGCCGAGTCCGGCGAGTTGTTGCCGGTGCGCATGCTGTTGTAGCCATACAGCTCGCCGTCACAGACCAGCACCGCCTGCGAGGACACCGAGCCGACGTCGATGCCGCAGGTGATGACCTTGGCGTCCTTCCAGTTCTTGGTCTCGTCGAACCAGGTGTTTTCCTGCCAGCGCCAGAATTCCTTCTTCTCGGGGGCGGCGGTGGCGGCAGCAACTTCTGCATTCATTTTGATCGCTCCTTAATCCGTATCTGTTCGCGTATCGGTTCAGTGCACTCGCTCGGCCGCAATCAGCGCGCAGCCGATGGCGCTGACGAATTCCGGCAGCTCGGGCAGCAGCACCTCCTCCACCTCCATCGCGTTCTTCAGCGACTGGACGAATCCGGGGTTGTGGCCCATGCCGCCGATCAGCACCACGTTGCCTTCGATGCCGACGCGACGAACCATCGCGCACACCCGGCTCGCCACCGCATCCAGCACCGCCTTGGCGATGTCTTCCTTCGGCGTCGAGGAGTGGATCAGCGACACCACTTCCGACTCCGCGAACACCGTGCATTGCGCGTTCATCGGGATGCTCTTGTCCGACTTCAGGCTCGCCTCGCCGAACTCCTTGAGCGACAGCTGCAGCGCGCGGCTCATCGCCTCGGCGAAGGAGCCGGCACCCGCGGCGCACTTCTCGTTGCCGGCGAAGTCGATGGCCTTGCCGGCGGAGTCGGTCTTGATGCCGCGACCTTCCTCGGCGCCGACGTCCACCACGGTGCGGGCCTGCGGATACATGTACACCGCGCCGCGCGCCCCGGCCGTCATCTCGGTGACGCCTTCGGTCGCGAAGGCGACCTGGCTGCGGCCGGCGCCGGTGGCGAAGACCGACTTCACCTGGTCGCGGCTCACGCCCGCCGCCTTCAACGCATCGTCGTAGGCCTGTTCCGCGGCCTGGTCCGCGTCGAGGTCGCCCGGCATCATCATGTGCGCCTTCTTGACGAACAGCTGCGGCTTGCCTTCCATGTCGAGCTCTTCAAGCAGCACGACCTTCACGCTGCGCGAACCCATGTCGATTCCTGCTGTGATCATCTTCATGTCCTCATCTCGTTGGCATTGCTTGTACGTGTCGTCCACGCGCGCCGCTCTCTGCGGGGTTTGGGGTTTTAGCGCGGCGAGCAATTGGGTAATAGGCTTGCGAGTTGCAGGGCCTGCTCCCTCCCCTTCAAGGGGAGGGTTGGGGTGGGGATGGGTTCAGCGGCCACCACCGAAACCCATCCCCCTCCTAACCTCCCCCTTGAAGGGGGAGGAACAAGAAGCCCACCAATCAAACGGCCAGCTTGCGCAGTCCGAGCTGCTCCATGAAGGCATCCACACGGCCCTGCGTGCGCACCTCGTCGAATTCCCGCTCGTCGCCCATGTTCCCCTCGTAGGTCATGATCGGGATGCCGGCCTTGGCCATCGCCTGGCGGTTTTCCATGATGCCGACCGACAGGCCTTCGCAGCCGCGGTTGAGGTGCATCATGCAGCCATCGACACCCCAGTCGCGCGCGATGTTGAGCATCATCTCGGACTTCACCGAGGGGTCGAAGAACTGCTGCCACAGCGGCTTCGAGAGGTTCCAGTCCGCATACAGGCGCAGCGCCGTGTCGCGATCGTTCATCTCGATGCCCTTCTCCCACGGCACGGTGCGCGCGCCCCAGGAGCCATCCTCCTTGTACTCCCAGGTGCCTTCGAGACCGAAGGTGTAGAGGGAGCCGATCGACACCGCACCGTAGCTCTCGAGGTAGCGGAAGATCTTCAGGAAGGGCCAGGGCGGCTGCGTGTCGGACATCAGGCGGCAACGCTCGTTGGGCACCGCGGCGATGCCGCGCACGACACGGTCCTTCACTTCGTCGTACAGCTCATCCATGAAGTCCGCGCACCATTGCGACGACTTGTGCAGGATGCACAGCACGTACAGCGAGTACATCGTCTTCTCGTCGAGCGGCGCGGGCCGAGCCTTCTGCAGCTCGCAGATCTGCGCCCAGCGGCTGGTCGAGCGCATCTCGTTCTTGATCGCGCGGATCAGCAGCTCGTCGTCGCACTTGCGCCCGGTCGCCTTCTCGACGAACTCGATCGAGTCGTGCAGCTGCGCCGTCACGTAGTCGAGCCGTTCGGGCGTGAGGTCCTTGTACGCGCCGACCGAGACGTCGACATAGAAGTCGGGGATGTTCTTCACGCGCGCGACGTGCTGGTACCACTTCGCGTGCGAGCAGCAGATCTGCGTCTGGTAGATGAAGTCCGACTTCGGCCACTTGCCGCCGTAGAAGTACTCGTCGAGGTGCATGCTGCCCCAGTAGATGCGCATGTAGGAGCACATGTCGCGGGCGAAGCCGTAGGACTCGGCGGCGTCGAGGCAGCGTTGCGTGAATTTCTTGTCCAGCGACACGCCGGCCGAATACGGCTCGCCGGTCAGCGGATAGACGTCGTCGCCGAGCGAAGTCGGGATCGCGTCGAAGGACCAGCCGGCCGCGGACCAGCGGATGCCGCCGTTGTCCTTGGCGCGGGCGTAGTTCTGGTAATACTGCTCGCGCAGCTCCTTGGCCTTGCTCCACAGCTTGAGCGGCTCGGTCGGGTAAAGCGCCTTCATGTCCATGACTAGTCTCCTGTGGGGCTCAGAACAGTTCTTCTTCGCTCAGCGTCTCGAGCATCGCTTCGATGCGGATGCGGAACGGGCCGATCGGGTTCGTGATGTCGAATTCGAGGAACAGCGTCGGGATGCCGTTGGCTTCGAGGTGACGCTTCAGGTCCGGGTAGTCGCCCTCGTGCGGATCGCAGAACTTCTGCTGCAGGAAGACCGCCGCCTGCACCTTGTATTCCTTGGCCAGGTTAAGCACGTGGTCGAAGCGGGTGTGCGCCGGGTAGTCCTTGGTCGGGCAGGCCGGGCGGTCGCAGTAGCGATCCGCGATGGCCTTGATCACGTCGTCGTCGTTCTTCGACGCGTTCCAGAAGTAGCGCGTGCCTGAGCACTGGTCGTCGATGACGATGGTGGCACCGACCGACTCGACCATCGCCATGAAGGAGACGTCGTCGTTCTCCGAACCGATGGTCATGAAGCGCGCGCCCGTCGGACGCGTCACCTTGCGCGCCGGCAGCGCGGCGAGCACCCTCTTCAGCATCTCGTTGTGTTCGCGCTTGTCGATGAACTGCGCGGTGATCGACGCGTACAGCGCCTCGACGCCGGTGACCTTGGGTTCATCCGCCTTGCGGTAGTCGAACAGCTCGCGCAGCAGGCGGCGGTTCTCGTCCATCACCGTGAGCGCGTCGCGCAGCATGTCGTCAGTGAGCGTCTTGCCGGTGAGCGTCTGCAGGAACACGCGGAACGCCTGCACTTCGGCACGATGCGCCTTGCGCGAATGCGGCGACTGCACGTCGTTCGGCATCGCGACGTAGTAGTCCCACTGCACGCTCGGCACGTTCTGGCGCCACGAGCTGAAGGCCTGGCGGTACTGGATGCAGGACTGCGTCAGCGTGACGCCTTCCGCGTAGTCGAAGCGGCCCAGCAGGCCTTGCGCGAGGGAGTCGCGGCAGAACGGACAGAACATGCCGAAGATGTGCGGCTCGGTCACGTTCTGCGGCTCGTGCGCGCCGAGCACGCGCACCGGCAGCATGCCCGCCGCGATCAGCAGCTCTTCCGGCGTGTAGGTGCACATCGTCGCGACGACCTGGCCGCCGGTGCGCGCCTTCCACGCGCGGGCGTAGTCATGGCGCTTCTCGTACCACTCCTTGAACTGGTCAAACAATCCGTCGTTCATGAATCTGTCTCCTTGTGATTGCCCCGCCCTGTCGGGGAGCCTGTCCGGCCGAGTCGTTCCGGTCCCGCCTCCACTCCAGTCTGTTTGATGTCCATCAACTGACTGAACGCTCGTTCACTCTACCCCCGAGTTTTTACGAAATCAAGCACTGAATGAACAATTATTCATTCTCATGCAGCGGAGTGCATGCGGACGTTCGCCGGCGGGAGACGTCAGGCGCGGGAAAACGGCTGAGCGGAGACCGGTAAACGGAGCGCGGGGCAAGGCATCGCTGCCCTGCCCCGCAAGGGATCAGGCGTGGAGGTGGAGCCGCCCCTCAGGGCACAGCGCAATGCACTGGATCGGCTGCGACTGGCGGCGGCGCCCCTCAGTCCGCTTCAGGCGCCGGGTTGAAGTGTTCCTTGCCGTTGCCGCAGTCCGGGCAGACCCAGTCCTCGGGCAAGTCTTCCCACTTGGTGCCGGGCGCGATGCCGTCGTCGGGCAGGCCGTCGGCCTCGTTGTAGGGGAAGTAGCAGGCGCTGCATTGGTAGGTGGTCATGATGGGGGTTCTCTCTCTGTCGTTGGGGTGGGTTCGGGCGCTCTGCGGCGCCGTGATTCGTGCTTTCGTAGGGCGGGAGTTATCCCGCCAAATGGGCGTATCGGGCCGGCACCGCCGCGTGGCGGGATGCGCTTCGCTCCTCCCGCCCTACGGTCACGGGGTTGCGGAACCTCGTGAATGTCATATCGGCGAGCCCGCCGGAAAATTCGGCGTTCGCCGCTCGCGCACGGCCGCCAGACCCTCGCGCACCTCGGGACCGGTGAAGCCCAGCATCTCCAGCGCGACCGAGTTGTCGAAGATCGGACCGGCCTGGCGCAGCCAGTTGTTGAGGCTGTGCTTGGTCCAGCGCAGCGCGGTCTGCGGGCCGGCGGCGAGCTTCTTCGCGACGTCGAAGGCGGTGTCGCGCAGGACCTCGGCCTCGACCGCCATCGACACCAGGCCGATACGCTCGGCTTCCTCGCCGCTCACCTCGTTCGACAGCAGCAGATGCAGCTTCGCCTTCGCCATGCCGCACAGCAGCGGCCAGATGATCGCGGCGTGGTCGCCGGCCGCGACGCCGAGCCGCGTGTGGCCGTCGATCAGGCGCGCGTTCTTCGCCGCGATCGAGATGTCCGCCAGCAGCGCGACCGCGAGGCCGCCGCCGACCGCCGGGCCGTTGATCGCGGAGACGATCACCTTGGAGCAGTTGATCATGTTGTAGACGATGTCGCGCGCTTCCTTCCACACGCGGGCGCGGTGCTCGAACTCGTCGACCATCGCGGCGACGAGGTCCAGCGTGCCGCCGGCCGAGAAGCCCTTGTCCTGGCCGCGCACGACGATCACCGACACGGCCGGGTCGCGGTCGAGGTCGCGCCAGATGTCGGCGAGCTCGCCGTGGCCGGCGGCGTCGGCGGCGGGGAGCTTGCCCGGTTCGCCGAGGATCACTTCGGCGATGCCGTGCTCATGCAGTTCGACCTTGAGGTTGGTGTAGCGGCTGTAGTCCATCGTGTGTCCTTCGTTTCGTAGGTTGGGCTGAGCCTGCGAAGCCCAACATCGGGCGCTTTTCACACCGGAACCGGTGGTTGTCGGGCTTCGCTGCGCTCAACCCAACCTACGCCCTCTTTCGTTTTCATTCCTTCGCGGGCAAGAGATAGCGGCTGAAGCGTGCGCGCCATTCGTCGTCGATCAGAGTCGAACGCGGGGCGCCGCCGAGATCGGCCCATACCACCGTCTGCTTCGCGCGGAAGCGCACCTGCTCGCCCATCGACGCGGTCGTGACGATGTCCATCGAGCTGCCGCCGATACGCGCGACGTAGAGCGTGAAGGTCAGTTCGTCGCCGTGCATGCTCGGGGCGATGAAGTCGACTTCGAGGTGGCGCATCGGCACGCCGCGGTGAATTTCGGCGTGCAGCTTGTAGAAGTCGACGCCGATGCCGTCGTCGAACCAGTCCTCGACGACTTCATTGCACAGCACCAGGCACTGCGGATAGAAGACGATGCCGGCCGGGTCGCAGTGGTGGAAACGGATGGATTTCTTGCATTCGAAAATCATGACGATTCAGTCCAGGATGCGGTTCACGAATTCGCCGACGGCCTCGATCACGGCCGCGGGTTGGTCCTTGTGGGGGGAGTGGCGGCAATCGGCGAGCTTGACGAGATCCACGTCGCGCGCCTGCGCGGCGATGCGGTCGATCTGGTCCATGGTGCCATATTCGTCGTCCTCGCCCTGAATCGCGAGCACCGGGCAGGCGATGCTCGGAACATATTCCTCGATGTTCCACGCGCGGAAATCGGGGTGCAGCCAGATGTCGTTCCAGCCCCAAAAAGCCGCCTCGACGTCGGCGTGGTACTTGCCCAGGCGCGCCGCCAGATCGGTGGTCTGCCACGCGACCTTGGCCTTGGCGATGCTGTCGACCGAGATGTCCTCGACCAGCACGTGCGGCGCCATCAGGACCACGCCCGCGAGCGGCGTGTCGGTGCCGCCCGCGCAGATCAGCGCGATCGAGCCGCCGTCGGAGTGGCCGAGGAGGATGGGCCGGTCGAGCTGCAGCGCGTCGAGCAGCGCCGGCAGCACCGTGAGGCCCTCGTCGTGCATGTAGCGCGTCGTGCGCGGCAGCTCGGCGGGATCGGAGCGCCCGTAGCCCGCGCGCGAATAGACGATCGCCTCGCAGCCGGTCGCATCGGCGACCTTCTGCGGGAAGTCCCGCCACATCGATACCGAACCCAGGCCCTCGTGCAGGAACACGATCGCGGGCGCGCCCTCGCGCGGATGCGCGGAGGGCAGGCGGACATATTCGAGACGCTTCCCGGCGACGAGCACTTGCTTCATTCAGACCCCCAAGTGTTTCTTGATGAGCTCGGGATTATTGCGCACCTCCCCGCTCGGGCCATCGAACACGACCTGGCCTTTCACGAGGATCATCGAACGGTCGGTCAGCGCGGTGATGGCCGCATGGTTCTTGTCGACGATCACGGTGGCGATGCCGCTGTCGCGGATCTCGCGGATCACGCGCCAGATCTCGCGCACGATCAGCGGTGCGAGGCCCTCGGTGGCCTCGTCGAGGATCAGCAGGTCCGGGTTGGTCATCAGCGCGCGGCCGATCGTCAGCATCTGCTGCTCGCCGCCGGACAGGTTGCCGCCGCCGTTCTCGATCCGCTCGGCAAGCCGCGGGAAGGTCGCCATCACGCGGTCGAAAGTCCACTCGCGCTGGCCCTCGACGCCGGCGCGCGCGGCCATGATCAGGTTCTCCCTGACCGTCAGGTTCGGGAAGATGCCGCGGCCTTCGGGCACGTAGGCGATGCCCAGCTTCGCGATCTTGTGCGTCGGCCCGCCCGTCATGCGCTGGCCGCGCACCAGCACGCCGCCCGCCTTCGGGTTCAGGAAGCCCAGCATGGTGCGGATCAGCGTCGTCTTGCCCATGCCGTTGCGGCCCATCAGGCCGAGCGCCTCGCCCTTGCGGATGTGGAAATTGACGCCGTGCAGGATGTGGCTGGAGCCGTAGTAGGTGTGCAGGCCGATCGCCTCGAGCAGCATCTCGCGCTGATCCGCGGCGGCGACCGGAGCGGCCGCCTCGTTCACTTTCAGCATGGACATGTCATTCATGCTCCGCCTCGTGTCCCAGATAGGCCGCCTGCACGTCCGGGCTGTTGCGGATCTGCTCCGGCGAGCCCGACTCCAGCACCTGGCCATTGACCATCACGGTGATGCGGTCGGCGACCGCGAACACCGCGTCCATGTCGTGCTCGACGAGCAGGATCGCGCGCGTCGCCTTCAGGCGGTTCAGGAGCGTGACCATCTGCGCGGACTCCTCCGAACCCATGCCGGCGAGCGGCTCGTCGAGCAGCAGCACCTCGGCGTCGGTCGCGAGCACCATCGCGATCTCGAGCTGGCGTTGTTCGCCGTGCGACATCGTACCGGCGACGCGGTCCTCGCGGCCGGACAGGCCCGCCTCATTGATCGCGGCGCGCGCGCGCTCGACCGCTTCGGGCATGCGCAGCGCGTTGGTGAGCAGGCTCCACGGACGGGGCTTGCGCGACTGCGCGGCGAGACGGCAATTCTCCAGCACCGTGAACTTGGGGAAGATGTTGGTGCGCTGGTAGCTGCGGCCGATGCCGATGCGCGAACGCTGGTAGGCGGTGAGCGCGGTGATGTCCTCGCCCTTGTAGCGGATCGTGCCTTCGGACGGCGGGAGATCGCCCGACAGCATGTTGATGCAGGTCGACTTGCCGGCACCGTTGGGCCCCAGCAGCGCATGCAGCACGCCGCGCTCGAGCTGGATATTGACTTTGTGGTTCGCAAGCAGCCCGCCGAAGCGGCGGGTCATGCCCTCGGCGGCAAGCAGGACTTCACTCATTGGTCTTTCCTCCGTTGATGCGCGCGAGGATGCGGGCCGGCGTCGCCGTCAGGCCGCCCGGCATGAACAGCACCGCCGCGACGATGGTGAGCCCCATCAACAGCTGCCAGTGCTTGGTGACGCTGGTGAAGATCTCCTGCAGGCCCACGAGTGCGACCGCGCCGGCGATCGCGCCGGCGAGGTTGCCCATGCCGCCGAGGATCACCATCAGCAGCACGTCGCCGGACTTGTGCCACGACAGGTACTCGGGCGTGACGAAGCCGAACAGCACCGCGTACAGGAAGCCCGCGACACCCGCCAGGGCACCCGCCAGCGTGAAGGCGGCGAGCTTGTAGCGGAAGGTCGCGTAGCCGAGCGAGAGCATGCGGTGCTCGTTGCTGCGGATGCCGACCAGCACGCGGCCGAAGGGCGAGCGCAGCACGAGCTTGAGCAGGCCATACACGGCCAGCATCGCCGCGACGACGAAGTAGTACAGATGCAGCGGCTCGTTGAGGTCGAACGGCGCCCAGCCGGCGATCGCCGCGTCCGGCTTGAAGTTGAGGTAGATGCCGTCCGAGCCGCCGCCCACCGGCGTGTCGTGGAACACGTAGTAGGCCATCTGCGCGAAGGCGAGCGTCACCATGATGAAGTAGATGCCCTTGGTGCGCAGCACGAAGAGCCCGATCACGAAGGCCGCGAGCCCTGCCGCCAGCACCGAGGCCGGCAGCGCGAGCCACAGGTTCGCCGGGTCGTACTTGGGGGTCATCAGCGCGACCGCGTAGGCGGCGATGCCGAAGTAGGCCGCGTGGCCGAAGCTCACCAGGCCGGTGAAGCCGACCAGCAGATCCAGGCTCATCGCGAAGATCGCCAGGATCAGCACCTTGGCGACCATCTCGGCGTAGAAGTCCGAGCCGAAGGCCGGGAAGGCGAGCACGCCGGCGAGCACCGCGAGCTTGAAGATAGTGGAGGTACGGGAATTCATGGCTGCTTACCCCTTCTTGAAGATGCCTTCGGGGCGCCACAACAGCACCACGGCCATCACCAGATAGACCATCAGGCCCGCGAGATCGGGCAGCAGCACCTTGCCGAAGGTGTCCGCGAAGCCGATCACCAGCGCCGCGACGAGCGCGCCCCACACCGAACCGACGCCGCCGATCACGACGATGACGAAGGAGATGATCAGCACGGAAGAGCCCATACCCGGATAGACGGAAGAGATCGGCGCGGCGAGCATGCCTGCCAGCGCGGCGAGCGCGACACCGAGCGCGAACACGGTGCGGTACAGCAGGTTGATGTCGATGCCGAGCGCCTTGACCATGTCGCGGTCGTGGCTGCCGGCGCGGATCATCATGCCCAGGCGCGTCTTCTGGATGAGGAAGTACAGGCCGCCCGCGAGCGCCAGGCAGACGACCGAGATCACCAGGCGATACACGGGGTAGCTGAGGTTGTCCGACAGCGGGATCGAAGCCGAGAACAGTTCCGGGATCGTCACGCCATGCACGTCGTCGCCGACCATGAGACTACGCAGCTCCTCGAAGATCAGGATCAGGCCGTAGGTCAGCAGCACCTGTTCGAGGTGGTCGCGCTTGTACAGATGCGAGAACAGCGCCCATTCGAGCAGCGCGCCGAAGACGAACGCGAGCGGGATGCCCAGCGCGATCGACAGCATCAGGTTGCCCGTCAGGCTCGTCAGCGCGAACGCGAGGTAGGCGCCCACCATGTAGAAGCTGCCGTGCGCCAGGTTGATGATGCCCATGATGCCGAACACCAGCGTCAGCCCGCTGGCCACCAGGAACAGCAACAGGCCGTACTGCAGCGAGTTCAGCACCTGGATCAGGAAGGATACGAAATCCATGAGTCTTCCCCTCCGGGTGCCCTTGCGGGCGCCCGGATACGTAAGGATTGAAGCGGATGGAAGGACTGCGGAGGCTTACATGCGGCAGCCGCGTGCCGGATCGGCCAGCGCCTTCTCGGCGACGCCGACGAGCTTGTTGTCGCGGCCTTCGACCTTGCGCAGGTAGATGTCCTGCACCGGGTTGTGCGCCTTCGACAGCGTGAAGGCGCCGCGCGGGCTGTCGATCTTCGCCGTTTCCATCGCCTTCGCGACGGCGTCCTTGTCGAACTTGGCGCCCTTCAGCGCGTCGAGGCCGGTCTTCAGCATCTGCGCCGCGTCGTAGCCCTGCACCGCATACACGTCGGGCTGCGCCTTGTAGGCGAGCGCATAGGCTTTGCGGAAGGCCTGGTCCTTCGGGTTGGTCAGGTTGTCGGCGTAGTGCAGCGTGGTCAGCAGGCCTTCGCCCGAGCCGCCCATCGCGTCGATCGTGCCGTCGGTGAGGAAGCCTGAGCCGTACAGCGGGATCGTCCGCTTCAGGCCCGCGGCGTCGTAGTCCTTGACGAACTTCACCGCGCCGCCGCCGGCGAAGAACACGAACACCGCGTCCGGCTTGAGGCTCGCGATCTCGGTCAGGAAAGGCTGGAACTCGACGTTCGGGAAGGGCAGGTAGAGCTCCTTCGCGACCTTGCCGCCGGCCTTCTCGAAGGCCTCCTTGAAGCCCGCGACGGATTGTTCGCCGAAGGAATACTTCCAGGTGACCGTGACGACGTTCTTGTGGCCGCGCTCGGCGACGATCTTGCCCATCGCGTAGGCCGGCTGCCAGGCGGAGAAGGAGCTGCGGAACACGTTCGGGGCACACAGCGGGCCGGTCAGTTCATCGGCGCCAGCGTTGGGGATGACCAGCAGCGTCTTGGTGTCGCGCGCGACCTTGGCCATCGCCAGCGCGACGCCCGAATGCACGGTGCCGACGAGCACGTCGACGCTGTCGCGCTTCACGAGTTTCGACGCGTTTTCGGTCGCCTTGGAGGGATCGGACTCGTCATCGACGACCGAATACTCGACCTCGTAACCGCCGAGCTTGCCGCCCTGCTCCTGCACGTACTGCTTGAAGCCGTTGGTGATCGCGGTGCCCAGTGCGGCGTAGGTGCCGGTGTAGGGCAGCATCAGGCCGACCTTGATCTTCTCGGCGGCCTGCGCGGCGCCCAGCGGAACCAGCGCACCGGCCAGTACACCGGCAAACGCGCCGAGCATCACCTGCATCACGGTACGGCGCTTCTGTTGCGTCTTCTTCATGGTTGTCTCCTCCATGGGATGGGTGGGGTATTGCCCCTTGTATTCGGTTCATTCGTAGGGAGGGAAAGCGAAGCGCCTCCCACCAACTGTGCGTATCCGGTCGGCACCGCCGTGTGGCGGCGCAGTTGGCAAATTCGGCCTTCGGCTTTCCCGCCCTACGTTTTAGCCAAGGCCCTGAGCTTGAACCGCTGGATCTTGCCCGTCGCGGTCTTCGGCAGCTCATCGACGAACTCCATCCAGCGCGGATACTTGTAGGGCGCGAGATGCGCCTTCACGTGCGCCTTGATCTCCGCCGCGAGTTGCTCCGAGCGGTTGAACCCGGGTTTCAGCACGATGAAGGCCTTGGGCTTGATCAGCCGCTCCTCGTCCTCGTGGCCGACCACCGCCGCCTCGAGGATCGCCGGGTGCTGGATCAGGCAGGACTCGACCTCGATCGGCGACACGTAGATGCCGGAGACCTTAAGCATATCGTCGTTGCGCCCCGCATACACGTAGTAGCCCTCGGCGTTACGCGAGTACTTGTCGCCGCTGCGCGTCCACGGTCCCTGGAAAGTGGCGCGCGTCTTCTCGCGGTTGTTCCAGTACATCACCGCGCTGGTCGGGCCGGAGATCTGCAGCTCGCCCGGCTCGTCGGCGCCTTCGACGACATTGCCCTCGTCGTCGATGAGGCGCACCTGGTAGCCGGGCACCGGCTTGCCGGTGGTGCCGTAATGCACGTCGCCGGGGCGGTTCGACAGGAAGATGTGCAGCATCTCGGTCGAGCCGATGCCGTCGAGGATCTCGACGCCGAAGCGCTCGGTCCAGCGCAGGCCGATCTCCTCCGGCAGCGCCTCGCCCGCCGAGGTGCACATGCGGATCGCCAGCTCGTCGCGCGTCGGACAGTCGGCGTCCGCGAGCATCGACGCGTAGAGCGTCGGTACGCCGTAGAAGATCGTCGGCTGGTGCTCGCGCAGACGCTTGAAGGCGGCGGCGGGCGTCGGGCGCTCGGCCATCAGCACCGCGGTCGCGCCGACCGCGAGCGGGAAGGTCAGGCCGTTGCCCAAACCGTAGGCGAAGAAGAGCTTGGCCGCGGAGTACACGACGTCGTCTTCGCGGATGCCGAGGATGGGTTTGGCGTACAGCTCGGCGGTGTGGATCAGGCTCGAATGCAGATGCACCGTCCCCTTGGGCGCGCCCGTCGAGCCCGAGGAGTAGAGCCAGAAGCAGTGGTCGTCGCAGGTCGTCGCGACCGCATCGAAGCGGTCCGAGGCGGGTGCCATCAGGCTTGCGAGCGAATCCGCCCCCGATTCGGAGTTCTCTGCGCCGGCGACGATGATGCGTTCGAGCGTTTCCACCTTGCCCAGCAGCGGCGCGAAGCTGTCGTACAGCGCGGCCGACACGACCGCGACGCGCGCACGGCTGTCGGTCAGCATGTATTCGTAGTCCGACGGCGTCAGCAGCGTGTTCACGGCGATCGGCACGACGCCGGCCTTGATCGCGCCGAGGAACACGGTCGGGAAGTCGATCGTGTCGTGCACGCACATCAGGATGCGCTGCTCGCGCAGGATGCCGAGCGCGCCGAGCGCGTTGGCGAAGCGGTTCACGCGTGCCGCGAGTTCGTCGTAGGTGTAGCGGCCGTTGTCGTCGATGTAGGCGATCTTGCTACCGCGGCCGGCGTCGAGGTTGCGGCCGATGAGGTCGTCCGCGGCGTTGTACTGGCGCGGCAGGGTGATGGTCGGCGGACTGGTGCTGTGGTCCGCTGCGCTGAGCGTGGTCATTCCTTCTCTCCTCCGTTCTTTCGGCTGGTGCCGGGGGTATTCGTGGCCGGTCTTGGTGCCGGCGTCGTTCAATCGATGACCTTCGTGGCCTTCGTCATGTTTGGCGTCCTAAACGCACCGCGGTGTGGCGGGATGCGCCTTCGGCTTTCCCGCCCTACGATTCGTGCCCAACCTTGCCCTCATTCCCGGTGTCGGACGTAGGGCGGGAAAGCGCAGCGCCTCCCGCCCTACGATTTCGTGAACTCGATTGCGCCCTGCGGCAGCAGGTACAGCACATACGCGCGCCCGTCGGTCACCGTGGGCTTGTGCACGCTGCCCGGGCCATACACGAACCAGCCCGCGCCGTGGCCGTCGAACTTCGCGTCGCCTTCGAGCGGCATGATCATGTCGATCTCGCCGTTGGGATGCGCGTGCTGCGGGCCGACGACGTCCTGCATCTCGACGACGTCGACGCTGAAGCCGTGGATCGCGTCACAGGGCTTGATGACGCGGCCGAACTTGATGCCGCCGTGCTCGCGTTCGCACATCCAGCCGGCGGCGACGGCGTCCTTGCACGCCGCGACGATGGCCTGGAAGTCCGGCCCGTTCGCGGGGAAGCGTTCGTTGAGGAAGTCTGCGAGCTGGCCGTCGAGGGGGCGGCCGGCGATCTCGCCGGTCACTTTCGCGATCAGCGTCTGGAACTGGTCTGGCGTCATGTCTCCGTCTCTCCGTCGGAACTGGGGGTTGGGGTCAGGGGGCGGGATGCGTGTATGTTTTATAGTTCATGCACCGAGGAGCGCCGCGTCGACTGCGTCACGCGACAGCGCCTCGAGCACGGCAGGGCCGCCCTGCACGACGCAGCGGCGGTGGTACATCGCCAGCGCGCGCAGGCCGCCCAGCTCCTCGCCGCCGCCGGCGCGCCCGGGGCCGCCGTGCAGGCAGCTCGGCATCACATTGCCGTGACCGGTGTGGTTCGCGCCGACCGCGGCATCCACGACCATCACGCGGCCGTGCAGGTCGGCGATCGCCGGCACCAGTTCGCCGAGGAAGGCCGCGTCGCCCGAATACACCGAGGCGACCAGCGAGCCGTGGCCGCGCCGCGCGATCGCGATCGCATCCGCGGTGCCGGCGTAGGGGACGATGGTCGCGACCGGGCCGAAGACCTCGACGTCATGGACGTGGCGCGCGGCCAGGCCCTTGTCGCAGAAAAGCAGGGTCGGCTGCACGAAGGCGGACACCGCCGCGTCGGCATCGACCGGCTCGAAGTCCGGATCGCCGCCGAACACGACTTCGCATTCCTCGCGCAGCTTCGCGAGCCCTTCGAAGGCCGCAGCCTGCTGCGCCTTGCTGACGAGCGGCCCGACGCGCACGCCTTCGCTGCGCGGATTGCCGACCTTGCAGCCGGCGAGCTTGCCCGACACCGCATCGGCGAGCGCGCGCGAGGTGCCGGCCGGCGCAAGGATGCGGCGGATCGCGGTGCACTTCTGACCCGTCTTGACCGTCATCTCGCGCACGATCTCCTTCACCGCGAGATCGAACTCGGCGGTGCCGGGCTTGGCGTCCGGCCCGAGGATCGCGGAATTCACGCTGTCGGCCTCGATGTTGAGGCGCACCGAGCGCGCGACGACGTTCGGATGCGTGCGCATGCGGGCAGCGGTGTCGGCCGAGCCGGTGAAGGACACGACGTCGCATTCGGTGACGTGGTCGAGCAGGTCGCGCGCCGAGCCGCACACGATGGAGATCGCGCCCGGCGGCAGGATGCCGGCCTCGACGACGTCGGCGACCATGCGCTGCGCGAGCCACGCGGTCGGCGTCGCCGGCTTGGCGAACACCGGCACGCCCGCGAGCAGCGCCGGTGCGGCCTTCTCCCACAGGCCCCAGGCCGGGAAGTTGAAGGCATTGATGAACACGGCCGCCCCGGTCAGCGGCATCAGGAAGTGCTGGCCCTGGAAGACATCGGTCTTCGCCAGCGCCACGCGGCTGCCTTCCTTCAGGTGGCGCGCCGCACCCAGCGCCTTGCCGGCACGGGCATAAGTCTTGACGGTGAAGATCGCGCCATCGACGTCGAAACCGGCATCCCCCTCGGTCGCACCCGAGTTGCGCAGCGAGATGTCGAAATATTCTGCACGTTTGGCCGTCAGCAGCTCGGCGATCGCCGCCAGCTTCGCCGCGCGCTCTTCGTACGTCATGGCCTTCAGTGCCGCACCGCCTTCCCTGCGGGCGAACTCCAGCGCACGTGCGACATCGACGCCGTCGGACGAAACCCGCACCAGCGTCTCGCCGGTGACCGGGTCGGTCAGCGCCGTGCCTTCGCCCGCACCTTCGACCCACTGCCCGTATACGTAATTGGCCAGCTTCACCTGTTTGTCTCCTCTCTCTGTTGAGGCATCGCGGTCTCGTGCCGGATGACTGATGTTCTGGCGTTGCGCTCGGAGCGCAATCGGTGGAGATAGAATACACGCGCAGTTTTCTCCGTCAAGCACTTTACTTCCACTTTTATCCAGATCAATCCACATAAGCTGCAGTTTTTGACACAGCACCGCGCCATCCGCCGTTCTATACTGGATGAAAACTGCAGATTACTGCAGTGCAGCACAAATAAAACTGCACTTTAGGTGTTGACGTGTCGATCTTGCTGCACTATTGTTCAACTCAACCGATGCAGTTCGCTGCAAGAAAGGAAACCAGATGAGCCTCGAACCCACCACCGAAGCGCAGCAGGAAGAGCTCCAGACGGCCGACCAGGCCGCCGAGAGCAATATCCTGCCTACGCTCGGCAGGCGCGTCCGCGAGATCCGCGACCGCCGTGGCATGACGAGAAAGCTCGTGGCCCGCGAAGCCGGCGTGTCGGAACGCCACCTCGCCCACCTCGAAGGCGGCGACGGCAACGTGTCCATCGTCCTGCTGCACAACATCGCCCGCGCGCTCAACGTCTCGCTGATCGAGCTGCTCGCGCCGGAAACCGAAGACACCGTCGAGAAGCGCCTGATCCGTCGCTTCCTCGAACGCCTGCCGCAGCACCGCCTGGAAGAAGTCGTGTTCCGCCTGATGCGCGATTTCGGTCACGAGGAAGCCGTGCGCCGCAAGCGCATCGCGCTGATCGGCCTGCGCGGCGCCGGCAAGTCGACGCTGGGCAAGCGCCTCGCGCAGGAAGAGACGATGCCCTTCATCGAACTCGACCGCGAGATCGAGAAGGAAACCGGCATCCCGGGGCGCGAGATCTTCTCGCTGTACGGCCAGTCGGGTTACCGCCGCATCGAGAAGCGCACGCTGGAGCGCGTGCTGCGCGACAACCCGCGCGCGGTGATCTCCGTCGGCGGCGGCGTCGTGTCGCAGCCGGAAAGCTTCGAGATGCTGCTGTCGCAATGCATGACCGTGTGGGTCAAGGCCCAGCCGGAAGAACACATGGCCCGCGTGATGGCCCAGGGCGACCTGCGGCCGATGGCGGGCAACGACGAGGCGATGGAGGACCTCAAGCGCATCCTCGAGGCGCGCCTGCCCCTCTACGCCAAGGCCGACACCGTGCTCGACACCACGGGCGAGACGGTGGACCAGAGTTTCATCAAGTTGCGCCAGCTCGTACTGGGCTGAGCCTTACAACACAGCAGAGAGAGGAGACACACATGGAAGCAGTCGCGAACAAGCCGGTCGCAGAGCTGGTCGATTACCGTACCGAACCGTCGAAGTACCGTCACTGGTCGCTCGCGACCGAAGGCGAGGTCGCCACGCTGACGCTCAACATCGACGAGGACGCCGGCATCCGCCCGGGCTACAAGCTGAAGCTCAACTCGTACGATCTGGGCGTGGACATCGAGCTTCACGATGCCCTGCAGCGCGTTCGCTTCGAGCATCCGGAAGTGCGCACCGTCGTCGTCACCTCGGGCAAACCGAAGATCTTCTGTTCCGGCGCCAACATCTACATGCTGGGCCTGTCGACCCATGCGTGGAAGGTGAACTTCTGCAAATTCACCAACGAGACGCGAAACGGCATCGAGGACTCCAGCCAGTACTCCGGCCTCAAGTTCCTCGCCGCGTGCAACGGCACCACCGCCGGCGGCGGCTACGAGCTGGCGCTCGCCTGCGACGAGATCGTGCTGGTCGACGACCGCAACTCCTCGGTGTCGCTGCCCGAAGTGCCGCTGCTGGGCGTGCTGCCCGGCACCGGCGGCCTGACCCGCGTCACCGACAAGCGCCGCGTGCGCCGCGACCACGCCGACATCTTCTGCACCATCTCCGAAGGCGTGCGCGGCAACCGTGCGAAGGACTGGCGCCTGGTCGACGACGTCGTCAAGCAGCAGCAGTTCGCCGAACACATCACCGCTCGTGCGAAGGAACTCGCGAAGACGTCCGACCGTCCGGCTGGCGCCAAGGGCGTGCAACTCACCCGCCTCGAGCGCACCACCGACGCGACGGGCTACCACTACGAATTCGTCGATGCGACGATCGACGCCTCGGGCCGCACCGTCACGCTGACCGTGCGTGCGCCCTCCGCCCTCACCGCGAAGACCGCCGCCGAGATCGAAGCCCAGGGCATCAAGTGGTGGCCGCTGCAGATGGCGCGCGAACTCGACGACGCCATCCTGAACCTGCGCACCAACCACCTCGACGTCGGCCTGTGGCAGCTGCGCACCGAAGGCGACGCCCAGGTCGTGCTCGACATCGACGCAACCATCGACGCCAACCAGGACAACTGGTTCGTCCGCGAGACGATCGGCATGCTGCGCCGCACGCTCGCCCGCATCGACGTCTCGTCGCGCAGCCTGTACGCGCTGATCGAGCCGGGCTCGTGCTTCGCCGGCACGCTGCTGGAAATCGCGCTCGCCGCCGACCGCACTTACATGCGCGACGACGCCGATGCCGCCAACCGCATCGGCCTGTCGGCGATGAACTTCGGCCCCTTCCCGATGGTGAACGGCCTGTCGCGCATCGCCGCGCGCTTCTACCAGGAAGAAGGCCCGATCGCCGCGGTCCAGGCGAAGGAAGGCAGCCTGCTGTCGCCCGCCGAGGCGATGGAGCTGGGCCTCGTCACCGCGATCCCGGACGACCTCGACTGGGCCGACGAAGTGCGCATCGCCATCGAGGAACGCGCCGCGCTGTCGCCCGACGCGCTCACCGGCCTCGAAGCCAACCTGCGCTTCGGCCCCGTCGAGACGATGAACACCCGCATCTTCGGCCGCCTGTCGGCGTGGCAGAACTGGATCTTCAACCGCCCCAACGCGGTCGGCGAGAACGGCGCGCTGAAGCTCTTCGGCTCCGGCAAGAAGGCGCAGTTCGACTGGAACCGCGTGTAAGACCAAGGAATCGTTCCCGCGCCGCGCGGCAGGCCGTCCCGCTGCCGTTGCAGCCGGCGCCCTGGCGCGGCGGGGAAAAGTAGCAAAAGGAAAGGCCGGCGGACCACGAAGTCCCGGCCGAGACGACAAAATCGGAGGAGTACAGAGATGATCAACTACAGCGAACGCATCCCGAACAACGTCAACCTCAACGAGAACAAGACGCTGCAGCGCGCTCTCGAACAGTGGCAGCCGTCCTTCCTGAACTGGTGGGACGACATGGGTCCGGAAAACTCGACCAACTACGACGTGTATCTGCGCACCGCCGTCAGCGTCGATCCCAAGGGCTGGGCCGACTTCGGCTACGTCAAGATGCACGACTACCGCTGGGGCATCTTCCTCGCGCCGCAGGAAGGCGAGAAGAAGATCACCTTCGGCGAGCACAAGGGGCAGGACGTGTGGCAGGAAGTGCCGGGCGAATACCGCTCGACGCTGCGCCGCATCATCGTCACCCAGGGCGACACCGAGCCCGCGTCGGTCGAGCAGCAGCGCCACCTCGGCCTCACCGCCCCGTCGCTGTACGACCTGCGCAACCTGTTCCAGGTGAACGTCGAGGAAGGCCGCCACCTGTGGGCGATGGTCTACCTGCTGCACGCACACTTCGGCCGCGACGGCCGCGAGGAAGGCGAAGCCCTGCTCGAGCGCCGTTCGGGCGATGCGGACAATCCCCGCATCCTCACCGCCTTCAACGAGAAGACCCCCGACTGGCTGTCCTTCTTCATGTTCACCTTCATCACCGACCGTGACGGCAAGTACCAGCTCGCCTCGCTCGCCGAATCGGCCTTCGATCCGCTGGCGCGCACCTGCAAGTTCATGCTCACCGAGGAAGCGCACCACCTCTTCGTCGGCGAGTCGGGCATCGCCCGCGTGATCCAGCGCACCTGCGAAGTGATGAAGGAACTCGGCACCGACGATCCCGCCAAGCTGCGCGCCGCCGGCGTCATCGACCTGCCGACGCTGCAGAAGTACCTCAACTTCCACTACAGCGTCACCAGCGACCTGTACGGCGCCGAAGTGTCGTCGAACGCCGCGACCTACTACACGAACGGTCTCAAGGGCCGCTTCGAGGAAGAAAAGATCAACGACGACCACAAGCTGCAGAACTCGGAATACGAGGTCATGGACGTCGCCGGCGACAAGATCCTGACCCGCCACGTGCCCGCACTGTCCGCGCTGAACGAGCGCCTGCGCGACGACTGGATCACCGACGTGCAGGCCGGCATCGACCGCTGGAACCGCATCCCGGCCAAGTTCGGCTACGACTTCCGCTTCACGCTGCCGCACAAGGGCTTCCACCGCCGCATCGGCATGTTCGCCGACGTGCATGTCAGCCCCGATGGCCGCCTGCTGTCCGAAGCCGAATGGACGCACCAGCACAACAACTGGCTGCCGACCGAGAGCGACCGCCTGTACGTGCATTCGCTGATGGGCCGCTGCCTCGAGCCGGGCAAGTTCGCCAACTGGATCGCGGCGCCGGGCCGCGGCATCAACAACCAGCCGGTGAATTTCGAGTACGTGCGTTTCAACTAAGACCAAGAGAGTAGAACGGGAAGCGGGCGCGAGCCCGCATCCCGCCCCGTGGAGAGAGACAACCATGAACGCGCCCGCAGAGCACGCCAACCTCGCCAGGCAACACCTCATCGATCCCGAGATCTGCATCCGCTGCAACACCTGCGAAGAGATCTGTCCGGTCGATGCGATCACCCACGACAGCCGCAACTACGTCGTCAAGTTCGAAACCTGCAACGGCTGCCTGGCCTGCATCTCGCCGTGCCCGACAGGCGCGATCGACTCATGGCGCAACGTCGACAAGGCCACGCCGCACAGCCTCGCCGACCAGTATTCCTGGGACTATCTGCCCGACACCACCGAGCTCGACCAGCTCGAAGCGACGGTGATGGGCGCCAGCGAACTCCCGGCCGAGGTGCAGCAGATCACCGAAGTCGCCACCGCCGGCCAGGGCGGCCCGGCCATGGCGCCGTGGTCCGCGTCGCACCCGTACGTCAATATCTATGCGCCGGCCGCACCGATCACCGCGACCGTCACCGGCAACTACCGCCTCACCGCCGACGACGCCTCCAGCGACATCCACCACATCGTGCTGGACTTCGGCACCACGCCCTTCCCGGTGCTCGAAGGCCAGTCGATCGGCATCATCCCGCCGGGCGTCGACGAAAAGGGCAAGCCGCACCTGCTGCGCATGTACTCGGTCGCCAGCCCGCGCGACGGCGAGCGCCCGCACTACAACAACCTGTCGCTGACGGTGAAGCGCGTCGTCGAGGACCACGAAGGCAATCCGACGCGCGGCGTCGCGTCGAACTACGTGTGCGACCTGAAGAAAGGCGACAAGGTGCAGGTCACCGGCCCCTACGGCTCGACCTACCTGATGCCCAACCACCCGAATTCGTCGATCATGATGATCTGTACCGGGACCGGCTCGGCACCGATGCGCGCGATGACCGAACGCCGTCGCCGCCGCATGGACCGCAAGGAAGGCGGCGAACTGGTGCTCTTCTTCGGCGCGCGAGCCCCCGCCGAACTGCCCTACTTCGGCCCGCTGCAGAAGCTGCCGAAGGACTTCATCGACATCAACTTCGCGTTCTCGCGCGTGCCCGGCGAACCGAAGAAGTATGTGCAGGACGCGATCCGCGAGCGCGCCGACAAGGTGTTCAGGATGCTGCAGGACGACAACTGCTACATTTACATCTGTGGCCTGAAGGGCATGGAAGCCGGCGTCCTGGAAGCCTTCCGCGACATCTGCCGCGCGAACGGCGCCGACTGGGACGCACTGCGCCCGCAACTGCTCTCGAAGGCCAGATTCCACGTCGAGACCTACTAAAAGTAGGGCGGAAAAGCGAAGCGCCTTCCGCCGGATGTTGCCGACTCCGCACAGCTCGAGGTCGACGCATGCGGCGGAAGGCGCCTCCGGCTTTTCCGCCCTACGCAACGCGAGGCCCCTGACCGGACCGGCGCCTCACCCACCCCATCGAGGACTTCCTCCATGACCCGACCCGTCTACATCTGCGACGCGATCCGCACCCCCTTCGGCCGCTACGGCGGCACCCTCTCGTCCATGCGCGCCGACGATCTCGCCGCGCTGCCGATCCGCGCGCTCGTCGCGCGCAACGCTTCCGTCGACTGGACCGCCGTCGATGACATCATCTACGGCTGCGCCAACCAGGCCGGCGAGGACAACCGCAACGTCGCGCGCATGGCCGCGCTGCTGGCCGGGCTGCCGGTCGAAGTGCCCGGCACCACCGTCAACCGCCTGTGCGGCTCCAGCCTCGACGCGCTGGGCATGGCCACGCGCGCGATCGCCTCGGGCGAGACCGAGCTGATGATCGCCGGCGGCGTCGAAAGCATGAGCCGCGCCCCCTTCGTGCTGGGCAAGGCCGACAGCGCCTTCTCGCGCAGCGCGAAGATCGAGGACACGACCATCGGCTGGCGCTTCGTGAACCCGCTGATGAAGGCGCAGTACGGCATCGACTCGATGCCCGAGACCGCCGAGAACGTCGCGCAGGAATTCGGCGTGTCTCGCGCCGACCAGGACGCCTTCGCGCTGCGCAGCCAGCAGCGCTGGGCCGCCGCGAACGAGCGCGGCTTCTTCGCGCGCGAGATCCTGCCGGTCGAGATCCCGCGCAAGAAGGGTGATCCGCTGATCTTCGGCACCGACGAGCACCCGCGTCCCGACACCACGCCGGAAGCGCTGGCCAAGCTCAAGGGCGTCGTGCGCCCGGACGGCAGCGTCACCGCCGGCAACGCCTCCGGCGTCAACGACGGCGCCTGCGCGCTGCTGCTCGCCTCTGAAGACGCCATGCGCCGCCACGGCCTCACGCCGCGCGCGCGCGTCCTCGGCAGCGCCGCCGCGGGCGTGCCGCCGCGCATCATGGGCATCGGCCCCGCACCGGCGACGCAGAAACTCCTCGCGCGCCTGGGCATGAGCATCGGCGAGTTCGACACCATCGAACTCAACGAAGCCTTCGCCGCGCAGGGCCTCGCGGTGCTGCGCCAGCTGGGCCTGCCCGACGACGGCGAGCACGTGAACCCGAACGGCGGCGCGATCGCGATCGGCCATCCGCTCGGCGCCTCCGGCGCACGCCTCGTCACCACCGCGCTCAACCAGCTCGAAACCACCGGCGGCCGCTTCGGCCTCGCGACCATGTGCATCGGCGTCGGCCAAGGCATCGCGCTCGCCTTCGAGCGCGTGTGAAAGACCGGCCTCACAACAACATGCTGCACCGGAGAGAGAGACGAACGTGAAACCGGAAGCCGTCCAGATCATCCGCGACGAGCACCTCGCGATCAGCGCGGTGCTCTACTCGCTGCGTTACCTCGTCAAGGGCATGCGCAAGGGCGAAGCGCCCAACTTCCCGCTGCTGCGCGCGATCCTCGACTACATCGTGTCCTACCCCGACCGCTGGCACCACCCGAAGGAGGACAAGTACCTGTTCGCCGCCGTGCAGCGGCGCACGCGCGAAGCCGACGGCCTCATCGGCCGCCTCGAACGCGAACACTCGCTGGGCTACCCGATGGTCGAGGACCTCAAGAAGCAACTCCTCGCCTTCCAGGGCGGCGACGCCAAGGCCGGCGACGCCTTCTGCGACACCGCCGAGCGCTACGCCGAGTTCGAATGGGACCATCTGCGCACCGAGGAAGATGCGCTGATTCCCATCGCCGAACGCGTGCTCACCGCGGACGACTGGGCCGAGATCGCCACCGCCTTCCGCGAAAACGACAACCCGCTCTTCGGCATCAAGCCCAAGGACGAGGCCGAGACGCTGTACCGGCGCATCCTCAGCCTCACCCCGGCGCCGCTGGGCCTCGGCAAGGCGTAGCAAACCACCCGCAGCCCAAGGGGCGGGACACCATCCCGCCTCGATCTCGTCCGCCGTCCCCGACGAAGTTCATCCCGCCCCACGCCCGATAACGCCCCCCACAGAACATCGGCGCTTACAGCCGCTTCTCCGCGCACGGCCGCAGTGACCGGATCGCGCCGCTGCAGCGCACCGACCGTGACGCACCGCACACTGCCGGAACTTCCGCGTTATTCGACGTAATGACTGACGGATGTGCAGGTGCTAGTTTGTAAGACAATGACTTACCCGCAGGCGCTGGGACACCCGCTACGTCCGGTAACACCCTTACGCCGACGCTCGGTGTCGACCATTCGTTAGCTGTCGCATAAGGAATACCCTGACGTGGGACTATTTGACTCCATAAAGGCTGCAATCTCCGGCTCGACCGCTGCCGATGAGGCGTATTACGAGGTAGTGGCACGGGAACTCTCGAACGGAAGTATACGGCCGGGGCTTTGGGCGAAGGCCCTCGCCGAAACGGGCTACGACGAACTCAAGGCGAAAGCACGTTACATCCAGTTAAGGGTCGAGGTGCTCGAAGCTGAGGTTGGACAACTCCGAAATGAACTCGAAAGCGAAGAAAGAGTCCGCCGACAGATGCTCGCAGACGAGCAGCACCGAATGGAATCGGATGCACTGCCTGCATACCGACGCGGAGACTATTCACTGGCGTTTCGCGGTTTCACACTTCTCGCACAGAAGGGACAGCCGTGGGCTCAGTACAATCTCGCATATATGCTTGAGAACGGTCAAGGCATAGCCCGCGACCTGAGTGCCGCGATTGATTGGTACAAGAAGGCTGCGAACCAGAACGACAAAGACGCTCAGTTTAGTTTGGGTCGTATATGCCTACACACCTTCAGCGACTACGAGTCATCGCAGACATGGTTCTCAATGGCTGAAAGGAATGGCCATCCGGATGCGCAGCGAATGAAAAAACAAGCCACTGAATTTATCAAAGCACAAAAAAAACTGCTGAAGTAATGGGTGTCGCAGTTAACATGACACTTAACCTCGCTCCCTTCTGACGTTGGACGCTGCGCGATAAAGCCGCGCAGCGCCGGTGAGCTCTACCTTAGCTCTGAAGACATGGATATCAACGAAATCGCAAGCATTCTGGCTCATTGGGCCGCTGGCAAGGCGTTGGTAGCCCGTGTCTTCATCTTCGGCAGTCGTGCCCGTGGCGAGCACCGCCCTGACAGTGATATCGATGTCGCAATAGAACTGGATTTGTCTGGGGCAAAAGGAATGGACCAGAGCGGGGGGTTGGCCACTTGGATGTTTGAGGCAAGGGATTGGAAAACTGAATTACAGGCTCTGTTTCCATTCGCGGTAGATCTTCAACAGTTCCGCGGATCTGACACTCCGACGATAAAGAAAGCATTAGAGCGGTCCAGCATTTTTGTATATGCAAAATTGAGCTAACAAATGCTTGCAGCGGACCGTCGAGAAGCTGCGCTTTTTGCCGTCCGCTGAAGGCCAACGTTAGAGGTGGCGGATTCACAAAGTAAGCGCAACGCCGCACGAAATAGGAGGGCGAGCTGAGATACTCCTTGCATCCAATTCCCGCCAAGAAAAAGGATGCAACGATGCATAAGTACCACCAGCTCACCCAAGAAG
>NZ_QVLR01000028.1 GCF_014822185.1 Azoarcus sp. Aa7
GCACCCACACTTATCGGTTGTCCAATTTTTTAAAGAACCGCCGCCGAAGCAGCGAGAAAGAGATTCTGACAAACTTAACTGCTTTCGTCAAGCACCGCAGCAAACTTATTTGAATCCGCCGCCGCACTGCCTACCTCTTTCCTGCCCTCCACCGCCGCCGCACACTCCGCTGCAGCGCTGAAGAGGCGCGAATTATATAGACCTCAATTCAACCGTCAAGCCGTTTGCGGAAAATGTTTTATGGGAGCGCGCCGCGACGACACTGCATGGACGACTCCGTCTGATACTCGGCCCGTGCGTCATGGGGCTATGGGCACCAGGGAGCAGGTTATTCCTTGCCCGCCCTGCACCCGAGGGCGAACAGTCGGAACTCGTCCGCCGGCAGAGGCTTACTCACTTGGTAACCCTGCAGGTAATCGCAATGGCGCGCGCAGAGGAACTCGCGCTGCGATTCGGTTTCGACCCCTTCCGCCGTGACCTTGAGTCCGAGGCTGTGCGCCATGTTGATGATTGCCTCGACAAGGAGGGCATCGTTCTTGTCGTCGAGACAGTCGCTGACGAAGCTACGATCGATCTTGACCTGATCGACGGGAAAGCGCTTCAGGTATGACAGCGATGAATAGCCGGTTCCGAAGTCATCGAGCGAGTAACGGACGCCTAGCTGACCGATTTCGCGCATGAGGGCTTCCGTGGCATCGCTGCTCTGCATGAGCACGGACTCGGTGATTTCCAGGACAAGTTCGATCCTGTCGAATCCGGATTTCCGGCTGGCCTGCGCGATCATTTCGAGCAGCCCCTGCTCCCGGAACTGGACGCCCGAAACGTTGACCGCCATCCGGAGAGGGGACAATCCCTGCACCAGCCATTCGTTCGCCTGCCGCAAGGCTTCGTCGAGCACCCACGCGCCGATCGGGAGAATCATTCCTGTATCTTCGGCGATGGCGATGAATTCGTCGGGGGCGACGAGACCGCGCGAGGGATGCTGCCAACGCACGAGCGCTTCGGCGCCGCTCACGCAGCCGCTTCCTGCGTCGATGATGGGCTGGTAATAAAGGACGAACTGGCGGCGCTCGATGGCCACACGCAGCTCGGCCTCCAACTGCACCCGCAGACGGGCGGCCTCCTGCATGTCCTGCGAATAAAACTGACAGCGATTTTTGCCCAGTTGTTTGGACTGGTACATCGCGATGTCGGCGTTGCGCAGCAGGGTCTGCACGTTATCGCCGTCGTCGGGGAACACCGTGATTCCCAAACTGCCCGAGACGTAACGGTTCGCTCCGGCAAGCAGGAACGGGTCGCGTATGACGCGCAAGACCTTGTCACCGACGGTCTGGAGATTTTCGACATCTTCAATGTCATCGACGACGAGGGTGAATTCGTCCCCCCCGAGCCGTGCGACCGTATCCTGCTGACGGACGCAGTCCTTGAGCCGGACGGCGACCTCGATGAGCATCTCGTCACCGACGTCGTGACCCAGAGTGTCGTTGATCCACTTGAACCCGTCGAGATCGAGGAACACCAGACCGGCTTTCTTGCCCGTGCGGCGGCTGTGCGCCAGAGCGCGCTCGAGTCGATCGTTCAGCAGGTTCCGGTTGGCGAGGCCGGTGAGGGCATCGAAATTCGCCTGCCGCCAGATAACCTCCTCGCGCTGCTTGCGCCGCGTCATGTCGCTGAAGATCGATACATACTTGATGAGCTTTCCCGACTCGTCGCGCACGGCAGAGATGGTCAGCCACTGGGGATAGACGTCACCAGCCTTCCTCCGATTCCAGACCTCGCCCTCCCAGCGGCCGGTCGTCTCGAGGGTTGCCCACATGTTTTTGTAGAAGACCGTATCGTGGCGCCCGGACTTGAACATAGCCGGTGTCTGCCCGATAACCTCATCCGCCGAGTAGCCCGTGATGGAGCAGAAGGCGGGGTTCACGGAGGTTATGATGCCCGCGGCATCCGCGGTCATGATCCCCTGACTGGAGGCGTCGAAGACCACCATCGCCTCACGCATCTTTTCTTCGGCCAGTTTGCGTTCGGAAACGTCCCGCACGAGCGCGATGAAACCAGCCGGCGCTCCGTCGCTGCGCGAGAGCTGACTCATCGAAGCGCTGAACTGCCGGGCCCCGCCCGGGAGGTCCAGCGCATACTCGAATTCGTGCCGCAGCCCATCCTTGCGGATGGCCTCCAGCGCCTCGCTGACCGCGCGCGCGACGGGTTTCGGGAAGACCTCGTCGTATGCGCGGCCCGGCAGTTCGTGCGGAACCATCGGAAGAAGCGCAGGATCAGGCGAATGAACCTCGACGATCCGCCCCGGTTCATCGAGCACGAACAACTGGTCGGGTAGCGAACCGATCAGCGCCCCCAGCTTGGATTCACGCGCCGCCAGCGCGGACGTGCGCTCGTCGACCAAGGTCTGCAGCCGGTAACGGTGAAGTCTCAGCTCCCCCATCTGTTTCGCCAGCCAGCCGACGAGCGCGCTGAAGATGAATCCCAGGAGCAGCTTGAGCGACAGCGCTGATTTGTACGTCCAGCCGTCGATCGGCGCGACGCTGAGCGTCCATGTGCCGTTCGGCATCATGAGCGCACGGTCCACCGGATCGATGAGCGACTCCTCGGAAGACGCCGCAATAACCTGCTTAAGCCCGGTATCGGGGTGCACGCGCCAAAGCTCATAGTGCAACCCGCGCTTGACGAGCTGGGGCAGCTGGGCCTTGCCAAGGACCTGGGGAAAACGGATCAGTACGGTGGTAAATCCCCAGAACCGCGGCCGCCCGCTCTCGTCGTCGAGGAACACCGGCAGGCGGCCGACCGCACCGATACCGCCCTGCATCAGCTCGAACGGCCCGGCGAGGGTGAGTTCGCCGGTATCCCGGGCGCGGAAAGCTTCCTTGTTGCGGGCGGGATCCGCAAGTAGATCGTGGCCTATCGCCCGTGCGTTCTCGGCGAGCGGAACGACGTGCCGAATGACTCCGCCCGGCGCAAGCTGGAGGGAATCGGCACCGGGGTAGTAGCGGAGCATCTCGGTCGCCACTGCATCGAAATCGGGGACGACCCCCCTCCCCTGCCTCACAAGGGCTGCGAGCGCAAAAGTCGCAGTCAGGCCGTGGCGCACCGCACTCTCTATTTCGTGCGCCTTGTCACCGCTCTGATCGGCGATCTCGGCACGTCGGACACGCAGGCTCTCACGCTCGGACTGCGCGACAAACAGGGCAGCGACCCCGAGGGCAACCACGAAAACGATTGCACCCAGGGAGCCGGGGCGCAAGGTGGCGCCCGTACCGAACAATGACCGGAACTTCATGGTCTCGTAACCCTGCCTTCAAGAACGGGCGCAATAAGGCTCGCGCGGGAAGCCGGTGGCGCGCGAGCAATGAGCCGGGCAAGGATCATTCTCCGCCACCCGGTCCGAAACATGTTCACACTATTTTACACATGACATTCGCGCAGGCACGGACCGACCGCCGTCGCACGTCGGCGAAACGCTGCCAGCCGTCAGCCCAGATGCACGGTCGCGAACTTGCGCTTGCCCACCTGTAGCACCACGGTTGTCCCTGCCTGCAGCACCAGCCCCTTGTCCTCGACGCGCTCCCCGTCGAGTCGCACCGCACCCTGTTCGATCATGCGCATCGCCTCCGACGTCGTCCCGGTCAGGCCGGCCTGCCTGATGACCTGGAAGACGGGCATCCCTTCGGCCCCGACGGCCACATTCACCTCGGGCATGTCCTCGGGAAGCACGCCGCGCTGGAAGCGTGCCTCGAATTCCGCGCGTGCATCCTCGGCCGCCGCTTCGTCATGGAAGCGGGCAACCAGTTCCATCGCCAGCATGACCTTGATGTCGCGCGGATTGCGCCCCGCCGCTGCGTCGCCGCGCAAACCGGCGATCTCGCTGATCGATCGGAAGGACAGCAACTCGTAGTAGCGCCACATGAGGTCGTCCGAGATCGACATCAGCTTGCCGAAGATCTCGCGCGGACCTTCGGCGATTCCGATGTAATTGCCGAGCGACTTGGACATCTTGTTCACTCCGTCCAGCCCCTCGAGGAGCGGCATCATCAGAACACACTGGGGCACCTGCCCCTCGTGCTTCTGCAGTTCGCGCCCCATCAGCAGATTGAACTTCTGGTCGGTGCCGCCGAGTTCGATGTCCGCACGCATCGCGACCGAGTCGTAGCCCTGACACAGCGGATACAGGAATTCGTGGATGGAGATCGGCTGGTTGGCGGTGTAGCGCTTGGCGAAGTCGTCGCGCTCGAGCATGCGCGCGACGGTGCTGCGCGAGGCGAGGCGGATCATCCCGGCCGACCCGAGGGATTCCATCCACGCCGAGTTGAAGCAGATCTCGGTCTTTTCCGGATCGAGGATCTTGAACACCTGGTCCTGGTAGGTGCGCGCGTTCTCCATGATCTGCTCGCGCGACAGGGGCGGACGGGTGGCGTTCTTGCCCGATGGGTCGCCGATCATGCCGGTGAAATCGCCGATGAGGAACATCACCTGATGCCCCAAATCCTGGAAGTGACGCAGCTTGTTGATGAGGACCGTGTGACCGAGGTGCAGATCGGGCGCGGTAGGGTCGAAGCCGGCCTTCACCCGGAGCGGGCGGCCGGATTTCAGCTTGTCGACCAGCTCGGCCTCTATCAGCAACTCGTCGGCACCCCGCTTGATCAGTTCGAGGGCTCCCTGTACGTCAGTCATGCAACTCTCCATTCAACGGGACGACAAGAAACTTTGCTAAACTCGCGGAAGTTTTTTGTCCGAAAATCCCATGCAGGCACGAAAAGTCAGGATTCTAGCCGAACTCAACGCCCTCCTCCCCACCGGACGCAAGCGGTGGGCCGTCGGCGTGCTGGTCGGAACGTCGCTGCTGGGCGTCGTTGCCGCCACCGCCGTCCCCCCGGGGGCGCCTCAAGCGTCGATCGTCACCCAGTCGGTCGTGGAACGTCTTGGGACGATTGCATTGCCCGTCGCCGACTCCACTGCGCTGCCGTTCGTCTTCGACGAGCGCGTGCGCCCCGGTGACACGATACAGGCGATCCTGCGGCGAGTCGGCGCCAACGATCAGGAAGTCCTCGACTACCTGAACCAGCCGGAAGGGGTGCAGGCGCAGAGACAGTTGCGGGCCGGCCGATCCGTCCTCGCGACCGTGCAGGCGGACGGCAGGATTGCATTCCTGAGCCTGCCGGTCGCGGGCGGCGACGAGCGCTACACGGTGGAGCGCACGGCTGCCGGCCTCGAATCCCGCGCACGCACCGCCGCAACCCTGGGCGTAAACGTCGAGATGCGGTCCGGAACGATCCGCCAGACGCTGTTCGGCGCAACCGACGCGGCGGGAATCCCCGATAGCGTCGCGACGAAGCTTGCGGAAATCTTTGGCACCGAAATCGACTTCAGCAGCGACCTGCGGCGCGGGGACCGCTTCAGCGTCGTATATGAGTCGCTGCACGATCGCGGCATGCCGGCGGGAGCCGGCCGCATCCTGGCGGCCGAATTCGTCAATGACGGCAAGCGCCACACGGTCGTACTGCATCGGGACGAAGACGGTTCCGACGCGTATTTCACCCCCGACGGACGAGGGCTTAACCAGGCTTTCCTGCGCTATCCGCTCGAGTTCTCGCGCATTTCCTCCAACTTCGGGGGCCGCATGCACCCGATCCACAAACGCTGGAAGGCGCACAAGGGCACGGATTTCGCGGCAGCGACGGGAACCCCGGTCAAGGCGGCATCGAACGGAGTCGTCGAATTCGCGGGCAGCCAGGGCGGCTATGGAAACACCGTCGTGATCCAGCACCGGGACGGCTATGAAAGCGCCTATGCACACCTGAACGGCTTCGCGAAGGGGCTGCGCAAGGGCCAGCGCGTCCGCCAGGGCGATGTGATCGGCTATGTCGGATCGACCGGGTGGTCGACGGGTGCTCACCTGCACTTCGAGATCCGCGTGAACGGCGTCGCGCGCGATCCGATGAAGATCGCGCTGCCGACCACCCAGCCGCTCGGGAGCGGCGCGCTTGCAAGCTTCCGTCGCGAAACTGCACCGATGCTCGAGCGCCTGGCTCTGCTCGATCGTACGACGGTGGCGCGAGCGGACTGACCGACGGCACGGATTGCCCATCAAACAAAACGGGAGGCCTCGGCCTCCCGTTTTGTTTGATGGGCAGCGCGCTTCAGGCGGAGAAGGAAGACCCGCAGCCGCAGGTGCTCGTCGCGTTCGGATTGCGGATGACGAACTGGGACCCTTCGAGTCCTTCCGTATAGTCGATCTCGGCGCCGACCAGATACTGGTAGCTCATCGAGTCGATCAGCAGGGTCACGCCGTTCTTCTCGAACGCCGTGTCGTCCTCGTTCACTTCCTCGTCAAAAGTGAAACCGTACTGGAAGCCCGAGCAGCCACCACCGCTGACGAAAACGCGCAGCTTGAGTTCGGGGTTACCCTCTTCCTCGATCAGTTCCTTGACCTTGCCCGCCGCGCTGTCCGTAAAGACGAGCAGTTCGGGCGTTTCGACTGCAGTATTCATGTTATCTCCTGAAGGGGTGTGCACCTTCAAATAATGCGTCACCCGAGGCGTTTCGTCAAAATGAGAGTGGCTATCGCCGCGATTGGTTCCGTCAGGGGCTGACGGGTACGATATCGAGCCCCTGGGTCTCATCGAAACCGAACATGATGTTCATGTTCTGCACGGCCTGACCGGCTGCCCCCTTGACGAGGTTGTCGATGACCGACAGGACGACGACGACATCGCCGCCCTGCGGGCGGTGGACCGCGATGCGGCACATGTTGCTCGCGCGCACCGAGCGGGTCTCGGGGTGGCTGCCCGCCGGCATCACGTCGACGAACGGCTCGGTGCGATAGCGCGATTCGAACAGGCCTTGCACGTCCACGTCCTGCGTCAGCCTGACATACAGGGTCGCATGAATGCCGCGGATCATCGGCGTGAGATGCGGCACGAAGGTCAGGCCGACCGCCTTGCCGGCCATGCCGACGAGCCCCTGGCGGATCTCCGGCAGATGACGATGACCGGGGACGCCATAGGCCTTGAAGCTGTCGGCAGCCTCGGCGAACAGCGTATGCACTTCCGCCTTGCGCCCGGCGCCCGAGACGCCCGACTTGGCGTCGGCGACCAGATGCGAGAGGTCCGCCACACCGGCCTCGATCAGCGGCAGGAAGCCGAGTTGCACGGCCGTGGGGTAGCAGCCGGGATTGGCAAGCACGCGGGCCGAACGGATCTGCTCGCGGTTGCGCTCGGGCAACCCGTACACGGCTTCGGCGACAAGCTCGGGGGCGGCGTGCGTCATGCCGTACCACTTCTGCCATTCGGCAACGTCGCGGATACGGAAGTCGGCAGCGAGATCGATGACGCGTACGCCCTTGTCGACGAGTTCGCGCGCCTGCTGCATCGCGATGCCGTTGGGCGTGGCAAAGAAGACGACGTCGCAGCGGTCAAGCTCGGCCTCGGCGGGCGTGACGAAGCGCAGGTCGATGCGGCCGCGAAGGCTCGGGAACATCTCGGACACGGCCATGCCCGCATCGCCACGCGAAGTGATCGCGTGCAATTGAACGCCGGGATGACGAGCAAGCAACCGGAGCAGTTCAACACCCGTGTAACCCGTACCGCCGACGACACCAACCTTGATCATGCTTTCTCCTTGGCGGGGCAATCCCCGATGCAGCTTTTGATTATCTCATCCCTCGCCCGCCGGTTTTACGGGCAGAAAAGCAAAAAGCCGCCCAGCGGGCGGCTTTTTGTTCCAGCGGATACCGGGAAAAGGTATCAGCGCTTGGAGAACTGCTTGCGGCGACGGGCCTTGCGGAAACCGACCTTCTTCCGTTCGACTTCGCGAGCGTCGCGGGTCACGAAACCGGCCTTGCGCAGCACTGGCTTCAGTTCGGCATCGTATTCGATCAGCGCACGGGTGATGCCGTGACGAACGGCACCCGCCTGACCGGACTCGCCACCACCGGTGACGTTCACCATGATGTCGAAGCGGTTTTCGTTCTCGGTCAGCGTGAGCGGCTGGCGCACGATCATGCGGCCGGTTTCACGCGAAAAGAACTCGTCCAGCGGCTTGCCGTTGACGACGATGTTGCCGGAACCCGGCTTGATGAAAACACGGGCAACCGCAGTCTTGCGGCGGCCAGTGCCGTAGTTGTAAGTCACAGCCATTGATCGGCTCCTGTCAGATCTCGAGAACTTTGGGCTGCTGAGCGGCATGCGGATGCTCGGCACCCGCGTAGCACTTCAGCTTCTTCAGCATGGCGTAACCCAGCGGCCCCTTCGGCAGCATGCCCTTCACCGCTTTTTCGAGCACGCGTTCCGGGAAGCGCTGCTGCAGCTTGGTGAAGTTGGTTTCGTAGATTCCGCCCGGAAAACCGGTATGGCGGTAGTACTTCTTGTCTTGCGCCTTGTTACCGGTGACACGCAGCTTCTCGACGTTGACCACGACGATGAAGTCGCCGGTATCGACGTGCGGCGTGTAAATGGGTTTGTGCTTGCCACGCAGACGGCGGGCTACCTCGGCGGCGACCCGGCCAAGCACCTTGTCCGCAGCGTCGACAACAAACCAGTCGCGCTTGACTTCGTGCGGCTTGGCAGAAAACGTTTTCATTCGAATCCTCGATCTTGTCCGGCCTGGGGCAGAGGCCAATAAACGGAAAGCTCGTGATGGTAATAGGAAGCACACCCGAAAGTCAAATCGGGATGCGTCACGATGCTTGAACATCGGGACAGGGGCGGTCAGGCATCCTGACCGCCCCTGTCCCACGCCACCCGGCATGCGGGTCCGCACCGGGCAGTGGGAATCGTTGAGGTCGGCGGTGCGCTTTGAGATCCCCGACACACCGCCTGAGCCTGCTTGTTCTCGATCCGCCCGGCTTGGTTTCTCGCTGCCAGCGCCTGCGCGGGCTTCACCCTCGCCGGCCAGATGGCGAGCTTCGTCGAAGCGAACATCCGAGACTCTCCACTCCAGAGAATCGAGCGGCACACCCTCCGACTCCTTCGGCTCGAAGCTTATGCTCCACGCTTCCCCCCACGCTCGGTCACCCTCACGCAGTTGCGCTTCACTTCGTTCGCTGCGATCAACTTACGGCGGAACTTGCACCCGCAGGAGTGTGCCCTACCGGCCGCACCAAAAAAAACGCAGCCCCTGCGGGACTGCGTTGAATCCACACCAAAGGAGGAGGGTGGAGGAGACACCGGTTTGGATCACGAAGCTCGATTGATCCGACTGGTTCCCATTATCCGTAGCCGAACTTGGCGTGGCAAGGCTTTTTTGTGCGTTGCACTACAAATGTTTTAATCGAAAGATAAGCTTTGCTTATGAAATTACAACTCATTGACCTATATCAATATACCTGGCTGCGCCAAGACAAAACCGGAGTAGCGCCGATCCGCGCTGGACAGTCAGGCAGACCATTTTGCTGCAGTGCCGCAATTCGACATGACGAGGCCGGGCGGACGCGCGCGGCATTCCGGTAAAATCGCCACCCGGTCGACCAATGGCGACCCCAATCCAGCCGACAACGGAGTCAAAGATGGAATGCACGATCAAATGGGTCGACGGGATGACCTTCCTTGCCGAAACCGGCACCGGTCACGTCGTTGCGATGGACGGAGCCCCGGAGGCGGGCGGACGCAACCTCGCGCCGCGGCCGATGGAGATGATGCTGGCGGGGGCCGGCGGCTGCACGGCGTTCGATGTGGTGCTGATCCTGCAGCGCGGCCGTCACGATGTACGCAACTGCGAGGTGAAGCTCGTGGCGGAACGGGCCGAGACAGATCCCAAGGTGTTCACGCGCATCACCTTCCAGTTCACGGTGACCGGCAAGGGGCTGAAGCGCGAAACGGTGGAACGCGCGGTTCACCTGTCGGCGGAGAAATACTGCTCCGCCTCGATCATGCTGGCCAAGACGGCCGAGATGATCCACGAAGTGACGATCGTCGACGTAGACTAGTAAGGCGCCCCCGCAGCCGGAGGTGTCCGGGCAGGGGGGGGGGCGGTCGAGCCCTGCCCTGTCTTCGGGTCAGACGCGGTACGCGGTGGTCGTCATGACCCGGGCCATGAGCTTCATCGCGGCCTTGACAGGGCCGGGAAGCTCCTGCGCGCCGAGGCCGATGGCGGTGTCGGCGTGGCGCGCTTCGTCGATCTTCATCTGCCCGATGATCTCGCGCGATTTCTGGTCCTCGGCCGGCAGCTGATCGAGGTGCCCGCCGAGATGGGCCTCCACCTGGCGCTCGGTTTCCGCGAGGAATCCGAGATTCCAGCGGTCGCCGAGCCGCCCCGCCAGCATTCCCAACGCCAGCGACCCGCCGTACCACAGGGGGTTTAGCAGGCTCGTGCGTCCGCCGAGTTCGGCGATGCGCTGTTCGGTCCAGGCGAGATGTTCGGTCTCTTCATTCGAGGCCTGCTCGAGTTCGCGCCGCACACTGGCGTCGCGGGACATGATGGCCTGCCCTTGGTAGAGGGCCTGGGCGCAGATCTCGCCGCAGTGATTGACGCGCATGAGACCGGCGACGTGTTCGCGCTGGGCGTCGCTGAACAGGGTATCCGGCATGTCGCCGCCGGGTATGGGGCGCACCGAGCGCGCGGGGGCGAACAGGGTACGCAAGGCCTTGTCGAATTCGACGATGAGATGATCCATGGGGGTTTCCTCGGTCGGCAGGCTTATTTTCCCGACTTCATGAAGGTGCTGGCTTCGCCACGCAGCCGCCGCAGGACTTCGTTGCGGTCGCGCGGCGGCACCGGGCCGTCGCAGATGTGGTCTTCCGAAAGCGCCGCGCGGGGGCGGTTATAGGCGTTGTCTACGATCGGCTTCCATTCCTCGTCGCGCACGGCGGACCATTGTCCGCCGGCGCGACCGGTCGCGTACAGGCGCCAGGTGCCGCTGGCGCAGCGGATGCCTTCGTGCGTGACGTTCATTGCGCCCCCGGCAGTGCGGATCACCAGGGTGTAGCGGACGACACCGTCGTCGCCGACCATGATGCTGTCCTCGTCGACGTAGAAGTGGTTGGGCGACGCGCTGCTGACGAAAAATTCGCGCAGATCGCCTTCGCGCGGCGGCGCCGGCAGCGTGTGCTCGCCCTCCTTCCACTCGGGATCGAGGTCGGTGAGGAGCCCGGCAATTGCCGGGGCCGAAAAACAGACGAGGGCCACGAGGCCCCCGCGGATGATGGGTTGCAGCAGCGTCAAACTCGCAGGTCTCCACACAAGGATTGCCGGATCGCGTCGGGTACGGGTTCCACGACCGCCGTCAAGGCGGGGTGATCGACACCGATCGCGAGCGCGGCACCTGCATGCAGGGCGCGGGTCTGCGCGGGCGGCAGTTCGAAGCGGAGGAAGTGCACCGCGGACGTCTTCTCGCCATTGTCGCGTTCCAGGTCCTCGTCCGCAATCGCGAAGATCGGTTCGCCACCGCCGACGCGCACCCAGACACGGCGCTCGATCCCGATCAGGCGGGCGAGCCAGAGTCGCCGCTGATCCTCTGCGGAGAACTCGATCATCATCGTCGCCTTCCAGTTGCCGCCGTCAGGAACGAGCGGATTGTAGGCGTCGAGCTCGTCCCGGATGCCGGCCTCCTCGAAGGTGCGCTCGATGCGCAGCATTTCCTGGATCTGGTAGCGGATCGTGAGTTCGTCCTCGAAGATCAGCGTGACGTGTTCGCCGAGATGCAGCGTGCGCGCCTTCTTGTGCGCGATGACGCGACTGCGGAAGGCGGTGCGCTGGCGGGCGTAGGCTTCGAGGCTGAGAAGGCTGTCGCGGGAAATTGCGTTCATCGGCTCGGATCCTCACAGTCCGTAGGCCCTGCGCAGCAGGGCAAGGGGGTGGGCCTTCTCTGCCGCGAGCTCGGTGCCGGCGTCGCGGATGCCCTGCCGGATGTGACGGGCGGCGATGGGGCAGTCGGAGCTGATGAAGTCAGGGGCTGCCTGCGCCATCTGACGGAACACGGGGCGCCCGATCTTCATCGACTGTTCGAAGTACTCTTCCTTGACCCCCCATGTGCCGTCGTGACCGGCGCAGCGTTCGACGGTGGTGACGTCGGTGCCCGGGACGAGCTGCAGCATCTCGCGCGTCTTCTGTCCGATGTTCTGCACGCGGCTGTGGCAGGGAATGTGGTAGGAAACCTTGCCGAGCGGCTGCTTGAAGTCGGTCTTCAGCAGGCCGTCGCGGTGGCGGAGGATGAAGTACTCGAAGGGGTCGAACATCGCGTTGGCGACGGCCTTGATGTCTGCGTCATCCGGGAAGAGCAGCGGGAGCTCCTGCTTGAACATCAGTGCACACGAAGGCACTGCGGCGAGGATCGCGTAGCCGTCGCGCGCGAGTTCCGCGAGCGGGGGGATGTTCACGTCCTTCAGGCGCCGCACGCCCTCGAGGTCGCCGAGTTCGAGCTTGGGCATGCCGCAACAGGCTTCCTGACGGGCGAGGACGGCGGGGATCTCGTTGTGCGCGAGCACGGCGACGAGGTCGTGGCCGATGCCGGGCTCGTTGTAGTTGATGTAGCAGGTCGAGAAGATCGCGACCTTGCCCGGCGTGCGTTCGCCATCGCGCACGGGCCACTCTGCCCGGACGTCGGCGGCGCTACGGAAGCGGGTCGGGGCGTAAGGCGGCAGCTCCCGCCGCTTGTCGACGCCGAGCACGGACTGCAGGACGGCGCGCGCGGCGCCGTTGCGGTTGGCGGCGTTGACGGTCTGGGCGACGACCGGAATCGCGGCGAGCTTGCCGAGCGCATCCGTGCTGGTGAGCACCTTGTCGCGCAGGCGCACTTCGCCCTTGCGGAACTTGACCGCCTTGGCCCGCAGCATGAGGTGCGGGAAATCGACGTTCCACGGATGCGGCGGAACGTAAGGACACTTCGTCATAAAGCACAGGTCGCACAGGTAGCACTGATCGACGACCTTGACGAAGTCCTTCTTCGCAACGCCGTCGACTTCGCCGGTGCTGCCCTCGTCGACGAGGTCGAAGAGGGTCGGGAACGCGTTGCACAGGTTCACGCAGCGCCGGCATCCATGACAGATGTCGAATACGCGCTCGAGCTCGTGGTCGAGCCTGGCTTGGTCGTAGTAATCGGGCCGATGCCACGCGATCGGGTGGCGCGTGGGGGCTTCGAGACTGCCTTCCCGCTTGGACATGCGACCTCCCTTTGCGCGCGACCCGCCGGCGCGCGGCATTCGAGAAGGGGTCAGGGCGGCCCGCGCGGCTGCCCGCTGCCGGATCCGCCTCCGGACTCAGTCCTGCAGTGCGTCCAGTGCTTTCTGGAAACGGTTGGCGTGCGAACGCTCCGCCTTGGCGAGCGTCTCGAACCAGTCGGCGATCTCGTCGAAGCCTTCATCGCGCGCGACTTTCGACATGCCCGGGTACATGTCGGTGTACTCGTGGGTTTCGCCCGCGATGGCAGCGCCGAGGTTGGCGCGCGTGGCGCCGATCGGCAGGCCGGTGGCCGGGTCGCCACAGGCTTCGAGATATTCGAGGTGGCCGTGCGCATGCCCGGTTTCGCCTTCCGCCGTCGAGCGGAACACGGCTGCGACGTCGTTCTGGCCTTCGACGTCGGCCTTCGCCGCGAAGTACAGGTAGCGGCGGTTGGCTTGCGATTCGCCCGCAAACGCGGCCTTCAGGTTAGTTTCGGTCCTGGATCCCTTGAGTTCCATGGTCGTCTCCTCGTTCGGTGTTTCGAAGATCCGCCCCGGTCTGCCGCCGGGGATGCTTGAAGCCTAGAAGGCGCGAGCGCCAAGCGAAAATTGAATGGGACTATGTTTTCGATGGCGCCCGGCTATGGGGAGGATTTCCGCAATTCAGGCCGCGATCGCGGCCTCGATCTCGGCGAAGGTGCGCGCGATCTCCGTGATCATCGGCTGCGGTTCGCCGAGTTGGCGTGCGATCTGCGATGCGGAGAAGATGCCGCGGATGAGGCCGCGACCGCCCTCCTCGCGCTCCAGCACCAGCGCATGCTGACGGCCGGAACGCCGCAAGGTGGCGACGATGTGACCCACGTCGGCACGCATGACCTCGCCGAGTTCGACGGCCTCGGTCTTCTCGAGCGGCGTCATGACGCTATCGACGGTCAGTTCGCCGAGCGGCACGCCGCGTTCGCGCGCGGTATGGACGGGACGCTCGCCGAGCAGGTCGGCGACGGAGAGGACGCCGCGCACGAGGTGGCGCGCATCGGTCACGAGGAGCAGCCGGACACCGCGCAGGAGCATCGCGCGGTTGGCGTCGTCGAGCAGCGTTTCGCCGGAAATGGTCGCGGCGGGCACTCGAGTGAAGTCGGTCATGACTTCGACCGCGGGAGACGAGGCGGATACCTTGCGGCTTTCATCCGTTCTGGCGACTTCGCAGTGCAAGCCTGCCAGCCGGGCTTGCGGAAGCGGTTCGAATTCCCGGTTCATGAGCACCTCCCATTGCAGACGATGGCGTGGAGGGGCGCATGCTTGCCTTGCGGACATCGCATCGAGACACTTCACGCGCGCCCCGCGAACGGCGCTGTCGATGCGCGCGCCGCGGCCGGTCGGAAACCGGCATAAGCAGTTCGACCGGCCACCCGTTCAACGGTTCAGCAGCAGGCGGGCGGGCATGAAGAAAAAAACGCCGCCGCGACACGCCCGGAAGATCCGGCAGCGCCGCGGCGGCGTCGATGCCGCGCTCAGGGCTCGCGCGCTTCCGCGGCGGCCCGGTAGGCTTCAGGCAGCTCTCCGGGACGGACCCGGAACAGGTTTTTCGCCAGCTCCAGCAGTGCCTGCTGGTACACCTGCCGCTTGAACTCTATGACAGCTTCCAGCGGCACCCAATACTCGCTCCAGCGCCAGGCATCGAACTCCGGATGATTGCTGGCTCGCAGGCAGACGTCGGAATCACGGCCTACCAGCCGCAGGAGAAACCAGATCTGTTTCTGCCCGCGGTAGGTGTTGCGCCATTCCCTCTTTATCCAGTGTTTCGGAACGTCATACCTCAACCAGCCGCGCGTGCGGCCAAGAATCTTCACATGCTCGGGGCGCAGACCCACTTCTTCGAAGAGTTCCCGGAACATCGCCTGCTCGGGAGATTCCCCGTGCTTGATGCCCCCCTGCGGGAACTGCCAGGAATGTTCGCGAATCCGTTTGCCCCAGAACACCTCGTTGCGCGCGTTGACCAGAACGATGCCGACGTTCGGGCGATAGCCTTCACGGTCGAGCATGATCAAACCTTCAATTCATGAGAGTTGTAGCAATTTTTTCACACTTACCCTGCCTTGGAAAGGCGCGACCCGTGGCATGTTCCCGTTTCCGCAGTGCTTTTTGCCGCGCGGGGGCCGGAAATTGCGCCAGCCCCGAATGTGCAGCACGGCGCGTACCCGACGCGCACGCGACCGGCTAAAATCCATGGTTTGCCCAACCGACTACCGCGGACTCAAGAATGCGTGCCAGCCAGTATTTCATCTCCACCCTCAAGGAAGCCCCCGCCGATGCCGAGGTCGTCAGCCAGAAGCTGATGCTGCGTGCGGGCTTCATCCGCAAGGTTGCCGCCGGCATCTACAGCTACCTGCCGATCGGCCTGCGCGTGATCCGCAAGGTCGAGGAGATCGTGCGCGAGGAGATGAACCGCGCCGGCGCCCTCGAACTGATGATGCCGATGGTGCAACCCTCCGAGCTGTGGGCCGAGACCGGCCGCTGGGAGAAGATGGGCGAGGAGATGCTGCGCTTCAAGGATCGTCACGAGCGCGACTTCGCGCTGCAGCCGACCTCCGAGGAGGTGGTGACCGACATCGCGCGCCAGGAGCTGAAGAGCTACCGCCAGCTGCCGAAGAATTTCTACCAGATCCAGACCAAGTTCCGCGACGAGCGACGTCCGCGATTCGGCGTGATGCGCGGGCGCGAATTCACGATGAAGGACGCCTACTCCTTCGACCGCAACATGGACGCCGCGGGCCGCAGCTACGACGCGATGTTCGCGGCGTACTGCCGCATCTTCGACCGCCTGGGCCTGACCTACCGTGCCGTAGCGGCCGACACCGGCGCGATCGGCGGCGACCGCTCGCACGAGTTCCAGGTGATCGCGGACACCGGCGAGGACGCGATCGTCTATTGCCCGGATTCGGACTACGCCGCGAACATCGAGCTGGCCGAGGCGCTGCCGCTGCTGGCGTCGCGCGCGGCGCCGACCCACGGACTCGAGAAGACGCCGACCCCGGGCGCGGCGACTTGCGCCGACGTCGCGAAGCTGCTCGGCCTGTCGCTGGCGACGACGGTGAAGTCGCTGGTGCTTGCGACCGACGACGTCGATGACAAGGGGCAACCTGCAGGTGTGACGGTGTGGCTGCTGCTGGTACGCGGCGACCACGGGCTGAACGAAGTCAAGGCGAGCAAGGTCGAGGGCCTCAAGGCAGGCTTCCGCTTCGCGACCGAGGCCGAGATCCACGAGCACTTCGGCTGCAAGCCCGGCTACCTCGGGCCGATCGGCATGAAGAAGGCGGTTAAGGTGATCGCCGACCGCACGGTGGCGAACATGTCGGACTTCATCTGCGGCGCCAACGACGAGGACTACCACTACACGGGCGCCAACTGGGGCCGCGACCTGCCCGAGCCGGACGTCGTCGCCGACTTGCGCAACGTGGTCGAGGGCGACCCGAGCCCGGACGGCAAGGGGCGCCTCGCGATCCAGCGCGGCATCGAGGTGGGCCATGTGTTCTACCTCGGCACGAAGTACTCGAAGGCGATGAACGCGACCTTCCTCGACGAGGACGGCAAGCCCAAGCACTTCGAGATGGGCTGCTACGGCATCGGCGTGACGCGCATCCTGGGCGCGGCGATCGAGCAGAACAACGACGCGCGCGGCATCATCTGGCCGGACGCGCTCGCGCCCTTCCGCATCGTCGTGTGCCCGGTGGGCTGGGGCAAGTCGGACGCGGTGCGCAGCGAGGCGCTGAAGCTCTATGAAGGACTGCTCGCCGCAGGCGTGGATGCGATCCTCGACGACCGCGACGAGCGCCCGGGCGTGATGTTCGCCGACTGGGAGCTGATCGGCGTGCCGCATCGCGTGGTGATCGGCGAGCGCGGGCTGAAGGAAGGCATGGCCGAATACCAGGGCCGGCGCGAGGCGGAGGCGACCAAGGTGGCGATCGGCGATCTTGCCGGTTTCGTTGCCGCGAAGCTGCGGGGCCAATGACTTTCGGCTATAACGGACGCATGACACGCACGCTCCGAACACTGCTGCGCGCCGCGCTGATGGCCGCCCTTGCCGTCAGCGGCGGGGCATCGGCCGGCAACCAGATCTACGAGCCGATGGCGGCGAGCGTGCGGGCCGCGCTGCATGCGGCGGTGAGCGATGCCGGGGCGCCGGAGCTGCTGATCGCCGACGCGGGCGAGCGTGCGCGCTGGCTGGGCGAGATGTCGCGCCGCCTGGAGAAGCGCATCCCGGATCGCGCCTATCGGGAGGATCTGCTGACCTCGGTGCATTACGAGGCGACCCGCGCAGGACTCGATCCGCAGCTTGTCCTCGGCCTGATCCAGGTCGAGAGCGGTTTCCGCAAGTACGCGGTATCGAGCGCCGGCGCGCGCGGCTACATGCAGGTGATGCCGTTCTGGGTCAGGACGATAGGCGGGGCGGACGACAACCTCTTCCATCTGCGCACGAACCTGCGCTACGGCTGCACGATCCTGCGCCACTACCTCGACGTCGAGAAGGGCGACCTGTTCCGGGCGCTGGGGCGCTACAACGGGAGCCTCGGCCGCCCCGAATATCCGAACATGGTGCGCGCGGCGTGGGAGCGTCACTGGAGCTATCAGCCGCTGACGCTCGCCGTGACAGAGGCACGCGGCCAGACGAACTGAGCCGCCCAATCTTCAGACTCGGGAATCGACATGGAACACCGACTGTTTCGCCGCCGATCGATCTCGATTTCGTTTCGCGTGTACGACGCGGAAACGGGCAAATTCATCGGGCGCATCGGCGACATCAGCAAGAGCGGCCTGCTCGTATACGGCCCCGCCAAACTGCTGACGGGCCAACTGTACCGCCTGCGCATCGACCTGCCCGACGATCACGGCAAAGGCCGCAGCGTCGTATTGCCGGCCAAGGCAATGTGGTCGGGCTATGACACCAACCCGGAGTTCTGCAGCACGGGGTTCCGCCTGTTCGAACTGGACCGCCCGGAAAACGAGGCGGCATTGAAGTCGATGCTGTCGCGCTTCACGGTCGGCTTCGACGACGAAGACGGCGACAGTTGAAGAACGACCGGCAACCGGCCTCGTTGGAGGTCGGCTGCCGGTTCACGGACTGCAGAAAAGCCGCTCAGGCGCCGACGGCGACCTTCACGTTCGGCTCGTCGCGCCCGACTGCGCGCACGGTTTCGCGCCCGGTATCCTTGGCGTCCTTGGCATTGGCCAGCGACTGGACGTCGCCGGAAATCTCGCCGCCTTCCTCGATCAGGATCTTGCCGTAGCGGATCTTGCCGCTGACCCGGCCGGTCGAGTGGATGATCAGCTGGCTGCGGGCGGTCAGCTCGCCTTCGAAACGGCCGCGCACTTCCGCGACGTCGATGCCGACGGTGCCGGCGAACGAGCCGTTCTCGGCAATGCGGATCACGCGGCTGTCCATCGTCGCCTCGACACGACCTTCGACGACCAGGGTGTCGCAGTCGAGGATCTCGGCGCCCTTCAGCTTGACGTCCGGCCCGACGATCAGGCTGCTACCGGAGTCCTGGGGGGAGTCGTCGATCGCCGCGGCCGCGAGGCTCGCGGACGCAAGCGCCTTGTCGTCGGCGGCCGGAGAGGAGTCGCTGGACGATGCGGGCAGTTCGGTCGAGCTGCGCGACAGGCTTGCACCAGAGGACGCCGCCCCCGCGGTCAGACTGCCCGACGGAGACCGCATTGTGCCGTTGTTGCGCGAAGCCGGGGTATCTGGAACCTTGGGGAACAGGGCGGGTTTGTTGAACATGGTCTCTCCTTGAATCCATAAACGTTTCCGGGCCGACGATCATCGCCCCCGTGGCCCGCCAAAGCACGTGCCATGCCATGAATCTAAGACCATGAATTTTAGGAATTTATTTTCTGGAAAAGGGAAACCCGGGGAAACAGGGGCAAATTCTGTCGCCTGATGGCGACAGCCGAGACACGCAAAAAGCTCATCTTGCTGTTTTGATTGATGTTTGATGTGTCGCCCGGAGGCGACACGGAAAACGTTCAGAAACACCGCCTTGCACTTGCTTACGACGCTGGCGTCCGCTCGCCACCTACACTCTCGCGCTGGTTTACGAAGATCCTCCAGCCATGTCGCGCCTTTCCTTCAGTCATTCGCTGCTTGCCAGCTTCCTGCTCGTTGCGGCGATCCTGGGCGCCACCGCGCTGGGAGGACTGATCACGCTGGAGGAATTCGCGACGCGACACCGCGAGAGTGTCGGCGACGCGCTGAAGTATTCCAGCGCAGTGCAGCAGCTGGGCGAGCGCAGCGTCGACATGGAGCGCAGCGCGCGCCAGTTCCTCGTGCTGAAGGATCCGCTGCTGCGCGAGCGCTTCGAGCAGGCGCGGGACGAGTCGCTGGTGGCGCTGCAGACAATCGCCGCGCTGCGCGCGCCGAGCGTGAGTGCGCTGGTCGAAGAATGGCGCGCCGCAGCCGACGCGGCCGGAACCACCCTTGCGGAGGGAGGTCCGGCGGAATCGGCCACCGTCGCGCTGAGCCGGATGCCGCCGCTGAACGAACAGCTCGCCGGCGAGGTGCAGGCGCAACTCGGCCAGCAGAGCCAGGCCTTGCTCGAACAGCTCGACGCGAACCGCGGGCGGCTGGCCTGGCATGTGCTCGCGGCGATCATCGCCGCCTGCACCTTCGCGGCGCTCACGGGCTGGTGGCTGCTGCGCCCGATCAACCGCCTCGAGGCCGCGATCGAGGCGCTGGGCGAGAGCCGCTTCGACGAGCAGGTGGCGATTCCCGGCCCCGCCGACCTGCGCCGCGTGGGCCGCCGTCTGGACTGGTTGCGCCTGCGGCTGGCGGATTTCGAGGCGAACCGCAGCCGCGTGCTGCGTCATGTATCGCATGAACTGAAGACGCCGCTCGCGTCGGTGCGCGAAGGGATTGCGCTGCTGGAAGACGGCGTGGTCGGAGAGTTGAGCAGCGAACAGCGCGAGGTGGTTGCGATCCTGCAACACAACACGCATGCGCTGCAGGAGCGCATCGAGGATCTGCTGGGTTATAACGCCGCGGTGTTCTACGCGCGCAATCTGCGCCGGCGCCCGGTGCTGCTGCGCGCGCTGGCCGAATCGGTGATCGCCGAGCAGCAGCTGCCGATCCAGACCCGCAACCTGAAGGTCGTGCTGCACGGCGATCCGCCACCGTTCAGTGCGGACCCCGACAAACTGCGCATCGTGCTGGCGAACCTGCTCGCGAACGCGGTGTCCTTCAGCCCGCGCGACGGCGAGATCCGCGTGACGCTGAGCACGCACCCGGGCTGGGTGCGCATCGACTGCCTCGACCAGGGGCCGGGCGCCGCAGCGGAGGAGGCCGAACGCATCTTCGACCCCTTCTTCCAGGGCTCCCGGCAACCGGAGGAGCCACGCCACGGCAGCGGACTCGGCCTGTCGATCGTGCGCGAGTTCGTCGTCGCCCACGGCGGACGCGTCGGGCTGCAGCCGTCGGCAAGAGGTGCCTATTTCAGGATCGAACTTCCGAATGAGAGCTGACTTCACCCACGACCGGCCGCCCGTCTGCATCGCCGCGTCGCGCTGCGAACGCTGGGCCGTCGCAGGCATTGCGCTGGCGCTTGCAGCGGCCCTGGCCGGCTGCGCGACCGTGCGCAGCGCAACGGCGGAGCTGCCGCAGATGCCGCCCCTGCTCGGCAACGGCAATGCGCCGGTGCGCAACGCCCTCGCCTACCACGAAACGATTCGCGGCATGAACGCTGCCGAACTCGCGCGCGAACGCTCGGCGCTGTCCGGCGCCGGCAATGTCCCGCTGGCGCAGATGAAGCAGGCCATGCTGCTGAGTCATCCGCAGGGGAACAACAACCTGCAGCGCGCGCAGTCCTTGCTGGAGGCGATCAACGCTTCCGAAAAACCGGACGCCGTGGCGCTGCAAGCGCTCGCCCGCCTGCTGGCCGAGCAGTTGCAGGAACGCGTGCGACTGGAAAACACCGCGGAACGCCTTACGCAGCAGCTCGAACGAACGGGACAGCAGCTCAAGGATGCCCAGAAACAGAGCGACCAGCTTCAGGAGAAGCTCGACGCATTGACCGAAATCGAACGCACGCTGCCGGCGCGCCCGTCCACGCCGACGCCGCCGCTGCCGTCATCGCGGGAAAGGAGAAGCGAAAAATGAGGACGAGCCCTTCCACCACAGGCGAGACGAAGACGGCGCAGGACGGCGCCCACCTGCTGCTCGTCGACGACGATGCCGATCTGTTGCGGCTGCTGTCGATGCGCCTGCGCGCGAGCGGTTATCGCGTCAGTACGGCCGAAAGCGCCGAGGTCGCGCTGGCCTGCCTGGCCGTCGAACGCTTCGGTCTGGTGTTGAGCGACGTACGCCTGCCCGATCGCGACGGGCTGGTGCTGTTCGAGGAGATCCGCCAGACCTGGCCGGCGCTGCCGGTGATCCTGTTGACTGCACATGGCACGATCCCGGACGCGGTGGAGGCCACCTCGCGCGGCGTGTTCGGATATCTGACCAAGCCGTTCGACAGCAAGGCCCTGCTCGGCAAGATCGCGCAGGCGCTGCAGATCGGGGGTACGCCCCACGTCTGCGAGGAGGGCACGGCGGCCACCGGCTGGCGCGACGCGATCATCAGCCACAGCAGCCGCATGGCGACGGTGCTGGACGAGGCCCAGCTTGTTGCCGCTTCGGATGCGAGCGTGCTGATACGCGGCGACAGCGGCACCGGCAAGGAGCTGCTGGCGCGCGCGATCCACGATGCCAGCCCGCGCGCGGCCCGTCCCTTCATCGCGATCAACTGCGGCGCGATTCCCGAAACACTGCTCGAATCGGAACTCTTCGGCCATGTGAAGGGGGCCTTCACCGGCGCAGCGAGCTCGCACACGGGCCTGTTCCAGGCCGCGGATGGCGGCACGGTGTTCCTCGACGAGATCGGCGACATGCCGCTCGCGCTGCAGGTGAAGTTGCTGCGGGTACTGCAGGAGCGCGCAGTGCGTCCGGTCGGCGCGAGCCGCGCGCAGGAGATCGATGTGCGCATCCTGTCTGCGACCCATCGCGACCTCGAAGCGGCGCTGGTCGCCGGAACCTTCCGCGAGGACCTGTTCTATCGCCTGAACGTCGTCGGCCTGAACCTGCCGACGCTGGACGAACGGCGCGAGGACATCCCGCTGCTGGCGAACCACTTCCTGCGGGGGCTCGCACGCAAGTACCAGAAGCGGCTGCGCGGCTTCGCGCCGGAGGCGCTCGAGGCGCTGACCACCGCGGCCTGGCCGGGCAACATCCGCCAGCTGCAGAACGTCGTGGAACAGGCCAGCGCACTTGCGACGACGCCGTTGATCCCGCTTGCACTGGTCGAGCGCGCGCTGCGCGGGCCGAGCCTGGAGGCGTTGAGCTACGCCGAGGCGAAAATGCGCTTCGAGCGCAACTACCTGATCCAGCTGCTGAAGCTCACCGATGGCAACGTGTCCGACGCGGCCCGCCTCGCGGACCGCAACCGCACCGAGTTCTACCGCCTGCTGCAGCGGCACTCGCTGACACCCAGCCTGTTCCGCGGCGACAGCGCCGATGTCGCCCGCGAGCGACAGCAGGAATTCAACTGAATCAGAGACTTGTGCCAGACCGCGGATTACTGTCGGGGAATAACGACACTTTTCGGCGGCGATCGGCATTCCGGACCCCGCGCGGACGCGGAAATACGCCGGAAACCCCTCCAGCCCCGCGTCCGCAAAGGCCTTGACGGGAACTGGCACGCCACCTGCTGTAAGAAGAGCGAAGCGCGTCCCCAACCGCGCATGCAGCTACATGACTCTTCGCAGAAGGAGCCCCGACGTGATCACCCGCAAGAACATCGTTTCCTTACTCACCACCACCGCAATCGCATTTTGTATCGGCGCGCCGGCACGGGCGGACAGCCTCGTGGCGGTGGCGCAGGCTACGGCTGCCGTGGCGCGCGACGAACACGATCACAACCTCCAGCGCGAGATCAAGACGGCGATCGGCGCAGACCCCGAGCTGAACACCGCGCACATCGCGGTGTCGGCGCACGCGGGGCGCGTGACGCTGGCCGGCGTCGTGGTCAACGAGGAGCAGCGCACCCGCGCGCAGCGTACCGTGCTGAACGTGCGCGGCGTGCGTCTGGTCGAGAACGCGCTGGAACTGACAGAACGCTGAACCGTCGGCGCGCCGCCGGTGCCGGGTTCCCCCCGCCCGGTCAGGCGGTGCCGCCGACGGTCAGCCCGTCGAGGCGCAGCGTGGGTTGGCCGACGCCGACCGGGACGCTCTGGCCGTCCTTGCCGCAGGTGCCGACACCGGGATCGAGCGCCATGTCGTTGCCGATCATCGACACGCGCGTGAGCGCATCCGGGCCGTTGCCGATCAGCGTCGCACCCTTCACCGGGCGGGTGACCTTGCCGTTCTCGATCAGGTAGGCCTCGGCGGTCGAGAACACGAACTTGCCGGAGGTGATGTCGACCTGGCCGCCGCCGAAGTTCACCGCGTACAGACCCTTCTTCACCGACTTGATGATCTCCTCGGGCGCCTTGTCGCCGTTCAGCATGTAGGTGTTGGTCATGCGCGGCAGCGGCAGGTGGGCGAAGGATTCGCGCCGGCCGTTGCCGGTGGGCTTCACGCCCATGAGGCGGGCGTTCATCGTGTCCTGCATGTAGCCGGTGAGGATGCCGTCCTCAATGAGCACCGTGCGTTCGGTCGGATTGCCCTCGTCGTCGATGGTCAGCGACCCGCGACGGTCCGGCAGCGTGCCGTCGTCGACGACCGTGACGCCCTTCGCCGCGACCTGCTGGCCCATGCGTCCGGAGAAGGCCGAGCTGCCCTTGCGGTTGAAGTCACCCTCGAGGCCGTGGCCGATCGCCTCGTGCAGCAGGATGCCGGGCCAGCCCGGTCCCAGCACGACGCTCATTGTGCCGGCCGGCGCAGGACCGGCGGCGAGGTTGGTGCGCGCCTGATGCACCGCCGCGCGCGCGTATTCCTGCAGGCGATCGTCGTCGAAGTAGCTGTAGTCGAAGCGCCCGCCACCGCCGGCGCTGCCCTGCTCGCGGTGGCCCTTGTCTTCCATGATCACGGTGACCGACACGCGCACGAGCGGCCGCACGTCGGCTGCCATATGGCCGTCGCTGCGCGCGACGAGCACGACTTCCCACGAGCCGGCGATGTGCGCCATGACCTGCGCGACGCGCGGATCCTCGCCGCGCGCGAAGCCTTCGAGGCGCTCGAGGAGCTTCACCTTGGCGGTGTCGTCGAGCGAGGCGAGCGGGTCCTCGCCGCGGTACAGGCGCGACTTGCCGGCATGCGGGGCGATCGCGACGCTGCGCCGGCCGCCGGCCTCGGCGATCGCGCGCGTCGCTTCGGCGGCCGCGGTGAGGGCGGGCAGCGAGATGTCGTCGGAGTAGGCGAAGGCGGTCTTCTCGCCGCTGATCGCGCGCACGCCGACGCCTTGCTCGATGTTGAAGCTGCCCGACTTGACGATGCCTTCCTCGAGGCTCCAGCCCTCCGAACGGTGGTACTGGAAATACAGGTCGGCGTAGTCGAGGCGATGGCGCATCAGCTTGCGGAACACCTTCTCGAGTTCCGCCTCGCCCAGATCGTAGGGGTTGAGGAGGTAACGGTCGGCGACCTTGAGGGGGTTCTGTGCTCGGCTCATTGTTGGTCCAGGTTGGGGAGGTCCGGTCCGTTCGACACGGACAACACGAATAAGGTCAAAAGGTCGGTGCCGTCGTCAGGCGTTCGCCGTGCCGAGGCAGCGGTGGCGCAGCGCCGGCAGGCTCTCGCGCACGGCCGCGATGCGCGCGGGGTCGAGATCCGCCCACACGACACCCGGCCCTTCCTCGCGGCATGCGAGGACTTCGCCCCACGGGTCGGCGATCAGCGTGTGGCCCCAGGTGACGCGGCCGCTCGGATGGCGCCCGCCCTGGGCCGGCGCCATCACGTAGCACTGGTTCTCGATCGCGCGGGCGCGCAGCAGCACCTCCCAGTGGTCGCGGCCGGTCGTGTAGGTGAAGGCCGCGGGCAGGATGATGAGGTCGACCGCACCCATCGCACGGAAGAGTTCGGGGAAGCGCAGGTCGTAGCACACCGACAGTCCGACACGGCCGCAGGGGGCGTCGAAGGTCACGACCTCGCGGCCCGCCTCGATCGTTGCGGCCTCGTCGTAACGCTCGGCACCCTTCTGGAAGCCGAACAGGTGGATCTTGTCGTAGCGCGCGACGCGCTCGCCGCGGTCGTCGAACACCAGCGTGGAATTGCGTACCTTGGCGTCGGCGTCCGCCACCAGCGGGATCGTGCCGCCGACGAGCCACACGCCGTGGCGCGCCGCGGTCTCGCGCATGAAGTCCTGGATCGGGCCGCTGCCGTCGGTTTCGCGGATCGCCACCTTGACGGTCTCGTCGGCAGTGATGAGCGGGAAATACTCGGGCAAGGCGACGAGCTTCGCCCCCGCGGCCGCGGCCTCGGCGATCAGTTCGCCGGCGACGCGCAGGTTGTCGCCGACATCGGGGCCGGAGACGGTCTGGATCGCGGCAATACGCACGGGAGGCACGGGGGCTGCCGGCGGGGCGGAACGGTTCAAGCTGCTCACTCCTGCTTCGATGACTCCGCCGTGCCGGGGTTCGCGGCGGAGAGTTTCTCGACTTTCGGGTCGGCCCAGTTGCCGGTGATCGAATAACTGAACGCGAACATCCTCTCGATCGGATCGCTCAACGCCTTCTGCGCGACGTAGGCGACCACGCCCGCGACCGGGTTGATGAGTCCGGCTGCGGCGCCCAGCGCGACCGATTCGGCCAGCGTCGGCTGCACCGTCACGCGCAGGTCCTGCGTCTCGTCCTCGAGGTCGACCGAGCCGCTCATCCGCACCCGTGCCGAGGGGCCGCGAATCTGCAGATCGTCGGTGCGCAACTGCCCCGAAGCCGCCTTGATGCTACCGGAAATGCTGTCGAAGGCGAATCCTTCGCTGAACACGTCGCGGAAGTCGAGCGTGAGGCGCCGCGGCAGGGACTGCAGGCTGAGCACGCCGAGCAGGCGCCCCATCCCCGGATTGAGCTTGCGGAACTGCCCGTCCTCGGCCTCGACCATCATCGTTCCGGTCAGCGAGGGATAGTGGATGCGCGTCGGGGCGCCGCGCCAGGCGATCTTGCCCGCCAGCACCGCCTTGCCGCCGCGCACGACCTCGCCGTAGCCGAGCCGGCTCGCGAGCTGACCGATGTCGCGCGCCTCGAGGCGGAAATCGAGGTCCGTCTGCGGCCGCGTGCCGGGGCGCCACAGGCCGGAACCGCCCAGCTTGCCGTCCGGATTCGCGAGGGACACGGAATCGAGGTGCCACATCCCGCCGCGGTTGCGCGCCTGCAGCTCTAGCCGGCCGAAATCGATGCCGCGCAGCGAGAAGCGATCGACGACGACGTCGAGCGCAGGCAGGCGGCGTGGCGGCTCTTCCGGGTCCGCAGCACTCTCGGCCGCGTCGGGCGCCTCCGTGGCGGCATCATGGTTCCCGGCCAAAACGAGGCGCTTCAGACGTGCACGCAGGGTGCCGTCGCCGCCTTCGCGCCAGTCGAAATCCCCCTCGGCCTCGCGGCTTTCGATACGCCCCTTCCAGCCGCCGTCGTCGGCACGGGCGCTGACGTGCGCGTCGCCCAGCTCCTGGCCGAAGCCGGTCAGGCGCTTCGCCCGCAGGTCCACCCCGGCGACGGCGATCGAGCGCCCCGCCTGCGCGTCCTTGCGCTCGCCCGCAGTGGCCGCATCGAGCACCTTGCGCCATGCATCGATGTCGAGTTCGTCGAGCTTCGCCGCGATCGCGAAGCCCGACTCCGCAGCAGGAATCCCGGCATGCACGCCGACCCCGCCGCGCACCGCGCCCCAGGTATCGCCTTCGCGGCGGCGCTCCAGCAGCAGTTCGCCGCGCCCCTCCAGCGCGACGCTCAGGCTTTCCGACTTGCCGTTCGCGGGAAAATCCAGCGTCACGTGCAGCGGCCACGCGGCGGTGGCGCTCTTGTTCAGCGGCTCGGGCAGACTGGACGCGACGCCAGCCAAGGCGGAATCGACCGCCACGCGCGTGCCCTGCGAGCGCACGTCGATGTTGGCCTGCCACTCGGCGCCGCCGGAGAGGTGATCGAGGCCGGGCCAATCGTGCGCCTCGCGCACGGCCTGCACCTTGAGCGCTCCACGGGCGTCGAAGACCACGCCCCCGTCCTTCGCGGTGTGCGCCGCAAGTTGCATCGGTTCGCCGTACAGGCGCGCGCGCGCCTCGGGAATCTCCAGATCGTTCTCGGTGAAGCGCACCACCCCTGCCGCCTCGGTCAACGGCGGCAGGCCGTCGACCACGGTGAGGCGATTGGCCGCGAACCGGTATTCGCCCTTCACCGTGCTGGTATCGATGGCGCGCAGCGGCAGCACCAGCTTCAGGTCGAGCGCGCCCGTGCCCTCGGCGCGCATCGCGTCGGTGAACCCGTCGATGCGCCGCGATACCGGGCTCTCGGAGACGAAGCGCAGGAAATCCGCCGTCGCCCCCGCCGCACGGCCATGGATGCTCATGATCTCGCCGCCCGGCGCGTCCAGGTCGGGCACGTCGGCGACGACGTTCGCGAGCGCGACGCCGAAGATGCGCGCGCGATCGGCAGTGATGCGCATGCCCGGCCCGTCGAAACGCACCTCACCGTCGATATTGGTGATCGACGGCCACCCTTCCGCGTAGTCCAGCCGCGCGCCGAACACGCGCGTGGTCACGAGGAACTCGCCCGACTTGCGGTCGCGGAAGGGGAAATCGTCGAGCTTGCCCTTCAGGCGCAGGCGAGCATCCGGCACCCGCCCGCCGACGATGCCGTGCCGCAGCCAGGTCCGCGTTTCGTCATTCACGACGTGCGGCAGGTAACGCCACACCGCACCGCTCTCCGCGCGCGTCAGGCGGGCGGTCAGGTCGATCTCGCCGGCCCCCTCGGCGGCGGGCCAATAGCGCCCGGAAGCCGTGCCGGTCGCATCGGGATTCTCGAAATTCGCGCTGTCGAGCGCGATCTCGAGGCGGCCGGCGGACTGCGTCCAGCGCCCGTCGGCACGCAGGCTCGAAAAACCGATGTGCGATTCGGGGAAGACCGCCGGCAAATCCAGCGCGGCATTCCGGCCGGCGATGCGGAAGCGTCCGCCGCGTTCGTCGCCCTCGATCTCGCCCGACATGCCCGCGAGGCCCGGAAGAACCCCCTGCGGATTGAGCCCGATGCCTTCGAAGCGCGCGCGGATCTTCCACGTCTCCAGCCGCTCGGGCGGCCCGCGCCACTCGAGACGCAGGTCGTCGAGCGTGCCCTGGGGCGCGAACGCGCCGATGCGCTCGCGCGCGGCCGGATCGAAAGGCAGGTGCGCCGCCAGATTACTGAGCACCCGGAAATCGAGGCGCCCGCTGGTGAACTTTCCCCCGTCCGGCGTGCCGTCGCCGCTGCCATGCAGTACCAGATCCAGATCCGTCGGGGCGATCGCGAGGCCATCGACGGTCGCGAGCTCCAGCCCGCGCGCGGAGAACTCCATGCCATCCTGAGTGCGCCGCCCGGAAAGGCGGCCGCGCACGCCCGCAAGTTCGAGCACCGGCAGGTCGTCGCCCAGGCGCGTGTTCACATCGTCGAGCGCGAGATCGACCGCCAGCGCATTGACGGCCCCGTCCCCGAGACCGACCCAGGCGCGCACCCCGCCCTCGCCCGCGAGCGCGATCGGATAGTCGATCCAGGTACGCCAGCCGCCCAGACTCGCCTCGTCCGCCGCAAGATACACCTGCCCCAGCCAGGACGAGGGATCGGCCGGCGTCCGGCTCGCCAGGTCACCGCGCACCTCCACCATCGGCGCGAGTTCGGCCGGCGCGTGCGCCTGCAGCGCGAACTGGTAGCGCGGGCCGCTGCGCAGCAGGCGGAACTGCACCCCCGCGAGGTTCAGCTCGGGGGCGCCGCGCAGCGCGTCGGTCCAGCCCAGGCTCGCATTGCGCACGACGATCTCGCGTTGCGCGAACAGCCAGTCGGCCAGCGTCCCGCCGGAGGTCTCCTCCGGGTCGATGCGCACGCCGGCGATGTAGATCGCGCCATCGACCTCACGCCGCATGGCGAGCACGGGACTCTTCAGCTCGATGCGATGGAAGTGCGGCTCGGCGCGCAGCAGCGACGACCAGGACAGGGTCGCGTCGATGCTTTCCAGGCGCAGCGCGGGACGCCCGGCGCTGTCCTTGAGTTCGAATCCGGCGAGGTGCAGGCGCGGGCGCAGGCCCGACAGGTCGGCGGACAGGCCCTCGATCGACACGGGCAGCCCGGCCGCGGCCGAAATCGCACCGGCCACTTCCTCGCGGAACTCGCCCACGCGGGGCACCAGCACCTCGCGCACGAACAGGAAGCCCGCCCCGGCCACGAACCACGCCACCAGCAGCACGACCGACAGCACGCGCCACAGCCGACCGCGACGCGCGGTGGACACCAGGGAACGGACGTCAGGAAGGTGGGCGTGGGGAGCGTTCATCGGCAATAAGGCGGAAGTGGCGCCGGGGTGCGACTGAATGCGGACGGGGTTCGATACAATCCAGTCTGCATCCTGAGCGTCGGCACCAGCTCAAGCGTCCGGGGAACCGCGCATTCTATCAACGATCCTGAGCTCGCCTCCCATGTCCGAAACACCGAAGCAGGCCTCCGAAGCAATTTGTTACGCCGCCACGCTGTCGCGCTACCTGCAGCGCGTGCTCGACAGCCGCGCCTGGCTCGCCGAACGGCTCGCTGCCTCGCTCGACCGGCCGCTCGACGCCGCGGCGATGCAGGCCTTCATGGCCGGCTCCGGGCTCGACGAGGCCCGCCTGCGCGGGACGCTGCGCGACCTGCGCACCTGGGTCATGTGCCACCTCATCGTGCGCGACCTCAACGGCACGGCCGACCTCGCCGAAGTCACCGAAACGATGACCGTGCTCGCCGAAGTCACGATCCGCGCCGCCCACGACGTGCTGCGCGAGGCCATGGTGCAACGCTACGGCGCCCCGGTGTCGCAGACCGGCTGGGAACAGGAGCTGCTCGTCGTCGGCATGGGCAAGCTCGGCGGACGCGAACTCAACGTCTCTTCTGACATCGACCTGATCTTCATCTATCCCGAGGACGGTGAAACCGGCGGGGCGAAGGTCATCAGCAACTTCGAGTTCTTCGAACGCCTCGGCAAGCAGCTGATCCAGGCGCTGGCCGAGATCACCGAGCACGGCCAGGTCTTCCGCGTCGACATGCGCCTGCGTCCGAACGGCGACTCGGGGCCGCTGGTGTGTTCCTTCGATATGCTGGAGAACTACTTCATCACCCAGGGGCGCGAATGGGAGCGCTACGCGTGGATCAAGGCGCGCGTGCTCGCCGGCGAACGCTTCGAGGAACTGGAGAAGATCGCCCGCCCCTTCGTCTTCCGCAAGTACCTCGACTTCGGCGCGATCAACGCGATGCGCGACCTGCACGCGCAGATCCGCCGCGAAGTCGCGCGTCGCGACCGCGCCAACAACATCAAGCTGGGGCCCGGCGGCATCCGCGAGATCGAGTTCATCGCCCAGGTCTTCCAGATCATCCGCGGCGGGCGCGAGACCCAGCTGCAGATCCGCCCGACGCTCAAGGTGCTCGCCCGCCTGGCCGAACGCGGCTTCCTTGCCCCGGAGGCGGTTGCCGAACTCGGCGAGGCCTACGAATTCCTGCGCCGCCTCGAGCACCGCCTGCAGTACCTCGACGACGCGCAGACGCACGACCTGCCCGGCAACGACGAGGACCGGGCGCGCGTCGCCCGCGCGATGGGCTTCCCCGACTTCGCCGCCTTGCTCGAAGTCCTCGACCGCTACCGTGCGATGGTGAGTCGGCACTTCGAGCACGTCTTCGGCGACCCCGCGGAGGAAGGCCACACCCTCGACAGCATGTGGGCCTCGGCCGGCGACTCCGGGCAGGTCGAAGCCACCCTCGCCAAGCTGGGCTACCGCGACCCGCCCGCCGCGGCGCGCCGCCTGGCGGCGATCCGCACCGGCAACCGCTACCAGCAGCTGCCCAACCACATCCGCAGCCGCCTCGATGCGCTGATCCCGCGCGTCGTCGAAGCCGCCGCCAGCACCTCGGGCGCCGACGAGACGCTCGGGCGCTGCCTCGACCTCCTCGAATCGATCAGCCGCCGCGGCGCCTACCTCGCGCTGCTGCAGCAATACCCGCAGGCGCTGCGCCGCGTCGCCGACCTCATGAACGCCTCGCGCTGGGCCGCGCAGTTCCTCATCCGCCACCCCATCCTGCTCGACGAACTGCTCGACGCGCGCGTGCTGCAGACGGCCCCCGACTGGGCCGCGCTGCGCCGGCAGATCGCCGAGGGCGTGGACGCCGCCGAACCCGACATGGAGCGGCAGATGGACTTGATGCGCGAACAGCACCATGCGCTCGTGTTCCGGCTGCTGATGCAGGACATCGCCGGCATGCTCACGGTCGAAAAGCTCGCCGACCACCTCTCGGCACTCGCCGACATGATGCTGGAACTGAGCATCCCGACGATCTGGCGCAAGATCAAGATCCGCCACCGCGACGAGCCGAAGTTCGCCGTGATCGCCTACGGCAAGCTCGGCGGCAAGGAACTCGGCTATGCGAGCGACCTCGACCTCGTGTACCTGCACGACGACGACGCGCCCGAAGCGCCCGAGGTGTACGCCCGCCTCGGCCAGCGCCTGAACACCTGGCTGTCGAGCCAGACGGCCGCGGGCATCCTGTTCGAGACCGACCTGCGCCTGCGCCCCAACGGCGAATCCGGCATGCTCGTATGCTCGCTCGACTCCTTCCGCAAGTACCAGCTCGAGTCCGCTTGGGTGTGGGAGCACCAGGCGCTCACGCGCGCGCGCTTCGCCGCCGGCGACCCGGTGCTCGGCGAAGCCTTCGAGCGCATCCGCTGCGAGGTCCTGCGCCAACCGCGCGACCTCGACAAGCTGCACGCCGACGTGCTGGAGATGCGCCACAAGATGCGCGATGCGCACTCGGGCAAGAGCGAACTCTTCGATCTCAAGCACGATCTCGGCGGACTCATCGACGTCGAGTTCCTCGTCCAGTACCTCGTGCTCGGTCATGCCCACCAGTACCCGGAACTCACCGGCAACCTCGGCAACATCGCCCTGCTGCGCATCGCCGGCGACCTCGGCCTGATCCCGGCCGGCCTCGCGGGCCGCTGCGGCGACAGCTACCGCATGTTCCGCCACCTGCAGCACCGCCAGCGCCTCAACGACCTGCCCTCCCGCGTCCAGCCGCTGGAAGTCGCGTTCGCGCGCGAATCGGTGCGCCGGTTGTGGCAGCTGGTGTTCGGCGAGGACTGACGCAGCGCATGCCAGACGGGCGCGGAAACGCCGGCTGTAATATTTCAGTTCAAATTCCGCGCATGACGCGAAGGTAGTCCGCGACTAGAATCAGGCTCCTTCCAACGGGTGATCGAGCCTTATGAGCCAGGAAATCGAACTCAAACTCGCGCTACCCCCCAAGGCCATCGCGGCACTGCGCCGCCACCCGCTGGTGGCCGGTGCCGCCCGCCAGGGCAGCGCGAAAACGCTCGACAACACCTACTTCGACACGCCGGACCTGCGGCTCAAGGACCGCAAGATCGCCCTGCGCACCCGCAGGCACGGGCGCGTCGAACTGCAGACGGTGAAGTGCGCGGCCGAATCCACGGCCGGCCTCACGAGCCGGCCCGAGTGGGAACAGCCTTTTTCCGGCACTTTCGACTTCACCGCGGTCGATGCCTCCAAGGTGCGCAAGCTCCTCACCCGCCATGCATCCTCGCTCGTACCCGTCTTCTCGACCCGCTTCCGGCGCGAAACGCGCCTGTATGCGCCCGACGACAAGGTGCGCATCCTGATGATGATCGACACGGGGGAAGTCGTCGCCGGCAGTCAGCGCGCGCCGATCAGCGAACTCGAGCTCGAACTCGTCGCCGGCGAGCCGCTCGACCTGCTCGTGCTCGCCTGTCGCCTCGCCGCCGACAACCCGCTGATGCCCAGCGACATCAGCAAGGCCGAACGCGGCTACGCGCTCCACCTCGGCACACGGCACGAACCCGCACGCGCCGAACCGTCCGCAATCCGCAGCAACGATTCGCCGCTCGCGGCCTTCCGCGCCCTCGCCTATTCCTGCCTGCGCCAATGGCAGGCCAACGCTGTCGGCGCGACCGAGAACGGCGCGCCCGAATTCATCCACCAGCTGCGCGTCGCCTTGCGGCGCTTGCGCACCCTGTTGAGCCTCTTCGCCCCGATCCTGCCGCCCGAATTCGTCGAGCACTGGCGCGCACGCCTCGGCGAAAACGCACGCACCTTCGCCGAGGCGCGCGATCTGGACGTCCTGTACGAAGAGATCCTTGCGCCGGTGGCGACCGACGAAGCCGACCACAGCGGCAGCGAGGCCGACTCCGTCATCGCCCTCGCCGAGCGCATCCGCGGCGAACGCGAGCGTGCGCGCGGCGAGTCCGTGCATGCGCTCGACCCGGCAGCCCAAGGCCGCCTCATGATCGAGCTGACCGCGGCACTGCATGCCCTGCCGGACGACGGCGCCCATGCCGGCCTCGCCATCGCCGACTTCGCGGTGCGCGAACTCGAGCGCCTGCGCAGGAAGGTCCGGCGCCGCCATGCCGCGGCAGCCGACCGCAGCCGCACCCACCTGCACGCGCTGCGCATCGCCCTCAAGCGCCTGCGCTATGCGATCGAGTTCTTCGCACCGCTGTTGCCGGCGAAGCCCGCCCGCCGCTACGTGGCGACCATCGTCCGCGCCCAGAACGCCCTGGGCTTCGTGCACGACGTCGATGTCGCGCGCATCCGCCTCGCGCACTACGCCGGCGAGGACGCGCAGCTACGCGCCGCGGCGGCCTTCGTGTGCGGCTGGCACGGGCCCGGCTACGCCCGCCTCGGCCGCCGCGCGCTGCGCGACGTCACGCGCCTGCTGCGCGAAGACGCCCCGTGGGCCGCGGCGCGCGGTTGAGCCGTCATCGCGTGGCAACACTCGCCCCATAGGCTGTCGCACCTTTGGACACGGAGGACACGATGGACCTGTTGCTGTGGCGCCATGCCGAAGCGGTCGACGGCAGTCCCGACCACACACGCGAACTCACCGAACGCGGCCTGCGCCAGGCGCAGCGCATGGCCGCCTGGCTGGAAGAGCGCCGCCCCAAGCGCCTGCGCGTGCTCGTCAGCCCGACCGCGCGCACCCGCCAGACCGTCGCCGCCTTCACCGACCGCTTCGAGATCGTCCCCTCCCTGGGCCCCGAAGGCAACGTCGCCGACCTGCTCGCCGCCACCGGCTGGCCGGACTCCGCCGGCCCTTGCCTCGTCGTCGGCCATCAGCCCGCACTCGGCCGCATGGCCGCCCTGCTGCTCGCAGGCGCGGAAGCCGACTGGACGATCAAGAAGGGCGCGCTGTGGTGGTTCAGCAACCGCGTGCGCGACGGCGAAACCCAGACCGTGCTGCGCGCCGTCGTTCCGCCCGACCTCGCCTGACGCCGAGGGCATTGTGGCCGGGTTGCAGCCGTCGCGGCGCCCCTTTGCGCAGCGCAAAAAATGTCCGCGAATCGACATCGCTGACGCGGCGCTTGCCGTAAGATTCGCCCTGCGACAAGGGCGCCGTTCGCCCGCCCGCTCCTTCCGCTCAACTCGTCCGGGCCTTCCACAGATGAATACTACCGTCACCGCCAACGGCACCAAGCGCGTCATCGACGGCGTGGAACGCGTGTTCTACGACGGCTACTGGATCAAGGCCTACGAACCGCCGGCCGACTCGCTGCGCATGAAGCGACAGCTGATCGAGGGGCTCACGCGACGCCTGTTCAACCATGTCGAGCACGGCATCAACATTCCCGGCAAACGCCTCGCCGAGGCGCGCGCGTCCTACAATGCCGAGCAGGACCCCGAACGCAAGCGCGTGAAGGGTGCGATGCTCGCCGGCGCGCTGTTCAACCGCGCCACCGACATCTTCACCAAGCTGATGGAGATGCAGGAACTCGGCATCGAGATCCAGACCGACAACGCGCTGATGCGCGAATGCGGTTTCTGCCTGCAGGAAGCACTCAACCTCGGCAAGCTCGTGCGCCACCGCAGCGGCGAGGAAGGCATCGACGAACTGTGGGGCGAACCCTTCCGCGCGTTCTCGATCCCCATCGAAGCCTTCTACGACAGCCGCTACATCAAGATCTCCCAGACCCTGCGCGACATCGACCGCATCGGCGGGGTGATGGTCGAGACCTTCGCCGGCTCGCGCTTCTTCGAAGGCATCGAGGACCCGACCCTGCGCTTCACCGACGCCGCCAAAGTGAAATGCGAGACGTTGCGCACCGACCCGGCGATCTTCGATGTGTGGTCCGACTTCGCCGTCGCGGCGGAAAGGCTTGCCAGCGTCACGCCGCGCCTGGCCGGCGCGACCACGCCGGAAGACCTGCAGCTCGCCGTCGACGGCATGAACCTGATCGTGCAGGGGCGCGACCTCGTGAGCTACATCACCCGCGCCCGGGTGCCCATGCCCAAGAGCACGCGCGAATACGTCGAACGCTGCGAACACTGGCGCCGCGGCCTCTGTCTGCGCCTGCACCCCTCGCCGGTCGCCCCCTGAGCGCACCCGGCACAACCGCCCTCCACAACGCCCCGCACGACGGCAAAGATCGACACGCCATGAAAAAGACCGACCTCGAGAAACTCAACGGCCTCAAGATCCGAAGCCGCATGAAGAACACCGACACCCCCGACCGCTTCGCGAAGGCGTCGGGCGCAGCCAATGCCGCATCCGGCGTCAATCCCCTCGTTGCCAAGCTCCTGAAGAAGGGCCTCGACGACAAGGGCAACGCGTAAACGGCGACGCCCGGACGGCGACCAGCGCCGCCCGGGCGTCCGCAAACTGCCGCCGGGCGCCGGCTCAGACGATCACACCGCCGCCCAGGCACACCCGCGATTCGTACACCACCACGCTCTGCCCCGGTGTCAACGCCCACTGCGGCTGGGCGAACACGATCTCGGCACGGCGGTCGCCCGGCACGTCACTCAGTGCGTCGCTCAGCGCATCAATTTCGCACGGCATGTCCGGGGTGCGGTAGCGCGGCTTGGCCGTATACACCCAATGGGTGTGCGGATCGCGCCCCGAAATCCAGTTGAGTTCCGTCGCCGTCAGGCTGTTCTTCAGCAGCGCCGGATGTTCGTGTCCCTGCACGACGTAGAGCACGTTCGCCTTCACGTCCTTCGCGGCGACATACCACGCGTCGTGCTCGCCCGCCTCGTCCTGCTTGCCCTTGATGCCGCCGATGTGCAGGCCCTTCCTCTGGCCGATGGTGTGGTACATCAACCCCTGATGCTCGCCGAGCACGCGCCCGTCGTCCAGGTTACGGATCTCGCCCGGCTTCGTCGGCAGATAGCGCATCAGGAACTCGCGGAACGGCCGCTCGCCGATGAAGCAGATGCCCGTCGAATCCTTCTTCTCGGCGACGTGCAGGCCCGCATCGGCCGCGATCCTGCGCACCTCGCGCTTGTACAGGCTGCCCAGCGGGAACAGCGTTTTCGCGAGTTGCGCCTGCGTCAGGCGGTAGAGGAAGTAGCTCTGGTCCTTGGTGCCGTCCTCGGCCTTCAGCAGCTGGTATTCGGTGCGCCCGTCATTGGCCCATTCGCGCACGCCCGCATAGTGCCCGGTCGCGATCTTGTCCGCCCCGAGCTGCATCGCATGATCGAGGAAGCAACGGAACTTGATCTCCGAGTTGCACAGGATGTCCGGGTTCGGCGTGCGCCCCGCCTCGTATTCGCGCAGGAAATCGGCGAACACGCGGTCCTTGTACTCGGCCGAGAAATTCACGACCTCGAGATCGATGCCGATCACGTCGCACACCGACGCGACGTCGACGAGATCCTGACGCGTCGAGCAGTACTCGTCGTCGTCATCGTCCTCCCAGTTCTTCATGAACAGGCCGGTGACCTGATAGCCCTGCTGTTTCAGCAGCAGCGCGGTCACCGAGGAATCCACGCCGCCGGACATGCCGACGACCACCTTCATCCCGTTCGGGTCCTTCTTACTGGACATTCGGTCCTTCTCCATTCAGCCATTCCGCCAGCGGCAGCACCACCGCAGGCTCGCCATGATCCACGAACCAGCTGTCGACCGCAAAGCGTGCGCCGGGACTGTGCCCCGTCTCAGGATGCGCCACGACGGCCGGCGCGATGTCGGCCAGCACTTCACCACAGTCGCACATCGCCAGCATGGGGGCGACGTAGTCGGGCACCGCCATGGGAGCGATCGGCTGCGGCGCAGGGGCGTCCGTTTCCTCGATCATGGCGGAATAGTGCTGCAGCACCACATACGGCGCCCGCCGCTCGACCGCCAGCACGCGATGAAAGCGCAGCCAGCCGCGCGCGGCCATCAGCTCGAGAAAATGCGTCGTCGTGGTCGAGTGGTCGATGCAGTCCATGCGACCCTCGACGCCATCATCGCGATAATTGCCGCCGCGGTCAGCCGCGATCGGGGCCTGCCCGGCGGAGAGGCGCTGCATCATGCCTACCGCCCTGGCAATCGCGGCGCGTTCCGAGTCTGCATCCGTGGCCTGCGCCAGCACGTCCGCGACATCGGCGAGCCTGTCCTCGGCCAGCACGACCTCGACCCGGTTCGCGCAACCGTAGTTGAAACAGACCTCGACCGCGGCCGCCTCCTGCACCAACGGCCCCCAGGCAAACAGGCAGGCGAAGAGCGCGACACGCATCGGGCACTCAGCCAGGATAATGCCGGATCAGGTCGAGCGCGTAGCGGCGTCCTGCGACCCAGTCATCGACGCACTGCAGCACCAGCGGGTTGCGGTGCCGATCGCGGCAGTCCAGCAGTTCATCGCGCGTCATCCACAGCGCCCGCAGGATGCCGGCATCGAGCGCGCGCCCCGTCTCCTCCGCACCGACCGTGCCGCCGAAAGTGAAACGCAGGTAGGTGATTTCACCCCGAGGCACCGGCCACTGATAGATCCCGACCACATACTCGGGCACGAAGCGGTGCGCCGTTTCCTCCAGCGTCTCGCGCGCCGCCGCTTCCACCAGCGACTCGCCCGCCTCGAGGTGGCCGGCCGGCTGATTGAAGCGCAGTCCGTCGGCCGTTTCCTCCTCGACCACCAGGAAACGTCCCTCGCGCTCGATTACCGATGCCACGGTGACATTCGGCTTCCACACTCTTTCCATTGCAGCCATCGCAGGCAAAAGCGCGATCTTAACGCGCCGCGCCGGCCGCGACGCGCGAAAGTGCAAGCGGAAGCGTCCCGCGCGACGCGCACAAGAGGCGGAGAGGCATTATCATTCAGGGCTCTCCACGTCAAACCAAGAAAAAGATCGTGCGGAGGAGACAGCTCGTCCGAACAAGACCAACTCACAACGATCATGACACCCTCACTCGCTGGCATTCCCCTCGATTTCATCCTGTTCGCGTTCACGCTGCTCGGCGTGGCACTGTTCCACCACTACACCCTGTACGTCGCGCTGACCGGCTTCACCGTCATCAGCCTGTACAAGATCGTGTTCACCGGTTTCGCGACCGGCGCCGGCTTCGCCGGCTGGTTCGCCCACCTCGGCCACGAATGGGTGACGTTCGCCAACCTGTTCTGCCTGCTGATGGGCTTCGCGATCCTCGCGCGGCACTTCGAGAAGAGCCACGTGCCGGTGATCCTGCCGAAGTTCCTGCCGCACGACTGGAAAGGCCCGTTCGCCCTGCTGGTGATGATCTTCTTCATCTCGGCGATCCTCGACAACATCGCCGCGGCGCTCATCGGCGGCGCGATGGCGCACCAACTCTTCCGCGCCAAGGTGCATATCGGCTACCTCGCGGCCATCGTCGCCGCGTCCAACGCCGGCGGCGCCGGCTCCGTCGTCGGCGACACCACGACGACGATGATGTGGATCGCCGGCATCTCGCCGCTCGCCGTGCTCGAAGCCGCCCTCGGCGCCGCCGTCGCGCTGTGCATCTTCGGCACCATCGCCGCGAAGCAGCAGCACGCCTGGTCGCCGATCAACAAACACTCCCATGAGCACACCCGCATCGACTGGGGCCGCATCGCCATCGTCGGGCTGATGCTGGGCCTCGCGATCGGCACCAACGTCACGGTGAACATCGCCGCTCCCAGCATCGCCAGCAGCTTCCCCTTCATCGGCGTCGCCGTGTGGGTCGCGATCCTGATCACCGCGAAGCTGCGCCGCCACGACTGGGAGATCTTGCCGGAAACCGCCAAGGGCTCGATCTTCCTGCTCGCGCTGGTGGGCTGCGCATCGATGATGCCGGTGAACGAGCTGCCGCCCGCCTCGTGGATGAGCGCGCTCGCGCTGGGCTTCGTCTCTGCGGTATTCGACAACATCCCGCTCACCGCGCTGGCGATCCGCCAGGGCGGCTACGACTGGGGCTTCCTCGCCTATGCCGTCGGCTTCGGCGGCTCGATGCTGTGGTTCGGCTCCTCGGCCGGCGTCGCGCTGTCGAACATGTATCCGGAAGCCCGTTCGGCCGTCCTGTGGCTGCGCAAGGGCTGGCACATCCCCGTCGCCTATGTCGCCGGCTTCATCGCCATGATGGTCTTCGTCGGCTGGCATCCGCAGTAAGCCGCGACCGGCCTGCATCCCGGCAAACCCGCCGGGATTGCGCTAAAATCGCGAATTCGTTCCGCCCTCCGGGGCGGATCCCCCTGAATACAATTCCGCTGGAGAATCCCACCATGTCCATGGCTGACCGCGACGGTTTCATCTGGCAGGACGGAAAACTCGTGCCGTGGCGCGAGGCGACGACGCACGTCCTGACCCACTCCCTGCACTACGGCCTGTCCGTATTCGAGGGCGTGCGCGCGTACAAGACCGCCAAGGGCACCGCGATTTTCCGCCTCCCCGAGCACACCCAGCGCCTGATCAACTCCGGCAAGATCTACATGATGGACATTCCTTTCTCCAAGGAACAACTCATGGAAGCCCAGCTGGAAGTGGTGCGCGCGAACAAGCTCGAATCCTGCTACCTGCGCCCGATCGCCTTCTACGGCTCGGAAAAGATGGGCATCTCGACCCGCGGCGCGCGCGTGCACGTCGCCATCGCCGCCTGGCCGTGGGGCGCTTACCTCGGCGAGGAAGGCCTCGAGAAGGGCATCCGCGTGAAGACCTCGTCCTTCGCACGCCAGCACGTCAACGTCACCATGGCGCGCGCCAAGCTCGCCAGCACCTACGCCAACTCCATCCTCGCGAACCTCGAAGTCACGCAGGACGGCTATGACGAGGCGCTGCTGCTCGACACCCAGGGCTTCGTTGCCGAAGGCGCGGGCGAAAACCTCTTCGTCATCAAGGACGGCGTGGTCTATGAACCCGAAATCGCCTCCGCGCTGACCGGCATCACGCGCGACTCGGTGATCAACATCGTGCGCGAACTGGGCCTGCGCTTCGAATCGCGCCGCATGACGCGCGACGACATCTACATCGCCGACGAAGCCTTCTTCACCGGTACCGCAGCCGAAGTCACCCCGATCCGCGAACTCGACAACCGCACGATCGGCGCCGGCAAGCGCGGCCCGATCACCGAGAAGATCCAGGCGCGCTTCTTCGACATCGTCAACGGTCGCGCCCCCGAATACGAGCGCTGGCTCTCTTTCATCTGAGGATTCCTCCGCCATGGCCGAAAACCAGGACAAGACCCAAACGATCGCCGTCACCGCACACGACCTGCCGCTGCACTGCCCGCGCCCGGACGCGCCCCTGTGGGCCCGCCACCCGCGCGTCTTCCTCGACGTGCTGGCCGAAGGCGAAGCCGTCTGCCCGTATTGCAGCGCCAAGTACGTGTTCACCGGCGAGCGCCCGAAGGGTCACCACTGATCGGGCGGAACGCACGAACCGACAATGGGGGCAGCAATGCCCCCATCGCATTTCCGGACCCGTTCCTTCGTTCACGTCAGCCCTGATCAGCCCAAATGACCAGCCCCGTCTTCACCACCGCCCTGGAGGCCGAGGCCGCCTTCTACGACGCGCTCGCGCGCTCCGACCTGGACGCGATGATGCAGGTGTGGTCCGAACACGACGAGGTCGTGTGCATCCACCCGGACGGCACCCGCCTCGTCGGGCTGCGCGCCGTACACGAATCCTGGCGCCAGCTGTTTTCCGGCGGCACCCGCCTCACGGTCAGTGTTTCCCGGCGGGTCACCGCGGGCAACTCCCTGCTCACGACGCACAACGTCATCGAACAGTTTGCCCTCCCGGGCGACGACAGCGTTCCCCCGCCGATGATCGCGACCAACGTCTACGCGAGCGGCCCGCACGGATGGAAGATGATCATGCACCACGCCTCGCCGGCCCCCGAAATGCACCACGCCGGCATGCACGACGGACCACGCATCGTCCACTGACACCCACGATGCGGCGCCGCAACATGCCCTTATGCTTTTTCCGCCGCCCCGCCACACCCGATTCACGCATCTGCGCTATCCTGCGCACCTCGGCGGACCCGACGCGCGCGAGCGTCGGGTCCGGCCCCGAATCCGAACTCTGCACAAGAACACGCCGAACATGACATCGACCTCCTACGCCGTCCCGGCAGCTGAAATCTTCAAGGCCTACGATATCCGCGGCATCGTCGACCGCACCCTCACCGCGGACGCCGTGCGCGCCATCGGCCACGCCCTCGGCTCCGAAGCCGTGGCGCGCGGCCAGCGCGCCATCGCCGTCGGCCGCGACGGCCGCCTCTCCGGCCCCGAGCTCGCGGGTGCGCTGTCCGACGGCATCCGCGCCGCGGGCGTCGATGTCGTCGACATCGGCTGCGTGCCCACCCCGCTCACCTATTTCGCCGCCTACCAGCTCGGCACCGACTCCTGCGTCAGCGTCACCGGCAGCCACAACCCGCCCGACTACAACGGCCTGAAGATGGTACTCGGCGGCCAGACGCTGTACGGCCCCCTGATCCAGGACCTGCGCCGCCGCATCGCCGACAACGACCTCGCGCACGGCGCCGGCCAGCTGCGCCAGGAGGACGTCGTCGACGCCTACCTCGAACGCATCGTCTCCGACGTCAAGCTCGCCCGCCCGATGAAGATCGTCGTCGACTGCGGCAACGGCGTCGCCGGCGCCATCGCCCCCGAACTCTTCCGCCGCCTCGGCTGCGACGTCGTCGAACTCTTCTGCGAGGTCGACGGCACCTTCCCGAACCACCACCCCGACCCGTCCAAGCCCGAGAACCTGCAGGACGTGATCCGCGCCCTGAAGGAAACCGATGCCGAACTGGGCCTCGCCTTCGACGGCGACGGCGACCGCCTCGGCGTCGTCACCAAGGACGGCGAGATCATCTTCCCCGACCGCCAGCTCATGCTGTTCGCGGCCGACGTGCTGTCGCGCGTTCCGGGCGGCGAGATCATCTACGACGTCAAATGCACCCGCAACCTCGCCGGCTGGGTACGCCAGCACGGCGGCAAGCCGACGATGTGGCAGACCGGTCACGCCCTCGTGAAAGCCAAGCTCAAGGAAACCGGCGCCCCGCTCGCCGGCGAGATGAGCGGCCACGTGTTCTTCAAGGAGCGCTGGTTCGGCTTCGACGACGGCCTCTACGCCGGCGCCCGCCTGCTCGAGATCCTGTCGCGCCACGCCGACCCCAGCGCCGTGCTGAAGGGCCTGCCCGACGCGGTCAGCACGCCGGAGCTCAACATCAAGATGGCCGAGGGCGAGCCCTTCGAACTCGTACGCCGCCTCAAGGAAGCCGCCCGCTTCGACGGCGCCACCGAAATCATCACCCTCGACGGCGTGCGTGTCGAATACGCCGATGGCTTCGGACTCGCACGTCCGTCGAACACGACGCCGGTCGTCGTGCTACGATTCGAAGCTGACAACGAGGCCGCGATCGCCCGCATCCAGCACGCCTTCCGCAGCGCGATCGACCAGATCTGGCCCGGCCTCAAACTGCCGTTCTAAGAACATCCGATAACAACAATAACAACAAACACAAGGCCCCGATCCGCAAGGATCGGGGCCTTTTCCTTGCCCGCGCTTCAAGGGGAGGTACAAGTCGTCCGAGCAGATTTCATCTATTGATTGGCGCATTGATAGCGACAAGACAAACACAGCATCAATCCCCTGCACCACGCCAGGCGTCGTCGCCTTCCCCCGCAGGGCTGTCGAGAGCGCCGTCGGCCGGGCCGTTGCGGGGGAAGAACGGCGGCGCATGTCTGAGGGCGCACAGCGCCCGAGTTTGCGCCGACGCCCCCGCAACGGCCTGGCCGACGGGAAGCCGAAGGCCGCGAACGCCTGCCCGGAGGGGGAAGGCGACGACGCCGACCACGGAGTCCCCCACGCAAACAAGCCCCCCTGAAAACACAAGAGCCCCGCCGGCCATAGACCGACAGGGCTCCTTCAAGCCTTCGCGAAGAGCCGGACGCTTACAGCTTACCCGCCACCCAGTCCGCGACCCCCGCCAGCGCTGCCGGCAGCTTCGACGGCTCCGTGCCGCCCGCCTGCGCCATGTCCGGCCGCCCACCGCCCTTGCCGCCGACCTGCTGTGCGACGAAGTTCACCAGCTCGCCCGCCTTCACCTTGCCCGTCTGGTCCGCCGTCACGCCCGCGATCAGGCTCACCTTCCCGTCGGCCGCCGACGCCAGCACGATCGCCGCCGACTTCAGCTTGTCCTTCAGCTTGTCCATCGTCTCGCGCAGGGTCGGCACGTCGGCGCCGTCGAGCATCGCCGCCAGCACCTTGATCCCCTTCACGTCGGTCGCCTGCGCCACCAGATCGTCGCCCTGGCTCGCCGCCAGCTTCGACTTCAGGCGCGCCAACTCCTTCTCCAGCGCCCGCACATTGTCCAGCACCGCCGCGACGCGCTCGGCGACCTCGTCCGGCTGCGCCTTCAACAACGCCGCCACGCCCTGCACGCGACGCTCCTGCTCCTGCACGTACTGCAGCGCCAGCTCGCCCGTCACCGCCTCGATCCGGCGCACGCCGGCCGCAACACCGCCTTCCGACAGGACCTTGAACAGGCCGATATCGCCGGTACGCGAAACGTGCGTACCGCCGCACAGCTCCCGCGTCGAACCGATCGACATCACCCGCACCTCGTCGCCGTACTTCTCGCCGAAGAGCATCATCGCGCCTGTCTTCTGCGCCTCCTCGATCGGCATCACGCGCGCATCGGTCGCCGCATTGGCGAGGATCTCGGCATTGACGATCTCCTCCACCTCGCGGATCTCCTCCGGCGTCATCGGCGCGGTGTGCGCGAAGTCGAAGCGCGTCTTGTCCGGATCGACCTGCGAACCCTTCTGCTGCACGTGCGCGCCCAGCACCTCGCGCAGCGCCTTGTGCATCAGGTGCGTAACCGAGTGGTTGCGCCGCGTGCGCGCACGCGCCGCCGCATCGACCTTTGCCGTCACGCCCTGCCCGACCGACAGCCGGCCCGTCTTCAGCACGCCGTGATGGCCGAACACCGTCGCCTGGATCTTCTGCGTGTCCTCGACCGCGAAAATGCCCGCCGCGCCGCGCAGCTCGCCGCGGTCGCCGACCTGGCCGCCCGACTCGGCGTAGAAGGGCGTGTTGTCCAGCACCACGACCCCCATCTCGCCCTCGACCAGCTCATTGACCGGCGCGCCGTCCTTGTACAGCGCCAGCACGTTGCCGCGCTCCTCCAGCCGCTCGTAGCCGTGGAAGGTCGTCGCCGGACCGTCGTAATCGAGGTTCGCCGCCATCTTGAACTTGCCGGCCGCGCGCGCCTGCTCCTTCTGGCGCGTCATCGCCGCGTCGAAGGCCGCCGCATCGACGGTCACGTCGCGCTCGCGGCACACGTCCGCGGTCAGGTCGAGCGGGAAACCGTAGGTGTCGTGCAGCTTGAACGCCGTCTCGCCGTTGAACACCTTCACGCCGGCCGCAGCCATCGCCGCCAGCTCGGCCTCGAGGATCGCCATGCCGTTCTCGATCGTCGCGAAGAAGCGGTCCTCCTCCTGCTTCAGGATCTCGGCGACGCGCTTCTCGCCCGTCTTCAGCTCAGGGTAGGCGTCGCCCATCTCCGCGACCAGATCCGCCACGAGGCGGTGGAAGAAGGCCGCCCGCGCACCGAGCTTGTAGCCGTGGCGGATCGCGCGGCGGATGATCCGGCGCAACACGTAACCGCGCCCCTCGTTGCCCGGAATCACGCCGTCGGCGATCAGGAAGGAACAGGCGCGGATATGGTCGGCCAGCACCTTCAGGCTCGGGCTGTCGAGGTCTGCGGCCTTCGTCTCGCGCGCCGCGGCACGGATCAGGTTCTGGAACAGGTCGATCTCGTAGTTGCTATGCACGTGCTGCAGCACCGCGGAGACGCGCTCGAGACCCATGCCGGTGTCCACGCTGGGCTTGGGCAGCGGATGCATCACGCCCGCCTCGTCGCGGTTGAACTGCATGAACACGTTGTTCCAGATCTCGATGTAGCGGTCGCCATCCTCCTCGGGCGATCCCGGGGGGCCGCCCCAGATCTCCGGGCCGTGGTCGTAGAAGATCTCGGTACACGGACCGCAGGGGCCGGTGTCGCCCATCATCCAGAAGTTGTCCGACGCGTAGCGCGCACCCTTGTTGTCGCCGATGCGGATCACGCGCTCGGCCGGCACGCCTACCTCTTTCGTCCAGATGTCGTAGGCCTCGTCGTCCTCGGCGTACACCGTGACCCACAGCTTGTCCTTCGGCAGCTTGAATTCCCCGGTCAGCAACTCCCACGCGTAAGTGATCGCGTCGCGCTTGAAGTAGTCGCCGAAGCTGAAGTTGCCCAGCATTTCGAAGAAGGTGTGATGCCGCGCCGTATAGCCGACGTTTTCGAGGTCGTTGTGCTTGCCGCCGGCGCGCACGCATTTCTGCGAGGTCGTCGCGCGCGAGTACGGACGCTTGTCGAAGCCGAGGAACACATCCTTGAACTGGTTCATCCCCGCGTTCGTGAACAGCAGGGTGGGATCCTCGTGCGGCACCAGCGAACTGGATGCGACGATCTGGTGGCCTTTCGACTCGAAGAACTTGAGGAATTTCTCGCGGATTTCGGCGCTTTTCATGGCTGGAATTCGGTTGGGCGGCGCCGCATCGGCGGCCGCGTCGTTCGGAAACGACGATTCTAACCGATGCCCGCCCGCTTGCGCCCGCGCGTCAGCCCGCCAACGACGCCATCAGCGCGGTTCCCGTGTAGCCCGCCTGCGGCGAGAGCGACAAGGGAATCTGGATGAATGCGTAAGTCATGACAAGCAGGAACAGCCCGGACACGACCGCGACGAACTGCCTGAAGAATTCCGTTTCGCTGAGTTTCATTGCACGCTCCCGTGGGCCCGCAAGCAGGCCGTCTTGAACACGGGTCGATGCTAGGGCGATACCCGTCCCCGCCCGGTAAGCCGATGAAACCCTTGGTAAGCCGATGAAACGGTCGCAGGCGACGCCGGGCCCCGTGCGCAGCGCAGCCATCGCCTATAATTTCAGCCTTTCCAGCTCAAAATAACGGATCAACCCCATGGGACATCGACTTTCGAAGATTTACACCCGCACCGGCGACGCCGGCACCACCGGACTGGGCGACGGCAAGCGCGTGTCGAAAAACAGCCTGCGCATCCATGCCCTCGGGGAAGTCGATGAGCTCAATGCCGCCATCGGCGTGCTGCTGTGCGAGGAACTGCCCGAAGACGTGCGCACGCTGCTGACCGACGCGCAGCATGACCTCTTCGACCTCGGCGGCGAAGTGTGCATCCCGGGCATGAGCATGATCACCGCGAAGCAGGTCGAGAAGCTCGAACAGGAACTGGACCGCCTCAACGAACCGCTGGAGCCGCTCAAGGACTTCATCCTGCCCGGCGGCACGCGCCCCGCCGCGCTCGCGCATCACGCACGCACGGTGTGCCGGCGCGCCGAACGCTCGCTGGTCGCGCTGGCGCTCGAGGAGGCGGTGAACGACGGCCCGCGCCAGTACCTCAACCGTCTCTCGGACCTGCTGTTCGTGCTCGGCCGCGTGCTCAACCGCGCGGGCGGCCGCGGCGACGTGCTGTGGCAGAAGCGCAAGAACGCCTGATCCGGACGGACCGGCGGGAGAGACCGGAACATTTATCCGCGCCGGAACGCTCCGGCGCGGAAACCCGCCTTACTCCAGATCCGCGCCGTGGCTCACGCGCCGCTGGCGCACCGCTTCGGCAAGGATCTCGAGAACGGTCACGCTGTCCTCCCAGCCGATGCACGCATCGGTGATGCTCTTGCCGTACTCGAGTTCCTTCCCCGGCACCAGATCCTGGCGCCCGTCCTTCAGGTGCGACTCCACCATGACGCCGATGATGCGATCCTCGCCCGCCGCCATCTGCGCGCCGACATCGCGCGCGACGTCGATCTGCAGGCGGTGCTGCTTGCGGCTATTGGCATGCGAGAAGTCGATCATGACCTTGCCCGGCACTCCCGACGCCGCCAGTTCCTTGCATGCCGCGTCGACACTCGCCGCATCGTAGTTCGGCGCCTTGCCGCCACGCAGGATCACGTGGCAGTCCTCGTTACCCATCGTGGACACGATCGCCGAATGCCCGGCCTTGGTCACCGACAGGAAATGGTGCGGCGACTGCGCGGCCTTGATCGCATCGACGGCGATCTTCACGTTGCCGTCGGTACCGTTCTTGAAGCCGACCGGGCACGACAGCCCCGACGCGAGCTCGCGGTGCACCTGGCTCTCGGTCGTGCGCGCGCCGATCGCCCCCCACGAGATCAGGTCGCCGATGTACTGGGGCGTGATCATGTCGAGGAACTCGGTCCCGGCAGGCAGGCCCATCTCGTTGATTTCCCACAGCAGCTTGCGCGCGATGCGCACACCTTCATTGATGCGGAAGCTGTTGTCGAGATAGGGATCGTTGATCAACCCCTTCCAGCCGACCGTGGTGCGCGGCTTCTCGAAATACACGCGCATCACGACGAGGAGCTCGTCCTTGAAGCGGGCCGCCTCGGCCTTCAGCTTGCGCCCGTATTCGAGCGCCGCGTCGAGATCATGGATCGAACACGGTCCGATCACGACCAGCAGGCGGTCGTCTGCGCCGAAGAGGATACGGTGGATCGCCTGACGCGCCTCGAACGCCACTTCCGCAGACTTCGGGGTCGCCGGAAACTCGCGCAGCACATGCGCGGGCGGCACCAGCTCCTTGATTTCCTTGATGCGGACGTCGTCGATGTGGATCTTGACTGAAGCGGACATGGCGAAAACTCTGCAGAGTGGCGTTGGCAAGCGTTCGATTCTAGCCGAAGATTGGCGTCCGCCGTGGCTCCGCACCATGTGACACGCCTTGACCGCGGACGACCAAGCCACGGCGGAATAAACCCCGCGGCAGATCTGTTCATGCATTACCAACCACCATCGAGGAACCCGATCATGAACACGCGCCGCCTGACCGGCGACGGCGTCAACAGCGTGCGGCACACCGCCCGCCCCTGACCGCCGCCCCGCATGTTCTCCGACGACGCCCTTCTCGCCGAAATCCCGCGCCTGCGCCGCTACGCGCGCGGCCTGACGGGCGACGCCGCACGTGCCGACGACCTCGTGCAGGACACGCTGGAACGCGCCCTGCTGAAAGGGCGCCTGTGGCGCCCCGGCAACCTGCGCGCCTGGCTGCTGACGATGATGCACAACGTGTTCGTGAACCAGTACCGCGCCGCGGGCGCCATGGACTTCCGCCCCCCCGAAGACCTGCCCGAGGTCGCGGTACGCCCCCAACAACAGGACGGTATCGAGCTGCGCGAACTGGAACGCGCGCTGCAGCAGCTGTCCCCCGAGCAGCGTGAAGTGCTGCTGCTCGTCGCGCTGGAAGACATGAGCTACGAGGACACCGCCCGCATCCTGGGCACGCCCATCGGCACTGTCATGTCACGCCTGTCGCGCGCGCGCGAGCGCCTGCGTCAGGTGCTCGCCGGACAATCCGCAGTACCCGATTATCTGAAGGTTGTGAAATAGCCATGCCACGCCCGATCTGCGAAGACGATCTGCACGCCTGGGTCGACCGGCGACTCGACGCCGCCCGCCGCACCGAGGTCGACGCCTGGCTGGCCGAGGATCCTGCACGCGCCGCGCGCATCGAGGAGTGGCGTGCAAACAGCGAAGCGCTGCGCAGCGCCTACGAACCGCTCCTCGCCGAGCCCGTCCCCTCACGCTTGCGCGCCTCGATCGAACAGCGCCGGTCTGCGCGGACCTTCCGGTTCGCCGCCGTTGCCGCATGGATGACCGTCGGCGCGCTTGCGGGCGCGGGTATCGGCTACAACTTGGGTCAGTCCTCCGGCCCCGGTGGCGACACCCTCGCATCCCTGCCGCAGCGCGCCGCGGTCGCCCACGCGGTGTATTCGCCCGAAGTCCGCCATCCCGTCGAGGTCGGCGCGGACCAGGAACAGCATCTCGTCGCCTGGCTGACGAAGCGCCTCGGCGCGCCCGTGAAGCTGCCCGACCTGCGCGAGCAGGGCTTCGCGCTGCTCGGCGGGCGCCTGCTGCCTGCTGCCGACGGCCCGAGCGCCCAGTTCATGTACGAGAACGACGGCGGCCGCCGCCTCACGCTGTACCTCAGCGTGCGCGACGACGGCGCCGGCACGACCGCGTTCCGCTACGCGCAGCAGGGCGACGTGGGCGTGTTCTACTGGGTGGACGGCCGCTTCGCCTATGCCCTGTCCGGCCAGTTCGGCCGCGACACGCTGCTGCCGCTCGCGAACAGCGTCTATCACCAGATCGCTCCCTGACGGTCGCCCCGCATCGAACGGGGCAAATTCCCCAATCACCCGGAACTTCGGCATCGTGCGGATGCCGAACGAGCAATCCTTCAACCCGTGACGTGACGCGATGCAAATCCTCAGGCCCGGCGACATCCTGCCATCGGAAATCACCCCGCGAGCCCTGTTCGAGGACCGGCGGCGCTTCCTTCTCGGCGCCGGCGCGACGCTCGCCGCCGGCGCCGCAATGTGGGCCGGACTTCCATCCGAAGCACGCGCCGCCGCAGCCAAGCTCGGCCCGCTGGCGCGCTCGCCGTTCAGCAGCGACGAGTCCCAGACGCCGTACAAGTCGGTCACGACCTACAACAACTACTACGAATTCGGCACCGACAAGGAAGACCCCGCCGCGAACGCCGGCAAATTGCAGGTGCGCCCGTGGACCGTGCGCGTCGAGGGACTCGCCGGCAAGCCGCGCACCTTCGACATCGACGACCTGCTCAAGCTCGCGCCGCTCGAGGAGCGCATCTACCGCCTGCGCTGCGTCGAGGCGTGGTCCATGGTGATCCCGTGGGTCGGATTTCCGCTATCGGCCCTGCTCAGGCAGGTCGATCCGCAGGGCAGCGCGAGGTATGTCGAATTCGTCACCCACTACGACCCGCAGATCATGATGCGCCGCCCGGTGCTCGACTGGCCCTACACCGAGGGCCTGCGCATGGACGAGGCGATGCATCCGCTGACGCTGCTCACGCTCGGCCTGTACGGCGAAGTGCTGCCGAACCAGAATGGCGCACCGGTGCGTGTCGTCGTGCCGTGGAAATACGGCTTCAAGAGCGCCAAATCCATCGTCGCGATCCGCCTCGTCGAAAAGGAGCCACGCACCGCGTGGAACAAATCCGCGCCGAGCGAATACGGCTTCTATTCGAACGTGAACCCGAACGTCGACCACCCGCGCTGGAGCCAGGCCACCGAGCGGCGGATAGGCGAATTCCGCAAGCGCCCGACGCTGATGTTCAACGGCTATGCCGAACAGGTTGCGAGCCTGTACCAGGGCATGGACCTGCGCAAGCTCTTCTGAACCGCCCGATGACAAAGACCCCGTCCGCCGCCCAGCTCGCCGCGATCAAGGCCTTGCTGTTCGCACTGTGCCTCGTGCCGTTCGCGCTGTACATGCAGCGCTGGTTCGACGATGCGCTCGGCGCCAACCCGATCGAGGCGATCACGCGCGGCAGCGGCGACTGGACGCTGCGCTTCCTGCTCATCACGCTCGCCGTCACGCCGCTGCGCAAGCTCACCGGGCTCAACTGGCTGCTGCGCCTGCGCCGCATGCTGGGCCTGTTCGCGTTCTTCTACGCCAGCCTGCACTTCACGACGTATTTCTGGCTCGACCAGTTCTTCGACCTGCAATCGATCGCGCACGACATCATGAAGCGGCCCTTCATCACCGTAGGCTTTTCGGCCTTCGTGCTGCTAGTCCCGCTCGCCGTCACGTCGAACAACTACGCTATCCGGCGCCTGGGCGGACGCCGCTGGCAGTCCCTGCACCGCTCGGTGTACGCGATCGGCATCCTCGCGATCGTGCATTACTGGTGGCTGGTGAAGGCCGACATCCTCGAACCGATGATCTACGGCCTGATCCTCGCCGCCCTGCTCGGCATGCGCGGCTGGTGGCGCGAACAGGAACGCCGCCGTCAGCTCGCCGCGAGCATGCCGCGCCCGATGCCGGGCGGGAAGGTCATCCCGCTCGTCGCGAAGTCGTCGCGCTAGGGATGTGGCTCAGCCCTGCTTCGGCCGGATCGCGTTCTTCGGCCGGAAAGCCTTGATCACCGCCTCGTCGGTCTCGACGTACGGTCCGCCGATGAGGTCGATGCAGTAGGGAATTGCCGCGAAAATGCCGACATGCGCGACCGAGCCGTCGGCCGCGCGCAGGCCTTCCAGCGTCTCGCGGATCGACTTCGGCTGCCCGGGCAGGTTCACGATCAGCGACTTGCCGCGGATCACCGCGACCTGGCGCGACAGGATCGCCGTCGGCACGAAGTTCAGGCTGATGCGGCGCATCTCCTCGCCGAAGCCGGGCATCTCCTTCTCGCCCACCGCCAGCGTCGCCTCCGGCGTCACGTCGCGCACCGCCGGACCGGTCCCCCCGGTCGTCAGGATCAGCGAGCACCCCACGGTGTCGACCAGATCGACCAGCGTGCGCTCGATCATCGGCCGTTCGTCGGGAATCAGCCGCGTCGCCGCGCGCCACGGCGAAGTCAGCGCCTTCGAGAGCCAGTCCTGCAGCGCCGGGATGCCCTGATCCTCGTAGGTCCCGTCGGAAGCCCGGTCGCTGATCGAGACCAGGCCGATGGTGATTTCGTCGCTCATTGCGTTTCCCTGTCGATCATTCGTCGGCGGCATCGTCGACCGCGGAGTCCTCTCCGCCACCTTTGCCCGCCCCCGCGTCGAGGTCGCGCAGGATGCGGAAAATCTCGCGGAACGCGCGCGGCGGCTTGTTCAGCTCGCGCTCCTTGAGCGCGTTGCGGCGCAGCGTGCGCAGCTGCTGGAAGTCGGCCTCCGGCCACAGCTCGCCGATCGCCTGCAGCGTCTTCTCGTCTTCGAGCAACTCGACGCGCAGACGCTCCAGCCGGTGCTGGCGTGCGATCTCCGCCTTCGAGATGCCGTTGAAGACATCCAGCTGCGCCTGGATCGGCGCAGGATCGGCGTTGCGCATCAGCTTGCCGACGTACTGCATCTGGCGCCGGCGTCCCTCGTGGCTGGTGATGCGCTTCGCCTCGCGCACCGCATCGGCGAGCGACTCGGGCATCGGCACCTTCTTCAGCTGGTCCAGCGACAGCGCCACCAGCTGCTCGCCCAGATCCTGCAGCGCATGCATGTCGCGTTTGCGCTGGCTCTTGCTCGGCGGCTCCGGAACGCCCGAATCGTCGTCCGGCAGCATCTCGTCGTGGTGGGCGTGGCTCATGAAAAGTACAGTCGGTAGGAACGGGGTAAGATTATAGCCTTTGCTCAACGGTCTCCCGCCCATGTCCGATCAAGGCTTCTCCTTTCCCTCCGACCGCCTGCAGGAAATCGCCAGCGACATCCTCAAGTTCGCAAAGAAGCGCGGCGCGTCGGCCTGCGAAACCGACGTCTCGGAAGGCTTCGGCCAATCCGCGACGGTGCGCAAGGGCGAAGTCGATACGATCGAGTACAACCGCGACAAGGGCATCGGCGTCACCGTCTACCTCGGGCAGCAGCGCGGCCACGCGAGCACGTCGGACTTCTCGAAGGCGGCCCTCAAGGCGACCGTCGACGCGGCGGTCTCGATCGCGCGCTTCACTGCGCCCGACCCCTGCGCCGGACTCGCCGATGCCGCGCTGATGGCCACAGACTGCCCCGACCTCGACCTGCACCACCCGTGGCGCCCGAGCGTCGAAGAGGCCATCGCCGCCGCGCGCCACTGCGAGGACGCGGCTTTCGCGGTGAGCCCGAAGATCACCAATTCCGAAGGCGCCAGCGTCTCGACGCAGGAATCGCACTTCGTTTCCGCCAACAGCAACGGCTTCATGGGCGGCTACGCCAGCTCGCGCCACAGCCTGTCGTGTTCGGTCATCGCCGGCGAAGGCGACGCCATGCAGCGCGAATACTGGTACGACACGCGCCGCGACGCCGCCGAGCTGATGTCCGCAGAATCGGTCGGCCAGCGCGCCGCCGAACGTGCGCTCGCGCGCCTCGGTGCGAAGAAGATCAAGACCTGCGAAGTGCCCGTGCTGTTCGACGCGCAGCTCGCCGTCTCGCTGATCGGCAACTTCGTGTATGCGGTGAGCGGCGGCTCGCTGTACCGCAAGTCGTCCTTCCTGCTCGACAGCCTCGGCCAGCCCGTGTTCTCGCCGCTCGTGAATATCTCCGAGCGCCCGCACCTGCCCAAGGGCTTCGGTTCCAGCGCCTTCGACAGCGACGGCGTGGCCACGCACGACCGCGAAGTCGTCACCGACGGCGTGCTGCAGGGCTACTTCCTGTCGACCTACTCGGCGCGCAAGCTCGGCCTGCAGACCACCGGCAACGCCGGCGGCTCGCACAACCTCATCGTCAAGCCGGGCGACATGGACTTCGCCGCGCTGGTCAAGCACATGGACCGCGGCCTCGTCGTCACCGAACTCCTCGGCCAGGGCGTCAATTACGTCACCGGCGATTACTCGCGCGGCGCGGCGGGCTTCTGGGTCGAGAAGGGCAAGATCAAGCACGCGGTGGAAGAAATCACCATCGCCGGCAACCTGCGCGACATCTTCCGCAACATCGTCGCCATCGGTAACGACGCGCTGCCGCGCGGCTCCAAACTGTGCGGCTCGATCCTCATCGAACGCATGAAGGTCGCCGGACGCTGAGCGCCTCCGGCGCGTGACCGCCACCGCAGTCGTGGCAATTCCATCGTGCTGGGCTATGATTCGGCGCGCGATCCGGCGCGACTGCGTCGCATCCCGGATCATCTCAGCGTCATTGTCTCGGTTCCAGCACGCATAACAAGGAGAGATCGTGGAACGTCGCAAGTTTCTTAAAGGGGCCGGCCTCGCCGGCGTGCTCGCCAGCGGCACCGCACCGGCAATCGTCCATGCGCAGGAAAACATCCGCTGGCGCCTCGCCTCGAGCTTCCCGAAATCGCTCGACACCCTGATCGGCGCGGCCGAAGTGTTCGCGAAGAGCGTTTCCGACATGACTGGCGGGAAGTTTCAGGTCACCGTGCACGCCGCCGGCGAGCTCGTCCCTGCGTTCGGCGTCGTCGACGCGATCCAGCAGGGCACGATCGAGTGCGCCAACACCGCCCCCTACTACTTCTTCGGCAAGGACGAGGCCTTCGCGTTCGACTGTGCAATCCCCTTCGGCATGAATGAACGCCAGCTCAACGCCTGGATGTTCGACGGCAACGGCATGAAGCTGCTGCGCGAGTTCTACGCGCCATACAACATCATGAGCTTCCCGATGGGCAACACCGGCGCGCAGATGGGCGGCTGGTTCCGCAAGGAGATCAAGTCGGTCGCCGACTTCAACGGCCTGAAGTTCCGTGTCGGCGGCTTCGGCGGGCGCGTGCTCGCGAAGCTCGGCGTGATCTCGCAGAACATCCCCGCCGGCGAAATCTACTCGGCGCTGGAAAAAGGCGCGCTCGACGCGACCGAATTCGTCGGCCCGCACGACGACCTCAAACTCGGCCTGTACCGGGTCGCGCCCTACTACTACTACCCGGCATGGTGGGAAGGCAGCGCCCAGACCACCCTGTACGTCAGCGCCAAGGCCTACAACGCGCTGTCGAAGGAATACCAGTCCATCGTGCGCAGCGCCGCTGCCGAGTCGCACGTCATCACCCAGGCGCGCTACGACGCACGCAACCCGCCCGCGCTCAAGCAGCTGATCTCCGAAGGCGCGAAACTCCGCCGCCTGCCGAAGGACGTAATGGACGCGGCATTCAAGGCGTCGCGCGAGGTCTATGCTGAACTCAACGACAAGAACCCGAACTGGAAGAAGATCTACGACGACTACTCCCGCTTCATGAAGGAGCAGTACCAGTGGTCCGCGATCGCCGAGAGCAGCTACGACCAGTACATGGCGGCGCAGAAGCTCTGAGTCGCCGGCCTCGGACGGGGGGCGGACCGCACCGGAACCCGCCCCGGGCGCGCGCGCGGTGACGGCGCGCAACCACTGCTGCGACGCAGTTCGCGCACGCCCCGCCGCCGTTTATTAGGGTTTTCCGCGGCTTTTTCGACCTACTCCGAACGAAGTACTCTCGGTGCCATTACAACCAGCAACAAACCTGAGAGGAGATATCTCGTGGAACGTCGCAAATTCCTGAAGAACGCCGGTCTCGCCGGAATCATCGCTGCGGGCACGGCTCCTGCGATCGTCGGCGCACAACAGGCCATCCGCTGGCGTCTGGCGTCGAGCTTCCCGAAATCGCTCGAAACCCTCTTCGGCGGCGCAGAGACCTTCGCCAAGAACGTCACCGAAGCGACGGGCGGCAAGTTCACCGTCAGCGTGCACGCCGCCGGCGAGCTCGTCCCGGCCTTCGGCGTCGTCGACGCGCTGCAGCAGGACACCATCGAGTGCGCGCATACCGCGCCCTACTATTTCTTCGGCAAGGACGAGACCTTCGCGCTCGACTGCGCCATCCCCTTCGGCATGAACGCGCGCCAGATGGCCGCGTGGATGAACGAAGGCAACGGCATGAAGCTGCTGCGCGAGTTCTATGCCCAGTTCAACATCGTGAACTTCATGATGGGCAACTCGGGCGCGCAGATGGGCGGCTGGTACCGCAAGGAGATCAAGTCGGTCGCCGACATCAACGGCCTCAAGATCCGCATCGGCGGCTTCGCCGGCCGCGTGATCACCAAGCTCGGTGCCGTACCCCAGAACATCCCGGCTGGCGAGATCTACCAGGCGCTGGAAAAAGGCACCGTGGACGCCGCCGAGTGGATCGGCCCCTATGACGATCTGCGCCTCGGCCTGCACAAGGTTGCGAAGAACTACTACTACCCGGCCTGGTGGGAAGGCAGCACGCAATTCTCGCTATTGGTCAACGCCAAGGCCTACAACGGCCTGTCGAAGGAATACCAGTCCATCGTGCGCCAGGCCGCCTCCGACGCCCACATCGAGGTACTCGCTCGCTACGACGCGCGCAACCCGACCGCCCTCAAGCAGCTCATCGCCGAAGGCGCCAAGCTGCAGCGCCTGCCGAAGGACGTCATGGACGCCGCCTTCAAGGCCTCGCGCGAAGTCTATGCCGAGCTGAACAGCAAGAATCCGAGTTGGAAGAAGGTCTACGCCGACTACTCGCGCTTCCTCGCCGACGCCTACCAGTGGCAGGGCATCGCCGAAGGCAGCTTCGACCAGTACATGGCCGCACAGAAGCTCTGATCTGTACCCGGACGGCCCGCTTCGGCGGGCCGTTTGCACTTCCGCCGCAGGCTGCAGCACGGTAGCATCCGATCCCCGGCGAGCCCGGCCCAATGGCCGACGCTGTCGTCCCACACGTTTCAGGCGAATACCCGATGGGAACTCTGCTCAATTTGTCGAAATCGATTGACGCACTCAGCCGGCTCATCGGCAGGATCGTCATCTGGTTCATCTTTGCCACGGCGACCATCAGCGCATTGAACGCCGTCGCGCGCAAGGCATTCAACATCGGCTCGAACGCCTTTCTCGAAATCCAGTGGTATCTGTTCGCCGCCGTGTTCATGCTTGGCGCGGGCTATGCCTTCCTGCAAAACGCCCACGTGCGGATCGACGTCGTCGCGAACAAGCTCAGCCCCCGCGTGCGCAACTGTATCGACATCATCGGCATCATCGTCTTCCTGCTGCCGCTGTGTTACTTCATGATCAGCTTCTCGTGGCCTGTCGTGCACGCCGCCTATGTGTCGGGCGAAATGTCGTCGAACGCCGGCGGCCTGATCCGGTGGCCCGTTTACGCGATGGTGCCGGCCGGCTTCGGCCTCCTCGGCCTGCAGGCGATATCCGAACTGATCAAGCGCATCGCGTTCCTGACGGGCACGGGCCCCGACTGCCTCGCGCACAGCGGAACTGACGACACCGAAGATCACATTCACGCCGCAGTCGGCGATGCCCCCCCGAACAACGCTGCCGGCGAGTCCCAAAAATGATCGAATTCGTCTCCGCCAACATCGCCCCGATCATGTTCGGGGTGATCATCTTCTTCCTCCTGTCCGGCTTCCCGGTCGCCTTCTCGCTCTCGGCCTGCGGCCTGTTCTTCGGCTTCGTCGGCCTCGAACTGGACCTGATCCCTTCGACGCTGTTCCAGGCGCTGCCGCTGCGCGTGTTCGGCATCATGCAGAACGACACCCTGTTGGCGATCCCGTTCTTCACGCTGATGGGACTAGTCCTCGAACGAAGCGGCATGGCCGAGGATCTGCTTGAAACGGTCGGACAGGTGTTCGGCCCGGTCCGCGGCGGCCTCGCGCTCGCGGTGATCTTCGTCGGCGCCCTGCTCGCCGCGACGACCGGCGTCGTCGCCGCCTCCGTGATCTCGATGGGTCTGATCTCGCTGCCCATCATGCTGCGCTACGGCTACAGCCGCCCCATCGCCGCCGGCGTCATCACCGCGTCGGGCACCCTCGCGCAGGCGATCCCGCCTTCGCTGGTGCTGATCGTCATGGCCGACCAGCTCGGCCGCAGCGTCGGCGACATGTACAAGGGCGCGATGATCCCGGCCCTCGCGCTCGTCGCTCTCTATGCGCTGTTCGTCATCGGCCTCGCGATCTTCAGGCCCAAGATGGTGCCGGCCCTGCCCCCCGAGGCGCTCGCGTATCGCGAAGCCGACGGCAGCTCCGGGCTGCGCTCGCTCGGCGTCCTTTTCGCCGTCGTCACCGCGGTCTCCGTCGCCCTCGGCCAGAACTACGGCGCGGTACTCACCTGGATCGAAGGCAAGGAGGTCCTGCCGCCTGCGCTCGACGAATCCATCGTCGTCGCACTCACCTTCGGCACGATCTTCGCGCTGGTTCTCGCCCTCATCAACAAGGGGCTCAGGCTGGGCCTGCTGTCGCGCATCGCCGAACGCGTCACCTTCGTGCTGATCCCGCCGCTGATCCTGATCTTCCTCGTCCTCGGTACCATCTTCCTCGGCGTCGCGACGCCGACCGAAGGCGGCGCAATGGGCGCGGTCGGCGCGATGATCATGGCCGTGTCGCGCGGCCGCCTCGATTTCAAGACCCTGGTCCAGGCGCTCGAGTCGACCTCGCGGCTGTCGATCTTCGTGCTCTTCATCCTCGTCGGCTCGACGATCTTCAGCTTCGTGTTCACAGCGGTGGACGGCCAGATCTGGGTCGAGCACCTGTTCGATCGCCTGCCCGGCGGCCAGCTCGGTTTCCTGCTGTTCGTGAACACGGTGATCTTCTTCCTCGGCTGCTTCATCGACTTCTTCGAGATCGCGTTCATCCTGATGCCGCTGCTCGGACCGGTCGCCGACAAGATGGGGATCGACCTGATCTGGTTCGGCGTGATCATCGCGCTGAACCTGCAGACTTCCTTCCTGACGCCCCCCTTCGGCTTTGCGCTGTTCTACCTGCGCAGCGTCGCGCCGGCTAACGCCTACCTCGACCGCATCACGAACAAGCGCATCGAAGGGTTCAAGACCGGCGACATCTATCGCGGCTCGGTCGCCTTCGTGATCATCCAGATCTTCATGGTCGGCCTGGTCATTGCCTTCCCCGAACTCGTGACGGGTGGTCTCGACGAGAAGACCAAGGTCGACCTCGACACCATCCAGATCCAGCAGCCCGCTAGCGAGGGCGGCTGGGGTGAGAGCGGTGGGGGCGCATGGAAGTGAGGCCCACCCGCCTGTGCCTCGTGCGGCACGGCGAAACCGCATGGAATGCGGAACTGCGGCTGCAGGGGCACCTCGACGTGCCCCTGAACCGGACCGGCGAGGCTCAGGCCGCGGCCACCGCGGCCAGCCTCGCCACCGTGCACTTCGCCGCCGTCTACAGCAGCGACCTGCAGCGGGCGCGCCAGACCGCCGCAGCGATCACCCGCAATCGCGCAGCCGCAGTCGAATTCCATGACTGCCTGCGCGAGCGCAACTACGGAGCCTTCCAGGGGCTGACCTACGCCGAGGCCGAAGCCCGCTTTCCGGACGACTATCGCCGCTTCAAGCAGCGCGACCCGCATTTCACCTTCCCGGGGGGCGGCGAAAGCCTCTCCGAGTTCGCCGGCCGCGTCGAGAGCATGCTCGCCGACCTCGCTTCCAACCACCACGGAGAGCAGGTCCTGATCGTCACGCACGGCGGCGTGCTCGACATCGTGCATCGCATGGCAGCCGGCAAGGCGCTCGACGCGCCACGCGACTTCGCCATCCCGAACGCCGCCCTCAACTGGATCGAATACGACGGCACGCGCTGGCACCTCGTCAGCTGGGCCGACAAGCGCCACCTCGACGGCGCACGCGACGAACTGCCGAACGCCTGACGCCGCACCTCCCCTGCACCGGGCCCCAGCGATCATTGCGGGCCCCGGCCTGCGTTTCATCCGCATTCCCCGTGCGTGCTAATATCCGCCTTTAATCACCCCTTCGAGACCGTTTCATGTTCTCTGCGCAAGACACCCTCGCCAAGGTCGATCCGGAACTGTGGGCCGCCATCCAGGCCGAAAACCGCCGTCAGGAAGACCACATCGAACTCATCGCCTCGGAAAACTACGTTTCCCACGCCGTGATGGAAGCGCAGGGTTCCCAGCTGACCAACAAGTACGCCGAAGGCTATCCGGGCAAGCGCTATTACGGCGGCTGCGAGCACGTCGACGTTGCCGAGCAGATCGCGATCGACCGTCTGAAGAAGCTCTTCGGCGCCGATGCCGCCAACGTGCAGCCGAACTCCGGTTCGCAGGCCAACCAGGCCGTGCTGATGGCCTTCGCCAAGCCCGGTGACACCATCATGGGCATGAGCCTCGCCGAAGGCGGCCACCTCACCCACGGCATGCCGCTGAACATGTCGGGCAAGTGGTTCAACGTCGTCGCCTACGGCCTGGACGAGAAGGAAGAGATCGACTACGCGCAGATGGAGCGTCTGGCGCGCGAGCACAAGCCGCGCATCATCATCGCCGGTGCCTCCGCCTACTCGCTGCGCATCGACTTCGAACGCTTCGCGAAGGTCGCGAAGGAAGTCGGCGCGATCTTCTGGGTCGACATGGCCCACTACGCCGGCCTGATCGCAGCGGGCTACTACCCGAACCCGGTACCGCACGCCGACGTCGTCACCTCGACCACGCACAAGACGCTGCGCGGCCCGCGCGGCGGCATCATCCTGATGAAGGCCGAGCACGAGAAGGCCATCAACTCCGCGATCTTCCCCGGCCTGCAGGGCGGACCGCTGATGCACATCATCGCCGGCAAGGCCGTCGCCTTCAAGGAAGCGCTGACGCCGCAGTTCCGCAACTACCAGGAACAGGTCATCGCCAACGCCCGCGTCATGGCGCGCGTGCTCGGCGAGGAGCGCGGCCTGCGCATCGTCTCCGGCCGCACCGAAAGCCACGTTTTCCTCGTCGACCTGCGCTCCAAGAACATCACCGGCAAGGCCGCCGAGGCCGCGCTCGGAGCAGCTCACATCACCGTGAACAAGAATTCGATCCCGAAGGATCCGGAAAAGCCCTTCGTCACCTCCGGCATCCGCATCGGCTCGCCAGCGATGACCACTCGCGGTTTCACCGAGATCGAATCCGAACAGATCGCCCACCTCATCGCCGATGTGCTCGACGCGCCCGCGGACGAAGTCGTCCTCACCCGCGTTCGCGGCAAGGTCGCGGAACTGTGTACCAAGCACCCGGTGTATGGGAAGTAATCCGCGGACTGCGAGTCCTGCGTGAACAACCGGGGTGTGCCGTCCTTGCACGGCACACCCCGTTTTTTTGTGCCCGTTGAAAGAGGCCGACACACACCATGAAGTGTCCGTTCTGCGGCGACCCGAATACCCAGGTCACCGACACACGCGAGAACGAAGACGGCGAGGTCGTCCGCCGCCGGCGCCGCTGCGCCCACTGCGACAAGCGCTTCACGACCTACGAGCGCATCGACCTCAAGATGCCGCACATCATCAAGCGCAACGGCATGCGCACCGAGTTCGACCACGACAAGCTCACGAGCAGCCTCAAGCTCGCGCTGCGCAAGCGGCCGGTCACGCTCGAGGCGCTCGAGTCCTCGGTGGACCGCATCGAGGCCAAGCTCCTGTCGCTGGGCGAAACCGAAGTCCCGAGCGAGAAGATCGGCGAACTCGTGATGAAAGAGCTGAAGAAGCTCGACAAGGTCGCCTACATCCGCTTCGCCTCGGTCTATCGCAATTTCGCCGACGTCGACGAATTCTCCGAAGTGATCCGCGAAGTGCAGACGCGCCCGAAGCGCGGGCGCAAGGACAATCCCGACCCTGAGGGCGCCGAGAATGACCTTTTCGGCAACTGACCACCGCGCAATGGCCCGCGCGCTGCAGCTCGCGGCACGCGGTCTGGAAACCACCACGCCCAACCCGCGCGTTGGCTGCGTGCTGATGCGCGACGGCCAAGTCGTCGGCGATGGCTGGCACCGACGCGCCGGCGAGGCACACGCCGAAATCGAGGCCCTCAAGGCAGCCGGCGACGCGGCACGCGGCGCAACGGCCTATGTGACGCTGGAACCCTGCGCCCACCACGGCCGCACGCCGCCCTGTGCCGAGGCGCTGATCCGCGCCGGCATCACCCGCGTCGTCACGGCGATGGACGACCCCAACCCCCTCGTCGCCGGCCGCGGCATGGCGATCCTGCGCGAAGCGGGCATCGCTGCGAGCAGCGGCCTGATGGAAGGCGAGGCGCGCGAACTCAACATCGGCTTCATCTCGCGCATGACGCGCGGACGCCCGTGGCTGCGTCTCAAGGCAGCGAGCACGCTGGACGGCAAGACCGCCCTGAACAACGGCGTCAGCCAGTGGATCACCAGCGAGGCGGCACGCCGCGACGGCCATCGCTGGCGAGCGCGCGCGTGCGCCGTGCTCACCGGCATCGGCACGGTGCGCGGGGACGACCCGCAGCTCAACGTGCGCGCGGTGCCCTGCGAGCGCCAACCGCCGCGCGTCCTCGTCGACGCCCGCCTCGACGTCCCGCTCTCGGCCAAGCTGCTGCAGGGCGGGAAGTGCCTCGTCGCCGCCGCGGTCGCGGACGAAGGCAAGATCGCCGCGCTCGCCGAGCGCGGCGTCGAGGTTGTCGTGCTGCCCGACGCCGCGGGCAAGGTCGACCTGCCGGCCCTGATGCTGGAACTCGGACGCCGCGGCTTCAACGAAGTCCACGCCGAAGCCGGCTTCAAGCTCAACGGCTCGCTGCTGCGGGAAGGCTGCGTCGACGAGATCCTGCTCTACATGGCGCCCATGCTCGTGGGCGACGCCGCACAGGGGCTGTTCAACCTGCCGGAGCTCGCCGCCCTCGACAAGGCAGTGCGGCTCGATCTGCGCGACGTGCGCCGCATCGGCGGCGACCTGCGGGTCATTGCCCGCCCCCTGCCGGCCTGAGGCGCTACGCGCTCAGGCCTCGTCACGCCCCGCACACACCACGCAGCCGGGATCGCGCCCGAGCGTCACGCTGCGCCATTCCATGCCGAGACCGTCGAGCAGCAGCAGCCGCCCGTCCAGCGTCGTACCGCAGCCGACCAGCAGCTTCAGCGCCTCGGCGGCCTGGGTCGCGCCGATGATGCCGGTGAGCGGTGCGAACACCCCCATCACCGCACAGCGGATCTCCTCCACCTCCTGCCCCTCGGGGAACAGACAGTGGTAGCACGGGCTCTCGGCCTGACGCAGGTCGAAGACCGAGACCTGGCCGTCGAAGCGGATCGCGGCTCCCGACACGAGCGGCTTGCGATGACGCACGCAGGCGCGGTTGATCGCGTGGCGCGTGGCGAAGTTGTCCGAGCAGTCGAGCACCACGTCGGCCGCCGCCACCTGCGCCTCGAGGGCATCCCCCTCCAGCCGCTCGGCCACCGTTTCAACACGGGCTAACGGATTCAGGCGCAACAGCGTATCGCGCCCCGATTCGACCTTCAGGCGCCCGACGCCCTCCGCGCTGTGCAGGATCTGGCGCTGCAGGTTGGTGAGATCCACCGTATCGCCGTCGCACAGGACCAGCGTCCCGACGCCCGCGGCAGCCAGATACATCGCCGCCGGCGAACCGAGACCGCCCGCCCCCACGATGAGTACGCGCGCGGCAAGAATCGCCTCCTGGCCCTCGACACCGATTTCCGGGAGCAGGATATGGCGGCTGTAGCGGAGCAGCTGATCGTCATTCATCGGCACAAAGACCCACACGGTGCCGGCCGCAACGCCGGCACATCAACGCCCGGTCGGACCGGGCTCATTTGTATTCGCGGAATTCCGGCGGCGTGTCGTCGTGGTCGCCGTGGAGGTGATGCTCGTACACCTTCACGTAGACCTCATTCGACTTCTTGAGCAGTCGCTCGGGCGACTCGACATTATGCCTCTGCGTTTCCTCGCAGAAGTACACCACGGCGCGCGTCAGCTTCACGTAGAGCGAGTTGTCGAGGTGGAATCCCGCGTCACGCAGCGCGTCCTCCAGCACCTCGAGCGAGAGCTCGAGCACCGAATAGGAAACGATGATGGAATGCAGGCGCTCGCCGTGGGGCGCAGCATGCAGCCCCTTGAGCAGGCGCAGCGAGCGCAGCGCCTGCTCCGCCTGGCGCGGCGGGTACTCGGAGAAGCGGATCTCCCGCTCCTTGAACAGCCCTGCCGCCACCACGGGATGCTCGTGATGACGGCCGGCCAGTTTGTAGGCGGTTTCTCGGCGCATCCCAGCCTCCCCATCCAGTAGGCCTTATCGGCTCATTGTTTTTTATTCTGGACGATCTGCAGGCCTTTGAGAAGATTTACTGCCTGGCCGAGCTGATAGTCGTCCTTGCCGGCGAACTCGAAACGGTGCGGCGACGCCACCTCGTCGTCACCGGCCGGCGCCTTGCTGCCTTCGCCCGCCGGCTGCTGGCTCGCCGCCTTGGCCTTGCGTTCGGCGTCCGGATCCTTGTCGTTGCCGAGGTGTCCGTCCAGATCGGCCTCGCGCAGCCGGCGCGAGGAGCCGTTGGCGCTTTCCTCCACGACGATATCCGGCTCGATGCCCTTGGCCTGGATCGAACGGCCGCTCGGCGTGTAGTAGCGCGCGGTCGTGAGCTTGATGGCGGTGCTGGCGTTGAGCGGCAGGATGGTCTGCACGGAACCCTTGCCGAAGGTCTGCGTGCCCATCACCACCGCGCGCTTGTGGTCCTGCAACGCGCCCGCGACGATCTCCGATGCCGACGCCGACCCGGCATTCACGAGTACCACCATCGGCAGCGTGCGCGCGCCCTGCGGCAGCGTCTTGAGGAAATCCTCGCGCGTGCCGCGCAGGTAGTCCTCGGGGCTCGCGCGGTATTCGCGCTTCGCGTCCTCGGTACGGCCGTCGGTGGACACCACCAGCGTATTGGTCGGCAGGAAGGCCGCGGCGACGCCGACAGCGCCGTGCAGCAGGCCGCCGGGGTCGTTGCGCAGATCGAGGACCAGGCCCTTCAGCTCGTTGCCCTTCGACAGCTTGCCGAGGTGCTCCACCACCGCCTGCGCGGTGTTCTCCTGGAATTGCGCGACACGCAGGTAGCCATAGCCCGGCTCGACAACCTTGGACTTGACGCTCTGCACCTTGATCACCTCGCGGGTGATCTTCAGCACGATAGGCTTCTGCTCGCCCTTGCGTGCGATCGTCAGCGTGATGTCGGTCTTCGGCTTGCCGCGCATGCGCTTGACCGCGTCATTGAGGTTCATGCCCTTGACCGGCGTGTCGTCGAGCTTGACGATGAGGTCGCCCGCCTTCACCCCGGCACGATAGGCCGGCGTGTCCTCGATCGGCGAGATGACCTTGACGAAACCGTCTTCCATGCCGACCTCGATGCCCAGGCCGCCGAACTCGCCGTGCGTGCCGACCTGCAGCTCCTTGTAGGCTTCCGCGTCGAGATACGCGGAGTGGGGGTCGAGCCCGCTCAGCATGCCGCTGATGGCGTGATTGATGAGTTTCTTGTCCTCGACCGGCTCGACGTAGCCCTGCTTGATCGCGTTGAAGACGTCGGCAAACGCGCGCAGCTCTTCCACCGGCAGGGGTGCCTGCGTGGCCTTGTCGGCGCTGGCGGAAAAATTGAGGCTGATCAGGACGCCGGCCACCACGCCGGTCATCACCAATCCTGCTTTTTGAAGCTTGTTGCGCATGAGCACTCCATCGAGGAAACGTCGCCCGGCCCACGCCGGAAAATCTAGTTGAATTGCACCCACTTCAGGGGATCGAGCGGCTGACCCCGATGGCGGATTTCAAAGTATAAACCCGATTCGCTGCCGCCTCCGCTGGCGCCGACGCTGGCAATCGCGTCGCCTCCGGCGATGTTGTCGCCGAGTTCCTTGAGCAGCGCATCGTTGTTGCCATAGATGGTCAGATAGTCGCCGCCGTGGTCCACGATGATGAGGTTGCCGTACCCGCGCAGCCAGTCCGAGAAGACCACCTCCCCGCCTGCCACGGCACGTACTTGCGAGCCTCCCGCCGCACGGATGAAGACGCCCCGCCAAGTCGTTCCGCCTTCCGCCCTTGGAGCGCCAAAGCGCCCCACGAGTTCTCCACGCACGGGAAATCTCATCTTGCCGCGCAACTGCGCAAAGCTCACACCCGTGGGCGTCGGTCCGGCCGACTGGCGGATCTCGCCGACGACGGGCTCGGAGCGGGCAGGAGCCGGCCGGGTTTGCCCGTGTTCCTGGGCGCCTTCGGCGGCGGCCCTGCCCGCGGCGAGCGCAGCACCGGGCGCCTGTGCGGTCGCATCCCGAGCGGAGTCGTTCTTCGCAGCCTGTTCCCGTAAAGCCTTTTCCCGCGCGGCCAGCTCACGCGCCGCCTGCTCGCGTGCAGCCTTCGCCGCTGCGGCGGCGCGCGCCGCTTCGCGCTCGGCGGCACGCCGCGCCAGCACCGCGACCAGCCGCCCGAGGCGCTCCTGGTCCTGGCGCAGCGTCCGCTCCTCCTTGCGCTGGGAGCGCAACTGCTCGGCGAGACCGGACACGGCCTCTTTGCGCCGCGCCTGCACGGCCTCGAGCTCCTTGCGTCGCGCCTGCTGCTCCACCTCTAGCGCGACCAGCCTGTCCCGCCGTGCGACGATCGCCTCGCCCAGGCGGTTCTTTTCCTTGAGGTCGGTGCGCAGGGTCTCGATCAGTTCGAGACGGGCCTTGCCGAGATGTTCGAGATAGTACGCATCGCGCGCGAGCCGGTTCGGGTCGCGCGTCGACAGGAAGGGGGCGACGCCGCCGGCCGCACCATGCACGTAATGGCGCCGCAGCCAGTCCGCGAGTTCGGACTGGCGGGAGACGATGCGCTCCTCGGCCGCCTGCCGTTCCGCCTCAAGCACGGCGAGGTTCCGCTCCGCCGCGGCGCGGTTCGAGGCAAGCTGCTGCACCTCGCGCTGCACCCGCGAAACGGCCCGCTCGGCCTCCGCGAGCTCCTCCGAGGCGCTCGAACGCGATTCCTCGGTATCGGCGATCTCCTTCTGCAACTCGCGGATGCGCTGGCGTACCTCTTCGAGGTCGGAGCGTTTCTGCGCGACTTCCGGAGCGTCGGCCCCGTGCGCGACGGTGCCCGCAAAGAGGAAGCACGCGGCCAGCGCAAGACGCAGGCTACGCAGTCGCGGATTTCCCTTCATCGGCAATTGCAGTCTCAGCTCCCGGCCTTGCCCTGTGCAGCCGCCGCGGCCTGCGCCGCGCGCATCGTGTCCTCGTCGGCCAGGCCGTAGCTCTTGATCGGACGCAGATTGGCGTCCAGCTCATACACCAGCGGCTGCGCCATCGGGATCTCGAGGCCGACGACACCCTCGTCCGGGACTCTGTCGAGATACTTCACGAGGGCACGCAGGCTGTTTCCGTGTGCCACGATCAGGATGCGGCGACCCGCGAGTAGCTGGGGAACGATGACGGTTTCCCAGTACGGCACCAACCGGACCGCCGTGTCCTTCAGGCATTCGGCACGGGGAAACTGCGCACGCGGCAGCGACGCGTAGCGCGGATCGTTCATCGTCAGGCGCTCGTCACCCTCGGCCAGCGCCGGCGGCGCAACATCGTAAGCGCGTCGCCACGCCAGTACCTGATCCTCGCCGAACCTGGCGGCGGTCTCGGCCTTGTTCAGCCCCTGCAGCGCGCCATAACTGCGCTCGTTCAGGCGCCACGAATGCTCGACCGGCAACCACAGTGCGTCGAGCTCCTCGAGCACGAGATTGAGTGTCTTGTTGGCACGCTTGAGCACCGACGTGAAGGCGAGGTCGAAGGCGTAGCCCTCGCGCCTGAGCAACCGGCCCGCGGCGCGCGCCTCTTCGACGCCCTTCTCGGTGAGATCGACATCGGTCCAGCCGGTGAAGCGGTTTTCCTTGTTCCAGGTCGATTCGCCGTGACGGAGCAGAACGATTCTGTACATGAGCGCTCAGAGGATGTGTTGGGAGCGAAAAGGGCCTACGCCCCCTAGCCGGCGCCATGCGGACGCCCCGAAGGGTCCGGCTGCGCACGGCGGCACCGATGGCACGCTATTACGGGCCGCGGTATTTTATACTACTCGCTTGATCTGCACTTCCCGCCATCGTGGACACCAAGACCATCATCGACCTCATCGACAAGCACGAGCACATCGAAACCGCTGCGCGCGCGCTCAAGGCCATCGCCCACCCGCTGCGCCTGAAGATCCTGTGCGTGCTGGGCGAGAACGAGGTGTGCGTCCAGGACATCGTCGAGGCGGTCGGCACCTCGCAAAGCAACATCTCGCAGCATCTCGCGATCCTGCGCGACAAGGCCGTGCTGCAGACCCGCAAGGATGCCAACCGCGTCTATTACCGCATCTGCGACCAACGCACCCTTCAGCTCATCGCCCTGATGCGCGAAGTGTTCTGCAACGACCAGCCCGGCCGGAACTGACAGCCGTGCGGGCGGCGCCCCCTGCCACACACAAGCCGCCACATCACAAGAAAAGAAACGGAGTAAATCTACGTGGAATTCCTGCAGCAAAACTGGTACTGGGCCGCGCTCGCGGCAGCAAGCGGCGCATGGCTGCTGTTCGACCTGGCGCGCAGCCAGGGCGACAAGTCGCAGCTTTCGCCCGTCGAGGCGACCCTTCTGATCAACCGCGAGGATGCCCAGTTCATCGACGTGCGCGACCAGGGCGAATTCGTCGGCGGCCACATTCCCAACGCGCGCCACATCCCGCTCGGCGAGCTCGAACGCCGCAGCAGCGAACTGGAAAAGTTCAAGGACCGCCCCATCATCCTGTGCTGCGCCACGGGCAACCGCTCCGCGGCGGCCTTCGCCACCCTGAAGAAGGCCGGCTTCGAAAAACTCTTCAACCTGCGCGGCGGCATCGCCGAATGGGAGAAGGCGGGCCAGCCGCTCAGCCGCAAGAGGAAATGACGATGCAAGCGAAGATCCGCATGTACGCCACCGCGGTGTGCCCCTACTGCGTGCGCGCCGAGCAACTGCTGCGACGCAAGGGCGTGCAGGACATCGAGAAGATCCGCGTCGACCAGGACGCCGCCCGCCGCGACGAAATGATCAGTCTCACCGGTCGCCGCACCGTACCGCAGATCTTCATCGGCGACACGCACGTCGGCGGCTGCGACGACCTCTACGAACTCGAACACCGGGGCAAGCTCGACGCGCTGCTGCAGCAGGCCTGAGCCTCCTTTCCTTTCCTTTCCCTTCCCCCTCCCTTTCACCCTTTTCAACATTCTCCAGGCACCCACATGTCCGAAAACGCCCAAGCCCCCGTCTTCTCGATCGAAAAGCTCTACGTCAAGGATCTGTCGCTGGAAGTGCCCGGCGCCCCGCGCATCTTCCTCGAGCGCGAAAATCCGCAGATCAACGTGCAATTGCGCACCGAGGCGGCCGGTGTCGATGAGGGCGTCTACGAAGTCACGCTGACGGTCACCGTCTCGGCCAAGCTCGCCGACGAACGCACCGTGTTCCTCGTCGAGGTTGCCCAGGGCGGCATCTTTCAGATCCGCAACATCCCCGAAGGCGACCTCGAACCGGTGACGATGATCGGCTGCCCGAACATCCTCTTCCCGTATGCGCGCGAGGCGATCTCGGACGCGATCACGCGCGCCGGCTTCCAGCCCGTGGTGCTGGCCCCGGTCAATTTCGAGGCGCTGTACCAGGCGCAGCAGCAACAATCCGAAGCCCGCGAACCGGGCGAACTGCCGATCCAGTAATCCCGATGCGCACCCAGCTCCGCTGCATCGCGCTCGCCGCCGCCCTCGTCCTGCCGGCGGCGGGCGCCCACGCGATCGAGTACCGCTCGGTTGCGGAACCGGCCATCCTGTACGACTCGCCGTCGGACAAGGGCAAGCGCCTGTTCATCGTCGCGCCCGGCACGCCGCTCGAAGTCGTCGTAAGCCTCGATAAGTGGGCCAAGGTGCGCGACGCGGGCGGCTCGATCAACTGGATCGAGCGCCGCGCCCTGTCCGACAAGCGGACGGTGATGGTGACCAGCGCCCGCTCCGTGGCGCGCCAGCGCCCCGCGACCGATGCGCCGGTCGCGTTCGAGAGCGCGAAGGACGTGGTCCTCGAGGTCACCGGAAACGCGAGCGAGGGCTGGCTCCCCGTGCGCCACAAGGACGGCGCGAACGGCTTCGTCCGGGTGACGGAGGTCTGGGGGCTTTGAGCCCGATCCGCATCGCCGTGTTCGGCTCCGGCGCATGGGGTACCGCGCTGGCGCTGGCCTTCTCGGCGCAGCATCGCGTGATCCTGTGGGGGCGCGACGCCGACCACATCGCCACACTCGCCGATGCGCGCGTCAACGCCCGCTACCTTCCAGACGTACCGCTGCCGCAGGCGCTCGAACTGACATCGGATTTCGAGGCCGCGGCACGCGGCGCCGACCTTCATCTCGTCGTCACGCCGCTCGCCGGATTGCGTCTGACCGCACGCCGCCTGCATGACATCCAGGCGCACACGCCGCTGATCTGGGCGTGCAAGGGACTGGAAGCGGGCAGCGGACGCCTGCCGCACGAGATCGTGGCAGCGGAACTCGGTGCAGACGCGCCCTGCGGCGTGCTGACCGGCCCCAGCTTCGCCGCGGAAGTCGCCCGGGGCATGCCGACCGCGGTCACGCTGGCGGCGGCGGACATCGATTTCGCCCGGGAGTGGGTACACAAGCTGCACCAGCCGCGGCTGCGCATGTACGCCAACAGCGACGTCGTCGGCGCCGAAATCGGCGGCGCGATCAAGAACGTGCTGGCGATTGCCGCCGGGGTTTCCGACGGCATGGGCTTCGGCCTCAACGCGCGCGCAGCATTGATCACGCGCGGGCTCGCGGAGATCGCGCGCCTGGCCACGGCACTCGGCGGCCGCGCGGACACGCTGATGGGCCTGGCGGGCATGGGCGACCTCATCCTGACCTGCACGGGCGACCTGTCGCGCAACCGCCGCGTCGGGCTCGCGCTCGCGCAGGGCAAGACCCTCCCCGAGATCCTGCACGAACTGGGACATGTCGCCGAAGGCGTGTCCACCGCGCGCGAGGTCGCAAACCTCGCCGCCCGTCGCGGCGTCGACATGCCCCTGTGCGCCGCTGTCGACGAACTGCTCCACGGCAACCGCCTGGGGCCGCGCGAAGTCGTCGAGCAACTGCTGTCGCGCGAACCGCGCCAGGAATAGGCAGCACGGCAGCGGCGGGACCGACCCGCCCATACCCGACCGCCGGCGGCGGCCCCTTCCTTCCCTACTGCGAGGCGCCAGCGAATCCCAGCTGCCGCCACGCCTCGAACACGACAACCGCGACCGCATTCGACAGGTTCACGCTGCGGTTCGACGGACACATGGGAATACGCAACGTGCTCCCCGGCGGCAGCTTCGCCATTACGTCAGGGGGCAGGCCGCTGGTTTCCCGCCCGAACAGCAGCACATCGCCTTCGCGGTATTCGACCTTGTCGTAACGCTGCTCCCCCTTCGTGCTCAGCGCGAACATGCGCCGTCCGGCGAGGACGCGGCAGCACGCGTCGAAATCGTCGTGCACGCTGACGCGTGCGAGATCGTGGTAGTCGAGCCCCGCGCGCGCGAGCTGCCGGTCGGAGAGATCGAAACCGAGCGGACGGACCAGATGCAGGTGGGCGCCCGTATTGGCTGCGAGACGGATGGAATTGCCCGTGTTGGGCGGAATTTCGGGTTGGTAGAGGACGATGTCGAGCATTTCAGACCGGCGATGGAGTACGCGCAACGACCCGGTTCACTACGCGGGCTGCGCCGTGCGATTTTAACGTGCGCGCGAGCTCGTCGAGCGTGGCGCCGGTGGTCATCACGTCATCGACGACGACGACGGTCCTGCCATCGAACGAGCCGTGGCAGCGGAAGGCGCCGCGCATGTTGCGCCGCCGCTCGAGCCACGGCAGCGAGGCCTGCGGCGCCGTGTCGCGGACGCGCTCGACTGCAGCGGTCTCGAACGGCAACCCCCAGGCGCGGGCGAGAGGTCGCGCGATCTCCGCTGCCTGGTTGAAGCCGCGCTCGCGCAGGCGGCCGGGGTGGAGCGGCATCGGCACCACGACCGCCGGCCCCTGCGGCGGCACGAGCGGTTCCAGCAGACCGGAGAGGAAGCGCGCCAGCGCCAGCCGGCGTCCGTATTTCAGCGCCTGGACGAGGCGGTCGACCGGGAACACGTAGGGCAAGGCCGCAGCCGTCGCGTCGAAGGCGGGCTCCGCGCGCTGGCAACTGCCGCAGATCAGGTCTTCGCCGGAGGGGAGCGCACACACCGGGCAGACCGTCGCCAGCCGTGGCAGGTTCTCGCGGCAAGCCCCGCAAACCAGCGCGGAGCGGGCCCCCTGGCCGCACACGAAGCACTCGTTCGGCATGAGCCTCGCCGCGACGATTCGCGCCATCGCCTCCATACGGTGAAGTACGTTTGACAAGTTTTCGCCGAATGAACGAATATGGGAAGCTTCGCATTACATCCCGGAACTGCTTTCATGACAATGACTTCCGCGTGCCGCAACCTCGACACACAGTCCGCCGCCAGCACCGCCGCCCGCAAGCAATGGAGCGTCGCCGAGGCCGAAGCATTGTTCGAAATGCCGTTCATGGATCTCGTCTTCCGCGCCCAGCAGGTACACCGCGAGAACTTCGACGCCAATGCCGTGCAGCGCTCGACGCTGCTTTCGATCAAGACCGGCGGCTGTTCCGAGGATTGCAGCTACTGCTCGCAGTCGGCCCGCTACAAGACCGGCCTCGACCGCCAGCAGCTGATGGCGGTCGCCGAGGTCGTCGAAAAAGCCAAGGCGGCGAAGGCCAAGGGGTCCAGCCGCTTCTGCATGGGCGCCGCGTGGAAGGGCCCGAAGGAGCGCGAGATGGAGACAGTCCTTGCGATGGTGCGCGAAGTGAAGGCGCTGGGCATGGAGACCTGCGTCACCCTGGGCATGCTCAAGGGCGACCAGGCGCAGCAGCTCAAGGACGCCGGCCTCGACTACTACAACCACAACGTCGACACCGCGCCCGAGTACTACGACAAGGTGATCACGACGCACACCCTCGCCGACCGCCTCGACACCATCGACCAGGTGCGTAATGCCGGCATCAATGTGTGCTCGGGCGGCATCATCGGCATGGGCGAAGGCCGCAGCGGCCGCGCCGGCCTGCTCGCGCAGCTCGCGAACATGGATCGTCCGCCGGAGTCGGTGCCGATCAACAACCTCGTCGCGATCCCCGGCACCCCCCTCGCCGAAGCCGAGAAACTCGACCCGTTCGAATTCGTGCGCACGATCGCCGCGGCGCGCATCATGATGCCGACCAGCTTCGTGCGCCTGTCCGCAGGCCGCGAGCAGATGAGCGACGAGATGCAGGCCCTGTGCTTCATGGCCGGCGCGAACTCGATCTTCTACGGCGAGCGCCTGCTGACGACGGACAACCCCGAAGCCGACCGCGACGAGAAGCTGTTCGCCCGCCTCGGACTGCGCGCGATCTGAGCGGTCCGCAAGGGATGGCCGGCGACGCAGACTTCGCACTCGACCGCAAACTCCTGATCCGGCGCTTCGGGCGCGCGGCGGCAAGCTGCGACGAGGTCGCCGTGCTCGCACGCGAGGTCGCGCGACGCATGGACGAGCGGCTCGACTACATCCGCCTCGAACCGAAGCGCATCCTCGACCTGGGTTGCGGCACCGGCGCCGACCTCGATACGCTCGGGCGGCGCTTCCCGGCGGCACAACGCGTCGGTGCGGACTTCGCGCTGCCGATGCTCGCCCGCGCGCGCGGCTCGCGCGGGCTGTTCGAGCGCCTGCGCGCATTGGGAAAACCCCAAGGCCCCGCCCTCGCCTGCGCCGACGCAGCGACCCTGCCCTTTGCGCGCGCCAGCATGTCGCTGGTGTGGTCCAACCTCATGCTCAACTGGCTCGCCGACCCGCTTCCCGCGCTGCGCGAAGTGCATCGCGTGCTGGAAGTGGACGGCATGCTGATGTTCTCGACGCTGGGCCCGGACACGCTGCGCGAGCTGCGCGCCGCACTGCCCGCCGCGCAGGGCGAACGCGTGCACCGCTTCATCGACATGCACGACCTGGGCGACGCCCTGGTGCAGGCCGGCTTTTCCGACCCCGTGATGGACATGGAAGTGCTGACGCTGACCTACGCGGACCTCGACGAACTGCTGCGCGACCTGCGCCTGTCGGGCTGCGCCAATGCCAGCCTCGCGCGCCCGCGCGGCCTGGCGGGAAAAGGGGGCTGGGCGGCTGCCCGGCAGACCCTCGAGGCGATGCGCCGGGATGGTCGCCTGCCCGCGACCTTCGAAGTCGTGCAGGGCCACGCCTGGAAGGCCCAGCCCAAGACGACCGAGGACGGCCGCGCCATCGTCCGTTTCCAGCCACGCCCCGGCAAGGGCTGAGGATAGACGTGAGCAGACCGTGCGCAGGCCCGGTGTGGCTCTTCGATCTCGACAACACGCTGCACAACGCCAGCGCGCACATCTTCCCGCACATCAACCTGAGCATGACGGCCTACCTCGCGCGGCACCTCGCGCTCAGCGACGAGGAAGCCAACGCCCTGCGAGTGCGCTACTGGAGGCGCTACGGCGCGACGCTGACCGGCCTCATGCGCCACCACGGCGTCGATCCGCATCACTTCCTCGCGGAGACGCACCGTTTCGAGCGGCTGCACGCGATGATGGTCTTCGACCGCGCACTCGGCGCGCTGCTGCGCCGCTTGCCCGGGCGCAAGATCGTGTTCTCGAACGGACCGCAGCGCTATGCCGGGGCCGTCCTCGAAGCGATGGGGATCCGCCGTCATTTCGCCGCGGTATATGGCATCGAGCAGATGCGCTTCCACCCGAAACCGCAGGCGCGCGCCTTCCGCCACCTGCTGCACGATCTGCGGCTGCGGCCGCGGTGTTGCATCCTGGTCGAGGATTCGGCCGACAACCTCCGCACCGCCCGCCGGCTGGGCATGAAGACGGTGCTGGTCGGCCGCGGCATGAAGAGGCCGGCCTACGTCGACGTCAGGATCGCATCGATCCTTGACCTGCGCCGCGCGGCCGGCCGCCTGCTACCCCAGTAGGGAGACCGGGGCAAGGCACCACCGGCCTCAGCCGGCGGCCTTCAGCCAGCGCGCAGCATCAAGCGCGAAGTAGGTCAGGATGCCGTCGGCACCGGCGCGCTTGAACGACAGCAGCGCCTCCATCACGCACGCCTCTTCCGCCAGCCAGCCGTTGGCGATCGCCGCCTTCAGCATCGCGTATTCGCCGCTCACCTGATAGGCGTAGGTCGGCACCTGCAGCTCGGTCTTCACGCGGCGCACGATGTCGAGATAGGGCATGCCGGGCTTGACCATGAACATGTCGGCCCCTTCGGCGATGTCGAGCGCCACCTCGCGGATTGCCTCGTCGGTGTTCGCCGGGTCCATCTGGTAGGTGTACTTGTTGCCTTTGCCGAGGTTGCCGGCCGAACCCACCGCGTCGCGGAAGGGGCCGTAGAAGCTCGACGCGTACTTCGCCGAATACGCGAGGATGCGCGTGTAGATGCGATTGTCGCCGTCGAGCTCGGCGCGGATGCGCGCGATGCGGCCATCCATCATATCGGATGGCGCGACCACGTCGGCGCCCGCCTGCGCATGGCACAGCGCCTGTTTCGCGAGCGCCTCGAGCGTCTCGTCATTGAGCACGTAGCCGCGCGGGTCATCCGGATCGATCAGGCCGTCCTGGCCGTGGCTGGTGTAAGGATCGAGCGCGACGTCGGTGATCACGCCGAGCTCCGGGAAGCGCGCCTTCAGCGCCTGTACGACGCGCGGCACGAGACCGTCCGGGTTCCACGCCTCTTCGGCACCCTCGGTCTTGCCGGCGGCATCGATCACCGGGAAGAGGGCCAGCGCGGGAACCCCCAGCGACACCGCCTCTTCGGCAACGTGCAGCAGCTTGTCGAGCGACACGCGCGTCACGCCCGGCATCGAAGGCACGGTCTGCGTGACGTTGTTGCCCTCGAGCACGAACACGGGATAGATCAGGTCGTCGGCCGACAGGTGCGATTCGCGCATCAGGCGGCGGGAGAATTCGTCGCGGCGCATCCGCCGCATGCGGGTCGCAGGAAAGGTTCCGGTAGGACGCATGTTCGATCCAGCTCCAGTTCAGTTAATCGACATGAAATATAAGGTAACGAATTCGGGTGGGAACTTCTTCAAAGTGCATTTACTCTGAAGGTTCGGATGGTGACGAGCCGTCCCCCGCTTCACCTCCCTGAGCGGGTGCCTTAATCCCGTTAAGGCGTTTGACCCCGGGCTTTATCCCCTTTGGCCCGGGGTCTTTTATTTTCCGGCGCCACCCAGGCGTGCCGTGGCCGGAATCGCAGGCAGCTCTTCCGTCGGCAGATTCAGCCAGCCCGCCACGGTGTGCTCCACCTCTTCGCCCCCGACCTTCTTCAGGCTCGAGAACAGCTGGGCCGTGATCTGCGCTCCCAGCGGGGCCAGTTCGCGGCGCACCGCGGCGAGCGTGGCCGCCGCCTCGTTGCGCGTGAGCTTGTCGGCCTTGGTCAGCAGCACGTGAATCGGCCGCCCGCTCGGCAGGAACCAGTCGATCATCTGGCGGTCCAGCGGCGTCAGCGGATGGCGCGAATCCATGATCAGCACGAGCCCGACCAGGTTCTCGCGCTGGCGCAGGTAATTCTCCAGCAGGCCCACCCACTGCCGGCGGATCGCCTCGGGAACCTTGGCGTAGCCGTAACCCGGAAGGTCGACCAGCACCGCCCCGCAATCGAGGCGGAAGAAATTGATCAGCTGCGTGCGCCCGGGCGTCTTCGATACATATGCGAGACGCGTATGGTCGGCAATCGTATTGATGGCACTCGACTTGCCGGCATTCGAACGGCCGGCAAAAGCGATCTCGGGCCCGTCCGGAACCGGCAGGTCGCCCGATTTTGCAATGGATATTTCGAATTTTGCGTTGCGGAAGAGGGACATCGGAAGGGAGGGGAAAACGCTGAGGATTATGCCGGACAGCCCACATTGCATCGCGCAAATCCGGCTAGCTGTTATAGAATACCGCGTTTGCGATATCCACTCACGGCTTTCTGAGGACACCATGATCAAGCGTTCCCTGCTGCTCTCGCTGCTGCTGGTTACGGGCGGCCTTCATGCCCAGGACCAGGCGGCTCCCGACCTCGCCAAGGCGAAACAGACTGCAGAAACCCTCTGCGTCGGGTGCCACGGCGCCGACGGCAACAGCCCGATTCCGGTCAACCCGAAACTGGCTGGCCAGCATTCCGACTACCTCTTCAAGCAGCTGAAGAACTTCAAGGGCTGGAACGGCAAGCCCGCCGAACGCGAGAACCCGATCATGGGCGGCATGGTGGCGGCGCTCGAGGAAGCCGACATGAAGGCGCTGGCGATCCATTTCTCGTCGCAGACCCTGCAGCCTGACTCGGCCAAGAATCCCGACCTCGCGAAGCTCGGCCAGAACATCTGGCGTGCGGGCCTCCCGGCCAAGGGCGTTCCCGCCTGTGCCGGCTGCCACGGCCCGGCCGGCGCCGGCCTGCCGGCCCAGTTCCCGCGCATCGCGGGCCAGTATGCCGACTACACCGAGGCCCAGTTGAAGGCCTTCCGCGACGGCGTGCGCAAGAACGACCCCGCGCAGATGATGCAGACCATCGCGCTGAAGATGACCGATCCGGAAATGAAGGCGGTCGCGGACTACGCCGCCGGCCTGCGCTGATCGTCCGGCGCCGCAGCGGTCTCGAAAGGGGTGGCATGGCCACCCCTTTTCTTTTTCGGGCACCTGCGTGGATCGCCCTTGCCCCCCGTTCGCAAGGCGCGCAAGTTCGGACGATAATGCGTCTTTCCCAAGATCGAGCGATCGCCGCATCCAGGAACTAAAACCATGGCACAGAACCCCGGAAGCCCGACCTCCGCCCGCTCGCCCAATTACTCCGCCACCGAGGCGAGGCAGGCCATTCTCGACCGGCTGACGCCGATCGGCGGATGGGAACGCGTCAATGTCCGCAGCGCCCTCGGGCGTGTGCTCGCCGAGGACGTCATCGCACCGTGCAACGTGCCGGCCCACGACAACTCGGCGATGGACGGCTACGCGGTGCGTCACGCCGACCTCGCGCCGCAGGGCGAAAGCACCCTGACTGTCGTCGGCACCGCGTTCGCCGGCAAGCCCTTCTCCGGCATCGTCGGAGCCGGCCAGGCCGTCCGGATCATGACCGGGGCGCCAATTCCGGAGGGCGCTGACACGATCGTCGTGCAGGAAGTGACGCGCGCCGCCGACAGCAAGGTGCATGTACCGGCGGGACAGCGCGCCGGACAGAACCTGCGCCGCGCGGGCGAGGATCTGGCACTGGGCGGCGTCGCCCTGCCCGCGGGCAAGCGCTGCGGACCGGCCGAACTGGGCCTCATCGCCTCGCTCGGCATTGCCGAGGTCGTCGTGCGCCGCCGCCTGCGCGTGGCCTTCTTCTCCACCGGCGACGAGCTCGCGTCGATCGGCAAGCCGCTCGCCCCCGGCGAGGTGTATGACAGCAACCGCTACACGCTCTTCGGCGCGCTCTCGCGCCTGGGCTGCGATCTCATCGACATGGGCGTCGTGCGCGACGACCCGCAGGCGCTCGAAACGGCCTTCCGCGACGCCTCGGCCAACGCCGACGCGATCCTGACGAGCGGCGGCGTGTCGGTCGGCGAAGCCGATTTCATCCGCGAACTCGTGAATCGCCTGGGCGAAGTCGCGTTCTGGAAGATCGACATCAAGCCCGGACGGCCGATGGCCTTCGGGCGCGTCGGCGATGCGTGGCTGTTCGGCCTGCCCGGCAATCCGGTCGCGGTGCTGGTGACCTTCTACCAGTTCGTCCAGGACGCCCTGCAAGCCCTGTCCGGCGTCTCGCCGCTGCCCGAGCCGGCGTTGTTCGACGTGGCGTGCGCGGAAACCATCCGCAAGCAACCCGGACGACGCGAATTCATGCGCGGCCGCCTGGCCCTCGTCGAGGGCCGCCAGACGGTGCGGCTCGCCGGCGCGCAGGGTTCGGGCGTGCTGCGTTCGATGTCGGAAGCCAATTGCTTCATCGTGCTGCCGGAAGAGCGCGGCGACGTCCTCGCCGGCGAGACGGTGCAAGTGCAGATCTTCGACGGCCTCGTGTAAGACCCACCCACAGGAATACCCCATGAATCAGGACGAACTGAAGAAGGCCGCGGCGCGCGCGGCGCTGGACTACGTCGAGGACGGCATGATCGTCGGCGTCGGCACGGGCTCGACGGTCAATCACTTCATCGACGGCCTGGCCGAAATGCGCGGCCGCATCGCGGGTGCCGTTTCGAGTTCGGAAGCCAGCGCACGCCGGCTCGAGGGCTACGGCATTCCGCTGATCGGCCTCAACGACGTGACGGAGCTGCAGCTCTATGTGGACGGGGCAGACGAGATCGACAGCGGCTTCGCGATGATCAAGGGCGGCGGCGGCGCACTGACGCGCGAGAAGATCGTCGCTGCGGTTGCCGAGCGTTTCGTGTGCATCTGCGACCAGTCGAAACTCGTGAGCTGCCTGGGCGCCTTCCCGCTGCCCGTGGAGGTGATCCCGATGGCGCGCGCCTACGTCGAGCGCCGCCTCGCCCGGATCGGCGGACGCCCCGCGCTGCGCGAGGGTTTCGTGACCGACAACGGCAACCTGATCCTGGACGTGCACGGCCTGCGCATTCCGGAGCCGCAAGCCTTGGAAACGGAGATCAACCAGATCACCGGCGTCGTGACCAACGGCCTGTTTGCGCTGCGCGGCGCCGACCTGCTGCTGATGGCCACGCCGACGGGTGTCGAGCGGCGCGTCGCCGCGAGCTCCTGAGCCGCAACCACCTGTGCAATATTTCCGTCACATTCGCCTGCTAGCCTCGCGCTCTCTCGGGACCGGAACATGAAAATGAGCAAGCACACCTACACGCAGTTTGACAACGAGCTGGAAGCCATCCGCAAGCGCCTGCTGGAAATGGGCGGCCTGGTGGCCCAGCAGCTGACGCGTGCGATCGAAGGGCTCGGGACGGGCAACCACGAGCTGCTGGAACAGGTCATCGCGGATGACCGCAAGGTCAACGACGAGGAAGTCGCGCTCGACGATGCCTGCATCCATGTCATCGCGCGTCATGCCCCCGCCGCCGGGGACCTGCGCATGGTCATGACGATGATCCAGATGATCACCGACCTCGAACGCATCGGCGACGAGGCCAAGAAGATCGCCAAGGCCGGCCGCCAGATCATCGACTCGGACGCCGCCTTCGTTCCCAAGGTCGAGCTGCGCCATGTGTCGTCGATGGTCGTCGAGATGCTGCAGGGCGCGCTCGATGCCTTCGCGCGCATGGACCCGACGGCGTCGCCCGAGATCGTGCGGCGCGACAAGGAGGTCGATGCGATCTTCAAGGGCATCATGCGCCAGCTGATCACCTACATGATGGAAGATCCCCGCGTGATCACGCGTTCGCTGGACGTGCTGTTCATCGCCAAGTCGATCGAGCGCATCGGCGACCACACGAAGAACCTCTCCGAATACGTCGTGTACATGGTCAAGGGCCGCGACGTGCGCCACGAAGGCGTCGAGGCGCTGGAACGCGCTTCCGGCGCCAGCTGACGGCCATCACGCCGCCCTGCGGCGGCGGCCGATGCAAAAAGGGATGGCCGCGGCCATCCCTTTTTCATTCAGTCACGCCGCATTCCGAGGTGGGCGCTCACTGCGCGGGCGGAACGTAGCCGCCGACCTGGTCGGCGCCGCCTTCGAAGAAATGCTTCTCCATCTGCTCCGACAGGTACTTGCGCGCGCGCGCATCCATCAGGTTCAGGCGGTTCTCGTTGATCAGCATGGTCTGGTACTTGACCCACTGCTGCCAGGCTTCCTTCGAGACGTTGTCGAAGATGCGCTTTCCGAGCGCACCGGGAACCGGGGGCAGGTCCAGCCCCTCCGCCTCGCGACCAAGCTTGATGCAATTGACCATACGGGCCATCGTTCAGTCCTCTCTTCTGCAATCGGGTTCATCGGATTCGGTGGGCCTCATTCTAGCGGATTCGCCCGCGCAGCTCGCTGCCATGGTCCATTGATCGCGGCCGCCGCTCTTCGAGCGGTACATGGCCTGATCGGCCGCCGCGATCAACTGTTCGGCAGAAGGGGCGTGGCGCGGGTAGATCGCGATGCCGAGGCTCGCGGTGATGCCCACGGTGCGCCCGCCGAAGTCGAAACGCAGCCCCTCGATCACTTCGATGATACGGCGCGCCAGCTCGCACAGTTCGCTCTCGCCCGCATCGGGCGCCACCACGCCGAACTCGTCGCCGCCCAGGCGGCAGAACATCTCGTTGCGGCGGATGACGTCGCCGACCTTCTCGGCCAGGGCGACCAACACCTCGTCGCCGGCCTGATGGCCGAACTCGTCGTTGATCGGCTTGAAGTCGTCGAGGTCGATCGCCACAAGCCCGACCTGGCCGCCACGGCGCGAGGCTTCGGCAAGCTGCCGGTCGAGCTCCTCGTGGAAGCGCCGGCGGTTGTAGAGGCCGGTCAGCGGATCGTGTTCCGCCAGTTCGACCAGACGCTGCGCGGTGCGGCGCTGCTCGGTGACGTCCTCGTAGATCCACAAACGCCCGATGCCGCGGCGCCCCTGCACGGCCTCGACCAGCGCGGCGATGTCCGTGACGATGCGGCCATCCTTGAAATGCACTTCGTGGGGCTCGCTGACGACATAGGTGCGCAGCACCGCGTCGATGTGCTCGAAGTAGGCCTCGGGCTGCTCGATCAGTTCGGCGACACGGCTCTGCAGCACGACGTCGCGCATGCCGATGAGGTTCTCGTCGGGCGGGAAGCCCCAGATGTCGAGCATCGCGCGGTTGTAATAGAGCACGCGGTGGTCGCGATCCATGAACAGGATGCCCAGGCGGATGACGTTGAGCAACGCGGACAGGCGCTGACGCTCGTCGTTCGAGCGCGCCAGGTAGCGCTCGCGCAGCGCCTGTGCACGCCGCAGCTCGGTGACGGTTTCGAGGAGTTTGTATTCGGCTTCCTTGCGCGCCTGGATGTCCTCGGCCGACATCCGGAGGCCGGCCGGCTGCCCTCCCTCCCGGCCGAGCGGCCGCCAGTGGCAGGCCACCCAGCAGATGTGGCCGTCCTCGCGCAGCAGGCGCATCTCGAAATCCTCGCCCAGGCTTCCCTCGGCGACGCGCTGCGCCATGCGCTGGCAATAGCGGCGGTCGGATTCGTGCACCAGCAGGGCGAGCGCATCGGGTGCTTCGAGGCAGGCTGCGGGACGCCAGCCCGTCAGCCGTTCGATCGACGGGCTGATCCAGGTCAGGCGCCCGCGCATGTCGAACAGGGCTTCGACGCCATGCACGCCTTCGGCGATTTCGCGCAGGCGGGACACGCCGACGGCAACCGCATCCAGCCGCTTCGCATGATCGGCTGCCGGCTCGCCCGCCCCGGCGCCGGCGCCGGCGGAAAGATGCACGACGGCGTCCAGTGCATCGAGGCGCGACCCGATCGCCGCGTCGTCGCCTGTCTGCCGGCGGACCGCCGCGTTGGCGCAGATAAACGCGACCGCGGCACTCACCCCCCCTGCTGGGAGGAGCACGAGGGCCAGCAGGCCCCACTCGCCGGCGACGCCGAAATACGCACCTGCCAGCGCGCCAAGGCCCGCAAGGAGGCCCCCCGCCACGCCGGCCAGGGCCGGAGCGACCCGCGAAGGGGCTTCCTTTCCGCTCACGAGGCCTCCGCACGCATGCCGCACGCGCACCATCGGCCGGACAATGCGCGCGCGTCCGTCATAGCTTCTTCACGAACACTTTCGAGCGGCGCTGGTAGTTGTACAGGTCGCGCTTCTTCTGCGGCAGCGCCTCGGGGCCGATCTCGCTGAAACCGCGCTCGCGGAACCAGTGCGCGGTACGCGTCGTGAGCACGAACAGGCGCTCGAGGCGCTGGTTGCGCGCGCGCTGCTCGATGCGGCGCAACAGCTGGTCGCCGAGACCCGCGCGGCGATACTCGGGCGTGACGGCAAGGCAGGCGAGTTCCGCGGCACGCTCGTCGGAAAACGGGTACAGCGCCGCACAGCCGACCAGCACACCGTCGTGCTCGACGACCGAGAAGCGGTCGATCTCCTGCTCCAGAAGTTCGCGCCCGCGCCGCACCAGCGTACCGTCCGCCTCCATCGGCGAGATCAGCGCGACCAGCGCGGCGACATCCTCGAAACCCGCGTCGCGCAGCCGGAACAGCGGATCGCGCGACACGACGGTGCCCACCCCGGCGTGGGTGAAGAACTCCAGCAGCAGGCCGCCGTCCTTGTCGTGGTCGATGAGGTGCACGCGCGCCACGCCGCGGCGCACCGCGCGGATCGCGCACGGCAGGTAAAGGTCGAGATCCTCGGTAAGCCCTTCGCCGGCGTTGAACATGCGCTCGGCCTCGTCGGCGGTCACCGAATCGATCAGGCGCTGGTCCGCATCCAGCAGGCCCGGGGCGTCGCACAGGTAGATGAGCTTCTCCGCCTTCACCGCGACGGCGACCGCCTCGGCGACCTCCTCCATGCTGAGGTTGAAGATCTCGCCCGCCGGCGACACCCCCATCGGCGAGATCAGCACGACATTCTGCTGATCGAGGTCGGCGTTGATCTCCTCGGCGATGATCTTGCGCACGGCCCCCGTGTATTGGTAGTCGACGCCGTCGACGACACCGACCGGGCGGGCCGTGATGAAGTTGCCGCCCGTCACGCGCATGTAACTGCCTGCCATCGGCGTGTTCGGCAGCCCCTGCGACAGCAGCGCCTCGACTTCGAGGCGCGTCACCGCCATCGCGGCCTTCACGCATTCGAGCGCATCGGCGTCGGTGACGCGCAGCCCGTTGTGATAGCGCGGCTCCAGCCCGCGGCGCGCGAGCTCCGCTTCGATCTGCGGCCGGGCGCCATGCACGAGCACGAGGCGGATGCCCAGCGCGGCCAGCAGGTTGCAGTCGTAGGCGAGGCTCTGGGCGCGCGCGCCGGCGGCCACTTCCCCGCCGAAGGCGATGACGAAGGTGCGCCCGCGAAACGCATGGATGTAGGGCGCGGCCCCGCGCACCCAGGCCACGAACTGCTCCGTCGATGCCGCGATGTCGGATGCCGCGGGATTGGGGTTGGGGTTGGGGTTGGGGTTGGGGTTGGAGTTGCCGCTCAAATCGTCACCATCAAGAAATCTGAAACTTCGCCGGATGCGGCGCAGCGCACGCGAGTCCGGTCCATTCTAGCGGAATACACCACACATCGCGCCGCGCGTCGCGGCGTGACCGCCGCACGCGATCTGGGCATCCGCACGCAGTCCCGTCCGTCAGCGCCGCAGTGCGGATTCGAGCCGCTCGCACAGCGTGCGCAGCACCTTGATGCGGGCAAACAGCTTGTTGTCCGCCTCGACCAGGGTCCACGGCGAGGTTTCGGTGCTGGTACGGTCGACCATGTCGCACACGGCGCGGGCGTAGTCGTCCCAGCGTTCGCGGTTGCGCCAGTCCTCGGCGGTGATCTTGAAGCGCTTGTGCGCTTCGGCTTCGCGCGCGCGGAAACGTTCCAGCTGCTCGTCCTTGCCGATCTGCAGCCAGAACTTGACCACCACCGCCCCGGCGCCGGCCAGCTGGTCCTCGAAGTCGTTGATCTCCGAGTACGCGCGCATCCAGTCCGCCTCCGAGCAGAAGCCCTCCACACGCTCGACGAGGACGCGGCCGTACCACGAGCGATCGAAGATCGCCACCCTGCCCTGACGCGGCAGATGCCGCCAGAAGCGCCACAGGTAGGGCTGGGCGCGCTCCTCTTCGGTCGGCGCGGCCACCGGCACGACGTTGTACTGGCGCGCGTCGAGCGCGGCGGTGACGCGGCGTATCGCGCCGCCCTTCCCTGCGGCATCCGCGCCCTCGAAGACGAGCACGAGCGAGCGGCCGCGGAAAGCCTCGTCGCGCGTGAGCAGCGCGAGCCGCCCCTGATAGCGTTCGAGGAGCTCCTGGTATTCCTTCTTGTCCAGCGGCTGCCGCAGCATGAGGCTGTTGAGCAGGTTGCGCGAATCGGGCGCGGGCGGCAGCGGGGGCGCGGTCTGGCGCGCCACCCAATGACGCGCGCCGGCATCGAGCCGCTTGCGCAAGGCATCGAGCAGCGTGCGCGCAACGAAGAGCTCGCGGTAGCACGGATCGGAACCGTCCACGATCATCCACGGTGCATCGCCGGTGCTGGTATGACGCAGCGTGTGTTCGGCCACCTCGCGATAGCGGTCGTAACGCTCGTAGGAATGCCAGTCCTGCTCGGTGACCCGCCAGCGCGTGCGCGGATCCTTTTCCAGCGCCTTGAGGCGCTTGCGCTGCCCGTCCTTCGACAGGTGGAACCACACTTTCAGGAGCAGCACGCCCTCACGCACCAGCATCGCCTCGAAGCGGTTGATCTCGTCGAGGCGCTGGTCGAGGTCGGCCTTCTTCGACACCTTCTCGACGCGTTCGCGCATCGGGTCCGTGTACCAGTTGCCGAACAGGATGCCGATGCGCCCGCGCGGCGGCAGCGCGCGCCAGAAGCGCCACATGAAGGGGCGCTCGGCCTCGTCGGTGGTCGGCGAATCGAAGGCCAGTGTCTGGATGTGGCGCGGGTCCATCCATTCGTTGAGGAGATTCACCGTCTCGCCCTTCCCGGCGCCGTCGATGCCGTTGATCAGCACGACGACGGCAAAGGATTTCGCTTCGAGGAGATCGAACTGCGCATCGAGCAGCTGCGCGCGCAGCTCCGGCTCGGCCGCGTCGTATTCGTCCTTGTCGATCCTGTGGCCCAGTTCAGCCGATTCGAACATCGCCCAGCCTCCTCAAAAGTCGCCCCACACGGCCTGCAGCGCGGCGACCGCGGCCAGCCCCGCGGTCTCGGTGCGCAGCACGCGCGGCCCCAGCCCCATGCCGGCGCAGCCCGCGCTGCGGCAGGCCGCGAGTTCGTCGTCGGACCAGCCCCCTTCCGGACCGATCAGCAGATGCACCTCCCCCGCCGGGCGCCGCGCGTCGAGCAGGCGCTGCGTGGCCGCCGGATCGAGGATCAGGCGCACGCCCTCGCAGGGACGTGCAAGGTAGTCGCGCAGTCCGGCGATCGGCGCGACTACCGGTACGCGGTTGCGTCCGCTCTGCTCGCACGCCGACACGGCGACCTGCTGCCAGTGCTCGACGCGCTTGGCCGCACGCTCGCCGGCAAGCCGCAGCACGGAACGTTCCGCCTGCACCGGCACGACGGCGGCAACACCCAGCTCGACCGCCTTCTGCACGATCCAGTCCATCTTGTCGCCGCTCGCGAGGGCCTGCACCAGCACCAGCCGCAGCGGCGACTCGCGCTCTACGCCGCGCCGCGCCTGCAGTTCGGCGAAGCACTGCTTGCCGCACAGCCGCAGTACGGCCGGAATCTCGCCGCCGGTGCCGTCGAACAGGACGACAGGATCACCGTCGCGCAGCCGCAGCACGCGCGCGGCATGATGGGCCAGCGCCTCGGGCAGCTGGATCTCGCCGGAAGCCGGCAGCGGGAGTGGGTAAAAGAAGCGCGAAATCATCGTGGTGTATTATAAGGACACTGCATCCCAGCGAGACCACGCGTCCGGCACGGCCATGATTTCCAGTGTTCCCGACCGCCCCTCATGCGCCTCCCCGGCGCCAGCCGACACGGCACGCAGGAATGCGCGGTCGCGCAAGGCCGCGGTCATCGCTTCGCACATGAGCGCGGGGCGCCGCTGATGCCCACGGCCAGCCAACGGCTCGCCCAGGCGCGGGCGCTCGAATCGCTGGTGCGCGACGTCGCCCGCGAGGTGATCCTGCCGCGCTACCTCAAGACCGCACGCAACCGCAAGGCGGACGGCACGCTGTTCACCGAGGCCGACCTCGAATCGCAGCGCCGCTTTTCCGAGGAACTGCCCAAGCTGGCGCCCGGCGCCGTGCTCGGCGAGGAGATGAGCGCTGCGGAACAGGCACACATGTGGAGCGATGGACGACGCGGCCTGTGGTGCATCGACCCCATCGACGGCACGACGAATTTCGCCAACGGCATTCCCTTCTTCGCCGTCTCGATCGCCTATCTGGTCAATCACGAGCCACGCTTCGGCGTCGTCTACAACCCCGTCACCGACGAATCCTTCTACGCCGCCAAAGGCGCCGGCGCCTTCCTGAACGGCGTCGAACTGCCACTGCGCGTGGCCGCGGCGCATCTGTCGGATGCGGTGGCCGGCATTGATTTCAAGCGCATCAGCCACCATCTCGGCGACGAGCTCGCGGTGCGGCCGCCCTATTTCTCGCAGCGCAATTTCGGCTCCAGCGCGCTCGAATGGTGCTTCGTCGCCGCGGGACGACTGGACGTGTACCTGCATGGCGGCCAGATGCTGTGGGACTATGCGGCGGGCAAGCTGATCCTGGATGAGGCGGGCGGCAAGGCAGCCGCACTGGACGGCAGCACAGGGATCGCGGGACCGTCGATCAAGCGCGGCGTGATCGCGGCCGCCAGCCCCGGGCTGTTCACCGACTGGCGCAACTGGGTAAGCGCCCACTCCTGATCGCCCGGCACCAGGCCGAAGGCGAACACACACGAATCAGCCACGCTCCCGGAACCGAGTCATGACTTCGTCCCCCTCCGCTCCATCCGGCTTGCAGGAACGCCGCTCGCATCACCGCGTGCGCGAAATATTTATCGAGGCGTGCGAACTGATCATGCCCTTCTTCGCGCGGGAAAACCGCTGGGGCAACTCGACGCTCGACCACCTCGCCTACCGCGTGCTGCGCGACCATTACCCCGAACTATCGTTCGAGGAAGTACACGTGCTGGTCGTCGCCGCGCACCGTGTGCATACCGCCCGAGGCAGGCACTCCCGCCTCACCGACTCATAAGGGTCACGCACCGCGCGCCCACGTCCCCCCGCAACGGCAACCACCATGTCGACCAAACACCCCATCATCGCCGTCACCGGCTCGTCGGGCGCCGGCACCACGACGGTCAAGCACACCTTCGAGGCGATCTTCCATCGCGAGAACGTGAACGCGGCCATCGTCGAGGGCGACAGCTTCCACCGCTACACCCGCGAGGAGATGACGAAGCTGATCGAGGAAGCCGAACGGGCGGGCCAGCGGGGCATCAGCCATTTCGGCCCCGAGGCGAACCTCGTGGAGGAACTGGAAGCCCTGTTCCGCGCCTACGGCAAGTCCGCGACGGGACGCCATCGCAGCTACATCCACGACGCCGAACGCGCGGCACGCACCGGCCTGCCGATCGGCAGCTTCGCGGAGTGGGAGGATCTCCCCGTCGGCACCGACTGCCTGTTCTACGAAGGGCTGCACGGCGCGCTCGTGACCGACAAGGTCGACGTCGCCCGCCACGTCGACCTCCTGATCGGCGTCGCGCCGACGATCAACCTAGAATGGATCCAGAAGCTGCACCGCGATACGCGCGAGCGCGGCTACTCGCCCGAGGCGGTGCAGGACACGATCCTGCGGCGCATGTACGACTACGTGCATTACATCGTCCCGCAGTTCTCGCGCACGCACATCAACTTCCAGCGCGTGCCGGTCGTCGACACCTCCAACCCCTTCATCGCGCGCGAAGTGCCCACGCTCGACGAGTCGATGGTGGTGATCCGCTTCAAGGACCCGCGCGGCGTCGATTTCCCCTACCTGCTGCGCATGATCCACGATGCGTTCATGTCGCGCGCAAACAGCATCGTGATTCCCGGCGGCAAGCTCGATCTCGCGATGCAGCTCATCCTCACGCCGCTGATCTGGAAGCTGATGGAGCGCCGGCGCGAAGCGATCTGAAGCCCCGAGAGACGCGCGGCGGCACGATATTTGGCCTGAACGCACAGGGGCTTGGCGCGTTTTGCAGCGCAGCAGGCGCTACCCAAGCCCCCCGTTTTTCGGCGATAATCCGGCCTTTTCCCAGCCGGCCAAAAGGCCCGAGAGATCCATGCAGGCAGCCCGCAACGACAACCCGCGCAACGTGCGGCCCCCGGTCTTCAACCCCGTCACCGGCGCGATCCGCGCCTTGGCGATGGATGCCGTCCAGCAGGCCAATTCGGGCCACCCGGGTGCACCGCTGGGCATGGCCGAGATCGCCGAAGTGCTGTGGCGCCATCATCTGCGCCACAACCCGGCGAACCCGAAGTGGGCCGACCGCGACCGCTTCGTGCTGTCGAACGGCCACGGCTCGATGCTGATCTACGCGCTGCTGCACCTCACCGGCTACGACCTGCCGATCGAGGAACTCAAACGCTTCCGCCAGCTTCACAGCAAGACCCCCGGCCACCCCGAATACGGCTACACCCCGGGCGTCGAAACGACCACCGGCCCGCTCGGCCAGGGCGTCACCAACGCGGTCGGCATGGCGCTGGCGGAGAAGATGCTCGCCGCCGAATTCAACCGCCCCGGCCACGCCATCGTCGACCACCACACCTACGTGTTCCTCGGCGACGGCTGCCTGATGGAAGGCATCTCGCACGAAGCCTGTTCGCTCGCCGGCACGCTGGGCCTGGGCAAGCTGATCGCCTTCTACGACGACAACAACATCTCGATCGACGGCCACGTCGATGGCTGGTTCACCGACGACACGCCGAAGCGCTTCGCAGCCTACGGCTGGCAGGTCATCGCCAACGTGCAGGGCCACGATGCGGCCGAGATCGACGCCGCGATCCGTGCCGCGCAAGCCAACGCCGCGCAGCCGACGCTGATCTGCTGCAAGACGGTGATCGGCGCGGGGTCCCCGAACAAGCAGGGCAGCCACGACGTGCACGGCGCGCCGCTGGGTGCCGCAGAGATCGCCGCGACCCGCGAACACATCGGCTGGACGCACGCCCCGTTCGAGATCCCTGCCGACGTCTATGCGGCATGGAACGCGCGTGACAAGGGCGCGGCGCTCGAGGCCGGCTGGAACGACCGCTTCGCCGCCTACGCCACGGCCTTCCCGCAGGAAGCCGCCGAATTCACCCGTCGCATGCAGGGCGAACTGCCCGCCGACTGGTCGGCGCAGGTCGACGCGGTGATCGCCAAGGTGGTCGACAAGGCCGAGACCATCGCCACCCGCAAGGCCAGCCAGAACAGCATCGAAGCCTACGCGCCCAAGCTGCCCGAGATCGTCGGCGGCTCGGCCGACCTCGCGGGCTCCAACCTCACGCTGTGGTCGGGCGCGAAGGGCGTCACGAAGGAAGCCGGCGGCAACTACATCTACTACGGCGTGCGCGAGTTCGGCATGGCCGCGATCGCCAACGGCATCTCGCTGCATGGCGGCCTGATCCCCTACACCGCCACCTTCCTGATGTTCAGCGAGTACGCGCGCAACGCCCTGCGCATGGCCGCGCTGATGAAGCTGCGCCAGATCTTCGTGTTCACGCACGACTCGATCGGCCTCGGCGAAGACGGCCCGACGCACCAGCCGGTCGAACAGACCGCGACGCTGCGCCTGATCCCGAACATGGACGTGTGGCGTCCGTGCGACACCACCGAGTCCGCCGTGGCCTGGGCCTGCGCGATCGAGCGCAAGAACGGTCCCTCGTCGCTGCTGTTCTCGCGCCAGAACCTGCCCTTCCAGGCCCGCTCGGCCGAGCAGATCGCGGCAATCCGCCGCGGCGGCTACGTGCTGTCGGACGCACCTGCCAGCCTGAACGGCGGCAAGCCGCAGGCCGTGATCATCGCCACCGGCTCGGAAATCGCCCTCGCGATAGCGGCGCAGAAGTCGCTGGCCGACGCCGGCATCGCCGTGCGCGTCGTGTCGATGCCCTCGACCAACGTGTTCGACCGCCAGGATCGCGCGTACCAGACCGAGATTCTGCCCGTCGGCGTGCCGCGCGTCGCCGTCGAAGCGGGCGTGACCGCCGGCTGGCACAAGTATGTCGGCCTCGAAGGCGCGGTGATCGGCCTCGACCGCTTCGGCGAGTCGGCCCCCGCAGGCGAACTCTTCAAGTATTTCGGCATCACTGCGGACGCGGTGATCGAAGCGGTGAAGCAGATCGTGAAATAACGCGTCGGGGCCCGCCCTCCCGGCGCAGTCGGCGCCGGCAGTCCGCGGCGCCGGCGTTCAGATTGTGTTGTTTGTATCAATGCTCCGGGAGAATCCTCGATGACCATCAAACTCGCCATCAACGGCTACGGCCGCATCGGTCGCTGCACGCTGCGCGCCCTGTACGAACTCGGTCTGCGCGACCAGTTCGAAGTCGTTGCGATCAACGCCTCCGGCGACCTGGCGACCAATGCCCACCTGACGAAGTACGACACGACCCACGGTCGCTTCGCCTTCCCGGTGGAGACCGAAGGCGACAACGTGCTGATCGTCAATGGCGACCGCATCCCCTTCTTTTCGACCAAGGATCCGCTGGGCGTGAACTGGGGCGACCTGGGGGTCGATGTGCTGCTCGAATGCACCGGCGCCTACACCGCCAAGGCCAAGGCCGAAGTGCTGCTCAAGCAGGGTGCGAAGAAGGTCCTGATCTCGGCGCCGGGTGGCGACGACGTCGATGCGACGATCGTCTATGGCGTGAACCACGACATCCTGACCGCCGCGATGACCGTGGTGTCGAACGCGTCGTGCACCACCAACTGCCTGGCGCCGGTTGCCAAGGTGCTGCAGGACAACATCGGCATCGAAAAGGGCCTGATGACGACCGTGCACGCCTACACCAACGACCAGGTGCTGGTCGACGTGCGCCACAAGGACCTGCGCCGCGCGCGCGCCGCGGCGCAGAACATCATCCCGACCAAGACCGGCGCCGCGAAGGCCGTCGGTCTGGTGCTGCCCGCACTGAAGGGCAAGTTCGACGGCTTCGCGCTGCGCGTGCCGGTGATGAACGTGTCGCTGGTCGACCTGACCTTCACTGCGAGCCGCGCGACCTCGAAGGACGAGATCAACGCGCTGATGAAGGAAGCCTCCAAGGGCGCGCTGAAGGGCGTCCTCGCGGTGAACGAGGACCCTCTGGTATCGATGGACTTCAATCACGACGCGCACTCGTCGATCTTCGACGCCACCCAGACGCGCGTGATGGACGGCAATCTGGTGAAGGTGCTCGCCTGGTACGACAACGAGTGGGGTTACTCCTGCCGCATGCTCGACGCCGCGCGCGCGTTCCATCAGGCCAAGTAAGCACCTCATTCAGCACGCAATGCAACGCCCTGCTCCGCGGGGCGTTTTTCCATCGGGAACGAATCCATGCAAGTCAAGAAACTCGTCGACCTCAACGTCACCGGCAAGCGCGTCTTCATCCGCGCCGACCTCAACGTGCCGCAGGACGAGGCCGGCAACATCGTCGAGGACACCCGCATCCGCGCGTCGCTGCCGTCGATCAAGTACTGCCTCGACAACGGCGCCGCGGTCATGGTCACCTCGCACCTCGGACGCCCGACCGAGGGCGAATGCCGCGCCGAAGACACGCTCGCGCCGATCGCGGTGCGCCTGGGCGAACTGCTGCACAAGCCGGTGCGCCTGATCCGCGACTGGGTCGAGGGCGGCTTCGAAGTGAAGCCGGGCGAAGTCGTCCTGCTCGAAAACTGCCGCTGCAACAAGGGCGAGAAGAAGGACAACGAAGAGCTGGCGAAGAAGATGGCCGCGCTGTGCGACATCTACGTCAATGACGCCTTCGGCACCGCCCACCGCGCCGAGGCGACGACCCACGGCATCGCCCGCTTCGCCCCGGTCGCGTGCGCCGGCATGCTGATGGGCGCGGAGATCGACGCGCTCACCAAGGCCACCGAAAGCCCGGCCCGCCCACTCGTCGCAATCGTCGGCGGCGCCAAGGTGTCGAGCAAGCTGACCATCCTGAAGACCCTGGCGCAGAAGGTCGACCAGCTGATCGTCGGCGGCGGCATCGCCAACACCTTCCTGCTCGCCTCGGGCCACCGCATCGGCGACTCGCTCGCCGAGCCCGAGCTGGTCAAGGAAGCGCAGGCCGTCATCGACATCATGAAGGCACGCGGAGCCGACGTGCCGCTGCCGGTCGACGTCGTCGTCGCGGACGAGGTCTCCGCGCTGGCGCGCGCGAACCGCATCCCGGTCGAGGAAGTCGGCCCGCACGACCGCATCCTCGACGTCGGCCCGAAGACCTCGGCGAAGCTCGCCGACATCATCGCCCACGCCGGCACCATCGTGTGGAACGGCCCGGTCGGCGTGTTCGAGCACAACCAGTTCGCCGGCGGCACGAAGATGATGGCCTCGGCGATCGCGCACTCCGACGCCTTCTGCATCGCGGGCGGCGGCGACACGCTAGCGGCGATCGCGAAGTTCCACATCGCCCAGGACGTCGGCTACATCTCGACCGGCGGCGGCGCCTTCCTCGAGTTCCTCGAAGGCAAGACCCTGCCGGCGATCGCGGCGCTGGAAGGGCGCTTCAACGACTGAGGCAATCCTCGCGCGATGCGGGCCCGGCAACAGCGCGGGCCCGACATGAAGAAGGCCACCCGAGGGTGGCCTTCTTCATTCATTACCGAGCGGAAGCCCAGCAAACGCTCAGCCGCAGCTGCAGCTCCCGCAGCCGCCGCACTTCTGCTTGCGCGTGACGAGATACGCCGCGATCTGGTCGCGATCGAATTCGAACTCGTCGCTGCTGCCGTAACCGATCCCTGGCTGGAAGGTCTCGCCATCGATCACGATGGTCAGCGCGTGCAGGTCGCTTGCGGGATCGTGCGCGACCGAAAGGTCGTAGCTGCCGCCGCGCGGCAGGCTGTCGAGCAGGGAGCGGGTAACGTCGTCGATCATGGGCGCTTCATCCTTCAGGGGGTAATCATTCGCCGGACGGCATGGCGTCCGACGGCGGTGCATTCTCCCGGATCGGCCTTCGCGGGATATTGTCGGAGGTCAACCCGATGCGTCAACGCGTGTAATAGCCGACGCCGACCAGCATGTCGTCCACGCGCCGGATGAACGAATGCTTGGTCTCCAGCTTGTCGGTGACCGGGTTGCGCCACGCGTAGTCGAGCTCGCCCTCGCCCTTGCGGCTGACGATATTCACCATGTCGGCGACGATCGCCTTGCCCTTGGGGTCGCGCACCGCACGCCCGTCGCTGCCGACCAGCTTGGGCATCGCACCGTGCGCGAGGAAACGCTGCGAATTCATGTCGATCGCGAACACGTAGAGATCGTCCTGCACGAAGCCACCGTCGAGCGAGTTGAAGGCGACGACAGCCGTCTGCGTCCCCTTCTCCTTCACCGCCGCAACCGCGCGGTTCAGCAGCTCCTTCGCCTGCGCCGGCGTCGCGCGCGGCACGTAATAACCGACTGCGATGATGCGTTCGCCGACCTTGCGGAACAGCGTCACCTTCGGCTCCTCGCGGTTGTCGACACGATTGAGCCAGCGATACTCGACACGCCCTGCCTCGCTCTTCGCCGCGACGTCGAGCATCTCGCGGAAGAAGGGCTTGCCGGCCGCATCCTGCATGGTCGCCACGTTGCGCCCTACCAGGACCACCGAGGAGCCGCCGCTCGCGAGCATGGTGCCATCCGTACTCAGGGCGTACACATACAGCTCGCGGTCCTTGAACTGCGGCGCACGGTTGAATTCGTCGAACGCCGCATCGCCGACTTCGCGAAAACGCACCACCGCCTTGTCGAGCAGGCGCAGGCTGCGATTCTCGTCGGCACGCTGCACGAGGGTCCCCTGTCCCGATGCGGACGCAGGGTCGACGGCAAACACGGGCGGCGTCATCAGGACGAGCACACACAAGGATGCGACGGGAGCGAGTTTCATGGTATTCGGAAGTCCGGTGATTGAATTGATGAAGACAAAATTATAGGAAGCCTCAGCATCTGTCGAGAGGGCGAACGAGCCCTGCCCGCGGGCGAGACGCCGCGCAGCGCGGCCATGTCGGCCCCGTCGCCCGGCCGCGTGCAGGTAGAATCGTGTTCTCGGATGCATATCGACACGGAGACAACATGCTGCGCCACACGAAGATCGTCGCCACCCTGGGCCCGGCCTCGTCCGACCCGCAAGTCCTGGAACGCATGGTGCATGCGGGGATCGACGTCGTGCGCATGAATTTTTCGCACGGCAAGGCGGAAGACCACATCGCCCGCGCAACGGCAATCCGCGAGGCCTCCGAGCGGGCCGGCCGGCCGGTGGGCATCCTCGCCGACCTGCAGGGCCCCAAGATCCGCGTCGGGAAGTTCGCCGGCGACCGGGTGCAGCTGCACAAGGACGCGGAGTTCATCCTCGACGCACGCTGCGAACTGGGCGACACGACGCGCGTCGGTCTCGACTACAAGAACCTGCCCCGGGACGTGAAGACGGGCGACGTCCTGCTGCTCGACGACGGGCGCATCAAGCTGGTCGTCAACCGCGTCGTCGGCGCCGAGATCCACACCATCGTGCGGGTCGGCGGCGAGCTGTCGAACAACAAGGGCATCAACCGCCAGGGCGGCGGCCTCACCGCGCCCGCGCTGACCGCGAAGGACATGGACGACATCAAGACCGCCGCCCTCATCGGCGTCGACTTCGTGGCCGTCTCCTTCCCCAAGAGCGCCGCCGACATGTACATGGCGCAGCAGCTGCTGCGCGCGGCCGGCTGCGAGGCCCTGCTGATCGCGAAGATCGAGCGCACCGAGGCGGTCGCCAACCTCGACGAGATCCTCGACGCCTCCGACGGCATCATGGTCGCCCGCGGCGACCTCGCGGTCGAGGTCGGCGACGCGGCCGTCCCGGCGCTGCAGAAGAAGATGATCCGCGCGGCGCGCGACCGCAACAAGCTGACGATCACCGCGACGCAGATGATGGAATCGATGATCGGCAGCCCGGTGCCGACACGCGCGGAGGTCTCCGACGTCGCCAATGCGGTGCTGGACGGCACCGACGCGGTGATGCTGTCGGCGGAGACCGCGTCGGGCAAGTACCCGGTCGATGTCGTCGAGGCGATGAGCCGCGTGTGCCTCGAAGCGGAGAAGTCCGCCGAGGTCACGCTCGACCGCGAAGTGCTCAACCGCGTGTTCACACGCATCGACCAGTCGATCGCGATGGCGGCGATCTGGACCGCGTGGCACCTGAAGGTCAAGGCGATCGCCTCGCTCACGCAGACCGGCTCGACCGCGCTGTGGATGAGCCGCCTCAACAGCGGCGTGCCGATCTACGCATTGACACCCGAGATGGCCTCGCGCAACCAGATGACGCTGTACCGCGAGGTCTTCCCGCTGCTGATGTCGCAGATGCACCAGGACCGCGACCTGATGCTGTGGGAGGCCGAACAGATCCTGCTCGACCAGGGCGTCGTCGAGCACGGCGACCTCATCGTGCTGACCATCGGAGAGCCGATCGGCGCCTCCGGCGGCACGAACACGCTCAAGATCGTGCGCGTCGGCGAACATCCGGCACCGCATCTCAACGACCAATGAGTCAGCGAGAGAATGGCCCGTTCGCCGTCCACTGCGCTTCACAAGGGGATTCGATGAAGAGCACCGCTCCCGGCCAACAGGCCCACCATCATTTCGACGACGCCGAGCGCGCCGCCGTGTATCGCAACATCCTCGCGCGGCGCGACGTGCGCGGCCAGTTCCTGCCCGATCCGGTCGCCGACGACATGCTCGCGCGCATCCTCACCGCCGCGCACTTCGCCCCCTCGGTCGGCTTCATGCAGCCGTGGAGCTTCATCCTCGTCCGCGACCAGACCGTGAAGCAGCGCGTGCACGACGCCTTCACGCTCGCCAACGCCGAAGCCGCGCAGATGTTCGAAGGCAAGCAGCGCGAGGTGTATTCCGGCCTGCGCCTGCAGGGCATCCTCGAGGCGCCGATCAACCTGTGCATCACCTGCGACCGCGACCGCGCCGGCCCGGTCGTGATCGGCCGCACACACATCAAGGCGATGGATCTCTATAGCTCGGTGTGCGCCGTGCAGAACCTGTGGCTCGCCGCCCGCGCCGAAGGGCTGGGCGTGGGCTGGGTAAGCATCTTCCGCCAGTCGGCGATCCGCGAGATCCTGTCCTTGCCCGAACGCATCATGCCGGTCGCCTACCTGTGCATCGGCCACGTCAGCCACTTCCTCGACCAGCCGGAACTGCAGACCGCCGGCTGGCGCCAGCGCCTGCCGCTCGACGAGCTCGTGCATTTCGACGGCTGGGGCGGCGACAGCGCGGACGCCGCATCGCTGCGCGAGGCGCTGCGCGCGGCCCAGGCGCTCGCGGCGCAGGGCCTGCCACCCCTCTGACGTGACGGGGCGGCAGCGGGTATTTGCATGCCGTTTCCTTCGCCGGACCCACCGCCGCCCAACAAACGCTAAAATGCGTGCCAATTCGCAACCCGGCACGTTTGTCGTGCCTGCACTTGATACCGGAGAAGGACAATGCCCCTCGTTTCCATGCGCCAGCTGCTCGATCATGCCGCCGAAAACGGCTACGGTTTGCCGGCGTTCAACGTCAATAACCTCGAGCAGGTCCAGGCGATCATGGAAGCCGCGGCCGAATGCGACAGCCCGGTGATCATGCAGGCCTCGGCCGGCGCCCGGAAGTACGCCGGCGAAGCCTTCCTGCGCCACCTGATCGATGCCGCCGTCGAGGCCTATCCGCAGATCCCCGTTGTGATGCACCAGGACCACGGCCAGTCGCCCGCAATCTGCATGGGCGCGATCCGTTCGGGCTTCTCCAGCGTGATGATGGACGGCTCACTGATGGAAGACGGCAAGACCCCGTCCTCGTACGAGTATAACGTCGCGGTGAGCCGCGAGGTCGTGAAGTTCTCGCACGCCATCGGCGTCACCGTGGAGGCCGAACTGGGCTGCCTCGGCTCGCTCGAAACCGGCCAGGCCGGTGAAGAGGACGGGGTCGGCGCGGAAGGCACGCTGGACCACTCGATGCTGCTCACCGACCCCGACCAGGCCGCCGACTTCGTCAAGCAGACCGACTGCGACGCGCTGGCGATCGCGATCGGCACCAGCCACGGCGCCTACAAGTTCACGCGCAAGCCGACCGGCGACATCCTCGCGATGGAGCGCGTGAAGGCGATCCACGCGCGCCTGCCGAACACCCACCTGGTGATGCACGGGTCGTCGAGCGTGCCGCAGGAGCTGCTCGAGATCATCCGCCAGTACGGCGGCGACATGAAGGAAACCTACGGCGTGCCGGTCGAGGAGATCCAGACCGCGATCAGGTTCGGCGTGCGCAAGATCAACATCGACACCGACATCCGCCTCGCGATGACCGGCGCGGTGCGCAAGTTCCTGTTCGAGAATCCGTCGAAGTTCGATCCGCGCGAATTCCTCAAGCCGGCCCGCGAAGCCGCCAAGCTGGTGTGCAAGGCGCGCTTCGAGGCTTTCGGCTGCGCCGGCCAGGCGAGCCGCATCAAGCCGGCGTCGCTGGAAAAGATCGCCGCGCGCTACAAGTCCGGCGAGCTCACGCAGGTCGTCCGCTAAGACCTTTGCCCGGCCCGCGCCTTCGGGCGCGGAACCCATGCGCAGCCCCATGTCCAAGGCAAATCTGAAGCTCACCGTCGGCTTCGAGTTCGAACTCGAAGCGCCCGCCGCATTTCTCGATGGCAGTCACGAGAAGTTATGCAAGGCCGTGCAGGAACTGCTCGGCGCGATGGTGCTGCAGGGAATGCCGACCGTCACGGCCAAGCAGCTCGGGAAGGCCGGAATCGCGGTGGTTTCCCACCACCATCACCTCGACGTCCTGAACACCGCGGCGGCGGCGATTCCCCGCGAGGAACTGGTCGCCGCCGGCCCGCACCTCACCGACGACGAGCTCGACCAGCTCACGCGCCGCTCGGCCGGGCGCGTGCCCCTCGCCGACGTCGAGCGGGCGCGCTTCCTGCGCCGGCATGCGCTCGCGCTCGCGGGCGAGTTCCGCATGGTGCCCTGCGTGGTCGGGGCGCGCCTGAACTCGGGCAAGGACGCCACGCTCAACGCGCGACTGAATCTCACCAACGGCAGCGTGCTGGTGAGCGACCAGGACCGCCAGAGCCGCTTGCAGGCCAATCAGGAAGGGCTGGTGGTGGCGATCCAAGGCGCGGACGTGCGCCTGCGCGGCGCCTGTGCCGGACACACGCTGAGCGGCCCGGTGATCGAGGTGGCACTCGGCGAACTCGCCGCGCACCACGACGCCCTCATCGCCATCTGGCAAAAAAACAGCTGAGCCGGCCCGGCGCGAAGCAGGCCATCCCCGGGAAGACTTCCGCCAGCCCCGCCGCTCAGTACGAGTCGGCGTGCCCTTCCCACATCTCGGACCTGAAGCGCACGACGCGATTGCGGCCATCATCCTTCGCGCGATAGAGGGCCACGTCCGCGAACTTCACGGTCTGCCAGAAGGTTTCGCTGTCTTCGGGGAACATCGCCAGACCGATCGAGATCGTCTTCTGCAGCACGGCGCCCCCGACCTGGATCTTCAGGTCCCCGACGGTCGCGCGGATGTTCTCGGCGACCCGCAGCGCATTCTCCGCCTCGGTTTCCTGCAGGACGATGAGGAACTCTTCCCCGCCGAAGCGGATGACCATGTCGGACGCCCGCACCGCGGTCCGCAGCACCGCGGCCAGCGATTTCAACACGGCGTCGCCGGCATCGTGGCCGTAGGTGTCGTTCACCATCTTGAAGTAGTCGATGTCCAGCACCAGGATCGCCAGCTCGATTTTGCGCCGGCGCGCCGTGGCGACCAGGGTGTCGACGTATTCCTCGAGGAAGCGGCGGTTGTTCAGGCCCGTCATCGCATCGCGCAGCGAGGACTCGCGCAGCGTCTCGGTCAGGCGCTTGGCCTCCAGGACCGGCGCCATCTCGCGCACATAGACGTTCACATACGGCACCTGGGCATGGAAGCGCGCGGCCTCCGATTCGCGCACGACGAGCTGGACGATGCTGCCCACTGCGCCGGATTGCATGATCGGCACGCAATAGTGGCGCCGCGGCTCCCCCGTATCGTCGGGCTGCTTGAACGCGTAGCAGATGCCCGGTTGGGTCAGGCCATCGACGGTGTGGCCGGAGCGCTTGGCACGGCACATGTCGCTGCGCACGAGGATTTGCGGATCGCACCAGTGGCAGGGGCTGCCCTGCACGCCGTCCACCATGAAGGGTTCCAGCTGCTTCGGCCCGGAGGTCTCGTAGATGGAGAATTCGCGCACGCCGAACTGGTCGGTCAGCACGCGGCCGAAGCGGTCGAAGATCTCGGACTTGGTCTCGTCCTCCTCGATCGCCTGCTTGAAGCTGGACGCATCGGCCAGGCCGTTGACCATGTCGATCGCGACCTCTAGCTGGTTGTCGTCCTGCCGCAGGGTGCGGCCGGTGAGCTGCACCACGCGCTGGCTGATGCGCGCGAGGCCGTCGTCGAGGAAGGTGAGCAGATTGTTGGTCTCGCTGGCGATCTGGCCGATCTCGTCATCGGTGCGCTTTTCCACGCGCCCCTTGAAGTCGCCCTTCAGCGCCCGCTGCACCGCCCGCTCCACCGCCTGCGCGGTCGAGCCGACCGGCAGGATCAGACGCCGGGCGAGAACAATGGAGAGCGCCGCGAACACCGCCATCGTGACGCTGATCCAGGTCACGGTCGTGAGCGCCTTCTCCTTGAGCTCGGTCAGCGACAGCTCCATCGTGACGGCGCCGAGCACCATTCCCTCGCTGACCTTGTGGCACTGCAGGCAGTTCGGGGTGCCGCGCGACGACGCGGCGAACGGGATGGTGCCGCGGAATACCGAATCGCCTGCCTCATCGCGGATCTCGTAGCGGGGCTGGCCGTCGGCGAGCACGAGCTTCTCGATCTCGTCCGCGTTCATTTCGCGGTTCATGCCGGCGCCGAACTGTTCGTTCACGTACGTGGAACGCACGACCCGCGCGGTGCGCAAGCCCTGGACCTCGAGCAGGCGATTGAGGAACTGTTCGCGCTTGTCGATGACCCCCTGGATCATCGACTCGGTCAGATGTACGCGCACGATTTCCGCGGCCGTTCGCACGTGCGCGGTCGACGAGGCGATCGAATAGCTGCGGAAGGCATAAAGGCTGATCAGGATCAGCATCACCAGTGTGCCCACAGCGATGCCGCCGAACAGCAGGGTCATCTTTCGATTCAGATTCATTCGGACTCCGGGGGTGCGCGCCTCCCCCGCTTGATTGTTTCGCCGGGGTGCAATTATGCCCTGAAAAGCTTTGTAACACCCGCCAACGGGGGACGTTCACATTTGCTCCTGGCATCGCCGGTGCGCGCTCGCGACGAACTCGAACCGGGCTTCGGGGTCTCACGCACACCCCAGCCCCCGACAGCGAGAAAACCATGATCCGCGCACTCTCCGCAGCGGCGTGCGCCGCCCTGCTCCTTCCCCTCGGCGCGTCGGCGGCCGGCCCGGCCGACGGCCTCGCCTACCTGGACCACACCCTGCGCCGACTGCACTCCGAAGAGGTCGTCAATCTGCGCCAGCGCTACGGCGGCAAGCCGCTGCTGATCGTCAACACCGCCAGCCACTGCGGCTACACCGGACAGTTCAAGGCGCTCGAAGCGCTGCACCGGCAGTACAAGGAGCGCGGCCTCAAGGTCGTCGGATTCGCGTCGAACGATTTCCGCCAGGAAGCCGCGAACGAGGCGGAGGCCGCACAGGTATGCTTCGTGAATTACGGGGTGAGCTTCGACATGTTCGCGCCGATCGGCGTCAGCGGAGACGGCGCCCACGCGGTGTTCCGCGAACTCGCGCGGCAGTCGGGCGCGCCGCGCTGGAATTTCCACAAGTACGTGGTGGATCGCAACGGCAAGGTGATCGCGTCGTTCCCGAGCCGGGTCGAGCCGGATTCCCGGGAAGTGCGCGAGGCGATCGAACGCGCGCTGTAGGAAGCCACGGCCACGGTGCCCTGCCCCGCGGTCGATGACCGGGACGGGCAATCGTGACATCATCCCGCTCGCCGCGGGAACCGCCCGCACGCGACACCGCCGAGGCCGCCCATGTCACCTTCCGCCGCACAGCTCGCCACCCTCGTCGCCGCGTGGACGCTGTACGGACTGATCCATTCGTTGCTGGCCTCGTTCGCGGCGAAGGGATTCGTCGCACGGCACTGGCCTGCCGCGGCGCGCGGCTACCGGCTGGCCTTCAACGCCATCGCGGCCCTGCTGCTCGTGCCGCCCGCGTGGCTCACCTTCGCGCTGCGCGGCCCGCTCCTGTGGGAATGGGCCGGCATCGGGGCGTGGGTCGCGAACGCCCTCGCGCTCGGGGCGCTGGCGGGTTTCGCGTGGACGACGCGCCATTACGACATGGGAAGCTTTTCGGGCTTGGCGCAGTGGCGCGCGGGTACCAATCCGCCGCAGCATGAAGAAGGACGCCTGCAGCTGTCGCCCCTGCACCGCATCGTGCGCCACCCGTGGTACTTCCTGGGCCTGCTGATCCTGTGGACGCGCGACATGGATGCGGCGCGGCTGACGTCCTCGCTATGCGTCACCGCCTACCTATGGATCGGCTCCCTGCTCGAGGAGCGCAAGCTCCTCGCCCTGCACGGCACGCCCTATGCCCGCTACCGCGCCGCCGTCGCCGGGCTGGTGCCCCTGCCGGGCCGGTTCCTCACGCGCGAACAGGCCGATGCGCTCCTCGCGGGAGGCGATTCCCTTGCCCGCAACAAGGCTTTCCGTAATGGGGGCAGGGGAGTATAGTCCGCGGAAATTTCCTTTTTGTTACGCGTTCTTACACTTCCCCTCGGGCGTCAGACCGGTCCCCGGCGGTGGCCGCGTGCGGCGCCTGCGCGAGACCGGGATCGCCCCACGCAATGACTCCGATCAAGACCATCCGCGGACTCCTGCTGACTGCTGCCGTCGTCTTCTCGACGGCGCTCGCGGTCGCCACCCAGTACGTGGTCTCCAATCTCCACGAGCGCTCGATCCGCGAGGAGGCGATGCGCGACGCGAACACCTTTGCGGAAATGACTTTCCAGTCGATGTTCCAGCTGATGCGTACCGGCTGGACCCGCACGCAGCTCGAGGAATTCATCCGCGCGATCGAACGTTCGGTGGACAAGACCAAGCACCAGATCGCGATCTACCGGGCGCCGCGCGTCACCGAACTGTTCGGCGAGATCAAGCAGCGCGAGATGGATGCCGCGATCCTCGAGGTGATTGCGACCGGCGAGAGCCGCCGCATGGATCAGGGCCCGGAAGTGCGCTTCATCAACGCCCTGCGCGCCGAGGCCGAATGCCGGCAATGCCACACGAACGCGAAGCCCGGCGAAGTGCTGGGCGTCATCGACGTGCGCCAGGACATCCGGCCGCTCCTCGAGGCCGGCAACCGCCAGTTCATGTTCGCCTTCGCGCCGGTGGTGCCGGTGGCGATCGTGGCGACGCTGCTGATGGTGGTGTATATCCGCCGCCGGCTGGACAAGGCGATAGCGGGCTTTGCGACGAACATACGCTCGATCAGCCGGCTTTCCGACCTGAAACAACTCGAAAACGCTTCGCTCGACTTCGGCTTCAGCGAATTCAGCCCGGTCGTGACCGAGGTCAGGCAGCTCACCGAGCGCGTCCGCAGCGTGGCCGTCGACAAGGACATGCTCGAGTTCGAGATCCGTCTGCTGGAGAAATTCATCCTCACGTCCGACGTCGTCAAGGACTGGCGCGAGTATGTGAATCGCCTGCTCATCGACATCGACGGCGTGATGCCGGCCTACGCGCTGTTCTCGATCTTCAAGACCGGCGAGGACATCTTCGACCTCGAGGTGTTCTGGCGCTACGCGCCCTCGGCGGAGAGCCGGCAGCTGTTCGAGGAGACCGTGCGCGAATCGCTGCGCCGCAACCCGTACTTCGCCGACGGCTACGCCGTGAGCATCGAGCACAACATCGCCGACAACTCGCGCAACGCGCCGGAGCTGGTGCGCTGCGACATCGAGGTGCAGACGAAATCCCTGCTGGTCGAGGCGCCCAAGATCGGCGGCATCGTCGGCATCGGCATGCAGGCCCAGGCCGGCACCGACGCGACGCGCTGGCTGGTGGTCGAGAGCATCCTGTCGACGCTGCTGAACGTGGTCGGCTCGGTGAAGGCGATCGACAAGTACACGAAGGACCTCGAGTACTACGCGACGCGCGACCCGCTGACCAACCTCTACAACCAGCGCGTGTTCTGGGAACTGCTCGACAGCGAGGCCACGCGCTCGGGTCGTCACGGCTACAAGTTCGGGCTGCTGATGATCGACGCCGACAACTTCAAGTCGGTGAACGACACCTACGGCCACGGCTTCGGCGACGTGTTCCTGCAGGAGGTCGCGACGACCATCCGTCGCGCGATCCGCGAGGATGACCTGCTCGCGCGCTACGGCGGCGACGAGTTCGTCGCGATCCTGCCCGAGACCGACCTCGCCGGCACCATCGAGGTCGCCCAGCGCATCATCGACGCCGTGACCTCGCTGGCGATCGAGACGCCCGACGGTGCACACGTAAGCGGCTCGCTATCGGTCGGCATGGCGACCTATCCCGACCACGCCATCGAGACCAAGGACCTGTTCCTGTTCGCCGACAGCATGATGTATCGCGCCAAGGCCGACGGCAAAGGCCGGGTGGCGATCCCCACCGAGCAGGACGTCGTCGAGGTGTTCCGCTCGCTGTCCGAGAAGAGCATGCTGATCCTCGCGGCGGTCGAGGCGCGCGGGGTGATCCCCTACTACCAGCCGATCATCGACCCGAAGACGGGCAAGGTCGAGGCGCTGGAAGTGCTGGCGCGCATCCGCCTCGACGACGGCTCGATCCTCGTTGCCGACGCCTTCGTCGCGATCGCCGAGAAGATGGGCCTGATGCACAAGCTCGACTACATCCTGATGGAGCGCGCGCTCGAGGCCGCAACCGCGGCCGATTACCAGGGCCTGCTGTTCCTCAACATGTCGCCACGTGCGCTGGTACTGAACGATTTCGTGCAGGAGACGCGGCGCATCGCCGCCGAATCGGGCTTCGACCCCTCGCGCATCGTGTTCGAGATCACCGAGCGCGAGACGATCAAGAACATGGCGCTGCTCGAGCGCTTCATCAACACCTTGCGGGGCGAAGGCTTCCGTCTCGCGATCGACGACTTCGGCTCGGGCTTCTCGTCCTTCCACTACGTGAAGCGCTTCCCGATCGACTTCCTGAAGATCGAAGGCGACTTCATCCTCGGTATGAAGCACAACGACAAGGATCGCGCGCTGGTGCGCAGCATCGTCGCGCTCGCGCGCGAGCTGGGCATCCGCACCGTGGCCGAGTATGTCGAAGACGCGGAAGTGCTCGACAAAGTCGTCGCCCAGTCGATCGATCTCGCGCAGGGCTATCACATCCAGCGCCCGACGCCATCCATCGAACAGGCCATTGGCATCGGCACCTGAGCCCTGCGCATTTACAATTCGTTATGCTTCCCGGAACCCCTAGCGGGCGGACACGCTCAAAATAGGGCAGTTCGCTCTTTTCAACCCAGGAGGCAATAATGAAAAAAACATTGATCGTCACGGCCCTGTCGATCCTGACGGTCGCAGGGTGTGCGCAGAATCCGTTCTACGGCGAACATGCTCAGACCACCCGCGGAGCGGCCATCGGCGCCGGCGCCGGCGCGATCCTCGGCAACGTCGTCGCCGGTTCGGGCAACCGCACGACGGGCGGCCTGGTGGGCGCCGCGATCGGCGCGACCGTCGGCGGTCTGGTCGGCCGCCAGATGGACAAGCAGGAAGCCGAGTTGCGCCAGCAGATGGCCGGCACCGGCGTGCAGGTGCAGCGCCAGGGCGACACGATCCGCCTGCAGGCGCCCGAGAACATCACCTTCGACACCGGCCGCGCCGATGTGAAGCCGCAGTTCCAGCCGGTGCTGTCGCGCCTGTCGCAGAGCATCCAGCAATACCCCGACACCATCGTGCAGATCGAGGGCCACACCGACTCGACCGGCGCGGCGAGCATGAACCAGACGCTGTCCGAGAACCGCGCCGATTCCGTGCGCACCTACATGGCCCAGCGCGGCGTGGAGTCGAACCGGCTGATCGCCGTCGGCTACGGCGCATCGCGACCGGTCGCCGACAACGGCACGCCGCAGGGACGCGCCCAGAACCGCCGCGTCGAAGTGCTGATCGTGCCCGCACAGGCCCAACAGCCCGGCGCAATGCAGCCGGCCCCCGGCCCCCGCTACTGATCGCAGCGGCCTCCTGCAGCCCCGCCCTGCCCGCGGCAGCCATGCCCGGGCGCGGCGGGGCTTTCGTTATCGCCCCGCGGTCGCTAACCTAGCGCGTCCAACCCCATTGCCGCGCCATGCCCCTGTTCGACGAATATCCGCTCCGCCACAAACTGAACGACGAAGTCCACGCGCGGCCCCCGGTCACGCTGGAAACGCCGGAGTTCGTCACCTACCTCGCCTTCCTGCACGTCGACGGCAGCGCCGAACGCGAAGCCGATCACCTGCGCCTGCTCGCCGAACAGTTCGAACTGCCGCCGCCTGACACCTCCTCCGGGCACGTCTTCCTCGATGCCGGCGGCTTCCGCCTGAAGTGGGAACGCCACAACGAATTCACCAGCTACACCTTCGTGCGCCGCATCGACTTCAGCGGCACGAGCGACGACAACCCGCTGCTCGACGTGCCGGCCGCGTGGCGGCGCGAGATCCCCGGCCAGTTGCTGGTCGCCACGCACATCGAGCTGCGCGGCGTCGATGAGGTCGCCCCTGAGACGGTGCTCGCACAGCTGACGCCGACGGGCACGACCTCGGTCGCATCGCAAATCGCCGACGGCGCGGGCTGGGTGTTCACGGACTTCCAGATCGCCGACGGCTTCTCGCGCTTCCTCGTCCTCGACGCCTCGCTGACCCCGCGCCAGGCGGGGCGCACGGTGCAGCGCCTGCTCGAGATCGAGACCTACCGCGTGATGGCCCTGCTCGCCTTCCCGGTCGCGAAGGAGGTCAGCCGGCTGCTCGCCCTCGCGGAGGACGAGCTGGCCGACCTGATGGACGCGATGAGCGCGGCGACCTCGCCCGAGGACGAACGCCAGGTGCTCGGCCGCCTGACGCGGCTCGCGGCGCACGTCGAACGTTCGGTCGCCCGCACGACCTACCGCTTCGGCGCCGCGGCCGCCTATTACCGGCTGGTGCGCCAGCGCATCGACGACCTGCGCGAGGTGCGCGTCAAGGGTTACCCGCCGGTACGCGAATTCATGGAGCGGCGCCTGACGCCGGCGATCGACACCTGTGCGACAGTCGCGCGGCGGCAGGAGGACCTGTCGAGCCGCATCGTGCGCAACTCGCAGCTGCTGCGCACGCGCGTGGAGATCGAGCTCGAACGCCAGAATCAGGAGCTGCTCGGCCAGATGAACCGCCGCGCGAAACTGCAGCTGCGCCTGCAGGAAACGGTGGAAGGCCTGTCGGTGGTCGCGATCACGTATTACGCCTCGCAGCTCGTGCAATACCTCGCCAAGGGCGCGAAGGACTACATCCATCCGGCCACACCCGAGGTCGTCACGGCGGTGTCGATCCCGCTGATCGCCGGCCTGGTCGCCTTGGGGCTGCGCCGCATGCACCGCCAGCTCGCTGCAGAGGAAGGCGGTCATTGAGGTGGCCATTGAGGTGGCCATTGAGGGGTAGCCGGCACCCAAGCTGTCCTATAATTGCGCTTTGCCCTGAAAGAGTTTCCATCGTGGCCACTCCCCTGTTCGAATCCTCCATCAAGAGCCTGCAGCTGCTCGGGCGCGGCAAGGTGCGCGACATCTACGCCGTCGATGCCGACAAGCTGCTGATCGTCACCAGCGACCGGCTCTCCGCCTTCGACGTGATCCTGCCGGACCCGATTCCGGACAAGGGCCGCGTGCTGACCGCGATGGCGAATTTCTGGTTCTCGCGCCTGGGCCACATCGTGCCTAACCAGCTCACGGGCATCGATCCGGAATCGGTGGTGGCCGCCGACGAGCGCGAGCAGGTGCGCGGCCGCGCGCTGGTGGTGAAGCGCCTGAAGCCGCTGCCGATCGAGGCCGTGGTGCGCGGCTACGTGATCGGCTCGGGCTGGAAGGACTACCAGGACACCGGCACGATCTGCGGCATCAAGCTGCCGGCGGGCCTCCAGCAGGCGGCGAAGCTGCCCGCACCGATCTTCACTCCGGCCTCCAAGGCCGAGGTCGGCGACCACGACGAGAACATCTCCTTCGCCGAAGCGCAGACACGCTGCGCCGCCGCGCTGGTCAACGAGCTCGCGGGCACCGGCAGGAACGGCGCCCAGCTCGCCGCGCAGGCGCGCGACGCGGCGATCGCGCTGTACGCCGAAGCGGCCAACTACGCGGCGGGACGCGGCATCATCATCGCCGACACGAAGTTCGAGTTCGGCGTCGACGCGGCCGGCACGCTGCACCTCATCGACGAGGCCCTGACGCCCGACTCCTCGCGCTTCTGGCCGGCCGACAGCTATCGCGAAGGCATCAGCCCGCCGAGCTACGACAAGCAGTACGTGCGCGACTACCTCGAGACGCTGACCTGGAACAAGAAGGCGCCGGGACCGTCGCTGCCGGCGGAAGTGATCGCGCGCACCGCGGCGAAGTACCGCGAAGCCTACGAGCGCCTGACGGGCCAGACGCTGGCCTGAGCACGTAGCGCCCCCTCCGAGGCCCGCCCTTCCCGGCACACTGCCGGGGATGGCGGGCCTTTCCACGTCCCTCGCCCGCCGGTTACGGGAACGAAGTCGCAGGCTTGCCGCGAAGTGGGTGAACTTGCCCGACCCCGGCCGCTCTAACACTCCACCCGGGGGCTATTCCCATCGCGGCCACGCCGGACGGAGCCGCCCCCTGGTACTTCCAACCCCAAGGAGGCTGCCATGGCCAAGTCCTACAATACCCTCGACCGTCATTTCACCCTGCCCCACGTCAGGCAGGTCGAAGCATCGCGGCCGCTGCAGTGGCTGCGCATGGGCTGGGATGACATGCGCGCGAACATGGCTGCGAGCTTGAGCTACGGACTGATCTTCGCCGTGCTCGGCTACCTGATCCTCGCCTACGCGACGGACATGCCTTACCTGTTCACCGCGGCGATCTCCGGCTTCTTCCTCGTCGGCCCGCTGGCCGCGGCTGGCCTGTACGAGATTTCGCGCCGCCACGAGCGCGGCGAAGACGCAGGCTTTGTCGACTCCGTGAAGGGACTGGCGAAGCACGGCGACCACCTGCTGTACTACGGGGCCTTTCTCGCCTTCGTGCTGCTCGGCTGGGAGCGCCTGTCTGCGATCCTGTTCGCGCTCTTCTATCACGGCGTTGCGCCGGACATGGCGAACTTCTTCCAGGATGTGTTCCTGTCCGGCGACTACGTGCATTTCGTCGTCTCCTACCTCGTCGTCGGCGGTGCGCTTGCCGGCGTAGTGTTCGCGCTGTCCGTGGTGTCGGTGCCGATGCTCATGGACCGCAGCAGCGACATGGTGACGGCGATGATGACCAGCGCCCGTGCGGTCGGCTTCAACCTCGGCGCGATGGCGGTATGGGCGGCGCTGATCGTGGTGCTGATCGGGCTCGGCTTCGCGACGATGATGATCGGCATGGTGGTGCTGCTGCCACTCGTCGGCCATGCCACGTGGCATGCCTACAGGGATCTCGTCGAGTAAGCCGGCAAGCTCGCTCCCGCGTGCGCCGGCGGCGCCGATCGCCGCGCACGCCCCACGGCCCCTGCGGTTAGAATGACCGGCCGGGGCTGCGCGCGCGCCCGACTCGCAGCGCTGTTCCCGCCCCTTCCAGAACGATCATTGCGCCAGCCGAGAAACGCATGCCCAATCCCCTGCTCGATTTCACCAGCCTGCCGCGCTTCGACGAGATCCGGCCGGAACATGTCGCCCCCGCGATCCGCCAGCTCATCGACGAGGACCGCGCGCTGATCGCCGACCTCATCGCCGACCCGGCACCGCCCACGTGGGCCAACTTCGTCACGCCGCTCACCGAGGAAGGCGAACGCCTCGGCCGCGCGTGGGGCGTGGTCGGCCATCTGCACAGCGTGATGGACGTGCCCGAGTGGCGCGAGGCGTACAACGCCCTGCTGCCGGAGGTGTCGAGCTTCTACGCCGAGGTCGGCCAGAATCTGGAGCTGTTCGAAAAGTACCGCCAGCTCTTCAACAGCGCCGAGTACGATCAGCTGCCGCCGGTGCGCCGGCGCATCATCGACCACGAGATGCGCGACTTCCGCCTGTCCGGCGCGGAGCTGCCTGACGCCGACAAGCCGCGCTTCAAGGCGATCCAGGAGGAGATGTCGGCGCTCGCGGCGAAGTTCTCCGAGAACCTGCTCGACGCCACCAACGCTCACGCCGAGTGGATCACCGACGAGGCCGAACTCGCCGGCCTGCCCGAAGACGCGCTCGACGCCGCGCGTGCCGCAGCCGAGCGCGAGGGCAAACCGGGCTGGAAGTTCACGCTGCAGATGCCCTCCTACCTGCCGGTGATGCAGTACGCCGACAACCAGGCGCTGCGCGAGCGCATGTACCGCGCCTATGCGACGCGCGCGTCCGAACAGGGCAAGGCGGAACTCGACAACGGCCCGTTGATCGGGCGCATCCTCGCGCTACGCGCCGAAGAGGCGAAGATGCTGGGCTACGCGAACTACGCCGAGGTGTCGCTGGTCGCGAAGATGGCCGAGTCGCCCGCGCAGGTGCTCGACTTCCTGCGCGAGCTCGCGGCCAAGGCGAAGCCCTTTGCCGAACGGGATCTCGCCGCGCTGAAGGATTTCGCACGCACCGGCCTGGGTTTGGCCCCGCTGCAGCCGTGGGACCTCGCCTACGCGTCGGAGAAACTGCGCCAGGCGCGCTATGCGTTCTCCGAGCAGGAGGTAAAGCAGTATTTCCCCGAGCCGAAGGTGCTCGAAGGCCTGTTCGGCGTGATCAGGAGCCTGTACGGCGTCGATATCGTCGCCGAGGACGCGCCGAAATGGGATCCCAGCGCGCATTTCTTCCGTATCGAGAAGGCGGGCGAGACGGTCGGCCACTTCTACCTCGACCTGCATGCGCGCGAGACCAAACGGGGCGGGGCGTGGATGGATTCGGCGCGCAGCCGCTACTCGAACATGCGCGGCGTGCAGACGCCGGTCGCCTACCTGGTATGCAACTTCCCCGGTCCGGTCGGCGGCAAGCCGGCAACCTTCACGCACGACGACGTGCTGACCCTGTTCCACGAATGCGGCCACGGCCTGCACCACCTGCTGACGCGCGTCGATGACCTCGCGGTGTCGGGCATCCATGGTGTGGAATGGGACGCGGTCGAGCTGCCCAGCCAGTTCATGGAGAACTTCTGCTGGGAATGGGACGTGCTTTCCGGCATGACCTCCCACGTCGACACCGGTGCGCCGCTGCCGCGCGAACTCTTCGACAAGATGATCGCGGCGAAGAACTTCCAGGGCGGCATGCAGATGGTGCGCCAGCTCGAATTCTCGATGTTCGACCTGCGCCTGCACAGCGAGCCGGATGCATCGACCGGCCCGGTGCCGGTCGAGCAGGTGATGGCGCTGCTCGACGCGGTGCGCCGCGAGGTCGCGGTGATGTTCCCGCCCGCCTGGCACCGCTTCCCGCACAGCTTCTCGCATATTTTCGCGGGCGGCTATGCGGCGGGCTACTACAGCTACAAGTGGGCGGAGGTATTGTCGGCCGACGCGTTCGCGGCCTTCGAGGAGGCCGGTGCGGGCAAGGGGACGCTGCTCGATCGCGACACCGGCGAGCGCTTCTGGCGCGAGATCCTCGCAGTGGGCGGCAGCCGCCCGGCGCTGGATTCGTTCAAGGCCTTCCGCGGACGCGAACCGCGCGTCGATGCGCTGCTGCGCCACAACGGCATGGTGGAGGCGTAAGCGCCTGACGGGGGCGCTGCCCTGCAGCGCTCCCGCGCATCACTGCATCGCGGCGTGACCTTCGAACACGCGGTCCTGCACATGGACGGGAACGCCGCGCTCGGTCATGTTCGTTCGCGCATTCGCCCGGTCGCCGCCGCGGGCGAGATACTGGACGATCGTTTCCACGTACTGGCGCATCACCCAATCGATGCGCTGCTCCAATCCAGGATTTTCCACGATCGAACTCCCCCTCCGGGACGCCCTCACGAACGCCAATCCCTCACGCCCTGTCCGGTTCATCCAGCGCATGATTCGCGTCATTCTTTCAGAAAATAATAAATTGCCGGCGATACAAACGGATGCCAAATCGCGCACATCGGCGGTACAAAACGGTGTAAAAGCGCGGAATACACGCGTCCTACACGCGTGAACGCTGCCACCGATACGTCCTCGCGGGGCAATCGCACGGAACCGCGGGTGCCTTCGTGCCGTCAAACGAGCCACTTCAAGAACACTGCTATGGACCGCAATTCCTCCCGCAAGTTTTCCCTCGCACTGGGCCTCGTCGCATGCAGCATGGCCTGCGCAGTGCAGGCTGCCGACATCCGCCCTGGGCTGTGGGAGTTCCGCTCGACGCGACTCAACATCGGCGGCCTGCCCGACCTGTCCTCGCAGATGGCGCAGGCCCAGCAGTACCTCCGCAGCCTGCCCCCCGACATGCGGCGCATGGTCGAGCAGCAGATGGCGGCACGCGGCGTCAGCCTCGGCAACGACGGCGCCGCGCGCAGCTGCATCACGCCCGAACAGGCGAAATCCGACACCATCTATTCGGGCAAGACCGAAGGCAGCTGCACGCTCGACAAGGTCGTGAAATCCGGCAGCACCGTACGCGGCCAGCTCACCTGCACGCAACCCACTGCCACGGGCAACTTCGAGGCACACGTCCAGACGCCCGAGCGCTTCACGACGCGGGTGCACATGAACTCCCAGCGCGGAGACATGCAAATGGACACGGACGCGCGTTGGCTCGGCCCAGACTGCGCCGCGCCGCGCCGGGGCTGAAGCGCTCCCCAGCGATCGCACGAATACGGGCCCGCGCGGCGCCGGCCGGCGATGCAGGCTCCGTAGGGCGGATGAGCCGCAGGCCGAGTTTGCCAACTGCGCCGCCGCATGTCCATGATCACCTCCGCCATGCGGCGGAAGGCGCTGCGCTTTTCCGCCCTACGCCGGCCTGCACGGCGCTTGACCCGGATAACTGTATCTACGGGAATTCGTGCGATTACTCTGACGCCCCCACAGCAACGGAGAGCTCGGGCAGAATGCCGGCATTGCGGAGGCCGCGTCCTCGCGCGCCCACTCGTCACCAAGCCGTCACCCCATGAAGATCGCCACCTGGAACGTCAACTCCCTCAAGGTCCGCCTGCCCCACGTGCTCGACTGGCTCGCCGCCAACCGGCCGGATGCCCTGTGCCTGCAGGAGCTCAAGATGGAGGACAAGGCCTTCCCCGCCGCCGAACTCGAGGCGGCCGGCTACCGCGCGGTGTTCAACGGCCAGAAGACTTACAACGGCGTCGCGATCCTCAGCCCGCAGGCCCCGGATGAAACGATGCGCGACATTCCCGGCTTCGCCGACGAACAGAAGCGCATCATCGCCGCCACCATCGGCGGCGTGCGCGTCGTCAGCGCCTACTTTCCCAACGGTCAGGCCGTCGGCTCGGACAAGTTCGAATACAAACTGCGCTGGCTCGCCGCCCTCACCGACTGGCTGCACGAAGAGATGAAGACCCACGAGCGCCTCGTGCTCGCCGGCGACTTCAACATCGCGCCCGAGGACCGCGACGCCCACCCCGACTGGAAGGAAGAGATACACGTCTCGCAGCCCGAACGGGCCGCATTCGCCGCGCTGACGGAACTGGGCCTCGCCGACGCCTTCCGCCTCTTCGAGCAGCCGGAGAAGAGCTATTCGTGGTGGGATTACCGCATGGGCGCGTTCCGTCGCAACTTCGGCCTGCGCATCGACCACATCCTCGTCTCGCAGGCGCTGCGCGGAAACTGCCGCAGCTGCGCGATAGACAAGACCCCGCGCAAGCTCGAACGCCCCTCCGACCACGCCCCGGTGGTCGTCGAACTCGACCTGTAGGCACCACCCGCCATGATCACGCCGACTCCGGATACCGCCCTCGCCGCCGCCCACTACCCGATGATCGCGGCGCTGCCCGAAGCCGCGCGCCGGCGCCTGCTCGCAGCCGGGCGCTGGGCACGCGTGCCGGCCGGCACCCTGCTGTTCGACGACCGCCAAGCCTGCGAAGGCTTTCCCTTCGTCGTCGAAGGCTCGGTGCGCGTCGTCAAGTGCGCGCCGAACGGGCGCGAGCTGCCGCTGTACCGCGTCACGCCGGGCGAGACCTGCATCATCTCCTCGTCCTGCCTGCTCGGACACGAGGACTACAACGCGCGCGGCATCGCCGAGACCGACACCGTGCTGCTGATGCTGCCCAAGCCCGAGTTCGACGCGCTGCTCGCCGAACCGGCCTTCCGCAGCTTCGTGTTCCACCTCTTCGCCGAGCGCATCGCCGACCTGATGCAGCTCATCGAGGAAGTCGCCTTCCACCGCCTCGACCAGCGCCTCGCCGCCCAGCTCCTCGGCAAGGGACGCCTCCTGCACGTCACGCACCAGCAACTCGCCGACGAGCTCGGCAGCGTGCGCGAATTCGTCAGCCGCCTGCTCAAGGGCTTCGCCGCGCAGGGCCTGGTGAAGCTGTCGCGCGAACAGGTCGAGATCCTCGACCCCGCAGGCCTGCGCCGCATCGCGAGCGACGGCCGGCAGACCTGAGCGCCTGGGGCTGTGTAACCGAGGTTACAGACCGGCGGGCCGGCGAGTGTTGAAATACGCTCGCAAACCTGGACAACCCCCGGAGAAAATCATGAATGCAAACGTCGGCGGTATCGACAAGATCCTTCGCATCGTCGCGGGCCTGGTCCTGATCGCTCTCGCGATCATGGGCATCGGCGCCCCCTGGACCTGGATCGGCGTCGTGCCCCTCGCCACCGGCCTGATGGGCTGGTGCCCGGCCTACTCGATCTTCGGCCTCAACACCTGCCCGATGAAGAAGGCCTGAACGTCCTTCGCGACGTCGCAAAAAAGCCGGGGCGACCCGGCTTTTTGTCGTTTACGGCTCGGAGTCCTCCCGAACTAGGCCGAGACACCCTTCTTGGCGACATGGTTCGCGATATTGACATAGTCCGTGACGCTCAGCCGCTCGCCGCGCAGCCCCGAATCCACGCCCAAGGCCGCGAAGTCCTGCTCGTCGAGAAAGTCTCGCAGCGTATTGCGCAGCGTCTTGCGCCGCTGGCCGAAGGCCGCCGCGACGATGCGGCCGAGCAGCTCCTCGTCCTCCGCGCCGAGCTGCTCGGGCGGCAGCGGCACCATGCGCACGATGCTGGAAGTCACCTTCGGCGCCGGGCGGAACGCCCCCGGCGGCACGTCGAAAAGGCGCCCCATGCGGAACCGGTACTGCAGCATCACCGACAGGCGTCCGTACTCCTCGGTCCCTGGCTCGGCCACCATGCGCATCACGACCTCCTTCTGCAGCATGAAGGTCATGTCCGTGACGCTCTCGGCGAAGGACGCGAGATGGAACAGCAGCGGCGTCGAGATGTTGTACGGCAGGTTGCCCACCACGCGCAGCGGCGCGCCCAGGGTGCCGAAATCGAACTTCAGCGCATCGCCCTCGTGGATCGTCAGGCGCTCCGGCGTGTAGCGCTCCTTCAGGCGCGCGATCAGGTCGCGGTCGATCTCGACCACGTGCATGTGCCCGAGGCGCTCGACCAGCGGATCGGTCATTGCCGCGAGCCCCGGACCGATCTCGACGATCGTGTCGCCAACGGCAGGGCGGATCGCATCGACGATCTTGCGGATGATGTTGGGGTCGGACAGGAAGTTCTGCCCGAAACGCTTGCGGGCGTGGTGCTCGGTCATTCGATATCTCTACAGGTTGTCGGCGACGCCGAAGCGGCAGTGCTTCCGTGATGCAGCCCGCGCGATGGCGGCTTTCGGGCCGAGGCGTCCGCCACGCGCCAACGAGGACCGGAAGCCGCCGTCGCGCGGGCGGGTCGACCGGCACTCAGGTTCAAAGAATCCGGCGTTCAGCCGCGCCCACGCGCCATTGCCATCGCCAGCTCGACCGCCGCGAACAGGCTGCCCGGATCGGCCCTTCCCGTTCCGGCGAGGTCCAGCGCCGTGCCGTGATCGACTGATGTGCGGATGATCGGCAGGCCCAGCGTCACGTTCACGCCGCCACCGAAGCTCGCGTGCTTCAACACCGGCAGGCCCTGGTCGTGGTACATCGCCAGCACCGCATCGCCCTGTTCCAGCGTGTGCGGCACGAACAGCGTGTCGGCAGGCAGCGGCCCGGCGAGCTGCATGCCCTCGCCGCGCAGCTTCTCCAGCACCGGCGTGATCACCTCGATCTCCTCGCGCCCCATATGGCCGCCCTCGCCCGCATGCGGATTCAGGCCGGCGACGAGGATGCGCGGCGCCGTCAGGCCGAAATGCCGCACCAGGTCGCCGTGCAGGATGCGCAGCGTCGCCTCCAGCAACTCGCGCGTGATCGCCGCAGGCACCGCCGCGAGCGGCAGGTGCGTCGTCGCCAGCGCAACGCGCATGCCACCGCCAACCAGCATCATCACCACCAGCGGCGTGCCGGTATGCTCGGCGAGGTACTCGGTATGCCCGCTGAAGGGCACCCCGGCGTCGTTGATGACGCCCTTGTGCACCGGCGCCGTCACCATCCCGGCGAACTCGCCGCTGCGGCAGCCCGCCAGCGCGCGGTCGAGCAGCGCGAGCACGTAGGGGGCGTTTGCCGCGTCGAGCACGCCGGCGCGCGCCGGCACGGCCAACGGAACGTGCAGCACCTCGAGTGCGTTCTCCGGCGCCGCATCGCATGCGGGATCGAAGGGCACGACCGCGACGCGGCCACCGGCACGCTCGCGGATCAGCCCGATGTCGCCGAGGACGACGGTACGCACCGGCCAGTCGCGCCCGGCCAGATGCGCGCACAGCTCGGGGCCGACACCGGCCGGCTCGCCGCTCGTGACGGCTAGGACAGGCAACCTCGTGGGCAGCCCCGGCACGCCGGCTTACTCCTTCTCCGTGCGGTACTCGACGTAGGTGCGGTCGCGCAGCTGGCGCAGCCATTCCTCGTAGGCCTCTTCGGCCTTGCGCTCGCGCAGGGCGTTGCGCGCGGCGGCGCGCTTGCGCTCGTCGGTGACGTCCTGCATGCGGCGCTCCTCGACCAGGATCAGGTGCCAGCCGAAGGGCGACTTGATCGGGGGGCTGACTTCGCCCGGCTTGAGTGCCTCCATCGCACGCTCGAACTCGGGCACCGTGTCGCCCGGATTGACCCAGCCGAGGTCGCCGCCCTTGGCGGCCGACAGGTCGGCCGAATTCACCTTCGCCAGTTCCGCGAAGTTACCGCCGTTGATGACGCGTTCGCGCAGGCCGTTCAGGCGACTCTCGGCGTCCGCGTCGGTCACGATCTCGGAGGTGCGGATCAGGATGTGGCGCGCACGCGTCTGCTGCATCTGCTGCAGCCCCGCCGCCGCCCCGCCGCGGCGCTCGACGAGCTTGACGATGTGGAAGCCCGCCGGGCTGCGAATGACCTTGGATACCTCGCCCGGCTGCATCTGGCGCACGGCATCCGCGAACAGCACCGGCATGCGGTCGCGCCCGCGCCAGCCGAGATCGCCGCCGCTCAGGCCGTCCGGAGCGTCCGAATACGAGGCCGCGATGCGGCCGAAATCCTCGCCCGCCCGCAGGCGCTCGACGACGCTCTCGGCGCGCGCGAGGCGCTCCGACTGCTGCTGCATCGTTGCGCCTTCGGCCACGCGCACGAGGATGTGAGCGACGTGGAACTCCTCGCCCGACAGCGCATCGGCGTTGTTCGCGAGGAAGTTCTCGATCTCCGCGTCGGTCACGACGACGCGGCTGTCGACGTCCCGTTCGCGCAGGCGCGTGAGCAGGATCTCGGAGCGGATCTGGTCGCGGAAGCGGTTCCACGTGATGCCGTCCTTCTCCAGCGCAAGGCGCAGGTCGGTCATGCTCATGCGGTTGTTGTCGGCGATGCGGCCGATCGCCCGCTCCAGCGTCGCGTCGTCGACCTTGAGCGAGGTTTCCGCGGCCAGTTGCTGTTGCGCGCGCTCGAGTACCAGCCGCTCGAGCACCTGGCGTTCGAACACGTCGGCCGGGGGCAGCGCCGTGCCCTGGCGGGCGAGCTGGCGCTGCGCCTGCTGGACGCGCTCGCGCAGCTCAAGCGTGGTGATGACCTCGTTATTGACGACGGCGACGATGCGGTCGACCGCGACCGGGCGCGCGGGCGCCGCATGCGCGGGAAGCAGCGCGGGGGCGCCGGCCAGGCCGAGGACCAGGGCAATGCACAGGCGCGAGGGAATTCGGTTCATGTTCTGTCGTGGTGTGGATGTTGGGGCGCTCATTCGGCGCCGAAAACGCGATCGGAAACGGGATCGTTGATCTTCCCATAACCGGCGACGCTGCGTTTGAGCAGATTGACCGGGCTGGTGCCCACGCTCGCGAGGTCGTTGAGCTCGAGCTGCACGAACACGGCCTGGGTCACGTCATTGGGGTCGGTCGCGAAGCGGTGCACCGCGGTGCGCACGACCCAGCAGCCGCCATCGTACTCGATGCCCGCGATCGCCTCGGTGATGCGGTCTTCCGTCAGCGAGCGCGTCACGCGCCCGACACCGTACCATCCGCCGCCCAGCGGCCACTGGCCGGACAGCGCGAGATCCTGGACCTTGTCGCTCTCATCGGCGAGCCGGCCGCGCGAATAGCGGTAGGAGAGATTCAGTGCCTTGGCGAAATCCGGCTGGAAGCGCACGCCGACGTTGAATCGTTCGGTCCAGTTGTCGCGCGGGTTGTACTGCAGGGTCGAATCGAGCCAGGTCTTCGGCATCACGTAGCCGCTGAAGAGGCCGAGGACGTCGGCGCGGCGGCCGGTGCGCGGCTCCTCGCCGGGCAGCGTCACGCGCTGGTCGTCGAAGTAGAAGCGCTGGCCGACGGTCGCGCGCAGGCGTTCGCCGCCGGATTGGGGGTCGATCAGGCGCGTGGTCACCGCCGCCGTCACCTGGTTCGCATCGGCGATGCGGTCGCCGCCGGAGTACTGGTTCTCGGAGAAGATCTGCGCAAGGCCGAAGTCGTAGCGCGACGAATCGAACACCGGAATGTCGGTCTGGTCGCGGAACGGCGTCTTGACGTAGAACACGCGCGGCTCCAGCGTCTGCAGGAAGTCGCGGCCGAACAGATTGGCATCGCGCTCGAAAAACAGGCCGCTGTCTACGGAGAAGATCGGCACCGAGCGCATGATCGAGCGGCTGTTGCCGGTCAGGTCGCGGTCGAGGTCGTACTGCGTGTAATGCAGGCCGAACTTGGGCGTGACGTAATAACCGGCGCGCTCGAAGGGCAGCGACACCTGCGGATGGAGCGTGAAGCGGCTGCCTTCGGCAACATTCGAGTCCGGATGGTCGAACTGCACGTATTCGCCGCGGAACGCGAAGGCCGAACCGCCGATCAGCTCGCCGCGGTTGGCGTTCAGCAGCAGCTGCGGCAGCTTGCGGTACGGCTCGCCGCCCGACAGGGTCTGGTAGCTCTGCACCAGCGCGGAGGCGTTCCACCACTCGCTGCCGGCATAGCTGAGCGTGCCCTTGCGCACGAGGTTCGCGCGCGAGGCGACCGACACGCGCGAGCTGAGGTCCTCGAAATACTCCTTGTCGGTGACGCCGTTCCAGTCGATCGCCGCGAACAGGCTCGGGGTGATGACCTGCGTATGCTGGAAGGACCCCAGCGCACGCTCCTCGCCGGTGACGTTGTCGCGCGGCAGGTATTCGACGCGCGCCTCGCCGCCCTGCGTCGGCGTCAGGTAACGGAATTCGGTCGCCAGCTGCACGCCGCGGCGGCCCATGATGCGCGGGGCGATCGTCGCGTCGTAGTTCGGCGCGATGTTCCAGTAGTACGGCACCGAGATGTCGAGACCGACCTTGTTCGACATGCCGAAGGTCGGCGCGAGGAAGCCGGACTGGCGCTGGCCGACGAGCGGGAACTCCGCCCACGGCCACCACAGCATCGGCACGTCCTGGAACACCAGGCTCGCGCCCTGCGCGGTGCCGAGTTCGCGGTCGTAGTCGAGACGCAGGTCGCTCGCCTTCAGGTACCAGTCGGGATCGCTCGCCTCGCAGGTCGACCAGGTCGCGTTCTTCAGGCGGTACTGGTTCTCGCCCTCGAAATACAGCACATCGGCCGAACCGCCCCCGGCGACCTCGCGCGGCGTCTCGCCCGGCTGCACCGGCGCGGTCGACTGGCGCTTGATGCGGTAGGTCGGCGAGTCGAACGAGCCCAGACGCTCCTCGAGCTTGAGCCGCGCCTCCGGTCCGCTGATGCTGTCCTCGCCGCGCTTGAGCCGCACATTGCCCTCGGCATGCGCCTCATCGTCGAGCTCGCGGTAGCTCAGCTTGTCCGCGGAAAGCAGCAGGTCGTCGCGCTGCAATTCGGCATCGCCTTCCGCCAGGAGTTCGACGGAGCGCGTGCCGCGGATGCTCCGGGCACGCACCTCGGTCGAACCCGGCGGCAATGCGGCAGTCGCCTGCGCGGGCACCTTCGCAGCCGGCGTCGGAGTCGCGGCGGCGGGCGCCGGCGCAGGCGCCTTCGCTGCCGGACGAGTGCCGCCCGCGGGCTGCGCGGACTCCGCCGGAGCCGCCGCGGGCGCAGGCTTCGCCGGTGCACGGGGGCTACCGCCGCCGAGCAGGTCCGGCGACACGACCAGCGGCGGCAGTCCGGCCGCCAGGGTCGAGCCCGAGAAACAGCACAGCAGCAGCGGGATCGCCCGTAGCTGCGTTCTCAATCGCATATCGCGCAAAGCGCTTTCCCCAATCCTGGTTTCATCGCCGGCGACCCGTGCCCGGCACGGTCCCGGCCTTTTGATAAACTCGCGGATTTTACACGAAGCGTTGCGGAGAACCCGGTGCACAGACTTGCCCAACTGAACGACTGGCTGACCACCCGAATGTCCGGAAAGGCCTTCGAGCTGACGCCCGCATCGGCCGACGCCAGCTTCCGTCGCTATTTCCGCGTGAACTTCGCCGACGGCAGCCCCAGCCTGATCGTCATGGACGCCCCGCCCGAGCGCGAGGACTGCCGCCCCTGGCTCAAGGTCGAGGAGCTGTTCCGCGCCGCCGGCGCACACGTCCCGGAAGTGCTCGCGCAGGACCTCGACCAGGGCCTCCTGCTGCTCTCCGACCTCGGCAGCACGACCTACCTCGCCGCGCTGAACAAGGACAACGCCGCCCATCTCTACGCCGACGCCCTCGGTTCGCTGATCGCGATCCAGCGCGCGAGCCGCCCCGACGTGCTGCCCGAATACTCGCGCGAACTGCTGCTGCGCGAACTGATGCTGTTCCCCGAGTGGTACATCGAGCGCCACAAGGGCGTCACCCTCGACGACCGCCAGCGCGTCACCCTGATGGACACCTTCGACCGCATCCTCGCGGTGAACCTCGCCGAGCCGCAGGTCTTTGTGCACCGCGACTACCACTCGCGCAACCTGATGTACCTCCCGGACCAGGCCAACCCCGGCATCATCGACTTTCAGGATGCCGTGTACGGCCCGCTCACCTACGACCTCGCCTCGCTGTTCAAGGACGCCTACATCCACTGGGAAGAGGACTTCACCCTCGACATGCTCGCGCGCTACTGGGAAGCGGCGCGCAAGCTGGGCCTGCCGGTGCGGGAGGACTTCTCGGATTTCCACCGCGACTACGAATGGATGGGCGTGCAACGCCACATCAAGGTGCTGGGCATCTTCGCGCGCCTGTATCACCGCGACGGCAAGGACGGCTACCTCGCCGACATGCCGCTGGTGATGGACTACCTGCGCCGCGCATGCAAGCGCTACCGCGACCTCGGGCCGCTGCTGAAGCTGCTCGACCGCCTCGACCCCGAGCCGGTCGAAGTCGGCTACACCTTCTGATGCACGCGATGATCCTCGCCGCCGGGCGCGGCGAACGCATGCGCCCGCTGACGGACGCCTGTCCCAAACCGCTGCTGCAGGCGGGCGGCAAGCCGCTGATCGTGTGGCACATCGAGCGCCTGCGCGACGCCGGCTTCACCGACATCGCGATCAACCACGCCCACCTCGGCGCGATGATCGAGGCCGCCCTCGGCGACGGCAGCGCCTTCGGCGTGCGCATCCGCTACTCGCCCGAGGCCGAGGCGCTGGAAACCGCCGGCGGCATCCGCCAGGCGATGCCGCTGCTCGGCGATGCACCCTTCCTGGTGGTGAATGGCGACGTGTTCTGCGACGCCGACCTCGCGGCCCTGCGCGCCCGTGGCGCCGCGCTCCCGGCCGACGGCGACCTCGCCCACCTGCTGATGGTGCCCAATCCCGAACACCATCCCGACGGGGATTTCCACCTTGCCGACGGACGCCTGCAGCGGAACGGCGAGCCGCGCCTGACCTTCTCGGGCATCGGCGTGTACCACCCCGCCCTCTTCGCGGGCATCGCGGCGGGTACGCGCGCCGCGCTCGGGCCGCTGCTGCGCGAAGCGATGGACGCCGGGCGCGTCGGTGGTACGCCGCATGACGGCTACTGGCTCGACGTCGGCACGCCCGCACGGCTGGCCGAACTCGACGCCCGGCTGCGGCGGGCCGGCACCTGAACGCGCCCCCGCAGGTCCGGTCGAATCCGACACCAGCGCACATGCCATAATCCGCCGATGAATACGCCCTCCGACCGCTCCACGCTCGACGTCGCCCCCTTCCGCGCCCGCCGCGAGCGCCTGCTCGCCCGCATGAACGCACTCGGCGGCGGCGTCGCCGTCGTGCCGACCGCCCCGGAATACGCGCGCAATCGCGACACGCACTACCCGTTCCGCTACGACAGCTACTTCCACTACCTCACCGGCTTCGGCGAGCCCGAGGCGGTGGTGGTGCTGATCGCCGGCGACACGCCGAAATCGATCCTGTTCTGCCGCGAGAAGAACGAGGAGCGCGAGATCTGGGACGGTTACCGCTACGGCCCCGACGCCGCGCGCGAGCGCTTCGGCTTCGACGAAGCCTGGACCATCGGCGAGCTCGACCAGCGCCTGCCCGACCTCCTGTCCGGACGAGCCGCGCTGTGGTGCAGCCTCGGCCACGACAGCGACTGGGATGCCCGCGTGCTGCGCGCACTCAACACCGTGCGCGCGAATGCCCGCGCCGGCGCGATCCCGCCGCACGCGATCCGCGACGTGCGCGCCGAACTCGACGAGATGCGCATCCTCAAGGACGCCTCCGAAATCGCGATCATGCGCCGCGCCGGCGACATCTCCGGCGAAGCCCACCGCCGCGCGATGGCCGCGACCCGCCCCGGCCGCTTCGAGTACGAGATCGAGGCCGAACTGATCCATCATTTCCGCCGCGCCGGCAGCCAGGCCCCCGCCTACCCGTCCATCGTCGCCAGCGGCGCCAACGCCTGCGTGCTGCACTACGTCGAGAACGAGCGCCAGATGCGCGACGGCGACCTGTTGCTGATCGACGCCGGCTGCGAACTCGACGGCTACGCCTCCGACATTACCCGCAGCTTCCCCGTGAACGGCCGCTTCAGCGGCCCCCAGCGCGACATCTACGAACTCGTGCTCGCCGCCCAGACGGCCGCGAAGGCCACGATCCGTCCCGGCGCGCACTGGAACATGCCGCACGACGCCGCCGTCGAAGTCCTCGCGCAGGGCATGCTCGACCTCAAGCTCCTTTCCGGCAGCCTCGCCGAAGTCCTCGAACAGGGCCACTACCGCCGCTTCTACATGCACCGCACCGGCCACTGGCTCGGGCGCGACGTGCACGACGCGGGCGAATACAAGCTCGCCGGCGAGTGGCGGCCGCTGGCACCGGGCATGGTGCTGACGGTCGAGCCGGGCTGCTACATCCGCCCCGCCGAAGGCGTGCCGGAAGCGTTCTGGAACATCGGCGTGCGCATCGAGGACGACGCGCTGGTCACCGAAGACGGCTGCGAATACATCACCGAAGCGGCGCCGCGCTCGGTCGCCGACATCGAGGACGTCATGCGCGAGGCCGCCGATGGCGCAGCATGACCTGCTGATCGTCGGCGCCGGCCCGGTCGGCCTGTCGCTCGCCCTCGCGCTCAAGGACAGCGGCCTCGCGATCACGCTGGCCGACACGCGTCCGCGCGACGCCGTCGCCGCCGATCCGCGCGCGCTCGCGCTGGCCCACGGCTCGCGCCTGACGCTGGAGCGGCTCGGCGTGTGGCACGAACTGCCGGCCACGCCGATCCGCCACATCCACGTGTCGCAACAGGGCGGCTTCGGCCGCACCCGGCTCGAGGCCGACGACTACGGCCTGCCCGCGCTCGGCTACGTCGTCCGGGCAGGCGCCCTGGCCGACGCCCTGCGCAACGCCGTCGAGCGCGCCGGCATCACGGTCATGGACCAGACCGAGGTGTCGGACCTGGCCGCGGGCTCCGACTCGGTGACGGCCAGCCTCGCCGGCAGCGGCACCGCCATCCATGGCGCCACCACCAGCGCCCGCCTCGTCGCCTGTGCCGAAGGTGGCCTGCAGGCCGGCGCACCGGACATCGTCGAGCGCGACTACGGCCAGCACGCACTGATTGCCCACGTGGGCATCGCCGGCCGCCACGGCGACACCGCCTTCGAGCGCTTCACGAGCGAGGGACCGATCGCGCTGCTGCCCCACGGCGACGAGTACGCGCTGGTGCATGTAGTCTCCCCCGCCCGTGCCACCGAACTCCTGGCCCTGCCCGACGCCGCCTACCTCGAACACCTCCAGCGCCGCTTCGGTAGCCGCGTGCAACTCGCGCGCGTCGCCGGGCGACTGCGCTACCCGCTGGTGCTGCGCTACCGGACCGATCCGGTCGGCCAGCGCACCGTGTGGCTCGGCAATGCCGCCCAGACCCTGCACCCGGTCGCCGGCCAGGGCTTCAATCTCGCACTGCGCGACGTGTGGGCGCTCGCCCGCACCCTCCTCGACCATGGCGGCGACCCCGGCCTCGCCGGCACGCTCGCCGCCTGGCGCGATGCCCGCCGGCTCGACCGCTTCGGCGCGATCAACTTCACCGACGGCCTCGTGCGCATCTTCAGCAACGACTTCGCCCCCCTGCACCACGCGCGCGGCGCCGCCCTGTTCGCGCTCGACATGCTTCCGCCGCTGCGCCACTTCCTCGCCCGCCGCATGATGTTCGGCGCCCGCGCCTGGCCGTGACACGCACGGCGCCGGCCCCGCCGGCAATCGGCCGTTCGTTATATGATTGCGGCCGGACAATCCTGGCGCCAACGTTCCATCACATGAACAAGAACATGCGGATTCGCTACAAAATCACCCTCGCGGTCGGCGTTGCAGTCACGGTCGTGCTCGTGGCGATGGCGTTCTTCTACACGCACTTCCAGGAACAGTCGGTCCTGAGCCAGAACGAACGCACGATGGAAAAGCTCACCGAAAGCGTGGCCCAGGGCCTGCAGGCGGTGATGCTGGCGGGTTCCGCGGACATCGCCGAATCCTATGCGGACCGTCTGAAGAAGGTCACCGACATCCTCGACTTCCGCATCCTGCGCACCAACGGCGACGAAGCCTTCCGCGACAACAAGACCATCCACGACGTGAACCGCCGCCGCGGCGAGGAGACCTTCACGCCGCGCGATCACGAGCAGCAGATCCCCGTGCTGCCGGCCGACGACGCCAACCTGCTCGCAACGGTCGGCGAAGGCCGCACGCTTGCGATCTACGAACCCGGCCTGGACGGCCACCGCAACCTGACCTTTCTCGCCCCGATCAAGTACATCGACGCCTGCAGCAAATGCCACGGCGCCGCGAACAGGGTACGTGGCGTGATCAAGCTGACGACCTCGCTTGCCGCCGTCGAACGAGACATCTACGAGGTGCGCCAGTACGCGATCGGCGGCCTCGCCCTGGCGCTGATGGCGACCATGCTGCTCACCGGCTACATGCTCGGGCGCACCATCGTCGAGCCGCTCGAGAAGGTCACCCACGCGATGTCCCGCGTGTCCGACGGCGACCTCGATCACCAGGTGCCGATCCACAGCCGCGACGAAATCGGCACGATGGCCAACAGCTTCAACCGCATGACCTCGGAGCTGAGAACGACGTACGACGGCCTGCGGCGCGAACAGGACAAACTCACGACCATCATCCACGGGGCTGGCGAAGGCATTGTCGTCACCGACAGCACAGGCGAAATCGTACTGGTCAACCCCGCCGCCGAACGCCTGCTCGAAAAGCCGGCGAGCCAGATCGTCAGGGAAGGCTTCTACGCACTCCTCGACGACGAGGAGCAGATGCGCCTGTGGCTGTCCGATCCCGAGCAGGGCGGCGCGATCACGACGGCCTACAAGGAGCGCGTCCTGCAGATCTTCGCCTCTACGATTTTCGGCAACGACCACAACGTCGTCGGGTCGGCCGCGCTGCTGCGCGACATCACCGAGGAAAAGCGCCTCGAGGACGAACTGCGCCGGCTCTCGACCACCGACGGACTCACCGGCCTGTTCAACCGCCGCCACCTCGACGCCACGCTGGACACCGAATACAACCGCGCACAGCGCACCGGCACCTCGCTCGCGGTGCTGATGTTCGATATCGACCATTTCAAGAAATTCAACGACACGCACGGCCACGACCAGGGCGACCGGGTACTGCAATCCGTTGCGAAGAATTTCCACGATGCGCTGCGCAAGTACGACCTCGCGTGCCGCTACGGCGGCGAGGAATTCGTCGGCATCCTGCCCAACACGACGCTCGAGGGCGCATTCTGCGTCGCGGAGCGGCTGCGGGTGGAAATCGAAGCCGCGGAAGTCGACGGCCTCAAGGTCACCATCAGCGTCGGCGTCGCCGCGTTCCCCGAACTTCCCGTCTCGGCCCCGGAGGGCCTGGTTGAGGCCGCCGATGCGGCGCTCTATCGTTCGAAGGAAGGCGGGCGCAATCGCAGCACGCGCGCGCTTCCTCCCGAACCGAGCACGCCCGCGGCGACGGGCGCGGATACCACACCGGTGTGACGCAGTCACTGCCCGGGGCGAGCATTCCGCTGCTCGCCCGGCGCGGCATGGGGTAAAATCCCGAGCTTTCCCCCCGCACCACGCCCCGCCCATGCAGTACGCCGGTTTCACCCTGCGCAACAACCTGTTCGTCGCCCCGATGGCCGGCGTCACCGACCGCCCCTTCCGCCAGCTGTGCAAGAAGCTCGGCGCGGGCGTCGCCGTGAGCGAGATGGTCACCTCCAATTCGCTGCTCTACGGCAGCGCGAAGACGCGCCGGCGCGCCAACCACGACGGCGAGGTCGATCCGATTTCGGTGCAGATCGCCGGCGCCGATCCCGCAATGATGGCCGAGGCCGCCCGCTACAACGCGGACAACGGCGCGCAGATCATCGACATCAACATGGGCTGCCCGGCCAAGAAGGTGTGCAACGTGATGGCGGGCTCCGCGCTGATGCAGGACGAGCCCCTCGTCGCGCGCATCCTCGAAGCCGTCGTCACCGCCGTGCCGAACACCCCGGTCACGCTCAAGTTCCGCACCGGCTGGAACCGCCAGCACCGCAACGCCCCGATGATCGCTCGCATCGCCGAAGAGTCGGGCATCCGCGCGATCGCGATCCATGGGCGCACGCGCGCCGACCAGTACATGGGCGAGGCCGAATACGACACCATCGCGCACGTGAAGACGCTGGTGAAGATCCCGGTCATCGCCAACGGCGACATCACCTCGCCCGAAAAGGCGAAGTACGTGCTCGACTACACCGGCGCCGACGGCGTCATGATCGGCCGCGCCGCCCAGGGCCGGCCGTGGATCTTCCGCGAAACGGAGCACTACCTCGCCACCGGCGAACTCATGCCGCCGCCGCTCGTCAGCGAGATCCTCCAGGTGTGCCGCGAACACTTGGCCGACCTGTACGCCTTCTACGGCGAAGATACCGGCGTCAAGGTCGCCCGCAAGCACATCTCCTGGTACACGAAAGGCCTGGTCGGCTCGGCCGCCTTCCGCCGCGCCATGAACCAACTCCCCGACGTCCGCTCGCAGATGGCGGCCGTCGAGGACTTTTTCGGCCAACTGGCCCAGCAGGACGCCCGCCTGCGTTATGAAGAAGACCTCCCGCAGGAACTTGCCGCATGAGCCGCCCCAACGAGATTGCCGATTCGGTGCAGCGCACCCTCGACCAGTATTTCCGTGACCTCGACGGCGAAAAGCCCGCCGCGATCTACGAGATGGTGATCCGCAACGTCGAACGCCCGATGCTCGAATTCGTCCTCCGCCAGGCCAACGGCAACCAGACCGTGGCCGCGGAGATGCTCGGCATCAACCGCAACACGCTGCGACGCAAGCTCACCGAATACGAACTGCTGTAAGCCCGACTTCCGCCGCGTGCCGCAGCTTGCGCACGGCTCCCCGCCTTCCGACTCCCTCCTGCGATACGAACGATGAAAGTCTCCCAAGCCCTGATCAGCGTCTCCGACAAGCGCGGCGTCCTCGAATTCGCCCAAGCCCTGCACGGCCTCGGCGTGAAGATCCTGTCGACCGGCGGCACCGCCTCGATGCTGCGCGACGCCGGCCTGCCGGTCACCGACGTGTCGGAGCACACCGGCTTCCCGGAGATGCTCGACGGCCGCGTCAAGACCCTGCATCCGAAGGTGCACGGCGGCATCCTCGCCCGCCGCGACCTGCCCGAGCATATGGAGACCATCGCCGCGCACGGCATCTCACGCATCGACCTCGTCGTCGTGAACCTCTACCCCTTCGCGCAGACCGTCGCCAAGCCCGACTGCACGCTCGAGGACGCCATCGAGAACATCGACATCGGCGGCCCGACCATGGTGCGCGCCGCGGCGAAGAACCACGGCGACGCGAAGGGCGGCGTCGGCATCGTCACCGACCCCGAGGATTACGCGGCCATCGTCGACGAACTGAAAGCGAACGGCGGCGAACTCAGCTACAAGACCCGCTTCGCCCTCGCAGTGAAGGCCTTCACCCACACCGCCCGCTACGACAGCGCGATCTCCAACCACCTCACCGCGCTGACCTTCGGCGACAAGGGCGAAGTGGCCAAGCAAGCCTATCCCGAGCGCTACCAGATCGCCTTCGACAAGGTGCAGGACCTGCGCTACGGCGAGAACCCGCACCAGTCCGCCGCCTTCTACCGCGAACCGAGCGCACCCGAAGGCTCGATCGCCGCGTACAAGCAACTGCAGGGCAAGGAACTGTCGTACAACAACATCGCCGACGCCGACGCCGCGTGGGAATGCGTGAAGGCCTTCGACACCGCGACGCCCGCCTGCGTCATCGTCAAGCACGCCAATCCCTGCGGCGTCGCCATCGCCGAGTCGCCCGTCGCCGCCTACCGCAAGGCGTTCTCGACCGATCCGACCTCGGCCTTCGGCGGCATCATCGCCTTCAACTGCGAAGTCGACCGCGCCGCGGCGGAAGCCGTCTCGGCACAGTTCCTCGAAGTGCTGATCGCCCCGTCCTACACCGCCGATGCGCTGGCTCTGCTCGCCTCGAAACAGAACGTGCGCGTACTCAGTTGCGTAATCCCCGGCCCGCTCGGCAAGCCCGCGGGCGCGCTCGATTACAAGCGCGTCGGCGGCGGTCTGCTGGTGCAGAGCGCCGACGAGGCCCGCATCGCGGTCGCCGACCTCAAGGTCGTCACCAAGCGCGCGCCGACCGAACAGGAACTGGGCGATCTCCTCTTCGCGTGGCGCGTCGCCAAATACGTCAAGTCCAACGCCATCGTCTACTGCCGTGACGGCATGACCGTCGGCGTCGGCGCCGGCCAGATGAGCCGCGTCGACTCCGCCCGCATCGCCGCCATCAAGGCCGAGAACGCCGGCCTCACGGTGAAGAGCACGGTCGTCGCGTCCGACGCCTTCTTCCCGTTCCGCGACGGCCTCGACGTCCTCGCCCAAGCCGGCGCGACCGCCGTCATCCAGCCGGGCGGCTCGATGCGCGACGCCGAAGTGATCGCCGCCGCCGACGAACAGGGCGTCGCGATGGTCTTCACCGGCTTCCGCCACTTCCGCCACTGATCCGCAGCACAGGAAACAGCATGAAAGTTCTCGTCATCGGCTCCGGCGGCCGCGAACACGCGCTGGCCTGGAAACTCGCGCAGTCGCCCAAGGTCACGCGCGTACTGGTCGCACCGGGCAACCCGGGCACGGCACGCGAGCCGTTGCTCGAGAACGTCGCCGTGACGACGATCCCCGAGCTCGTCGAACTCGCCCGCCGCGAGCAGGTGCAATTCACCGTCGTCGGCCCCGAAGCGCCGCTCGCGGCCGGCGTCGTCGACGCCTTCCGCGCCGCCGGCCTGCCGATCTTCGGGCCGACGAAGGCCGCCGCGCAGCTCGAAAGCTCCAAGGACTTCGCCAAGCGCTTCCTCATCCGCCACAACATCCCGACCGCGAAGTACCAGACCTTCTCGGACGCCGCGGCGGCGCACGACTACGTGAACGCCGAGGGCGCCCCCATCGTCATCAAGGCCGACGGCCTAGCCGCCGGCAAGGGCGTCGTCGTCGCGATGACCTTGGACGAGGCGCACGCCGCGATCGACATGATGCTCACCGACAATCGCATGGGCGACGCAGGCGCTCGCGTCGTGATCGAGGAATTCATGGCCGGCGAGGAGGCGAGTTTCATCGTGATGGCCGACGGCCGGCATGCGCTGGCGCTCGCGACCAGCCAGGACCACAAACGCCTCAAGGACAACGACGAAGGCCCCAACACCGGTGGCATGGGCGCCTACTCCCCCGCCCCGGTCGTCACGCCCGAAGTGCACGCCCGCGTGATGCGCGAGATCATCATGCCCACGCTCGCCGGCATGGCGGCCGACGGCCAGCCCTATACCGGCTTCCTCTACGCCGGCCTGATGATCGACGACGTCGGCCAGCCGCGTGTCGTAGAGTTCAACTGCCGCATGGGCGATCCGGAAACGCAGCCGATCATGATGCGGCTCAAGACCGACCTCTCCGACCTGATCGAAGCCGCGATCGGCGGCCGCCTCGACCAGGTCGAGGCCGAATGGGACCGCCGCGTCGCGCTGGGTGTCGTCCTCGCTGCCGAGGGCTATCCGGAGTCTCCACGCAAGGGCGACGTCATCAGCGGCCTGCCGACGATCGAAGTCGAGGACGTGCATGTCTTCCACGCCGGCACCGCCGAGCAGGACGGCCAGGTCGTCACCGCCGGCGGACGCGTCCTGTGCGTCACAGCGCTCGGCGACAACGTGCGCAGCGCGCAGAAATGCGCTTACGAAGTTGCCGACGCAATCGTCTTCGAAGGCCGCCAGTTCCGTCGCGACATCGGTCATCGCGCCGTCGCCCGCAAGAGCTGAGGACGCAGCCACAATGAGCGCGCCCGACCGTTCCGCCGTCAAGGAGTACCTCCTCGGCCTGCAGCAACGCATCGTCGCGGCGCTGGAAACCTTCGACGGCGAAGCCTTCCGCACCGACGCCTGGGACCGTCCGGGTGGCGGCGGGGGCATCACCCGCGCCATCGAGGAAGGCCACTTCTTCGAGCGTGGCGGCGTGAACTTCTCGCACGTGATGGGCGCCGGCATGCCGGCCTCCGCGACGGCGCACCGCCCCGAACTCGCCGGCCGCTCCTTCGAGGCGATGGGCGTGTCGCTGGTGCTGCACCCGCGCAACCCGTACTGCCCCACCGCGCACATGAACGTGCGCTTCTTCATCGCGCTCCCGCCGGCGAACGAACCGGATGCGGAACCGGTCTGGTGGTTCGGCGGCGGCATGGACCTCACGCCCTACTATCCGTTCGAAGAGGACGTCCGCCACTTTCACCGCACCTGCAGGGCAGCGGTGCTGCCCTTCGGCGGCGAGGCCGAATACCGTCGCCTCAAGGACTGGTGCGACAGCTACTTCTTCCTCAAGCACCGCAACGAGCCGCGCGGCGTCGGCGGACTGTTCTTCGACGACCTCGGCGCCGACGGCAAGATCGCATTTGATGCCGGCTTCGGGCTCGTCAAGAGCGTCGGCGACGCTTTCGTGCCGGCCTACCTGCCGCTCCTCGAACGCCGGAAGGACATCGCCTACGGCGAGCGCGAGCGCGACTTCCAGGCCTACCGCCGCGGCCGTTACGTCGAATTCAACCTGGTTTTCGACCGCGGCACGCTGTTCGGCCTGCAATCGGGCGGACGTACGGAATCCATCCTGATGTCGCTGCCGCCCATCGTGAAATGGCGCTACGACTGGCATCCCGAAGCGGGAAGCCCGGAAGCGAAGCTCTACGACGAGTTCCTCAAGCCGCGCGACTGGTGCTGAGTGCCGGCAACCGCCGGCAGGATGAACGACGGCCGCCTCACCGGGCGGCCGTTTCGTTTTCAGGCGGCGGAACGCTGAGCTGCGGCGCGGTAGTGCGCCTGCGCCTCGTCACCACGCTCCAGACGTTCGAGCAGGCCGGCCAGCGCGAGATGCGTCTCGACCGACGGTGCGAGATTGAGCGAAGCCTCGAGATAGCTCTGCGCCTTGCCCCATAGCTGCGCGTTCAGGCACAGGCGCCCGAGCGCGAATAGCAGGCCGGCGTCCTTGGGATACATGCGCAGCCATTTCTCGCCGCGGGCGAGGCAATCGACGGCATCGCCTTCGCAGCAATAACCGAACAGGCGGGCGAGGCCGCTGTCCCATTCGGCATCGAGCAGGCGCTCGAGCGTCCGGCGCGCGAGCGCCCCCTGGCCCGTCTCGGCGAGGTAAGGCACGGCACGTTCGACCAGGCGCCGGTCGTTCAACTCGTCCGCGGGGATCTCCCGCCAGTACGCGGCCAGCCCCTCGGCGTCGCCGGCCAACTCGCGCATGCGCTCGAGATGTGCGCGCCGCAGCACGGAACGCACCTGGTCCTCCGACATGGCCTTGTGCTTGTGCAACTGGCGCGCGGTGCGCAGCACCTCCTCCCAGCGCGCGAGCGCCGAAGCGACCCGCAGCGACAGGCGCAGCGCGGCGATATGGCGATGCCCGGCGAGACGCAGGTTTTCCAGGTGCTCGGCAGCCTCCTCGAAACGACGCCCCTCCACCGCCAGCTCCGCCTCGGTCATCAGGCGTGCGACGCGCGATTCCTCTTCCTGTTCCGCCGACTTGCCCAGCCAGATGCGATAACGCGTGTCGTCGCGCATCGCGTGTGCGGCCCGGGCGGCAACGAGCGCCGCCATCGAGCGGTTGTCGCCATCGGAAAACGCCGCGCCGGCGAACTTCACCGACTGCGCGAAACGCCCCTCGAACAGCGCCCGCAGCGCATCGCGCAACGCGCGGCCGGCCTTTTCCTTGCGGCGCCGCTCGCGGTACTGGACGACGCGCCCGGGCAGCGCCATCGTCCGGCGAATGACCCGCAACACGGCGTAGGCACTGACGAACGCAACGATCAGCCCGACGATCAGCAGGTTGAGCGAAAGCTGGACCCGCCACGGCGGTACGACGACCAGCACATAGCCATCATTGACGCTCGCGAGCATCGCAACGCCGGCCGCGAGCGCGAAGATTCCGATGAGCCAGATCAAGGCACGCATGAACGGCTCCTCAGCGCGTGGCGCCGGCAGGCGGCTGCGCGGCACTCCCCTTCGCCGGCTCGGCGGCGGGCGGCGCAGCCGGCGGGACGGCGAGGGCCGGAGCGATCCGGTTCGCCTCCCCCGCACGCGCCTGCAGCAGGCGCAGCGCGGCGATGCTCTCGACCGGCGCAGGCTGCTCCACCTTGACCGGCATTGCCGCGAGGCCCGCCAGTTCGGACAGGGTCTCCTGCACCTTGGTGTCGCGCTTGTCGAAGAAGCGTCCGACCCAGCTCTGCGCCTGGGCAAGGTCCGCCGAGAAGGTGCGCCCGTCGCGCGCCAGCAACGCCAAGCGGGCGGTCAGCAGACGGATCTTGAGGTTCTCGCGCAAGTAGGTGCTCTGCGCCGGCGCGAGCAGCACCGGCTCGGGTTGGTCGAGACGTTCGATGCGCACCAGCGCAAGGATCTCGTGCCACACCTCGTGCGCCACGCCCTGGATGAAATCCATCGGCGACGGCGCGGCCGCGGCAGGAGCAGCGGCATTGCCGCCATCGGCGGACGGCTGCGCAGCGAGTTCGCCGGCGAACGCGAGCGGCAGGCCATCGACGCGTTCGAGCAGGCCTTCGAGGCGCAGCGCGATGCCCGGAACATCCACCTGCGGCGCGGCTTTCAGCATTTCGATATCGCGCGCCAGCGCGCGCCGCAGCGGCAGCAGCTGGCCGGCATCCTGCGCGGCGACGCGCGCCTCGGCCCCTTGCAGGGCGATCAGCGCGGCCTCGGCGTTGCCGGCAAGCTGCAGCTGCTGCGCCGCCATCGCAACGGCGTATTCTGCCTCGGCGATGACGCGGTCCTCACGCGTGCGCGAAAACTGCTGGTACAGGGTCTCGAGCGCCGCAGCCTGGCCCTCGGTGGCGGCCACCTGGGCCTCCAACGCACCGAGTTTGCCCTGCAGCGCGGCAATCGTCTCCTGCTGCTGGCGACCGAGCGCGCGATATTCGGTCACGGCCGATTCACCCGCGGTGAGGCGCTGGGCGACCTCCTCGCGCACGGCAGCGACGCTGCCGCGCATGTCGTGGACGTACCAGCCGAGCACCCCGGTCGCGACGAGTGCAAGCACCGAGATCGCGGCGGCGAGGCCGCCACCGGAACCGCGACCGGCGGCGGACGGCCGCCCGGCAGCTTCACGATTCGGAGCCGGGGAGGTTTCGGACTGACTGTTTTGGGTGAGCGCAGGTTGTTCTTGGTTCATGGCCGGAGTGTAACCGAGGCGTGCCGAAAATGAGACTCGAGGGCCCCGAGCAGCCCTTCGTCGCCCGCCGGGGTCTCGAATACGAGCTCGAACCCCGCCGCGCGTGCGTGCGCAACGATGCGCGGATGCGGCGCGAAGACGGCGACCGTGCGCAGCACCGGCCAGCCGGCGTCACCGACCATGGTGCGCAGGTTGCCGACGCCTTCGCTGCTCGTCAGCGTGATCGCGTCGAGGCGCCCATCGGCAGCCAGACGCAGCAAGGGCGCCGGATCGATCTCGGGGCAGTAGCGGCGATAACACGTGACGTACTCGACCGTCGCGCCCCGTTCGCGCAGGGTTTCGCCGAGGAGGTCGCGCCCGCCGTCGCCACGGAAGATCACGACGCGCCTGCCGGCAACCGCGTCCGCCCGGAACTCCGGCAGGGCCAGCACCGACTCGCTGTCGAAGCCGCTCCGCGGTGCGATGACATCCTTGAAGCCATAACCCGCCAACGCCCGCTCGCTGCCCTTGCCGACGGTGGCGACGCGCAGCCCGGCGGGCCACACGCGACGCGCGAGGATGGGCCCGAGGGCATGGCTCACGGCATTCGGGCTGACGAAGAACGCGAGCTCGAACCCGTCCAGCCGGGCGATGACGTCATCGAGGGCGCGTCCATCCTCGGGCTCGCCGATCGCAAGCACCGGAAAGCGCAGCGCGATCCCGCCGCGCGCCTCGATCGCCGCGCACAGGCTGTCGGCCTGCCCGGACGGCCGGGTCACCACGACGTGGCGCCCGGACAGCGTTGCCGCGGTCATGATCGCCACCGTCGCGGCCGACTTCAGCCGATCTGGGCGAGGATGTCCTCGGCCCCCTGCTCGCGCAGGTCGGCCGCCAGCGCCAGACCCAGCGTCTCGCAGTCCGCGGGACTGCCTTCGAGCTCGGCACGCACGATGCGGCTGCCGTCGGGCAGCGCGACGAAACCACGCAGCCACAGCTTACCGGCGCGGATCTCCGCGTAGGCGCCCAGCGGCACCTCGCAGCTGCCGGCGAGTGCGCGCGACACGGCGCGCTCGGCGCGTACACAAGCCGAGGTGTCGGCGTCGTTGAGGGGCGCCAGCCAGGCGGCGACGTCCTTGCGACTCGCGAGGCATTCGATGCCCAGCGCGCCCTGGCCGGCGGCCGGCAGCGACACCGTGGACGGCAGTTCGCAGCGGATGCGGTCGGCCAGACCGAGGCGCTTCAGGCCGGCCGCGGCGAGGATGATCGCGTCGTACTGCCCCTCGTCGAGCTTGCGCAGGCGCGTGTCGAGGTTGCCGCGCAGGCTGGTGACCGCGAGCATCGGGTACATCGCATGCAGCTGCGATTCGCGCCGCAGCGAGGACGTTCCGACCACGGCACCCGGGGGGAGCTCGTCGAGGCTCGCGTAGCGCGGCGACACGAAGGCGTCTAGCGGAACCTCGCGCTCCGAGATGCACGGCAGCGCGAACGGCTCCGCGAGCTGCATCGGCACATCCTTCATCGAATGCACGGCGATGTCGGCGCGCCCTTCGAGCAGCGCCGCCTCGAGTTCCTTCACGAACAGGCCCTTGCCCCCGACCTTGGCCAGCGGGCGATCGAGGATCTGGTCGCCGCGGGTCGTCATGCCCAGCAGCTCGACCCGGCAACCGGGGTACAACGCCTCGAGGCGGGCCTTGACGTGCTCGGCCTGCCACAGCGCGAGCCGGCTTTCGCGGGTGGCGATTACGATGCGTTCAGGCGGGTTGAATTCGGCGGAAGTTGCGCTCACGGTAAACGGACTCGTCGACAGATGATTTAGGATCCTGACAGGCGCGGCACATACCGCGTTGCAACATCAGGGTTCGCGCCAATGGCGCCGCAGCAAAACAGCATTCTAGCATGGACGTCCGAGCGCACCTCTCGCCCCCCGAACCCCAACACCGCAACGGAAACATCATGACCCAGGACAAGGACGCACCACTGCGCGAAGACATCCGACTGCTCGGCCGCATGCTCGGCGACACCGTGCGCGACCAGCAGGGCGAAGCCGTGTTCGGCCTCATCGAACGCATCCGCCAGACCTCGGTGCGCTTCCGCCGCGACGACGACCGCGCCGCACGCCAGGAGCTCGAAGGCATCCTCGATGCGCTGTCGCGCGAACAGACGATCCAGGTCGCGCGCGCGTTCAGCTATTTCTCGCACCTCGCCAACATCGCCGAGGACCAGCATCACATCCGCCGCAGCCGCGCCCACCTCATCGCCGGCTCCGCGCCGCGCGAAGGCAGCCTCTCGCATGCGCTCGCACGCGCCTTCGCCGGCGGCCACGAAGCGTCGGCGCTGGCGGCCTTCTTCGACACCGCGGCGATCTCACCGGTGCTCACGGCCCACCCGACCGAAGTGCAACGGAAGAGCATTCTCAACTGCGAGACGGACATCGCCCGCCTGCTCGACCGGCGCGACCGCATGGTGCTCACGCCCGAGGAACGCGAGCACAGCGAGGAAGCCATGCGCCGCGCCGTGCTCATCCTGTGGCAGACGCGCATGCTGCGCCCGGCCAAGCTGTCGGTGGTCGACGAGGTGGCCAACGGCCTCTCCTACTTCGATGCGACTTTCCTGCGCGAGGTCCCGCGCCTCTACGCCGACCTCGAGGACCAGCTCGCGAAGCGCGACCCGGCGCTGGGCGCGCTCGAACTGCCCGCCTTCCTGCGCGTGGGCAGCTGGATCGGCGGCGACCGCGACGGCAACCCCTTCGTCACGGCCGAGGTGCTCGAACGCGCGCTCGCGATGCAGGCCGGCGCCGTACTCGGTTTCTACCTCGACGAGCTGCACACGCTGGGCGCGCGCCTGTCGCTCGCGGTCGGCCTCGTGAGCGCCTCGGACGGACTCCTCGGACTCGCGGACCGCTCGCCCGACCTGTCCCCGCACCGCAAGGACGAGCCCTACCGGCGCGCGATCTCCGGCATCTACGCACGCCTCGCGGCCACCCATCGCATGCTGCTGGGCAGCGAACCGCCCCGCCACGCGGTCGCGGACGCCGAGCCCTACCTGAACGCGTACGAGCTATCCGAGGACCTCGACATCCTCCACCGCTCGCTCGTCGCCAACGGCTCGGCCGCCCTCGCGCGCGGCCGCCTGCGCCTGCTGCGCCGCGCCGTGCGCGTATTCGGCTTCCACCTCGCGCCGATCGACCTGCGCCAGAATTCCGACGTGCACGAACACGTCGTCGCCGAACTGCTGGCAACCGCCCAGCCCGGCACCGATTACCGTGCGCTGGACGAGGCGGGACGCTGCGCGGCCCTCATCGCCGAACTGTCCACGCCGCGCCTCCTTGCCTCGCCGCACGTGCGCTACTCGGACGAAACGGAAGGCGAGCTGGCGATCTTCCGCGCCGCGCGCACCGCGCACCTGCGCTTCGGCAAGGACGCGATCACGAACTGCATCATCTCGAAGACCGACGACGTCTCGGACCTGCTCGAACTCGCGCTGCTGTTGAAGGAAGCCGGCCTGCTGCGCCCGCACGAGCAGGCGCTCGACGTGAACATCATCCCGCTGTTCGAAACGATCGAGGATCTCGCGAACGCGCCGACGGTGATGGACCGCCTGTTCGCGCTGCCCGGCTACATGAGCCTGCTGGAGTCGCGCGGCCGGATGCAGGAGATCATGCTGGGCTATTCGGACAGCAACAAGGACGGCGGATTCCTGACCTCCGGCTGGGCGCTGTACAAGGCCGAGATCGGACTCGTCGAGGTGTTCGCCAAGCATGAGGTGCACCTGCGTCTCTTCCATGGCCGCGGCGGCTCCGTCGGCCGCGGCGGCGGCCCGAGCTACCAGGCCATCCTCGCGCAGCCCGGCGGCGCCGTGCAGGGCCGCATCCGCCTCACCGAGCAGGGCGAGGTCATCGCGGCGAAGTACAACAACCCGGAGGTCGGCCGCCGCAACCTCGAGGTGCTGGTCGCCGCGACGCTGGAGGCGAGCCTCCTTTCCGACCGCGCCCCCGCGCCGCGTGCCGAGTTCCTCGACACGATGCAGGCGCTCTCGGATACGGCCTTCGCCGCTTATCGCGGCCTCGTCTACGAGACCGAAGGCTTCGAGCGGTACTTCTGGGAGTCGACGGTGATCTCCGAGATCGCCGAGCTCAACATCGGCTCGCGCCCGGCCTCGCGCAAGAAAGGCACGCGTATCGAAGACCTGCGCGCGATCCCGTGGGTATTCAGCTGGGCGCAGTGCCGCCTGATGCTGCCCGGCTGGTTCGGCTTCGGCGCGGCGGTGAAGGCGTGGCGCGCGGCCCACCCCGACGACGGACTGGCGCGCCTGCAGGCGATGTACAAGGAATGGTCCTTTTTCGCGACACTACTGTCGAACATGGACATGGTGCTGGCAAAGTCCGACCTCGCGATCGCCTCGCGCTACGCCGGACTGGTCAAGGACCCGGCGCTGCGCGACGCGATCTTCGGCCGCATCCGCGCCGAATGGCAGGACACCGTCGACGCGCTGCTCGCGATCACCGGCCAGAAGGAACTCCTCGACGACAACCCGCTGCTCAAGCGCTCGATCCGCAACCGCTTCCCCTACCTCGACCCGCTCAACCACGTGCAGGTCGAACTGCTGCGCCGCCACCGCGACGGCCACGACGACGCGCGCGTGCGGCTGGGCATCCACATCTCGATCAACGGGGTCGCGGCGGGGCTGCGGAACAGCGGCTAGCGCGGGCGCGGACCGGCCTGCCCGCTACAGGCGCAGGTCGGACGCGGCGCGCGGCAGGAGGTACTTGAGGTCGTAGAGCACGTGCGCAGGCTTGCCTGCCGCACGAATGCGCTCGACCCCCATCTGCGCGAATTCGGCGTGGGCCACGGCAAGGATGATCCCCTCGTAGGCGGCCTCCAGAAGTTCGCGGATGGGCGTGATGCCGTATTCGTGCCTGGCCTCGTCGGCGTTGGCCCACGGATCGAACACATCGACCGCGATGTTGTAGTCGGCCAGCTCCCTGACGATGTCGACGACGCGCGTGTTGCGCAGGTCGGGGCAGTTTTCCTTGAACGTGAGACCCATCACCAGCACGCGCGCGCCGTCGACCTGAATGCGCCGCTTGATCATGGACTTGACGAGCTGGGACGCGACATAGGCGCCCATGCCGTCGTTGAGTCGGCGCCCGGCGAGGATGATTTCCGGGTGATAACCGATCGCCTGGGCCTTGTGCGTGAGGTAGTAGGGATCGACGCCGATGCAGTGGCCGCCGACCAGCCCCGGGCGGAAGGGCAGGAAGTTCCACTTCGTGCCGGCGGCCTTCAGCACGGCTTCGGTGTCGATGCCCATGCGATTGAAGATGATCGCCAACTCGTTGATCAGGGCGATGTTGAGGTCGCGCTGGGTGTTCTCGATGACCTTCGCGGCTTCGGCCACCCGGATGCTTTCCGCCTTGTGCGTGCCGGCCGCGATGATTTCGCGGTAAAGGGCATCGACGAGTTCCGCCACGTCCGGCGTCGAACCCGAAGTCACCTTCCTGATGCTGGAGAGGCGGTGCTGCCTGTCGCCGGGGTTGATGCGCTCGGGGCTGTAGCCGGCGAAGAAGTCGTCGTTGTAGCGCAGGCCCGACAGGCGCTCAAGCACCGGCACGCAATCCTCTTCCGTCGCGCCGGGGTACACCGTCGATTCATAGACGACCACGTCGCCCTTCTTCAGCACCTTGCCGACCGATTCGGACGCCCTGATCAGCGGCCCGAGGTCGGGACGCTTGTGCTCGTCGATGGGCGTGGGCACCGTGACGATGAAGAAGTTGCACTCGGCGAGGTCAGCCGGATCGGCCGTAAATCTCAGACCGGAGGCAGCGGCGAGATCTTCGTCCTCGACCTCCAGCGTCGCATCGTGGCCGCCCCTGAGTGCCTCGATGCGCCCGAGGTTGATGTCGAAGCCCACCACCGTGCGCCGTTTGCCGAACTCGACCGCCAGCGGCAACCCGACGTATCCGAGGCCGATGACGGCCAGTTTGATGTTTCCAAGACTGAGCATCTTCTCCCGCTCTCCAAGCTCTTCATGCGTGCGCGCAACCGCGCCGTTCACAACCCCAGCGCCTGCTTCACCGTCGGCCATTGCCGACGACTGACCGGCAGTCCTGCGGCCAGTCCGGCCAGCAGGATGTCCCAGTGCGGCTCCTCCTCATGCTCGCCCGCGCGCTCCACGCCGACCACGGCCGCGCGTGCGACGAGACAGTTGCGGTGGATGCGCAGGAAGCGGCCGGCGAACTCCTGCTCCAGTTGCACCAACGACTCGTCGAGCAGGTATTCGCGCTCGGCGGTTCGCGCCGTCACGTATTTCAGCTCCGCACGCAGGAACAGCACCTCAGCGACCGGAACCAGCAGGATGCGGCCGCGTTCGTTGACGCTGAAATGCTGCCGCGCACCGGGCGCCAGCGCGGCAAGCGCCGCATCCGGCAGCGGCTGGTGGCGGCGCACCTTCGCGAGCGCATCTGCGAGGCGCTGCGCCCGCACCGGTTTCAGCAGGTAATCGACCGCCGACAGTTCGAAGGCCTGCACCGCGTACTCGTCGTAGGCCGTCGTAAAGATCACCGCGGGCGCATTCTCCAGCCGGCCGAGGTGGCGGGCGAGTTCGACGCCGTCCATCACCGGCATGCGGATGTCGGCCAGCACGACGTCGGCCGGCTCGCTCTCGAGCAGACGCAGCGCCTCGACGCCATTGGCCGCGACACCGACGACGGCGGTCGGCTGCTCCTGCGCGATGTCGCCGAGCAGGTCGCGCAGACGCGCGCGCGCCGGCGCCTCGTCATCGACGATCACCACACGCAAAGGCTGTACCGACTCCATCGAAGGACCTCCCCGCCCCCGCGATTCGCGCCCCGCCGGCGAACCGGCGCCCAAGGCATGCAGGGCTTTTGCTTTATAATTTTGGCCTGTTTGCGCGGCGCCAGCGACAACCGGCGCCCCGCCCCGCGACGGCCGCATCCGACCGCGCCATACCACTGACGGACATTATGACAGACACCACTTCCTCGCAGCCGGCCAAGGCCTGGTCGGGCCGCTTCACCGAGCCGGTCTCGGATCTCGTGAAACGCTACACCGCGTCGGTGTTCTTCGATCAGCGCATGGCGCGGCAGGACATCCGCGGCTCGCTCGCACACGCGAAGATGCTCGCGCGCCAGGGCATCATCGGCGACCAGGATCTCGCCGACATCGAGCGCGGCATGACGCAGATCCTCGGCGAGATCGAGCGCGGCGAGTTCGGCTGGAACCTCGACGACGAGGACGTGCACCTCAACATCGAGAAGCGCCTCACCGCGCTGGTCGGCGACGCCGGCAAGCGCCTGCACACCGGCCGCAGCCGCAACGACCAGGTCGCGACCGACATCCGCCTGTGGCTGCGCGACGCGATCGACCAGATCCTCGTGCTGATCGGCGACTTCCAGAAGAACCTGCTCGACGTCGCCGAAGCCAACGCGGCGACGCCGATGCCCGGCTTCACGCACCTGCAGGTTGCCCAGCCGGTGACCTTCGGCCACCACCTGATGGCCTACTTCGAGATGAGCCGGCGCGACGCCGAACGCTTCGCCGACTGCCGCAAACGCGTCAACCGCCTGCCGCTGGGCAGCGCCGCGCTCGCCGGCACGAGCTACCCGATCGACCGCGAGTTCGTCGCGCGGGAACTGGGTTTCGACGAGGTCTGCTACAACTCGCTCGACGCCGTCAGCGACCGCGACTTCGCGATCGAATTCTGCGCCGCCTCGGCGCTGCTGATGACGCACCTGTCGCGCTTCTCCGAGGAACTGATCCTGTGGATGAGCCCGCGCGTCGGCTTCATCGACCTCGCCGACCGCTTCTGTACCGGCAGCTCGATCATGCCGCAGAAGAAGAACCCGGACGTGCCCGAGCTCGTGCGCGGCAAGACCGGGCGCGTCAATGGCAGCCTGATCGCGCTGCTGACGCTGATGAAGGGCCAGCCGCTCGCGTACAACAAGGACAACCAGGAAGACAAGGAACCGCTGTTCGACACCGCCGACACGGTGATCGACACGCTGCGCATCTACGCCGACATGATCACCGGCATCCGCGTGAAGGCGGACGCGATGCGCGACGCGCTGAAGCAGGGCTACGCGACCGCCACCGACCTCGCCGACTACCTCGTCAAGAATGGCCTGCCCTTCCGCGACGCGCACGAAGCGGTCGCGCTCGCCGTGCGCGCGGCCGACGTGAAGGGCTGCGACCTGCCGCAATTCACGCTCGACGAGCTGCGTGCAGCGATGGCGCACGTACCGGGCGCGGCCGAGCGCGTAAAGGACGACGTCTTCGCCGTGCTCACCGTCGAAGGCTCGCTTGCCTCGCGCAAGCACGTCGGCGGCACGGCTCCCGAGCAGGTCCGCGCGGCCATCGCGCGGGCACGCAGCGCGCTGGGCTGACCGCCCGGCGCCGATGGAACGGAGCGATCGGGATAGGGGCGGTCAGGTCACCTGACCGTTCCCCTCCCACACCACCCGGCATGCGGGTCCGCACCGGGCGGTTCGAGCAGTTGAGGTCATGAGAGCCGAGGTACGCCGAGTCGGTCGAAGT
>NZ_QVLR01000029.1 GCF_014822185.1 Azoarcus sp. Aa7
GCACCGCAATCGTCGTCGGCACCTGCGCCGGCGCCGGCGAGCCCGCCCCCACCCACACCGACCGCGACCAGCGCATCCGCGTGCAATTCCACTGGCAGCGCGGCGAACGCTCGGCCGGCCGTCAGACACACCCCAGCGGCAGCGACAACGCCCCCGCCAATGCCACGCGCGGCGTGTGGCTGCGCGTACTCTCGCCGATGGCCGGCGCCGACTGGGGCGGCCACTTCGTCCCGCGGCCCGGCCAGGAAGTGCTGGTCGCCTTCCACAACGGCAACATCGACCGCCCCGTCGTCATCGGCAGCCTCTACAACGGCGAGGGCCACCCCGACGGCGCCGGCAACCGCCGCGCCGGCGGCACCCAGCACGCCACCGCCAACGCGCCCGCGTGGTTCGCCGGCCGCTCCGACCCCGCCCACACCCACCGCGCCAGCCTCTCCGGCCTCAAGACGCAGGAACTCGCCGCCTGCCGCAGCGGACAGGGCGGCTACAACCAACTGGTGTTCGACGACACCGCGAACGAGTCGCGCATCGAACTCTCGACCACCGCCCACGAAACCCGCCTGCAACTGGGCCACCTCAAGCAGCAGAGCGGCAACGCCCGCGAAGCGAGCCGCGGCCACGGCGCCGAACTCGCCACCCGCGCAGCGATCGCAACCCGCGCCGGCCGCGGCCTCCTCGTCAGCGCCGACGCCCGCCCCGACGCCTGCGGCCACCACCTCGACAGCCGAGAAGCGATCGAGCGCACCGAAGCGGCCCACGACCTCGTGAGCAGCCTCGCCGCGGTCGCGCACAAACATCACGCCGGCCTGAGCGCGGACGATGCCCCCGACAAGCTGCCCGCCGGCACCTCGCTCGACCGCGCCCTCGACGTCCTGCGCAGCACCGCGGACCGGCAGGGGTCCACCCCCAATCCGACCCACCCCGGCACCTTCCTCGCCGCCGGCGGCGGCACCGGCACGGTCGCCGCCTGGTCGGCACCGCGCGTGCAATACAGCGCCCCCGCCGGCATCGCCCAGCTCACCCCGCAGGACCTGATCCTCGCCGCCGGCATGAACCTCGTCACCGCAAGCCGCGACACCCAGCTCGTCAGCCAGGGCAACCACAGCATGGCCGTCGCCCGCGGCCTCGCCCTGTTCACGGCCGGCAAGGCAGGCACGGGATCGCAGCCGATCAGCGAAACCGGCATCCACCTGCATGCCGCCAGGGGCCAGGTCAGCGTGCAAAGCCAGAGCGGCAAACTCAACGCCGCCGCCGACAAGCGGGTGACCGTCGCCAGCACCACCGCCGCGCTGTCCGCCAGCGCCCGCAAGCACATCCTCGCCACCGCACAAGGGGCGTATCTCAGGATCGAGGGCGGGAACATCCAGCTGCATGCCCCGGGCGCCGTCAAGCTCAAGGCGAGCAGGAAGAATTTGACGGGGCCCAAGGCGGCGGCGGTGAAATTGCCGCAGTTCCCGGTTTCACGCTTGGGCGCATTGTCGTCGAGCGTGGGCGAATCTTGCACGGCCGTATTTGATACCGGGAGCCTGATCCACAAAGACCCTGCGCTGCTGGGTACGCACTTTGAAGTCTGGACGCGCGGGGAAACGCCGGAGCTGATTGCCAGAGGGGCTCTCGATGACCTCAACCGCAGCTTCGTGATAAGTACGGCAAGTGCCGAGCCCATCGAACTGCTGGCAGGGGACGGTGAATGGACGGATTTCATCGATAGCGTGGAAGACGTCCGCGAGCAGGGAGAACTCGCATGAGCGCTTGGGAAGATTTTCTGGAACGAATCGCGAAGGAGGTCCAGTCCTTCCTGGATGACAGCGCTACTTTTCCCGCGTCTTCCGAGGCGCCATCGGCAGTTCAACCGGGCAAGATCATGGTGTGTTTCGTCAACCGCTACATGAAGGCGCTCGACGGCGTGAAATACAAGATTCGGTTCGACGGCCAGGAACTGGCCGGCATCACGTCCGAAGGCAACTACTGCATCGAGCTCCAGCCGCGAACACTCGGTCCGGTTCGGGTGTCAGTCTGGTCGCGCCAGCGCAAGGACTACAAGGAACTCGACCCGGTAACACCCCTGGCTGGCAAGCCGGTCCTCGTACGAAAGTGCCTGAACACCGTGAAGGTCCTAGGCCGAACAGATACACCGGCAGTGCCGCAAACCCCGCCGCCTCGCCCTCAGAACCCGCGGCCCGCGCCACCACCAGGCCCGTCGCCCGAAACCAACCAAGGTATTCAACCCGCGCCGTCCCAGCACGACGAGCGGGGCAATCCGCTGTTTCCGGCAGCACGGCCTGTACCAGATACGATCACGGTCGCTCAGTTGCGCACGATCTTCCCAAAGAACAAGGGCGGAGCACCGACCGACGCACACTTGCAGGCAGTGGCCGATGAACTCAATGCCGATCTAGCGAAATACAAACTCGACACGGTCTATCGACGCGCACACTTCTTCGGGCAGGTCAAACGCGAGGCCGGTCCGACGCTCTCCGGTGCCGCGGAAAGCCTGGACTACAGCCCGGAAGGGCTCAAGAACACCTTCGGCTATTACAAGCGCAACCCGAAGGAAGCGGAAGCGGATGGTCGTGGTGTCACGAAATTGCCCAACGGCTCAACACAAGGGAAACCCGCCGACCAGGAGACCATTGCTAACAAGGTGTACGGAACGGGGAAAAAGAAAACGGAACTGGGCAATACCGAACCCGGCGACGGCTGGCGCTTCCGCGGGCGGGGGATGAAGCAATTGACTGGGCACCGTAACTACCGGGCCTTTTCGAGCCGGCACCGGGAAATCTGGGGAGGAAGCGTCGATTTCGAACAGCAACCCGATCTGGTTGCCCAAATGCCTTATGCGATCCGTTCGGCGGTTTCGTTCTGGCTGGATAATAAGTGCTGGCAAGCGGCCGATAACGGCATCACGGATGCCGCCATCGATGCGGTCACCCGGATCGTCAATGCGGGTGAGATCGTCATTCATCAGAAAGGCGGTTACCCGATCGCGGCTAGCAACCCAGTGGTTCAGCGACGCAGCTACGTCAATCTGGCTTACGCCGCATTTTCCTGACGGGAGGAATCGCCCATGCGGACCATATGCTTCCTAGCTCTTTCATTTGCGTTGATGTGCTTTACCGTCTCTCAACCGAGAGCCGAAGTTGTGCTGGACAAGACCTTCAATGTCGAACCCGCGATCCCACCCATCGAAAGATTGATCAAGGCCTACGCAGCACCCCGCGCGATGGGGATGTTCAAAGACAATATATGGGTACTTGACGGCAAGGAAGATGAGGACAATTCGATCTTTGCCTGGAAAGTTTCCGGGAAGAGATACTTGAGCGCCATAGCTCAGTACACACCCAATATTGCCCCGCTACCGGACTGCGATACCAATTGCGACTGGATCGTGAATAGCCATACCGTCTGCCACCTCTTCCTGTTCGACGCAGATACCTTGAATCTGGCCAGCGTCACCGCGCTCAACATAATGCGCGACCGCAGCCTGTTAGAAGGCAAGACCCGCTGCAGGAGCGTTAAGGCAGTGGCGGTCGCGGGCGCTGCGCGCGACACTATGTTGATCACCTTGGGATATTCCGACAGCGCCGAGCCCGCCGAGGCCCGTTACGATCCACCGGAGTTCGTCACCACCGTCGCCCTGCACTTCGACCCCACGCCCGGCGGGCTCCGGATCGAACAGCGGGACGATTGCCTGGGTAATCCGAACGGTTACAAGACCATTGCCGCGGCGCGCAAACGATTGCGCGAGTGCGGCGCGGATACCACTGGCCCCGTGCGACCGACGGCGCGTTGAACGAAAACTATCGACGTTCGAAGGGAACGGCCAGAACAGCTGCTGTCCTGGCTCGCACGCACGGTAACCCCGCGAACACGCGGCGGAATCATCCGCGCCCCGCAGCGTCAAACCCCGACCAGAACGAAAGGAGTCGCCATGAACTCCCCCATTTCCCCCGACAGGAACGCCGTCTCGACGGCGTTCGAACGCAGCCTGCTCGTACGGCTTCCCTTCGTGCTGGCGGGCGGCATGCTGATCGCCGCGCTTGCACCGGCACTCGCGCGCCTGATGGCGTGGGCCGGCATCGGCCCGGATCCCACCGCAAGCATCACCACCGCCGACATCATAGGTATCAGCATTTTGGGCCTGACCTTCAGCAGCGTCGCGGTGCTGGCGATCGGGGCCGTGATCGTGTTGATCATGAAGGGACCGGCCTACTTCGCCGATTCCTATCCGCTACAGGACGCCGACCGCCCCGATCCGCCGACGCAGGCGCGGGCGACCACGCGGGGCCGCTGAGCCCTCAGCCGTGCTGGCCGCGCCGCGTCAGCAGCAGGCCGGCCTCGAGGTGGTGGGTGTAGGGGAACTGGTCGAACACCGCCGCGGCGGAAATTTCGTGGGTGTCGGCGAGCGCGGCGACGTTGTCGCGTAGCGTCACCGGGTTGCAGGAGATGTACAGGATGCGGTCGAAGCCGCGCGCGAGCTTGACGGTCGCGTCGTCGAGGCCGCTGCGCGGCGGATCGACGAACAGCGTCGAGAAGCGGTAGCCGGCGAGCTCGACGTCCTTCATGCGCCGATATTCGCGCCCGCCGGCGAAGGCGTCGCTGATCTCGTCGCTCGACATGCGCACCATGGCGATGTTGTCGACGCCGTTCGCTTCGATGTTGTAGTGCGCGGCGCGCACCGAGGACTTGCTGACCTCGGTCGCAAGCACGCGGTCGAACAGCGGCGCCAGCGCCATGGTGAAGTTGCCGTTGCCGCAGTAGAGCTCCAGCAGGTCGCCGCCCACGCCTGCGACCTGGCGCCGTGCCCAGCCCAGCATCTGACGATTCACGCCGCCGTTGGGCTGCGTGAAGCTGCCCTCGATCTGCTGGTAGCGCAGGCGCCGGCCGTCCACCTCGAACTCCTCGAGCAGCCAGTCGCGGTCGAGCACGATCTTCTGCTTGCGGCTGCGGCCGATGACCTGCACGCCCAGCCCGGCCGCGAGCACGCGCGCCGCCGCTTCCCAGTCCGCGTCGAGGGCGCGGTGATAGACCAGGCTCACCATCAGCTCGCCGCTCAGCGTCGCAAGGAATTCGACCTGGAAGATCTTCTTCCGCAGCACGTCATTCGCCCGCAGCGCGTCTCGCAGGCGCGGCATCAGCGCGCAGATCGGCGCGGCGGCGGCGGGGAAATCGTCGAGCAGCACCGGCGTCTTGGGGTCGTCGGAAGCGAACATCGCGTAGTCGACGAGGCCCTCGCCGTGGTGCCACATGCGGAACTCGGCGCGCAGACGGTAGTGCAGCGGCTCGGACGCGAACACGTCCGGCGCGGGCGCGCCCAGCGGTGCGAAATCGCTCGCAAAGCGGGCGGCCTTATCGGCGAGCAGAGCGGAATATTCGGCGGGATCGAAGCGGGGCAGTGACATCTTGATTCGGCGGCGGTGGCGCCCCGCGTCGCGGATGGAACGGGAGCGGCGAACAGGGGTAATCTGCGGAGACGCGACTATACGCCGCCCGCGCCCGCGATGCAGCCGCCGCCGCGCGGAACGGTTTTGACGGACGTCAAAGCCCGCCGGTCATGACCGAGTAAACTCGTCGGATATTCCCAGAACCCGCATCCAAGCGGTCACGAGGCTCCCCGACATGGCCAAGAAGTTTCCCCTGCATCCCAAGCACCCCGAACGCATCTGCTGGGGCTGCGACAAGTACTGCCCGGCCGACTCCCTCACCTGCGGCAACGGCTCCGGCCGCACCCTGCACCCCGCCGAGATGCTCGGCGAAGACTGGTACGAATACGGCGACTGGGGGCTGGACGTGGCGGAAGAGCCGAAGAAGCCTGCGGAACCGGCGAGCCGCTGACGCGGCCGGGCCGAGTCCGGCGGCTGGATTGGCGCGCTGCACTGTGTTCCACCTGCCCGACACGAGTTCGTGCGCTTGCCCTGACGAGTGGCTGCCCGCCCCCGACCTTCCTGCGGCGGTACTACACTGAAGCATGGGGGTCGCCCCCGATTGGCGGGAGACGCGCAAGATGGCTTTCGACGAAGGGTTAGCCGAGCGGCTGCGGGACGAATTCAGGGAGCACCATGACATCGCCGAAAAGCGCATGTTCGGCGGCCTCGCCTTCATGCTGCACGGCCACATGTGCGTCGGCATCCTCGATGACACGCTGGTCGTGCGCGTCGGCGCCGAACGCTACGAGGACGCCCTGCGCACAGCCCACGCACGTCCGATGGATTTTACGGGGCGCCCGCTGACCGGTTTCGTGATGGTCGAACCGCCCGGCTTCGAGTCGGACGCCGATCTGTCGCGCTGGGTCAAGCGGGCCTTGCGCTTCAATACGTCGCTGCCGCCGAAATGAGGGGCGGGGAGTGGCGACACCCGGGGGCGAGCCTGCGGAAATGCCTGCCGCGGGCGGTCGCCGCCGACCACCGTTACATATCCACACGCAAGCATCCGCCCACGGACCGGAGGGCCTGATTAAGATGGCATCCATGTTCCGCCTCGCCACCCCCTCCGCACACCTGCAGCTGCTGGTCGCGATGCTGCGCAATCCGGGCTCGACCGGCACGCTGCTGCCGTCATCGCGCACCCTCGCGAACGCGCTGGCGACTGCCGCGGAAGGCGCGGACCTCGTCGTCGAGCTCGGCGCAGGCACCGGCCCGGTCACCGACGCGCTGCTGACGAAACTACCCAAGGTGCCGCTGATCGCGGTCGAGCTGCAGGCCGCCCTCGCGCAGCGCCTGCGCCATCGTTATCCGGCCGCGGACGTGCGCCAGGCGACGGCACGGCACGTGGTCGATTCGCTGTTCGACCACCCGGGGCGGATCGTGCTGGTCTCCAGCCTGCCTTTCCGCTCGCTTCCCGAACATGTCGCGCACGAGACCGCGCACAGCTTGTGCCGCTTTCTCGCGCACAACCCGGAACGCAAGCTCGTGCAGTTCACCTACCACCCGCGTGCCCCCTTCGCGGCGCCGCGCCACCTGCGCTGGAAGCGCACCGCGGTGATCTGGCGCAACACGCCGCCAGCGGGGATCTGGGAGCTGCGGCTCGCACCCTGACCCGCGCGTCCGCCCCGGCCCCGCATCGCGGGACCATGACCTCATCCCGCAGCGCTCAGCACCGCCCCCCGTCCCGCTGCCGCCGCCGCACGCCCTTCCTCGAAGCGACGGATCTCCGCCAGCGCCTCGTCCAGGTTCATCTCGCCGGCCGCCATCAGCTTGTCCGCCAGAAACTCCGTCAGCGGCGTGAGCTCCGCCAGCACCGCCTTGGTCTCGCCATACAGGCGTTCGCTCTGCGCCTCCATGATGCCGCGCGTTTCCTCGTCGAGGACGCGGCCCGGCCCCTGTCCGTCGTTCGTGAGCGCGCCGAAGTTGAGGCGCGTCTTGCGGTACATGCCCATCTCGCCGACGGCGTGATGCAGGAGCTGGGTGACGCGGGTGATGTCGTTGTGGGCGCCGTTGGTGGTGCCGTCCTCGCCGAAGAAGAGCTCCTCGTTGGCCATGCCGCCGAGCAGCACGCGCACGTCGTGCTCGATGTCGCCCTTGGTCTTGAGCAGGTTGGTGCCCTGCTTGTGGAAGACGAAGCCCAGCGCGTTGCTGCGCGGGATGGCCTTCAGCGAGATCTTGATCGTCTTCATGTCGGCGAGGATGCGGTCCCAATCGTCGTTCGTCAGCTCGCGCTCGCGCTGCAGATCGACGAGGAAGTGGCCCCACTCGTGCACGGCGATGATGCGGCGGTCGCGCTCGCGTTCGTCGGTGGTGTTGGAATTGACGTTGCCGACCAGCACCCGCTCGGCGGCCTGCATCAGGGTGTCGGCGCCTATCATCTCGCCCGCCTGCACGGCGGTGATGCCGGCCTGATTCACGATCGTCTCGAGGTCGGCCGGGCTGCGCCCTTCGGTGACGCCGACGAGGTGGCTCAGATCGAGGCCGGGCAGCACCTTGTCGGCACGCTGCGCGAGGTAGTGCTGGATGATCGCGAGGCGCTCCTCGCGGTTAGGCAGGCGGAAATCCACCTTCATCTGGAAGCGGCGCAGCATCGCTTCGTCCATCTGCATCGTCTGGCTGTTGAAGTTGCTCGCCACGATCCAGATGATCTCGGCCTCGTCCTTGCTGCGCACGCCGTCGAGCACGGCGAGCAGGGTATTGGCGGTATCGTCGTCGAACTTGCGCCGTCCGCCGCGCTGCATGAAGAGATCCTGCGCCTCGTCGAGGAAGACGATGCAGCGCTTGCGCCGCTTCGCCATCGACACGATGCGGTTGAGGGTGTTCGCGCCGCCCGCGACGTAGCCGGTTTCGAGGTTCGCGGCGGAGTGGAACAGGATGGGCAGCTTCAGCTCCTTCGCCAGGTAGCTCGCGAGCTTGGTCTTGCCGGTGCCGGCGGGGCCGCTGAACATCACGTTGAACGGCTTGCGGATGCCGTATTCGGCGTACAGCGCGCGCCGCTCGTACTGGTCCTTGATCTGCGCCACCTCGGCCTTGATGTCGTCCATGCCGACCAGTTCGTCGATGGAGCCGCGCACCTGCCCGGGCTCGATGAACTTCAGCGACTTGAACTGCCCGCGCAGCTGCATGTACAGGAAGGCCAGCAGGCCCAGCATCATCGCGGTCGACAGCACGCCGCTGACCACGGAACGCCAACCGTCGTCGGCCGAACGCGGGCGCCCGCTCGCGAAGCGCTGGTCGAGTCGCTCGAACACCTTGAGCGCGCCCTCCCCGAGTTCGCCGCGCGGAATGAAGGCGAGCCGGCCGGACCACGGCGCCGAGACCGCCTTGTCGGTGAAGATCTTGGTCTCCAGATCGCTCGGATAGTAGGCGTGCTGCTGCCCCTGCGACTGCACGAGGATGATGCGCTCGGACAGGTTCCACATCAGCGGCTCGTAGATCACCGTGACGCGGTCGACCGCGTTCGCGTCGAGGAAGCCGAGCACCGAGCCGCTGCCGAGCACCACCGGCACGCTCTCGTCGAAGGTCCATACGCCCGCCCCCGGTCCGCCGGCGACCGCCATCGCCTTGACCTCCTCGGCCAGCGCGGCGCGCTTCTGCGCCAGCATCAGGGAATGGATGCCCGTGAGGGGGATCAGCACCGCGGTGGCCACGATCAGGACCTTGACCAGCGTGGACTGGATCACGAACCAGTCCTGCAGCCGGCCGGCGGATTTCTTCAGCCGGAGCCAGGGGCTGGCCGGCTCGGAGGTGCGGGAATTCGACTCATCTGACATGGCGGTCCTCCGCTACGGTCGCACCGCAGGGTTCCGGCATGGAATCGCCGATCGGCGCGGCGGCGCCCGGAGTGGCCCCGTCCAGCGGTGCGGGCCCCGACGCGCGCGCTGTGCTGCGTCGAGAGCCTCCAGCATAGCGAGCCCCCTCACCGGTCTCGCGTGAAGTATTGAACGCAGGCCAGACGATCGCCGTCACGACACAAGTCAGCGCACGCCGGGCGGCGGCGGAGGGGGCATGCCGGCGGGTGGGGGCGGCGGAGTGCTGCGGTAGCGTTCCGAGCGGCTGGGCGCATAGCGGCCCGACACCGGTACGCGATGGCCGCTCGCATACATGCACTGCACGTAGGCGTGGTCGTAGCGCCGCTGCGCATCGTAGCCGGACACCTCGGCCGCACCGCTGCCCGCGGCGCTGCCGATCAGCAGCCCGGTACCGGCACCCACACCCGCGCCGCGCCCGCCATCGACGGCCGCACCCACTGCGGCGCCGACCACCGTGCCGACCACCGCGCTGCGCACGCCGGCATCGGCCGCCGCCTGCCCGGCCGAGCGGCCGCCGATGTATTCGTACGCGTATTGGCGGCAGGCCGAGTCGTCGGCGCGGAACTCATTGAAGCTCGCGCCGGTGCCGGGCAGCACCAGCACGTTCGGCCCGGACGGCATCGACACGCAGCCCGCGGTCACGACTGCCACCGCGAGCGGAACAAAGCGGAAGCGGATGTTCATGTTCTGATCCTCCCTTAACGCGACGGCCGCGGCGCGACGCGTTCCCACCCGCCGGGGCATTCCTTGACATAGGGGTAGTAACCCTCGGGGCGGTCGCAGTAGTACCAGTAATTGCCGGCGGACTTCCGGTCGTCATCCGCGTCGTCGCGCTCGATATACACAGGCGGCGACGACGGCACGGTAACGGCCGGCGGATAGGCGTAATACGACGGGTAGCCGTAGTAGGGGTAGGGCTCGTAATAGCGGTAGGGCGAATAGCCGTAATACGGGCCGGGCCAGCCCCAGAACAGCGGGATCCCGATGTGCACGCCCAGGCTCGAGTGGCTGCGGTGCCGGCCGATGCGGCCGCGATCCGCAGACGCCACGTCCGGCAACGCGGCTCCCAGTACCAGGACCGCCGCAAGCGCAAATCTGAGCCATTTCATGATGGCCTCCCTGTCGACAGGATGACACGTCCATTCAACGTGCGAACTCATCGAAAAGACCACAATCCGGCCAAGGAATTCCCGCCCGAGTGTGACGTATTTTTTCCTCCGCATGCGATTCGTCCGTGCGGCACGGATTTCACGCACCACCCAAAGATCGCGTTACTGATGTGATACAAATTGCTTGCCGTCAATCATTCTAAATAGTATCGTTTTCATCCAAGAGGATCGCCTGCGCCCGGAGCGAACCCGCCATTCACCGGAGACACACCGATGCAGCAGAAGTCCTCGTCCGCCCCCGTCGATATCGGCGGAATACTCGATTACGGCCCCTTCACGTCGATGCAAAGACTCGTCGTGATGCTCGCCGCGCTTGCAATCGTCATGGACGGCTTCGACGGACAGCTCATCGGCTTCGCGATCCCGGCGCTGATCAAGGAATGGGGCATCACCAAGGCCGCTTTCGCGCCCGCCGTCGCCGCGGGTCTGGTCGGCATGGCCGTCGGCAGCGCCTGTGCCGGCATCGTCGCGGACCGCATCGGCCGACGGCTGGTGCTGGTCGTCAGCGTGTTCCTGTTCGGCGCCGCCACGATCGCGATCGGCTTCGCGCCCGACGTCATGGCGATCGCCGTGCTGCGCTTCCTCGCCGGCCTCGGCATCGGCGGCGCGCTGCCGAGCGCCTCGACGATGACCGCCGAATTCACCCCGGCCCGCCGCCGCACCCTCGCCGTCACCGCGACCATCGTGTGCTATCCCCTCGGCGGCATGCTCGCCGGCCTCTTCGCCGGCGCCGTCCTGCCCGTACTCGGCTGGCGCGGCCTGTTCTGGATCGGCGGCGCCGTGCCCGTCGCTTACAGCCTCGTGCTGCTCGCGCTGCTGCCCGAATCCGCACGCTACCTCGCACGCAAGACCGCACGCTGGCCCGAGCTGCGGCACCTGCTCGCGCGCATGGAGCGCCCGGCCGACCCCGGCACGGTGTTCGTCGATGCCGCGGAAACCGGCAGCGAGCAGCGCGCCGGCTTCGCCGCCCTGTTCCAGAGCGGCCGCGCGCGCGACACGCTGGCGATCTGGGTCGGCTTCTTCCTCGTCATGCTCGCCACCTACACCGCCTTCAGCTGGCTGCCGACCATGCTCGCCGCCGAAGGGCTGCCCGCCGCCCTGGCCGGCTCCGGCCTCACCGCCTACAACCTCGGCGGCGTGATCGGCTCGCTCGGCTGCGCCCTGGCGATCACACGCTACGGCTCGCGCTGGCCGCTGATCCTGTGCAGCATCGGCGCCGCGGCCAGCGCCTTCGTGCTGCAAGGCGTCGATTTCGCGGCGAACACCACCTGGCTGATGCTCGGACTCGGCCTGCACGGCATGTTCGTGATCGCCGTCCAGGCGACGATGTACGCGCTGTGCGCCTACGTCTACCCGACCATGATGCGCGCCACCGGCACCGCCTCGGCCCTGTCCTTCGGCCGCCTCGGCGCGATCCTGAGCTCCTTCGCCGGTGCCGCCGTCATCACCTCCGGTGGCGCGGACAGCTACCTGTCCCTGCTCGGCAGCGCCATGGTGCTCACCTTCCTCGCGCTCGCCGTCGTCAAGCGCCACATCCCGGGGCTGCGCACGCAAGTCCGCGCCGAGTCGGCAGCGGAACCGGCCGCAGCCACGCCGTCCTTCGCGGTGAGCGCTCCGCGCCCGGGGGCCTGACGCCCCTCGTGGCGCACCCGGTCGCGCCCCCGGCTACCCCCGCGTTCATATTCGGTTAGGATATGCGCGGGGTACCCCTCCGTGCGGATCCTGCCGCACGGCGAGGCAGCGCCCCGACTCGCCAGGCGGAGACGGACGTGATTGACATCAAGTGGGACAGCAAATTCGAGGTCGGACATCCGCGCATCGACGCCGAACACCGCGCCTTCATTGACCTGATCCGCGCGGTATCCGTGGAAGCAGACCGCAACTGCCCGAAGGAAAAGGCCATGCGCCTGCTGCTCGAGGTGCGCAAGTACGCGGAATTCCACTTCGTCAGCGAAGAGAACATCATGCTCGACGTCGGCTATCCGCACTACGAAGAGCACCGCGAAGAACACGCGTGGCTGCTGCGCCGGCTGGAACACGAAACCAACCTCTACTACACCGACAGCGCCCCCCTCGCGGAGCTCGCGCACTTCATGTTCGACTGGTTCGCGATGCACACGACCGTCGCCGACAAGAAACTCGTCGACAGCATCGCGGCCCACGAGGCCACCCCAGCGCCCTGACGCGCGCCGGTCTCGATCGGAGCCTCTGCCGTTGACACCCCCTCACACGCCGGACGACCGGCTCGCCCGCGCCCTCGAAGCCGCCAGCGGCATCGACTTCGCCGGCGCACGACTGACCCCGGTCGGCGGCGGCTGCATCAATCGCGCGCAGGAAGTGCACGCGGGCGGTCGGACCTACTTCCTCAAACTCAACGACGCCGCCGCGCTGCCGATGTTCGAAGCCGAGGCCGACGGCCTCACCGCGCTCGCCGCCTGCGACGCATTCCGCGTGCCACGCCCGCTCGCCAGCGGCGCGACCGACGACGAAGCCTTCCTGCTGCTCGAACACCTGAAGCTGCGCCCGCTCGCGAGCGCCGAAGACGGCCGGCGTTTCGCCGAAGCGCTCGTCGAACTGCACCGCGACACCGGCGATCGGTTCGGCTGGACGCGCGACAACTACATCGGCGCCACGCCCCAGCACAACACGCCCCACGACGCCTGGGCCCGGTTCCTCGTCGAATGCCGCCTCATGCCGCAACTGCAGATGGCACGGGCGAAGGGCCACGGCGGCGGCCTCGGCCGCGACGCCGACAAGCTCCTCGAACGCGTCCCCGCCCTGTTCCTCGACTACCGGCCCCGCCCCAGCCTGCTGCACGGCGACTTGTGGAACGGCAACGCGGCCATCGCCGCTGACGGCACACCCGTGATCTTCGACCCCGCCGTCTACCGCGGCGACCGCGATGCCGATCTCGCGATGAGCGAACTCTTCGGCGGCTTCCCCGCGTCCTTCTACGCCACCTACCGCAGCGCCTGGCCGCCCGCCGAAGGCTACGAACTGCGCAAGACGCTCTACAACCTGTACCACATCCTCAACCACCTCAACCTCTTCGGCCGCGCCTACCTCGGCCAGGCCGAACGCATGATCCGCACGCTGGCGGCGGAGCTGCTGCGCTGATTCGTCCGGGAATTCAGTCCCGTTCGCGCCTCCGATACACTAGCCGGTTCGCAGCACCATCACCGCAAGGGCTTTGCTCATGGACGCCAACTTCTGGCATGAAAAGTGGGAACGCAACGAGATCGGCTTCCACGGCAGTGAAGCCCATTCGCTACTGGTCGAAAACTTCGACGCGCTCGCGCTCCCACCGGGCAGCCGCATCTTCCTGCCGCTGTGCGGCAAGACACTGGACATCCACTGGCTGCTCGCCCAAGGTCATCGCGTCGTCGGCGCCGAACTGAGCCCGCTCGCCATTCAACAGCTCTTCGCCGAGCTCGGCGTGGAACCGACGGTGTCACGCATCGGCGCGCTCGACCGCTACGCGGCCGAAGGTCTCGACGTGTACGTGGGCGACATTTTCGATCTCACCGCTGAGATACTCGGCCCGGTCGACGCGGTCTACGACCGCGCCGCGCTCGTCGCGCTGCCGCCCGCCGTGCGCCCGCGCTACACGGCCCACCTCACGGCCATCACGCACGAAGCGCCGCAGCTCCTCATCTGCTTCGAATACGACCAGAGCCAGCACGCCGGACCGCCGTTCTCGATCGACGCCGACGAGGTACGGCAGCACTACGCCGACCGCTTCCGCCCGACACGGCTCGCCCACGTCGATGTCGCAGGTGGCCTCAAAGGGAAATGCCCGGCCACGGAGAGCGTCTGGCTGCTGCGGAAGGGCTGAGGCGCGCGGGGAGACGGGGCGATGCCGTGGTCTGTCCCCGTTTCCATCCCTTCGCACCTAAGACCGTTGTCTCTCACAAATAGTCTGTCGCGACAGACAACACTCTTTGACGTGCATCCAGTCACAGCTACGAACCTTGTCTCTCACAAGTAGCATCCCGTTAGAGACGAAGAACCTTGACGAACATCCCTTCGCACCTAAGACCGTTGTCTCTCACAAGTAGTCTGTCGTGACAGACAACACTCTTTGACGTGCATCCAGTCACAGCTATGAACCTTGTCTCTCACAAGTAGCCTCTCGTTAGAGACGAAGAACCTTGACGAACATCCCTTCGCACCTAAGACCGTTGTCTCTCACATGTAGTCTGTAGCGACAGACAACTACTCTGTAACAAAACCATCCAGTCACACAAGTCGTCAACGCTGCAGAAAGGCAAGCCCCATAGGCATTAACCTTTTCAGGCCATCTTGATGACTACAGCTCTTGCCGCTAACATTCACGCAAATATGCGCACCTACTGAGACTAGCGATGGCACTCCTGAACAGCGAACTGAATTTCGACAATGCGGTTGAGTATCACTACGAAAGGTTTCCCCCGACTCAGATCGACTACTCCCGTCTGCTCGGTCAGCTTGTAAAAGCTGGCGGATTCACAAAGTAAGCGCAACGCCGCACGAAATAGGAGGGCGAGCTGAGATACTCCTTGCATCCAATTCCCGCCAAGAAAAAGGATGCAACGATGCATAAGTACCACCAGCTCACCCAAGA
>NZ_QVLR01000030.1 GCF_014822185.1 Azoarcus sp. Aa7
AGAAGGAGATCGCCCCGTAGCTCTCGAGCCCGTCGGCCATCAGATGGCCCTTCCAGCCTTCGAGCAGGCGTAAGGGGACCGCCTGCGCGCGGCTCGGGTCGTACTCGAACAGGATCACCGGCGTGCCCGGCGGGCCGCCGCGCTGCACCCACATCTGGCTCGTGCTCGTGGGCGAGCGCCCGGGCTCCTTGAGGACCTGGATCGGGGTCTCATCCATGTGGATGACGTCATGCCCGAGCAGCAGGTCCCGCATCAGGTTGGCGATCGGCTGCAGCGCCTGGGCAGTACCGATCACCCAGCGCGCCAGGGTCTGACGTGGCACGAGGACGCCCGCGCGCGCGAGCACGTACTCGAAACGCGCCAGCGGCAGACCATCGACGTATTTGATGATGAGCAGCAAGGCCAGCAGATCGTTGCTGGCGTTGCTCTTGGGCAGCACCTGCGCGGGTGCGGGGGCGGTGACCGGCGCCTGGTCGCCCTTGGGGCAGCCGTAGCGCTTGCGGATGTGACGCAGCACCCGCACCTGCATGGGCACGATGTCGAGCTGTTCGCTGACGTCCTGGCCAATCTCGACCATCGGGGTGCCGCAGGCGCAGGTGCGCTCGGCCTCGGGGACGTCGTGGATCACATCGATGCGGGGCAACTCGACCGGCAAGGGCTTGCGCTTGCCGCGCGCCTTCTTCTTGCCGGCGTCGACGGGCGTGTCGTCAGACGTCTCGGTAGCCGGCGGCAACGCTGCGGCGTCGCTGGCCTCGGGCGCGGACTCGACCAGCACCTCGGCCTCGTTGAACAGCCACCCCTGGCCCGCGTGCGATTCACTGCTGGGCCCGAACATGCGCCCACGTGCCAGGCGCAGTTGTTCGTAAATCTCGAGGATGCGCGCCTCGAAGGCTTTTTGCAGTTCGGCTTCACGGGCCTGGAAGGTCGCTTGCTGTGCGGCCTCACGGGCCTGGAAGGCCGCTTGCCGTGCGGCCTCACGTGCCTCGAGGGCTGCCTGGTGCTCGATCTCACGCGCCTCGAAAGCGCGCTGCTGCGCCAGCAGCAAGGCTTTGAGCACCGCAGGATCGTCCGGCAACTGCGCCGGGAGGACGAGCGCACACACGCCGCTGGCGGAGTTCGAGAGGGTGTCGGCGGTGCTGCGTGGCATGCCGCAATTATACCCAATTGAACTACGTAACTGATTGGTAATGCAGCGTTTTATGCGGCTTTGCAGCCCACAGATCGAAACCTTCGAGCAGCCACTCGAGCTCCCTGGCCGTCAGCACGCAGGTGGCCTCGCCAGCGTCGGTCGCAGGCCAGGCGAAGCGCTCGGCTTCGAGCCGCTTGTACCAGAGACAGAACCCGTTACGGTGCCAGTACAGCGCTTTGAGTTTGTCGCGGCGACGATTGATGAACAGGTACAACGCGTCGCCAAAGGGATTCAAGCCCAGCTCCTGCTCGACCAGCGCCGACAGCCCGCCGATCGACTTCCGGAAGTCGATCGCCGACCGGTACAGATATACCGTGCCGATGCTGTGCCCCGGGTGCATCAGCGCCCCCGCTCGCGCAGTGCCACCGACAGTGCGGCCAGCCAGTCGACGGCGGGCAGCGTTGCGCATTCGAGCCGCAACCCGGCATCGATCACCACCGTGCAGCCCGCACGGGTTGCCATCGAAGGCTCGATCTGGATCGGGACGAATCCGCCGAGTTTGCCGCGACTGCGGCGACCACCGGCCACCAGGCGCTTGCGCCATTGATAGAGCGCCTGCGGCGACAGGCCCTCACGCTCGGCATACGCCTTCGTGGTGATGCCCTCGGCCTCGATCGCCGATAGGTGCGACCACCAGAACTCGCTGCGCTCCGACATGCTCGTGCTCCCCTGAAAAACGGAAGCCACAGCATGCGGGCTCACCAGCAGCTACATAAGGATGGGGTTCGTGGAGCGCTTACATTTGAAATATCCGAAAGTCTGCTGACAATCTTCATCTTCGCGCCCTTGTCACCTTCACCTGGATCGACCTCGCCAGCTGGTTCATGCGTATGCTTCCAACAACAACATTCCGTGAGATCCGCCCCCCGTACGGGCCACAAAGTCACAGCAAAGCAGTGCAGCAAATAGCGATATATTCATAAGCCATATTCCGATGATCTGCAGTGACGAAACCATTAAGGTGGAAGCCCTCATCCGGCTTATGGATGCTTGCTCGCCGGAGGTGCAGTGATCCTGTTCTTGGATTTCGACGGTGTGCGGCACCCTTGGCCGTGCCAACCGGATGCAACGTTCTCCGCCGCTCCGCGGTTGCTCGCCGTTCTTGGGGATTTTCCCGGCGTCGATGTCGTCGTGTCGTCCTCGTGGCGACTCCTCATGCACACGAAGGCGTGGCAACAGATCCCCAAAGCGCTACGCGCTCGCATTATTGGCCACACGCCGGAGATCCGGCGGCGCGAACACGGAATGTCGGTCGCGGAGTTGCCGCCGTTGCGGCACGCAGAGATCTTGCGTTACCTGGCTGAAAGCGGCCAACCGGACCGCCCATGGATCGCGCTCGACGATGATGCGCGGCTTTTTCCGACCGATTGCCCGAACCTGATTCTCTGTCGTGTTGGTTTCGGCGAGAAGGAAGCGCACTCTAAGTCTTCCCACAGGCACACCTGACCGATGATGGTGCCTCGGGACACGAGAAAGTCGGAGGTCCAACGAACCAGCCAGCTTTCTCCACAATCTCTGTGGGCGAGCCTGTGGATAAGATTCAGGGAACCGGCGGGAAGCCACGCGGCGAGGGCGACGCGGGGATGCGCCTCAAAATGGGGCAACGCGCAGGCAAGCGCGTCGCCGCGTTGGTCGTCAAGCGGTTTCCGCGGCTGCCGGCAGCGCTGCAGCCACGAGTTCCGCGACGTCGAACACCCTCCTCTCCTCACCGTGCTTCGACGCGCTCGAGGTGAGCATCAGCAGGCAGAACGAGCATGAGGTCGCAACCTTTGCGGCGCCAGTGTCGACAGCTTCCTGCATGCGCACGTCGTTGATGCGCGCAGTACCACCTTTCCCGCCCCAGTAGTTGCCGCCGCCCGCGCCGCAGCAGAAGCTGTCCTTGCGGTTGCGCGGCATTTCGATGAGTTGGGCGACGGCGCCGAGGGCGCGGCGGGGTTCGGCAAGGATGTCGTTGTGGCGGCCGAGGTAGCAGGGGTCGTGGAAGGTGATCTTCTCGGCGTCGTTGCGCAGGACCTGCAGGCGGCCGTCGGTGATCAACTGGTCGATCAACACGGAGTGCGGGATCGTATGCCAGTCGGCGCCGAGTTCGGGGTAGTAACGGTCGAAGCTGTTGAAGCAGTGCGCGCACATCGTGATCACTTTCTGGATCTTGCGCTCGCGGAAGTCTTCGATGTTGGCCTGGGCGATCTCGACGAACTGCATCTCGTCGCCGGCCATCTTCGCCGGGTCGCCCGTACAGCGCGACTCTTCGAGGATGCCGTAGGACACCCCGGCCCTCTCCAGGATGCGGACCATGGCGCGGGCGACTTCCTGGGCGCGCGGCTCGAAGGCGACGGAGCAGCCGATCCAGAGCAGATATTCGCTCTTGCCCGGTTCGAAGAAGGGCACGTCCAGCCCCTTGCGCCAGTCGTCGGGGTTCGCGGCGGTGCCGACGAAGGGGTGGCCGCGCGATTCGAGGTTGCGATTGGCGAGCGCGAGCGTGTCCGGCATTTCCGAACGGTCCATGACGAAATGGCGGCGGAACTCGAGGATGGTCTCGGCAGGGCTGTTGCTCGCGGGACACTCCTCGACGCAGGCGGCGCAGGTGGTGCAGTCGAATATGGCTTGCAGGCCGATCTCGTCGATCAGCGCGACGTCGTCGATACGCCCGCTTTCAAGGTAGCTCGCGCAGGTCGTCATGACCTTCTTCGGCGACAACGCCTTGCCCGTCTGCGCCGCGGGGCACACTTCCTGGCAGCGCCCGCACCACAGGCAGGCGGAGAAATCTAGCAGTTTCTTGCGGTCGAGATCGGCGAGTTTCGCAGCGCCGAAGGATATCTCCTCGCCCTCGGGCGGATCGGCGTCGAAGTCGATCGGAGCGAGCGTGATCCCCGGGCGGCGGCGGGCGAGCGCGGCGTTGGCGGGCGCAAGCAGCATGTGCGACAGCGGCGTGTGCGCGATCAGGCCGATGAACGCGACGCCCAGCAGGCCGTGCAGCCACCACGCGAGGTGCGAGCCGAGGGCGTCGGCACCGAGCCCGATGTCGCGCAGCCCGCCCGCGAGCGCGAGGCCGAAGAACTCGCCGCGACTGAAGGATCCGGGTGCCGCCAGCCGCAAGGCTTCGGCCGCGAAGCCGGCCGCGATGGTGACGAGGAACAACACTTCCATCGCGACGAAGCCGCGGCGGAAGCCACCGGTGTTCAGGCGTTCGAGGCGCGTGAGGCGCCGCACGAGGAAGAAGGCCACGCCCGCGAACATCAGCAGGCCGGCGAGTTCGCGCCCGAGTTCCATCACGGCAAGGCCGAACTTCCCCTCATACACCGGCACGCCGGTAAAACTCAGCAGGAAAGCCGCGTGGCCGAAGATGGCGACGAGTGCACCGACGAACATCAGGCCATGGGCGAGCCCGGCCACCGGGCGTTTGATGAGGCGCGACGCGAACAGGCCGCGCGACGCAAAGGCACGCAAGTTCAGGCGCTCGCGCCACGCCTGCCCCGCACCAATGCCCGCCGGGGTCGCCTTGCCGGCTGCAATCCGCGCCGCGCGACGCTTCAGGCCCAGGAGCATGCTGACCAGTGCGCCCCCCAGCAGGATCGCGAGGAGCGTGTAGTCGAGTGCGGAGATCGTGGACATGTCGGGGCCCCGGGGTAATCAGCCTTGTAACCAGCGATCGTTCGTGCCGAGGGCCTTTGGCAGGCTCGGGGCGAACGGTCGTATCTGGAGGAAGTCAGCGCTTGAGGATGGCGGCGGTCGCGTTGCCACCCAGGCCGTTGGTCTGGGCAAGCCCGACCTTCGCGTCCGGCACCTGCCGTCCGCCCGCCTGGCCGCGCAGCTGCCAGGTGAGTTCGGCGATCTGGAAGACGCCCATCGCCGTCGTCGCCTCGCCGAAGGACACGAAGCCGCCCGAAGGGTTGATCGGCATCCTTCCGGAGGGAGCGGTCTCGCCCGCCTCCAGCAGGCGCTCGGCCTCGCCGGGTTCGCACAGCCCCCATTCCTCGGGAAACGCGAGTTCGTAGTAGCAGGTGTTGTCCTGCAACTCGGTGAAGCTGATGTCGCGCGGGCCAATACCGGAACGCTCGAAGGCCTTCAGAACCGCCGACTTCGCCTCGGTGTGGAAGCTCGGGCCGGAGGGGACCGGGCCGGCGAGGCTGCGCGGCAGGGCGTCGTCGAAGCCGATGGTGGCGACGGCGCTGGTGGCGACCGTGATCGGTTTCGACGTGAAGCGGCGCGCCATCTCCTTCGAGCAGATCACCGCCGCGGCGGCGCCGTTCGACACCGGACAGATCTCGAACAGGCGCAGCGGATTGCTGACGTAGGGCGACGCGAGCACCTCGTCGAGCGACACGGCCTTCTGGAAGCGCGCGAAGGGATTGCTCTCGGAGCACTTGCGCGCCTTCACGGTGACCTTGGCCATCTGCTCCTCGGTCGTGCCGTAGTCGAACATGCGGCGGCGCGCGAGAGTCGCCCAGAAGGCGGGGCCGGGCATGCCGATACAGCGCTGGCGCAGGTATTCGGGATCGTTCGCGTCCGCGACACCGGATGTCTGGATCATGCCCTTGGGCATCACCTCGCCGCCGACTACGAGGACGAGGTCATGGATGCCGCCGGCGACGAGCGAGTAGCCGATGTTGAACGCGTTGCCCCCGGCGGCGCAGCCGGCCGAGAGGTTGTAGACGGGGATGCCGGTGCAGCCGAAATCCTCGACGATGTCGTTGCCGTTCAGGCCCCAGCCCTTCCCGCCCGAAAAACGCGAACTCGCGGCGGACACCGCCTGCACCTGTTTCCACGACACGCCGGCGTCCTTCATCGCCATGTCCACCGCATGGCGGCACAACTCGGTGACGGACTTCTCCCCCACGATCGCATCGCCGGTCTTGCCGAAGCGATGCATCCCTACTCCCAGAACGACGACTTCCTGCATGTTTCCCCCGGAGCTCAGAGCAGTTTGAATTTCCACGACGTGAAGGCCTTGCCGTCACCGTGATGGATCGGTTCGATCACGAGCCGGACGCGCGCGCCGACCTGCATGGCCTCGGCGGGATCCACCATCTGCCCGACCACGCGCAGGCCGCTGTCGAGGTCGACCACGCCGATGGCGTACGGGACGAAGGGCTGGTCGTAGCGGTGGGGCGGCGGCGGCGGAAAGTCCGCGACCGAATAGCTCCAGAGCTTTCCCTCGCCCCCGAACGTGCAGGGCACGATCCGCGATTCGTCACACGACGGATTGCGGCAGGTGGCCACCCGCGGAAAGTAGGGCGTGTTGCAGCAGGTGCAGCGGGCACCGTGCAGGCGCGCGCCCTCCTCTTCAGAGAACAGTCCCGGGACGCAGGGCTCGCGCAGGGCGGCAGTGTTGGCAATCTCATTCATCGTGTAACGCTCCGTCATGCCTTCGCCGCCTTGATGAGTTCGGGCAGGATCTCCAGGCAGTCGCCCACGACCCCGTAGTGCGCGTAGCGGAAGATCGACGCGTCGGCATCCTTGTTGATCGCGACGATGGTCTTCGCCGCGGAGCAGCCGGCCATGTGCTGGCTGGCGCCGGAGATGCCGACGGCTATATACAGCGCCGGACGCGTGACCTTGCCGGTGAGGCCGACCTGGTGCGACGAGTCGATCCACCCGTCATCGACGATGGCGCGCGAACCACCCCACATCCCGCCGAGGGCTGCCGCCATGCCCTTGACCATCTCGAAGTTCTCCTTGCTGCCGAGGCCCCGACCGCCCGAGACGATGATCTGGGCGTCCTCGAGACGCGCTTCGGCGACCTGCGGCGAGGAGATGACTTCGAAGCGTTCGCCGACGGCGCCCGTGTCGAGCGCGACGGCGTGCTGCACGACGGCCGTGGGCACGGCGGCGGGCGCCGCGACGATCGAGGTGGTCGTCACCGACAGCACCGCGACCGGCGCCGTCAGTTCGTAGACCGCATGCGTGTCGCCACCGAAGGCCGTCGCCGTCACGTGCAGCCCGTTGCCGGCGGGCTCTGCATCGAATACGTTTGCGACCACGGGCACGCCGAGACGGCCCGCGAGGCGCGCCGCGATGACGCGCGATTCGGCGCCCTGATTGAACAGCACCGTGCTGGGCGAGGTGCTGCCGCAGTAAGCGGCGAGGATTGCGACAAGCGCATCCGGTCCGGACGGCCCTGCAGTCACCCCCTGCGCGGCTCCCTCGATGCGATCGAGGCGATTCACGCCGTAACGGGCGGCGACTTCGGTCGCCACGCCCGCGGCATTGCCGAGCACCAGCCAGCGCAATTCCACGCCGGTCGAGCCCGCCAGCTTGCGTGCGAGCGTCAGCGCCTCATCGGTACCGCCGTCGATGGCATCACCCCAGGAACACAGCACAACGGCCATAGCGAGGACTCCTTGTTCAGTGCGACGAATTGATCGAGCGGGCATCCGGCAGAGGAAGTGATATTTCCGTGTGGCCACTTTGCGGCGAGTTTTCGTCGCAGTCCCGGATCCCGATTCCTGAATCCAGTCTAATTGCCTGCCCTTTTTCGCACTGCACCGCTTCGAATCAGAAGGGGACTTTGCCAATTCATTTCCGGCCAGTCCAAAACCCTTGTCCGGCAAGGGATTGCGCGACCCAAGAATGGGCCGCAGCAGCAAGCCCGGCGCGCCCATGGCCTTATCTGACATTCCTGCGGCCACTTCGGAACTGCCGCCGGACAACACCGCCGGAAATCGGAATCTAGAATCGGCTCAACGATTCGCGGCATGACGGCAATTGCCGATTTGCCGGCCGTCTTGATTAATTCCTGATGCGGGGACAGACATGGATTTTGAGTTTTCCGAAAATGAAAGCGAATTCCTGCGTGAAGTCGATCAATTCCTGAAGGAAAACCATGACCCGAAAGTCATGGACGTAACCCGCGAAAACATGGCGCAGGTGTGCGATACGGCGGAGCGCCGCGCCTTCATGAAGAAGGTCGCCGAAAAGGGTTGGCTCGGCATCACCTGGCCGAAGGAATATGGCGGTCAGGAAGGCGAAGGTTTCTTCGAATACCTGCTCAATGAAAAACTCTCATCGGTGGGCGCACCGCAGATCGGCAAGGGCGTGGGGATCATCGGCAAGACGCTGATCAACGTCGGCTCGGAAAAGCTGAAACGCGAATTCCTGCCGCAGATCCTCGACGCAAAGATCGAATTCGCCGTCGGCTATTCGGAACCGTCCGCCGGCTCCGACGCGGCGGCGATGCGCCTGAAGGCCGAGCGCAAGGGCGACGGCTGGCTGCTCAACGGCCAGAAGGTGTTCACAACCTCCGCGCACTTCGCCGACTGGTACTGGGTTGGCGCGCGCACCGATCCGGATGCCCCGAAGCACCACGGCATCAGCCTGTTCCTCGTGCGCATGGACGACCCGGGCCTCACGATCCACCCGATGTACACGATGGGCAACGAGCGCACCAACGCGGTGTTCTTCGACAACGTGTTCGTGCATGACGACTACCGTGTCGGCGAGCTCAACAAGGGCTTCCAGTACATCGCCGAGGCGCTCGACATCGAACGCTTCAGCATGTTCACCTTCGCACCGATCCGCGGGCGCATGGAAGTCCTGGCCAACTACGTGAAGACCGCGAAGCGCGACGGCAAGCCGCTCAAGGATGACGCGGTGGTGCGCCACAGGATCGCCGAACTGGCGACCGAGTGCGAAGTTGCGCGAGTGCTCGGCGTGAAGTTCGTCGATGCCGCGCTCAACAGCAACAAGACCCCGACTGTCGAGGCCTCCGAATACAAGCTGTACGCCACCGAGCTGTCGCGTCGTCTGGCCGATGCGACGATGGATATCGTCGGCCCCGGCGGGCAGCTCGCGCTGCACACCGCGGACGCGCCGCTCAAGGGCCGTGGCGAGAGCTGCTACACCTACACGGTGATCGACACCATCGGCGGCGGCTCGTCGCAGGTGCAGCGGAACATCATCGCCAAGCGCAAGCTCGACCTGCCCAAGAATTTCTGACCGGACGGACGCGCGATGAACTTCCTCGACGGCTACACCGTTCTCGATCTGGCGAGCGTCGGCCCGGCCGCGCGCGCTTCGCGCATCCTCGCCGATTTCGGCATGCGCATCGTCAAGGTCGCGCCGGTCGCGGCCAAGGGCGCCAAGCAGGTCGAGCCTGTCTTCCATGCCTACGGCGCGGGGCGCGGCACGCAAAAAATCCGCCTCGACCTCAAGTCCGACGCAGGACGCGACACGCTGCTGCGTCTGGCCGAACAGGCAGATGTCGTGATCGAAAGCTACCGGCCCGGCGTCGCGGCCCGGCTCGGCGTCGGGTATGCCGCCATCGCAGCGCGCAACCCGAAGATCATCTACTGCTCGACCAGCGGCTACGGTCAGGACGGCCCGTGCGCGCAGTGGGTCGGCCACGACATCAACTACCTGGCGATGTCCGGCTTCCTCGCCTGCAGCGGGCGCGACGCTAACGGCCGCCCTGCCCTGCCCGGCGCGACCCTCGCCGATGGTGCGGGCGGCGGCATGCACGCGGCACAGTCCATCCTCGCGGCGCTGCTGCGCCGGGAGCGCACCGGCGAAGGCGCCTGCCTCGACGTGGCGATCACCGACGGGGTGCTGAACCTCATGTCGCTGTACCTCGACCAGTACCTCGCGACCGGCGAGGACACCGCGCCCGGATCCGGCGTGCTGACCGGCAAATACGCGTGGTACGGCGTGTATACCGCCAGCGACGGGCGGCACATCGCGGTGGGCGCGATCGAAGGCCACTTCTTCCGCAATCTGTGCCGGCTGCTCGAGCTCGAAGCCTTCGCCGACCACCAGTACGACGACGCGCAGCAGGACGCGATGCGTGCGGCCTTCGCGGCGCGCTTCCTCACCCGCAGCCGCGACGAATGGGTCGCGCTGCTTGCCGGGGCCGACACCTGCGTCGCGCCGGTGCTGGCGATCCCCGAAGTGGCCGCGCATCCGCAGTTCCGCGAGCGCAAGGCCTTCATGGCGGCCGAACATCCGCGCCGCGGTGCCTTCGAACAGCTCGCGCCGGTGCTCGCCGGCGGCGACCGCAGCCAGCCGCTGCACCGCGTCGCCGCATCCGCTAACACCGACACGGATTCGATACTTGCCGAAGCCGGCTTCCCGGCCACGCAAATTGCCGAATTGCGCGCAGCGGGGTGCATCGAATGAGCGCGCGCGAGCCACAAGCTGGCAGCAACGCCACCGACCTGCCGATCGAAGCCCTGCGAATGATCGACACGCCACTCTACGAAGAGCCGGGCGAGTTCCCGATCGAGATGGGCTACGTCTACAACACCTGCGCCGCAGTGCAGAACGGCAACCCGATCTTCTGGGACCCGGCCGTCGCCGAGGCCATCACCGGCGGCCCGATCGCACCGCCGACGATGATGTCCGTGTGGTTCCGTCCGCACTACTGGACGCCCGGGGCGAGCGGCGAGCGCAAGGCGCTGCAGACGCATTTCGACCTCAAGCAGGTCCTCGACCTGCCCGAGGCGGTCGTCGCCAGCAACGAAGCGGTGTTCGGCGAACCGGTCCGCCCCGGCGACCGCCTCACGACACGCCAGATCGTGCGCAGCATCGGCCCCCTCAAACGGACGAAGCTGGGCATCGGGCGATTCTGGACAATCGACGTCGAAACCACCAACCAGCATGGCGAATGGGTCGGCACCGAGATCTACACCATGCTGGGCTACCGGAGGCCGGAGCAATGAATGCGACCGACGCGAGCGGCATCACTGCCGCGGACATCGCCGAAGGCCAGGAAATGCCCGCGCTGCGCCACCCCGTGAGCGCCACGACCATCGTGCTCGGCGCGCTGGCGAGCCGCGACTGGCGGCCGATGCACCATGACAAGGACTTCGCCGTCGAGCGCAACGGCGTGAAGAACATCTTCATCAACACGCCGAACAACGCCGCGTGGTTCGAGCGCTACATCACCGACTGGACCGGCCCGAAAGGCCGACTCGGGCGACTGCGCTTCGAGATGAAGAAATCCGTCTTTCCCGGCGACGAGATGTGCTTTTCCGGGGTCGTGCGCAAGCTCGCCCGCGACGCAGCCGGATGCCACTGGGCGGAGCTGGAGCTGGCGATCTCCGTCGACGGCGAAGTGCGCACCACCGGCCGCGCGCGGGTCGCCGTGCCCGCCGATCCCACCGACAACCCCTGGACCCGCAAGGGCGATCGCTGGCTGCCTTGAGGCACCTGCGCGCAATGCCCGCCACCCTTTCAAGAGGCTGCCAATGGACCTGAAGTTCACCGACGAGCAGAACATGCTCCGCGACATGACCCGCAACCTGTGCGCCGACTTCAGCGGCACGGACGTCGTGCGCAAGATGGAAAACGACCCGCTCGGCGTCCCCGCCGACCTGTGGCAGCAGATGCGCGAGACGGGCCTGCTCGGCATGGCGATCCGCGAGGAAGACGGCGGCATGGGACTGAGCATGCTCGACTGCGCCGTGATCTACGAGCAGCTCGGCCGCCACCTCGCGCCCGGACCCTACTTCCCCAGCACGGTGATGGTGGCGGGGGCGCTGCGTCACGCGGGCGAAGCCGCGGACCGGCGCGGGCTGCTCGGCGCCATCGCAACCGGCGACACCGTCGTGGTGCCGGCGTGGCTGGAACCGGACGGCGGCTTCGGCCCGGCGGGCGTGCAGCTGCGCGCCACGCGGCAGGGCGACGACTATGTCCTGTCCGGCACCAAGCGGCACGTGTTCCACGCCGCCGCCGCGCAACAGCTCCTCGTGCTGGCCCGCACGGGCGAGGCCGCGGACGCCATCGACCTGTTCCTCGTCGATACGAAGGCGCCCGGCGTCACGCTGACGCAGCAGCACTCGATGGCTTCCGACACCCAGTACCGCGTCGATTTCGACAATGTCCGGGTCAGTGCAGAGAACCACGTCGGCGCCGAAGGGCGGGGCTGGCAGGCGTGGGAGGCCGCGATGTACGACGGCATCATCCTGCTCGCGGCCTGGGCCGCGGGCGGCGCCGAACGCGCGCTCGAGATCACCGTCCAGTATTCGAAGGAGCGCGAGCAGTTCGGCAAGCCGATCGGCGCCTTCCAGTCGCTCGCGCACTACATGGCCGACGCGAGCGCCGTGGTCGACGGCGCGAAGATGCTGGTGCTCGAAGCCGCCTGGGCGCACGCCTCGGGCAAGGACGTGAAGCGCCTCGCGGCAATGGCCAAGCTCTTCGCCTGCCGCGCCTTCCGCGAGGTCACGCACATGGCCCAGCAGGTGCACGGCGGCATCGGCTTCACGCTCGACTACGACATCCAGCTCTTCTACCGCCGCGCCAAGCAGCTGCAGATGAACTGGTGGGATTCGTCTTACCTCGAGGAGCTGATCGCCGCCGACATCCTCGACCGCGACGGCGAACGAACGATCCCCGATCCCTTCACCGTCTGATCCGCCCACGACCGCCCGCCTGAACGAGGAACCCGCATGGCACGCCCGAACCCGCATTACGGAAACGGCACCTTCCGTCGTCGCCTCCGCGTCAGCGCGGCGCCGGGCGAGGTCGCCGTCGAGCTGGAGGACTGCAATCACGGCTTCCGCCTGCGCCTGTGGCACGACGGCGAGCGCGTGACGACCGTCGAGGTGCAGCCGATGCGCATCCCGTTCAACACTTGCGCCGAGGCGGTACGCCCGCTCCAGCGCGCGATCGGCCATCGACTGAACGAGGACGAGGCGACGCTGCGCAGCCGCCTCGTCCCGGGCGACAACTGCACGCACATGCACGACATGACCATCCTCGCCGTCGCGCATGCCGCCGCACACCGCGGCGAAGAACGCACGACACGGCTCTACGACATGGCGGTGGACGACGAGCGCGACGGCATCACCCGCGCGCGCATCGCCTGCGACGGCGTGCCGGTCCACGAATGGCACATTGCCACGCCGCGCGCGCACACGATCACGGCGCCGGAAGAACTGGCCGGCAAGCCCGTGATGCGCGGCTTCCACGCATGGGCGTCGCAGGCCTTCGACGGGATGCCGCGCGAAGCCGCCGTCGCACTGCAGCGCGCGTATTTCGTCGCCCAGGCGCGGCGCCACAGCTTCGAACCGGTCGCAGCGCATCCGGGCATCTCCGACGGCATGCCGCAGGGCGCCTGCTACTCGTACAACGCAGGGGCCGTCGAACGGGCGCTGCGCAGCGCGGGCACGGTGCGCGACTTCACGCACGCCCCCGAACGCCTGCTGAAGTTCCTGCCCTGATCCCCGCGGAGGCTCCATGATCCCCAACACCCCTGCCGCCCCGCGCGGCGCTCTGGCCGGCATCCGCGTCATCGACTTCGGCCAGATGGTCTCGGCCCCTTACTGCGCGAAACTCTTCAGCGACTACGGGGCCGACGTGATCAAGGTCGAGCTGCCCGAGGGCGACGCTGCGCGCACTGCGGGGCCGTTCCCGGGTGACGTGCCGCACGTCGAAAAGAGCGGACTGTACTTCTTCCACAACACCAACAAGCGCGGCATCACCTGCGATGTCGCCCACCCCGAAGGCCGTCGGCTGTTCCTCCGCCTGCTGGAACACAGCGACGTGCTGATCGAGAACAACCTGCCGCAGCGCATGCGTGCGTGGGGGCTCGATTACGCGACCCTTGCGGAGACCAACCCCGACCTGGTCGTGATCTCCATCACTCCCTTCGGGCAGACCGGCCCCTACAGCGGCTGGAACGGCTACGACCTGAACGCCTACCACCTGTCCGGCGCGAGTTCCCGCTACTGCGGTCGGCCAGGCGAAACGCCGCTCGAGCACGGCACTTTCGCCGCGGACTACTTCGGCGCGGTCACCGCGGCGGCATGGGGACTCGCCGCCGTCTATGGCCGTGAGCTCGCCGGGGGCGGGCAGCAGGTCGACGTGTCCTGCGCCGAGGCGATCGCCGCCACCTTCGTCGGCGGACAGAACATCGGCTGCTACGCGCAGGAAGGCCGCTTCGACAAGCGCACCGGCGTCGGCATGCCGCTCGGCGCGCCGGCGACGATCCTGCCCTGCCGCGACGGCCACGTGTGGATGCTGGCGCTGGAGCCCGGCCAGTGGAACGGGCTGCGCAAGGTCATGGGCGACCCGGAATGGGCGAGCCTGGAGATGTTCCAGGACATGTACTCGCGCGCCCAGAACGCGGACGTCATCTACGAGTTCATCCGCGAGTGGACGCTGCAGCACGACAAGATGGAAATCATGGAGAAGTGCCAGGCCGCCGGCTGCCCGGTGACGGCGGTATTCACCATTGCCGAGGCGGCCGCCCAGCCGCATCTGCAGGCGCGCGACTACTTCGTCGACATGGAGCACCCGCAGCTCGGCCGGCTGAAGAATCTCGGCGCCCCCTTCAAGCTGCCGGCCTGTCCCGGCGGGCCGGAACGCCCCGCGCCGCTGCTCGGCCAGCACAACGCGGAGGTCTACCGCGAACTGCTGGGTCTGGGCGCCGCGGACGTGCGCCGACTCGCGCAACGCAACGTGATCTGATCGGGGGAAATGCGCATGGCCAACCAACTACCGCTAAAGGGTGTCCGCGTCGTCAATTTCGGCTGGGTGTGGGCGGGCCCGGTGGTCGGGCAGACGCTCGGCTTCCTCGGCGCCGAGGTGCTCAAGATCGAATCGGCCGCGCGCGTCGACATGACCCGCAACCTGCCGCCCTTCGCCGACGGCATCCTCGGCCCGGACCGCAGCCTGTCGAACCACGCCTGCTGGGCGGGCAATGGATCGGTGTCGCTCAACCTGAAGGAACCCGAAGCGCTGGAACTCGCGCTGCGACTGATCGCCAGCGCCGATGTGGTCGTCGAGAACTTCGGCCCCGGCGTCATGGAGCGGCTCGGGCTCGGCTACGAGCGCCTGCGCGCGGTGAAGGAGGACATCATCCTGTTCTCGATGCCCGCGGCAGGGCTTTACGGTCCGCTCGAGCACGTGCGCACCTACGGCCTGAGCCTCACGTCGCTGACGGGCCTCGACAGCCTCGTCGGCTACAAGGGGGGCGACCCGGTCCCGGTGGAGAACGCGTTCTCGGATCCCTTCGCGGGCATTTTCGGTGCGTTTGCCGTGCTCGCCGCGCTCAACCATCGGCGCAACACCGGCACGGGCCAGCACGTCGACTTCTCCCAGCAGGAGGCGGTGATGCAGATGGTCGGCCCGGCGTGGATGGACTACGCGCTCAACGGGCGCAGCGGCGGGCCGAAGAGCAACGAACATCCCACCGCCGCCGCCGCGCCTCATGGGGTCTTCCCCTGCCAGGGCGACGACCGCTGGATCAGCATCGCCGTCTGTCGCGACGAGGAGTGGCAAGGCCTCGTCGCCGCGATGGGCCACCCGGACTGGGCAACGGCGCCCGCCTTCGCGACGCTGCCGGGCCGGGTGTCCGCGATCGACCGTCTGCACGAACACATCGCGCAATGGACGCGCGAATTCGACGACCGCGAGCTCGCCGCGCGCCTGCAGGAGCACGGCGTCGCCGCGTCCCCGGTGCTCAACGTCGGCGATCTGCTGCACGACCCGCAATACCGCGCCCGCGACACCTTCATCGAAGTCACCCACCCGCTGGGCTTCCGCGAAACGATCTACGGCGCCTACGTGAAGACCAGCCGCAGCCGTCCCGACATCCGCCCCGGCCCGACCATCGGACAGGACAACGAGCGGGTATTCCGGACGCTCCTCGGCATCCCGGAAGCGGAATACGAGCGCCTGAAGCGCGACCGGATCATCTACTGACAAGCACCGGCCCGCAGGCACCCCGCCGCCCGGCCCATAAATCGGAGACACGCCATGAAGTTCGCCCTCGCAACGCCTGCGCTGAACAACTACCCGGCCGCGATGGCCCCGTGGGAGCCGCGTGCCGGCGGCCCGGAAGTCCTGCGCTATGCGCGGAAGGCCGACTCCCTGAGCTGGGACTGGCTCACAATCCCCGAGCACATCGTGATGCCCACGGACATGAAGGAGGTGATGGGTTCGCGCTTCGCCGAGGGCATCGCCGCCTCTGCAGTGTTGATGGGCGCGACCGAGCGCATCCACTTGCTCACCTACATCCTGGCGCTGCCCTACCGCCATCCGCTGGTGCTCGCCAAGCAAATCGGCACGATGGAATTCCTCGCCGGGGGACGCTTCACGCTCGGCACCGCAGTCGGTCACCTGGAACGCGAGTTCGAGACCCTCGGCATTCCGTTCGAACAGCGCGGACCGATGACCGACGAATACCTCAAGGCGCTCAAAGAAGTGTGGACCTCGGAGCATCCGAAGTTCCACGGGGACTTCGTCAAGTTCGACAACATCCTCGTCGAACCCAAGCCCGTGCAGAAGCCGCACCCGCCGATCTTCATCGGCGGCAACTCGCAGGCTGCGATGCGCCGCGCCGCCGTGCACGGCGACGGCTGGATCCCCTGGCTCGTGACCGCCGAAGACCTCCCGGGCTGCATCGCCTACATGAAGAGCCTGACCGCCTACGAAGAGAAGGCCGACCGCTTCGAGATCCTCGTCACGACCACCGCCTACAAGGTCGAGGACTACTCGCACGCCGAGAAGGGCGAGACCGAGGTCTCCGCGGACCGCGACAGCGTGCTGCGCGAGATCGAGGCACTGCAGAAGGCCGGTGCCACCTCGGTGCAGGTCATGCCGCCGAAGCTCGGAACCTTCGAGCAGTGCCTCGAATGGATCGAGTGGTACGACCACGAAATCATTCCGCAATTCCGCTGATCCGGCCCACTGCCACGGAGAGCCTCATGCAGGACACCTACCGCTTCCTGACGACCCGCATCGAAGACAACGTCGGGATCGTCACCCTCAACCGCCCCGACAAGCTCAATGCCCTGAGTTGGGAACTCGCCGAGGAACTCGCCACGGTCTTCTATCGCTGGCGCTACGTCGATGAAGTCCGCGCCATCGTCCTGACCGGCGCCGGCCGCGCCTTCTGCGCCGGGGGCGACATCGACTGGATCTCAGGCGACAGCGACCGGCCGATGCCGGGGACCTCGGACGCGACGCGCCCGATTCCGCGCTCGCAGCGCAAGACCCCGGGTGGCCCCTTCATGGACGCGACGCGGCAGATGATCGCCGTCGACAAGCCCATCGTCGCCGCCCTCCACGGGCACGCCGTCGGCGCCGGGCTCGCCTACGCCATGGTGTGCGACCGCCGCTTCGCCGACACGACGCTCAAGATGTCGGCCATCTTCACCAACGTCGGCGTCGCGCCGGACTGCGGCCTGTCGTGGTTCCTGCCGCGCGTCGTCGGCCTGCCCACCGCGCTGATGATGGTCGAGACCGGGCGCGTCTTCCGCGCCGAGGAATGCAGGACGATGGGCCTCGTCGACGAGCTGGTGCCGGAAGGGGAAAGCTTCGCCGCCGCCTTCGAATACGCCAAGACGCTGGCCCAGCGCGCCAGCGTCGCCGTGGACATGGCCCGCCGCATGATCTACATGGGCCAGACCGCGCCCCTCGAACAGATGCTCGACTACGAAGGCATCGCCGGCGTCATTGTCGCCTCGTCGCTCGACGCCAGGGAAGGCACCCAGTCCTTCCTCGAGAAGCGCAAGCCGGTGTATCGCGGAATCTGACGCGTACGGCCGAGCCGGGCACAGACCGGGCCGGAGTCCTCATCACCAACCCCGACACGACACCCGCCCTGCGGCGCGCCACGCGCCGCGGGCGCCATGACATGGAGTTGAGATGAGCAGATTCACCGTCGCGGCAATGGCCGCACTGATGCTTTCGTCCGCGGCCTTCGCCGCGGCCCCTCCCAAAGCCGACAGCATGGCCAGCCAGCTCAAGGCGCTGCAAGCCGAACTGCGCACATTGAAGGACATCGAGGAAATCCGCCTGCTCAAGCACGCGTATTTCCGCGGCATCGACAGCGCCGACCTCGACCTGCTGCGCAGCCTCATGCACCCGGAGGTCAACGTGCATTTCATCGGCGGCGGCTACGAATGGAAGCTCACGGGCCGCGAGCAGTACCTCGAGGCCATCGGCAACAACTTCAACAGCGAAGTCATCGCCCAGCACAACGGCCACCACCCGGAGATCCGCCTGATCAGCCCGACCGAGGCCGAAGGCACGTGGTACCTGCACGACAACTTCTACAACCTGCGCGAAAAGCTCTACACCACCGGCACCGCCTTCTATCACGACCGTTACATGAAGGTTGACGGCAAGTGGCTGCTCAAGAGCACCCAATACAAGCGCCACTACGAGATCGTCGAGAAGCTCGACAAGCTGCCCAACGTCACCGTCGACTACCTCGCCGAGCACGGCCGCAAGGTCGAGCGCCACTGCCACGGCGACGGCCTGTGCCGCGACGGACAGGAGACGCCGGTCGCCTCGCAATAACCCATCCTGATGATGCGGGTACCTCCCCACCCGCATACAGTCATCCCGACCGATCCCCCAGACCCGCACCGAGGTCCGCGCCATGAAACCGGCCCCGTTCGAATACCACGCCCCGACGTCCATCGCCGACGCCGTCACGCTCCTCGCACGTCTCGAAGACGAGGGCTGCGACGCGAAGATCCTCGCCGGCGGCCAGAGCCTCATGCCGATGCTGGCGATGCGCGTCGCGCGACCCGATGCCCTGGTCGACCTCCGCCGCGTCCCCGGGCTCGACCACATCCGTCTGCAAGATGGCCATATCGCGATCGGCGCGATGGCGAGCAAGCGTGCCGCAGAACTCTCGGAACTGGTGCGCGAACGCCAGCCGCTTTTCCACGCAGCCACGCGACTCGTGGGGCACCAGCAGATCCGCAACCGCGGCTCCGTCGGCGGCTCGTTTGCACACGCCGACCCGGCTTCCGAATACCCCGCGGTCGCGCTGGTGCTCGACATGGAAATGGTCGCCACCGGCCCCGACGGCGAGCGCGTAATCCCGGCCGCCGAGTTCTTCGTCACCTACATGACCACCGCGCTCGAACCGGGCGAGATCCTCACCGAGGTCCGCATGCCGGTGTTGCCAGCAGGAACGGGCTGGGCCATCCAGGAGATTACGCGCCGTAGCGGCGATCTCGCGCTGGCGGGCATTGCCCTGACGCTGCGCATCGAAGCCGGCCGCTGTACCGACGCGCGCATTGCCGCATTCGGCATCGACGCGACGGCCGTGCGCCTAGGCGAAGCCGAAGAGGCGCTGCGCGGCGCCGCCCCGAACGGCGAAAGCTTCGCCCGGGCGGGGGCCATCGCCGCAGCCTCGCTCGCCGATCCGATGAGTTGCATCCACGCTTCGGCCGAATACCGACGCCACCTGGTCGGCACCCTGCTCGAGCGCGCGCTCGCCGAAGCGGCCGCGCGCGCGCACTGAAGCTCTCTCACTCCCGGCACGAGGTTCACCATGAGCACCCGGCAAACCATCCGCCTCACCGTCAACGGCAAGGCCTACGAACGCGAGGTCGAACCCCGCCTCACGCTCGCCGACTTCATCCGTCACGAGTTGCATCTGGGCGGCACGCACGTCGGCTGCGAGCACGGCATCTGCGGTGCGTGCACGATCCTCATCGATGGCAGTTCCGCGCGCGCGTGCCTCACCCTCGCCGTGCAGGCCGACGGCGCCAGCATCACGACCGTCGAAGGGCTGCGCAAGCGCGAGACCGGGCAACTGCATCCCATCCAGCAAGCCTTTGTCGATGCCCATGGCCTGCAATGCGGCTTCTGCACCCCCGGCTTCATCATGACCACCCTCGAACTGCTCGGCGAGAACCCCAACCCGACGGACGACGAGATCAAGGAAGCCCTCGGCGGCAACCTGTGCCGCTGCACCGGCTACCAGAGCATTCTCGATTCGGTGCGTCTCGCCGCCAGCCGGATCAACACCGCCTCCGCCGCCTGACGCGGCTCACGGACTTCCTCTCATGGCGATCGACATTCCCACCCGTACCGATCAGCTGCCGACCAGCGCCACGCGATTCATCGGCAAGGCCGTCAACCGCATCGAAGACCCCGCGCTCGTCTCCGGCACCGTCGAGTTCATCGACAACCTGTCCCTGCCCGGCATGCTTCACTGCGCGATCCTGCGCAGCCCGCATCCGCACGCGCGCATCACCGGCATCGACGTCAGCGCAGCGCTGGAGCTGCCCGGCGTCGAGGCGGTGCTGACCGGCGAGGACGTCGAGCGCTGGTGCGACCCCTGTTTCACGGCACCGGAAGGATGGGGCAACTATTGCCTGGCGGTCGGCAAGGTCCGATTCGTCGGCGAACCCGTCGTCGCCGTGGCCGCCACCAGCCGTTATATCGCGGAAGATGCGCTCGAACTGATCCAGGTCGAGTACGAACTGCTGGCGCCCGTCGCCAATCCGGACGAGGCGATGGCCCCCGGCGCGCCCCTCGTGTTCGAGAGTCGCGGCACCAACGTCATCCAGAGCCGGACCTACACCTGGGGCGAGGTCGATCGCGTGTTCGCCGAGGCCGACCGCATCGTCACGCGCCAATTCCGCTGGAACCGCGTCGGCGCCAACCCCACCGAGACCTTCGGCTGCATCTGCCAGTGGGACCTCGCGGACAACAGCCTCACCTGCCGCGGTGCCTACCAGACCCCGCGCTTCATGGGGATCGGCCGTGCCGCGTCGCTGCGTCTGCCAGCCAACAAGGTCAAGATCATCAGCCACGCCCAGGGGGGCGGCTTCGGCGGCAAGGGCGGGCCGCGCGGCACCGACATCGCGGCGCTGCTGTCGCGCAAGAGCGACGGACGTCCCGTCAAATACATCGAAGACCGCATGGAATACTTGCTCGCCGGCGGCGGGCAGTCCTGGGACCGCTACTACGACGCGTCTCTCGCGCTCAAGGCCGACGGCACCGTCACCGGCTTCAAGGTGCGCCTCGTCGACGACCAGGGCGCGGGCGCCGAAGGCTACGGCACCATCTCGGCCGCCAAGCCGCTCGCGGCCTTCACCGGCAACTATCGCATCGAGGCGGCCTTCTACGACCTCACGCTCGTCGCCACCAACCGGGCGCCGACCTACCCCTATCGGGGCTACGGCCCGCCGCCGCACAACCTCGTCCTCGAATCGCTGATGGACGTCGCCGCGCGCGAACTCACGCTCGACCCGGCCGAACTGCGCCGGCGCAACTATATCCGCCCCGAGCAGTTCCCCTACACGGTGCCGAGCGGCAACGAATACGACAGCGGCAACTACGCCGCAGTGCTCGATCGCGTCCTCGAACTCGCGGACTACAAGGGGCTGCGCGAAGCGCAGACGAAGGCTCGCGCCGAGGGCCGCTTGGTCGGCATCGGGGTGGTGAGCACCGTCGAGCCGGGCGTGTTCGACTGGAACGCCTATGCCACAGTCGGCGTGCCCGGAGTCGGCGTGCCCGAAGGCGTCAAGGTCGCCGTCGATGTCTTCGGCAGCGTCACCGTCGCGGTCGGCTTCAACCTGCAGGGCCAAGGGCAATTCACCATCGCCGCGCAGGTCGTCGCGGACTACCTCGGCGTCGACATGAACACCGTCAAGGTCACTACCGCCTCCACCGACGTCGCCCTGCCCCACTTCGGTCAGGGCGGCAGCCGCCTCGGTGTCGCCGTGACCGGCGCGATCCTGGGCGCCTGCGAAAAGCTTCGCCAGACTTTCTGCCGCGTCGTCGCCCACGTGATGCAGACCGAGCCCGAACAGATCGAACTGCTCGATGGGCGCCTGCAGATGAAGGGCGCACCTTCGCACGGCATGTCCATCGCGGAAGTCGCGGGCCTCATGCTTTCACGCAGCGACCTGCTTCCGCTCGGTGTCGAGCCCTGCCCGGAGGCCACCTTCGTGTGGGTCTCGCCGAACCGCAACCAACCCGACGACCAAGGGCGTTGCCGCAGCTATCTCACCGCCGCCGCGGCCACGCACGTCGTCCAGGTCGAAATCGACCGCGATACCGGGCAGGTCAAAATCCTCGGCTACTACATCGTCGATGACTGCGGCACCCGCCTCAACCCCGCGAACGTCGAAGGCCAGTTGCAGGGCGGCGTCGCGCAGGGCGTGGGCGCCGCGCTGTACGAGGAATACGTCTACGACCCGCAATGCCAGCCGCTGGTGAGCACCTTCGTCGACTACCTCATGCCGACCATCCACGAGGTGCCGATGACCGTGAAGGATCACATCGTCACCCCCTCCCCGATCGCGCCGCTGGGCGCCAAGGGCTGCGGCGAAGGCGCGATTCACACGACTCCCGCGGCACTGCTGTGCGCGATCAACGATGCCTTGGCACCGCTCGGCCTCGAATGCCGGGAAACCCCCGCCTCGCCGCGCCGGCTGTGGCAACTGCTGCACGACAAAGCCTGACAGGAAACCCTACCGAATGTCCCGCCCCGACCTTAGCAACGGCCCCCTCGCCGGCCTGCGCGTCCTCGACCTCTCGACCATGCTCGCCGGCCCCTACGGCGCCACGCTGCTCGGGGACATGGGCGCCGACGTGATCAAGATCGAGTCCCACTACGGCGACGAAAGCCGCCACCTCGGCCCCAAGCGCGGCGAGGAACGCGGCCCCTACCTGAGTCTGAACCGCAGCAAGCGCGACCTCGTGCTCGATCTGCAGCGGGAAGAAGCGCTGGAAATCTTCGCCCGCCTCGCCGCCACCGCCGACATCCTCGTCACCAACATCCGCGAACCGGCGCTGTCGAAGCTCGGCCTGGACTACGAGCAGGTGAAGAAGCACAGGCCGGACATCATCTGGATCCGCGTCACCGCCTTCGGCGCCGACGGCCCCTACGCCGGCCGCCCCGGCATCGACTTCCTCGCCCAGGGCTACACGGGTGTGCTCACACTCAACGGCGACCCCGATGGTGCGCCCGTACGCACCGGCTTCCCGGCCGTTGACGTCATGACCTCGCTCCTCGTCAGCAACGCGGCGCTGGCCGCGCTGCGCGCGCGCGACCTCACCGGTGAAGGCCAACGCATCGAGGTCTCGCTCCTCGACGCCCTGATGCACGCGCAGGCGAGCTCCATCGGCACCTGGCTCACCACCGGCGACCGCCCCAAGCGCACCGGCAACCGCAGCCTCTACTTCGCGCCCTCCGGCGTTTATCCCACGAAGGACGGCAAGCACGTCGTCATCACCACGCCGGGCGAGAAGTTCTTCGCCAAGGTCTGCCGTGCCCTGGAAACCGACTGGGACACCGACCCGCGCTTCCAAGACATCCACGCGCGCCTCGCGAACGAAGACGAGCTCGACATCGTCATGGCCGAACGCACCCGCCAGTACGATCGCGCGGAACTCGTCGACAAGCTCGTCGCGGCCGACGTCCTCACCGCGCCGATCAACGAGGTCGAAGACGTCGTCAAGGATCCCCAGATCCTGCACAACCGCATGATCGTCCCCGTCGAGCACCCGGTCCTCGGCCGCCTGGACGTCACCGGCATTCCGATCCGCTTCTACGGCACCCCCTGCGAAGTCACGCGCCACCCTCCCATGCAGGGCGAACACACGCGGGAGATTCTTGGTGAGCTGGGTTACGCGAAGGGGGATGTCGATGCGCTGATCGGCGAGGGTCTGGTCGCAGACGTCGCGGACATGACCCGCCGCCGCGAGGAACGGAAGGTCAGAAAGCCGACCTGAACGGATTCGAGCGACCCAACGAAAGGGCCACGGGCGGCCGGACGTTACACCGGCTGCTATGTGCGCCCCACTGTGTCGGGCGATATGTTCCGACCATACGCTGGCGAGTGAGGTGGACCTTCACACCTCCGCAGCACCGAAGTGCTGAGCGGACAGGCGCCCGTGGCGAAATGATTGTGCGCCGATCCTTGCCCTGACGGGCAACGGATCGGCGCGTTCATGCTGGCCGGCGCAAGGGACTAGACCATCATCCCCACCGCCGCCCCATGCCGGGTCGCCTCGGCCAGCCGCCGCGGCACCCAGGCGCCGCCGGCGATGAACACCTGCGGGATGCTGCCATCCGCCTTGAGGGCGTCGTAGAGTTGAGGCTGCTGCACGGAGCCGTACATCAGTACCACGGAATCGAAGCCGTCGATCCGGTAAGTCTGGTCGCCCCAGCTGGAGACGAACTCCAGCGCCTCAGCGGTGATGCCGCGCAGGATCAGGTTCGGATGAACCTTCACGCCGCAGCGCTCCATGCGCTTCAGCACCATGCCGATGGAGTAGCGCGCGACTTCGGTGGCGAGGTGCACGGACTTGTGGAAGATCTCGACCGACTTGCCCTGCTCGGCGAGGTGTTCCGCGACGCAGGGGGTCTGGTAGTAGTCTTCCTGGGAGACGATCGCGACGCGCTGCCCCGTCTTCGCGCGCCCGCGCAGCACGTCCCAGCCCTGCACGACGTGGGGCAGGTCGATTCCCGGCACCTCGGTCGGCACGCGCGGCAGCGAGCCGGTGGCGATCACGACGGCATCGGGATCGAGGGCCTTGATCGCGGCTAGATCCGCGGCGGTTTCGAGGCGCACGTCGACACCGAGGCGCGCGAGTGCGTTTTCCTCAAAGTAGACCTGATCCTCGAACGAGTCCCGCCCCGGCGCCTTCGCGGCGAGAAGGAGCTGGCCGCCGAGGCGTTTGCCCTGCTCCAGCATCGTCACCCTGTGGCCGCGCAGCGCGGCGATGCGCGCGGCCTCGCAGCCGGCGGCACCGCCCCCCACGACGACGACGTGGCCGGGCTTGTCGGCAGGACGGAATTCGGCTTCCCACTGCAGCTCGTTGCCGATCATCGGGTTGATCGAACATGTGGGCGTATAGGGGATGTACGCAGGCTCGGAGGCTTCGTCGATGCAGCGCGTGCAGCCGATGCAGCGGCGGATCTCGCCGAGCCGGCCCTCCTTCGCCTTGATGGCGAACTCGGGATCCGCGATGCCGGCGCGCACCATGCCGACGAGGTCGCAAAAGCCGCCCTTGATGAGCTCCTCGGCGAGCACAGGGTCGTTGATGCGCCCGGTGAAGAGCACGGCGATCTTCGGATCCAGATCGGCGAGGTCGGCACGCGCCGCCTTGCCGAACTCGCGGTACTCCGCATGCGGGTGGTAGGACGACGGCACGTAGGACGGAGCGCCCCAGCAGTGGCCGACGTCGAGGTCGACGAAGTCGAGCAGCCCAGTCTCGCCGATGTGGTACAGCATCTCCCGGAGCTGCATGTTGTCGTAGCCGCCTTCGCGGGACTCCTGCCCGTTCACGCGGATGCCGACCGCCATCGTGGAACCGACGCGCTCGCGTACGCGCCTGAGGGCCTCGACGACGAAGCGGATGCGCTCGGCCGGCCCGCCGCCCCATCTGTCGGTGCGGCGATTGGTGACCGGGGACAGGAAGCTGTAGCCGACCGTCTCGTGCGCGCAGTGGATCTCCACCGCATCCGCCCCGCTCGCCTTCGCCGCCGCGGCGGCATCGGCATACCCGTCGAGCAGGAACTCGATCTCGGCTTCGCCGAGCACGTGCGGCGTGTAGTCCTGCGCCCCGACGACCGGCACCGGCGACGGCGACCAGAGCGCGTTGAGGTGCGTGAGCTGCACGACGACGACCGCCCCATGTCCATGCACTTCGTCGACGAATCTCTTCCAGCCTTCGAGGAAGGCCGGGTTCTGGTACGCCGCGAAGCGACAGCCGAAGCCGCCCTTCAGCGAGATCTCGTCGGGCGCCCCCGGCGGCAGCGGCACATTGAGCAACCAGGTCTCGCTGCCGATCCACCCCGTGCCCCCCTTGGCCTTCGCGCCGTGGTGGGCGATGAAGTGCTCGTCGATGAGCCCGGGTGCGCGCGAGGAATTGATCGTATTGGTCGTCTCGCAGATGCGGTTGGGCACGCGCATCGGACCGACCTGCAGCGGCGAGAAGAGGTGTTCGAAGTTCACGGTGCTCATGGCGAGCGTCTCCACTGGAAAGCGACAGGACACGAAGCCGGCGGGTGCGACCGGCGAGGCGCGTCAGGCGGCGCCGGTCGGCGAGATGATCACGATGCCGAAGGGGCGGTCGGTCTGCTGCTGGAAGAAGCCCCAGGGCGGGAACAGCGCAGTGAGGCGCGGCCACAGCGCCTTGCGTTCCTCGTCGGTGGCGTCGCGGGCGACGGCGGTGGACTTGTTGCGGTCGAGTTGCACCCAGCAGTTGGGGTTGGCCGTGGCGTTGAGGTACCAGGCGGGCGGCTCGTCATACCCGGCAAGCGAGGCGACGACGACCACATCCTTGCCGTTCTGCAGGAAAACCAGCGGGGTGGTGCGCGGCTCGCCCGACTTCCGGCCGAGAACCGTGAGCAGCAGGGTCGGGAAGCCCGACGGTGAGCCCTTGCCCGAGGCCCAACCGTCCGGGTTCGCGAGGTAGCGCTGGACATCGGCCTTCGCATCGCCGCGGATGCGCTCGAGCGACGCCGTGGCGTCCTTGATGGCCTGCCATTCTTCGTCGGACATGAAGTCCGGCTTCACCATGGTTTCGCGATTTTGCGTGGACATTGCTGCAATTCCTTCGGTAGACGATCCGCAGTCCAGTGTAGAGAGGCATCGTGCGGCGCTTGCGCCGGCAGGGCTTCGGATCCGGCCGATCGCGTCTCATTTGCGGACAGCGAACGGCGAGGATTCAGGCGCTGCGGGTGAGACGTCGGGCGAGCGCGATCCCGGCCAGCGACAGCAGTGTCGCGACGATGCCGACCAGGCCGAATCCGTCGAGCTGTCCGTCCGCCCCGATGCCGATCACGGCGCCGCTGAACATCGCGCCCACCCCCATGCCGAACTGGGTCGTGACGCCGTTGAGCATCATGAACGCGCCCCGCACCGGGGGGGACGGAAGGTCGGCGAGGATCGCCACCGTCGGCGTCCAGCGCGCATACACGGAGACGAAGAAGAGGCTGCTCACCACGAGCGCGCCGGCGATCGGCAGCACCGGGGCGTGCGTGGCGAGCACGATCCCGATCGCGGACAGCGCGCTGGTCGCCGCGAACACCGGAAAGCGGCCGTGGCGGTCGGCGAGCCGTCCCGCGAAGGGCGTCGTGAAGAAACTGATCGCGCCGGCCAGCAGATAGATCCACGGCAGCTGCGTCTCGGCGATCCCGACGTTCTTCACCCAGTAAGGCGCGATGTAGGCGATCACCGCGTAGCAGGACGAGGTCACGAGGAAGGTCAGGAGAAAGCCGCCCAGCGCACGGCCGCCCAGAAGCTCCCGGAACGAGGCCCGGGCCGGGGTATCCGACGCAGGTTGGAGCCGCCGTGACGGCACGGGTGGCAGGTGGCGTATGAGACCCACGAACACGCCCACCGAGATCAGCGCGACCGCGACGAAAGGCCCCTGCCAGCCCAGCGCGGCAGCCACCCAGAGCCCCGCGGGCAGCCCGATCACCGCTGACAGCGCGTGCCCGCTCATGACGCGTCCGATGGCCCCGGCCCGCTGACCGGGTACGGCGACCTCGGCGACGAGGGACTGGATCAGCGCCGAGAGCACGCCGCCGCTCATGCCTGCGAAGACCCGTGCGCGGACCAGTTCGTCAAGGCTGCCGGCGGTCGCCGTCACGAGCAAGGACAGCACGAAGGCCGCATACACGGCGCACAGCACTCGTCCACGGTCGAAGCGGTCGATGACGGTACTGACGAGCACGCCCGCGACAGCCGCGCTCGCCGTGTAGGCCAGCACGAGCCGGCCCAGATCGGCCGGCGTCGCGCCGAAGGCACCGATGAAGTGCGCGCCCAGCGGCATCATGACCATGAAATCGATCAGATGCGTCATGTGCGCGGCGCGCAGGACCGCGACGAGCCGGTCCCCGGTCAATCCATTCCCCTGCTACCCAACGCCGCCGCGCGGGGGCATAAGCACGTACTGGCTGGTCTGCACGACGTCGATCTTGTCCATGTCGATGAAGCGCGCGCAGCTCTCGCGCATTGCCACGACGTTCCGACGGAATTTTTCCTCGTCGCCCACGGCGTCGTAGAAGGCCCGGATGTTGCCGATCGCCTCCGGCGGGAAGCCCTCCTCGACGATCGCGTCGTACTGCGGCGCGTCGGGCGTGAGCGCCCGCGTGACCACGTTCTGCACGTAGAGGAAGGTGTCCTGCGTGTCGATGGCGACCTGCGTGTGCGATCCGAGCCACACGTCGAGCCAGGCTTCGCGCTCGATGCGCGGCGGGCGCCGGAACAGGGCCACCTGCGCAAAGCCGGCCGTGCGCTCGCCGGGCGCGGGCAGGAAGCGCGTGTTACGGATCGGGCGCGACTCGGTCACGAGCCAGGCGGCGTAGCGCTCGCACGCGGCCGCAACGGCATCGTCGACCGGCTTGCGCAGCGCGGCGTTGGCCGAATCCACCCACACCGAGACGAATGCGTCCATCGGCACCGGCAGTGCCTGCACCGTCGGTGCGGCATCCGCAGCGTGTTCGTCGGCAACGTTCAGCTGGGCGCCGAGTACGCCCAGCGCAACGAGGCGGGGCACGAGTTCGCCGTGCAGGCGCGCGGCGAAGGCGGCCTTGTCGGTGCCTTCGCCGCGCCACAGGGCATAGATGACTTTTTCCATGAACCGATCAGCGCAACGGCGCGCGTTTGGTCGGCTCGATACCGGTCAGGCGCGCAAGGTTGAGACCCAGGATGTTGGCCTTGTCCTGCTCGGTGACCTGCGCGTAGCCCCACTTCTCCTGCAGTTCCTCGGGCATGTCGAGGTTCTTGATGTAGTCGGTGACGCGGCCGAGGTCGTCGAAAGGCAGGTCGAAGCCCAGCACGATCTTCTCGGACGTCATCCACTGCAATGCGGTGCCGATGGTGTGATAGCCGCGGTACGGCGCGCGCTGGAACCAGCCGATGATGCCCGACAGGCTCAGGTAGAGGTTCTTGTGCTTGCCGCACAGGCCGATCAGTTCCTCAGAATGCGGCCAGCCGGCGTGGTAGGCGATGATCTTCAGATCGGGGAAGTCGAGCATCACGTCGTCGAGCTGGGACGGATGGCAATGGTTGCTCGGCTGCGGGCACACGTAGCTCATGCCGGTATGCACGGTCAGCGGCACACCCAGTTCCACGGCCTTCTCGTAGAAGGGCCACAGGCGCTTGTCGTTGAGCGGGCCGTCGTCCTCGGGCGTGTAGAGCTTGCACAGCTTGGCGCCACGCTCCTTCACGAGGTATTCGAGTTCCCAGTTCGCATGCTTGATACCGCGCTTGATGACCGGGCCGACGTTGGCCTCCAGGTACATGCGCTCCGGATAGGGCTCGATCTGCTGCAGCATGAAACCGTTGGTCGACATCGACACAGTGCCGCCCGTGATGTCCATCATCGGCTCGCGCAGGCAGAACGCAACGTCGACGCTGGTCTTGTCCATGTACTTGATCAGCTCGCTCGCGATCGGCTGCGGCCATTCGCTGTCGAGGTCGCGGCCGGCCCAGGCACGCAGCACGCCGTTCACGCTGTCGTGGAACTGCTGCATGCCCGGGTAGTAGCCGATCTCACTCATGGTCTGCAGGTTCATGAAGTGAAACTCGGTCATTGCGACGAAGTAATCCTTGCTCATGCTGCGGTCTCCTTCCCGTGGTTCGTGGCGGTGTTTGAGGGTGTCAGCGGCCGACGTATTCCGGCTTGCTCTTGGCTGCGAAGGCGCGGGGGCCTTCGCGCGCGTCCTCTGACGCGAAGACGCGCGCGGACATGGTCTTTTCGAGCACGAAGGCCGGTTCGTTGTTGAGCGCACGCATCGCGATTTCCTTCGCGGTGCGCACTGCGAGCGGGCCGTTCTCGCAGATGCGTTCGGCGTAGGCCAGCGCCTCGTCGAGCAGGCGTTCGGCGGGCACGACCTTGTTGATCAGGCCGATGTCGTAGGCGCGCTGCGCGTCGATGGTGTTGCCGGTGAGGAGCATTTCCATCGCGAGCGCCCACGGGATCTGCTGCGGCAGGCGCACGTGCGAGCCGCCCGCCGGCACGACCGCCCAGCGCACTTCGGCGAGGCCGAACTTGGCGTGCTCGGCGGCAATGCGGATGTCGGTGCCGAGCAGGAATTCCAGCCCGCCCGCCACGCACACGCCGTTCACCGCGGTGATGATCGGTTTGTAGACGTTCTGGAACGGGCGCTTCGCCGGGTCTTCGTAACCCAGCGCATCACCCTCATTGAGCGCCGGAAGCGCCACCTTCAGGTCGAGCCCGGTGCAGAAGGCGCGGTCGCCGGAGGCGGTGAAGATCGCGCAGCGCAATTCGGGATCGTTGTTGTAATCCTCGAAGGCCGCCTCCAGGCCAATCAGCATCTCCTTCGTCAGCGAGTTCATCGCCTCCGGGCGGTTCATTGTGATGATCGCGATACGGCCACGCTTCTCGTAGCTCAGGCTCGCGGGCAGGTTCAGGCCCATGACTTTGTCCTCACGTTGACTGCGTTATCCAATGAAAACGTCTTGCGTAGGGCGGAAAAGCGCAGCGCCTTCCGCCGAATGTGACTGGGATCGGTACATGCGGCGGAAGGCGCCTTCGGCTTTTCCGCCCTACCGGGCTGCACGGCGAAATACGGGCAAGGTCAACGCGTCGCTGACTTTCTGGAAATCGACCTCGACGGGCATCCCGATCTGCAACTCATCGGGCGTGCAATCGACGACGCACGACAGCAGGCGCACGCCCTCCTCCATCTCGACGACGACTGGCGCGTACGGGGTCGCGGTGACGAAGGCTGGATGCAGCGCGCGCACGACCTCCGTCCAGGTAAACACCGTGCCGCGCCCGCTGGAACGGGCCCATTCCCATTCCATCGAGCTGCAATGCGCGCAGATGTCGCGCGGCACGTGCCGATGGCGCCCGCAGCCTTTGCAGCGCTGGAAGCGCAGCTCGCGGTCGCGGCACCAGGCGTAGAACTCGCCGTGCAGGCCCGTGAGGGCGGGCACCGGCTTGTCGTAGGGCGTTGCGTGTTCGCTCATGGCGCTTCTCCAGGGATTCTTCAGCGGCGCAGGACGGCGATGCTGCCGTCGCCGAAATCGCCCCAGCCGGTGACGACGCCGATTTCGGCATCCGCCACCTGCCGTGCGCCGGCCTCGCCGCGCAGCTGGCGCACCGCCTCGACGACGTGCGAGATGCCAAGTACATGGGCCTGCGAGAGCAGCCCGCCGTGCGTATTCACCGGAAGACGCCCGCCCAGCTCGATGCCGCCGTTCTCGACGAAGGCACCGCCTTCGCCGCGCTTGCAGAAGCCGGCTTCCTCGAGCTGCTGGATCACCTCGAAGGTGAAGCAGTCGTAAATCTGTGCGAAATCGGCATCGGCAGGGGTCACGCCGGCCATGCGGAAGGCTTCCGGAGCGGCATTGGTGAGCCCGGTGCGGTGGAAGTCCGCACGGTTGGTGATCTCGTCGGCGGGATATGGCTGGCCGGCGGCGGCACCCATGATGTAGACGGGTTTCTGCCGCAAGTCGCGCGCGCGCTCGACGGTGGTGACGATGAAGGCTGCCGCGCCGTCGGTTTCAACGCAGCAGTCGAGCAGCCGGTAGGGCGAAGCGATGTACGGCGACGCGAGGTAACCGGCCATCGTCAGCGGCTTGCCGTGCATCAACGCGGCGGGGTTGAGCTGCGCGTGCTTGCGCATCGCCAGTGCCACTGCACCGAACTGCTCGGCAGTGGTGCCGTATTCGTGCATGTGCCGGCGCGCCATCAGGGCGTACCACTGCGGCGGCGCTGTGAGGCCGAAGGGCATATAGAAGTCGCGCGCGATCTCGCCGCCGGGGATGGAATTGACGTCGTTCGCCGCCGTCTCGCGCACCCGCGCGCCGGAGTAGCCGTTCCAGCCGCCCGGCACCATCACGTAGTCGGCCGCGCCGCTCGTGACCGCCATCGCCGCCATGCGCAAAGAGCCGACCGGTGCCGCGCCGCCCATGTGCAGCGTCGCCGCGAAACGCAGGTTCTCGCAGCCCAGGCTCGCGGCGAAGGCCTCCGCCTTGCCGACGTTCGGGAAGGGCAGGATGCCGTCGATCTGCGCTGCCTTGAGCCCGGCGTCTTCCAGCGCGGCCACCGCCGCCTTCAGCTGGATGCCCATCTCGCTGAGTCCGGAGCCGGGCTTGCGGCAGAAAGGAGTTTCGCCGATGCCGACGATGCAGGCCTTGTCCTTGAACATTCGCCGGCTCTCCTATTTGCCCGCGGGCGCGTGCTGCGCCTCGCAATCCGCCTCGTAATTCGCGAGCAGCGCCTGCCGGGCCTCGGCCTCGCGCTGCCGGATGTCCCAGAAGCGCGCCTTGCGCTTGGCGAGAAAAGCCGCCCCGCCCTCCTTGCCTTCGGGCATGTCGAACCAGTCTGGATACATCGCTGCGGAGGTGACGCAGGACTCCTTGTAGCCGTCCATTTCCTGGTCGAAGGAAGCCTTGAGCACTTCGAGGCAGCCGGGGCTCACGGCCAGCATTTCCTCGCACCAGCGATCGACCTCGGCCTCCAGCTCGTCGAGCGGCACGACCGTATTGATCAGCCCCATCTGCAGCGCCTCGGGCGCCTTGTACTTGCGGCACAGCATCCACATCTCGCGCGCCTTCTTGGCGCCCACGACCTTGGTCAGATACGGCACGAAGAAGCCGTCCGCCGGGGACGAGACGCGCGGGCCGGCCTGCCCGAAGATGGCGTTGTCGGCGGCAATCGTGAAGTCGCAGCAGTAGGCCATGTGGTTGTGGCCGGCGATGCAGTAGCCCTGCACCTGCGCGATGATCGGCTTGCGCGACAGGCGCATCAGCCGGTTGTGCGGATAGCGGTTGTAGAAGGCCTCGCGCAGCCCCCAGCGCTCCCACTCGACATCCCCGCCCGCGCCGAAATGCTTGCCCTTGCCGGCGATCACGATCACGCCGATCGCGGGGTCGTGGTTCGCGTCGTAGAAGGCGCGGAACATCTCATCGACGGTCGCGAGCGTCAGCGTGTTCATCTTGTCGGGCTTGTTCAGCGTGATGCGCGCAATGCCCCCGCCCAGCTCGCCATGCATCTTCTTCTCGTAGAGGATCTCGGCGAAGTCATCGAGCCCCTCGCCCTCCACGACACGCCACGCGCTCCACGCGGTTGGCACGTTTTCGTTCTTCATCGATTTGTCTCCGGATGCGCGCTCGGCAGTCAAGGAATCGCGCGCTGCGCTTTCAGGGTTTCGATCTCATCCCACTCGTAGCCGAGCAGGTCCATCAGCAGCAGCTCGGTGTCCTGCCCGAGCTGCGGGCCGAGGCAGTGGATCTCGCCGGGCGTCTTCGACAGCGTCACGGGCAGCCCGCGCACGTCGACCTCGCGCTGCACTTCCTCGCAGTACGCCTTCATGAAGTAGTTGTTGCGCCAGGCCTGCTCGTCACGCACGACGTCGGCGAGGTTGTTGACCGGACTCGCGACGACCGCTTCGGCGACGAAGGCCCGCATCAGCGCCTGATGGTCGTGCCGCAGCGTCAGCGCCTCGATGGCCGCGATCAGGGCCTCGTTGTGATCAGCCCGCAATGTGCCGGTCGCGAAGCGCGGATCGGCGTGCAGGGAAGGCGCATCGAGGGCGCGACACAGCGCGGCGAAGCGCGCGTCCTCGTTCGGTTCGCACAGAAAGACCCATTTCCCGCGCGTCGGATACACGTTCCACAGCGGGTTCTCGACCGCTTTGCGGGAGTGCTGCAGGGCCGCGTCCTGCTTGCCGGCGAGGAAGGATTGCAGGTGCGGTGCGGCGAGGAAGAGCTGCGCGCCGTACAGCGACGCATCCAGGTACTGGCCGCGTCCGGTGCGACGGCGCTGGTAGAGCGCCAGCGCGATGCCCAGCGCGGACATGATCCCGCCGTAGGCGTCGCCCGAGCCCATGCCGAGGTACACCGGCGGCTCGCCGGGCTCGCCCAGACGCGCCATCGCGCCGGTCAGCGCCTGCACCGTCATGTCGAAGGACGGCTTCGACACGCCGCCGAAGCGGCCGTAACCGGTATTGGTCGCATAGACCAGCGCCGGGTTGAGCGCGGAGAGCTTCTCGTACGACAGCCCCCAGCTCTCCAGCATTTCCGGCGCGAGATTGGACAGGAACACGTCCGACTTTTCGACGAGCCTATAGAGGATCTGGCGCCCGCCCTCGGTCTTGAGGTCGATCGCCATGCTCTTCTTGTTGCGGTTGATGACCAGGAAATACTGGTTCCAGTCGCCCACCGGCAGCGACTTGATCGAGCGCACCCCGCGCCCCTGGTCGCCGCCCTGCGGTCGCTCGACCTTTATGACCTCGGCCCCGAAATCGGCCAGATACTGCGCCGACACCGGCCCCTGGAACCACACGGTGAGGTCGATGACCCGGATTCCTTCCAATGCTTTAGCCACGAGCGTTCTCCGTTCCCGTTTGCTGTACGTCAGACGAGCACGCGGTCCGCGCGCAGTTGTTGGATGGCCTCTTCCGTGTAGCCGAGCAGGTCGGCGAGCACTTGGCTGCCGTGCTGGCCGACGCAGGGCGCAAGGCGGTCGAGGCGCGCCGGGCTGTCGCTCATGAAGATCGGGAAGCCGAGGCTCTTCACCGGCCCGAAGCTCGGGTGGTCGAGTTCGAGGATGTAGCGGTTGGCGAGCACCTGCGGATCGTTCGCCGGGTAGTCGAAGCGTTCGATGACGTCCGCCGACATCTGCTTTTCCTGGAACACCTGGCGCCAGTGGCTGCCGGGCTGCTCCCCTAAGGCGGCTTCGAGTTCGCGGATCAATTCGAGGCGGTTCGTCTCGGTGCGCTTGTCGTGCGTGTCGAAGCGCGGATCGTCGGCGGCGATTCCGACCGCCGCGGAAAACACCGGCCACCAGCGGTCGGTATCCGGCATCGTGAGCGTCACCCAGCGCCCGTCGGCGCTCGGATAGAGCGAGCCGGACATGGGGTTGGAGACGTCCATGCGGGAGATCGGATTGAGGAAGCGCTCCCCTTCACCGATCGCGAGGAAAGCCTGGATGTCGAGCGCCGCGCCGTACATGTTGGCGCCGAACAGCGACACGTCGACCTCCTGCCCCTCGCCGGAGCCCTGCCGATGCAGCAGCGCGGTGACGACGCCGAAGGCCAGCATCACCGTCGCGTGCATCGCTCCCGCGCCGGTATGGATCGGCGGCTGCCCGGGCTGCGGCAGGATCGGCATCATCCCTGTGCGCGCGGCCGCGAGCTCGTCGATCGGCGGCAGGTCGGCATCCGGCCCCTGCGGGCCGAAACCGGAGATGCGCCCGAAGACGATGTCGGGGCGCAGCGCAGACGCGCCTGCGTAGTCGATCCCCAGCGCCGCCAGTTCGTCACGCTGCCAGTCGGTAACGATGACGTCGGCCTTGGCCACGAGCTGGTGCAGGAGCGCCGCCCCCCGCTTGGTGGCGGGATCGAGCGCGACGCTCTCCTTGTTGCGGTGGATCAGGTCCGCCTCGTGGTTCCAGCGTCCGTCGGTGGGCGCGCGCAGGGGCGGCAGGTCGAGGCGGATCACACGCGCCCCGAAGTCGGCGAGGAAGGCGGCAGACAGCGAGGCGCAGAACTGCCGGGTCAGATCGAGAACGACGACATCGTCGAGGGCGCGGCTCATCGGGAGTCCTTGTGACGAGTTCGGATGTGCGGGGCGAACTTCACCCCATGCCAATTCCAGTCTATCGATCCCGCTTTACCCGTCAGGGATGGCAGCGAGTCATTTACGGCCGATGGCGGATCAAATGCGGACGACGCCGGAAACGCCGCGCAGCGCGGGGTTCTCAGCAATGCAAAGAGGGCCCGCAGGCCCCCTTCGAACGACGTCTGCGGCGTGACTTGCACCACGCCGCTCATGGGGTGGAACCCGACACCGCGAGACCGGCTTGCGGCTGCCCCCCGAGCAGGCCGCCCACGCGCCTGATCGCGAACATTGCGACAAGCGTCGTCGCACACACGAACAGCAACGCGTAGCGCAGCGACTCCGCGCCGAACCAGGGCTGCAGCCCGTCGCTGAACGCGCCGATCAGCAGTGGCCCCACGCCGACACCGAGCAAGGTGGTGAGGATCGTCAGGGCGGCGAGCGCCACCGCGCGCTGGCCGGGCGCGACCAGATGGGTGATGAAGCTGTACGAGGGCGCGACCCACCACACGGAAAAGAAGCCGTTCAGCCCGCACCACAGCATGGCGGTGGGCACGGCAACCGAACCGGCCTGCAGCAAGGTCGCGTGCGGCCACAGCAGATAGGCGGCCAGCGAAACGAAGGCGATGCTGTGCCCGATCAGCGGAATCCTGAGGTGCCAGCGCTGCCCGCGATGGGTCAGGCGATCCGTCAGCCACCCGCTGAAGAGCATGCCGACGCCCGCCGAGGTGCCGCCGACGAGGCCCGCGAGGAGCCCGGCGTTCTGCAGCGACAGGTCGTGCGAACGCACGAGGAAGGTCGGATTCCACATGCCGTAGGCGTTCGCACCGAGCGTCGTCACCGCGCTGGCGAGCACGAGGTAACGGTAGGGACGGCAAGCCCAGAGCTCGCGCAAGGTGCTCCACATTCCCAGCGGGATCGCGGCGCCCGTATGGCCGCCATCCCATACGCCGCGCCGCGGCTCGCGCACCGCAAACGCAAGCAGCGCCGCCACCGGCAGGACCGGCAGCGCGAGCACCATGAAAGCGTTGCGCCATCCCCACGCCCCCACCATCCACGCCCCCACGCTCAGCGCGACGATCGCGGCAAAGGTCGGCGCCGCCGTGAAGCAGCTGATCGCGAACGAGCGGCGCTGCGGCGGATAGAGGTCGGCGATGATGGACAACGAGGCCGGCGTCGCCGGCGCCTCCGCCACCGCCACCGCCATGCGCGCCAGCACCAGCAGTCCGAAGCCGCCCGCCAGACCGCACAGCACCGTCGCCACGCACCACATGAGCCCGGACACGGCGAGCATCCGCACGCGCGAGACGCGATCCGCGATGCGTCCCGCAGGCAGGCCCAGCAGCGCATACACGCCGGCGAACGCAAGGCCCGAGATGAGCCCCATCGCCGTGTCGCTCGCGCCGAACTCACGCTTGATCGGCTCGATCATCACCGCCATGATCTGCCGCCCGACGAAGTTGTCCGCATACATCAGCGACAACAGCATGAGCAGCCCGTGGCTGCGCCAGCCAGGTGTCGTGGGGGACGGTGCGGACATCAGGGCTCCATCACGCGGCAGCCCGCGCCTTCGCCAATGTCATTGCCGTATCCTCGATCATGTCCTCCTGCCCGCCGACCATGCCGCGGCGCCCCATCTCGACGAGGATCTCGCGCGCCGGCACGCCGTACTTCTTCTCCGCGCGCTTCGCGAACAGCAGGAAGGAGCCATACACGCCGGCGTAGCCGAGCGTGAGCGCGTCACGGTCGATGCGGATCGGGAAGTCCATGATGGGCACGACGAGGTCTTCGGCGACGTCCTGGATGCGGAACACATCGACGCCGGTGGCTATCCCCATGCGCGCGCACACCGCGACGAACACCTCCATCGGCGTGTTGCCCGCGCCGGCCCCGAGGCCCGCTGCCGCCGCATCGATGCGGTTTGCCCCCGCCTCGATCGCCGCGATGGAGTTCGCGACGCCCATCGCCAGATTGTGGTGGCCGTGGAAACCCAGCTCGGTCTCGGGCTTCAGCGCCGCGCGCACCGCGCCGATGCGGGCGCGCACGTCGTCGGGCAGCATGTAGCCGGCCGAGTCGGTGATGTAGATGCAGTTCGCGCCGTAGCTCTCCATCAGCTTCGCCTGCGCGACGAGCCCTTCGGGGCTGTTCATGTGCGCCATCATCAGGAAGCCGACGGTATCCATCCCGAGCTTGCGCGCCATGCCGATATGCTGTTCGGAGACGTCCGCCTCGGTGCAGTGGGTCGCGACGCGGATCGTCGACACTCCCAGCCCGTGCGCCATCTTCAGGTGATCGACGGTGCCGATCCCCGGCAGCAGCAGCGCCGACACGCGGGCGCGCTTCATCAGCGGCACGACCGCGCCGAGGTATTCCTCGTCCGTGTGCGCCGGGAAGCCGTAGTTCACCGACGAGCCGCCCAGGCCGTCGCCGTGCGTGACCTCGATCAGCGGCACGCCGGCCTCGTCCAGCCCGCAAGCGATGGTCTTCATCTGTTCGAGCGTCATCAGGTGACGCTTCGGATGCATGCCGTCCCGCAGGGTCATGTCATGGACGGTGATTTTCCTGCCGTGCAGATCCATGGCCGGCTCCTTACGCTGCGACGGGTTGGGGGGCGACGGGCACGAGCACGAGCTCGCCCTTGAGGATTTCCTCGGCGAACATCTCGGCAGTGCGCGCCGCGGCGGCGGTCATGATGTCGAGGTTGCCGGCGTACTTCGGCAGGTAGTCGCCGAGCCCTTCGACCTCGAGGAAGACCGACACGCGATTGCCGTCGAAAACCGGCCCGTTTACGAGGCGGTAGCCCGGCACGTACTTCTGCACCTCCGCGATCATTCTGTGGATGGATGCGGTGATCGCCGCCTGATCGGGTTCGGACTCGGTCAGGCAATGCACCGTGTCGCGCATCATCAGCGGCGGTTCGGCCGGATTGATGACGACGATGGCCTTGCCCTTCTTCGCGCCGCCGACTCGTTCGACCGCAGCTGCGGTGGTGCGCGTGAACTCGTCGATGTTCTTGCGCGTGCCGGGACCGACCGACCGCGAGGACACCGTCGCGATGATTTCGCCATAGGCCACCGGCTGCACGCGCGAGATCGCCGCGACCATTGGGATCGTCGCCTGCCCGCCGCAGGTCACCATGTTCACGTTCATCTCAGAGAGTAGGCCCCCACGCTCACTGCGTTCGCTGCCCCCCGAGGGGGCGCGGCCGTCTTGGGGGCGGCCCGGCGACGGCCGGCCGACATGCTCGACCAGATTCACCGGCGGCACGCAATAGGGGCCGATCGCCGCGGGCGTCAGGTCGATCATCAGCACGCCCAGCTCGTTGAGCTTGCGGCTGTTCTCGGCGTGCACATAGGCGCTGGTCGCATCGAAAGCGATCTGGATGTCGTCCGCCTTCACGTGCGGCAGCAGGCCATCGACGCCTTCCGCGGTCGTCTTCAGGCCCATCTCGCGAGCACGCACCAGGCCGTCCGACTCGGGGTCGATGCCGACCATCCACACCGGCTCCAGCACCGGGCTGCGTTGCAGCTTGTACAGCAGGTCGGTGCCGATGTTCCCCGGCCCGATCAGTGCGCAGCGGATCTTTTTCATTATGTTGTCCTTGCAGGGTTCTCTGTTGGGGTGGCGCAGCGCACGCGACGCGGAGGAGGAGAGCGATGGGTTTCGCGCCGCGTGCCTGCAACCGGAAAACTACGGCGCGAAGCCGATCGAGCAGCCGCCCAGGCCCTCGATCCGCATCGTGAAGCGGTCGCCCGCGACAACGGGTACCAGCGGGGCGAGCGAACCCGACAGGATCAGCTCGCCCTTGCGGAACGGGATGCCGAACTCACCCAGCGTGTTCGCGAGCCACGCCACGGCCTCCGCCGGGTGGCCCTGCACCGCCGCGCCGAAGCCGCTGCCCGCCGGCTCGCCGTTGCGGAACATCTCCATGTGCAGCGCCGCGAGGTCCAGCCCGCGCGGGTCGACGTGCTCACGCCCGACCACGAACACGCCGCAAGAGGCGTTGTCGGCGACGGTGTCCTGGATGTGGATCTTCCACGCATCGATGCGCGAATCGACGATCTCGAAGCACGGCGCGACCCATTCGGTCGCCGCCAGCACGTCGTCGCGCGTCACGCCGGGCCCGCGCAGATCCGCCTTCAGCATGAAGGCGATCTCGCCCTCGGCGCGCGGCTGGATCAGCGGATAGTCCTTCAGGCTGATCGTCGCGCCGTCGTCGAACAGCATCGCGTCGGTCAGGAAGCCAAAGTCCGGCTGATGCACGTCCAGCATGTCCTGCACAGCCTTGCTCGTGACGCCGATCTTCTTGCCGATCACGCGCTCCCCGTCAGCCTCGCGCCGCTGCAGCAGGCGCAGCGAGATGCGGTACGCGTCGGCGACGGACATGCCCGGGTGGCGCGAGGTGAGCGGCGACACCGTGCGCCGGCTGCGCAGGGCGGCATGCAGTTCGTCGCCCAGGGTTTCGATCAGGGTTGCATCCATGCTTGTCGTTCTTTCTTCATCTCTGTCGGGATTGTGTGCGCTGCTCAGCCGGGCCAGACGCTCGATTCGGCGCCGCCATCGACCTCGATGACCTTCCCGGTCACCCAACGCGATGCGTCCGAGGCGAGGTAGAGCGCCGCGGCGGCGATGTCCTCGGTCTCGCCAAGGCTCTGCAGCGGGGTGTTCTTGATCATTCCGTCGCGCATCTCGGCCGGCAGCACGCGGTTGAGCGCATCGGTGAGAATCGGTCCCGGCGCGATCGCGTTCACGCGCACCTGCGGCGCGAAATCCTGCGCGAGCAGGCGCGTCAGTTGCGTCAGCGCCGCCTTCGCGGTGCCGTAGGCGCTGAAGTGCGGCTGCGCATAGCGCGCGGCGCCCGAGGTGATGTTGATGATGTTGCCCGCACCGGCCTCGCGCATCAGCGGCACGCACAGCTGGCTCAGCGCGTAGGCCGAGCTGACGTTGAAGCGGAAGACCTCCTCGAACTGCTCGGGCGTCATCTTCAGCGGATGGTTCGGTCCCGCACCGCCGGCGTTGTTCACGAGATGCGTCACGCGGCCGAACGCTTCCTGCGCCGCCGCCACGAGCGCGGCCCGCCGGGCAGCGTCATTCACGTCGCAGGACACGGCCAGCGCCCTCCGCCCCATCGCGCGCACTTCGGCCGCGACGGCCTCGACGTCGGCGAGCGTGCGCGCAGCGCACACCACGTCCGCCCCGCGCTCGGCGAAGGCCAGCGCAATCGCGCGCCCTATTCCCCGCCCCGCGCCCGTCACCACGGCCACGCGGCCTTCCATGCTGAAGCGATCGATGATGCTCATGAATTCTCCCGATGATTGGATCGAACGGCCCCGCTCAGCGCGGCGCCCACAAATCAGGCAGGCCGGGATCGGTCGCGGCGACCAGGCGCTTGAGCATCAGCTTGAGCGCCATCACGTCGCCCACCCCCAGCTTGTCCGCGAGGTTGTCCTCCTGGGCCTTTGCCAGCGCGATCTGCCGCAGCGCGACCTCGCGCCCGTCGGCCGTCAGCACGTAGCGGTTCTGCCGGCCGCGGCGCTCGCAGGCCACGAAGCGACGCTCCTCGAGCTGCGCCATCATCTCGGCGGTCGCCTCGATGCCGGTATAGCTCACGAACGCGTTGAGCTCCTCCAGCGTCAGGTCGTCGCGGATGCACAGCACCGACAGCAGGAAGAAGTTCGCCTCGTCCAGCGCATCGCCCGCGAGCATGCGGCGCAGCGCGAACAGCATCTGATAATGGGCGCGACCGAGCAGGTAGCCGAGCAGGTCCTCGGTGTAGCTGCATTCGGGCGGTGGAGGCGCCGCAAGGCGAAGTTCGGTGCGCGGCTTGCGTGCGGCCACCGCATACTGCCCGGCCTGATACACCAGCGGCGGTTCCGGGCTGCGGTCGTAGGCATGCACCTCGCCGACGAAGATCACGTGATCGCCGCCTTCGTAGCTGAACGCAGTGCGGCACTGGAAGCGCGCTGTACACCCAGGCAGCAGCGGCGCATCGCTGATCCCCTCGTCGAGCTCGATGCCGCCGAACTTGTCCTCGCCCGGCGACGCGAAGCGGCCCGACAGCCCTTCCTGCGCCGCCGACAGTACATGCACGTTCCAGTGCTGGTGAGTCGAGAACGCCTCCAGGCTGCGGGCACTCTTCGCGAGGCTCCACAGCACCAGCGGCGGATTGAGCGAAACTGAATTGAAGCTGTTGGCGGTCACCCCCACCGGAGCCCCACCGGAGTCACGCGTCGTGATGATCGTGACCCCGGTCGTGAAGGTGCCGAGCGCGGCACGGAACGCCTGCGGATCGAAGCTCGCTTGCGACGTCATCGGGGGTCTCCGGAAACAGGGAACATGGCCGCAGTATCAAAGCTGGCCAAGCCTGCAACATCGTCCCAATGGACTAACGCGTGCGAGGCATCGGGCAACTCCGCGTGCGTAATTCGATTTGGGCCATTTCCGTCAACCGCAACCGTCGTTCGCTCACGCAGGCAAGCCGCGATCCGTCCACAGGCAGCCAGCAGGGTGTGTTCGAGCAACCCAGGGAATGCGTGAAAAAAGCGCTACGAAAACGTACAATGTTCTGTACCTTTTTTGTGCGATTCAGGAGGCCACGATGGCTATCTCCGCAAGCGACATCGTCCCGCTCTCTCACGCCCGGGCCAACTTTTCCGAACTGGCAGAAGAGGTCAAAGGCGGCGCCGAGAAGATCATCACCAAGAACGGTGAGAGCTACGTCGCCCTGATCGACGCCAACCGTCTGGACTACTACCACCAGCTGGAGCGTGAGCGGATTCATCTGCTGCTGATCGACGAGGCCGCCAAGGGACTCGACGATGTTGTCGCCGGCAAGGTGAAGGACGCCCGCAGCGTGGTTCAGTCCATCAAGCGCCGTCGCAGCGTGTGAGTTGCGACGGATCTGCTTGTGGCAAGAAAACCGGCCGTCAAACTCACCGCGAACTTCGAGCGCAACCTCGAAGACATCGAGCGCTTCCTGACCGAAGCGGAAGTACCGCAAGCCTTCGACAGCTTGCTGGACGAACTGCTTGAAACGGTGATTCCCAACCTCGAGCGCTACCCGGACATGGGGCGCCCCTTCCTGACCCGTCAGCCGCGCTCCGTGGAGGCCACCAATGCGCTGGCAACGCTCCGTGCAAAGTTGTCTGCACTGACAGCCGACATGGACGCCCTCCGCGAATACGTCCTCAAGGACTACCTGCTGCTCTACGCACAGGCTGGAGGCGCGATCTACCTGCTGGCCATCCGACACCAGCGACAGCTGTCGTTCGACTTCGAAGGGCACTGGAGGGCATAGACCAAACGGCCGCCCCGCCATGGTCCGATCGGACGAGGCCGCCCCCCGCCGCGGGGTGATAGTGTTGCGTCCAAAGCGCAAGCCGCATTGCGCCGCGCGACACTTCTCCGACAACCCACGGGAACCGCAACGCCATGACCTCCACGGTAAGCACAGTCGCTGGCCTGAGCCAGATGCTCTCGCAGCAGAAATCCGCATTCACGGCCGCCGGCCCGGTCGGCGCCGACGAGCGCCGCGCGCGCATCCAGAGCGTGATCGACCTGCTCGTGAAGCACCACGAAGCCCTCGCGGCGGCGATGGAAGCGGACTTCGGCAACCGGCCGAAGGGCTTCTCGCTGATGAACGACGTGCTCGGCTCGCTCGCGTCGCTGAAGCACGCGCGCGACCACCTCGAAGCGTGGATGCAGAACGAGAAGCGCGCACCCTTCACGCCCTATGACCACTTCGGCGGTGAAGCCTGGGTGATGTACCAGCCGAAGGGCTCGATCGGCGTCATCGGCACCTGGAACGCCCCGCTGTTCACGCTCCTGAGCCCGCTCGCCTACGCGCTCGCCGCGGGCAACCGCGCGATCCTGAAACCCTCCGAAATCACCCCGCGCACCGCAGCAATCGTCGCCGAGGCCTTCGCCGGCCTGATCGACCCGGCCATCGTCGGCGTCGTCACCGGCGGGCCGGATATCGGCGAAGCCTTCAGCAAGCAGCCCTTCGACCACCTCGTCTTCACCGGCAGCACCGCGGTCGGCCGCGAAGTGATGCGCAACGCGGCTGAGAACCTCGTACCGGTCACGCTCGAACTCGGCGGCAAGTCGCCGACCATCGTCGCCCGCAGTGCCGATCTCGCCACCGCCGCCTTCCGCATCGCCGCCGCCAAGGCCGCCAACGGCGGACAGTTGTGCGTGAACCCGGATGTAATCTACGCCCCGCGCGAACGCCTGGAAGACTTCGTCGGCGCCCTCAAGAGCGCCTACGCGTCGCTATTCCCGACCATCGCCGACAATCCGGACGTCGTCGCGGTCGTCAATGCGCGCCATCTCGCGCGCGTGGAAGGCTACGTCGACGAAGCCGCCGCGGCCGGCGCGCGCGTCGAAACCACGCCGGCACCCACCCCAGCCGATCCCGAAAACCGTCGCCGTCCGCTGCGCATCGTCATCGACCCGCCGCGCACGACCCGCATCATGCAGGAAGAGATCTTCGGACCCGCCGTGGTCGTGCTGCCTTACGACGACATCGACGCGGTCATCGCCGACATCAACGCCCGCCCCCGTCCGCTCGCGCTGTACTACTTCGGCGAGGATGCGGCCGAGCAGCAGCGCGTGCTCGAACACACCCTCTCGGGCGGCGTCACGATCAACGAAGCCATGTTCCACGCCGCGATGCAGGACGCCCCCTTCGGCGGCGTCGGCGCCTCGGGCATGGGCCACTACCACGGCCGCGAGGGCTTCATCGAGTTCAGCCACGTGCGCACCGTGTTCAAGGCCCCTGCCCACGACCCGCGCCGCGAATGGGGCACCCTGCCGCCCTACCCCGAGCACCTTCTCGCCGCGATGCAATCCCAGGTCACGCCCTGACAGCACCGCACCGTAACCCGAGACCGGAGGATTTCCGATGGCACCCGAGACCGACCTCGCAAGCCGATTCGCCGCCTCCGGTCTCGGCGTCGCCGACTACGACCACCTGATCCGGCTCGTCTACGAAGGCGTCACCGAGCCGGTGCCCTGGACGCGGCTGCTCGAGTCGCTGCGCAAGCGGCTCGACGCCAACTACGTATCGCTGATCCTGCGCCCGCCGACGCCCGAGCACCAGTGGCGCGTCGTCTTCGCCGGCGAAGCCCAGCCGGCGATCGCCTCCACGTACGAGACCTTCTTCTACGCGATGGACCCCTTCGTCAATCTGCCCGCCGACCGCATGGTCACGGTCGACGAAGTGATCAACGAGGCGGACTGGCTCAAGAGCGCCATCTACCAGGAATTCCTCAAGCCGCTCAACATCCGCTACTACATGGGCGCCGACGTCGGCGGCGGCAACGATGCAATCTGCCGCATCCGCGTCAGCCGTCCGAGCGAGTCAACCCCCTTCTCCGAGCACGAGCGCGCCCTCTGCACGCTGCTGCTGCCGCACCTGAAATGCGCCGTGCGCCTGCGCTCCGCGCACGACGCCACCGAGGCCGAACGCACCGTCTATGCCGGCGCGCTGGAGCGCCTCGCCATCGGCGCCGTCATCCTCGACAAGAAGGGCCGCGTGCTCAAGACCAACCGCGCCGCCGACGAGATCCTCGCCGAGCGCAACGGGATAAGTCTCGTGCAGGGCGGCCTCCAGGCCTCCTACGGCAGCGAGAACCGCGAGCTGCACCGCCTCATCGAACAGGCCGTCGCGGGCCACGCCGACCGCGGCCCCGGCGTCGTCGGCGCCATGTCCATCACCCGCACCGCCGGCCACGGCAACCTTGGCATCCTCGTCCGCACCGCGCCCATCACCGAGTGGTCCGAAACCGCGAACCGCCCCGCCGCCGTCGTCGTCATCCGCGACTCCGAATCCCGCGTGCAGGCCTCGCAAGCGCTGATGAAACGCCTCTACGGCCTGACCCCGGCCGAATCGACCCTCACGCTGAAGCTCCTCGACGGGCTGACCGTCGACGAAGCGGCGGAAGAACTCTCGATCAGCCGCAACACGGCGCGTTGTCAGTTGCGGGCGATCTTTGCGAAGACGGGGGTGACGCGGCAGACGGAGCTGCTGCGGCTGTTGCTGGGGGGTGTGATTCCGTTAGCTTGATGTACCCGAAGTAAATTAAGTTTGCAGGGCGCGACACCCTCCCCTTCAAGGGGGCGGAGGCGGGGGTTCGCGGAGCACCGCTCCGCGCCGCCTCACGCTCAATCCCGAGCGCGACGCGGTCATCCGCGACCACCTGCATGCTGAAGACAATATGCGGTTAGTCGCATGAATCAGGCGACAACTATCTTGAGGCGCTCCGGTTGGAAAATCCTGTCGAACGGCACCGGCCTTCCCGCTTAGCCTGACACGCCGCGGCGGCACTCACGAAGAACTAGCCGCCCCTCGACGCGCGGCGTATGCTGCGCCCCTTTCCGACGACGGGCAGGCGGCAGTGGCTGAGCAGCATTTCGAAGTGATCGTGATCGGCGCGGGCGCGGCTGGCATGATGTGCGCGGCCCAGGCCGGGCAACGCGGGCGGCGCGTGCTGCTCATCGATCACGCCGAGCACCTCGCCGAGAAGATCCGCATCTCGGGCGGCGGGCGCTGCAACTTCACCAACCGGCGCGTCGGTCCGGAACACTACCTGTCGCAGAATCCGCATTTCGTGCGCTCGGCACTCTCGCGCTACGGCTCCGCCGACTTTATCGCGCTCGTCGAGCGCTATGGCATCCGCTACCACGAACGCGACCACGGCCAACTGTTCTGCGACGACTCCGCACAGCAGATCATCGACATGCTGCGCGCCGAGTGTGACGCCGGTGGCGTAGCGTGGGCGATGCCCATGACGGTACAGGCCATCGCGCGCGGCGAGGGCGACACCGGCTTCGTGCTCGACACCGCGCGCGGGCGCCTGCGGTGCGACAGCCTGGTCGTCGCCACCGGCGGACTGTCTATCCCGAAGATCGGGGCGACGCCGTTCGGCTACCGCATCGCCGAACAGTTCGGCCTACCGATGGTCGCGCCGCGCCCTGCGCTGGTCCCGCTGACGCTGCCGCCCGAAACCCTTACCCGCTTCGCCGATCTCTCCGGCGCCTCGCTCGACGTCGCCGCGCAGTGCAACGGCGCGCGCTTTCGCGAGGCGCTGCTGGTGACACATCGCGGGCTGTCCGGGCCGGTGGTGCTGCAGGTGTCGAACTATTGGCAGGCACAGGCCTACCGCGACGGCGAGTGGGAGCCGGTCGGCATCGACCTGCTGCCCGACCTCGATGCGGAGGACTGGCTGCTCTCGCACGCCGATGGCAAGGCGCTGCTCGCCAACCTGCTCGCCGAACATCTGCCGCGCCGCTTCGCGCATGCGTGGTGCGCGATGCATGGCTGGGAACGGCCATTGAACCGCTTCAGCCACACCGAACTGCGCACCATCGCGACCACGCTCGCGAACTGGCAGATCGTCCCATCGGGCACGCAAGGCTACGCCAAGGCGGAAGTCACGCTCGGCGGCGTCGACACGCGCGCGCTGTCGTCGAAGACGATGGAGGCGACGCGCTGCAAGGGGCTGTTTTTCGTCGGCGAGGTGATGGACGTCACCGGCCATCTCGGCGGCTACAACTTCCAGTGGGCATGGTCGTCCGGGCACGCTGCCGGACAGTTCGTTTAAGGGTTACCCTCAAGCCCCGCGAAGCGGGCCCGGATCGCCTCGACGTGCTGGTGGTTCCTAAGAAACACCAGCCGAGCTTGCCTCCTGGAGTGTAAAGCCGAACGCGGCAGCTCTCCGATGCAACTGCTTGAACACCCGAGGTCAATATTGGCGCGCGTATTGGTCGGCGCCAGGATCTTGGTAGGTCGCGCCGTACCGTTTGGCGGTATAGAACAGCACGGCGATTTTGCTCTCTACGCTGCGGTTCCACCACCTCAAATGCGCCGTGCGCCAGCACTCGGCGCACGACGCCACCGAGGCGGAGCGCAGCGTCTATGCCGGCACCTTGGAGCGCCTCGCGATCGGCGCTGTCATCCTCGACAAGAAGGGCCGCGTGCTCAAGACCAACCGCGCCGCCGACGAGATCCTCGCCGAACGCAACCGCATCAACCTCGCGCAAGGCGGCCTCCAGGCCTCCTACGGCAGCGAGAACCGCGACCTGCACCGCCTCATCGAGCAGGCAGTCGGGGGCCACGCCGACCGCGGCCCGGGAGTGGTCGGCGCCATGTCCATGACCCGCACCGCCGGCCACGGCAACCTCGGCATCCTCGTCCGCACCGCGCCCGTCACTGAGTGGTCCGACACCGCGAACCGCCCCGCCGCCGCCGTCGTCATCCGCGACTCCGAATCCCGCGTGCAGGCATCCCAAGCGCTAATGAAGCGCCTCTACGGCCTCACCCCCGCCGAATCCACTCTCACGCTGAAGCTCCTCGACGGACTCACCGTCGACGAAGCGGCGGAAGAACTGTCCATCAGCCGCAACACGGCGCGGTGTCAGTTGCGGGCGATCTTTGCGAAGACCGGGGTGACGAGGCAGACGGAGTTGCTAAGGCTGCTGCTGGGGGGTGCAATTCCGCTGGCATGATCACCTAGCCGCGGATCGCTGCGCCGTGCGGTTGGACTGGCGTCCCTGCGGCACGCAGGCGTCCTCCAAACTCCGCAAAGTAAAACATGCGCGCTCGCTATTTTATTATTCGCCTTATCGTAGAATAAAACGTTTGCTTGTTTTTGCTTAGCGCCTTCGAGCCACGCAGCGCGTTGCCCTTTTCTACAAGCAGCGCTGCCACTCCACCTTCAGATACCAGTCTCCGACCACCTTCCTCCAGAACTTGGACGACCGACGGGGTCAACAAGATATGGCCGCATGAGGACGATCGGTTGGAAGGCGGAGAACGTTGGGCGCTCAGGATAGGACGGAACCATGAAAATCGAATCCATACGCCTGAAGAACTTCAAGGTATTTCGCGACGTGCATCTAAAAGACATCCCGTCTTTCCTGGTCGTCGTCGGTGCCAACGGATCGGGCAAATCGACATTCTTCGACGTGTTCGGGTTTTTGCACGACTGCCTGAAAGGCACCGTGCGCCAAGCGCTGGACAAGCGCGGTCGCTTCCGCGAAGTGTTGAGCCGCGGTGCCGATGGCGACACCATCCTGATCGAGATTCAGTACCGCATGCTGATTACCGGCGTGGAGCGACTGGTGACCTACTCCCTCGAGATCGGTGAACAAGGCGGCTCGCCCGTCGTGCAACGCGAACTGCTGCGTTACAAGCGGGGACGCTACGGCAGCCCATTCCATTTTCTCGATTTCTCGAACGGTGAAGGCTACGCCATTACCAACGAGGAAGATTTCAACAAGGCTGACGAAGACCTAGAGCGCGAACTACAAAAGGTCAGCGCCGACAGCCTGGCGATCAAGGGGCTGGGCCAGTTCGAGCGCTTCAAGGCGGCGAACGCTTTCCGTCAGTTGATCGAGTCCTGGCATGTGTCGGATTTTCATATCAGCGCGGCGCGTGGCCGCAAGGAGGCCGCCGGGGATTCAGAGCATTTATCGGAGACCGGCGACAATCTACCGCGTGTGGCTCAGTATCTGTTCGAACAGCACCCAGAGACCTTTCACCGCATTCTCGACACCATGGCGCGACGGGTGCCGGGTGTGGCCTCGGTGGAGCCGCGCCTCATGGACGACGGTTACCTGACCTTGCGCTTTCAGGATGGTTCGTTCAAGACGCCGTTTCTGGATCGCTATGTGTCAGACGGCACGATCAAGATGTTCGCCTACCTCGTGCTGCTGCACGACCCCAAGCCACACCCCTTGCTGTGTGTGGAAGAGCCCGAGAACCAACTCTATCCACGCCTGATGGGCGAGTTGGCCGAGGAGTTCCGGCTCTACGCCAACCGGGGCGGGCAGGTGCTGGTGTCCACCCACTCGCCGGATTTCCTGAATGCGACCCGGCTCGAAGAAGTGTGCTGGCTGGTCAAACGTGGAGGTCGCACCGAAATCTGCCGGGCTCGCGAAGATGCGCAGATTGCGGCCTACATGGCCGACGGCGACCAAATGGGCTTTCTCTGGAAGCAGGGCTTTTTCGAGGGAGCCGATCCGGAATGAGGGAGCTTGTCTTTCTGCTCGAAGAAGAGTCTGCGAAGGCGATGCTGGAGGGATTGTTGCCGCGCATCCTGCATGCAGACATCCGGCCCCGCTATATTCCTTTTGAAGGCAAGCAGGACCTTGAGCGGCAGATGGTCAAACGCCTTCGTAGCTATGTCAATCCGCATGCACGTTTCATTGTCTTGCGCGATCAGGATAGTGCGCCCGATTGCATGGAACTCAAGGCAAGGCTCGTTGAGCGCTGCCAGCAAGCCGGGCAGCTGGCAACATCTGTAGTGCGCATTGCCTGCAGGGAACTGGAGTCGTTCTACTTGGCGGATCTGTGCGCGGTCGAGCAGGCATTGGGCGTCAAGAAACTGGCACGTCAGCAAGGCTCGGCCAAATTTCGTGCTCCGGATCGCCTCGGCAGTCCCAGCAAAGAGCTGGAGACATTGACCGTAGGCTCATACCAGAAGGTGAGTGGTTCCCGTGTGATTGGGCGATTCCTCGACCCGGACAACGAGCGCTCCCCAAGTTTCAAGAACTTCATCAAGAGTATTCGGCGCATGGAGAGCGAATTGCTCGCCTTACCGAATGCAGAGGGAACATGAGCGACATCAAACTCTTTCGCCTCACCGCTGGCAAAGCCACCGAACTGCAAGGCGACGCCTCCGACCTGGAAAAGCCCCTACAAACCCTGATCGAGGCCAACCTTGAACCCCTGCTCGGCATCCGCTTCCTGGCCACCGAGTACTCCACCGGTAAGACCCACGGCGGGCGCATCGACTCTCTAGGCCTAGATGAGAACAACTGCCCGGTGATTCTTGAGTACAAGCGGTCGGTCGGGGAGAACGTCATCAATCAGGGGCTGTTCTACCTCGACTGGCTGATGGACCACCAGACCGAGTTCAAGCTGCTGGTGATGGACCAGCTTGGCAAGACGGCGGCCGACACGATCGATTGGAGCGCACCCCGGCTGGTGTGCATCGCGGCGGACTTCACCAAGTACGACGGGCATGCGGTTCAACAAATCAACCGCAATATCGAACTCATTCGCTACCGCCGCTTCGGCGAAGAATTGTTGTTGCTCGAACTCGCCAATGCCACGAGCAGTGGCAACGGCAAACCCGCCACCAGCAAGGCAGCCAAGCTGACGACGAGCGACGCAAGCCCAGTCAAAGCGGCGCCGCGCGATCGTTCTTTCGCCGAGTGGTTGCCTATGCTTCCCGCCCATCTGACGGAATTGCTGTCATCACTGGAGGACTATGTAATGTCCCTCGGCGACGATGTACAACGCAAGGAGTTGCGGTTGTACCTGGCGTTTAAGCGCTTGAAGAACTTCGCCACGGTGGTGGCACAAAAAAACAGGCTCGTCCTGTATCTGCACCTAAATCCGGCCGATCATATGCCACTCCCCGCCATTGGTCGCGACGTCACGCAACAGGGCCATTGGGGAACAGGCGACCTAGAGTTGTCGCTGACGTGTCAGGCAGACTTGGAGACGGCGAAACCTCTGATCCTGATGTCTTATCAAGGCCGCGGCACAACGGGGATAGTTACAACGAGCTGACGGGAACAGCAGCAGTTTTGAGCGGAGCTGTTGCACGATCAAGATACGGCAAAGAGCCGGCGCGTTCATTCCGAACGCACCGGCTCTTCCATGCCGAGGGAGTTTCTCCCCTACGCAGGCCGAATCTTCTCCAACAACTGACGTGCAATCTCCGCCGCCGAGCCAGTCAGGAACTTGCAGTTCCCCTGCACCTTCGGGACATACTGCCGCAGCATCACGACCGCCGGCTGAAGCTCCTGCGCGGTAAGCCCCAGCGCCGCCGGGGCGAGTTCGACGGGGCTCATCTTGCGCGCAGCCATCTTGGCCTTGGCGGTGGGGAAACGCGGGGTGCCGAGTTCGTTGCTGACGGTGACGACGGCGGGGAGCGGGCCGCGGACGACTTCGTCGCCGTCGGCGGTGGCGCGGGTGACCGTGACGCTGGTGCCGTTGACCTCCACCGCGCGGGCGAGCGTCGCCGCGGGCAGGCCGAGCTTTTCGGCGAGCAGCAGGGGGACGACGCCCTGGTCGTCGTCGGAGGCCTGGCGGCCGCAGAGGACGAGGTCGGCGCCGCCGATGCTTTTTACGTAGGCGGCGAGGATGTTGGCGACGACCTGGCCGTCGGGTTCCGCACCGCCGGGGTCGATCGCGACGATCTCGTCGGCGCCGAGGGCGGCGCAGTGCTTGAGCAGGTCTTTGCGGTCGGTGCCGATCGTGACGGCGGTGATGGTGCAGGCGACGCCCTGGTCGCGGATGCGCAGCGCGGCTTCCATCGCCTGTTCGTCATAGCCGTTGATGAGGCGCGGGATCGCGGCGACTTCGGGCGTGCGGCCGTCGGCGGCGATCTTGAGGTTGCCGGCGAGCGCGTAGTTGTTGACGGCGGCCGGGTCGAGCACTTCCTTCACGCATACGACGATTCGCATAGCGGGTCACTCCTGTTCGGGTTGGCGGATGCCGGCGGCGTCGAGGGCGCCGGTCAGGGTGAGGCTTTCCGCATCACACCAGACGGCGTCATGGGCGAAGCCTTGGGGCTTGCGGGTGAGCTGGGCGAGCAGGTACCAGCGCCACGGATAGGGGCCGAAGTCGCGGTAGGCGCCGGTGAGCGTGCCGGTGAATTCCTGACGGCCGGCGAACTTGGTGCCCGCAATGGCGCGGCCGCCGTCGCACTCGGCGACGCGGCCGCACATCGCGGTGTCGAAGCCGGGGCTGAAGCCCGCGTCGGCCGGCGAGTCAGGCAGAAAATCAGGCTGCGAAGCGGTCGAAGACATCGAGCGCCTCCTCGACGATGTCGGACAGGATCTGGCGGGCGGGCTTCATCTCGGTGACGTAGTGGATGCCCTGCCCCGCGGCCTCGGTCATCAGGTCCTTGCGCTGGTAGTCGAGCGAGCCCTGGATGTAGTTGGACGAGAGCATCATCTGCAGCGGCGGCTTGAGGACTTCGGGCGCGGCGTCGCTGCTCCATTCGTTGTGCCACGGGCTGCGCGTGGTGCGCATGGTGTAGCCGGAGATGCAGTTGGAGTAGACGGTGTCGTCGGTCTCGGCCTCGATGAGGCGTTCCTTGAGCGGGAGATTCACGTCCGATTCGCGCGACGCGAGCCACAGCGAGCCGGTCCACACGCCATCCGCGCCGAGCACGAGCGCCGCGGCGAGGTGACGGCCGGTGGTGACACCGCCCGCGGCGATGACCGGCACGCCGGTGCCGCGCGCGGCATCGACGACCTGCGGCACGATCGAGAAGGTGCCGATGTTGCCGGTGTGGCCGGCCGCGTCGTAGCCCTGCGCGATGATGACGTCGGTGCCGGCGGCGAGCTGCTTTTTCGCCTGCCTGGGCTTGCCGACGAGGCCCCACACCTGCATGCCGAGCTCGTGCGCACGCTTGAGGAGGAAGGCCGGGGAGCCGAGGCCGGAGGCGAACACGGGCACGCGCTCGTCGAAGATGACCTCGAGCTGGGCGAGCGCGCGCTTCTGGTCGAGGCCGCCCCAGTGGTGGATATCCGGCGCGATCTTGGGATCGGGCACGTCATACTTGCGCTTGATCATCTGCTCGAACTCGCGCTGCTCGGGCGGGATCATCGCCAGCAGTTCCTCGACGGTCTTCTCCTCGGGCACCGACGACGGCAGCACGAGGTCGATGCCGAAGGGCTTGCCGCCGATGCGTTCGCGGATCCACTTGATGTCCGCGGCGATCTGGTCGGGGGTGTGCAGCGCCTCGCCGAGCACCGCGAAGCCGCCCGCGTTGATGACGGCGACGGCGACGTCCTTGCAGTGGGTGAAGGCGACGACCGGATACTCGATGCCGAGCTTGTCGCAGAGTGGGGTGTGCAGGGGGTTGCTCATCTTGGCTCCTTCGGGAATCGGCGGTGGCCGGCGAGCGACGCCGACCTCGATTTGATTCTATTGAGCGGTGCCGCGGGCTTCCGGCGCGTTTGATATCCGAAACGGCCCGCGGGGTATCCGTACGTGACAGACGGATGTGCAGCCGGAATTGCGTAGGGCGGATGAGCCGAAGGCGTTATCCGCCGCATGTAGCTCGTGAGCCAAGGGCATGCGGGACGCGGCACGCCACCCATTGCCATGCGGCGGAAGGCGCTTCGCTTTTCCGCCCTACGGACGACCCATTCACCCGAACGCTTTCTCCTGACCGAGCGCGTCGATGGTCGCGGCGTCGTAGCCGAGCACCTCGCGCAGCACGGCCTCGCGGTGCTCGCCGACGGTGGGCGCACGGGTGGGCTCGGGCAGCTCCTCGCCGACGAACTGCACCGGGAAGCCGAGCATGTCGGCACCGTGCGTCTCGTGCGGGATGACCTTGAAACGCGCCTGGAACTGCGGGTCATCGACGATGTTCTGCGCGGTATTGACCGGGGCGATCGGAGTGTTGGCCTCGACGCCGAAGGCGAGCCACTGTTCGGTGGTGCGCGTCTTGAAGATGTCGCGCAGGATGACCTGCAGCTCGCGGTTGCCGCGCGCGTGGTCGGCGTACTTCGAGCCGGGCCACTTGTCGAAGAGGTCCATGCGGCCGACGCCCGCGCAGAAGTTCTTCCAGAAGGCCTGCTCGGAGGCCATGAAGAGCACGTGGCCGTCGGCCGATGCGTAGAGCTGGTAGCGCACGCCCTCCTTCATGCCGGCGGTGGCGACCGGGCGGCGCACCCAGTTGTCGGACTTGTTGCCGGTGACGACGTCCTCGGGGCGTGCATAGGCCATGTGGCTTTCGCTGCGGTACCAGTCGAAGGCGGCGGCGGCGTCGCTTTGCGCGAGTTCCATGAAGGCGCCCTCGCCCGTTTCGCGTGCGCGGATCACTGCGGCGAGCACCGCCAGGCCGCCGAACAGCGGCGCGGCGTTGATGCCGATGCCGACGTGTTCGGGGATGTAGCAGAAGCCTTCGTCGTCATACGCGGGCTTCACGATGCCGGCCCAGGTGTCGTAGGCGATGCCGTGCGAGGGCATGTCCTTGTACGGGCCGCTCATGCCGTAGCCGGAGACGGTGATGAAGACGATCTTCGGGTTGATCTTGCGCAGGTCCTCGTAGCCGAGGCCGTACTTCGCGAGCGCGCCGGGCTTGGACGCCTCGATCACGACGTCCGCGTCGCGCACGAGGTCGCGGTAGATGCGGCGCGCGGCCTCGGTCTTGAGGTCGAGCGCGATGCTCTTCTTGCCGCGGTTGAGGTGGTAGTGCATCAGCGACACGCCCTCGATGACCGGCCAGGTCATCTCGCGGATGTAGTCGCCGGCCGGCGTTTCGACCTTGATGACTTCGGCGCCGAGATCCGCGAGCGCGGTGGTGATGGCGGCGGGGCCGAGAATCGAGCTTTCGATGATGCGCAGACTGCCGAGCGGCGGGACGGGCGTATTCATGATGGGCATTCACCTCGTGATCCGGAGCGCTTGTCCGGGGATTGCAAAGGAAGGGCGCAGCGAGCCGAGCCGTGGCGGATCGGCCGTTGCGATCACGATAGGGAATTGCCGGAAGGGGGTTTCCGGGCTTGCGTTTCTGATCAGGCCATCGGAATTGCAATTCGGGCCAGTCAAATGTTTATCGGAGATCCATCGCCCAGAATCGCAGCACGATCAATGCGATGCGGCGCTCGGCCCGGTCTCCCGGAAGAGCGTCGCGAAAACGATCAACGGACAATCCGAAGGAGCTTCGATGAAAACCCTGAAAGCCGGAACGCGCCTGAAGAGCGCCGCGTGCGATACCGAAGTGATGGTGATCCGCACCCGCCCCGAGCCCGTGCTGCTGTGCTGTGGCGGCATGGAGATGATCGCGATGGACGGCCAGAAGGCGGCTGCCGAGCCGGATGCGGCCTTCGCGCAAGGCACGCTGGTGGGCAAGCGCTATGTGGATGAGCAGGACACGACTGAACTGCTGTGCACGAAGGGCGGCAAGGGCGGTCTGTCGCTGGAGGGTGCGATCCTTGTCGTGAAGCAGGCCAAGGCCCTGCCCTCGTCGGACTGAGCCCATGAACATCGTCATGGCCCTGGAGATGGCGGCCGACTGCCATCCCGATCGGATCGCCGTCACGTCCGGCACAAAAAGTCTCACCTCCGGGGAGTTGCTGCGCGCGGCGCGCACTGCCGGAGCGGTCGTGCGCAACAGCGGCTGCCGCTACGTCGGCCTGCTCGACATCAACAGCACCGCGGCGCCGGTGGCGATCTTCGCCGCGGCCTATGCGGGCGTGCCCTACGTGCCGATGAACTACCGGCTGACGCGCCCGGAGCTGGAGGCGCTGCTCGCCCGCATCGAACCGGCCTTCCTCGTCGCCGCCCCGGCCTACGTCGAGGCGCTGACGATGCCGGCCGGCAACCACGTCGTAAGCGCCGAGGACTTCCTCGCGCTGGCGCAGGGCGACACCCCACCGGCCACCGAAGCGCCGGGCGAGCCGTCGTCGGTCGCGGTGCAGCTCTTCACCAGCGGCACCACCGGCGCCCCGAAGGCCGCGGTGCTGCGCCACGAGAACCTGATGAGCTACATCCTCGGCACCGTCGACTTCGCCGGCGCCGACGACGCGGATGCCGCGCTGGTCGCGGTGCCCCCGTATCACATCGCCGGCATCTCGGCGGTGCTGAGCTCGACCTATGCCTGCCGACGCATGGTGCAGCTGCCGAACTTCGACGGCGCGACCTGGCTCGGGCTGTGCCGCGACGAGGGCGTCACCAACGCCTTCGTCGTGCCGACGATGCTCTCGCGCGTGATCGAGCATCTCGACGCCACTGGCGAGTCCGGTGCGCTGCCGGCGATGAAGGCGATCGCCTACGGGGGCGGAAAGATGCCGCCGCAGGTGATCGAGAAGGCGATGGCGATCTGGCCCGCGGTGGATTTCACGAACGCCTATGGGCTCACCGAAACGAGTTCGACGATCTGCCTGCTCGGCCCCGAGGATCACCGCGACGCGTTCGCGAGCAGCGACCCGGAGGTGCGCCGCCGCCTGCATTCGGTGGGCAAGCCGATCGGCACCGTGGAGATCGAGATCCGCGGCACGAACGGCAAGGCGTTGCCCGCGGGCGAAGTCGGCGACGTGTTCGTGCGCGGCGGGCAGGTGTCGGGCGAATACCTCGGCGTCGGCAGCCTGCTCGACGCGGACGGTTGGTTCCCGACGCGGGACCGTGGCTTCCTGGACCGCTACGGTTTCCTCTACCTCGACGGGCGGGCCGACGACGTGATCGTGCGCGGCGGCGAGAACATCTCGCCGGGCGAGATCGAGGACGTGCTGCGCGAACACCCGGCAGTGTCCGACGTCGCGGTCGTCGCAATGGCGGACGAGCAGTGGGGCGAGGCGGTGGCCGCGGTGGTGGTGCCGCGCGAAGGTACAAACGTGGCGGCGAGCGACCTGCAGGACTGGGTGCGGGAACGCCTGCGTTCGTCGCGCGTGCCCGCGGCCATCCGCTTCCGCAACGAACTGCCGTACAACGAAATGGGCAAGGTGCTGCGGCGCGTGCTGAAGGACGACTTCCGCAGCGCGGCGGTGTCGGCCTGAGTCTGCTGACCATGGCCTCCGTCCGCCCGCTCGCCGGTTTGCGCGTCGCGCTGGGGGGGCGGGGCCATGCGAGCGACTACGCGCGTCAATTGCTGGCGTCGCTGGGGGCCGAATGCGAGGCGAAGGGCGACGGCGAGTCCGACGAGCACCCAGCGCTCGCATGGCGCCGCAGCGGATTGATGGCGCTCACGGGACGGGCGGGCGGCGCGGCGCGGATGTGCCCGGTGCCGCTCACCGCCTGTGCCGACGGGGCGCTCGCCGCACTGGCGGCACTCGGGGGCGGTTTGCGCGTCGCACCCGGCAGCGGCGCCGCCTTGATGGGCGTGCGTGCACAATTCGCCGGCCTGGCCCGTCAGGGCGCGGTCTCGCCGGGCGGAACCTGCCGCCTGCTCGCATGCCGCGACGGACATATCGCGATCAACCTCGCCCGCCCCGACGACTGGGCGATGGTGCCGGCGTGGCTCGAAAGCGATGATGTCCCCAATTGGGTCACCGTCGCTGCGCGGGTGTCGGATCAACCGGCCGCGCAGCTGCTTGAACGCGCGCGCCTGCTGGGGCTTGCGGCCGCCGTGTCGGCGGCCCCCACGCCACGCTCGTGGCTCGAACTGAATCTTCTCGGCGCTCCCAAGGCGCCACGCCCGCGGTGTGCCGGCGACGACCGCCCCCTCGTCGTGGACCTCTCGTCCCTGTGGGCTGGACCACTGTGCGGACAACTCCTGCGTGAATTGGGCGCCCACGTGATCAAAGTCGAATCGTCTGCACGGCCCGACGGAGCCCGCCGCGGCCCGGCGGCCTTCTTCGATCTGCTCAACGCGGGCAAGGCGAGCGTGCAGCTCGACCTCGCCTCGCCCACCGGACGCGATCGCCTGCGGCAACTGATCGAGCGCGCCGACATCGTGATCGAGGCCTCCCGTCCGCGCGCCCTGCGCCAGATGGGCGTCGCCGCCGAAGACTGGCTTGCCGCGCGCGCCGGACGCAGCTGGCTGAGCATCACCGGCCATGGCAGACGGGGTGACGCCGCCGACTGGGTCGCATTCGGCGACGACGCGGGCGTGGGCGCGGGACTCTCCGAGCTGATGCACCGCGCGACGGGCGAACGGCTGATCTGCGGCGACGCGATCGGCGACCCGCTCACGGGCCTGCATGCCGCGCTCGCCGCGTGGGCGAGCTGGCGTGCGGGCGGCGGTCATCTGCTCGCGCTCTCGCTGGACGCGGTGCTGCGGCATTGCGTGAGCTTCGGCGCGCCGCGATCGGACGACGCGCTGCACGAGCGCCATGCCCGTTGGACCCGCGTTGCGAGATCCCGGCGCAACATCGCGCGCGCCCCGCTCTGCTTCGCGCCGCAGAGCCACGCGCGCCCGCTCGGCGCCGACACCGCGGCCGTGCTGTCGGTCCTCGGCGTGCGCGCGGCATGAGCCCCACTCCGAACCTGCTCATCCGCGACGCGGAGCTTCAATCCGGGGCGCGGGTGGACGTGCGCCTCGCCTCCGGACGTATCGAGCGCATCGCACCGGGACTGCCGCCGCGCGACGGCGAGGCCGTGATCGATGCGCGCGGCCGCGCGTTGTCGGTCGGGCTGCACGACCACCACCTGCACCTCATGGCCCACGCGGCGGCGCTGGAATCCCTGCCGTGCGGGAACCCGGTCATCGGCTGCGTCACCGGCTTTTCGGAACTGCTGCTGATGCGGGCGCGCATGGAAGATCCGTCAGCGCCGGGCTGGATCCGCGGCATCGGCTACCACGAGAGCGTCGCCGGCCCCATCGACCGGCGCTGGCTCGACGCCGTGGCGCCGCGCGTGCCCGTGCGCATCCAGCATCGCAGCGGCCGGCTGTGGATCCTGAACACCTGCGCGCTGCGTCGTCTCGGCGTGGATGAGAATGACGCCAAAAGCAGCCGCGGCACTCCGCTCGAGCGCATCGACGGACGGCTCACCGGGCGAATCTTCGACGGCGACGAGTGGCTGAGCGCGCGCCTTGCCGGCACCTACCCGTCGCTCGCGCGGACAAGTGAGGCCCTCGCCCGGCTGGGCGTAACCGGCGTCACCGACGCAGGCGCGCGCAATGGGCGCGGCGAATTCGGGCACTTCGTCGCGGAGCGGCGCGGCGGCCGCCTGAAGCAGGACGTGCAGGTGATGGGCAACGCGGAGCTCGACGGTCTCGCGGACGTGGCAGGCATCCGGGTCGGCCCGACCAAGCTGTACCTGTGCGACGCCGAGCTTCCGTCCTTCGAGGACTTCTGCCACGCCATCGCCCGGAGTCACGCGGCCGGGCGACCGGTGGCGATCCACTGCGTGACCCGCGGCGAACTGATCTTCGCGACCGCCGCCCTGCGCCAATGCGGCCCCCTGCGCGGCGACCGCATCGAACACGCCTCCGTCGCCCCACCCGAGGGCGTCGAACTGCTGCGGGAACTGGGCCTCACCGTCGTGACCCAGCCGCATTTCGTGCTCGAACGCGGGGACAGCTATCTCGACGAAGTCGACCGGGAAGACCTGCCCTGGCTCTACCGCGGACGCGGTTTTGCGGAAGTCGGCATCGCGCTCGCCGCTGGCACCGACGCGCCCTGCGGTGAGCTCAACCCCTGGACCGCAATGTCCGCCGCCGTCAGCCGCCGCACGCGCAAGGGATCACTCATCGGCCCCGACGAAGCGCTCTCGCCCGCCGAAGCCCTCGCGCTGTTCACAGGTGACGCGAATGATCCGGGCGGATCGTCACGCCGCATCGAAAGCGGTGCCGCGGGAGACCTGTGCCTGCTGAATCGTTCGTGGGAGGCTGCACTGGGCGATCTGGCAGCGGTCGGTGTGGATGCGACGATCAAGGATGGACGGGTGATCTGGCGCCGGAGCTAGTCGACGACCTCTTCAACCAACCCCCACGCCAACGCCGTCGGCGCGCCGATGCGCCGCCCCGACAACGCCAGCCACGCCGTCCGCTGTCGCCCGATGCGTCGCGGCAAGCTCACGCAGCCGCCCGCGCCGGGGATGAGACCGAAGCGGAGTTCCGGCAGCTGGATGAAGGTGTCGCGGGCCGCCGTGACGCGATGCGCGAACACGGGGAGTTCGATTCCCGAGCCGATGCATGCGCTGTGCAGATGGGCGGTGACCCGATCGGCACATTGAAGGAGCAGCGCAGCAGGCAGACGCTGACTGCGGATGGCATGTGCTGTGGTCGGATCGGGGGCGGTGCCGAACTCGCGCAGCTCGCCACCCGTGCTGAAACAGCCGCCGGCACCGGAGAGCGTGACCGAGGCGATGGACTCGTCGGCGACGACCAGCTGCAGCGCCTCGCACAGGTGGTCCCGCATCTCGACCGACATCGCATTGCGGCTGCGCGGACGGTTCAGGATGAGTTCGAGCCGCGGTCCGTCGCGCGCGACGCGTACCGCCGGCCCCGCCTCGGCGATGAGCTTCTCAGGCGCGGGCGGATTCGCGCGCGACCACGCCGCGAACTCGGGCCCGGCCTGCAGCGTCGCGTAGGCCAGGGATTCGACGGCCAGGGCCTGCGCGGGCGGCATGCCTTCCGTGACGCGTAGCACCTGCACCAGCGTCATCGCTGCGAGCGGCGCCTTGCGGATGTTTGCAGCGATTGGTGCGAGATCGGCGATGTCGTCCAGCACGACGTCGCAGGCGGCGAGCAGCGCGGGGGCGGCACCCTTAGCGGGAAACCCGATCACCGGGCAGGGCTGGCGTGCGAGCCAGGCGGCGAGCCGGTCCTCATCGCCTTCCTCTGGTCCGACGGGGGCGACGACGAGGAAAGGATCGGGCGCGAACGGCGAGCCCCCTGCCCCGCCGGCCGACGCGAAGCGCAAAGCGCGCAGGTCGGCCAGATCGAGGACCGCAGGTTCGCCGTCCGCCATGGTTCAGTCCATCTTCGCGATGACCTCGTCGCCGAAGCGGCGGATCGCGTCGAGCTGGCCCTGGAGGTCCGTCGGATCGCTGCGCACATTCCACGGCAGCACGCCGGCATCCGTCACGCCGACCTCGGCGAGGCGCTTGAAGTCATCGACGGTTCGTGCGGCGAAATCGATGCCGTGGAACTGGAAGTCGCGCCCGAGGGTGCCGAACTCGGCGCGGTAGGCATTGACCTCGGCGATCAGGTCTTTCAGCGTCGGAAGGTCGGTGTTGGCAGAAACCCAGCCATCGCCCAGACGTGCGGCGCGGCGCAGTGCGGGCTTGCTGTGTCCGCCGATCAGGATCGGCACCGGCTTTTCCGGCACCGGGCGCATGCGCAGCGGGCCGAAGTCGTGATGCTTGCCATGGAATTCGAAGAACTCGCCGCTCATTGCGCCGCGCAACACGGCGATGCACTCGTCCATCAGTTCGCCGCGGCGTTCGAAGTCCGCGCCGTTATAGACGAAGTCCTCCTTCCACGGACTCAGGCCCGCACCGAGCGCGACGCGACCGTTGGAGATAACCGCAAGCGAACTCAGGGCCTTCGCGAGGATCAGCGGCTGGCGCACCGGCACCTTCATCACTCCAGGGTAGAAACCGATCCGCTGCGTCACCGCCGCCATCGTCGACATCGCGACGAAGGGCTCGATGAAGTCGGAATGTTCCAGGTATTGCCGGATCGCACTGGTTTCGGCATACGGATATTCCGACTCCGTCAGTCGCGGAAAGAACAGACTGTCCGGAATGGACAACCAATCCCAGCCGGCAGCGTCGGCGGCCTGGGCGATCGCGGTGTAATTGCGGTAGTTGCTGAAGCCGAGTTGCAGCACGAAACGCATGGGAACTCCCTTTCCGGTCGCATCAGCGCGGCATGGCCAGCGCGCGCTCGGCGATGATGTTGAGCTGGATTTCGTTGGTGCCCGCGTAGATCGTGTCGGCGCGGGAGAAGAAGAACACTTGTTGCAGGCGCCGCACGGCATCGTCGTCGGAGCGCACGTCGCCGGCTGCGCCGAGCACGTCCATTGCCAGCTGGCCGAGGTCGCGGTGCCAGTTCGACCACGCGTACTTGTACATCAGCGATTCCGGACGAACGGCACCGTCATTGCCCGCGAGCATACGCAGGGCGTTGTGGCGCAGGGCGCGCAGACCGATCCACGCGTCGGCGATACGTTCGCGGATGGCGGGGTCGAAGGCCGTGCCGGTAGCGATGGCCGCATCCACGACGAGCTGCATCTCATGCACGAAGTGCATCTGCTGGCCCAGCGTCGAGGCGCCGCGCTCGAAGCCGAGCAAGGCCATCGCGACTCGCCAGCCCTCGCCGGGCTTGCCTACGATGCAGCCCGCATCGGTCGCGGCGCCGTCGAAGAACACCGCGTTGAACTCCGCCTCGCCGGTCATCTGGCGGATCGGCTGGATCTCGATGCCCGGCTGGTCGAGCGGCATCAGAAGAAAGGTGAGTCCTTCGCGGCCCACCGAACCCGGCGTGCTGCGCGCGATCACGAAAATCCAGTCGGATTCATGCGCGAGCGAGGTCCACACCTTCTGCCCCTGTACACGCCACACGTCGCCGTCCTGCCAGCAGCGGGTGGTGATCGCCGCGAGGTCCGAACCTGCGCCCGGCTCCGAATAGCCCTGGCACCAGAATTCGCGTCCCTCGCGGATGCCGGGCAGGAAGCGGCGTTGCTGCTCGGGGGTGCCGAGCTCGATCAGGGTCGGGGCAAGCAGGGTTTCGCCGATGTGGCCCATGCGGCCGGGGCCGCCCGCGCGCACGTATTCCTCATGGAAGGCGAGCTGAAGTTCCAGCGGCAAACCGCGCCCCCCATGCTCCTGCGGCCACGACGCGCCAACCCAGCCCCCTTCGGCGAGCTTGCGTTCCCAGTCCTTGCGCAAGGCCGGGAAGGCCTCTTCGTCGCCGGGGCCGCCGCGGTGGCGCAGGCAGGCGAATTCGCCCTTCAGCTCGCGCGCGAGCCACGCGGCCACTTCGGCGCGAAAGGCCGTCTCGTTCATCGAATCCTTTGTCGCATCCATGTCAGGCAAGATCCAGAAGTTGGGTGGCCACGCGCTCGCGCCAGCGGCTGGCCGGACCGAGCCACTGGCTGCCCCACTGCGCGCGCTTGAAGTGCAGTTGCGGGTCGTATTCCCATGTGAATCCCACGCCGCCGTGCAGCTGCACCGCCTCCTGTGCGCAGTAGCGATAGGCGTCCGACGCGAGCACGCGCGCGACAGCGACCTCGCAGGCCAGCGCGTCCGCGTCCTCCAGGCGTCCGACGCTCGCGGCGACGCCGCGCACGGCGGAGCGGGCGGTTTCGAGCTTCACCATCATCTGCGCACAGCGGTGCTTGACGGCCTGGAAACTCGCGACCGGCCGGCCGAACTGGACGCGTTCCTTCGTGTAGGCCACGGTCATGTCGAGGCAGGCCGCGGCGCCACCGACCTGCTCGGCCGCGAGTTGCAGCGCGGCGAGCGAGACCGTGCGCGCAAGCCCCACGTCGAGCTTCCCGGGCGCGTCGATGCGGGCATCGGCCGCGAGACGCACCTCCCGGAAGCGCCACGCGCATTGCGGGCGGGTCAGATCCCAGACATCCAACGGACTGCGCTCGACGCCGGCGGCGTGTGCCGAAACATGGAAGAGACCGAAGCCGTCCTCGGTACGCGCGGCGACAAAGGCCATCGCGGCGTTGCCGTCGTCGAGCACCTGCGCGGCCTCGCCGTTCATCACCCATCCGTCCCCCTCGCGGCGGCATTCGATGCCGATCGCGTCCGGGGCCCAGACGAGCCCGGGCGCGAGGATCAGGGTCGCGCTCACCTCGCCGTTCGCGAGTTCGGGCAGGAAACGCTCGCGCGCGGCGGCACTGCCCGCTTCGAGCAAGGCGGTCTGCGCCAACACCACACTCGCGAAGTAATGCGAGCGGATGAGCCGGCGCCCCATCTCCTCCATCAGCAGGGCGAGTTCCACCGCCCCCATGGCCAGCCCGCCCAAGTCCTCCGGCACCTGCACCGCCGGCCAGCCCAGCTCAGTGATGCGCCGCCACAGGGACGCATCCTCGTCCCGCGGCTTGCGGGCGTTGGCGAACTCGGCGAGGAACGCGGCCGCGGTGTCCTGCAGCGCGAGTTGCTCGTCGGATAACAGCAATGCATTTTCCATTGGCTTTCCCGTGAATCGCCCCGTGGATCTTGATGAGGCGATTCTCCCGGCGGGGGCGGAGGGACACATCATCCAATGGGACTATTGGTGGAATCCCTCAGCGCTTGGCCGGATTTGATTCGCCCCCCTGCCCCGCCGATAGTGCAAAAGAACGATGCTGCCCGCCTCCCCCGACTGATAGCTTTGGCCTCACATCGAAAAGAGGCCAGACATGACAGACGGGACAGAACGAATCATCGGCGTGGTCGGCGGGACGGGACACCTGGGCGCGGCTCTCGCACGGCGCTGGGCAAAGCACGGCCACAAGGTCGTGATCGGTTCGCGCGACGCGGAAAAGGCCCGTGCTGCCGCCGATGCACTGGGCGCCGAACTGGGACGCGAGATCGCCTCCGGCACCAACCTCGACGCGGCACGCCAGGCCGACGTCGTCGTTGTGACGGTGCCCTTCGCCTCGCAGGCGGCCGTGCTCGACGAAATCCGCCCTGCGGTCGGCGGCAAGATCGTCGTCGATACCACCGTGCCGCTCGTCCCGCCCAAGGTGATGCGGGTCCAGTTGCCGCCCGAAGGCTGCGCAGCGCTGCGCGCGCAGGCGCTGCTCGGCGACGGCGTGCGCGTCGTCTCCGCCTTCCACAACGTGGCTGCGCACAAGCTCGCGACCGATGTCGAGGTCGAATGCGACGTGCTGGTCTTCGGCGATGACAAGGCGGCGCGCGGCGTGGTCGCGGCGCTCGCGGACGACGCGGGCCTGCGCGGGCTCCATGCCGGGGCGCTGGCCAACTCCGCAGCCGCCGAGGCCCTGACCTCGATCCTCATCTTCATGAACCGCAACTATTCGGTGGATGGGGCCGGCGTGCGCATCACCGGCGCGCTCGCCGCCTACGCCGACTGACCGGGGCCGACCGTGAGCTGCTGGGCGCTGATCCCGATCAAGCTGCCCGCCCTGGGCAAGGGTCGGCTGGCCGGCGTTCTCGGCCCGGGCGAGCGTCAGCGCCTGATACGCGCGATGCTCGACCGCGTGCTCGACGCGCTGCTCGGCTCGTCACTGATCGAGCGCATCGCCATCGTCACCCCCGCCGCCAATCTCACCTCGCGCCCCGTCGAGGTCCTGCCCGACTGCGGCCTCGGGCTCAACGGCTCGGTGCAACAGGCGGCCCTCGCCCTCGCCGACCGGGGCGCGAGCGAACTCGTCGTGATGCACGGCGACCTGCCGCTTGCGCGTCCCGAGGACATCGACGAACTCGTGCTGCGCGGTCGCCAATCCGGCCTCGGACTCGCGCCCGACAGGGCCCGCGTCGGCACCAATGCGATCTACCTCGAGGCCGGCAGCGATTTTCGCTTTCAGTTCGGCACGCAGAGTTTCCCCATTCACGTCGCCGAGGCGCTGCGCTGCGGACTGGTGCCGGCCATCGTCGAACGGCCGGGACTGGCCTTCGACGTCGATCTGCCGGCCGATCTCGCGCGCTTTGCGCGTCCTCTCGGCCAATCACTTACCCACCCGCTGACGCCCCGCCGCGACCCAGCGGGCCGCCACTTCCCCACCCTCCACCGGACCCCCATGCCATGGCCGACAGTGCACAGCGAATCCTTGCCGACGTACGCGCGGGACTGAGGCTAGACGCCCCAGGCGCGGCGGTTCTCGCGGCCGCGCCCGAACTCGGAGCGATTCTGGCGACTGCGGAAGCACTGACCCTCGCCGGCCACGGCACGGAAGTCGGCTGGTCGCGCAAGGTATTCATTCCGCTCACGCACCTGTGCCGAAACCGCTGTGGGTACTGCACCTTTGCCGAGAGTCCGCGCGCAGGAACACCGGCCTATCTCGGTCCGGACGAGGTGCTCGCGATTGCCCGCACCGGGGCGGAAGCCGGCTGCCGCGAGGCCCTGCTGACCCTCGGCGAACGCCCCGAACTGCGCCACCCCGCGGCGCGCGAGGCACTCTCCGCGCTGGGCTTCGACAGCACGGTGGACTACGTCGCCGCGATCGCACGCCGAATCTTCGATGAGACGGGACTGCTGCCGCATCTCAATCCGGGGACCCTCTCGGCGGAGGAGCTCGCCCGGCTGCGGCCACACGCCGCATCGATGGGACTGATGCTGGAGTCGACCGCCACCCGCCTGTGCGAACGCGGTGACCCGCACTGGCGGTGCCCGGACAAGCATCCGGACGTGCGCCTCGCGACCCTGCGCGCCGCTGGCGAGCAGGCGATCGCGATGACGAGCGGCATTCTCGTCGGCATCGGCGAGACGCGCTTCGAACGGATCGAGGCCCTCTTTGCACTGCGAGAAATGAACGAGCGCCACGGCCACCTCCAGGAGATCATCGTCCAGAACTTCCGCGCCAAGCCGCGCACCGCGATGGCTCACTCCCCGGAGCCGGACCTGGCCGAACACCAGTGGACGATCGCGATGGCGCGCCTGATCTTCGGCCCGACGATGTCGATCCAGGCGCCGCCGAACCTGCGCCCGGGCGAACTCGCGCCGCTGATCCGCGCCGGCATCAACGATTGGGGCGGCATCTCGCCGGTCACGCCCGACCATGTGAACCCGGAGGCCGCGTGGCCGCACATTGCCACGCTGCGGCAGGAAACCGAGGCGGCCGGGCGGGAGCTCGTCGAGCGCCTCGCGCTGGTCCCCGCCTACGCCCGCGACGCGGCCCGCTGGACCGCGCCCGACCTTGCACGCGCCATCCTGCAGCGCACCGACGCATCGGGCTTCGCGCGTGACGACGCCTGGCACGCCGGCAGCGGTGCGCCGCTCCCGCCATCCGTCGGCGGCGGCGCCCGAAGCAACGCGGGTGCGCCGTCGAGCACTGTCCTCCGGCTGATCGACGAAGCCAGCGCCGGCCGCGAACTCACCGAGGATGCGATCGCCGCCCTCTTCGAAGCGCGCGGCGCCGACTACACGGCCGTCGTCGAGGCAGCCGATCGCCTGCGCGCGGCCACCGTTGGGGAAGGCGTGTCCTTCGTCGCGAACTGCAACATCAACTACACGAACATCTGCAAACACCGCTGCGGCTTCTGCGCCTTTGCGAAGGGGCGCAGCGCCGAGACGCTGCGCGGCCCCGCCTACGTGCTGAGCGCCGACGAGGTCGGACAGCGCGCCCTGGAAGCACACCGGCGCGGCGCCACCGAGGTCTGCCTGCAAGGGGGCATCCACCCCGCCTACACGGGTCAGTCCTACCTCGACATCGTCGCGGCCGTACGCGACGCCGTGCCGGACATGCACATTCACGCCTTCTCGCCGCTCGAGATCCGCCACGGAGCGGCCACGCTTGGGCTGTCACCAGCCGCGTTCCTGCGCCGGTTGCGCGACGCCGGGCTGGGCAGCCTGCCCGGCACAGCAGCCGAAGTGCTCGACGACGAGGTGCGCGCAAAGCTGTGCCCGGACAAGCTCGGCGCCGACGAATGGCTCACCATCGTGCGGGCGGCCCACGAGGTGGGAGTGCCTACGACCTCGACGATCATGTTCGGACACGTCGACACCCCCCGCCACTGGGCCCGCCATCTCCTCAAGCTGCGCCAACTTCAGCGAGACACGGGCGGCATCACCGAATTCGTGCCGCTGCCCTTCGTGCATATGGAATCGCCGCTGTGGCACAAGGGCCGCAGCCGATCCGGCCCCACCGCGCGCGAGGCCGTACTGATGCACGCGGTGGCGCGCCTCGCGCTGCACCCGCTGATCCCGAACATCCAGACCTCGTGGGTCAAGATGGGGCCGACCGGCGCGGCACGGTGCCTGCAAGCCGGCGCCAACGATCTGGGCGGAACACTGATGTACGAATCGATCACCCGCGCCGCCGGTGGCCTGAACGGCCAGGAAATGGACGGCATCGGCATGAATCGCATCGCCACCGCCATCGGCCGACCCCTCTGGCGCCGCAATACGGTCTATGGGCGTGCAGCCGCGCGCGAGAACGCGACTCCCGCCGTACCCACCGAAACCGCTGCCTGCATTGGCTAAGCGCCGCAACACAAAGACAACCACTACCAAGGAACGGACATGGCCCTGCAAATCCAGGAGAAATTCGAGGTCGCCGCGCCGGTCGACGCGGTCTGGCAGTTCCTGCTCGACCCGCAGAACGTCGTCGCCTGCATGCCAGGCGCCTCGCTAACGGAAATCGTGGATACCGAGAGCTTCATCGGCGCAGTGAAGCTCAAGATCGGCGCCGTCACCGCGCAGTATCAGGGCACGATCACCTACGTCGAGAAAGACGTCGCCAACCGCTGCGTCAAGCTGCTCGCGTCGGGCAACGAGCGCGGCGGCGGCACCGTCAGCGGAACGATCGTCACCCGCCTCACCCCCTCGCCCGACGGCCGCAGCACCGAAGTGAGCTGCGAGTCGAGCATCGACCTCACCGGTCGCATCCTCCAGGTCGGCCGGGGCATGATCGAAGGCGTGTCGGCCCAGATCATCAAGAAGTACGTGAATAACGTGCGGGCCCTGCTTGAAGTGCCGCGTGATGCGCCTGTAACGCCCTCGACCATGACAGTCGACGCCGGAAGCACCCCGGCCGCTGCGCCGGAAGCGCCCTCGCGCCCCGTTCCCCGCAAGGAAGACTCGATCAACGTCGTCGGCGTAGTGTTCAAGGTCTTCCTCGACCGCATCGCCGCGCTGTTCCGGCGCGTGTTCGGTCGGGCCTGAGTCCTGCACGGGGGCGACCGCCCCCAAGGCAATCGGACGAGCCCGCGTAGGGCGGGAGGAGCGCAGCGCATCCCGCCAATCCAGGCGCCGGAATCCGCTCGACCGTTGCGTGGTGGGATGCGCTTCGCTTCTCCCACCCTACGAATCCGTGCCCCCGCAAACAATTTCACACGCGATCCGACGACAAGCGCATTCATGTGACCGCCCCTTCCCGCCCGAACGTGTCCGGGCTGCTCCGTCCCGAGCTAGTCGGCGATAATCCCGCACACGACTTCGCCGCGCGGCACGCCGACAGCAAGCACCGTTTCACGCGCCCCTTCAAGCGCCTCGCTCCGCGGGTGCAAGGGCTCGCGCCGCTCCCGCGCGAACCCGCCGCTGCGCCCCGTGACGACGGCACGGATCTCCGCGATGATCGCCAGCGCGATCTCCTCCGGCGTGTCGGCTCCAATGTCCAGCCCCGCTGGGCCGTGCAGCCAGGCCGCTGCATCGCCGCGCGGCATCAGGCCCTCGTCCTCGAGCGCCGCCAGCAGGCGCGCGGTGCGCCGTTTCGGGCCGAGCAGCGCGACGTAGCGCGGCCGGCGCGGGATCAGCGCGCGCAGCACGCGGAGGTCCTCGAAGTAGTTATGCGTCATCACCACGGCGATCGCCCCGCCTTCGTCCGACAGCCCGTCGAGCGCCTCGCTCGCCTCCGCGACGAGCACGCGATCGGCCGTTACGAAGCGCGCGTGTATCGCATGCCCCGCATTGCGCGACACGACGCTCACGTGCCAGCCGAGCGCCCGGGCGAAGTGCGCGAGCGGCGCGGCGTCGTGGCCGGCCCCGAAGATTGTCAGCGCCAGCGACGGCGCGACCACCTCGACGAAGGCTTCGAACTCTCCTGCTGGCGTACTGACCCGGGTGCGCGAAGAACGTCCCGTGTGCAGGGCCTTGGAGGCCTCGGCGCACAACAGCTCACGCGTCGAGTCATCGTCGATCCCCGTCGCGCAGCTCGATCCATCGTCGGCAAGCGTCAGCCGCGCACCGATGCGCGTCCGAACCGCGCCCCGCACCGCGAAAACCGTGGCGACCACGCCTTTCCGGCGACGTCGCAGGCAGTCCGCGATGAAGTCGAGCGCCCCGGCAGGCCCATCCGGCGCCAGGGGCTCGACGAGCACCACCACGACCCCATTGCAGCCGAGCGAGTATCCTTCATCGAGATCCTCGCCGGTGGAGTCATACACCGTGACCGCAGGCTCACGGCTGTGCAGCACACGGGCGGCCTGACGGAATACATCGCGCTCCAGGCAACCACCGCTGATCGCGCCTTCGGCATCGCCGTCTTCGCTCACCAGCATGCGTGCGCCGGGGCGCCGGTATGTCGATCCTTCGACCGCCACCACAGTGGCCAACGCAGCCCTTTGTCCGCGCTCGCGCAGGCGCGCGACAGCCTGGATGATCCGCTGCATTTCGTTCATCGGCGACCTCCGTTCCAGTATCACGAACCCGGCTCCGACTGTCGCGCGCGGCGCGCAAACCCGCATCGTTCCTTTGCATTACGGCGGCGGCCACGGCTGTAACTATCCAGACGACAGGGGATTTAATGCGATCGGGTGATGCGCGCCGACGGGTCATCGACGACGATTCCCCCAACGGTCGGGAGACGCAGCAAGCACCTCGACCAGCGAACCGGAATGCGACGGATACGGACGGAGACGGCGATGAATGATCTGAAACCGACTGGTAAACTCGAGTTCTATCTGGCCCGTATGGCCAGCCGCGGTATCGGCGCCGAGCGCGTGCTCGCGGGCACCGGGCTACGCGCCGGACAGCTCCAGGAGCACGACCTCCAGCCGCATCCGCCACAGTATCGTCGCGTGATCCTCAACATGCTGGAGCTGACACGCAACCCGTGGCTCGGCATAGCGCTCGGCGAAGAATTCCGCGTCAGCGATCTCGGCATCCTCGGCTATGCGGCGCTCAGCGCCTCCACGCTCAAGGACTCGCGCGAACTCTACGACCGCTACCGCGGCCTCAACGAACACATCTTCTCCACCACCAACTACATCAAGCACGGGCGCTGGTTCTCCGAGATCCACGACGTCTATCGTCTCGGTGACGTGATGCGCTTCGCGGTCGAGGAATTCGTCAGCCAGACCATCCAGCTCGCGTCATCGCTGACGAACCGCCCCTTCCCGATCCTCGAGCTGCACCTGACCTTCCCGCAGCCTGCCGACGTCACGCCCTACATCCGCCGCTTCAATTGCCCGATCTACTTCAACCAGTCGCGCAACCTCGTCGTCTTCGACATCAACCGGCTGCAGGACCCGATCAGCCTCGCGAACCCGGAGGTCTTCAAGCTGTGCGCCAGTCAGTGCGAGATGCTCGCCGCGCGCCAGCGCCGGGATGCAAAGCTGTCGGAATTGATCCGCGACTACCTGGTGAGCCATCCCGGCGACTTTCCGACCCTGGAGGAAATGGCTGACCACCTCAACATCGGCGCACGGACACTGCGCCGTCGGCTCGTGGATGAAGACCAAAGCTACCAGAAGATCCTCGACGACACGCGCAAGGATCTCGCGCTGCAGTACCTCCAGCACACCGCGCTGACGCCCAAGGAGATCGGCTACATGCTCGGCTACAGCAGCGTCAGCAACTTCCGCCGCGCCTTCAAGGCGTGGACGAACCAGACGCTCTCCGACGCGCGCCTCGCGCACGCCGCCTGAAGGCACAGGGCATCCCGCTTCCCCGGCGATAGTCCCATCGGACGATGGCACACCGGGGCGGGATCCCTACGCTCACCCCACGCAAACAGTGATTTCCAGGAGACAAGGCATGAGATTCGCAGGGAAAGTGGCAGTCGTCACCGGCGCCGGCCAGGGCATGGGACGCGCAATCGCAATCCGCCTCGCGCAGGAAGGCGCCACCATCGTCGCGGTCGATGTGAACGAAGCCAACGCGAAGGAGACGCTGGACCTCGCGGGCCTCAGTGGCAACACCTCCGATGGCATCGCGCGCGTCTGCAACATCGCTGACAGCGCCTTGGTGAAGGCCCTGTTCGAGGAAGTCGAGGGCCGCTACCGCCGCCTGGACGTGCTCGTGAACAACGCCGGCATCGGCAGTGCCAAGAACGACGGTTTCGACAAGCTGCTCGCGCGCATGAACGAACGCGGCGAACAGATGGCCCGCGGCGAGAAGCCCACCGTGTATCCGGACCTGATCTGCGACATGGCCGACGAGGGCTGGCGCGGCGTCATGCAAGTCAACCTCGACGGCACCTTCTTCTGCACCCGCGAGGCCGTGCGCGTGATGATCAAGCACGGCATCAAGGGCTCGCTCGTCAACATCTCCAGCACCGCGGCGATCTCGGGCGAAGGCGCGCTGCACTACGCCGCCTCCAAGGCCGCCCTCTCCGGCATGACGCGCAGCCTCGCGCGCGAACTCGCGCCGCGCGGCATCCGCGTGAACAACGTGATGCCCGGGCCGGTGAACACGCCGATCATGGCCAATGTCTCGCAGGCCTGGATCGACTCGATGATCGCCGGCATCCCGCTCGGCCGCATGGCGGAGCCCTCCGACATCGCCGCCGTGGTGGCCTTCCTCGCGTCCGACGACGCCGCGATGGTCACCGGTTCCGATCTCGTCGCCAACGGCGGCTCGTACTTCAAGTAAGGGGATGCGCATGTCCGGAAAACTCCATGGCAAGGTCGCCTTCGTCACCGGCGGCGGCTCCGGCATCGGCGCCGCCACGGCCCGTCGCCTCGCCGCCGAGGGCGCGACCGTCGTCATCTGCGGCCGCCGCAAGGAACTGCTCGACGAGGTCGTCGCCGACATCGTCACGAAGGACGGCAAGGCCGAAGCGGTCGTCGTCGACGTCGGCAACGAGGCGCAGTTCGTCGCCGCGCTCGAAAACACCGCCAAGCGCCACGGCCACCTCGACATCCTCGTGAACAACGCGATGGCCTACACCTGGGGCGCCATCGAGGCGACCTCCACCGCCGACTGGCACGCCAACTTCAGCACCTCGGTCGACGGCACCTTCTGGGGTACGCGCACCGCGATGCAGCTGATGAAGGGGCGCGGCGGCGCTATCGTGAACCTGTCTTCGATCTGCGGCACGCTCGGCACGCCGTGGATGGCTGGCTATTCCGCCGCGAAGGCCGCGATCATCAACTTCTCGCGCGCTGCGGCCGCCGAAGGCGCCCCGGACAACATCCGCGTGAACGTCGTGATTCCGGCCGTCGTCGAGACCCCGGCCACCGCCGGCATGCTCGCGGATGCGAAATCGCGCCGCAACACCGAGAAGCTGATTCCGATGGGCCGCGTCGGCCAGTCCGACGAGCTCGCCGCGGCGATCGCCTTCCTCGCCGGGCCCGACGCCTCGTACATCACCGGCGCCGCGCTGCCGGTGGACGGCGGCCGCTCCGCCGTGCTCGTCACCGCGCTCGAATGAGGGACGCAATGAGCACGCCCACGCTCGAAGAACGCATCGACCGACTCGAATCGCTCGACGAAATCCGTCAGCTCGCCGCGAAGTACTCGCTATCGCTCGACATGCGCGACATGGACGCGCACGTGAACCTGTTCGCGCCCGACATCCGCGTCGGCCGCGAGCGGGTCGGCCGCGCCCACTTCAAGGCCTGGCAGGACGACACGCTGCGCGAGCAATTCACCGGCACCTCCCACCACCTCGGCCAGCACATCATCGAGTTCACCGACCGCGACCACGCCACCGGCGTCGTCTACTCGAAGAACGAGCACGAGTGCGGCGGGGAGTGGGTGATCATGCAGATGCTCTACTGGGACGACTACGAGCGCATCGACGGCCGCTGGTTGTTCCGGCGCCGCCTGCCGTGCTACTGGTACGCCACCGACCTGAACAAGCCGCCGATCGGCGACATGAAGATGCGCTGGCCGGGGCGCCAGCCGTACGCCGGCACGTTCCACGAGCTCTTCCCGTCGTGGAAGGAGTTCTGGGCCGACCGTCCCGACAAGGAATCGCTGCCCGAGGTCGCGCCGCCCGCGCCGCTGGAGAAGTTCCTCGAGACGATGCGGCGCGGCACCCCCGCGCCGAAGATCCGCGTGCGCTGAAGGAGCCCGACATGCCAGACCTGTTTTCCCCGCTCACGCTCGGCGACATCGAACTCGCCAACCGCATCGTCATGGCGCCCATGACCCGCAGCCGCGCCGGCGCGGGCGACGTGCCGACCGATCTGATGGTCGAGTACTACTGCCAGCGCGCCACCGCCGGCCTGATCGTCGCCGAAGGCACGCAACCGAGCGCCAACGGCAAGGGCTACTGCCGCACGCCGGGTATCCACACCGGCGAGCAGATCGCCGCCTGGCGCAAGGTCACCGACGCAGTGCATCGCGAAGGCGGACGCATCGTGCTGCAGATCATGCATGTCGGGCGAATCGCCAGCCATCTCAACAAGGATCCCGGCACCGAGACCGTCGCCCCCTCGGCGATCCGCGCTGCCGGCAAGATCTTCACCGACGTCGCCGGCATGGTCGAGCACGACATCCCGCGTGCGCTGCGCACGGACGAAATTCCGGGCGTCATCGCGGAATACCGCCGCGCGACCGGGAATGCCCTCGAAGCCGGATTCGACGGCGTCGAACTGCACTGCACGAGCGGCTACCTGCCGATGCAGTTCCTCGCCGCCAACACCAACCAGCGTGACGACGCCTACGGCGGTTCGCCGCAAAAGCGCCTGCGCTTCGTCGTCGAGGCGCTGGAAGCCATGGCATCCGCCGCCGGCGCCGGTCGAGTGGGCCTGCGCATCTGCCCGGCCAATCCGTTCAACGATGTCCTTGACGACGATCCGGTCACGACCTACACGGGACTGCTGCAGGCCATCGACCCGATGGGCCTCGCCTACCTGCACGTGATGCGCTCGCCGCTGCGCGAACTCGACGCGCTGGCGCTCGCCCGCGCCAACTTCCGCGGCCCGATCATCGCCAACGACAGCTTCAAGCTCGCCAGCGCGCAACGCGTCATCGCCGAAGGCAAGGGCGAGGCGGTCTCCTTCGGGCGCTATTTCATCGGCAACCCCGATCTCGTCCGCCGCTTCCGCGAAGGCGCCCCGCTCGCCGAGTTCGACCAGGGCACGCTATACACGCCGGGGCCGCGCGGCTACACGGACTATCCCCAGCTGGCCGCCTGAGACACCTCCATGGATTCGCGCACCGCGTGGAAGATCTACGCCGCCCTGCTGTTCGGCACCTTCGTCACAATCGAGGCGGCCGCCTTCCAGGCGCCGGCGCTGCCCAGTCTGACCCGACACTTCGGCATCCCGATCAACCTTGCCGCGCTGGTCCTGATGTCCTACTTCGTCGGCCTCACGGTGTTCGCGCCGATCATGGGCCGCCTGGGCGACCAGCGCGGACGCAAGCGCGTGCTGCTCGCGGGGCTCCTCGTGTTCGCGCTGTCGGAGTTCGCGGCTGCCGCCGCGCCGACCTTCGCTGTCTTCCTCGCCGCACGTTTCGTGCAGGGCCTCGGCGTCGCCTGCATCCTCCCCGGCGTATTCGCCTACATCGGGCACCTCTTCCCCGAGCAGCGTCGCGGCATGGCGCTCGGTATCTTCGCGATGACGATGACGCTCGGGGCGGCCAGCGGCGGCCTGCTCGGCGGACTGCTGATCGACCGCCTCGGCTGGCCCAGCGTCTACTGGATCAGCGGCGCGCTCGCACTCGCCGGCCTCATCCCGGTCGCCCTGCTCGTTCCAGACATCCAAAGCGAGCGCTCGACCGCGCCCTTCGACCTCAAAGGGGCGCTTTACCTCTTCGCCACGATCGCCGCGCTACTCTCGCTGCCCACCTGGATCGGCAATTTCGGGTTCCGCTCACCCTACACCGCGGTGATCGTCGTCACCGGGCTCCTGGGCCTCGCGCTCCTGTGGCGCAATAGCCAGCGCGTCGCCGCCCCGGTCATCGACATCGCGATCCTGCGCCGCACGGCCTTCGCGCTGCCCAGCGCGATCTACTGGCTGCACCTGCTCTCCTTCAGCGGCGTCGTCTACGCCCTCGCCTTCTTCATCAACGGGCGCCCCGGCGGCAGCGCCGCCCAGTTCGGCTTCGTCACGCTCTTCCTCTACGGCAGCAGCGTGCTCGCCTCGCCGCTCGCCGGCCGCCTCGTTGACCGCATCGCCCCCCGCCACGTCACCACTGCAGCCCTCGCCGTCATGCTCGCCGGCCTCGCGCTGCTGCTCACGCTGCGCAGCGACACCCCGCTGTGGTTCGTGATCGCCACGGTCTGCGTGCTCGGCCTCGCGATGGGCTGCAACACCCCGGCGGTGATGAAACTCGCCCTCGGCGCGGTCCCCCCCGAGCGCCTGGGCGCCGGCACCGGGCTCTTCAGCACCCTGCGCGATCTGGGCGCGCCGACGGGCTCATCCGTATCGCTTGCAACCTTCAGCGCCTCGCTCGCGTTCCACAAGCAGCAGGGCACGCCCGACGCCCTCGCCGCCGCGCTCGGCACGGTCGGCTGGCTGCTCGTCGGCCTGATCGGTCTCGCGCTGCTGCTCAGCCTGCGCCTTGAACGAAAGCGGGCCCAGCAGCAGGACCAGCGCCTCAGCCAGCCGCCGCGCGACGGCCAGCCCGTCGACCAAAGAACGTAGAGTCGCCCAGCGACATCCCCGAGCTGTAACCTTCTCCCCAGCGCGGCAGGCCGCAAGCGCAGCGCCCCGCGGCATAGAGACCGGGAATCGGCTGGCCGGCCTCGTTCAGCACCGCGCCGTCGGTGTCGGTCGCGAGGCCGCCCAGCGTGAAGGCGTGTGCCGGAATGTCGCCGCGGCAATAGCTCAGTGCGGCGAATGGAGCCTTCGTCAGGGGGCGCAGCCAGTTCGCCGCCTTGTGAAACTGGGGATCACGGCCCTCGGAGGCCTCGCGATTGAAGGCCTCGACGGTGCACTGCAGGCTGCCCTCGGCGAGTCCGAGTTCCTGCTCCAGTTCTTCCCAGGTCTCGCCCACCCCGGCGATCGTGATGTCGCGATGGATCATCGGCCGTCCGAAGATCTCGTCATCGACGATCAGCCACGCGCGCCCGCCCGGCTGGCGCAGCACGTAGTGCGCGACGCGGCCGTGATAGGCGTCCTCGTTGATAAAGCGCTCGCCGCGCTCGTTGATGAAGATGCCCTTCACGAGCGACTCGGGCGGAAAGTAGGGCAGAGTCGCGAAGAACTGGTCCATGTTGAGCGCCGTCCCACCGGCGCCGATGCCCATGCGGATGCCCGAACCGTCATCGTTGCCGGCGGAGACCGGGGTTTCGCACACGAGCGCACCGGGCGCGTAGCGTTCGACCATCTCGCGGTTCGTGATGAAGCCGCCCGACGCCAGCACCACGCCGCGGCGCGCCCTCACGTAGCGCGGCACACCGTCGATGCGCACCACGAGGCCGACGATCGCGCCGTCGGCCGCGGTCACCAGCGCCAGGGCGCGGCTGCTGCAATACACGGTCGCGCCGAGCGCCTCCGCGCGGCCGCAGAGCTGCTCCATCAAGGTTCGGCCGGCGCTCCAGCCGTCCTGCTGGGCGGTATGCCCGCGAGGTGCCGGCTTCGCCTCGGCCGAGAACGGCCACGCCTGCTCCGAGCCCGACCACACCAGCGTGTCGTCGGTGTGCGGCTCCAGCCATTTGCCCGGCAGGAAGGTGCCCTTGTACGGCACGCCCTGCTCCTGCAGCCAGCGGAAGTGCGCTTCGGCGTTCTCCGCATACACACGCGCCCGCGCCGGGTCGGCCCCGGGTCCGCCGGCCATCAGCAGGTATTTGTAGAAGTCCTCGGTCGAGTCCTCGAAGCCGGCCGCGCGCTGCACGCTCGTGCCACCGCTGCCGCCGACATACACCTCACCGCCCGACAGCGCGGCGCTGCCGCCCGGCGCGGCGGCGACTTCGAAGATCGCGACTTCGGCACCCGCCTTGCGCGCCTCGATCGCCGCGCAACTGCCGGCGGCCCCGAAGCCGATCACAGCGACATCGGTCTCGATGTCCCACTGCGCGACATCCTCCATGCGGCATGACCGCGACGGCGAAAACTGTTGCTCCATTTGAGGCCTCCTGAGGGTAAGTATGGTCCGGGATTTCGTCGGCTCAGCCGGCCGCCCGGATCTTGTTGATTTCGGGATCGTTAGGCGGATTCATCACGCACCAGGTGCCGGCCGGGTGGTAGATGTAGGGCACGCAGCGGTTGCAGTTTGTGCAGCCGGATTCCACCGCTCTGCCATCGCGGAACTTGTTCACCAGCGCCGGATCGTGGATCAAAGGCCGAGCCATCACCACGGCATCGAAACCCTCGCACATCGCCGCCTCCGCGTTGGCGAGCGACCGTGCGCCGCCGAGATAGCCCAGCGGGACATCCACCGCGGCACGGATGCGGCGCGAATGCTCGAGGAAGTACATCTCGCGGAAAGTGATCTTTGGCACGCCATGTTGCGACCATTTGAGCATCAGTCCGGTGATGGGACTACCCGCCAGGACCTTCCGCATCTCGTCCATGTCGTGGTTGCTGCCGAACATGAACCAGCCCGATTCGACGTTGCGCCCGCCCGACAGCACGAGCATGTCGGCGCCCGCCTGCAGCAGCAAACGCGCCGTGACGATCGCATCGTCCACGGTCGCCCCGCCCTTCACGCCGTCCGCGACATTGATCTTCGCGACGACCGCCAGGTCGCGCCCGACCGCGTCCTTCACCCGCGCGAGCACTTCGGCCGGGAATCGCGCGCGGTTCTCGGCGTTGCCACCATACGCGTCGCGGCGGCGGTTCGACAGCGGCGAGATGAACTGGTTGAGCAGGTAGCCGTGGCCCATGTGCAGCTCGACGGCGTCGAAGCCGGCCTGCCGGCACAGCTTCGCTGCCTCGACGAACTCCCCGGCCACGCGCTGCATGTCCTCGGGCGTCATCGCACGCTGAAAGAAGTTTCCGCGCATCAGGCCCGCCTTGTTCAGTCCGGAGGACGCGCTCATCGTCGGCCCGCGCACCTTCAGCGAAGTCACGAAGGAACCCCCATGCGTGAGCTGGTAGGCGATCGCCCCGCCCTCGGCGTGGACCGCATCGGTCAGCACGCGCAGGTCGGGCAGGATCTCCGGCCGCAGCCACACCTGGTTCGGCAAGGTGCGGCCGACCTGGCTCACCGCGCCGTAGGCCACCGTCGTCATGCCCACGCCGCCCGCGGCAAGGTCGCGATGGTGCTTCACGAGCGCGCGGCTCGGCGCCCCGTCGACGACCATCCCCTCGTTCGCGCCGGCACGGATGAAACGATTGCGGAGCCGCAGGGGCCCCAGTGTCAGTGGATCGAATGGCGAGGCCACCGGTGTCATCGCATCTCCCCCATCGTTGCCGCGGCAGCCGGGCTGCCGCATGAACAGCGGAACACCGCGGCGGGCGGCGCCCGGGGCTTCGCACCCCGGATCACCCGCGCGCGGTGCGGAACAGCTCACAGCCCCATGCGACGGGCCGCCTCTGGCCCGAACATCTGCGGCGTGATCTTGTTCTCGTTCAGCTTGTAGGCCGCCGGTTGCTCGTTGATCAGGTTGAACGCGAGGTAGGTGCCGGCATTCAGGTCATGATAGAAGCCGACCCCGGCCTGCCAGGTCTTCATCTCGTACGCATAAAAGTGGTTCAGCATCGAGGTCCGCCACAGCTCGCCACGAACGTCATAGTTGTCGGCCATGATCGGGAACAGCGTGTCCTCGTCGATGAACATCACGCGCCGGCCATACAGGTGACGGTAACCTTCCTTGAGCTTGCCTTCGAGCACCCACACGCGATGCAGCTCGTAGCGCATGAACTCTGGATTGGCGTGCCCCGGCTTCACGAGTTCCGAGTACTTGATGTTCGGCGAATGCACCTTGTAGGCGTTGTACGGGATGTAGATCTCCTTCTTGCCCAGGATCGCCCAGTCGTAGCGTTCGGGCGAACCGTTGAAGATCCGCACCTCGTCGACGGTGATCGAGCCGCCCGTGCCGGGGAAGGCCATGTCGTAGCCATAGCCGGGCGACTGCCGCACGCGCCGGGTGCCGGGGTCGAAGCGCCAGCTCTGGCGCGGATTCTGCGCGAAGTTGAAGAACTCCATGCCGGTGTTGATCTCCCCCTTGTCGCGCTCCGGCAGCAGCGTCTCGTTGAGGTAGTACGAGGACTGCCCCTCCGTCTTGTGGCGCACGCCCGGCTCGTTCGCCGCGCCGAGGTTGCGCGACTTCACGCGCCCCCAGTTGATGGCGCCGCCAGCCAACACATACGCGTTGTCCGAGATCAGTTCCTCGGTGTATGCGCGATACGGGATGATCGCGTTCCACAGCAGCTCGGTGCCCGTCTTCGGGAAGGGGAAGATCGGCCCGCCGGTCACGCCCATCACCCCTTCACCGTTGTTCACCAGTTCGGCCGCTGCCGCATTCTCCTTCGCGGTCTGGCACACGGAATCCGGGAAGCGGAAATCGCGATGACTGGGATAGACCGGCATGCGGAAGGTCTGCGGATACTTCTTGAACAGCGCCTTCTGCCCGTCAGACAAGCGCGCCGCGTACTGCTCCATGTTGGCGGCGGTGATCACGACCAGCGGCTTCTCGTCGGGATAGGCGTCGAGCGGATGGTTTCCGGTGCCCTTGAAGGGCACGTGCGGCGGCACGCCGAGCCACTTGCCCGAATATTCGGGAATGCTGCTGTCCTTGTTGCCGGCCTTCTCGGCGCCCACACAGGTGAGATCCTTGCCGAGGCGGGCGATCTCGTCGGGTGTTCCCTTCGCGAATGACACCGACGGGAATATCTGGGCCGCTGCCAGACACGTGAGCAGCAGTCCGCACAGTTTCATCTTCATGAACAGATCCTTTTCGAATTGAACGTAATCAGAAGGTGTATTTCGCGCTGAGCGACACGTAGTCGCGATCGGTCATCGTGCGGCCGTTGGCGAGGTCCGGTGAGCCAAGGAAGGCGACGTAAGTCAGCCCGACCGTGAAGTTGCCCAAGCGCTTGAAGTCGGCGCCCAGCGTCAGGCGGCGGTCGTCCTTGCCCATGCCCGACAGTGCGCTGCCATCCACGTTCTGCGTCCAGATCGCCTTCGTCGCCAGGTCCCAGCCGTCGAACACGTTGGGATAGTCGAAGATCGCCCCCAGGCCCAGCAGCGTCGAGCCCTTCGTCTGCGAGTCGTAGGTGAAGTCCTTGAAGGTCCCGTTCTGGCCCGGCAGACCGCCACTGATCGTCAGCTTGTCGACGCCCGCGATGCGCTGATGCACGACCTCGCCCATCAGCGTCGTCTGGTGCGCGATCTTCGTCGGCCCGAGGATGTACAGGAAGTTGAGGTTGCCCTGCACCACCTGGCCGCGGGCAGGCGCGCCATTGGACAGATACACGGGCGTGCCGTCGCGGTAGCTCAGGTCCGCGCCGACCTGCACGGCATCGCCGATCTTGGTGCTGAGGCTCACACCGGTCAGCTTGATGTCGTCGAAATACGCCAGCTTGAAGTACGGTGCGCTCGCCGGCGAGGCCTTGCGTCCGAAGCGCTTGAACGAGGAGTACTGCGTCGCGCCGGTGAAGTCGAAGAACATCGCGCCGATGCGGTCATGGTAGCGGTAGTGATACAGGCCGACTTCCGTCGTGTCGCCCAGGCGGAAGCGCGATCCCAGGCCCCACTGGCCGGTGTCGCGGGGCTTGATCTCGCCGGCGTAATTCACGACCCGGAAAGTCTGGTCGGGCAAGGCGCCGATCGTGCCCGGTGCAAGGCGGAAGAACTGGGCGCCGGGACCGAAATAGTCGCTGCCGAAGTAGTCTCCCACGGGGTTGAGCTGCGTCTCTTCCCACTTGTACTGGTAGTAGCCCGCCAGCGTCAGCCACGGGTTCATCGTGAGGGAGGCGGACACCTGGCCCACGGGCAGATAGCCTTCCTTCGCTTCGGTGCCGGGCACGTTGAACTTCGTCGCATCCAGCGGCGACTGCCCCTGGCTGATGTTAGGCCAGAACAGGCTCTCGCCCCACGCCAGCACGTGCCGGCCGGCCTTCAGCGACAAGAACTGCTCCTCGCCCAGCATCCAGTTGCCGTACGCGAAGGCGTCAAGGACGCGCGAATTGCGACCGCTCAGCTGCCGTGTGCGGCTGGTGAACTCGTCGTGGTCGCCGGTCTTGTTCACCGTCAGCGGCGAATCGTTGTCGTTGCCGGAGCGGTAGGCCCAGTCGTAGAAGCTACTTGCGCGCAGCATCGCACCGACGTTGTCGTGCTTGAGCCGGATTTCGGCCAGCGCATTCGCGCGATTCGTGAACAGCGACCCGCGCTTGAAATTCCTCGTCCCGTCGTCACTGTTGAGGTCGTTCAGGTATTCACGGGCCGCCTTCTCCGTCCTCGTCGAGGCGGTGTAGGACAGCGTCAGTGAATAGTCCAGCGTCGTGTCCGGCCCGAGTTGGACTGTTGGCGCCGCCAGCGCACTCCCGCTCGCCAGTGCCAGCAATACCTGCGAAATACCCAAGGCGAGCGGCTTCGCGCGTGTCGCGAGCCCGTCCGCCTGCCCCGTTATCTTCTTCTTGAACATCCTGTCTCCCTCACGATGTGGAACTCGCCGCGCTTGCCTCCTCCGGCAAGCGCGGCACAAGAGCGGCACGGCATGGCTGCCTGCCGCCGCAGGTGGGGCGCCTGGTCCGCCGTCCCCGTTCGGGGGCGGACGACGCCTGTTATTCGTATCGAGCGCGGGACCGCGCGTGGAAGTGCCCGTCCACATGGATTAGCGGAGGCAGGGGGATGCTCGCACCTCGCCAATGGCGCGACATCACTAAAATGAACTATGGAAAGGCGCGCCTGCACACGCCTTGCGGCCCATTCCCCTCCCCGGCTATCCCATCCCCCACGTGACCGCATCACCGAAATCGGTGATTCGCGCGCTGAGTCGCGCCTGTACGGTCAGGGCGTGCTCAAAGATAGAAATCCGATTGTTTGATAAACATCACTGCAACGTGTTGCCGGAAATCCTTCCGGCACACTCAATACATGGAGACCGACGTGAGCCTGGACTTTCTGAAACGCGACAACGAGCTGAAGAATCACGCCCTGATGGAGAACCAACACGTAGGCGCGTCCGCGCCGTCCGTGATCTACGAGAAGCGCCCGGTCCTCGACCCAGCCGGCAAGCCGGTCGAAGACCTCTACTCCGCTTGGATCACGCTGAACAACCCGGCGCAATACAACTCCTACACGACGGAGATGGTGAAAGGCGTCATCGAAGCCTTCCAGAAAGCGTCGTCGGACCGCAGCGTCGTCGCGGCCGTGTTCACGGCAGTCGGCGACAAGGCGTGGTGCAGCGGCGGCAACACGGCCGAATACGCGTCCTACTACTCGCGGCGACCGCAGGAATACGGCGACTACATCGATCTCTTCATCGGCATGGTGGACGGCATCCTCAACTGCAAGAAGCCCGTGATCTGCCGCGTGAACGGCATGCGCGTGGCGGGCGGCCAGGAGATCGGGATGGCGACCGACATCACGATCTCGTCGGACATGGCCGTGTATGGACAGGCCGGCCCGAAGCACGGGAGCGCGCCAGTGGGCGGCTCGACCGATTTCCTGCCTTGGTTCCTGTCGATGGAGGACGCGATCTACAACTGCGTCTCGTGCGAGCTGTGGAGCGCGTACAAGATGAAGTACAAGGGCATGATCTCGAAGGTCCTGCCGGTGCTGAAGAAGAACGGCGAGTGGATCCCTAATCCGAAGGTGCGCACCGATACCTGGTCCGAACTGGGGCAGATCGTGTACGGCGAGATGGTCCAGGGGGATGCGCTCAAGGAGGCCGAAGCCCTGATCGCCCAATGCGATGTGGATTTCGAGCTGCTCGACAAGGAAGTGAACGCCTTGATCTGGCGCTTCACGAACCTCTTCCCCAACTGCCTGATGAACTCCATCGACGCGATCCGCGGCAAGAAGAAATTCTTCTGGGATCAGCAGAAGGCGGCACAACGGCACTGGCTCGCCGCGAACATGAACAACGAGGCCTGGCTGGGTTTCAACGCGTTCGAGTCGCGGAAGCTGACCGGCAAGGACACGGTCGACTTCGTGAAGTACCGCCAGCTCCTCGCGAAGGGCGCCCAGATCGACGAGCATTTCGCCGAACAGGTGCTTGCCGCTCCCCGCTAAGGAAGCGTCGCAATCCTTGGGCGAAGGCGCCGGCAACGCCCAAGGGCATTGCCGGCGTCGCCGTTTGTAAAAAACGAAGGTGTCACGCAAGAGGGAGAGGAGGAGAGCGTAGAACCCAAAAGCGTTTGATGCGACACCCCCGGAAAAATCTGCCGGGGCTACATTCCCTGGTAAATCGGCCCTTCACCGCCCTGCGGCACGACCCAGGTGACGTTCTGCGTGGGATCCTTGATGTCGCAGGTCTTGCAGTGCACGCAGTTCTGGGCGTTGATCTGCAGGCGGGGGTTGGCGCCGGATTCGTCGCGCACGATCTCGTACACGCCCGCCGGGCAGTAGCGCTGCTCGGGCGCGTCGTACTTCGCGAGGTTCACCGCGATCGCTACCGACGGATCCTTCAGCTGCAGGTGGCAGGGCTGGTCTTCCTCGTGGTTGGTGTTCGACAGGAACACCGAGGAGAGGCGGTCGAAGGTCAGCACGCCGTCGGGCTTCGGGTAGTCGATCTTCGGGCACTCGGCCGCGGGCTTGAGCTTGTCGTGGTCCGAGCTGTTGTGCAGCGTCCACGGCGCCTTGCCCTTGAGCACCTTCTGGTCGAGGCCGAACAGCAAGGAGCCCATCCACAGGCCCTTCTTCATGTAGGGCTTGAAGTTGCGCGTCTTGTGCAGCTCGTCGTACAGCCAGCTGGAGCGGAAGGCTTGCGGGAAGGCGCTGAGTTCGTCACGGCTGCGTTCGGCCGTCACCGCCTCGAAGGCGGCTTCCGCGGCCAGCATGCCACTCTTGATCGCGGCGTGACTGCCCTTGATGCGCGCGGCATTGAGGAAGCCCGCGTCGTCACCGATCAGCGCGCCGCCCGCGAACACCAGCTTGGGCTGGCTCTGCAGGCCGCCGGCGGCGATCGCGCGCGCACCGTAGGCCAGACGCTTGCCGCCTTCGAGGTACTTGCGGATCTCCGGATGCGTCTTGTAGCGCTGGAACTCCTCGAACGGCGAGAGGTGCGGATTCGTGTAGTTGAGGCCCACGACGTAGCCGATCGCCACGAGGTTGTCCTCGAGGTGATAGACGAAGCCGCCGCCATAGGTGTCCGAGGGCAGGGGCCAGCCGGTGGTGTGCACGACCACGCCCGGTTCATGACGCTCGGCGGGGACTTCCCACAGCTCCTTCAGGCCGATGCCGTAGGTCTGCGGATCGACGCCGTCGCGCAGCTTGAACTTCGCCTCGAGCTGCTTGCCCAGGTGCCCGCGGCAGCCTTCTGCGAACAGCGTGTATTTGGCGTGCAGCTCCATCCCTGGCTGGTAGGCGGGCCCCTGTTCGCCTTCGCGCGTCACCCCCATGTCGCCGGTGGCCACGCCCTTCACGGCGCCCGTCTCGTCATACAGGATCTCGGCGCCGGCAAAGCCCGGATAGACCTCGACGCCCAGCGCCTCGGCCTGTTCGCCCAGCCACTTGGCGACGTTCCCGAGGCGCACGATGTAGTTGCCGTGGTTCAGGAAACAGTCCGGCAGCAGGCCGTTCGGGACCTTGCGACCGCCCGTCTCGTTCAGGAAGAGCACGCGGTCTTCGGTGACTTCGGTATCGAGCGGGGCGCCCAGTTCTTTCCAGTCCGGGATCAGCTCATTGAGCGCCCGCGGATCCATCACCGCGCCCGAGAGGATGTGCGCGCCGATCTCGGCCGCCTTCTCGATCAGGCACACCGCCAGTTCCGTGCCCTTCTCGTTGGCCAACTGCTTGAGCCTGATCGCCGCGGCCAGGCCCGCAGGGCCGCCGCCGACGATCAGGACGTCGAATTCCATCGATTCGCGTTCGTTGCTCATCGCTTCGTCATTCCGATTCAAAGCATCATCACGAGGTGGCCGATCCGGCCTGTTGCGGCGCGGCCTGACGCCAGTCCGCCACGATGCCGTGCTCGAGCGCGAAGGGCTGGGCGTTGATGGTGCGCTTCTGGAATCGCACCCCCTCCGGTGCCGTGGCCAGCCAGAGCAGCACAGCCGCCGGGACCTCGGGCGGGGCGGATCCGTTGCGCAGCGCGATCACGCCCTTCTCGCCGATCGTCGCCTTCAGTGCGTCGGTCGTCACGACCCCCGGATTGACCGTGAAGGCACGGATTCCCCGTTCGCCCAGTTCGACCGAGAGGATGCCCGACAGTCGCGACACCGCAGCCTTGCCGGCGCCGTAGGCGTAACCCCAACCGCCCTTCCCTGCGGCAACGGGAGGATCGCTTTCGCCGGCGCCGGAGGTGATGTTGATGACGACGCCCTCGCCCTGCGCGAGCATCGCCGGCAACAGGGTGCGCGTCAGCAGGAAGGGCGCCATCACGTAGCCCTGGAACACGCGCTGCAGCGTCGCCGGCTCCAGGTCGAGGAAAGGAAGATTGAGATCACCGCCCTGATACACGGCATTGTTCACAAGCACGTCGATGCGGCCGAATTCGCGCAACACGGTCTCGCCCGCGGCCCGTACCGAGGCGTCGTCGAGCAGATCCATGCGGATCGCCAGCGCCTTCCGCCCCAAGTCGCGGATGGCGGCAGCAGTCTCCGTGAGGCTTCCCGGCAAGGGACGGCCGTCGGCTGTCTGCAGGGCGTGCTCGTGCGTTTCGCCCTCTTCCATGGTGCGCGCACTGATTGCGACATCGAAACCGGCGCGGGCGAAAGCGATCGCCGTCTCGCGTCCGATTCCGCGGCTCGCCCCCGTCACGAATGCGACCTTATGCATGGATTCCTCATCTACCGAGTATGTTGGATGGGATATTCCAGTATTTGCCGCAGCGCCGCATCGTCCATTTAGAGCATGGCGGGCGGTTTTCAGGGCTCGGTTCAATGCAGGTCCGCACTAGGTGGACGCGCTGCCCCGCTGCCCAGAGAAAGGGGTCGCAGGGCCCGTGCCCCCGGGGACAAGGAGTCGCCGTGCGTGGCGGATTGTCGTTCGCATCCCGCAGGGACCCCGCATGCGGGGCGAGGAGCTTCGACGGAAGGCGCCGGCACGCGGCGCCCGGGATTCAACCGTTCTTGCTGAGTGCCGCGACGCTGTTGAGCATGATGCGCACGAGTTCGGTCTGCCGCCGCACACCCGTCTTCGAGAAGATCGAGCGCAGGTGGGCGCGTGCGGTGTTGCGCCGGATGCCGAGGGCTTCCGCGGCCTCCTCGAGCGACAGACCGTTGGTGAGTTCGAGCGCGAGCGCGGTTTCGGCGGGCGTCAGGTTGAACAGCTGTTTGGCGACCGTACTGCTCGCCAGCGACTTGCCGGCCGCATCGCGGATATAGACCACCGCGGCCGGCTGTCCCTTGCCCTCGGCCCATTCGCTCGACGGCACCACCTCCACGACCACACCGAGGCTCACCAGCCCGGACGGCCGTGAGACCGACATCGCCTCGGCCACCGCGACATTGCCGCTGCCATAACGCGCGAAGGCATTGCGCACGAGCCGCTGCAGCTCGCGGTTGTCAGTCGGATACGACGCTTCCAGGCGCCCCCCGACGACCTTGAGCCCGTCGCCGGTCGCAAGGATCTCCTTCGCGATCAGGTTCTGGTCAAGCACCTTCCCGCTCTCGTCGAGCACCACGGTCGCAATCGACAGACGACTGATCGCCTGCGCGTACATCGCGCCGAGCGATTCGCTGCGGTCGAGCTGGTTGTGGATCTGCAGGGCGCGGCGCAGGTGCGGCAACAGCGCGTCGCAGCGTGCGCGATCCTCGGCGGAGAACTTCGGTGAATCCTCGGGCCGGGTGATCCTGAACCGTAGCTTGCCCGCACCGGGCGTGGCGATATCGACGCCCATGACGTGAAAGACGCCGTGGCTCGCGCACCAGTGCTGGTAGTAGGAAGAACGCCGCCACTCGCTCTCGGTCATCAGGTCTTCGACAGTGAAGACCTTGTCGGCGGGCTGGTTGACGAAGGGGGTGGTGGTCTGGGGATAGCTCATGTACGTGACCCGGCCGCCCCCCTCCACATCGCCCACCGCGATCATCAAACCCGTATCCGACTGTTCCGGCGTGCGCAGGATGAGGGTCACGTAGTTCGCCGCGAAGACGTGCTGCAGATGCTCCAGCGCCGGCGCCCACGACTTCGTGTCGAGCGCCGCGTCATACAACGCACTGACGATCCGGTCGTATTCGCCCAGATCGAAATTCGACTGCATCAGGGCCGACGGCCCCTTGGTTGCTTCCACGATCTCTCCTTCACCGGGATTTTCGTCCATCGGGGGTTCCCTCCGTCGGGGTTCCCTCCACGTCCCGGCCATCTCACATCGTTGCCGCAACTGCCGGGACACCTGCGTGTCCCGACCCGATCCTAGTATCTACTGATTCGCTCCCAGTCCTTCGACGAGTTGCGGAATCGTCTCGAACAGGTCGCCGACCAGTCCGAAGTCGGCCACCTGGAAGATCGGCGCATCCGGATCCTTGTTGACCGCAACGATGACCTTCGAGTCCTTCATCCCGGCAAGATGCTGGATCGCGCCGGAAATGCCCACTGCGACATACAGGTCGGGTGCCACGATCTTGCCAGTCTGACCGACCTGGTAGTCGTTCGGGACGAAACCTGCATCCACCGCGGCACGCGATGCACCGAGCGCCGCGCCCAGGCGATCTGCCAGAGGCTCCAGCACTTCGCGGTACTTGTCGCCGCTGCCCAGGCCGCGCCCGCCCGAGACGACGATACGCGCCCCCGCGAGCTCCGGCCGCTCGGATTTGGCGATCTCGCGCCCGACCAGCCGCGAGACGGCCAGATCCTCACCGGCCGCCACGTCCCGCACCCCCGCTGCACCGCCGCCCGAGGCCGCGGCAAACGCCGTCGTGCGCACCGTGAGCACCTGCACGGGCTCGTCCGACTCCACCGACACCATCACGTTACCAGCATAGATCGGACGCACGTAGCGTCCAACGCCGGCGATCGATACGACGTCGGAAACCGGCGCCACGTCGAGCAAAGCGGCGATGCGCGGCGCGAGATTCTTGCCGAAGCTCGTCCCGCCGGCAAGTACCGCAGTAAAACCGTCGCTGCGTACGAGCCCGGCCACGAGCAGCGCGAGGTTCTCGACCGGCTGGTCGCGGTAATGCGGGGCATTCACGCTGACGACCTGGGCGACTCCGGCCAGCGCAGCGGCTTCGTTCGCGGCCGCCGCGCTGTCGCAACCGGCGACCAGCACCTGCACCTGCACCTCCGCCCCGAATTGCTGCGCGGCGCCGACGGCATTGAGCGTCGCGCCGGCGATTTTCGTATTGTCGTGTTCGGCAATGACCAGAACCTTCATTTTCCCGGACTCCTCAAATCACCTTGGCATCGTTCTTGAGCTTCGCGATCAGGTCGGCGACGTCGGCGACCTTGATCCCCGCCTTGCGCGACGGCGGCTCGGCATGCAGCGTGTGGCGCAGGCGCGGCGCGACATCGACGCCCAGTTCGGCCGCCGGAATGACGTCCAGGGGCTTCTTCTTCGCTTTCATGATGTTGGGCAGCGTCGCGTAGCGCGGTTCGTTGAGCCGCAGATCCGAAGTCACGACCGCCGGCAGCTTCAGTTCGAGCGTTTCGAGCCCGCCGTCGATCTCGCGCGTCACGCGCAGGGTCTCGCCCTCGACGACGACCTTCGAGGCGAACGTCGCCTGGCCCCAGCCCATCAGGGCGGCCAGGATCTGGCCCGTCTGGTTGGCGTCATCGTCGATCGCCTGCTTGCCGCAGATCACCAGTTGCGGGTTTTCGCGCTCTGCAACCGCCTTCAGCAGCTTGCCGACGGCGAGCGGCTGCAGCTCGGCGTCCGTCTCGACCAGGATGGCGCGATCTGCGCCCATCGCCAGCGCCGTGCGCAGGGTTTCCTGGCTCGCGGTGCTGCCGCAGCTCACTGCGATCACTTCGGTCGCGATGCCGGCTTCCTTCAGGCGGACGGCCTCTTCCACGGAGATCTCATCGAAGGGGTTGATCGCCATCTTGACGCCGGAGAGTTCCACTCCGCTGCGGTCCGACTTGACCCGCACCTTGACGTTGTAATCGACCACCCGCTTCACGGGGACCAGAATCTTCACTTGCTTCTCCCACTCGGAACGTGACTCGTACGTGCCGGCCGCCAGCCGAGGGCGGGCCGGCCCCTGAGCCAATCATCGCGGGCGCGGGAGAGCGAGGCATCCCCCAACAGGACTAATCGGAACAGAGGTGCGGGAGCCTGCGCGCCGGGCTCCGGGCGCGGGCGGATGTATTGCTCAGCCCGGGAAGCGGACGCGCAGGCGGCCCGAGGTCGGGACGGCCTGGCAGGAGAGCGTCCAGGCGCGATCGAGGTCTTTCTGGTCCAGCGCTTCGTTGTGGCGCAGATGGACGCTGCCCTCCTCCACCTGGCACATGCAGGATGCACACATCCCCGCTTGGCAGGAGTGTGGCGCGTTGATGCCGGCGCGCAGCATCGCATCGAGCAGGGTCTCGCTGCCGCCGCAGGCGATCGTGTGGCGTTCGCCGTCGAGTGAGACCTCGAGCTCGGCCTGCTCGATGGCAGCCACGGGAGCCGTCGCCGCCGCGGCGGCACTCACCGCAGCCGCGTCCTCCTCATCGGGCAGCGAGACGAAACGTTCGACGTGCACGGCATCGCTCACCATGCCGATGGCCTCCAGCGCCGCAACGCTCGCGTCCATGAAGGCCGAGGGGCCGCAAATGAAAGCTTGGGCGCCGTGCCACGCGCGCGCGAGTTCGGCGAGCTGGGCTACGGAAGGCACACCTTGCACGGAATCCAGCCAATGGATCACCTGCAGGCGCGAACGATGCGCGGCGGCCAGTTCCTTGAGGGCGTCACGGAAGATCACCGAACGCTCGTCGCGGTTCGCGTAGATCAGGGCGACTCGCCCCTGCCCGTGCGCGAGCGCCGAGCGCAGGATGGAGAACACGGGCGTGATGCCGCTGCCGCCCGCGAACAGGATGAAGTCCGTCTGCAGCGCGCGCGGCGTGAACACGCCGGCTGGCGCCATGACTTCGAGCGTGTCGCCGACCTTCAGGTGGTCGCACAACCAGTTGGACGCTCGCCCCTGCGCCACGCGCTTGACGGTGACGCGCGGCCGCGCGTCGAGCGTCGGTGCGCTCGACATCGAATAGCAGCGCGGCAGGTGGCGTCCGAGCACCGGCACGCGCAGGGTCAGGAATTGGCCCGGGCGGTAGTTGAAGCTGTCCGCGAGGTCCGCCGGGATGTCGAACTCGACGGACTTCGAATCGTGCGACTCGGCGACGACGGACGCGATTTTCAACGCATGCCAGCGCGTCGGGGCGGAACTCATAGCCCCATGCCCAGGATCGCATTATCGACACGGATCTCCGCACCGCTGACGAAGCGCGATTCGTCCGAGACGAGGAACAGCACGACGTTTGCAATCTCGTCCGGCATATAGACGCGCCCGCCACGGTTCGTCACCGGATCGAAAAGCATGTACTTCGGATCGACGCCCGGAGCACTCGCCTGCATCATCGGCGTGTAGATGCCGTCGGGATGCACCGAATTCACCCGCACCATGTAGCCGCGCTTGCGACAGTGGAGCGCCGCGGCGCGCGTCACCGCGCCCACTGCAGCCTTCGACGCGCTGTAGGCGGCGTAGCCGTCGACAGGCAGCCACGACGAGACCGAAGCCATGTTGACGATGGAGCCGCCCCGTTCCTTGAGTGCAAGGACGCCGTACTTGCAGCCGAGGAAGCACGAGTCCGCATTGACGCGCTGGATGCGCTGCCAGTGCTCGAGCGTGGCCTCCTCCAGCGACGCGGATTCGAGGATGCCGGCGTTGTTGACGACGGCATCGAGACGCCCGAAGCGCGCCTCGACCGCCGCCATCACCGCCTGCCAGTCGGCCTCGCTCGCAACGTCGTGGCGCAGGAACAGCGCCTGATCGCCGACTTCCTTCGCCAGCGCCTCGCCGGCCTCCACGTTGCGGTCGGTCAGCACCACCGTGGCGCCTTCGCGCGCCATCAGCAGCACGTCCTCGCGCCCCACCCCGCTCGCACCGCCGGTCACGAGCACGACCTTGTCATCGAGACGTCCCATCGCCCTCTCCTGTTCTATTGATGTGAATAAGCGCGCGGCACGATCACACGAAGGGGTCTGCGTTCGGCAGGCCGAGCATCACTGCGCCGTGCGCACGCGCATAGGCGTCGGTGTTGTTCGCGATGTGCGCACGCGCCTGATGGATGTCGCGGAAGACGCGCTCCACCGGGTTGCCGCGGAAGGTGCCCGAGGCCGCGCAGGCGCGCAGAAGTTCGTCGGCCATGCGGGCGCAGACCTTCGGCACCTGCGAGGCCTGGGCGCGCTGCATGAGGCGCTCCTCCACCGGCATCCGTTCCCCCGTGCGCGCGCACTGCACGATGCGCGCGTAGTTGCGGAACAGCACGAGCTTGAGCTGGTCGGTGGTCATCATCGCCTCCGCCACGGCCATCTGGGCGTTCGGATCGTCCGCGGTTTTCGCCCCATGCTTGCCGACGTGCGCCGCGGCACGCTCCCTGAAGCTCGCGATCGCGCCGTCGAGCGCGCCGATGCACGAGGAGGACACCGCGCGCTGGAACACCTGGGTGAAGGGGATGCGGTACAGCCAGCCGGAATTGATCTCACGCCCGGGGCAACCGGCATCGGAATGATCGTTGGTGCGCTGCGTGCGGTGCTCCGGCACGAAGGCGTTCTCCACGACGATGTCGTGGCTGCCGGTCCCCCGCAGGCCCAGCACGTCCCAGTTGCGCTCGATGCGGTAGTCCGATTTCGGCAGCAGGAAGGTCGTGTGCTCCAGCCCCTCCGAGCCGTCGCGTTTGGGGAGCAGGCCGCCGAGGAAGATCCATTCGCAGTGATCGACCCCGCTCGAGAAGCTCCAGCGGCCCGAGAAGCGATAACCGCCGTCGACCTTCTCCGCCTTGCCCACCGGCATGTAGGTCGATGCGATCAGCGTGCCGGAATCCTTCGCCCACACGTCCTGCTGCGCCTGCTCGGGGAACAGGGGAAGTTGCCAGTTATGCACCCCGATCACGCCGTAGATCCAGGCCGTCGACATGCAGCCCTCGGCCAGCGCCATCTGGATACGGTAGAACACGCGCGGATCGAGCTCGTAGCCGCCCCAACGGCGCGGCTGCAGCACGCGGAACAATCCGGCTGCGGCGATCTCGCGCACCGATTCGGTGGGCACAATGCCCTCTCGCTCGGCGTCGGCCGCCCTCGTCGCGAGGCGCGGTGCGAGTTCGCGCGCCCGCTGCAACAGCTCGACCGCCTCGGGCGTCATGTAATCCTCGGCGAGCACGCCCGCCACCTGATCTTCCGTCACAATACCCATTCTCCGCGCCTCCTCGAAATCGTGCCCGCCGGCCTGCAAACATTGCGCTGGGTGAAATACCCCGTTGATGCAAGGTTTTCATACGGACACCTGCAACTCATCGTCTGAACGGACTAACGCCAGACGGCGCGCGCGATTCGATCGAAAGGAGCCGGGGGCGCGGGAAAGCAGTAACCCGTTTGGACGATGCCCCACCCTTCGCGCCGTCAATAATTGGCGCACACTGCCGAAGCCTCACGCGGCAGACCGTTCATCAAGGAGACAGTCCATGCGAACCCTCGTTGGCATGGCGATAGCATTGACCGTGGCGTTCGCCGGGGTCTTCGCCTTTTCGCCGCGCAGCGTGCCCCCGCTTGCAGCCACCCGCATCCCGGTCGACCGGATGCAGCTCACCAGCATCGCGCGCACCTCGGCCGGCCTCGTCACGGCCGGTGAGCTCGGGAGCATTCTGATTTCCACGGATGAGGGCGCGTCGTGGCAGCGGGCGAACCTGTCGCAGAACCGGCAGGCTGTAATCACCCGCCTCGTCTTTGCCGACGACAAGACCGGCGTCGCCCTCGGGCATGAGGGCTGGATCCTGCGCACCAGCGACGGCGGCCTGAACTGGACCGAAGTGGCCTTCACGGAAACGAACGGCGAACCGCTGATGTCCGCCGCCCGCATGCCTTCGGGCGACTGGATAGCCGTGGGCGCCTTCGGCCGCACGCTGCGCTCCGCAGACGATGCCACGACCTGGGAGGAATTCGCGATCGGGGAGCAGGAAGACTGGCACCTCAACCACATCGCCGCCTCGAAGGACAAGAAGACCTGGCTGATCGTCGGAGAAGCCGGGACCTTGCAGCGCTCGACCGACGGCGGACAGGAATGGACCAAGGTTCCGCCGTTCTACAACGGCTCCCTGTACGGGTCGGTGCATCTGGGCGACGGGCGCTGGGTCGCTTACGGCATGCGCGGCAACGTCTTCCATAGCGCCGACGACGGCGCGACCTGGACCCCTTCGCAGCTGCAGGCGCCCATTTCCACCTACAGCCACGCGATCGACCGCGACGGCAGCTTGCTCCTCGCAGGCCAGGGCGGCATCGTGCTCGCGAGCGCGGATGGCGGAGCGAGCTTCACCATCGCGCGCAAGGGCGGCCGCGAGACGCTCACCGACCTCATCGTCTCCCCCGACGGGAAATGGCTGCTTGCGAGCGACAGCGGCCTGCAGAACTGGGCACCGACGACCCCCGCCGCACCGAAGAACGCATCCTAGGCAGAGTCCCTGTCACGCGCCGGCGTCGCCTTTCCCGGGCGGCGCCGGCGCTTCGTTTACGCCACCCGCAACACCATCCCGCTCGTCCGCTCGGACTATTCGAAAGGGACGATGCGCCACCCTTCGCACCCGGACAGAATCGGTACCGTCAGGTGAATTCCGGTCATACCGGAGCGGAGGCGACCATGAACAAGGTGATTCGGATCGACGAGTACCGCAGGCGTCATTCCCATAGCGCGGAAGCGGATGGGGAAATCTGGTCTTGCGGCGTGTGCGGCGAGAGCGCATGGAGCGTCACGACATCCGGCCGCCTGCACTGCCGGCACTGCGACACGACTGCTGCAAATCTCCAGCTCGCGAACCCGGCACCGGCGCAATCCTCCGCCGCGGAGAAAGTCGCGCACGCGCCATGGAATCCACTGGCGGCGTCGATGCCATGGTGGTGGGCATGGGCGCAGCAATCATGAGCACGGTCATAAGTACTTTGTCGCTGGAGCGGGAAAACCGCGAGTTCCGCAACACGGGCGGACGCAGCGAGGAAAACCGCTCTCTGGGTTTTCGTCCCGCGTTCAAGGACGTCGCATCGGGCGCGGTCTACGACTCCCGATTCGCGGACGGTCGGCCCGCGCCCTTCCATCTCCTGGACGGGCTCCCCGAGGAGGTGGTCGTCCAGCGCGAGCCCGGGGGCCGCGTCGGACGGGTGAAGGAGAGCATCGTCTCGGGCTTCGTGCTGGACGGGCGCTTCTATACACGCGAGGAGGCGGCGCGGGAAGTGGCGGCCATAGCAGCCTGAGCTTGTCGAACCGGGCTGCACGACCTGAATTCGTCCGAGGCCGGCACACAAAAAAAATCGGCCCGTCCTCAGGACGGGCCTCCTTCAATCGACTTCCCCGGTCGCTCAGGCCGCTTCAGCCGGCTCCGTATAAGGCGTCGCGCCCCGCGGAACGTAGGTGCCTTCGCACTGATCGAGGAATTCCTGCTTCTTCGCGCGTGGATTGAAGAACTGCTTGTACCAGATGCGCGCCTTCATGAAGGGACCATCGCTGGGAATGAAAAGCCCATTGAGGCAAGGCGCTTTGTTCATCCACACTTCGAAGTCCTGCATGAAGGCGAGCCGGCTCGACTCCTGGAACTGGCGCGCGGCGATCGTGTCGGGCACGGTCGCGACGGCGTTGTTGCCGGGCGACTTGACGAGGAGCGAGTGCCAGACCTTGATCGAGCCGTCGTCGACGGGGGTGTGCGTGATCATCAGGACCGAGTCGTATAGGCCGGTAAGGTACGAGATCAGCACGCCGGGGCCGTGGTAGGTCGTGTCGGTGTGGAGAATGGGACTGGCGCCGTCCGCCCCGACCAGGGTGCGGTGCGGACCGCATTGGCGCTGGGTGGCGGTGTGACCGCGGAACTCGTTCTCGTAGCGCTCGACCGTCGATCCGTGGATCGGGCTGAGGTGGCCGTAATCGCAGATGTTGTCGATGACTTCCTGCGGGTGCTGGTTGAGCACGCCGAGGTGGTCGAACTTCCATCGCACCCAGGACGGATCGTCCCACTGCGGCAGCGTCGGGTGCTCCCACTCGGGCTCGCCGCCCTCCGGGTCGTGCCACACCCAGATTGCGCCGAGGCTTTCGACAACCGTCCACGACTTCACGCAGGCGGTCGCCGGGATCGGCCCCTGATGGTAAGGAATGTCGTCGCACTTGCCGTCCGCGCCGAAGCGCCAGGCGTGATAGGGGCAGCGGATGCTGTCGCCCTCGACGTTGCTGCCGCCGCCATCGATCACGACATAGGACGTCGTGTTCTGGGCCGCGAGGTGGGTCTTCATGTGCGGGCAGTAGGCGTCCAGCAGCACGATCTTGCCGGTCGCACGGCCGCGATACAGCGCGAAGTCCTTGCCGAAGAAGCGCACCGCGAGCGGCTTGTGGGTGTTGAGTTCCTCGGCGTCTGCGATCATGAACCAGCCGCGCGGATAGGTGAAATCGCCGAGCCGGTAATCCTTGGTAGTGGCCATCGAGCTGTCTCCTCTTGATGGGGTATGGGGAATTTCACCCAGATTTTCGAGTGCACCGCCCCCTTCCACATCCTCTGTTTGGACGATGGTCGTGGCGGCGTGCGACTCGCCTTTCGCGAGGACGTGGGGCGGCATCGTCCTTTTGGACGTTTTTCTGCGCCCCGGGCCGATCTAGATTGCAGCAACGATCGGGCACTGCCGACCGCAGCACACAGGAGCATTCATGCCAGACCACGGGCTTGTTTCGGAACCGGCGCTAGCCGGTCAGGGAAAGGAGGAGGGAGGGCTGCAGTATCCGTTTGCCGCCCCGGCCCCCGATGGCGAAGTCGTCGCGCTGGCGCCCGGCATCCTCTGGGCGCGCATCCCCATGCCGATGCAGCTCGACCACATCAACGTCTACCTGCTGGAGGACGGCGACGGCTGGCTCGTGGTCGACACCGGCCTCAACACCGGCAAATCGAAGGCCCTGTGGGAGACGATCATCGCCCGCCACCTGAAGGGCCTGCCGGTGAAGGGGCTGATCTGCACACACTTCCATTACGACCACGCGGGACTCGCGGCGTGGTTCACGGAGCGCTTCGACATCCCGCTGTTCATGACGCACGGCGAGTTCTTCACCATGCGGGGGCTGAACGAGCAGGTGCCCGACCCGCTGCCCGCCCCGCTGCGCCAGTTCTATCAGCGGGCGGGCATGCCCGACGCGCGCATCGACCGGATGTTCGGTGCGGTGCGGCGCGACCCCTTCATGCCGCCCCACCCCCACGCGTTCAGGCGCCTGCGCGAGGGCGACGAGCTTCACATTGGCGGCCGCACGTGGCGCATCGTGATCGGCGAAGGGCATTCGCCGGAACATGCCTGCTTGTACTGCGAGTCGGACCGAATCCTGATCGCCGGAGACCAGCTGCTGCCACGCATCACGTCGAACGTGCTGGTGTCGGGCGTCGAACCGGAGGCGAATCCGCTCAAGCTGTGGATCGAGTCGCTCGGGCGCCTCGATCGCCTGGCCGCCGAGACGCTCGTACTGCCGTCGCACCAACTGGTCTTCCGCGGCCTCAACGCGCGCGTGCGCGAGCTGCGCGAGCACCACCGTCAGCAGTTCGACATCCTGCGCGAATTCGTCGCCGGCGCAGGCAGTTGCACGGCCTTCGAGGCCATGGGGCGACTGTTCCCGCGCATCCTCGGGGGCGCCGACGACATGCTCGCGATCGGCGAGACCATTGCGCACCTGTCGTGGTTGCGATACGAAGGCGAACTGCGCCGCGTGCTCGACGATGACGGCGCCTATCGGTTCAGCGCGGCAACTTAGCAAGTAGAAAGGCGGCGATCACTTGGATGGACTCCGCTCGGGCACCTTATTCCTCCCCCTTCAAGGGGGAGGTTAGGAGGGGGATGGGTTTCGGCGACGCTTGCCTAACCCATCCCCACCCCAGCCCTCCCCTTGAAGGGGAGGGAGTGACCGCGATGCATTCACGCACGAACAAGGACAGCGGCGGAAGACCTGCACCGCCGCCACGGAGGGACGAATGACGAACATCATCGACGCGCTGGCGGCTGCCCGCGCGCAACTGCTGGCGCCCGGGGCGCCGTTCGCGCTAACCGAATGCGAAGTCGGAGGGCGTCCGGTAAAAATGTACCGGAATGCCTTCCCCGACCTGCCGGCCCTGATCGACGCCGGCCGCCCGCATGGCGACAAGCTCTTTGTCGTCTATCAGGGCGAGCACTGGACCTTCAACCGCTTCTTCGCGGAGGTGGACGCCGTTGCCGCCGCCCTGCAGCAGCATGGCGTACAACGCGGCCACCGCGTGGCGATCGCAATGCGTAACCGGCCCGAATGGGCCGTCACGTTTGCCGCCGTCGCGCTGCTCGGCGCCGTCCCGGCGCCGCTGAACAGCTTCGGCCTGCGCGGCGAGTTGCGGGCGGCCCTGGCCGACGTCGAGCCTGCCGTGCTGTTCTGCGATCCTGAACGCCTCGAGCGCATCGAAGGCGACACGGGCGTGCCCGACTGCCGGATCGTGCTCGTCGGCGGTTCGGCGCCCGCGGGCGTGCTGTCCTATGAGGCGCTTGCGTCACGCGCGCCCGAGGCGCTCCAGCGGCCCACGCTCGACCCTGACGATCCGGCGCTGATCCTGTTCACCTCCGGCGCGACGAGCCAGGCGAAGGGCGTGCTGTCCTCGCAGCGCGCCGTGTGCCAGGCCCTGTTCAACATCGACTTCATCGGTGCGATCTCCGCGATGACGTCGCCGCAGGCCGTCGCGGCCCTCATGCAAAGCGGCTTCGCACCGACGACCCTCACCGCGGTGCCGCTCTTCCACGTCAGCGGCCTGCATGCGCAGCTGTTGTCGGCCCTGCGCAACGGCCGCCGCCTGGTGTTCATGCACCGCTGGGATCCCGCGCAGGCGCTGGACCTGATCCGCGACGAGAAGATCACCCAATTCAACGGCGCACCGTCGATGGTCGCGCAACTCCTCGCGGCGCCCGGCTTCGACGACCCGGCGATCACCGGCAGCCTCGGCGGCCTCGGCTTCGGCGGCGCCGGCCTGCCCCAGCCGCTGATCCGCAGCGTGTTCGCAGCTCGCCCGAACGGCCTGTCAGGCATCGGATTCGGACTCACGGAGACCAACGGCGTCGGCGCCGCCGGCTCGGGTGAGCTCTTCAAATACAAGCCGCGCAGCTCGGGCATCACCTCGCCCATCATCGACGTGCGCATCGCCGCCCCGGACGGCAAGGCCCTGCGCCCCGGCGAATCGGGCGAGATCTGGCTGCGCGGCGTCACCGTGATGGAAGGCTACTGGCGCAATCCCGAGGCGACCGGCTCCGCGCTGATCGATGGCTGGTTCCACACCGGCGACGTGGGCTATCTCGACGACGAGGGCTTCCTCTTCGTCGTCGACCGCATCAAGGACGTGATCAACCGCAGCGGTGAAAAGATTGCCGCGGCGGAAGTCGAATCCTGCCTGCTGGAACATCCGGCAGTCATCGAGGCAGCCGTGTTCGCGGTGCCGGACGAGAACTCCGGCGAGGCAGTAGTCGCGGCCGTGGTCGTGGACGCGCCCGGCGCAGTCACGTCAGAGGTGCTGCGCGAGCACGTTTCGGCGCGGCTGGCCGCGTACAAGGTGCCGGTGGTGGTGCACGTGCGGAGCGAGGCCCTGCCCCGCAATCCGGCGGGGAAGCTGCTGAAGGTGGAGCTCAAGCGGGCGTATGGGGGGCAGGTTGCGGAGGCTCGATGATGCATCGCGCGAGATCCCCTCACGCTGGGCGCGCTCTGCTTGCGGGGCGTAGCATCAGCCATCGAAGCTGGCTGGCGGCGCGCCCCTCTTGAAGCACCAGGCGCGCCGGCGACGCATCAGAAAAGGAACAACAATCAGGGCAACGCCGATGAGGGACGCCCCATAGCCAAGTAATTCCCCAACAAAATTGTCGCCATCCCAGGATTCTGCGATTTGTGGATAGGAGCGAATCAAGTTCCCGCCAATTCTGATCTCGTAGGCCGTGTAGAAGCTACGATTCTCGAATGGCGGCGAGTGCGAATCAGCAGAATCTATCAGCAGGCCGATTTCCGAATGCCCCGCCTGCTGCATGGCGTTCCAAACCGCATCGATCTGTCCAGATTTCGAGATGTAATGAAAATCTCGCTGGTCGGTTGCCAGGGAGAAGCGCACGGCGCTGATCCCGCCACCCTTGCTCGTGGCTTTATCAAGTGACTTGAGTTGCCCAAGCACTTCGGTCAAACGTGACCGATCCGGAATGCCCTTGTCCACGAGCGCCAGCACGAATGCGCCAAATGCCAGCAGGACGACGCCCCATATAAGTCCGTTTCTTGAATGCGACATATACCGGTCACCGACGCTTAAACAGTCGCCGTCGCTACCAACGGAAAGGAAACCCGCTGAACCCTGGCCACGCCTTGCGTACCTCCCTGAGGCATGCCCTGATCAATCGCCTTTGGGTAAAGGTCAGAGGCTTGCACTCCGTGCGGATGGCACATACCACCGCACCAAGTTCGCCAATCAGCTCAGTCGAGGTTGTCCATGTGCCATCCAGAACCTCTTCAACACGCGCCGCCTGCGCAACGAAGCCGCTTGCCTTCAACGAGGCCATCAATGTGTAAAACGGCTCGGTACTAACCGGTCTCGACATTGTGCGCGCAACGTGGAGATTACTTGCAACCGCGCGAGGCGGCTCGTTCGAAGAGCGCACCGCTTTCAGTTGTCAGATTGACAAGAATGCTAGCACTCACGTGAATACCACAGATCGCACGGGAGAACTGAGGACAAGAAACCCCAGAACGTTTGCGATGACGGTTGCCCAGAACTTGGTGCGGAACGAAATCTTGCTGGATTTGTGGCGCAGGAACTGTTGAGCGACGATCGCCCCGGGCCAGCCTCCGATGAGCCCCAAAGCAAGCAATGTGTCTTCGCTGACGCGCCGCCGATCGGCAGCCGCGGCAGACTTGTCGCTGGCGTATACGACGAAGCACAACACACTTGCGCCGACGTAGAGGACACCGACCCAACCCGGAACCTTCCAGAAGAATGCGGTGATGGTGAAGAGAATGAAGAACGCAGGAATTGCGAACAGAGTTGCAGTACCCCATTGCGCTGGATTTTCATTTCGTGCTTTGAGTCGTAAGCGTGTGGCTCTGATTACCTCGACGCGTTTTGCGCGTTTCTTTCCATCAGGGGCCATTTCGACCTCAAACGTCACTCGCTGACCGACCTCAGGGCGGCCCGATCGCGACGTAAAGGCTTTGATGTGAACAAAAATTTCTGGCTCTGTGCCGTTTCCCGTGGAAATTGACTTCTCAACAGACATGACGGTAGCGCCCGTAGTCGCGGGAGATGGCCGGCACCAAGGGGTTGTTCGGTAGATGCTCGAGCTTGGACATGCGCAGGTAGGCAATCGCGATGAAGTTCTCGGGGTCCCGGAAGCCTCGAGCGGCGGTCTTCGCCTGTTGCAGCAGCCCGTTCATCGCCTCGACGTAGGCGTTGCTGCGACCGTCGAGCATGCCGCGTACGACGCCACCGAGGTGTTCCTTCAACGTGGCAGCCAGACGCTTGAACGGTTCGAGCCGCGAGCGTCGCGCCCAGTTCATCCACTTCGTCAGCGACCCGCGGGCGATCTCTTCGCTGTTACTGTCACGCGCCTCGCCGTAGACCAGCCGCAGGGCCTGCTTGAGTCGCCAGGCCCGCGCGCTCTTCAGGTTCGAGCGCTGCAGCCAGTGCATCGCCTCGAAC
>NZ_QVLR01000031.1 GCF_014822185.1 Azoarcus sp. Aa7
CCCTTCTACGATTCGCTGCTCGTCAAGGTCACCGCCTGGGGCCACAGCCCGGACGAGGCCATCGCCCGCATGGACCGCGGCCTGCGCGAATTCCGCATCCGCGGCGTCTCGTCCAACCTGCAGTTCCTCGAGAACGTCATCGCGCACCCGCTGTTCCGCTCGGGCGAATGCACGACGCGCTTCATCGACACCACGCCCGAGCTCTTCCGCTTCCAGAAGCGCCAGGACCGCGCCACCAAGCTGCTGAAGTTCCTCGGCGAAGTGAGCGTCAACGGCAACCCCGAAATGGCCGGCCGTCAGGCCCCCACGGGTCCGCTCGCCAAGCCCGTGAAGCCGCAGATCGACCTCGCCGTGCCGCCCCCTGCCGGCACGCGCGACCTGCTCAAGGAACTCGGCCCGCAGCGCTTCGCCGAGTGGATGAAGAACGAGCGCCGCGTGCTCCTCACCGACACCACGATGCGCGACGCCCACCAGTCGCTCTTCGCCACCCGCATGCGCACCCGCGACATGCTCGAGATCGCGCCGCACTACGCGCGCCTCGTGCCGCAGCTCTTCTCGCTCGAATGCTGGGGTGGGGCGACCTTCGACGTCGCGCTGCGCTTCCTCAAGGAAGACCCGTGGGAACGCCTCGCGCGCCTGCGCACGGCCGTGCCCAACGTGCTGTTCCAGATGCTGCT
>NZ_QVLR01000032.1 GCF_014822185.1 Azoarcus sp. Aa7
ATCGGGATAGGGGCGGTCAGGTCACCTGACCGTTCCCCTCCCACACCACCCGGCATGCGGGTCCGCACCGGGCGGTTCGAGCAGTTGAGGTCATGAGAGCCGAGGTACGCCGAGTCGGTCGAAGTAGGCGATGGGCATTGCTCGGTTCAGTGCCTGGCGGCTGTTTCGCCACCAGCAGCGACTGTTTGCGGCCACCTTGCGGGCGTCCGCATCCGAGGCGCCCATCGCTTTCAACTCCCGGTACATCGTCGTGCCCCGACGCCAGTGCTTGAGCTGCAACGCACGCAGCCGGTGACGAAGCCACTCGTCAAGTTCGCGGAACACATTGGGCGTCTGCGCAAGCTGGAAATACGCCTTCCAGCCCGGCATGTAAGTCCGCAGTCGTTCGGCGACCTCGGGCAGGCTGCGCCCACCCGAGCGACGCGTGATTTCCCGGATGCGTTGCTTGAAGGCTTCGAGCGCCTTTCGAGCCACCGCACACTTGATCCGATCGCCTGCACTGCGCCACAGTTCGTAGCCCAGAAACTTGCGACCGGTCGCCGGCGCGACCGCCGTCTTGGCCTCGTTGACCTTCAGATGGAGTCGGTCGTAGACCCGACGCAAGCCCTCAAGCACCCGTTCGCCTGCATGGCGACTGCGCACATACACGTTGCAGTCGTCGGCATAGCGCACGAACCGATGGCCACGCGACTCCAGTTCCCGATCCACCTCGTCCAACAGCACGTTGGCCAGCAGCGGCGAGAGAGGCCCGCCTTGCGGCGTGCCCTCATACCGCTCCATGACCACCCCGCCATCCATGATCCCGGCCACGAGGTAACGACGAATCAGCCGTAGCACAGCCTTGTCGTCGGTTCGCCTCGCCAACCGTTCCATCAGAATGTCGTGATTGACCCGGTCGAAGAACTTCTCCAGATCCACATCGACCACCACCCGGTAGCCGTCCTGCACGTTGCGCTGTGCATCGAGCACCGCGTCGTGCGCACGGCGTCCCGGACGAAAGCCGTAGCTGTGTTCGGAGAACGTCGGATCAATAATGGGCTGCAAGACTTGCAGCAGGGCTTGCTGAATCAGTCGATCCGTCACCGTCGGAATCCCCAACTCGCGCACCCCGCCCCCGGGTTTCGGGATCTCGACGCGCCGCACCGGCGCGGGCCGGTAGCTGCCATCAAGTAACGCTTCCCGTATCCGGGGCCAGTGCGTCTTCAGGTGCTCCGCCGTCTCGGCGATCGTCCGTCCATCCACCCCGGCACTGCCGCGATTGGCTTTGACGCGTTTCCACGCCGTCACCATGTTCGCGCTCGCGAGCGCCTGCGCCAGCAGGCCATCTCGCCCTGGGCTTCCGGTTCCGTCCCGCGCCGTCCGTGCTTCATCACGCCTCGCTTCAGGTTCGGTTTCACCTCGCCCTCCCGC
>NZ_QVLR01000033.1 GCF_014822185.1 Azoarcus sp. Aa7
TGAATCGCCCCGGGTTTGGTGGAGGCCGGTTGGTTTAAGTCATGCCGCGATGGCGGCCTGACGGGCAAGTTGCCTGTAGTAGTTTGCCTCAGCTTCTGCGGGCGGGATATACCCGATGGGTTCGAGCAGCCTGTGGTGGTTAAACCAGGAAACCCATTCCAGCGTTGCCAACTCCACGGATTCCTTGGTTTTCCAGGGTGCTCGCCGGTGGATCATCTCCGCCTTGTACAAACCATTGATCGTCTCTGCCAGAGCATTGTCATAGCTGTCGCCCTTGCTGCCCACTGATGGCTCAATCCCGGCCTCGGCCAGCCGCTCGCTGTAGCGGATCGAGACGTACTGCGAGCCTCGGTCGGAGTGGTGGATCAGGGCTTCTTCGGGACTTGGCTGGCGGGCGTACAGCGCCTGTTCCAGCGCATCGAGTACGAAGTCCGTGTGCATGGAACTGCTCACGCGCCAGCCCACGATGCGTCGGGCAAAGACATCGATGACGAAAGCCACATACAGCCAGCCTTGCCAGGTCGAGACATAGGTGAAGTCCGAGACCCACAATTGGTTGGGGCGGTCGGCCTTGAACTGCCGATTGACCCGATCCAGCGGGCACGCCGCCTTGCTGTCGCTGATCGTGGTGCGCACGACCTTGCCTCGCACGACGCCCCGCAAACCCTGACGGTGCATGAGCCGCTCTACCGTGCAACGGGCCACCACGACGCCTTCACGGTTCAGTTGCCGCCAGACCTTGTCGGCACCATAGACCTGCAGGTTGGCTTGCCAGACGCGTTCGATCTCGGGCATCAACATCTCGTCGCGCTGCACTCTCTGGCTGCGTTGTTCAGGGTTGCGCTGCAGGGCCACATGGCGCCGGTAGCCGGACGGGGCGATCTGCAATTGCCTGCAGATCGGCTCGACCCCGAAAGCATCACGATGCGCGTCGACGAAAGACCTCAAGACTTGAATCGGCGGTCGAGCTCCGCCTGGGCGAAAAATGCACTGGCAAGCTTCAGAATCTCATTGGCTTTGCGCAGCTCACGGACCTCGCGCTCCAGTTCCTTGACGCGTTTCTGATCGGCCGTGGTAGGTCCCTCGCGCTGGCCGCTATCCCGTTCGTGCTGACGCACCCAGGTCAGCAACGTCTGCGGCGTGCAACCAATCTTGGCGGCGATGGATTCAACCGCTGCCCACTGCGACGGATGATCGCCGCGACACTCGGCCACCATGCGCACCGCACGCTCACGGACTTCGGGGGAGAACTTCACTGACTTCTTCATGGCTCTATCTTCTCAAGAGTTAGAGCCTCCACCAAACCCGGGGCGATTCA
>NZ_QVLR01000034.1 GCF_014822185.1 Azoarcus sp. Aa7
GGCTTCGCGCCGCTGCAGCGGCTGCTGCGCACCGGCCAGCACGTCGCCATCTGGGACGACCACGACTACGGCCCCGACAACTCGAACCGCGACTTCGCGCTCAAGGCGACGGCGCTGGAGCTGTTCCAGAACTACTGGGCGAACCCCGGCTACGGACTGCCCGGCGTGCGCGGGATCTTCGCCCGGGTACCGCTCGGCGACGTCGAGCTGTTCCTGCTCGACGACCGTTACCACCGCGACGACGATGCCGCCGCGGACCCGGCGCGGACGATGTTGGGCGCGGTGCAGCTCGAGTGGCTCAAGGGCGCCCTGCGCGACTCGATCGCCACCTTCAAGCTGGTCGTCAACGGCAGCCGCATGCTCAGCGACCGCCCGTCGCCGGAGCAGCGCGGCGGCGAGGGCTGGCACAACTTCCCGCGCGAGCGCCAGGCCTTCCTCGACTGGCTCGCTACGGAGCGCATCGACGGCGTGTTCTTCCTCTCCGGCGACATCCACTACACCCACCTGACCGAGCGCGGGCGCCCCGGCACCTACCCGCTGACCGAGCTGACCTGCTCGCCGCTGACCGCGCGCGTGCATCCCCGCCCGTTCCCGGTGCGCGAGGTGCCCGGGACGCTGGTCACGCAGCGCAACTTCTGCACGCTGGAGTTCTCCGGGCCGGCCGGCGCGCGCTTGCTGCGCGTCGCCGCATTGAACGCCGCAGGCACGCGCCTGTGGCAGGAGGAGTTTCCGGCCGCGCGGCTGCGCACGCCGTGAGCGCGCCCACCCGCCCGGGCTATCGACGCCACGCGCCCGGCGCGCGCGAGCACTCGAGGGGGTCGCGTGCGCGGCGGCGATCGCGGTGTCGCGCTCTTTGCCTCCGGCCACGAACCGCGCTAGCACCAGCGCGGGGCCAGGTCTAGCAAAGTTGCACAGAACCAAGAGGCATTTGCGTCTGGCGACGATCCGGTTTCACTCAAGTCAATTTCCCGGTCAATTCCGACCGGCCACTCGGGCCAGGTTGAGTGAAACGGCCCCGCGGCGAGATCCGAGGTACCGCGGTCGCCCAGATTGCTGCTTACAGTAGTCGTTGGGTGGCGGCAACTGGCCGTTATGAACAGCTGTGCAACGGCCACAAGCTGCCGGTGGCCCTTACATTTCCCTTGAATATACATCCGACCACAGACTATGTTGGATCGATGGCATAACCGGATGCCAAGGTCGCCCATGAGCTTAAGTCCGGCAAGTACACCGCAGCACAACTGAGCGAGGAGATACCGCGAGTCCCCCGGAATCCACCGCTGGCTTGAATCGGGGCACCTGGAGCCCACTTTGCCGGAGGCCGCGCCAGGACTTTACGTTGCGCGCCCGGGGGAACGACCGATGCTGGAAAAGCATGAAAGCGGATGCGTCTGTGGGTCTGTGCGCTGTGTGACAACTGGCGAGCCGCTCGGAATGAACGTCTGTCATTGCACCTGGTGTCAGAGACGAACCGGGCGCGTTCCTATCTCCGATTGTTCGACCCGGACCTGATGGCCGCAGTGGCCGACTCGAGATCCCATCAAGGGAAAGTCGTGCACCATGACAAGTGAAAAGCAGCGGCTCAGTCCTTCTTGGGAGAAGGCCAAGGCCCTCAGCGCCATTGTCGCGACCGCCGTGATTCCGATTGCGATTGCCTGGAGCGGCAACTGGTACGGACAACTGCAAAAGGACAAGGAGCTTCAGCTGAAGTACATCGAACTGTCGATTCAGATCCTGTCGGCGCCACCCTCGCCGACAAATCAGGCGGTTCGCAAGTGGGCGGTCGATACCATCAACAGGTACGCTGAGGTCAAGATCGACGCCCAGGCCGAAAACGAACTCCTGAATCAACAGCTTCGTCGCATCATCGAGGAGTACGACGCCACGGCCAGAAAAATCCTTGAGGAACTGAACAGGTAACGAAGAAAGCGGTCGTCGCAAGACGAGGCCGCGTAGGGAGGGCTGAGGCATGTCCATGAACATCGAGTTCTCCGATCTCTACGAGCAATGCGGAAACTGTGCTGGAACGGGTACCGTGATTGAAACAACTACCTACGGGACTCCGTTCCGAAAACAGTGCCCCAAATGTCATGGCTTGGGCAGCATCAAAAAGCCCAGTTATCGGCACCGTGGCCCTCGCGATTGGGACGAGGGGGACGAGAACGACACTGAACCCACCGATGACGACGAAGCGGACCTGGACCCTCAGACCGCCTACGACCTGTTATGCCGCGAAGTCGGGGAAACCCAGGCCATCCTGGAATCCCAAGTAATGCAGACCGCGGGCCTAACCTATGATGACAAGTTGCAGCTGCGGATGCGCCTCCACGTCGTCGATCCACACATAGCCAATTCTGAGGATGGCCTCGACAGCCTCATTCATGAGGCCGAAGAACGCGGCATGACCGGTATTGCCTGCGAATTGAAGGAACTCGTAATCAAGTACCTGCAGCTCAGAACGCTCCAGATTCGGCTCAAGCTGCGGTCGGAATCGTAGTGCGAGGCACAAATCGTCTGACGTTCCTCGTTGTGGCCGGCCTCTATACGACCAATTGGGCGCAGGTGCCTGTGGCAGGGTGAACGTCTGCTTCCACGGAAGAGCTACTTTCGTTTCGGGTCGCTGACTGTCGGTCGAGCCACCGCGAAAGCTGCGGCTTAACCTTCAAGCGTGAGGAACGGCAGCGGTAGGGCGGCGGACTGCAGCCCTTCGTTACGGGACCTGAACGGCTCCTCCGGCCGAACTGCGCTCACCCTAATGGAGCGGTGACCGACAGGTGGCTGCATGGACCGGCCGTTCAACTGACTGCCCGGCGCGAGGATGAACCAGCCTGATTTGGCCGGTTCCACCTGCCCCAATTCATCGCATCGCCCGATCCAACACCTCCGCCGCCCGCTCCCCACTGAACACCGCCGCCTCGACCCCCGCCTGCGAGAAGTAGTCCCCGGCAAGGCACACCCGCGGCGGCATCGCCTTATGCACCGCATCGAGCTTGCTGTAATGCCCCGGGCCGGCAATCGTGAGGCCGCGGTCATAGCGGAAGAGATGCACGAAAGTCGGCTCGGGTGCGGCGCCGAAGGCCTTGGTCGTTGCTTCGAGGGCTTCGCGCTTGATGTCTTCGTCGCTCATCTGCGCGAGCGGCGGGGTATTGAAGTAGACGCCGACGACCTCCCCGCCTTTCGGCACCGAGCCGGGATGGCGGCGGCTGTGCAGGACGATGGCGCCGATGTTGCGGGTTTCGCCGACGCCGACGGGCAGCACGATGTCGGTCGGGTAGTTCGGCCACGGGCTTTTCGCGTAGCCGATCGCGACGTGGGCGTAGTCGGTGTAGGGGGCTTCGGTCAGCCTGCGCCGCGCGTCGGCGTCGATATGGGATTCGAGGAGTTTCGCCGCGACGAAGGCTTCGGTGGCGACGACCAGGCCGTCGGCGTCGTGCGCTTCGCCGTTGGCGAACACCCGGAACCCCTTGCCGTTGCGCTCGACGCGCTCGACCGGCGACGAGAGGCGCACCTGGGCGCGCTTCGCGGCCTGGACGAACCATTCGCTGACCTGCCCGATGCCGCCGGGCGGCACCGAGAGCTGCATCTTGTGGGCCTGGCGGATGATGGCGTGGGGGAACGGCGTCGACAGCCAGCTGGCGGGCACGGCGTAGAGGAAGTCCATGATCGGGCGCACGATGTACTCGTAGGCGCGGTCGCCGAGGCTGCGGCGCGACCAGGTTTCCAGGTTCTCGCCGGTGTCGAAGGCGGCGAGTTCGGCGCCGTCGAAGGGGTTTTTGGCGCCGCCGGCGAAGTGCAGCTTGAGGCCGGCCATCGCCACCTTCAGCTTGTCGCCGAGGGTCAGCACCGGGATGCGCAGGTAGCTCGGCAGCGACACGAAACTCACCGGATAGCGGGAGTCGTCCTTGTCCTGCAATTCGGAGTCGCCGCCCCAAGGCACGAGGTCGCGGTCGCGGCCCATCTCGGCGAGCAGCGCGGAGGTGCGCGGGTAGATGCCGCCCATCAGGAAGAGCGCGCCGGTCGCGAGGTTGAAGCCGTCGCGTTTGAGCTGCTTGGTACGGCCGCCGACCTGGTCCGAGGCTTCGAACAGCAGCACGTCGTGGCCCTGCTTGCTGAGGGTGTAGGCAGCCGCGCAGCCGGCGGGGCCGCCGCCGATGACGATGGTTTTCATGAGGTTTCCTTGATGTTTTTTTGCAGGTCTTCGCTGACGAAGGCTTCCGTCAGTTCGACCAGATCCCGGCAGGCGGGCGATTCGCTCTTGAATGCTGTTCGCACGCCGCGCACGAGGCGCAGAAGGTGACGCGAGATGAAATCGCGTTGTGCGCGCAGCAAAGATTCGATCGCCTCGGGCTGGCCTGCGGAGCGCTCTTGCTGCAGCGTCAGGAAGTGCATGAATTCGAGCTCGACGCTAAGGTGGTCGGGCATCTCGGCATGCTCGTCGCGCCCGAGACCGAAAAAGCCGTAGAAGCGCATCAGTTCCTCGAACAGCGCCGTCTGGTCGCCGCCGGCGTAGGCGCCTTCGCGCAGCGAGCAGGCTTGCTCACTGACGGAGGGATCGAAGGCCGCGTTGAAGTCGCTGCCGGCGATCGCGACCGGCCCGCTGGCCGCGCCTTCGTAGGTGAAGGCGCGCGACAGCGCGGCGTACATCGCGCTGCGGCCGAGGGCGCTGCGGGAGAGGTCGAGGAATTCGTCGGGCGCGTTCATGCCGGCGCTCCTTCCGCGATGCGCTCGATTTCGATCCGCGTGTCGCGGTCGAAGACCGAGTTCTGCCCCTGCAGCACGCCCGCGGTGAGGTGCGGATGGCCGCCCGCGAGCTCGACCGGGTTGAGCGGCGTCGGCGAGACGCTGTTCATGTCGCCACCGCCGGAGAACTGGTACTGCTCCCAGGCGTGGTACATCAGCGTCTGGCCGGGGCGCAGACTGGGCGAGACCTTGGCCTTGCACTTGAAGCGGCCGACGTCGTTCCAGACGCGGATCCAGTCGCCGTCGATGATGCCGCGCTTCGTGGCATCAGCCATCGACACCAGCATGTAGGGCTCGGGGCGGGCTTCCAGGCGCAGCATGATGCGGCTGTCGCGCCAGGTGGAATGGATGCTCCAGCGCGTCTTGCCGCCGGTCATCATCAGCGGATAGTCGCCCCCGATCGTCGGCGGGGCCTTGAAGCGCGGCAGCAGCTCGTCGAGTTCCTCGTAGAACGGGTGGTCGACGAAGAACTGGATGCGCCGGCTCGACGTCGGGTACGGCACCTTGTCGCGCACGTGGAAGGTGAGCGGCACGATGCTGTCGTTCTCGGGGAACTCGCACATGTTGCCGATCGAGCTGGGCTCTTCGGGCAGTTTCTCGAAGCGCGCGAAGCCCTTTTGCTTGATCTCGTCCCACGACAGCTTCTTGTGCGTGCCGCCGAGGTCGTAGATGGTGCGTGCGACCTTGTCGTCGTCGCCTTCCTTGAACTGGCCGTTCATCGTGAGGTCGTCGTACAGCGTGTCGAGCTTCACCTCCAGACCCTGCGGGCTTTGCACCGACTTGATGCCGCGCGCGCGGGCGCGCTTCTGGATCGCCTCCGACAGCGCGACGATGATGCTCCAGTCGGACTTCGACTCGCCCAGCGGCTTCGTCGCCTGGTCGGTGATCGTGAGATACGGCGACAGCGGCGTGACCCACTTCAGCGAGGTGCGCTCGTACCACGGCGCGACCGGCAGCACGTAGTCCGCGTGGCGCGCGGTGGAGTTGATGCGCCAGTCCATGACGACGATCTTCTTCAGCTTGGGCCACAGCACTTCGAGCAACTTCTCGCTGCCGCGGGCGCGGCGCAGCGTGTTGCTGCACAGCGAGATCATGATGCGCGGCGGACGGTCCGGCGGCGGGTTGAGCGGCTGCCACTGCTTGGCGAGCGCCTCGTCCAGGTACTCGCCGAGCGGGCGCTTGTTGCCGAGTCCCCACTCGTCGGCACGCTTCGACAGCTCGCCGACGCCGCCGTGCACGGACCAGAACAGCGTGCCGGAGGTCCACACCGGCAGGCGCAGCAGTTTGTTGCCCGGCGCGAACATCATCCGACCGAGGTCGGTGACGATCATCTCCTGCGTGTCACCGGCTTCGAGCCGCTGCTGGATCAGCGGTTCGAGCTTGCCGAAGGTCTGCGCCGCCTCCTGCAGCGACGGCGGGATCGCGAATTTGTCGCCGCCGTCGGGCGTGAGCAGCGGGAAGCCGGAGAAGCCCGCGCCGCGGCGGCCGATGTTGCCGGTGAGCGCGAAGATCAGCGCCATGCTGCGTTCGGCGAGGTTGCCGTGGAAGTATTTGCACAGGCTCGTCTGCGCGATGTTCGAGACCTTGTCGGCGCTGACGATCTCGCGCGCGAGGCGGCGGATCAGCTTCGGGTTCACGCCGCACAGTTTCGATGCCGCTTCGGGCGTGTAGTCGGCGAGGCGGTCGCGCAGCAGGGAGAACACGCTGCGCACCTCGACCTTTTGGCCGTCCTTCAGCGTCACGGTCTTCGTGACGTCGAGCGCAGGGTTCAGCGCCTCCAGCGCCAGCGAGCGGAAAGGCGCGGTCTGCAGACTGTCGCTCGCCGCATCCCACAACATGTGGTGGTCCGCGCGCCCGCCCTCCTCCACGTCCGCCTGCTTCAGGAAGCGCAGCGAGTCGCTGCGCACCAGCAGCGGCAGGTCGGTCTGTTCCTTGACGAAGGTTTCCTTCACGTGGCCGCCGGCGACGATCTCGTGGCAGATTGCCAGCGCAAGGGCTGCGTCCGTCCCCGGCTTGATCGGGACCCACAGGTCGGACTTGGTCGCCGAGGGGCTGTAGTCGGGCGCGATCGAGACGATCTTCGCGCCGCGGTAGCGCGCCTCGGTGAAGAAGTGCGCCTGCGGGATCTGCGTGTAGACCGGGTTGCCGCCCCAGAACAGGATCAGGTCTGAATAGAAGTAGTCGTCGGCCGAGCGCTCGAAGACGATCTTGCCGAAGGTCTCCAGCGTGCCGCGGCGCGAGTCGCCGATCTCGCCGTCCATGTCGAGCCCGATCGACTGGGTCAGCATGCTGAAGCGGCCCTGCGCCGCCATCGACACACCGAGGTCGATGCCGGGGCCGAGGTCCCAGATCGTGCGATCGGTGCCCTCTTCCAGGGTGACGTCGAGATAGGTGTCGGCGATGTCGGCGAGCGCCTCGTCCCAGCTCACCCGCTCCCACTTGCCGCTGCCGCGCGGGCCGACACGGCGCAACGGATGCGTGATCCGGCTCGGATCGTACATGCGTTCGGAAAAGCAGCCGCCCTTCTGGCAGCCGCGCGGGTTGTAGTCGGGCAGCTCGGCATTGACCTGCTCGTATTCGCCCGCCTGCTCCTCGCGATAGACGATGCCGTCCTTGACGTAGACATCCCACGAGCAATGCGCCTGGAACCAGCAGTTGAGGTGGTGGGTGCTGCGCACGACCTTGTCCCAGGTCCACTGGCTGCGATAGACGTCCTTCCACGAGGTGTAGAGCGGCACCGCCGGCAGCGGACCGGCCCCCGCTGCTGCTGCCGACGACACGACGAAGTTGGGCATGGACAAACTGCCCATCAAGGCCGCGGCGCTCTTCAGGAAACCACGACGATCGATTCCCGCACTCATTCCCGAAGTCATTCGCGGCCTCCCTTCTTGAATTCTTCCTTCGTGTAGAAACGGATCGCCGCCTGCTGCTGCGGCGCGCGGGACTTTTGCTGGTTCTGCGGAATCGGGCGGTTACGCGCGGCATCGCGCGGGTGCTTCTGGAACGGCCCGAACATGTCGAGCCATTTGCGCGCGATCAGCAGATCCATCAGTTCGGTTTTCTCGCCGCGCTTGTTGCGCTCACGCTCGCGTTCGAGCGTCTTCAGTGCGTCATGCACGCCATCGCCGAACAGCGACACCAGGTATTCCGTCGGGATGCGCGGCTCGTCGGTCGGATTGCCCTCGTCGTCGATCTTCGGCGGCGACAGCGGCGGCACGTAGAACACGTTGGGCTGGGTGCCGTACTCGGCATGCAGCGGCAGCGCGACCTTGTGCTTCGTCACGAGCTTCCAGATCGGCCCTTCCGGGTCGTCGAGGTAGCCGACGAAGCGCACGCGCCCCGGACACTGGCGCGAGCAGGCGGTCGTCACGCCCTCGTCGATGCGCGGGAAGCAGAAGATGCACTTCTGCGACACCTCTTCGACCTCGTTGTAATAGATCTTCTTGTAGGGGCAGGCCTCCTGGCAGAAGCGGTAGCCCTTGCAGCGGTCCTCGTCGATCAGAACGATGCCGTTGTCCTCACGCTTGCTGATCGCCTTGCGTGGGCAGGCTTCGAGGCAGGCCGGATGCGTGCAGTGGTTGCAGATGCGCGGCAGATAGAAATAGTGGCTGTTGGGGAATTCGCCGCCGCCCTGGTCTTCGTCCCAGTTCGGCCCCTTGCCATGCTTGCCGCCATCGGCCGCGAGGGATATCTCGCCCTTGCCGCCGAAGAAGACTTCCTCGTGATTGAATTTCCAGGCCTTGCCGAAATCCTCCACGCCCGGGCGCTTGCCGGGCTGCGCGACACCGTCGCGAAAGCCGCCGCCCATGCTCTCGAAGCCATGCGGCGTGCCGCTGCCCGGCTGCGTGTTCACGGTGTTCCACAGCATGTGTTCCATACCCTCGCGGCGCGTCCACAGCGTCTTGCAGGCCACCGTGCAGGTCTGGCAACCGATGCACTTGTTGAGGTCCATCACCATCGCGACTTGTCGTTTGCTCATGTCGCGCCCCTTCACGCGTCGAGGGCCAGTTCGGCCCAATCGATCGAGAACGCCTTGATGCCGCCGCGCTCGTCGTTGCCACCCGCCCAGACGGCGAAGCCGATGCCGGTCTTGTGTCCGGCGACCAGCGGCGCCACGTCGGTGCCGCCGCCGAGCAGGCGCGAGATCACCACCTGCCAGCGGTCGCCCTCCGCCCGCGCCTGCGCGGAACACGCGAGCACCGGCCCCGGCGCCGAGGAGCCGATGCCGGTCGCGATCTGCGAAACGGCGCCCGCCTTGTTGGCCTGCCAGCGCAGGAAATGGATCGGGGCGTCGACGGCGCCCATCAGCGCCAGCACCGGTTTGCCGCGCACCGGCAATGCGATCGCGAGCGAATCGGGGAAATCCTTGCCGGCCGGGCTCACGCCGCGCCAGCTCGCCCGCAGCGCCCATTGCTTGCCGTCGTGCACGCTGGCGATTTCGAGGGCGGTGATGCGCCCGTACTCGCGGCCTTCCCATGAATTCCGGATATACGCGGTCGGCTGCATGGCCAGCGGCGTCGACATCATCGACACCTGCTCGACGGGCACCGAGGCCCAGCCGGGGTCGACCGGATCGAGCATGGGGGCAAGATTTTTCACGCGACGTGTTCGCACTTTCTGTCTCCTGTTGTTCCTTGAGTCCGGCCGTATACGTCGGCCGTCTGGTGAACGGAGTGTTGAATTTGCGCGAACCGGCATCCCCTACCCCGAGTTAGGGATCAGCCCCTATCTGCCTGCAAACTGAGCAAACGTTGACCTATGTCAACAAAACGGGCCGTCCTTCATCGCCGCGAAGGGAGCGCGTAGAATTGTTTCAAAGATCCCTGCGGGCCTTGCAGCAAGTGCTTTCGCCTCGAACGACACGGACAGGCAAGTGCGCAGATGGGGACAGCACCCGTTTAACGAGGAGACATTCTTTGAAGCACGCCTTGCAGGCGGATTCGACCTCACCCGCCGGGCACCAGACGTCCCGACCCGGCGGCGAGCTGAGCGAGCCTCATTTCAAGCCCGTCTGTACGCAGGCCATCCGGCACTTTTCGCGCCTCGAGGCCCTGCCGAAACTGCTGCTCGTCGTAGCCCCGCGGGGCTACGGAAAGACCGTGTTCATTTCGGCCGTTGCCCGCGCGCTGCGTGCGGCCGGCTGCACCAGCGATGTGCACACCCTGGACGAAGGCCGCTCCGATTTCGGCGTCGCGCTGGCGCACATCGAACAATTGCTCGGCTGCGCCAACGAAGGCGCCGGTCAGATGTTCTACGGCGCCCCGATGATCGAGATCGACTCGCGCATCGACACCATCTTGCAGGCCGCAGAAAGGCTCGAAGAGGACGTCGTGCTGCTGATCGACGGCTTCGATGCCGGCCGCGACGGCGAACTCGGCAACCTGATCGAACGCCTGCTGCTCGGCCGCCAGACCCGCTTGCGCATCGTGCTGAGCTCGATCGAGCTTCCGATCGACAGCTTCCACCGCATCCGCCTCGAAGACGGCCTGCGCGAGCTCGGTCCCGCGGACCTAAGCCTCGGCAGCGACGAGATCCGCAAACTCTTCGAAGCGTCCGCTTCCAATCCGCTCCCGCTGTCGCCGGAGCAGGCGAATGTCATTCACGCGCAGACCGAAGGCTGGCCGGCGGCCGTACGCCTGATGCACGTCGCGATGTCGTCGCGCGTGAATCCCGCATCGATCAACGCCGGCGCGACCGCGCTCGATACCAGCCTGACCGACACCCTGTCCCGCCGCGTGCTGGGCGCCATCGATCCGGCGCTCGCCGGATTCCTGCTGGACATCGCGGACGTCGAGGCCTTCAACGCCGACTTGTGCGCCTTCATGACCGGCAAGCCCGATGCCCCCGAGAGGCTCGCCGAGCTCATCCGCCTCAACCTGATGATTTTCCCGGCGAGCGGCCGCCCCGGCTGGTTCCGCTTCCACGGACTCTTCAGCGACTATCTGCGCCGCGAAGCCCGCGCCACCCGGACCGAAGCCGAGCGCCATGCGCTGCTGGCGCGGGCGCTGCAGTGGTGCCGCAAGCACGGCGAACATCGCGACGCCTTCGAGCTGGCGCTGGCGATCCGCGACGGCGCACAGGCCAGCGACATCCTCGGCGCGCGCGCGCAGTGCCTGGTGCGCGACGAGGGCCGGCACCTGTTCTACATCGGCGCCTACGAACGCCTGCTCGAGGTCGAACCCTTCCCCGCAGACGAAGCGCAATACTGGTACGTGTGGGCGATGCTCTTCGCGCGCCAGTACGAGAAGGCCTATCGCGTGCTGGCCGCGATGCGCCTCGGGACCAAGGGCGACGATCCGCTGGCCGACCGCATGCCGGGCCGCAAGCAGGCGCTGCTTTCGATCATCCTGTTCTCGCTCGACCGGGTTCCCGAAGCGCGAATGCGCGGCGAACGCTGGCTCGAAACCGACGACGGTCTCGACCCCTTCGAGAGTTCGGGCGTCGCCTGCGTCGTCGGCACCTCCGCCGTCGCCGACCTCGACTTTCCGGCTGCCCGCCGGGCCATCATGCTCGCGCGCAACTCGATGAGCCGCAGCGGCAGCGAATACGGCCTCGCGTGGATATCCTGCCTCGACGCGCTGATCGACATCGAGGAAGGCGACCTGGCCTTCGTCCATGGCTCGCTGGACGAAGCGGTCCAGCGCGCGCGCAACGTTCTTGGCCCCGCGGCGTCGATCGTATCGACGATGGACATGATGGCCGCGCGGATCGCGCTGGAGCATGGCGATCTGGACGAAGCGCGCGAGCGGCTGCTGAACGGCCTCAGCCAGGCCAAGCAGCATGGCTTCATCGAAACGACCAAGGTGGGATTGGAAGTTGCCGTGCGCCTGTGGGACGGCAGCCAGGATTCGGTCTTCGCCCCGCGTCACCTCGACGCCGTCGCGACGAGTTTCCCGCCGCGCCTGCAACTGCTGCTGCAGTGCGCCGTGCTGGTGCGGCTGGTGCGCCTGGGGCTGATCGAGGCGGCGACCGACTGGGTGCGCCGGCAGGACATGGAAGGCCTGCTGGGCGCCCGCCCGCCGGCCCTGCCCGCCAGCCAGCTCGCCAGCGCCCGCCGTGCCCTGCTCGCGGCGCGCATCGCGTGGCTGATCGCCCAGCGCGATTTTCCCACCGCGCTCGCGACCACGGACACCGAGCTTCATTCCGCGCTGAAATCCACTTGTGCCACCTGGCAGGTGCACCTGCTGCTGACCCGCCTGCAGATCGAGGCCGCGACCGGCCATGCCGCCCAGGCCGCCAAGACCCTGCTGCGTGCCATCGGCATCGCGGCCCCACGCCGCCTGTGCCAGCCCTTCACCGAGTACGCCGACGTGATCCGGCCGGTGATCATGGCCGACCCGAAAAAGAACTGGCCGCTGGTCAATGAAAAGGAATTCGCGTTCTTCGCCGACTTGCGCCAACGCCTCGACTCCGCGGCGCAAACCGATCGCTCGCCACCGCACGCGGAAAGCCCCGCCGACAGCCTCGAACTCGACGCCCCGACCAGCCGCGAGGTGGAACTGCTGGGCTTCCTCGACAGCGGCCTGTCGAACCAGGAAATCGCCGACCGCCTCGGCCTCACCGTCGGCACCGTGAAGTGGCATTTGCATAACCTGTTCATGAAGCTGCGCGTGCGCAATCGCTCGGCGGCGATCTTCAAGGCCAAGCGCGCCGGGCTGCTCAACCGCTGAGCCGCGGGCGATCGGCGCGAGGGCCGGTGCAGAACCCGGCCCCTGCGGGCAGCGGAGCCTATACTTGATTCACGACCCCGCAGGCAGAGGAATATGGATCCGAACGGCGCCGGCACTGAAGATCGTCTGTCCCGCGACCCGGGAAACGGGAACGAGTTGTGGCGCGTGAACCAGGCGCTCAGGACCCTCAGCGCCGGAAACCGGACTTTGCTGCGCGCCCAGCAGGAGCAGGACCTCCTCCTTGGCATGTGCCGGGTCATCGTCAATGAAGGCGGCTACCGCCTCGCCTTCGTCGCGTACGCGCAGCACGATGAACAGAAATCCCTTCGGATCATGGCTTACGCCCTTGGGCGGGACGATCAGAAGCAAAGGGATTATTTCGATCATCTCAAACTCACCTGGGCCGATGACGAATTCGGGCAGCACTCTTCCGCAGTCGCCATCCGCAGCGGCGAGCCCTGCATCGGGCGCAAGGTACTGGACGATCCCGGCCATGCCCCGTGGCACGCGGACGCGCGTCGCCTCGAATACCGTTCGGTGTCGGCCTATCCTCTGCACATCGAAGACAACGCGATGGGCGTGCTGCTCATCGCCGACTCGGACCCCGACGCCTTCGACGACGCCGAAGTCAAATTGCTTGGCGAACTGGCCGACGACCTGGCCTACGGCATCTCCAATCTGCGCAGCCGCATCAAGCGCCGGGAGGCGGAGGCCAGTCTCGAACGCATGGCCTTTTACGACGCGCTCACGGGACTGCCGAACCGAACGCTGTTCCGTGCCCGACTGCAATCGGCGATCGCCACTGCAAGACAGAAGCATAGGCCGCTGGCTGTTCTGCTGTTGAGCGCAACGCATTTTCACGAGATCAACGACACCCTCGGTTATCACCAGGCGGATCTGCTCACTTGCTCGTTCGGCCGGAGACTGGTCGAGGCCGTCCAGGAGGGCCAGCTTGCGGCCTGCGTCGGCGAGGCCGAGTTCGCCTTGCTCCTGCCCCACTTCGACATCGGCGAAGCCACGCAGGCGGCGCGCGAACTTGTCAGACAGTTCCATTGCCCGGTCGAAGTGGGTGGCCTGAGCATCAGCGTGGGACTTTCAGCCGGCATCGCCGCCTTCCCCGGGCATGGCACGGACGCCGACTCGCTCATCCGGCGCGCCCGCCTGGCGATGTTCGACGCAAAGCGCGGCGGACGGGGCTGCGCGGTCTTTACCGCCGAACTCGAACAGGCGCGCAGCGCCCATCTGGCCCTGATGATCGATCTGCGGCGCGCCATCGAGCAGAAAGAACTGATGCTCTATTGCCAGCCCAAGATCGACCTCGCATCGAAGCGCATCCACGGAGCCGAAGGTCTGGTGCGCTGGCAACACCCCGTACAGGGCATGATCCCCACCGAGGAATTCGTCAGGATCGCGGAGTCCTCCGGCCTGATCACGCCGCTGACCCACCGCGTGCTGGAAGCCGCCTTCCAGCAAAGCTACGCGTGGCATGACGCCGGACTCGACCAGCCGCTGTCGGTCAATCTCTCGGCCCGCGATCTGCGCGATCCCGCCCTGATCGACAAGCTCAAGAGCCTGTTTGCCACCTGGGGCACGCAGCCCGAATGGATCCAGTTCGAGCTCACCGAAAGCGCGCTGATGGAAGATCCGCTCGGCGCTCTGGAGGCGATCAAACGCATCAAGGCCCTGGGCGTCGAACTCTTCATCGACGACTTCGGCATCGGCTATTCGAGCCTCAGTTATCTGCACAAGCTGCCGGTCGATGCGATCAAGATCGACCAGTCCTTCGTGATGGCGATGCCCGACAGCGCGGTGTCCGCCGCCATCGTCCAGTCGACCATCGAACTGGGTCACCGGCTGGATCTCGAAGTCGTCGCGGAAGGCGTCGAAACCGAAGCGGCCTGGAACCACCTCGTGGCCCTCAGCTGCGACACCGCGCAAGGTTTCTACATGGCCAGGCCGATGCCTGCGGATCACTTCAGGGATTGGCAGTTGCATTACGACGCCGGCCTCGGAGCACGCCGGACGCACTGAGCGCCCTCCAAGGCATAATCCATACATCTGCCACAAGTTGCCCGCGAGGCTCCCCTTTCGATGTCGCACGTCCAGCCAGATGAACACAGCGACGCCCCGAGCAGGGCGACGCTCACGGATCTGCTCGGCTTCTTCTATCCGATCCACTATCGCATCGGCATGGAGCTCGAACGCAGGATGTGCCAGGGGCGTCTGTCGCGACAGCAGGCGGCGATCATCTGGCTGATCGAATCCGAGGTCGGCCCGCACGGCTGGATGCGGCGGAAACTGATCGAGCAGGCCCTGAGCAACTGGTTCGAGACGCGAAATTCCCACGTTTCGATGCTCCTGCAGGAACTGTCCGCCTCGTCCGAGCCCTTCATCGTGCAAAGGACGAACCCCGCCTCCGCCCGCGAAAAGCTCGTTGCGTTGACCGATCACGGAAGACAATTCTTCGACACGATGATCGACGCCGGACTCGCGTATTTCGGCGAGCTGCTTCCGCAGCTCACGGAAAGCGAACTGCGCGATGGCATCCGCTTCCTGGGCAAGGCATTCGGTCCGCCGGCGCTGGGCGACCGCATCGGCCACCGGGAATGATTCGCCGCTCGCGGTATTCGCGCTCAGAAGTGCATTGACAAAACACTTCAAAATTTTCACAATCCTGTCGCATGTGGTATGGCTTCATACGGCCTACCCTGACCGATAACGATCAAGGAGACAGGAGATGAACCCGGCAATGAGCAATGCGGCGTATTTCAAGTACTGGCGCGCGTGCGCCGCAACGGGGCCGGTGTTCCTCGCCGCCTTCATCCTATGCTGGGGGGTGCTGGGCTACAACATCCCGCCGATTCCGGCCGATTTCACCGCCGACCAGTTGGCCGAACATTTCCGTACCCACTACAACGAGGTGCGCGCCGGGATGGCGGGCGCGATGCTCTTCGGGGTCCTCTACCTGCCGTGGACGCTGTCGATCACCAAGGTGATGGAATGGATCAACCCGAACGACAACAACATGATGTCGACCCTTCAGATGTGGGGCGGCGGCCTGACCGTCGTCCCGCTGGTCACCTCGTCGGTCTTCTGGCTGACCGCCGCGTACCGGCCGGACGCGCTCTCCCCCGTCACCTTGCAGATGCTCTACGACCAGGGCTGGCTGCTCATCGACATGTTCTACGCCATCACCACGATTCCGATGGTCGCGATCGGCGTGGGCGGGCTGAATGACCAGCGCAGCCGGCCGCTCTTTCCCCGCTGGGCGTGCTGGTACTCGATCTGGGCCGGCTTGAGCTTCCTGTTCGAGTTGCTGATGCCCTTCTTCAAGTCCGGGCTGTTTGCGCGCCAGGGGTGGCTGAACTTCTGGGTCGAGTTCCTCGTGTGGTTCCTCTATATCGTCGTGGTGACCTGGTACGTGTTCAAGGCCATTCCGCGCCTCGAACAGGAACGCGCGGCACTCCTGACGCAGGAGCGCCCGGCTCGCCTGGCCGCAGCGTAATTCACCGTCCGACGCGCCTGCCATGAACGATCTCGTATCCATTGAGAGCGCCGCGCGGGGAAGCCGGGACGTCGCCGACGTTCCGGGCGCGTCCCCATCCCGCGTGCCCGGCATCCTGACCTTCATCCTGGCCGACGTCCTCGTCTTCGGTCTTCTCTTCGTCGGATTCATGGTCGAGCGCCTCGAGCAGGTGGCGCTGTTCAATCGCTCATCCGCCACCCTCGACGTTCGACTGGGCCTGCTCAACACGCTCATCCTCGTCACCAGCGGCCTGTTCGTCGTCCTTGCGGTCCATGCCGCGCGCGCGGGGCGGGCGGTGGCGACGCGGAACTGGCTGCTGGCTTCCTTCATCGTCGGCGCGGGCTTCGGCGTAAACAAGCTGATCGAGTACGGCGACAAGCTGGCGCACGGGGTCAGCATGCTCACGAACGACTTCTTCATGTTCTATTTCGTGCTCACGGGCGTGCATTTCCTGCACTTTCTGGCGGGCATGGTCGTGCTGGCCGTATTGTGGTTCAAGGCGTCGCGCGAAGCCGTCGACGGGCCGCTCTTCGGCTGGATCGAGTCCGGCGGGCTGTATTGGCACATGGTCGACCTCCTGTGGATCGTCATTTTTCCGATGCTCTACCTGCTGGGGGCGCAATGAACCACGTATCTCCGGCGATGGCAGTCCGTGTCTGGATGTTTCTCGTCGCAGCGACGGTGACCAGCGGCTGGCTGGTCGAACACCACAGCGTCGCGGGCCGCTGGACGGCCGCCGCGGTCATGCTCGTCGCAGCCTTGAAAGGCCGCGCCGTGCTGCTTTATTTCATGGAGTTGAAGGGCGCACCGCGCGCATGGCGTGTGGCCTTCGAACTGTGGATCTGGCTGTGCGCCGTCGTGATCGTCGCCCTGTGGGCCGTGGGCGGCAGCGGCACCTGAGAACGCGGGACTTTCGGGCGCCGATCGGGTCGAGCTGATATATCCTTCAAGGATGCGTTCATCCGCCGACAATCGTGCACTCAGCACCGACAACGTCCATTCCGATCGCCGCTTCGGCGTCGAGCACGGGGGCATCCACAAACCGATCCACACCTCGGTGCAGTACGGTTTCGACTGCGTCGAAGACCTGATCGGAGCCTTTCAGGGCACCTACAAGGGCGGCTACCAATACGCCCGACAAGGCACGCCGACAACGGCCGCGCTCGAGGCCAAGATTACCGCGCTGGAGGACGGCCTCGGAACGGTGTGCTTCGCGACCGGCATGGGCGCGATCGCGTCGACCTTGCTCACGCTCCTGCACGCGGGCGACCACCTCGTCGCGAGCCGCTTCGTCTTCGGCAACACGAACAGCCTCCTCGGCACGATCGAGGGCCTGGGGATCGCCGTCGACAAGGTCGACGCCTGTTCGGTCGAGGCCGTTGCGGCGGCAATCCGGCCGGAAACGCGCATGGTGTTCGTCGAGACGATCGCCAATCCGCGAACGCAGGTCGCGGATCTCGCCGGCATCGGCCAGCTGTGCCGCGAACGCGGGCTGATCTATGTGGTCGACAACACGATCACCTCCCCGGCGCTGTTCCGGCCGCGCGCAGTCGGTGCAAGCCTGGTAATCAACTCGCTCACCAAGACGATTGCCGGCCACGGCGAGGCGCTGGGTGGTGCCGTGACGGACACCGGGCTGTTCGACTGGTCCGCCTACCCGAACATCTTCCCGTCCTATCGCAAAGGCGACGCCAAAGGCTGGGGGCTGCTGCAGATCCGCAAGAAAGGCCTGCGCGACATGGGCGGCACGCTGTCGTCGGACCAGGCGCATCGCATCAGCATCGGCAGCGAGACCCTGGCGCTGCGCGTGAGGCAGACCAGCAGCACGGCGCTCGCGCTGGCGCGGTGGCTCGAGCAGCATCCGCAAGTGGATGCCGTCCACTACCCGTTCCTGTCGTCGCACGCCGAACATGAGCGTGCCAAGAACCTCTTCGCTGCCGGTTCCTGGCTGTTGAGCTTCGAACTGCGTGACCCGTCGTCGATGATCGAGGTGCTCAACCGTCTCACCCTGCCGATCAAGGCCACCGGCCTCGGCGACACGCGTACCTTGATCATCCCGGTCGCGCCGACCATCTTCTGGGAGGCGGGCCCGGAGGCACGCGCAGCGATGGGAATTGCCGAGGGCCTGATCCGCGTCTCCGTTGGCTTGGAAGATGAAGCGGACCTGATCGCCGACTTCGACCGCGCCCTCGCGTAGAGCCGCTCGCCCTAGCAAGGGCTGGTATCAAAGTGGAGCAGCCATCTGGTGTGACCAATCACGGACAGCAGGTCGGTACCATCCGGACAATCGACCTATCTCACCTTGATGACGACCTTACCTTTGGTTCGTCCCTTTTCGACATAGGCCATGGCTTCGTTGGTCGATTCGAACGGAAAGACCCGATCCACGACTGGGCGTATGGCTCCGGCATCCATGAGCGAGGTAATTTCGCGCAACTGGTCTCCACTGGCTCGCATGAAGAGGAAGGAATACCTCAGGCCACGACGGCTCGCCCTTTTCCTGACTCCGGAACTCAGCAGGCGGACGACGAGGTTCACGAACCACGGCGCTCCGATGCGTTTTGCGAATGCGGGATCAGGAGGGCCGGAAATCGAGATGAGTGTTCCCCCGGCCTTCAGCACGCGCAGGGATTTCTCCAGCGCGGCGGCATCCTGACTGTGCAGGACTACATCGTAGTTCTGCAGCACCTTCTCGAAATCGTCCTTCTTGTAATCGATGACGATGTCTGCCCCGAGGCTCTTCACCAAGTCGATATTGGCGCCGCTCGTGGTGGTGGCCACGGTGGCCCCCACATGCTTGGCCAACTGAATGGCGAATGTTCCGACGCCGCCGGACCCCGCCTGAATGAAAACCTTCTGCCCTTTCGTCAGATTCGCCTTCTCGATCAGCGCCTGCCAAGCCGTCAAGCCCACCAGCGGGATGGAAGCGGCTTCTTCCATCGTGAGGGCCTTGGGCTTGATCGCCAGCGAATCTTCCTTGACCGCGACATATTCGGCGAAGGTGCCGATGCGGAAGTCATCCGACCGGGCATAGACCTCATCACCTGGCTTGAATTGCCGCGCGCGAGGTCCGACCTTGACCACGACGCCGGCCACGTCATGGCCCAGGATGAGCGGCAGGCGATAGGGGAGTATGAGCTTGAAGTCTCCGTCCCTGATCCTGGAGTCCAGCTGGTTCACGCCGGCGGCGTGGACCTGGACCAAGACCTCGTCATCGCGCAATTCGGGACTCGGGATGTCTGCCAACCGCAAGGCACGCTTCTTACCATATCGATCGAGAACAAAGGCCTTCATGGTTCTTCCCTATTCCTGGCGCAACCAGGCGCAAGCATCCAGGATCGCGAGACGTCGAGCGTCGAGTTTCATAAGCTTAGCCGGCGAGCGTCGGATAATCGGTATAGCCCTTCGCTCCGGGCGTATAGAACGTGCCTGGATCGGGCGCGTTTAACGGCGCGTTTTGGCGCATGCGGTCGACCAGGTCAGGATTCGCGAGAAAAGCCCTGCCCATCGCAATCAGGTCCGCGTCGCGTTCGATCAGTGCGCGCTCTGCACTTGCACCGTCGAACCCGCCAGCGAGCATGAAAGGCCCGCTGAACGCGGCCCGCAGATCGGCCTTCAGCTTCGCCGGGACAGGCGGCGCGCCCATGGCCGAATGGTCCAGGACGTGCACGTACATGAGGCCCAGTGCGGAGAGCTCCTTCACGAGTGCCACGTACTGTTCGTCCGTACCGGGGAACGCACCGGTACCGTTGAATACGCCGTGGGGCGACAAGCGGATGCCGACGCGTTCAGCACCGATCGCCTGCGCGGCAGCACGAGCGACCTCCAGCACGAGTCGGTTGCGCCCTTCGCCTGTGCCGCCATACCCGTCGGTTCGGCGGTTGACGTTGGCGTTGAGGAACTGTTCGAGCAAGTAGCCGTTGGCGGCGTGCAATTCGATTCCGTCAAAGCCGGCTTCGATGGCAAGGCGCGCGGCAGCGGCGTACTCGTGGATTGCAGCCTTGATGTCAGCGTCGGTCATTGCGCGCGGCGGTGTATGCGGCTGGCTACCGTAGGTATCCGTCCACATCTCGCCAGGGCATGTTTCGGAAGAAGGTCCAAGCACTTCGGCGCCTGCCGGCAGGTTTGCCACGTGGGCAACGCGCCCCGTGTGCATCAACTGCACGACGATCTTGCCGCCCTTGGCGTGGACCGCGTCCGTCACGAGCTTCCAACCCCGCACGTGGGCGTCATTGAAGAGGCCCGGGATGCGCGCGTAGCCCAAGCCGTTCGGCGACGGCGACGTCCCTTCGGTAATAATCAGGCCCGCAGTTGCACGCTGAGCGTAGTACGTGGCCATCAGGCTGTTGGGCGTGTTGTTGTCGACGGCCCGACTGCGCGTGAGCGGCGACATCACCGCACGATTGTTGAGCTGGGTGGCACGCAGAGAGAAGGTATCAAATAGCATTTTGGCCTTTCCATTGTTCTTCATGATGCGGCCCTCCCGTAGCGCGAGGCGGCGTGTTGCAGGGAGAGCCGAGGTGCAAGGCCGATGCGCATCGCGTTGAAGGCGTCCCAGTCCCCCGCCTCCGGCAAGGACGGGATCGTGACGGTCTCGCCCAGATCCAGGCCGGCCAATGCTGCATCGACCATCTCGTCGACGCCCATGAACATTTCGGGGGGCAGGCTGGAAATGTCCATGCCAGCCCGCGCCCACAATTCCGTGCGAGTCGCCCCCGGCAACACCGCCTGCACCCGCACGCCTTGGGGATTCAGTTCCTGCTGCAATGCCTGGGTGAGGTTGAGCACGTAAGCCTTGGTGCCGCTGTAGGCGCCGTTGAAGAGCTCCGGCGCCAGCGCCAGAACCGAGGCGATGTTGATCAGGGTGCCCTGCCCGCGCGCGGCGAAAGCGGTCGCTGCGGCCACGGCAAGTCGCGTCACTGCCACCACGTTCAGGCTGATCATGTCTTCCAGAGCGTTCGAGTCGGCCCCGAGCAGCGCGCCATTCGCCCCAACGCCCGCATTGTTTACCAGCATGCTGATCGCCGGATCGCCGCTCAGGCGCTGCGCGACCTGGGCGATATCGGCGGCCACTGTCAGATCTGCCCGCAAGGTTTCGACGCTGACGCCGGTCTCGGCACGCAGTCGGGCCGCCACATCGTCCAGACGTGCCCGATTGCGTGCCACCAGCAAGAGGTCGAACCCGCGTCGCGCCAGACGGTCGGCATAGGTCGCACCGATACCGGCGGAGGCCCCGGTAATCAACGCCAGGCCGGGTTCATTGTGCTTGTTCATACTCAGTCTCCAAGAAGCGGGGTCGGTGTCGGGCGGTTAGTAAGCCGCCTCATATAGATGATGCTCGTCATCATTGTATATAGATTACGCTCGTAATCTATAATGTCAACGCAGATTGAGCGAGGTATAAGAAATGAGGGTCAGTAGAGTTGAGGCGGCACAGAACCGGGAACGGATCATCGAGGTTGCGGCGAGACTGTTTCGCGAGCGCGGCTTTGACGGCATCGGGGTGGCAGATCTGATGAAATCCGCCGGACTGACCCACGGCGGCTTCTATGGGCACTTCGCGTCGAAGGAGGACTTGATGGCGCAGGCCTGTGCACGCGCGCTGGAGAGCTCGCTGGACGCCTTGCACCAGGTGGCCGAGCATGGCGGCGGGAACGCCTTGTCGGCCGTCGCATCCGCGTATCTGTCTCCGGCGCACCGGGATCGACCTGGCGAGGGATGCGTGCTGGCCGCGCTGGGTGCTGAAGCGGCGCGCCATGGCTCGCCGGTACGTAGCGCCTTCACCCGCGGAGTGCGTTCCGCGCTCGACATGCTGACGCGGCTGGTGCCGGGCAAATCCAAACGCACCAAACGCGAGCGGGCGCTGGCGACCTATGCGAGCTTGATCGGTGCGCTGGTGCTGGCACGCGCCGTCGATGACCCTGAACTTTCAGAGGAAGTGCTGCAGTCGGTATTAGCGTCGATCGCCCATACCGATTCCCCCGCATGACCTCCCCACCGAACCGGCAGATCCACGCGGAAAAAGCCCGATCATCGCTCGACTCCGCAATCCGTCACAGCAACCGGCGTCTTCGGCAATTCCATCCCATACGAATTGGGTATCTCTTTGTTTCCACCGTGAAACTCCCGGACCGTGCAAAAGTACAATCCGCCGCCGCGACCTTGTCGCAGGTGATTCACGTGGATCGATGAGGAGCCTATGAACAAATCAATGATGCTGGGCATCGGGGTGGGAGCGTTGGTGGTCACGGCAGGTAGTGCCGCTGCAACTTACAACCTTGTCGACTTCGGGCCGAAGTATGCCGACGTGCTTTCCGTGCAGCCGCTCAAGCAGGCGATCAGCACGCCGCGGGAAGTCTGCAAGGACGTCGTTGTAAACCATCGCGCCCCGGTCAAGGATGAACATCAGATCGCCGGGACGGTGATCGGCGCGTTGGCAGGTGGCCTGCTGGGGAGTCGGGTCGGAAGGGGCGACGGCAAGAAGATCGCGACCGTTGCCGGCGCGGCCGCGGGTGGTTATGCGGGCAAGAAGGTCCAGGAGAACATGCAGGCCAACGATACCTACAACGCCACGGAGACCCGGTGCACGACGGTGAACGACAAGAGCGAAAGAGTCGTCGGCTATGACGTCGAATATCGGCTTGGCGAGCAAGTCGGACGCGTGCGCATGGACCACGAGCCGGGTGCGCGCATTCCCGTGAAGGATGGCAAGTTGGTCCTGACTGAGGGGCCGAGTGCAGGGGGCTGAACACCACACCATCGCCGGTCGCTGGACGGCAGACGGATCAGCGTTTATCCGCGGCCTTATAAAAAACGGCGTTTCGTTCCCGCTTTCCCACTGCCACGACCACGACGATCAATTGGCTATCCCGGACCTCGTACACAAGACGATAACCAATGCTGCGTAACTTTATCTTGTAACGATCCGGGTGGCCGCTGAGCTTGGCGGAGGGCACTCGCGGATTGTCCAGGCGCTCGGCAAGCTTCTTCCTGAACTGTTCCCGTATGCTTCCATCCAGCTTTCGCCATTCATCCAGCGCCTCCTCCAGAAAGCCCAGTTCATAGCTCATCGAGCTTGACCTTGACGACCTTTTGACCGGCACGCGCATCCGCTATGGCATTCAGTTCGATGTCGTCCAGCCGATCCATCATGGCTTCATACACCTTCGCGGGGACGCAATAAAAGGCAGGCGCGTTCCGATTGAGGATTGCGACGGGAAATCCCTCCCCGGCTGCAACGGTTCCCATCGGATTTTTCTTCAGTTCCGAAATGCTTGCGGTGGTTTCCGCCAGGATTTGATGTGGCACGGCGCGCTCCAAGACCTGTTTACAGGTCTTATATTAGCACTCGCATTGATGCATCTTCACGCCGTTGCTAGAACGCTTTCCGCAACACATTCCTTGACGAACCCCACACGCAAGCAGCGCTGCTCGTCGGCGCAGTCCGACGTCAGAACACCAGCACCGGCTTGATCGCCTCGCCCGTCTCGGTGGCCTTGAAGGCCTGGTTGATGTCTTCGAAGCGGTAGGTCGTCACCAGCTTGTCGAACGGGAACTTGCCGTCGCGGTAGAGCTGCACCATGCGCGGGATGAACTCTTGCGGGTTGGCGTCGCCTTCGGTGATCGGCCGCAAGGTCACGCTCTTCACGAGCAGGTCGAGGAGCGTCGCCGGCACGCCGCCCTCGGGCGAAGGCACGCCGAGCAGGCCCACCGTGCCACCCGGCAACGTGCAGTTGATTGCGTTGGCGATGACGGGCGGGAGACCGGTCGAGTCGAGCGAGTGGGTCACGCCGCCGCCGGTGGCCGCCTTGATGCTCGCGACCAGGTCTTCGGTATTGAAGGGGTCGAAGGCGTGGCTCGCGCCGAGATCCAGCGCCAGCGCACGGCGCCGCTCGTTGGGTTCGATCACGACCACCGGGCCGGCACCGACCGCGAGTGCCCCGAGCAGCGCGCTGAGACCGACGCTGCCGCCGCCGAAGATCGCCAGCGACTGGCCCGGCTTGAGCGCCAGCGAATTGATCGCCGCACCGGCGCCGGTCTGGATGCCGCAGCCGAGCGGGCCGAGGATCTCCAGCGGCACGCCGTCGAGCACGGGAACGGTGTTCACCTCCCGCGCGAGCGCGTAGGTGCCGAACGAGGACTGGCCGAAGAACAGGCTATGCACCGCTTCACCGGACGCATCGATCACGCTGCCGCCGTCGACGCGCTGCGCGGCGCCGAAGTTGAGCGGCAGCATCTGGTGGCAGGTCGCCGGGTGATCCTCGCCGCAGCTGGAACAGTGGCCGCAGGAGTTGAAGGACAACACCACGCGCTGACCCGGTCGGACCTTCGTCACCCGCTCGCCAACGGCTTCGACGATGCCGGAGCCCTCATGTCCGAGCACGATCGGCAGCGGCACCGGAAAACCGTCGCGGCACACGACGTCGGTGTGGCACACGCCGACGCCGACCATGCGCACGAGGACTTCATCGCCCTTGGGCGGACTGATGCGGACATCCTCGATGGCGAGCGGGCCGCCCACCGACCGCAATACGGCCGCCCGTGCGGGAATGAACAGCGAATCCTGGATGCTCCCCATAATCTTCGTCTCCTGCTTGGTCTGGTTGTTCAGGCAGCCACGGCGCGAGCCGCGGTGCCCAGGTCGGTAAACTTGTCGTAGTGGATCGAATCCAGCGCGATGCCCTGGTCGCAGGCAACGTCGATCGCGCGGTCGATCATGACCGGCGGGCCGCACATGTAGAACTCGGCGCCGCGGTCGGCCTCGCCCGCAAGGGCCTCCGCGATGTACTCGGTGACCATGCCGCGCCGGCCTTCCCAACCGCTGTCTGCGGGCTCGGCCGAGAGCACCGGCAGAAACTCGAAACCGCCCCGCCAGCCGCCGGCGATGGTGCGGATCTGATCGAGTGCATAGAGGTCGGCCTGGGTGCGCGCGCCGAAGAGCAGCACGCAGCGGCGCGTGACGCGCTTCTTGCGCGCGTCCTCGAGAATGCTGAGCAGCGGCGCCAAACCGCTGCCACCGGCGACGCAGATCATCGGGCCCTCGCCGGTACGCAGGTGGAAGTCACCGAGCGGCGCCTCGACGGTGAGCGACGTCCCCTTGAGCGTGCCCGCGAACAGTGCTTCGGTGAAGGCGCCGCCGGGCACCTTGCGGATCATGAAGGAAACGGTGCGACTGCCCTCCCGTTCGGGGGCGTCCGCGAACGAATAGCAGCGCGGCAAGGCCAGTTCGGCCGACTTCAGGCTCGCGTACTGGCCGGCGACGAAGCGCAGCGGCCGATCGAGTTCGACCTTCACGCGCAGGATGTCGTGGGTCAAGCTTTCGGTGGCCACGATGCTGCCGCGGTAGCGCTCGGCGGGCGGCGCGTCTTCGATGCCGGCGGGCACCTGCACGACGATGCGCTCGTCCTGCGGCACGGCCTGGCAGGCGAGGATGTAGCCCGCATCGAGCTCCTTCTGCGACAGCACGTAGCCGAAATCGGTGATCGCCTTGACCCGCCCGGACACCAGCCGGCACTTGCACGCGCCGCAGGTGCCGACCGTGCAGTTGTGCGGAAACGGCACCGAATGTTCGAGGGCGCTTTCAAGCACGGTCTGGCCCGCGGGCACCTCGAAGCTTGTACCGAAGGGTTGGACCTCGACGGTCGGTGCCGTTTTTGGCTTGAACAGGTTTTTCAGGAAACTCACCATCGCCGGCCTCTCTCTGGGGTGGGGTCGAACAGCTCGGCGAACCGGCCGCTCTTTTTTCACTGCTTGCATCACGGTGCAGGGCATGCCGTGGCTACGGCATCGACACGCTGATTCTCGGTCTGTACGACCTGCGATCCACCTGTCGAAAGTTGGGTGTGCTTCCCTTCCTGGCCAGCGGCATCGCGCTGATCCCCTTTCAGCAGGAATGCGGCCAGGCACGGAATGACGATCAAGGCACCGAGCATGTTCCAGACGAACATGAACGCGAGCAGCAGCCCCATGTCGGCCTGGAACTTGATCGGCGACCAGGCCCACGGGACCACCGCAGCCGCGAGCGTGATGCCGATGAGCGCGACCACCTTGCCGGTGAACACCAGCGCCCGGCAGTAGGCCTCGGTGAGCGAGAGCCCTTGACGCTGCGCCGCGAGTTGCACGGCCAACAGGTACAGGGAGTAATCGACGCCGATACCGACGCCGAGCGCCGTGACCGGCAGCGTCGCGACCTTGACGCCGATACCCAGCACCACCATCAGCGCTTCGCACAGCAGCGAAGTCACGATCAGCGGCACCACCGCGACGACGACCGCGCGCCAGCTACGGAAAGTGATGAAACACAGCACGATCACCGCCGCATAGACGTAGAACAGCATCGTCCGGTTGGCGTGGCTGACGGCGATGTTGGTGGCCGCCTCGATGCCCGAGTTGCCGGCCGCCAGCAGGAACTTGCGCTCGTCGGTATTGTGCTCGGCAGCAAAGGCTTCGACCGTCTTGACGACCCGATCCAGCGTTTCCGCCTTGTGATCGGCGAGGAAGGCGATGACCGGTGCGACGGAGCGGCTGTCGTTGAACATCTCGGGGTTGCCGTCGTAGACATAGTTCAGCGCGTCCGCCGCGACGTAGCTGTCGCGATTGAGCGCGATCCACTTCGGCGATCCCTCGAAACCGGCCGCCGTGTAGCTTCGCGCGAGGCTCGCCGCCGAAACGGTGGTCTGCACGCCCGGCAGATCGCGCAGGATTTCCTCCAATCGATCCATTTCCAGCAGCGTCTCGAAGCTCACCAGCCCCTGGTCGGGGGTCGTGACGACGACCGCGAACTGGTCGCTCGAGAGCTGGTAATGCGCAGTGATGTAGGCGTTATCCCGGTTGTAGGTCGAATCGGGCCGCAGCTCGGGGGCGCCGGGGTCGAGATCGCCGATCTTAAGATCCGCCCCGACCACGAGGGCCACCACCGTCACGACAGTCGAAAGGAGAATCACGCCGATCGCCCACGGCCGCGTCGTGAAGCGTCCGAGCCAACGCGACAGCGGGTGATCGGCTTCGTCCTCGCGCAAAGAGCGCGTGGCGGCGGCTGCGCTGACGCCGGTGTACGAAAGCAGCACCGGCAACAGGATCAGGTTCGTGAAGATCAACACCGCGACGCCGGTGCTCGCTGCGAACGCGAGGTCGCGGATGACCGGAATGTCGATCACGGACAGCACGCCGAAACCGACCGCGTCGGCCAGCAGCGCGGTGAGCCCCGCGAGGAAGAGCCGGCGAAAGGTGTAGCGGGCGGCGACGTAGCGATGCGTGCCGCGGCCGATGTCCTGGGTGATGCCGTTCATCTTCTGTGCGCCGTGCGAGACGCCGATCGCGAAGATCAGGAAGGGAACGAGCACCGAATACGGGTCCAGTACCAGACCGAAAAGCCGCATCAGGCCGAGCTGCCAGGCGACCGCCACCAGCGAGCAGCTCACGACCAGCGCCGTGCTGCGCAGACAGCGCGTGTAGACCAGGATCAGTCCCGTGCAGATTGCGGCGGCATAGAGAAAGTAGGTGAAGACTTCGATCAGGCCGTGGATCAAGTCTCCCACGAGCTGGGCGAAGCCGATGATGTAGATGTTGACACCCTTCGCCGCGTATTCGGTACGGATCGAATCGACCGCATCGCGGAAGGCGCGGTAGTCGAGGGCCTTGCCGGTGATGGCATCATGGCTCAGCAGCGGCACGAACAGCATGCTGGATCGCTCGTCGTTGGCCACAAGGGAACCGACAATGCCGGCCCGATGCACATTGTTGCGCAGCGCCTCGATGCTCGCCGACGAACCGTCGTAGGTGTCGGGCATGACCGCCCCGCCCTTGTAGCCTTCGGCCGTGATCTCGGTCCAGCGCACGACCGGCATCCACAGCGATTTCATGAACGAGCGATCGACGCCGGGAACGAGGAAGACCCGGTCGTTGATGTCGCGCAGGGCCGCGAGGTAGTCGGCGTCGTAGATGTCGCCACGGTCGTTTTCGACAACGATCCGCACCGAATTGCCGAGACCCCGGAGCGACGCGGCGCTCTTCAGGTAGTTCTGGATGAAGGGATGCGAGACCGGCATCATCTTCTCGAAGCTGGCGTTGATCTCCAGCCGCGAGGCCTGGTAACCGAATACCGCGGTCAACAGCACGCAGACGATCACCAGGATAAGCCGGTTGTTGAAAATGATCCGTTCGAGCAGGTTGCCGGAGCGGGCGTTGAAGTCTTCGGGCCGGGTGATGACCGGCATGACTTCCAGTTTGTCGGTAGCGATGGACATGGAACTCTCGGTTGGTGGCGCGCAGGCGCGCTTCGGTCACTTGCCGCCGGGGGCGGCACCGTTGCCGGCGTGAATGCGGACGCCGTCCAGACCGGTCAGCACGAGGCTGCCGTCGGCGAGCGCCGCCATTCCGGTCATGCGCATGGGCTGACTGAGGCTCGTGAGGACCAGCGCCTTGCTGGACCAATCCCCGCGCAGCAGCTGCCCCGCAACGTTGCCGAGCACGAAAGCGCCGTCGACGGTCGTGCCGGCGGCGATCGTCTGTTCGCTCGCAGCAGGCAGGCCCCGCCAGGTCGCACCACGGTCGTCGCTGCGGTAGACGACGCCGCGCAGGCCGAAGGCGATCAACGCTGGCCCTTCTCCTGCGATACCGAAGAAGCTGCCGTTGTAGCCGGTGTCGACGGCCGCAAAACGACCCGCCGCGCGATCGAAACGGTAGATCCGGCCGCGTTCGCCGACGATGTACAGTTCGCCCCCGATGCCACGGATCGCGTTCAGGTTCAGGTATTCGCCGTTGTCGATGCGTTCCAGCCAAGGTTCCCAGGTTTTCCCGCCGTCGCGCGTCGCCATCAGCATGCCGAAGGAGCCGACCGCATAGCCGGTGTTCGCGTCCTCGAACCAGACATCCAGCCAGGGCAGCGCCGGGCCGGCGCGGTAGTTCTGGTCGAGCTGGCCAGAGGCCGCCTCCACCGCCGGACTCGGCGCCATCCGCGCGAAATGCGCCTTGAAGGCGCCCGGCGCGCTGCGGCCGTCGAGCTGCTTGACCCAAGTCGAGCCGCCATCGGCACTATGGAGCACGACGCCTTCGTGGCCGACCGCCCAGCCCTGCTGCGGAGTCGGGAAATGCACGGCGAGCAGGTCGCTCTGGACAGGAACCTTGGCCTGCGTCCAACTCTTGCCGCGGTCGTCGGACACGACGATGAGCCCGCGCGGACCGACCGCCACCAGGCGTTCGCCGGCCAGGGCAACAGCCATCAGCGCGCGCTGCGCCGGGTTGGTGCGCAGTTCGGCCGGCGTATCCAATGGATCGCGAAAGGTCGACGCGGCAAAGGCCGGGGATGAAATCAGCAGCGCACAAAGACTTCCGGCGAGAAGCGCCGAGCGGAAGCGTGCACGCGGTTGTGGAACGGACGAAATGCCAGGCATGGCGCGGTCCTCAATCGTGGATGGAAGCGATCCCGGCGCGCCCGAAGGGAGTTCGGCACGCCGGATCCGGATTGCGACGACCGGCTCATCGCCGGCCGCCGTCCGCACTCTTACCTGACGCCGCCGGCGGCGACGGCCTGGGGCGTCAGCCTGACCGGCAGCCCCTCCGCGGTGTCGTAGCTGCGGATCGAGTTGCCCGGCTCCTTGTGACCCGTATTGAGGATGAAGTAGTTGCCCTTGATGAGGTCGTTCGTGCTCCACGTTTCGGTGTTGAAGCCGCCCGTGTCGTAGGTCGGGAAGCCGTAGTAGTGGCTCACGCGCCACAGCGCGCCGCCGTTGTCGTAGGCCTCCGACGAGACGATGCACCAGCAATCCTCATCGACGTAGAAGGTGCGTCGGCTGTAGGCGTGGCGGGCGCCTTCCTTGCGGACGCCGTCGACGACCCACACCCGGTGCTTTTCCCAGCGCACCGCGGCCGGATTGATGTGTTTGGGCCCGAGGATGTCCTTCACCTCCAGTGTGTTCGTCGGGCCGAAGGCGTTGTACGGGATCAGCATTTCCTTCTTGCCGACGATCTTGAAGTTGAAGCGGTCCATGCGCCCGAGGTAGCCGTAGATGTCGTCCCACACGGTGACGCCGCCGTAGCTCGCGATCGGCACGTCGTAGCTGAACTCGGGGGCGAGTCGCACGCGCCGCTGGCCCGGCGTGTAGAACCACACCTTCTGCCCGCCTTCGGCCGCGTTCGGCGTGTAGTAGTTGAGGAACACGATGCCGGCCGACGACGGCGGCGACGTCAGCGTGGCCGAGAAGCCGAACAGCGCGTCGAAGGTCTGGCTGCGCAGCTTGCCGTTCTTGTCGTACCACGAGTGCAGGAAGTATTCACTCGCCGACGGCAGCGTCGTCATGTTGCCGGCGCTGTCGAGCAGGTAGCCCCCGCCAACGTTGTGGCTCACGGCCGCCGCATATCTCGCGGTCTGGTTCCACAGCACCTCGTAGCCGGTCTTCGGGATCGGGAACGGGATGCCGGCGTGCGGCAGGCCGCCGTCGGCCGAACCCGACAGCGCATCGCCTTCGACTTCGCCCACCAGCTTGGCCGTGGTCGCATTCTTGACCGTGTTCTGCAGCACCCACGACGGGTAACGGAAACTGCGGTGGCTGGGATACACATCGACGCGGAAGCTCGGATACTGCTTCATCAGCGCCTTCGTGCCCTCGGTCAGCTCGGCTTCGTACTTCGCCATGCTCTTCGCATCGACGGAGTACAGCGGCTTTTCGTCCTTGTACGGATCCAGGTACTGCGGCATCGTCTTCGGGTCGTAGCCGACAACCTTTTCCAGGCCGCCCGCATAGGCCGGGATCGAGTTGTCCTTGTTGCCCGCCTTCTCCGCGCCGAATTCCGTCAGCGTGGTACCCAGTTGCTTCGCTTCTTCGGCGGTGACCGCCGCGCACGTCGATGACGCCCCGATTGCGCACATTCCGGCGACGACCAGCGTGCAGAGAATATTCTTTCTCGAATTCATGATGTCTCCTCCTTGGTGTTCAGAACGACGTCTTGAGGGTGAGCTGCAGCCAGCCCTTGTCGTTCAGACCGACGGCGCCGTTACCGCCGAAACCGGCATAGGATTCGCCGAGCCCCGGGATGTTGGCGGAGTCACCGGTCTTCCACTTGTAGCCGTTGTATTGCAGCGCGATCGAGTGCTTGCTCTTGTAGGTCGCCTTCACGCCGAACGAGTAGATCTGGGCGTCCTCGGCATAGAACGATCCGGCGGCATAGGCCGGATTGCCATGCACCCCACGTGTATACGAAATGGGCATGCTGATATCGACGCTGGGAAATACCTGCAACCATTGCGGCTCGAACAGCACCGCGAAGCCGAGCGCGTCCTTCGTCGCGCAGCCGTCCCACTTGTCCCCGCGCAGCGCCGGGTTGACGCTGTCGCGACAGGCCCCGTAGCCGACACCGTTGAACATCGATTTGTTGCCGGTCACCCTTGCGAGGTGCGTATAGCTCAGTTCTGCGATCAGGATGCCGGAGTCGTAGAAGGGCGTCGTACCCAGCTGGACGAAGGCGTTCGCGATGACGTTGACGACGTCGCCGGTCGCCCCTTCGGTCGTCGGCACGCCCGGAATGCCGTTCGTGAGCGAGCTGTTGAGCGCCGTGTCCTTGCGGTACGAAGCCTCGAAGCCGGTGCTCAGCAGACCGAAGCTGCGCTCGTAGCTGACGCCGAACAACTTCACCTTTTGCGCATAGGACAGGTGCAGCCTTCCGCCGCCGGTGGCGCCGATATCGGCCAACGCCCAGGGATGAACCTCGTCCAGTTGGCGATAATAGAACCCGAGATCGCCCCCCGCCCATTCCGGCGACCAAGCAACCTTCACGCCGAAGTTCTGGTTGTTGTGGCCCGGCGTGTCGTCGTGGCCCGCAGACACCGGGCCGCCGAGCGCGCCCGCGAGTGCACCGCCGCTCCTCGGTCCGCGATACAGGATGTCGAACGGTCCCAGGAACGTGCCGCCTTCCGGATAGCGGTTCCCCGCGAACTCGAGGAAGTATTGGCCGGCGATCGACAGTTCCGGCGACAGCTCGGTCTGCGCAAGGATTTGCGCGCGCGGCAGGAAAAGCTCCTTCACTTCGGAGCCCGGTTGCGAAAAGCCCTTGATGTAATCGACCGGCGACTGCGAATAAGCGATGTTCGAGAAACCGAAGAAGAAGGCATTGCCCCAGAACTGCGTCAGCCGCCCCGCTTTCAGATACAGCGGCTTGTCGCCGACTTCCGTATTGCTGAAGACGAAGGCGTCGAGCAACTCGCCGCCCTCGAGGTGATAGCGCTTCGTGTAACCGGAGTAGCGCCCGCTCGGATACGACAAGAAGGTCGAAAACGCCGGATTCGGATTCGTCTTGACCTCGTCGTCATAGGCGAAGTCCTTCCACACCGACCCGGAAAGTCGAAAGCCCATGCGGTCCTTGTAGACGGCCTGGAATTCGATCAGATCCTGGATGCGATTGGTGACCAGATCCCCCTTGTCGAACTTGTAGTCCGCTTCGGCAAAGAATGGATGGTTACCCAGCTTGTCGTCGCGGCTCTGCATCCGCGTGCCGACCGTGTATTGGATCGAGTTGTCCAGATTGACGGTCCACTCGGGCGGCGTATCGAACGTGAACGCCTGCGCCGAAGCCGTCGCGAACATCGCGGATACGACCGCCGCGATCACCGTCAGACGGCGACCGCGATTGCTGCCGCGGGAACTGCTCATTCTCATGGTGTGTCTCCTTCTCGTTCTTGGTGAGCGCCGCTTCCCGGTGAACAGGTATCGACGCCCCCTCGTTTTGATCCTTCCTTCGTCACCAGAGGCCCGGCTGCGCGAGCCTAGGTCGGGATGCTTATGTCCTGACGCATATAGTCCTTTACCATACAATTGCGTGAAAAAAATTTGACGCCCATGCGACCCCGGCCCCTTCCCGGCCGGGGTCCTCGTCAGCCATTCACTCAGGCCGCCTGCCTCACCTCTTCCGGTTCCTCGTTCTCTTCGTGGATGATGACGATGCCATTGTCGCCGTCGAGCGTGATCGTCGCGCCGTCGGGAACGCGTTGCAGCGCGCCCTCGATCTGCACCCCCGGCAGGCCGTATTCGCGGGCGAGCAGCGCGCCGTGGCTGATGAGGCCGCCGGTCTCGAGCACGATGCCCTTGATCAGCATGAAGACCGAGGTCCAGCCCGGGTCGGTGGCATGCACGATCAGGATGTCGCCCTGCTTGACGCGCCCGATCTGCGACAGCTCCTGAACCACGCGCGCCGTCCCGGTGACCTTGCCGACGCTGGTCGTTTTGCCGCGCAACACACCGTCGCCCGAGATCTCCGGCTGGTCGATCGGCGCCGGCCGGCCGAACTGCAGGTAGGGCGCGGGATGCACCGCCTTGGTATCGATCTTGTCGAAGTTCTTCCGGCGTGCGTCGATCTTGGCGCGGCAGAGCTTCGTATTCGCCGTCCCCTCGAGCACCCCGTACAACTCTTCCATCGTCAGGAAATAGCACTCGCGCATTTCCGCGAGCAGGCCCCGCTCGACGCAGCGCCGCCCGATCTCCTCGAACCCGAGCTTGATGTCGTACGTCGACCAGTCCATGACTTCGCGCTCGTTGTCGCGGTATTCGAGGCTGTGGTGCGAGAAATCGATCAGGAACTTGAACAGCTTCGCCTTGAAGACGCCGAGTCCGGGCTGCGCACGCAGGTTGTCATGGACGTGGCGGATCGTCTCTTCCAGCCGCTCGCGCATGCGATGCTCCTGGATGCGCGGGTCCGGGGTGCCCATCAGCGCCGGGATGATGCGCAGGTCGACCATCGGGTCGTCGGCGCGGCGATCGAAGTAGATGTCGCGGTCCGGATGCCCGCGATGGCCGCGCAGCCGCACGTGCTCGGCATACCTTGCGCGGAACGCCGGGCCGTCGATGCATTGGTCGAGATACTCGAAGAAGCGCGCGTCGGGGTATTTGGCGAGGAGCGACCTCAGCTCGGGCGAGCGGTGGATCATGTCCGCCAGCTCCCACACCGCGAAGTTGTCTTCGGAGGTAATGGTCGGATTGCGCGTGCCCGTCACGAGGTCCATGAAAACGGTCGGCCGCCCGCCGTCGTACCAGTTCTCGGTGATCCAGGCGATCCATCCGAGCGACTCGCGCATGTACCACAGCAGTCCGTTCCACGGCGGATCGTAGGAGGAGATCTCCAGCCGCATGACGTCCGCGATGTGGCGCTTGAGTTCGCCGTCCGACATCGCCGCAAACTCGCTGCGCGAACGCGGGCGCGTCGCCTCGCGGTATTCCTTGTTGTCGATGAAGTCGTCGCGGATCGCCTTCCACCAGTTGTATCCCATGTCAGGGCGGTTCGCCTCGACCTTCAGGAACATCTCGATGTAGCGGTCCCAGTCGAAGGACGCCTTGAGCGCCTCCTCGTGCCAGTCCTTGGGGATCTTGTGCAGCATGCCCGCGCGCAGCTGCGGCGGGACGGCGGCCTTGATCAGTTCCAGATCATTCCTGCAGTTGTAGTAGGAAACGCCCTTGTTGTAGATCCACAGGCGCCCCGACGTGTAATCCAGTTCCGGGTAGCCGAAGGCATGCACGCCCAGGCTGTGGCACTGGTTGAGGCCCCAGCAGCGCCAGGAGAACATCAGCGGCGAGATGGCGCCGGTCCACATTTCTTCCGGGAAGGTCCGCGACCAGATCGCGTCGTGCGGCGTCGCCTCGTCGTTGCCCTGCACGCTCTCGGTGACGTCCGCGTCCCAGGAGAACTCGACGCCGGTGACCGGGCGCGCCTGCAGCACGAAGAACTCGCCCCCCGCATAGGCCCATTCGATGTCCTGCGGGAAATCCTCGTAGGCGGCCTGGATGCGGCGACCGAGGTCGGCCAGCTGCGCAACCTGTCCGTCATCGAACGTGAAGGCCTTGGACTTCGCCTCCTCGACATCCTTCTCGACCGTCCCGACGCCGGTCACGGGATTGCGCACGGTCATCACCAGCTTGGTACCGAGCGTGCGCTCCAGCACCTTGAGCGTCTTGTGGCGCACGATGTACTCGTCCGGGGTGACGATGCCGGACACGATTGCTTCGCCCAGCCCCCAGCTCGCGTTGATGAGGATCTGGTCGGTGGCGGTATTGATCGGGTTGCCGGTGAACATCACGCCCGACACCTCGGACTCCACCATGGTCTGTACGACTACCGCGATCGAAGGGAACTGATTGAATCCCTGCGTCTTGCGGTAGGAGACCGCGCGCGCCGTCCACAGGCTTGCCCAGCAACGCTTCACGGCGTCGATGAGACACTCCCGGCCCCGGATATCCAGGTACGTGTCGTGCAGGCCGGCAAACGAGGCCCCCTCGAGGTCCTCGGCGGTTCCGGAGGAGCGGACCGCCACGAAGATCTGGTCTCCCAGACCCGCATAACCGGCAATGATCTGCTCGGCGATCACCGACGGCATGTCCACTTCGACAATCCAGCTGCGGATGCGCTGAACAGATTCTTCCAGCGCATTGGCGTCACCGTAGTCGATCGAAGACAGCGCGCTTGCGATCCGTTCCTTCAGGCTTTCGATGTGTGCCGCGTAGGCCGCGGTGGATACGACGAATCCCGGTGGTACGTCGAAACCGCCCTGGGTGAGCCTCCCGAGGTTGGCCCCTTTGCCCCCCACCTGATTCAGGTCGGTGCCTTCAGGCGTGGCGAATGCGATTGTGTACTGCGCTGCTATTGTATTTTCCATCTGTCTCGTCTCCTGTTTCTCTCCCTTTCAATGCGGAAAGGGTGTGCTTGCGTGAAGTTGTCCTGCCCTTGCTCCTTGTGTTTGCCGGCTGCGGGAGCGTCCCCAACCAGTCATTGCTGCTCGTTCAATTGCACATGCGACGATCCGGTCAGACATCGCCGAGGTGATGCCCCGGAGGCGCGGACAGCGCCGCGGCCATCATCTCGATGGAGTCCTCGAACAAGTCGTCGATGGGGAGATTCGATTCCTGCTTGCGGCCGGAATGCTGGATCAATGCATTGAGGAACATCGAACCAACGCTCTCGAGCCGCAGCCAGAAACGCCGCCGGCCGAGAAACTCGAGGCGCTGGCCCAGCAGCCTGATCGCGCGCCGGAAGGCAACGGTGTTCGGCGACTCGTAATCCACCGGGTGTTGCACGCCGCGCGGGCGGTGCGTCGTCAGATACGCCGCATGCAGCTTGATGTAGCTGATGTCGTGCTGATCGCGGTAGAGCCGGAAATTGGGTTCGAAACAGATCCTGAGCAGCCAGCGCAAATCGCCCAGGCGGTCCTGCGCTTCCGCCTGCTCCAGCATTTCCTGCCGCTGCGGTTGAAGCTGCCCTTCGCGAAACTCGAAGATTGCGGACAACAGGCCCAGCTTGTTCCCGAAGTGGTACTGCACCACGTTGTTGTTCTTCTGCTGCGCGGCTTCGCTGATGGCGCGCAAGCCGACGGCGTCGATCCCGAAGTCGCCGAACAACCTTTCCGCAGCAAATATCAACGCCATCTGGGTTCGCTCGCTTTTCCCGAGAGGCTGCTGCAGATCCGCGGCTTCTACCGCGTCCGTCGTTTCGTCGTTCTCGTCTGCTTGAATACGATTATTTCGCATGGATCGCAGTCTCTTCTTTCGTTCAATTTAAGTCAACTGCCTTATTTCTAGTTTTCGACAGGCGAAAACTCAAGGACTTTTTTGTATTTCGCGACATGGATTACGTCGCATGTCTTAGATTGGCGCACTTTTGCTGCTTACGCCGCAGTTCGGTCCTTGAACCCTTGTGCGCACCGGGCGCGATAGCCGCACCCTTCGTTGCTTGGCTGATTTCCAAGGGAATCGACCCCGGAATCCGCGGCAACGATCACCGCTTGCACATTTCGTATGTTGGCGTATCGTATTGCCAGCTACCGCATTTACTGCACGGATTGGCTCGCGCTCTTCCGTGACTCCCAACCTGATAGAGAAAAGGAGACATCGGGCATGAACGGCAACAGACAGTCCTTCTTCATCGACGGCGAGTGGCACAAGCCGGCCTCGTCCGCACGTATCGAGGTGATCAACGCCGCTACCGAGGAAGTCATCGGTGTCGTGCCCGATGGCAGCGAAGCCGACATCGATCGGGCCGTGGCCGCGGCACGCCGCGCGCTGACGGCTCCATCCTGGGGCGGGCTCGGTGCGGCCGAACGTGCCGCGGCGATGCTGCGTTTCGCCGACGCCATCGAAAAGCGCGGCCCCGAGCTGGCCCGCTCGGTGAGCATGCAGAACGGCATGCCGATCAACGTCGCCGACCAACTGGAGAGCGGTTTCGTCGTCGCGATGCTGCGCTACTACGCCGCCCTCGCGAAGGACATGGTGGTCGAGGAAAGCCGCCCTTCCCCGATGGGCTTCACCTCGCTGGTGCGCCGCGAACCGGTCGGCGTCGTCGGCGCCATCGTGCCGTGGAACTTCCCCGTCGCGCTGTCGATGATGAAGATCGGCCCCGCGCTGGCGGCCGGCTGCACGATCGTGCTGAAACCCTCGCCCGGAACGGTGCTGGACAGCTACATCCTCGCCGAAGCGGCCGAAGAGGCTCGCTTGCCCGCAGGCGTGGTGAATTGGGTCCCGGGTGGCCGCGAGCTCGGCGCGTACCTGGTCGCGCACCCCGGCGTCGACAAGGTGGCGTTCACCGGCTCGAGCGCGGCGGGACGCATCATCGCGCAGGAATGCGGCCGCCTGCTGCGCCCGGTGACGCTCGAATTGGGCGGGAAGTCGGCCGCCATCGTGCTGGAGGACGCCGACCTCGGAGCCCTCGTCGCGGGCCTGCCGACCTCCTCCATCCTCAACAACGGCCAGGCCTGCTTCTCCTGCACCCGCATCCTGGCGCCGGCGAACCGCTACGATGAGGTGGTCGAGGCGGTCGCAGGCGCGGTGGCTGCACTCGTCGTCGGCGACCCGCTGCAGCGTGACACCCAGATTGGCCCGATGGCATCCGCGATCCATCGCGACCGCGTGCAGGGCTACATCGCCAAGGGCGAGGGCGAGGCCCGTCTGGTGGCCGGCGGCGGCACGGTGGACCGCCAGCGCGGCTGGTTCGTGCAGCCCACGGTGTTCGCCGATGTCGACAACAACGCAACGATCGCGCGCGAGGAGATCTTCGGCCCCGTGCTGTCGATCATCCGTTACGACGGCGAGGACGAGGCGGCGCGCATTGCCAACGAGTCGGAATACGGCCTGGGCGGCACCATCTGGTCCACCGATCGTGCCCACGCAGTCGAACTCGCGCGACGCATCGAGACGGGAACGCTGGGGATCAATGGCTACATGCCCGACCTCAACGCACCCTTCGGCGGCATCAAGGCGAGCGGCCTCGGACGCGAGCTCGGCCCCGAGTCGGTGGCCGGGTACCAGCGCTACAAGTCGATCTACCAGCTCGGCTGATCGGCACAGGATGAACGGCAGGACCGCACGCCGGGTCGCGTTCGTCGGCCCTGCGCAAGGGGATCGCCGCCTCTACCTGTACCCGGCTACGCGGCGCGCCCCGCTTCACACAGGGGAACATGAACCGTTCCGCGGAACAGCGGGCGCGCGGTCCGGATCAGCAAGCGTAGGTTGGGTTGAGCGCAGCGAAGCCCAACACCCCCGCGGCCACGCACAAATGCCCCTCGATGGGCACGGCCGCCGCCGACATTGAACGCCTGTGCATGATCGGCCGCCCGATGTTGGGCTTCGCTGCGCTCAACCCAACCTACGCCTGGAACAACCGAAGTCGATACTCGCCCGTCACCGATGCCATCGACGTATTCATAATCTGACGGCATTATATTGAGCTTCGCCATGCTCAGCCCAACCTACCCCAACCGATGTCGGTGAGATGAAACCCAACGTACATCGTGACGCTGTCGCCAAACACCTGTGATGCTTTACCGTCGATCGCTCATCCCCGGAGGCACGTTCTTCTTCACTGTGAATCTCACGGATCGGCGAGGCGATTTACTGACCACCCACATCGCTTCGCTGCGTGCGGCCACCCGCCTGGTTCTGCAACACCATCCCTTTGAAATCGTCGCGATGGTGGTGTTGCCCGACCACCTGCACGCCATCTGGCGGCTGCCCGATGGGGATGCGGACTTTCCCACCCGCTGGGCACTCATCAAGGCGGGCTTTTCGCGGGGCTTGCCCAAGACCGAAGCGATACGGGCCAGCCGTTCGGGCAAGCGCGAGCGCGGCATCTGGCAGCGGCGCTATTGGGAACATCAGATCCGCGACGACGACGATCTCGCCCGCCATGTGGCCTACGTGCATTTCAACCCGGTCAAGCACGGATACGTCGGGCAGGCCGTCGATTGGCCTTATTCGTCTATTCACCGATTCATTCGCGCGGGAACGATCCCGGCGACGTGGGGCGTTGATCAAAACCGTAGGTTGGGTTGAGCGCAGCGAAGCCCAACATCCACCGCCGCCGCGCATAAACGCCGCTTGATGTTTGCGGCCGTCACCGACATCGAACGTCCGTGCGTGATCGGCCGCCCGATGTTGGGCGTCGCTACGCTCAACCCAACCTACGCCCACTGCAGCGCGAGGATCCAGATCTCGTAGAACATCCGCAAGGCGACCGGCGCCGCCTTCAGCTCCATGAAATGCAGGAACACCAACCGGCACTTGATGAGTGCGATCAGCATGACGCCGAACACCCTCAGCCGACCGATGCCGTGATGCTCGGCAATCCACCAGCTCCCCACCGTCATTCGTCAGCATCATGATCCCGTTCGAGATCTTGCCGGCGTATTCGACGATCTTTGTCACCGCAAAGCCGCTGCTGACGAGCATCGCCAACAACAACCAGCGACGCATTTCGGCCCGCCTGCGCCGACGCGACCGAGACTGATAGGCCCGGCGCGGTGCGCGTCCCCTCGCGGCCCGCCCGAGAAATTCAGGCCTCGCTGACCTCGACCGGCGCGAACTGCTTGCGCAGCGCCGTCTTCAGGATCTTTCCGGTCGGTGTCATCGGCAGGCTGGGCGCGAAGATGATCTGCTTGGGCGCCTTGTAGGCTGCGATCATCTGCCGGCAGTGCGCGATCAGCTCGTCCTCGGTCGGCGACTTGTGGTCGACGGGAACGATGATCGCGGTGACGCGCTCGCCCCAGCGCTCGTCGGGCAGGCCGATCACTGCGACCTGCGATACCGCGGGATGCTTGCTGAGCGCCTGTTCGACCTCGGTCGAATAGACGTTCTCGCCGCCCGAAATGATCATGTCCTTGGTGCGATCAACGAGATAGAGCAGGCCGTCGGCATCGCGATAGCCGGCGTCGCCGGTGCGGTACCAGCCGCCGGACAGGGCGGCTTCGGTCTGCGTCGGCTTGTTCAGGTAGCCCTTGAACATCGCCGGCGAGCGCACCACGAACTCGCCGATCTCGCCGTCGGGCAGTTCGTCGCCCGCCGCGCTCAATATCCGCACTTCGACGAGCGGTACCGGCGTGCCGCAGGACTTCAGCTTGCGGTCGTCATTCAGGTCGTGCTGTTCGGGCCGCAGCAGGGTCACGGCCCCGCAGGTCTCGGTCGCACCATAGAACTGCATGAAGTCGCAGCGTAGCGTGCCGATTGCCCGCTTCAGCAACGGAGAGGTGATCGGCGAGCCGGCATACATCACCAGGCGCAGCGACGACAGGTCGGTCTTCGCGACGTCGGGATGGTCCAGGATCATCTGGATCGCGGTCGGCACGAGGCAGCAGATCGTGGGCTTGTCGCGTTCGATCGTCGCGAGCAGCGCGGGGATGTCGAGCCCGCCGAGGATCGTCAGCGGCACGCCGTTGTACAGTCCTTGCAGCGACAGGCCGGTGCCGACGAGATGGAAGTTCGGCATCACGAACATCATCACGTCCTTGTCCTGCCAGCGGAAAGCCGGTTCCAGGTGTTCGCACAGGCGCATGAAGTTGATGCCGCCGTGCGTGAGTTCCACACCCTTGGGCTGGCCGGTCGTGCCCGAAGTGTAGAGCAGCAGCGCCGTATCCTCGGGACGCACCTCGACGCGCGGGTCGACGTCGCTGCAGGCGGCCATGCGCGTCTTCAACGGGCTAGCGGCATCCGAAGCGGAGTCGAACTCGACGATGCCGAAGCGGACGGTACAGGTCTCGCGCACCCGCTCGACCAACGGGACGAACTCGCGATCGACGAGAATCAACGGCGGGGCGGCATCCTCGATGACCGCCTGCAATTCGAGGGCAGAAAGGCGCCAGTTCAGCGGCAGCAGCGCACAGCCGGCCTTGCTGGCGCCGAACATCGCCTCGAAATACTCGATCGAGTTCTTGCCGTAGAAGCCGATCACCTCACCGCGGATCAGCCCGGCGTCGATGAATAGATTGGCGATCCGGCTGGACGCCTGATCGAGCTCACGGAAAGTCTGGCGGCGGCGGACGTTCATCAGCGCGACGCGGTCGCCGCCGGTTCGGCCGTGAAAGCGGGGGATGTCCGCCAGGGAGGCAATGTCAGCATAGCGCCACATTCGAGACACCTCGTCGAAGTTGGTAGGGGGACAGCGGCTCACTCGCCGCGGAACAAGGGTTTGCGTTTTTCGACGAAGGCCAGGATGCCCTCGCGCGCATCGGCACCTGCCGCCACGCGCGACAGCGCCTGCGCCTCGTCCTCGAGTTGCGCCTCGTAGGGCTGACTGAGCGCCGTCGCGAACAGACGACGGATCTCGCCGAACGCGCGCGTCGGACCGGCGGCGAGCCGCGCGGCGGCCGCGGCGGCCGCATCGCCGAGTTCGGCGTCATCGACGACGAAATCGACCATGCCGGTGGCAGCCGCCTGCTCGGCCGTCAGGGTCTCGCCACACAGCAGGAAGCGCCGCGCACGCGCAACGCCCATGCGGGTGGCCAGCGCCCGCGAGGCGCCCGCATCGCAGCTGTAACCGATGCTGGGATACGCGGCGCCGAACTTCGCCGAACGGCCGGCATAGACCAGATCGCACGCGCTGATCAGCGCGACTGCGCCGCCCATCGCGACGCCATGCACGGATGCGATCATCGGCGCGTCGAGGCGCGCGAAACGGGCAAGCCCCGTGTGCAGTGCGCCCGTCCACTGGCGGATCCGCTGCGGCAGCTCGTCGAGGTTTTCTGCGAACATGCGCACGTCGCCGCCGACGCTGAAATACTTGCCGCGCGCGGTAAGCAGGATCGCGCGCAGATCCTTGCGGCCGGCCAGCTCGTTGGCGACCGCCAGCCACTCGTTGCAGAACACCTCGTTGAACGGATTGCCCGCGTCGCCCTGGTCGAGGGCGAGCCGGGCGACGCCGTCGCGCAGTTCGAGGTCTATCGTCTCGTAAGTCATTCCCGTCTCCTGGTTCCCACCTGCGCTCTTCGGGTTCGTCGCCGAGCGCACGTTTTCTTCGTTTTCGTTACGACATCCGACCCGCTCACGCCTGCAATTCGACGCGCTCCCGGAAATGCTCCAGCGCCTCGGGATTCGCGAGTGCCCCGGTGTTCTTCACCGGTTCGCCGTGCACGACCTGGCGGATGGCGAGCTCGACGATCTTTCCGCTCTTCGTGCGCGGGATATCCGGCACCTGCACGACCCGCGCGGGCACGTGGCGCGGCGTCGTGTTGTCGCGGATCCGGCGGCGGATGCGGTCCGCGAGCGCCTCGTCGAGCGCGAGTCCGTCGCGCAGCCGCACAAAGAGCACGACCCGCACGTCGCCCTGCTTCTCTGGCGGCCAGTTCTGCCCGATTACCACGGACTCCATGACCTCTTCCAGCTGCTCGACCTGGCGGTAGATTTCCGCGGTGCCGATGCGCACGCCCCCGGGGTTCAGCGTCGCATCCGAGCGGCCGTGGATGATGAAGCCGCCGTGCGCGGTCTCCTCGCAGAAGTCGCCGTGGCACCACACGCCAGGGAAACGCCCGAAGTAGGCTTCGTGGTACTTGCGGCCTTCCGGGTCGGCCCAGAAGTACAGCGGCTGCGTCGTGAACGGCCGGGTGCACACCAGCTCGCCCTTGCGTCCTGTCACCGGATGGCCACCCTCGTCGAACACATCCACCGCCATGCCGAGCTGCTTGCACTGGATCTCGCCTGCCCACACCGGCAGGACCGGGTTGCCGCCGACGAAGGCGCCGAGCAGATCCGTGCCGCCGGAGATCGACGCGACATGCACGTCGCGCTTGAACGCCCGGTAGAGGTAGTCGTAACCCTCGGCCATCAACGGGCTGCCGGTCGAATACAGCACCTCGACCGAGCCCGTCTCATGCGTGCGGCCGGGTTCCAGTCCGAGCTTGGCGCAGGCTTCGATGAACTTCGCCGAGGTGCCGAAGTGCGTGAAGCGCTCGGCCTGCATGTAGTCGAACAGGATGTGGTTGTCGGCGGCGAACGGGCTGCCGTCATAGAGCATCAGTGCGGCACCCGACGCGAGGCCGGAGGCGAGCCAGTTCCACATGACCCAGCTGCAGGTCGCGAAGTAGAACAGGCGGCTGCCATCGCGGAGGTTGCCGTGCAGTTGGTGTTCCTTCAGGTGCAGCGTCAGCGCACCGCCGGCCCGATGCACGATGCATTTCGGCACGCCCGTCGTGCCCGACGAGAACACGATGTAGAGCGGATGATCGAAGGGCAGCTGCTCGAAGCAGATGTCGCTCGCTGTCGCGTGATCCGCGGTCAGCTCGTCGAGGGTGACTGCACCGCGAATGCCCGCGGTCGCATCATCCAGGCCGAGGTACGGACAGATCACCACGGTATGCACCGTCGGCAGTTGCTCGGCGATGTCGCGCAGCTTGCCGAGGCAGCTGTGCGACTTGCCGTTGTAGTGGTATCCGTCCGTCGCGAATAGCACGACCGGCTCGATCTGGCCGAAGCGGTCGACGATGCCCTGCGGGCCGAAGTCGGGCGACGCGGAGCTGAAGATCGCGCCGATGCTCGCCGCGGCCAGCATCGCGATGATGGTGTCGGGCGAGTTCGGCATGTAGGCCGCAACGCGGTCGCCGGTCTTCACCCCGCGCGCCCGCAGCGCGGCAGCGACGCGCGCCACCGCCGCGTAAAGCTCGTCGCGCGACAGCCGCCGCTTGACCTTGTCCTCGCCCCAGAACACCAGCGCATCGGCGTCGCCGCGGAAGCGCAGCAGGTTCTCCGCGAAGTTGAGCCGCGCGTCGGGAAACCAGCGCACCGACTCCATCGTCGCGCCCTGCTCCAGCACCTGCTCGCCCTTCGACTGGGCGACGATGCCGGCGAAGTCCCACAGGCCGCTCCAGAACTCGTCGAGATGCTCCACCGACCACGCGTGCAACGCTTCGTAGTCGTCGAAGCTCCGGCCCCAGCGCGCTTCCATTGCGAGGCAGAAGCGGTTGATGTTGCTCGTTTCGATGCGCGCGGCATCCGGCACCCAGGCGGCACCGCGCACATCGACCGGGGATTTCAAAGTCATGTGAAGGTCTCCAGTTTCGTCAGGCTTCGGTGGCGCGGGCGTGGGGCGTCATCGTGGGGTTCAGCGCCACGCGGGCGTCGCCGGTCGATTCGGGCTCGCGTACCGCGCGCTTCGCCGCCATCGCCGGGCGCTTTTCCCGGCCGATGACGAAGGCGGCGATGGCCGGCAGCAGCAGGATCGCGCCGAACAGATTCACCATGAACATGAACGCGAGCAGGATGCCCATGTCGGCCTGGAACTTGAGCGTCGAGAGCGCCCACGTCAGCACCGACACCGTCATCGTCACCGCGGTGAATACCGACGCCGTGCCGCGGTCCTTGAGCGACTGCACGAAGGCTTCGCGCAGGCTGGCGCCGCGCTCGTGCATCTCGTGCTTGATGCGCTCGAACAGGTAGATGCCGTAGTCGACGCCGACCCCGACCGCGATCGCGATCACCGGCAGCGTGTTCACCTTCACGCCGATCCCCAGCGCGGCCATCGTCGCGTTGCACAGCAGCGTCACCAGCGCCAGCGGCACGATGATGCACAGCGTGATGCGCAGCGAGCGGAAAGTGACCAGGCACAGCAGCGCAACGGCGGAAAACAGCGTGAAGTTCACCCACTTGTCGGAGCGCTCGACGACCTCGTTGGTCGCCGCCATCACGCCGACGTTGCCCGACGCAAGGCGGAAGCGCAGCGTGTCCGTGTCGTTCTCGGCCTTGAAGGCCTTGATGCGCTCGACGATGTGGTTGATCGTCGTCGCCTGATGGTCGGTCGTGTAGATCGAGATCGGCATCGCGGTGCATTTCGAGTTGCGGTACTCGTTGCCGAGCCGCGTCGCCATGCCGATGCCCTGCGCGATCTGCGGCACCGTCTCGGGCAGCATGCGCCAGCGGTACCAGCCCTCGGCGAAATCCTGCGTCACGGCGCCGATGAACGAGGACAGGCTGCGCACCGCAGCGACGCCCTCGGTCTGGCGCATCGCGAAGTCGAACTTCTCGACCTTCTCCTGCACCTCGCGCTGCACGCACGGCGAGTCGCCCCCGTCTGCCTCGGCGATCACCTGCAGCAGGTCGACGCCGATGGCGAAGTTGCCGGTAATCATGTCGACGTCGCGGTTGTAGCGCGAGTCGGCGCGCAGCTCGGGCACACCCGTGCCGAGGTCGCCGATCTTGAGTTCGCCGAGCTTCCACACGCCGACCCCGGTCAGCGCCAGCGCAACGACGATCGGCAGCACCGCGCCGCGCGGTGTCGCGAGCACGCCGAGACGCTCCCACATCGCGTACCCGGCGGTCTCGTGACCGCTCAGCCGGCTCGCCGTCTTTGCCGAAAAGCGCATGTAGGACAGCAGGATCGGCAGCAGCAACTTGTTCGTGAGGATCATCACCGTGACGCCGATCGTCGAGGTGTAAGCGAGCTCGCGCACGATCTGGATGTCCACCACCGCGATCACCATGAAGCCCAGCGCGTTCGCCAGCAGCGCGGTCGCGCCGGGTATGAAGAGCTTCAGGAAGCAGTTGCGCGAGGCCGTCACGCCGTCGTGGCCGCGCAGGGTTTCCAGCTTCCACGCGTTGGTCATCTGCACGGCGTGCGAGACGCCGATCGCGAAGATCAGGAAGGGCACGAGGATCGACATCGGGTCGAGGCCCATGCCGATCAGCGGCAGGATGCCGAGCAGCCAGATCACCGGGATCAGCGCCGCGACCAATGCCCACGCCGTCAGCATCAGCGAACCCGAATACCAGAAGAGCAGCACGCCGGTGATGAAGAAGGCGACGACGAAGAACAGCAGCACGCTCGATGCGCCTTCGGCGATGTCCGCGGTGGCCTTCGCGAAGCCGATGATATGCACCGTGACCGCGTCGTTCTCGTACTTGCCGCGGATCTCCTCGAGCTTCGCGCCGACTTCGCGCAGGTCCAGCGCCGCGCCGGTGTCGGGATCGGCGGACTGCAGCGTCGCGACGACCATCGTCGCGGTCATGTCGGCGGCGACGATGCGGCCGATCCAGTCGGACTTGAGGATGTTCTGCCGCACTTTCGCGAATTCCTCGGGCGTGCCCGAGAAATCGGCCGGCACGAGGTTGCCGCTCTTGAAGCCCTCCTCGACTACCTCGTTGTAGCGCACGTTCGGCGTCACCAGCGAGGTCAGCGAACTGCGATCGACCCCCTTGAGGTAGAAGAGCTCCTCGGTCACGCCGCGCACGACGTCGATGACCTCCTTGCGGTAGATGTCGCCCTCTCGCACCTTGATCGCGACCAGCACCTTGTCGGCGCCGCCGAAGTCCGCCTTGTAGTCCTCGAAGGTCTTCATGTACTCGTGGTTCGCCGGGATCATCTTGGCGAAGCCCGAGCTCACGCGCAGGCTGGTCGCCGAAACCCCGAGCACCAGCGTCAGCAGGATGCCGACGACGAGCAGCGGCAGGCGCCAGCGGAAGGTCGCATACGCGATGCGGCCGATGAAGCCTTGCGAGAATTCTTCAGAGCGAAACTCGCCGTGGACCGCGGTTTCCGCTCCCGTCGATTGCCTGATCACGCTGTCGTGATCGCTGTTCTTGTGCACGATGCCTCCTGGGACTATTTTGCGGACGCCGCGCCGGATGCGGGCGCGAGCCGGCCGGTCGCGAGATAGCCGACATAGACCAGCGCCCCGTCGGCGGCGTAGGCTGCCTTCGCGATCGGCGTGCCTTCCGGCGAGCCGCTGATTTCGAAGCTGCGGCCGTTGTCGCGGCTCGTCGCGATCAGGCCGTTGTTGCCGACCAGCACGACGCGCCCGTCCTCGGCAACCGTGCCGCCGTTGAGCGCGCTCTTCGAGGCGAGCGGCACCTGGGTCCAGCTCGCACCGTGGTCGTCGGAGCGGAACACGTTGCCGCGCATGCCGTACGCGAGCAGCGCGCCGTCCTTCAGGCCGAGCAGCCCGAAGAACGAGCCCTTGTACCGCGAGTCGAGCTTCGTCCACGTTTCGCCGCGATCTTGCGACACCGCGATCGTGCCGGCCTCGCCGACCAGGAACAGCCGCGGACCGACCTCGGTGACGTGCGAGATGTGCCATTCGAAGTCGTCGCCGACGACCTTGCGCCGCGTCCAGGTGAGACCCTGGTCGGCACTCTCGAGGTACATGCCATAGGCGCCGTAGGCCACCAGCCGCCCGTCACCGAGCTGAGTGATGCCGAGGATCGAGTCGGAACCCGCCTCGTCGGCCTCGACTGCCTTCCAGCTCCGGCCGCCGTCGGTGGTGCGCACGATGCTGGCGCCGTGGCCCACCGCCACCGCGCGCTCCTTGTCGATCACCACCACCGACACCAGGGTGCGACTGGTCGGCGTCTGCACGCCCTGCCAGCTCTTGCCGCCATCGTCGCTGTGCATGACCACGCCACGCTCCCCGACCGCGACGAAGCCGCCGTTGAAGCGCACGACGTCGAACAAGGCCGTGTGCTGCGCTCGGATGGGGTCGGGCTTGGCGACCATGGCTGGGGCCGCAGACGCGAGATGCACGAAACAGGCGCCCGCAAATGCGACGAGGCTCGCCCGATAGAGAATGCGCTTCATGGGAACCGCCACTGTGCTGAATTGGAGAAGATCCGCACTGCCCGCGCCGACTCTCCGGCGCGGGCAGCGGGGGTGCCTGGAGGTCTTAGCGCACCCCGCGGCGGCGGATGGCGTCGGTGGCGAAGTCCTGCGCGGCGCCCTTGATGTTCCATTCGTAGGCCGGCTGCGAGCGCTCGTTCTGCAGCGCCGTGACCATGTAGTTGCCGTTGGTCAGATCCAGCGTCACGAAGTTGGTCTGGAACATCACGCCCGCGTCGTAGGCCTGCACGAGCGGATAGGTGTAGACCCGCCACAGGTTGCCGCGGCCGTCATAACCTTCGGCCAGCGCGATGGTGTGGCTGTCCTCGTCGAGATAGAACGTGCGCTTGGAGAGCACGTGGGACATGCCCTGCTTCAAGGTCGCCTCGACCACCCATACGCGGTGCAACTCGTAGCGCATCAGGTCGGACTTGAGGCCGCCCTTGTCCGCCATGTCCGCGTACTTGAGCTTGGGGTCCATCTGCTTGTAGGCGTTGTAGGGGATGAACATCTCCTTCTTGCCCACCAGTTTCCACTCGTAGCGGTCCAGCGCGCCGTGGAAGCCCCAGTAGTCATCGGTCGTGCGCATGCCCTCGGTGCCGTCATCGATGTTGTCGTAGGCGAGGTCGGGTGCGCGACGGACGCGGCGCTGGCCGGCGTTGTAGATCCACGCCTGGCGTTCGCCTTCGGTGTAGTCGAGCGGATCGCGGACGAGATAGATGGTGCCGACCAGTGTGGCCGGGGCATCGTAGCCGCCGAAGAACGAGAACGCGTTGCCGCCCTGGGACGGCTCCATGTTCTGCCCCTGCACCATGTGCTCGCAGAAGCCGACCTTGTAGTAGTCCCCCGAGCCCCTCACCGGCAACCAGTCGCGGCAGGCCTTGTAGCCGCCGAAGTACTTGGTGGTCTGGTTGTACATCGCCTCGACGCCGTTCTTCGGCACCGGGAAGGGCGTACCGGGGACATCGTAGTTCTCGATCGCGATGCCGTTCAGCTTGGCCTTAGCCGCCTTGGCCTTGGTTTCCGCGTAGATCGCAGCAGGATGCGCAAAGGTCCGATGGGTCTTGTAGACCGGCAGGCTCTGGTTCGGGAACTTCTTGAGCATCGCGACCAGACCCGGCGACAGCTTGTCCTTATACTGGTCGGCGTTCTGCGCCGTGATCGTGAAGAGCGGCTTCTCGTCCTTGAACGGATCGACGTAGCCCTGCTTCGGATCCCAGCCCGCGGGCGGTTTCGTCAGGCCGCCGGTCCATGCGGGAATCGAGCCGTCGGCGTTGCCGGCCATTTCCGCGCCGTTCGGGGTCAGATCCTTGCCGAGCCGTTCGAGCTCGTTCGGGGCCATCTCGGCCGATGCCATGGGCATCGCAGCAACCATCATCGCGCAGGCGATCGCGCGTGCAGCGGTCTTGATCATTTCCATGTCTCCTTGGTTTTCTAGAAACTCATGCTCACGGTGGCCGAGTAGAAGTCGCGATCGCGCAGCGGGTCGAACTTGGCATCGCGGTTGTAGCGGACCGCGCTCAGTTCGAGGTTGTATTTCTTCGCGTACGAGAATCGCGCACCAAGGCCGAGCACCTGGCGTCCTTCCGAGAACTGGCTGTCGACCGACCATCCGTCGACGTCGTGCGACCAGAACACACTAGGCTGGAAGGTGATGCCGCTGTTGTAGATGTTGTTGTAGGTCAGCTCCATCTTCATGCGATATCCCCAGGCAAAGTCGGTCACGTAACCGTCGTCACCACAGCCTTCCTTGGAGATATTCAGGGCGGCGCAGGGTGCGCCGTAGCTGGCCGCAGGCCCCGGCCCGAAGATGAACGGCCGGTTATAGCGCAGCGAACCGTCGAGATCGTTCCACTGGAAACCCACCTCGCCGACGAAGAGGTATTGCTCGGCGCCGAGGATGCCGTTGCCGACCTTGATCGTGTTGAGTTGCAGTTGGGTCTTGTTCGTACGCGTATAGCCGATCAGGTAGCCGTTGCCGGCCTGGGCCGCGAGTGCCGATTGCCCGTAAGGACCGAACGGAACGGGGGTGCCGGGAACGATGAAGCCGGTCGCACCGAGCCCCGACAGCAACAGGTCGTTGCCATCGATCTGCGCCGGCACGTCGCGGCTGTGGCTCACCTCGGCGCCGACCGACCAACCCTTCACGTTCGTCGCATAACTCAGGCCGTAGATCTTGATGTCCTCGGGGTATTCCCACTTCGACGCGAAGGGTACGGCCGAACCGCGCGACGAGAAGTCACCGAACTGCAGCGAGATCACCGGCGTGCGCGAGTGGATCTTCATCGCATAGGCGCCGATCTCGGCATCGAGCGCATCCGCGTAGGTACGGAACGCGACGCCGAACTGGCCGCTGTCGCTCGGCTCCTTTCCGTCGACGGTATTGACGAAGAAGCCGGAGTTCAACCCGAACGGGCTCGATCCGGCGATGCTGACCGCATTGAAGCAATTGTTGGGACTGGCGCCGATCGAGCCGCCGGCCACTCCCCAGTAGTTGCCGCAGCCTGCCTCGATAGGCGTGTTGCGCCACTTCCACTGGTAGAAGACCTCGACGCTGCCGAGGTCACCAAGCGTCTGGTTGGCCTGCACGATCGGGACCGGCAGGAACACTTCCTTCACCTGCACGCCCGGCTTGCGGAAGGACGGGACGTCGATCGGGTTGATCTGGTTGATGCCCTGGATGAACAGGCTCTCGCCCCAGTTGATGACCTGGTTGCCCACCCGCAGCTGCAGCGGGTTGCCGGCAATGTCGAAGCTGTCATACGCGTAGGCGTCGAGCAGATAGACGCCGCTGAACTTGTTCAGGCGCTCGAAGCCATCGTCCGACAGCGGCTTCTTCTTCGTGATCCGGTTCGTCGCGAAGTCGTAGCCGTTGTAGCCGTTGGGCTGGTTGCCGAGGTGGACGTTCTGGTCGTTCAGCGTGAAGTCGTGCCACGCCTTGCCGCGCACGAACGCGCCCATCGTCCCTTTCTTGATCTCCACCTCGGTGAGGAGCTTCAGCTGGGTCGAGAACGCATCGCCGCGCTTGTAGTTGAGGTTGCCTTCGTCGATGGTGTTGTTGCCGGTGCCGTCGGTGCGGCCGACGAGCGCCCCGTTACCCTGACCGTAAAGCGCCGAATCCGGATTGCGGGCCCGGATGCTGGTGCCCAGCGACAAGGAGGAGCTCCAGTTGCCCTTCCAGCCATCCGCGAACTCGAAATCGATCGCGTGAGCACCGCTGGAGAAGGCCATCGCGATCGCCGTGGCGACGCAAGGCTTCAGTACAAATGCCGTCCTGCTCTTCATGTGGTTGTCTCCTTCACTTGTATTTGTCGAACCACCCGCCACATCACAACCCGGGGCCGGCCCCTCCGAGGCGCGGCCGGCATCCATCAATACGATTTGGGCAAATCCAGGACCTTCTCGCCGATGAAGCACAGGATCAGCTGCTCGGTGATCGGCGCGATCCGCGTCACGGTCACCTCGCGCAGCAGGCGTTCCACGTGGTACTCCTTGGCGTAGCCGAAGCCGCCCAGCGTCAGCACGGACTGCAGTGCCGCGTCATAGCCGGCGCGCGCGCCGAGGAATTTGGCGGTGTTGGCCTCGGCCCCGCAGCTCTTCTCGCTGTCGTACAGCCAGGCCGCCTTCATCGCCATCAGCCACGCCGCTTCGAGCGCCATCCAGCGTTCGGCGAGCGGATGCTGGATGCCCTGGTTCTGGCCGATCGGGCGGCCGAAGACGACGCGCTCCTTGGCGTACTGGGTCGCGCGGCGCAGCGCGTCCTGGCCAATGCCAATCGCCTCGACCGCGATCAGGATCCGTTCCGGATTGAGGCTGTGCAGCACGTAGCTGAAGCCCTTCCCTTCCTCGCCGATGCGGTCGCTGTCAGGCACGAAGAGCTCGTCGATGAAGATGGCGTTGGAATCGACTGCCTTGCGGCCCATCTTCGGAATGCGCTGCACTTCGATCTTGCTGCGGTCGAGGTCGGTGTAGAAGATCGTGATGCCGTCGGTCGGACGCTTGCAGTCCTCGAGCCGTGTCGTGCGCGTCAGCAGCATGATTTTGTTGGCGACCTGCGCAGTGGAGGTCCACACCTTCTGGCCGCGCACGATGTAGCCGCCGTCCACCTTCTCGGCGAAGGTCTTGATCGCCGTGGTGTTGAGGCCGGCGTCCGGTTCGGTGAAGCCGAAGCAGCACTGGTCCTCGCCGGCGATCAGGCGCGGAATCCAGCGCGCCTTCTGCGCCGGCGTGCCGAACACGACGATCGGGTGCGGTCCGAACAGGTTGATATGCACCGTCGAGGTCGCGCTCATGCCGCCGCCGTGGGAGGCCACCTCGTGCATCATGATGGCTGCCTCGGTCACGCCGAGCCCGGCGCCGCCGTATTCGGTCGGCATCGTGATGCCCAGCCAGCCGGCCTCGGCCATCGCGCGGTGGAATTCGCGCGGAAACGCGCCGTCTTCGTCGCGCGCGAGCCAGTACTCGTCGCCGAACTTGCGCGCAACAGCGGCGACGCCTTCGCGAATGGCCTGATGATCGGGATTGAGCGAAAAGTCCATGATTCGATTCCTGCTGGTCTGTCTGTCGGGGGCGTTGGCGGTCTATTGCGCCGAAGCACTCGAAGCTGTCGTGGCTTCGGCGTCGGCAAGCGTCCTGTGCGCCTGCACGAGGTGCGGCCGGTCGTACATGCGGCCGTCGATGCCCACCGTCCCGGCGTCCGGCTGGGCGGCGAAGGCCGCGATCACGGCGCGGGCCAGTTCGAGGTCCTCGGCGCTCGGCGCATAGCAGCGGTTGATGATGTCCACCTGGTCCGGGTGGATCGCGATGCGGCCCGTGAAGCCCCGGCGGCGCGATTCGGCACAGGCTGCCTCCAGCCCCGAGGCATCGCGGAAATCGGCATGCAGCGTGTCGATCGGCGCCACCCCTGCTGCGGCCGAAGCGACCAGGCACATCGACCGCGCAAGCAGATACGCATGCGACAGCTGGCCATCGGCCTCGCGATTCGAGCTCGCGCCCAACGCGGCGGAGAGGTCCTCGGCGCCCCAGGTGATCCCGGCGAGGCGGGGATGCGATCGCGCATAGCCACCCATGTTCAGCATCGCCGCAGCCGTTTCCGTCGCCACGACCACGATCCGCGTGCGCCCCAACGGAATGCCGCAGCGCGCTTCGAGCACGTCGAGGCAATGTCCGAGACGAACCACGTCGTCCATGCCGTTGGCCTTGGGGAGCACGACGCCGTCGAGCCCCTCGCCGACCACTGAAGCGAGGTCGAACAGGGCACCCTGCTCGCTCAGCGGGTTGATGCGGACGAAGGCCTGCGAGTTGCGCACTCCCCGCGTCTCACGCAAGTAGCGCGACGCCATCTCGCGGGCCGTCGCCTTGCGCGCCGCAGCCACGGAATCCTCGAGATCGAGGATCAGCACGTCGGCCGTCGAGGCGCGCGCCTTGTCGAGCTTCTTTTCGTTGTCCGCAGGTACGAACAACATCGATCGCATCTTCATTGCGCGGGCCTCTTGTGCATCAGTGCCTGGCGCTGGCAGGTCGCTACCAGTTCGCCGCGCTGGTTGTAGCCCTCGTGCCGAAAAGTCACGATGCCCTGGTTCGGACGCGAGGCGCTCTCGCGCACGTTCAGCACCGTCGTGACGGACTTCAAGGTATCGCCCGCGAACACCGGCGCCGGGAACTTCACGTCGGTCATACCCAGGTTCGCGACCGTGGTCCCCAGCGTCGTGTCCTGCACCGACAGCCCGATCACCAGCCCGAGCGTGAAGATGCTGTTCACCAGCGGCCGGCCGAACTCCGTGTTCGCGCAGTAGTCCGCATCGATGTGGATCTGCGCCGGGTTGTACGTCGCCGCGCAGAACCAGACGTTGTCCCCTTCCGTCACGGTGCGGCGGATCTCGTGCCGGAACACCTGATCGACGCCAAACTCTTCGAAATACAAGCCAGCCATCCTTGCCTCCATTCCGCGCGTTACTTTTCGCTTACTGACTGTACGTTACCATACGATATGGTTTAACGCTTTGCAACTGTTTTGCACGGATTCGATGAAGTCTTCGTTCGGGCAGCCGTCGCGGGTCCGCCGGGAACCCGCGGCGGACCCGCGACGCTTACCGGACCTTGTCCGCCCCGCTCTGCTCGTGGGAGATCTGCGGGGTGTCGGAGAACTTGGGGAGGTCGTTGCGCCGCTGGATCGGCAGATCCGGCCGCGGGCAGGCGAGCCCGGTACCCGGGCCGCACATGCCGGTCCCGACGGTGAAAAATGCCGGCGTGTCGTCCGGGAACGGATCGGCGTTGGCCGCCAGCAACGGCATCGGCAGCACATAGATGATCAGTTCGACCGTCTGGCAGAAGCCGATCACCGCGACCGCGCGCACCATCCCCTTGCGGAAGTTCGAGCGCTTGCAGAAGTCCATCTTCTCGACGCCGCGCTCGACCCAGGTCAGCCCCTTGTCGTCCTTGAAGTACAACAGCACCGCACACAGCCCCCACCAACCCCCGAAAAAGATCGCTTCGTAGATCGGGAACTGGTACCAGTGGCCGGCGAAGAGACTGAGCGCGCGAATCGAACCCGGGTAAGCGTAGATGCCGGTAAACCGGATCAGCGCCATTTCCAGGACCATGTCGAACAGCATCACGGCGAGCACACCGACGATCGCCAATCGCAGATTGCTGATACCGGGGAAACGCGACTTGCCCCATCGCATCGCCGCCAGGCCGAACAGGCAGCCCCAGATCAGGAAGCCCGGATATCCGCCCGACCACGCAACCAGCGGCTCGGGCAGCAGGTTGGCGCGCGGACTCATCCAGCCGGGAATCTCCCCCGAAAGGAAGCCCAGGTTGAAGGCGTACGGGTTATACACGCAGCCCTGCTGGATCCAGTTCATCGACGGATCCCAGAAGATCGCGAAGAAGAAGCCGATGCCGAGCAGGCCCAGGGTGTTCGGCTGGCCGGTCTGGCGGATCGGTTTCACCAACTGGGTGTAGATGAAGTAGATCCACACCAGCGACATGCCGATCTCGACGGCGCGGGTGCCGATCTTGAACTGCAGCGGCACCTCGACCCCCGGAGGCAGTTCAGTCGGCCCGAAGTACGGCGCCGTCACCCAGTGATAAACCACGTACAGCATGAAGCTGATAAAGCCGGCGCCGACTATGGCCCACGCCCGCACGACCGCTGCGCCGTCGGTGCCGCTGATGTCCGAAGCCGCGCGGCTTCGGGAAACGGTAATACTTGCGTCCATCTGGTGTCCCCATCCAGTCTTGATGGCCGCGAAACGTGTTTCGCAGCGTCCGCGGGACCGCCTTCTCGATGTCTTTTTTGTGAAGGCGTCCTCTGCAGACGATCTTGATCAAGACCGTATGGCGCTGCACCTGACTAAAGTTGGGTAGGGCACCCCTGAGATCGAAATAGCCCGGAGAATCATTGACGTCGATGTCTACGACCCGGGCGCCACCCTGGTCCCTGTGGTGTCGGCGCGGACGCGAAGTTTGTCACTCCCCAGCGTTCCCCGGTCGCGCCCGCGAGGGGGCTGGGGATACTTCGCCACCGCGGACGTTGTAGGCCACCGCGATGATTGCAGATTGTTGCTACGCATTGAAAATTGCCCCCCTTTCGCGGGTTGTGCGCGCTGAAAATTGACCCCGGTGATTAACCTGCCTGCTCGATGTTTGAGCAGGGTTCGAGGAGATGATCACCATGAACATGCTGGGCAAGATTCGGCGGTTGCACTTTCGCGACGGGCTGTCGATCAAGGAGATCTGCCGGCGCACGGGGCTGGCACGCAACACGGTGCGGCAATGGCTGAGGGCTGGCGAGGGACCCGAACCGAAGTACCGGCGAACGGCGCGGGAGACGGTACTGGCGCCCTTCGAGACGCGGCTCGTGCAGTGGCTCGAGGCGGACGCCCGCCGGGCGAAGCGGGAGCGGCGCACGGCGCTGGTGCTGTTTCGGCAGTTGCAGGAGTTGGGCTTCACGGGCAGCTACTCGCGGGTGAGCGAGTACGTGCGACGTTGGCGCGAGGCGGGCGGCAAGCCGGCGAAGTCGAGCTTTATCCCGCTCAAATTCGAATTCGGGGAAGCCTTCCAGTTTGACTGGAGCGAGGCGTCGCTGGTGATCGGCGGCTTCCATCGCAAGGTGCTTCTCGCGCACACGAAGCTCTGTGCGAGCCGCGCCTTCATGCTCGCAGCCTATCCGACGCAGAGCCATGAGATGCTGTTCGATGCGCACACGCGTGCGTTCCGGGTGTTCGGCGGCATTCCCCGACAAGCAGGTCCGCTGCCGCCCTTAGGGAGCCATCCTCGACGCGTAAAGAGCCAACTGTCGAAGATTTGCGCTACCCGTCGATAAGACGTAGACGGCAAGTTCCTCGCTGGGAGCGACAGGTTCCGTCGATGGTTGCCCGTGCCTATACAAGTGGAGGGCATCAATCCAGTCAGCATAGGCATCAAAGAAGCCACCGATCACCTTCTGTTCGGTAGCATCTCCACCAGCAACTTCGAGGCACCGTTCCTTGAGACCGTTCTCAGCCAACCGCCTGTTAAGGTTCTTGGCACCGGGAACACAGAGCCGGGCAAGCGTTTCGAGGGCCTCAAACATCGACCGAACTGCCGCCTTCGTGTCTGCAGGATCGCTATCAAGGTGGCGATACGCATCTTCAAAACATGCCCGCACCGCACCGAACTGAGCGGCTTGTAGGACTGCAAGCGTAGACGCCCTATTTCGCTCAAATTCCTGATCCACATGGAAGTGAACCACTCCCTGCCCATCGATCGAGTAGCCGATGTTCTCTTCGTGGAATACACGAGTAACGAAATGCAGCCACCGGCTCCCGTGAGGCCCAGCACCCTTTGCGAGTAGGGCACGAAAAACAATGGTTACGGCGTCAAGGACGTCCCGTAACTCCCCCTCTTCGAAGACGGACGAGAAGCGCGTGAACCCCGGGGTACCGGATACCCGTGCCCCGGTCTCCACCTCATATAGCTCTGTTACCGCATAGTCGTGATGCTGGCTCAATTCCTTCTCAAAGTAAGCTGCTAGACGATTCCGAAAGCGCTTACTATCCCGCGTCGGCGTCCCACGCTCTAGGTAGAGTTGGCTAAAGCGCCCGTGCTTCAGGTCGGTCATGTTGATGCCTCAACAGTCCATTGCCAAGTACAGCACGATCCCCACAGCCCGACAGAAGGTGTGGTATGCAGGGGTGGTATTAAGACAAAAGCCACACTCTCTAAGTCCTTGTTAGAACTAAGAAATGTGGCTTCTGAATGAGGCTGGCGGAGAGGGCGGGATGCACTTGATCACTTCGCAAGCATTTGTATTTAAAGGACAAATATTGCGACTTTCAGAAAGTGTAACACCCACTTGTAACACCCGCAGCCGTTAAAGAATCGCACAGTCAGGGAAATCGCACAAGTATAAATTTGCCCTCATACACACCTGCTTCGCTGACCTCAGCGACACGGTGTACGTGCCAACCCAGGTGCCGGCCGTTCTCGGGGCGATGCCGGAGACGATCCTGGCCAAGGCCAGGCTCATCAAGAATCCGGTCGAAGCCGCCTTCTTCCTCTGGATCAACCTGGCGTACCTGCAGCCCTTCGAGGATGGCAACAAGCGCACCAGCCGTCTGGCAGCGAACATTCCATTGATGCTCTATAACTGCTCCCCGCTCTCGTTCCTGGATGTAGCCCCACGCGACTACGCGCGCAATGCTAGGCGTGTACGAATTCCGGAATGTCGTGCTCGCCGTCGACCTGTTCGCCTGGACCTGCCGGCGCTCGATCAAGAAGTACGTCGTCGTAATGGAATCAATGCGCACGCCGGACCCGCTGCGACTACGCTACCGTGAGAGCCTGACCGACGCCATCGGCCTGGTGCTCAGGGACCGAAAATCCGCGGAGGGCGCGAGGGTGTTACTACGCAAACGACCCAAGCCTATTCAAGTATAACCGCTCGTGCATAGACTATAATAGCGCATAAGCGCTCACCTGCGAGCTGTTAAGCATTGTCTATGCTTGACAAAATCCACGCCAAGTATGGACAATGCGGTTATCGAACTTTAGTCTTAACGCTCATATGGAAGACGTAAAAAAGGTTAAGAGTGCACACGTAAGCGCTAAGGCGACCTCAATGCCGGCACCGGTGACTCGCGCGTTGCAAAAGCTGGGGCAGGACCTGGCGTTGGCCCGGCGTCGCCGCCGGCTCACACAGAAATCGATGGCGGAGCGTATCCAGACTTCGGTTGCAACGCTGCGCCGGATGGAGAAGGGCGACGCGCGCATCCCATTCGGATTGATTGCGCAGGCGTTCTTTGTCCTAGGGGAGTTAGGCAGAATCGACTCGCTCCTCGATACTGCGAACGATGAAATCGGGCTGTCCCTAATGAATCAGCAGTTGCCGCAGCGTGTTAGGACCAAGGGCGGCAAGTCTCCGGCAGGAGCGATGTAGTCATGGCGTCGATTCAGAAAACGGTCAAGGTTGCTCTGGGGCAGTCCGCACACCCCTTGGGGTCGCTGACCTACAGCAAGGACGGTGGCCGCGAATACTCGACGTTCGCCTATGAGGCGGCCTGGCTCGCGGACGCTAACCGATTCGAGGTCTCACCTGACCTGCCGCTCATCTTCGGCCATCAATTCCGCAAGGCGCCTTCCAAGGAAGACTCCCTGTTCCACTTCGCGTTCGCGGACACCGAGCCGGACGGCTGGGGCTGCCGGGTTATCGCGCGAGACCACGCCAAGCGCCGCAAGGCGGCCCAGGCCGCCGGCCTGCCGGCACCCAGCGCCTCCCTTAATGAGATGGACTACCTCCTGGGCGTAGATGACATGAGCCGTATCGGCGCCCTCCGATTGCTGGACGCAGAAGGACGGTTTCTGCGCACCATTGAAGGTGGTGACCACGGTACCCCACCGCTGCTCGAACTGTCACATCTGATGGCTGCATCGCGCGCGGTCGAGATGAACAAGGAAACCGAAGCAGACCTGCGCTACCTGCGTGGCCGGGGCACCTCCGTGGGCGGCATGCGTCCGAAGTGCACGGTCGTCGACCATGACGGTCATCTGGCCATCGGCAAGTTTCCCAGTATCAAGGACGACCGCAGTGTCACCCGCGGCGAGGTACTCGCCTTGCATCTGGCCAAGACAGCTGGGATTTCGGTTGCAGAGTCGCGTGTGGTGATGTCCGACGACATCCCGGTCGCGCTCATTCGCCGCTTCGACCGGCTCAACGGAGGCCGCATCCCCTACTTGTCGGCTGGCTCCATGATGCAGGCTTCCCGCCAGGATGACAGCGCGTACACCCAGATTGCCGATGTCATCATCGCTAAGAGCGTTAATCCGCGCCAGGACCTCGAGGAGCTGTGGCGCCGGATGGCCTTCAACCTGCTCATTACCAACGTCGATGACCATGTTCAGAATCACGGATTTCTCCACGTCGCGCATGGTCAATGGCGCCTGGCGCCGGCTTTCGACATCAACCCATTCCCTGACAAAGACCAAGAACTGAAGCTTTGGCTTGATGAGGAATACGGGCCCGTGGATTCGATTGAGGCTTTGGTTGACCGGGCGGGCTATTTCCGGTTGGATGCCGCTGTGGTTCGACGGGTATTGAGCGAGGTGTACACCGCGATTCTGAACTGGAAACAGGTGGCCACGTCAGCTGACGTCGGCATGTCGGCCCAGGACCGAGATGACTTCGCCCCGTCCTTCGAGAACGAACAAATGCGCGTCACGGAAACCCTCCTCCGCTGAGCGCTATAGAGACTGCTGAAGACATCCGTACCCACGGCGCCGTCATACATGGGCAATTGGCGGAGCCTAAGCGACCGAATCAGAAACAAATGGGTCAGCTGCCTAGTAACACCCGGACGCGATTGTCGAGCTGGAGCTCACTGTGGACACGGCGCCGGGCTACAAGGCCATGCTGCTCGATGAACTGACGAAGCTGGAGGTGTTCAACTGCGCGCGTTACCGGCTGACGCTGAGCGCTACGCAAGCCTGGATCGACGCCGGCCGCCCGCAATGAGCGCGTAGTGGCGTCATTTGCGCTTCGAATACCAAGGGGAGTCGTCATCGAGGGGCTCGCGCGTCTGAACGATAAACTCGGCGTTCAACGCCATCAACACGGTCAGAAGCTGATCGAAGGAGACTGACTCAGGCGCCCGCTCAATCGCAGAAATGCGCTCCTGCGACAAACCGATACGTGCCCCCAATTGGGTCTGACTCCAGCCTCGGGCCTTGCGCAGGCGCTGAAGTAGGGGGCTAAGTTGCCCCGTCGTTCTGACCAAGCCGGCATACATGGAATTATTCTCAATCAAGAATATGTACAGTTTATTCTTGATTTGAAAGTAAGCGCTCCACGAACCCCATCCTTCCCGGACTCGCTACGCTGTGATCAGATGCTCAGCCTTGAGATTCCAGGGCAGGAGGGCCTCGAAGTGTTCGACGGTGGTCGCGGTAGGCAGCGCCCGCAGC
>NZ_QVLR01000035.1 GCF_014822185.1 Azoarcus sp. Aa7
ATCGCCGATAGGTGCGACCACCAGAACTCGCTGCGCTCCGACATGCTCGTGCTCCCCTGAAAAACGGAAGCCACAGCATGCGGGCTCACCAGCAGCTACATAAGGATGGGGTTCGTGGAGCGCTTACGATCAGTCCCATGGCCGAATCTCCCGGAAAAATGCAAAGCGGGAATCTTACTTCATCAGACGAGTGGGCGCCTTGGTCTGCACGCCGCCCCACTGTTCGGCCATGCGCTGACAGGAGGAGAGCCTGCCGCTATGCCCGACTGGATTCCACTGGGCTCGATCGCCCGGTGACCAGGCATCGACCAGAAAGCAAAAAGCCCAGTCGGTGAGGACTGGGCTTTCGCCTGGAAATCGTGGTGGGATGGGCGGAATCGAACCGCCGACCTATGGGTTATGAATTTTAGGTCCCGTGTTTTTGCAGAAATTGACGAAGATGCTGGAACGTAGATGTAGTAAGGCTTTCAGCGTATCATTTCTTCATTCAGTGTGGGTGGAGATGGATCGAAATTGACCTATTCTGCTACCCCCGTGCTACCCCGGTGCTACCCCAGCCGGGCTACCCAAGGGTCTACCTATGGCAGAAACGATCAACTTCACCAAGGCCGCACTTGACGCTCTTCCTCTTCCCTCCAAGGGACAGCGTGCGGAGTATTGCGATGCGAAGCAGGCATCCCTCCGGTTGCGGGTCACTGCGTCGGGAGTGAAGACCTTCTGTGTCCTGAAGCGCATCAGGGCTGGCGGAATGGAGCGCATTACGCTGGCGCGTTACCCGGAAATGACCATCGAGCAGGCGCGTCGGAAGACTGCCGAGATCATCGGCAAGATCGCGGAGGGCGACAATCCCGGCGAGGTGCGTCGGACGATCCGGGCCGAACTGACGTTTCGCGAACTGTTCGAGCAGTTTGCCGAGAGGCATGGGCGACGTAAGCGTGCGTGGGCGGCCGACGAACAGCGCTATCGGGATTATCTCGATCGGCCCCTTGGTTCAAAGAGAGTGAGCGAGATCACTGCTCCAATGATCACGCGCATCCTGGGCGACCTCGAAAAGACTGGGAAAGCCAATGCGACGATCAACAACGTCCGTGCTCTTGCCTCCAGCATCTTTGCCAGAGGGATCGAATGGGGGTTGGCAGAGACCAATCCGGTCAGCGCGACCAAGACGCGCAAGAAGGTCAGCCGCGACCGCTTTCTTCAGTCCTTTGAACTGCCGCGGTTCTTCGCCGCATTGATGGAAGAGCCCAATGAGGTCGTCCGCGACTACTTCTTGATGTCGCTCCTGACCGGAGCGAGGCGCTCGAATGTTCTGGCAATGCGCTGGCGGGAGATCAACTTCGCTGATCGAATCTGGCGCATTCCGCGTACGAAAAATGACGAGCCGCAAAATGTAACGCTCACATCCGAGGTGATCGAGATCCTCTCGCGCCGCCTGGAGGCTGCAGAGAAAGATGCGGAGTTTGTCTTCCCCGGCGAGGGTGGTACGGGGCACTTGGTCGAGCCGAAGAAGGGCTGGAAGCGGGTCTTTGACCGTGACGAACTCGCTCAGATCCTGACGATGATTGCCGAGACAGGCGGGGATTTTTCCTCGAAACGAAATGCGAGGGGGCATGAAGTCTTCGAGTCCCTGGATGCAAGACTGGAACGCGCTCGTGACGTGGCAACCGGCATGGGGTTGAAGGTGGGTGACGTTCGTATCGCCGACCTGCGTATTCACGACCTGCGCCGTACTCTAGGGAGCTGGCAGGCGATCACGGGGGCTTCGTTGCCGATCATCGGTAAGAGCCTGAATCACAAGAGTCAGCAAGCGACTGCGATCTATGCTCGGCTTGACCTCGATCCGGTGCGGATGTCGGTTGAGAAGGCCACCGCCGCCATGCTTGTAGCCGCCGGAGTTCGCAAGACGGAGGCAGCCGAAGGGGGCGATCCAGTGTAAGGGGTTGGCTCACGCGGGCGTGGAGCTGTATGAGCGGGACGCGTGTCTACTAGCGCTTACTAATCTGGTTGGTTTTTAGTAAACAGGTCTGGAATATTCTCGTTGCGGTGTACTAAACTCTACTAATTCTTAAATAGATTAGTAGACATGAAGTTGCCCATGCACCCTCCGGGCCCCGAGAAGCTGATCAGCCAAGTCGGGTCGGAACGCCTGTCTCACGTCCTTGGCCACACGTCTCCCTTGCCTGACGGGAAGTACCTGCACTGGGACGAGTTGCGCCACAGGGCTCCGCCCAGCGGATTGACGACCGAGGAGTGGTGGCTGTCAGTCTGGTTGGCGCGTAGCTCCATGCTGCAGAAGCTGCCGTTTATCGACAAGGCCGGTGTCCCCTTCACACTGGCAACCCCCGAGCCGGTATTGATCCATCTCCATCACATCGATCGGGATGCCGCGGGGCAGATACGCACGCCGGAGGCAGCGCCGATCCATGAGAATCGGGAGCGCTACCTCCTGCACTCATTGATCGAGGAGTCCATCACCTCGAGCCAGCTTGAGGGGGCCTCCACAACACGCCGTGTTGCCGAGGCCATGCTGCGTGAGGGGCGTCAGCCGCGCGATCGAAGCGAAGCGATGATCTTCAACAACTACCAGGCCATGGAGCACATCCGAAGCCTGCGATCGGAGCCAATTTCTCCCAACCGTGTCCTGGAACTGCACCGGATGCTCACCCAAGACACCCTCGATGACCCGGCTGATGCGGGGCGGCTGCGTGTGGCCGATGACGTAAATGTCGTCGATAACCGTGACGGGACCCTGCTGCACGAACCGCCGAGCTACAAGGAACTCCCGGAACGCCTTGAACGGCTATGCGCCTTCGCGAATGCGACTGAAGACTCTTCGCCCTTCGTCCACCCCGCCGTCCGTGCAATTCTCCTGCACTTCATGATCGGCTACGATCATCCCTTCGCCGACGGCAACGGCCGCACGGCGCGGGCGCTTTTCTACTGGTCGATGGCGCGTAGCGGCTACTGGCTGATGGAGTTCCTGTCGATCTCCCAGTTCCTGCGACGTGCGCCGCGGCAGTACGTGCAGGCATACCTGCATACGGAAACCGACCGCAACGACACGACCTACTTTGTCTTGCATCAGCTCGACATCATCCGGCGTTCGATAGGCGCCCTGCACGAGTACCTGGCCCGCAAGACCCAGGAACAGAAGGACGCCGAACGCATGCTGGCGAGTGCCGGCATACTTCGGGGCGCATTGAACCACCGACAGGTTGCCTTACTAACTCACGCACTCCGGCATCCGGGCGAGGCGTACCGCGTCTCGAAGCACCAGAGCGTGCACAACGTCGTCTATCAGACCGCCCGCGCCGATCTCCTCGAACTCGAAAAGCTTGGCTTGCTGGAGAAGGTGAAGCAGGGCAATGCGTTCGTCTTCTACCCGGTCGCGGACCTGAACGAACGCATCGAATCGCTGAACAAAGCCAAGCGCTGACCGTCGATCTCGAATCCCCTCTGGCCCGATTTGAGACCGACAGCGGCGCGGCCGATCAATGTCGCGGCCCAATCTGTGCAGGGGGAGCCCCTGACAGTTTCGCCAGTTCCGCATGCAGGAAGTCCTTCGACTCCGTCGGCGCCAGCCAACTCTTGAATTTCGGCTGCCAGCGTCCGCCGACGATCCGCATCAGCGTCTTGATGACCGCATTGACCTCCGGATCGTAGGTGCTCCAGATTGAGACCCCAAAGGGACGCTCGATCAGATCAACGAATCGTCCCGAGATGACGAAGCGGGTCCGGGGCGGCTGGCATTTGCTTGGGAACGCTTGAATCGCGGTGGGAAGCGCGAGTGCAGCTAACTGAGCGGCGTGTTCTGCTTCTGCGTGCAGCAGCTCCGCATCCATGACGTGAACCCAGCGTTTTTGCTGGACGCTCTCGATGACCGTCTCGAACAAGTCCTCCCACGTCCACTTTTCCCGATCGACCGCTGCCAGGTCGACTTCGAGTGTGGGAAAACCCATTGATTCGAGTGTCCGCGCTTTCTCCGAATCGACGAAGTGCGTCACCGCAATTTCCACGAACAGAACCGCAGTCCCGATGGTTGCGATGATGTCCGGCCGCAGCTCCCCGACCTTCTTCTCGGCCTCCACGGTCGTAAAGTCGACCCAACCCTCGGTACGTAGCGCCTCGCCAGTCGCGCTTCGGCCATCAGCCAGCGTCGTCGCTGCGGTAATGCGTCTCTCCGGAATCGTCATCCCCCGGCTTTCCGTCAAGACCTGTTTCGCTGCGAGGTGGAGAGCTCCTTCTGCGCCGCTGTCGCAGTCGGCGCCCGAAGCATGCGCGAAATGCCACTCCCGAATCTCGCCCTGACGCGCGATGACGGGTTCGTTACAGCACGGGCACACGCAATCACACGCCAGGCCTCGGCTGACCTCGTCTACCGACCGGATGCGTCCGCTCTTGTCCATCGCGAATGACTGCAGTGTTGGCGCGCGATGAAAACTACCCAGTTTTAGAGGGGTGTGCGCGCTGAAAATTACTCAGGGTCATTAACCTCCGCCGCTTCCGTTGTGAAGCGGGGAACCGAGGAGATGATCACCATGAACATGC
>NZ_QVLR01000036.1 GCF_014822185.1 Azoarcus sp. Aa7
CCAATCCTCTCAACTTAGGCATTAATCATACCGCGGGCTTGTAAGCATGGAACTTGTGGGGCTTGTCGCGAGGCGCGCGAGGTCGGTGGCGTTCCGAGACGAATTTCTGGACGTTGAGGGCGATCTGGGCGAGGACCTCGGCGACGATGCGCGCGGACAGGGTGGCGGTGACGAGTGCACGCGGCAGGATGCGCCGCAGAACGTTGAAGGCCAGTGCGCGGTTGATGCGCCAGGCGGTGTCAGGCTCGAGGTGGCGCTCGGCGGCGCACCAGGCGGCCAGGGCGGCGAGGTTGTCGCACACGGCCTTGGCGCCGAAGTCCTGCCGGGCGGCAAGCCAGGACAAGCCGCTGGTGTGTTCGAGGTGGAGGCGATGCTTGAGACGTTTGAATGCCTCCTCGATCCGCCAGCGCTGATGGTAGAGCTGGGCGAAGGCCTCGGCGGGAAAGCGTTCGGTGTCGAAGAGCGAGGTCATCAGCACGCGCACCTTGCCCTGCGGCGTGACCTGCCGGATCAGGCGCACGCTCGGCGCGGTGCGCGGGCATTCATAGTCGGCCGCATCGCGCGCGCCGGGCGTGGGCAAGGTGACGATCGCCTCGTGCTGTCCGGAACGCATGAAGCGGCGCACCGCCCCGAAGCCGTTGTCCTCGACGTCGCAGCGCATGCAGAACGGGATGTCGCGGTCGATGAGCAGCGCCACCAGCCACGCGCTCGGATAGCCGCGATCGAGCAGCAGCAGATCGTCGGCGGCCAGCGCATCGAGGTGCTCGACGAGCATCTGGCGTTCGTCGCACACCGGCTCGTAGAGGGTGAAGTGCTCGAACAGTTCGAGGCCGGGCAGGAACAGGCCGAAGGCCACGGCCTCCTTGATGTAGCGCACGCGGCGCTTGGGATCGAACAGCGTGAGGCGCACATGCGAGGCGTCGGCAGCGACCAGGCGCAAGCCGCACCAGCGGGCGAAGCCGATCTCTTCGCCGACGAGCGCGAGCAGCGCGTGATTGACGCGCTCGAAGACATCGGCGCGAATCTGGTGGCGCGCCTTGGAGAAGGCCTGCGCGGTGACCACGCGCAGCAGCCGGGTGCGCTTCGCGAGCAAGGCGAAGAAACCGTCGAGCTCGGCCTGCACGGCACCGCGCACGCCACAGAGCAGGAACGCGAGCACGGTGGCGAAGGGCAGCGCGCGGCAGCGGGTGAAGAACTGAGGTGCGAGCCGGTTGGTCTCCAGAAGTTCCTGAGAATTCAGGAAGTTGGCCAACCTGTTTACGATGTGAGCATATTTAGGCCGTCATGGGAAAGCCTAAATGGAACAATGGGTTACGTGGGTATTGTCGCATCGGAATGGAGCATCGGGAAGCTGCAGCTGAATTCCATGACGAGGTGCTAAGTTGAGAGGATTGG
>NZ_QVLR01000037.1 GCF_014822185.1 Azoarcus sp. Aa7
GCATATTTAGGCCGTCATGGGAAAGCCTAAATGGAACAATGGGTTACGTGGGTATTGTCGCATCGGAATGGAGCATCGGGAAGCTGCAGCTGAATTCCATGACGAGGTGCTAAGTTGAGAGGATTGGTTCGAGCCCTACTACGCGCGCGCAGGTCGGGTCGTAGTCACCGACCGCGCCGGGCAATTGTGTGGTGCCAGATCGACCAGCCCGACGGCATCGGCCGCGCCGGTCAGTCCGATGGGTTTTTCGGGCGCGGCATCAGCATCTGCGCTACGGCTGCCAAGTGTCGTCGCAGGCAGAGCGGGTCATCGCCGTAAGTTGGACCCCTTCGTCGAATTGATGACCGTGTGCGCGGCCTCCGGTTCCGCCGTCAGCATCTGCGCAATATCCGGATCACGGCTGAACGCGTCGGAAAAGTAATTCACAAAGCTGTTGATCTTCAGCGACGGTCGCCGGGCTGGCTGGAATACAACGTTCAGGGGCAGGGGAGGCGCGCGGTAGCGGGTGAGGATGGGTTTGACGCGGCCGGCCCGCAGGTCGTCGCCGAAAACCCAGATTGGCGAGTAGCTGATGCCGAGCCCTTCGCAGACGGCCTGGCGGATGGCTTCCGAGCTGTTGGACTGGAAGTTGCCGTCGACGCGCACGGTGTGCAGCCGGTCGTCGGCGTCGAGGTAGGACCACTCGTTGATGACCGTGAGGCCCGTGTAGATGAGGCAGTTGTGCCGCGGCAGCTCATCGAGGTGTTGCGGTTCGCCGTGCTGCTCAAGGTAGGCGGGGGAGGCGAGGGTGGCGCGATGGGCGGAGCCGATGCGACGGGCGATGAGACGGCTGTCCTTGAGTTCGCCGACGCGGAAGGCGACGTCGATGCCGGCCGCGACCAGGTCGACGAAGCCGTCGTCGAGTTGCAGGTGGAGCTTGATCTTCGGATGGCGCGCGTAGAAGGCCGCCAAGCGGGGCACGATGTGCAGGCGCCCGAAGGCGACGGGGGCGGCGACGCGCAGGACGCCGGAGATCTCGTGCTCCGCGCGGTGCACCTCGAGCTGCGCCTCTTCCAGCGTGTCGAGCACCTGCCGGCAGCGCTCGTAGTAGAGCTGGCCGGCTTCGGTGAGCGAGTGGCTGCGCGAAGAACGCACGAGGAGCGGTGCGCCGACGAGCTTTTCGAGGGCCTGCACCTGCTTGCTGACGGCCGACTGCGTGGTGTGTGCTTCGCGCGCGACGGCCGAGAAATTGCCCGTCTCGACGACGCGGACGAAGGTTTCCATCAGGCGCATGCGATCCATCGCGGCTCCACGGCATTCCTGTAGGGAATAGATGCTATCACCGAATCTGGCTACTCCCTTTGCTTGGGAATGGACATAATCGCCCCAAGTCGATCAGGTGACTGATCCCGTTCCCGATTGCGATTCACGAAGGAAGCCCGACCCATGAACACTATCCGCAAGCTCTTCCAGCCCACCCGCATCGGCGACATCGAGGTCGCCAACCGCGTCGTGATGGCGCCGCTGACGCGCAGCCGCGCCGACGAAGCGGCCGGCGACATCCCCGGCAGCGCGATGAACGTTGAGTACTACCGCCAGCGCAGCAACGCGGGCCTCATCATCAGCGAAGGCACGCAGGTGTCGCCGGTGGGCAAGGGCTACATGGCGACGCCGGGCATCTATTCGGATGCCCAGGTCGAGGGCTGGAAGGCGATCACGCAGGCGGTGCATGAGGCCGGCTCGAAGATCGTCGCGCAGATCTGGCATGTCGGACGCATCACGCACCCGGACCTCACGGGCGGTGCCCAGCCGGTGGCCCCGTCGGCGGTGAAGCCCAATGTCGTGGCCTATACGCGCAACGGCAAGGTCGAGGTGCCGGAGCCGCGTGCGTTGAGCGTCGAGGAGATCGCGGAGGTGGTGCAGGAATTCCGGCGTGCCGCCGCGAACGCGATCCGCGCGGGCTTCGACGGCGTCGAGATCCACGGCGCCAACGGCTATCTGGTCGACCAGTTCCTGCGCGATGGCGCGAACCGGCGCACCGACCAGTACGGTGGTTCGGTGGAGAACCGCGCCCGCTTCGCGCTCGAAGTGATCGACGCGGTGATCGCCGAGGTCGGCGCGGGCCGCGTCGGTATCCGCCTGTCGCCGGTCACCCCGGCGAACGGCCTGTCGGACAGCAACCCGCAGGCGGTGTTCGGCCATCTGGTGGAGGAGCTGAACAAGCGCGGCATCGCGTTCATCCATTTCGTGGAAGGCGCCACCGGCGGTCCGCGTGATGTACCCGGCTTCGACTTCGCATGGGCACGCCGGACGTTCAAGGGCACCTACATCGCCAACAACGGCTACGACGGTGCGATGGCGGTCGAGGCCGTGGAATCGGGCCGGGCCGATGCGGTGGCTTTCGGCCGGCTGTTCATCGCGAATCCGGACCTGGTGCCGCGCCTGAAGCGCAATGCGCCGCTCAACGCGCCGAACCCGAAGACCTTTTACGCGCCCGGACCGGAAGGCTATATCGACTACCCGCCGCTGGAGGCGGTCGCGGCGTAAGGTCACTCCGGAGACGAATCCGGCAAGGATGCAAACGCATGGCGGGAAGGTGCAGCACCTCCCGCCATGAAGCGCTCGTTTGCAGGCGGCTTCCCCCACATTCATGCCGTTGCCGGGGAAACTCGGCGGCCCTGCGGGCCGCACGGTGGTAGTCTGCCCGTAGCCTCTGCGGGAATGGCACATCGCGGAACGTGCGGCTCGGGTCGTTCGCCCCTTCGCCGTGCGCGCGAGTGCGAGGAAGATCCCTTGTCGCGGCCGGATTCCGCCCGGTCACGCACTCCATCACGGCGCGCCGCGAATGATCGAGTCCCTTCTCCTGACGACCGTGCGCATCGTCACCTTCGATGGCCGGCGGCAACTGACCAATGCCAGCGGATTCTTCTTCGGGCAGGATCAACGCCTCTTCCTCGTGACGAGCGGGCATGTGCTGTTCGACAAGCCCGCCCGGCACTTCCCGGACCGGATCGAACTGGAGCTGCACAACAATCCGGACAATCTCGCGGAATCGACGGGTTTTTCGATACCTCTTTATCGCGATGGCCGGAGCCTGTGGCGCCAGGGTATCGATGCGGCGGGCGGCATCGATGTGGCGGTCGTCGAGATCGATCGCGGGGCGCTGCCTGCGACGACCGTTTATAGCGCCTTCACGCCGGCGCATCTGCCGGGTCGCCTCGATCACGTTGAAATCGGCACCTCGCTGCTGGTCGTAGGTTTCCCGCTCGGCTTTCACGACACCTTGCACCACATGCCGGTGGTGCGTCAGGCGATTGTGGCATCGTCGTTCGGACTGCGTTTCCAGGGCGAGGGCTATTTCCTCACCGACGCGCGCACGCACCGCGGCACCAGCGGCGCGCCCGTGGTCATGCGCGTGGCCGATCCGCCGCCGAGTTACGGCGATCTGCCGTGGATGTTGCTCGGTGTGCATTCGGCGCGGCTCGATGTCGGCACGCGCGATCTCCAGTTGGACGAGGCACTCGGCCTGAACTGCGCCTGGTACCCGGATATTCTGCTAACGTTGGTCAAGTCCTGACTGGTTGCTGGCGCAGGCGGGTCGTCCACGCCGGCCTTTGTCGCTCGACGTCGACGGGCAATCATTGAGGGAGAACTGCGATGGTACAGGGACCGGCAGAGAGCTCCGTGGTGCTGCGACGCCTGCTTGCCCTTGCGCGTGATTTCTTGCAGGCCCCCGACCTGGGGGGAATCCTCGAGTTGGCGGGGCGGGCCATCCCGGACCTTCTTCATTCGGATGGGAGCCTCCTGGTCGTGCATGACGGCGAGCGCGAGTTCGTCTCGGAGTTTGGCCGTCACCGCAGGCCCATGCCGGCACCGGAGGCGTCGGCGTTGCTTCGACATGGGCGACGCGCCATGGCCGACCGGACGCCGATCCTGCTGCCCGAGATTGCGCCGGATTTCGGCAAGGGTGAGGACGAACTCGCCGCGCTGGGCATCGCGAGCCTGATCGCGTACCCGTTTCCGCCGGTCAGGCCCGTGGGGGCGCTGGTGTCGGTGTGGTATCGGCAGGGGTACCGGAAGGAGCTCGCACGCCTGATTCCGACCCTGCGACTGCTCGGCGAGATCACGGGAGCGGCTCTCGGCAATGTCAGCTTCCGGAAAACGCTCGAAGACCGGATCGTCACAAAGTCGAGCGAGATCGAAGAGGCTGCCCGTGTTTACGCGGTCGAGTTGCTGAGGCGGGACTCCGTGGAAGAGGAAATCCACAGGATCTCGGTGACAGACATGATGACCGGCCTCCTGAATCGGCGGGGTTTCTTTCTGCACGCCGAACGCAGTCTCAAGCTCGCCCGCCGCCAGCATGTGCCCGCCACCCTTGTATTCATCGATATCGATGGCTTGAAGGTGATCAACGACGCCTATGGGCACGATGTCGGAGATGACGTCATCGAGGATATGGGGCACATACTGCAGCAGTGCTTTCGCGACGCCGACGTCGTTGCCCGTATCGGTGGCGACGAGTTTGCCGTGTTTACGATCGATACGGCGCAGCCGGACGTGCTCCTGGGACGGATGCAGCAGAGCCTTGCAGACTTCACGCTGCGACCGGATTGTCCCTACCGGATCTCGTTCAGCACCGGGATCGTGCAGTGTGACCCGGACTCCGAACTGAGCCTGTCCGAGTATCTTCTGCGGGCAGACCAGTTGATGTATGAGCAGAAGCGGAAGCGCGTCTCCGATAGCTGAAATTTCCGAGGAGTCGATCGCTCGCAGGCGTTACAAAGTAAGGGTGGACTCGCCGCCGTGAGGGGTCATACTGGGGTATCCCCCATTCCGCCGCGGCATTCGCCGGCGAGCGGCACACCCCGTGCAACAGGATTAGTGACAAGCCATATGTCATGGGTTCCCGTTGCCCGAAAACTTACAAGAGGAATCATAATGACAACCAAACCCCACACCAGCATCGAGCGATCGTTCTCGACCACCGTCGACGCCTTCATGGCATTGTCGGGCGTCTATCTGGATTGTACCGAGCGTTTGACTCGCGGCACCCTTGCGCTTTCGCGTGCAGCGTTGGAGGAGTGTGTTGCAGCGACGAAAGCCGCTGCGACCGGAAAACCTGCCGCCGACCCGGCCGCCTTGCCACTGGCGCTCGGGCAGTCGCTGGTGGAGAAGTCGCTTGCATTTGCCCGGGATAGCTACGAGGCGGTAACGACCGCACAAATGGAGTCCGCGCGGCTGCTCGGTTATCAACTCGCCGTCCCCGCGATGGCATTCCCGATGCCGGAAGGCTGGAAGGGAGCGCTCAATCTTTTCGAGCGCACCATGCGGGACCTTTCCGCGACTGCAGCGGGGTCGTTCGGCGAAACTGGCGACTACTGGGCAGCGTCCGTCGCGAAGAGTCGCCCGTTGCACAAGGCAGCATAACCAGACCTTGCACGCGCACGATCCGTCCTTGGGTCGTGTCGTGTCGCGTCGCGAGCCCTTATCCCGCACGCAACATCCTCCGTTTTCCTTCCGCTCATGCGGAGGTGAAGAGTACATATATGCCCGGACTGCCGCGACGAAGGTCGTGACCGCGTCCGGCGCCGGTGTACCGCCGTCGGTCGGCGAGAGAGGCTCCATCCCGTTTTCCTGAATTGCCCGTTGCGCCGATCACGTCGAAAGCGTGATCGGCGTTCGTACGTTCACGCCTTGAACAGCGAGATGACGAGCCGGCCGTGTCTTGCTTCTAAATTTGTAAATAGCAAATCGGTTGCGGATAGACGAATTTGTGTCTAGGATTCGTATCGTCCACCCATCCCGACAGAGACCCCAAAATCATGACCACGAAAGAATTCGCCTCGCAGGCCGACCTCGAAGAAAAGAAGATCAGCTGGGACAAGCTTTCCGACAACGCCTATGCCTATACGGCCGAAGGCGACCCGAATACCGGCGTCATCATCGGTGACGACGGCGTGATGATCATCGACGCCACCGCGACGCCGGTCGCGGCGCAGGGCGTGATCGCCAAGGTGCGCGAGATCACCGACAAGCCGATCAAGTACGTCGTGCTGACGCACTACCACGCGGTGCGCGTGCTGGGCGCCTCGGGCTACAAGTCCGAAGGGCTCGAGCAGATCATCGCCAGCCGCGACACCTGGGACCTGATCGTCGAGCGCGGCCAGCAAGACATGGATTCCGAGATCGGCCGCTTCCCGCGCCTGTTCCAGGCCGTTGAGAGCGTGCCGGGCCTGACCTGGCCGACGATCACCTTCGAAGGTGAGATGACCCTGTGGATGGGCAAGCTCGAAGTGAAGATCAAGCAGCTCGGCCGCGCCCACACCAAGGGCGACACCATCGTCTATCTGCCGTCGCAGAACATCTGCTTCTCGGGCGATCTCGTCGAGGCCGATGCGGCCTGCTACACCGGCGACGCCTACCTCGCCGACTGGCCGCAGACGCTCGATAACCTGGCCGCGATGCAATTCGACAAGCTGGTCCCGGGCCGCGGCCCGGCGCTGATCGGCCGCGAAGCGGTCGACGCGGGCCTCGCGTACACCCGCGACTTCGTGTCGACGCTGTATCGCAGTGCGCAGGAGGCGGTCGGGCAGGGCATGGACCTGAAGGCGACGATGGCGCACACGCGCAAGAACATGGATCCGAAGTTCGGCCAGGTCTTCATCTACGAGCACTGCCTGCCGTTCGACGTGACGCGCGCGCACGACGAGGCGAGCGGCATCCGCGACCCGCGCATCTGGACTGCCGAGCGCGACCGGCAGATGTGGCATTCGCTGCAGGAGTGATCCTGCCGGGGCCGTCGCTGACGTTCACTCCCTCCCCCTTCAAGGGGGAGGAACACGCTGCCCGAGCGCACAGCTCCGAATCATTTTTTCAGGGCTGAGCAATCAGCCGATCAGAGTCGCGCCCTCATGGGCGCCGGACTCCGCGCCGAAGCACGCCAAGAGGCCGGCCCGGAGACGTGAAACAAACGGAGGAGACACCCGTGCTGAGCACGTTCCAATACCCGAAGTTCGAGTACGTCCGCCCGTCCGAGATCGCCGAAGGGCGAGAGGGGCACTACCCGGTGGTGATTGTCGGCGCCGGTCCCGTCGGCCTGACTGCTGCGATCGACCTCGCCCAGCAGGGGCAGCGCGTGCTGCTGCTCGACAACGACGACACCGTGTCGATCGGTTCGCGCGGCGTGTGCTACGCCAAGCGCACCCTCGAAGTGCTGGATCGCCTCGGCTGCGCCGAAGAGATGGTGCACAAGGGTGTGTCGTGGAACGTCGGCCGCACCTTCTTCCGCGAGGAGGAAGTGTTCAACTTCAACCTGTGCCCGGAGCCGGACCATCACCGCCCCGGGATGATCAACCTGCAGCAGTACTACCTCGAAGACGACCTGATCAAGCGCGCGCGCCAGCTGCCGAACCTCGAGATGCGCTTCAGGAACACCGTGATCGGCGTGACACCGGCCGATGACCACGCGACGCTGCGCGTCGAAACCTCCGACGGTGCCTACACGGTGCGTGCCGACTGGCTGATCGTTGCCGACGGCGCGCGCAGCCCGGTCCGCACGATGCTGGGCCTCGACATCGACGGCAAGATCTTCATGGACCGCTTCCTGATTGCCGACGTCGTGATGAAGGCGGACTTCCCGACCGAACGCTGGTTCTGGTTCGACCCGCCTTTCCATCGCAATCAGTCGGTGCTGCTGCACCGCCAGGCCGACAACGTCTTCCGCATCGACTTCCAGCTTGGCTGGAATGTCGATCCCGAGGAAGAAAAGAAGCCGGAGAACGTGATTCCGCGCATCAAGGCGATGCTGGGGGATGATCGGGAATTCGAGCTGGAATGGGTCAGCGTCTACACCTTCCAGTGCCGCCGCATGAACCGCTTCAACCACGGCCGCGTCCTCTTCGTAGGCGATTCGGCACACCAGGTCTCGCCCTTCGGCGCGCGGGGCGCGAACTCCGGCATCCAGGACACCGACAACCTGATCTGGAAACTGAAACTCGTGATGGACGGCAAGGCGCCGGCCACGCTGCTCGAGACCTATTCGGAAGAGCGCTGCTACGCCGCTGACGAGAACATCATGAACTCGACGCGCTCGACGGACTTCATCACGCCGAAAAGTGCCGTCAGCAAGACTTTCCGCAACGCGGTGCTGGGCCTCGCCGAGCAGTTCCCGTTCGCCCGTGCGCTGGTCAATTCGGGGCGCCTGTCGGTGCCGAGCTTCCTCGTCGAGTCGAGCCTGAATACAGCCGATTCGGAGGTTTTTGCCGGCAACATGATCCCCGGTGCGCCGATGGACGACGCGCCGATCGCGCTGGCCGACGGCACGCAATGGCTGCTCGGTGCCGTCGGCAACCGCTTCCAGCTGCTGCATTACATCCCGGACGCGGGCGCACTGGATGCGGCGGCCGCCCAGGCGCTGCGCAGCCTGATCGACGCGCCGATCCCGGTCGAAGCGATCGTCGTCGCCGAACGCGGAACCGCGCCCGCCGGATTGAAGACATTGATCGATGCGAAGGGCCGCGTGCGCGAGCGCTACGATCTGCGCGAAGGCACGAGCTACCTCGTTCGCCCCGACCAACACGTCGCCGCGCGCTGGCGCGGGCTCGATGTCGCCCAAGTGCGTGCCGCCGTCGCGCGCGCCACCTGCAACGCCTGATGGAGACCGCCATGGCCCTCAACACGCAACCGAACCTTTTCGAGCCCGGCAAACGCCACTTCCGCGCCTTCTCGCCCGGCGACGACTTCTACGAGGCGTTGATCGAAACCCACCGCGAGCTCACGGACGAGCAGAGCGCGATGGTGAATGCCCGCCTGATCCTGCTGCTCGCGAACCACATCGGCGACATCTCGGTGCTGCGCGAGGCGATGCAGATCGCCCGCGAAGGCGCCTGAACAAGAGCCCGGAGACACAAATGCTGATCCAGAAGATCCACCACGTGGCCTACCGTTGCCACGACGCGCTCGCGACTGCACGCTGGTACGAGAAGCATCTCGGCATGAAGCTGATCCTGTCGATCGCCGAGGACGCCGTGCCCTCGACCGGCGAAGCCGACCCCTACATGCACATCTTCCTCGACGCCGGGATGGGCAACGTCCTCGCGTTCTTCGAGCTGCCGACCCGCCCGACCATGGGCCGCGACCAGAACACCCCGGTGTGGACGCAGCACCTCGCGCTGCAGGTCGAATCCATGGAAGTGCTGCTGGCCGCGAAGGCGCGCCTCGAAGCCGAGGGCATCGAAGTGATCGGGCCGACCGACCACGCGCTGTTCCAGTCGATCTACTTCTTCGACCCGAACGGCCATCGTCTGGAACTCGCCGCGAACACGGCGTTGCCCAAGATGCTCGAGGCGCTCGACGACGTGAAGTGGGCGATGCTCGAAGAATGGGCGCAGACCAAGAAGGCCCCGAAGCACGCGGCGTGGATGCACGACGGCAGCTACAAGGAGATGTTCAAGTGAAACTCGCGACCCTCAAGCAAGGCGGCCGTGACGGCACGCTCGTCGTCGTCAGCCGCGACCTGACGCGCTGCCGCGCCGTCCCGGCGATCGCCCGCACGCTGCAGGCCGCGCTCGACACCTGGAACGACTGCGAGCCGCAGCTGCGCCAGGTGTACGAGGCGCTCAACAGCGGTGCCGTGGATTCGCAGCCCTTCGACGAAGCCGCCTGCCACTCGCCGCTGCCGCGCGCCTACCAGTGGGCAGACGGTTCGGCCTATCTCAACCACGTCGAGCTCGTGCGCAAGGCGCGCAATTCGGAAGTGCCCGAGAGCTTCTACACCGACCCGCTGATGTACCAGGGCGGCTCGGACAGCTTCATCGGCCCGCGCGACAAGGTCGTCGCCGACGAGAGCTGGGGCATCGACTTCGAGGCCGAGGTGACGGTCGTGACCGGCGACGTGCCGCTGGGCGCGACGCCCGAGGAGGCTGCGAAGGCGATCCGCCTCGTGATGCTGGTGAACGACGTGAGCCTGCGCGGCCTGATCCCGAACGAGCTGGCGAAGGGCTTCGGCTTCTTCCAGTCCAAGCCCGCGTCGGCGTTCTCGCCGGTCGCCGTGACGCCCGACGAGTTGGGCGGAGCGTGGCACGAGGCGAAGGTCCATCTGCCGCTCGTCGTGCATCTCAACGATCGTCTCTTCGGCAAGCCGAACGCCGGCGTCGACATGAGCTTCAATTTCGGCCAGCTCGTCGCGCATGTCGCGAAGACGCGCGAGCTCGAAGCGGGCTCGATCATCGGCTCGGGTACGGTGTCGAACAAGGCCGGCGACCTGTGGGGCTCGTCGATCGAGCACGGCGGCGTCGGCTACTGCTGCCTCGCCGAGGTGCGCACCTGGGAGACGATCGAACAGGGCAAGCCCGCAACGCCCTTCATGCGCAGCGGGGACACCGTGCGCATCGAGATGTTCGACGCCGACGGCCGCAGCATCTTCGGCTGCATCGAAAACACCGTCGCGGCGCTCGCCGGCTGAGCGAGCGCCGCGCTACGCGCGATGCTACAGGGATAGAATGGCACGACGAGGAAATGGATGGAGCTTCATATGACCGACAACAACCTTGTACCGCTCTGGACGCCTTCCGCCGACCGCATCGCCGGCGCCACCGTCACCGCCTTCCGCCTCGCGGCAGAAAAGCGCTGGGGCGTATCGCTGCCGGACTACGATGCCCTCTACGACTGGTCGATCGCCGCGCCCGAACAGTTCTGGGTCAGCGTCTGGGAGGGTGACAAGACCGGTGGAGGCGTGATCGGCCAGCGCGGCGAGCGCGTACTGGTCGACGGCGAGCGCATGCCCGGGGCGAAGTGGTTCCCCGATGCGCGCCTCAACTTCGCGCAGAACCTGCTGCGCTCGCGCGACGCCAAGGACGCGCTCGTCTTCTGGGGCGAGGACCGCGTGCAGAACCGCATGACCCACGGCGAGCTGTATCGCGCCGTCGCGCACTTCGTCGCCGCGCTGCGCGAGATGGGCGTGCAGAAGGGCGATCGCGTCGCCGCGTACATGCCCAACATGCCCGAGACGGTGATCGCGATGCTGGCCGCGGCGAGCATTGGCGCGGTCTTCACGTCCGCGTCGCCGGACTTCGGGGTGCAGGGCGTGCTCGACCGCTTCGGCCAGACGGCGCCCAAGGTGCTGATTGCCTGCGACGGCTACTTATACGGCGGCAAGACCATCGACGTGCTCGACAAGCTGGGCGACATCGTGCGCCAGTTGCCCTCGGTGAAGCATGTGGTTGTCGTGCCCTATGTCCACGCCGAGCACGATCTGAATGACATCCCGCACGCGCACATGTGGGCGGAGTTCATCGCGCCGTTCCATTTCGTCGACGACATCGACTTTGAGCAGCTGCCCTTCGATCATCCGCTCTACATCATGTACTCGTCGGGCACGACGGGCGTGCCGAAGTGCATCGTGCACTGCGCGGGCGGGGCGCTGCTGCAGCACCTGAAGGAGCACCGCCTGCACGCCGACGTGAAGCCGGGCGACCGCCTGTTCTACTTCACCACCTGCGGCTGGATGATGTGGAACTGGCTGGTGTCGGGCCTCGCCGCCGGCGCGACCTTGCTGCTCTACGACGGCTCGCCGTTCGCGTCCGACAACCAGGTGCTCTTCGACTACGCCGACGCCGAGCACATGACGCACTTCGGCACCTCGGCGAAGTTCATCGACGCCGCCGCGAAGTTCGGCCTGAAACCGCGCGAGACGCACACGCTTGCCACGGTGCGCGCAATGATGAGCACCGGCAGCCCGCTGGTGCCGGAAGGTTTCGACTACGTCTATCGCGACATCAAGGCCGACCTGCAGCTGTCGTCGATCTCGGGCGGCACGGACATCATCTCGTGTTTCGTCCTCGGTTCCCCCGTGCTGCCGGTGTGGCGCGGCGAGATCCAGTGCCGCGGCCTGGGCATGGCGGTCGACGTCTGGGACGACGAGGGCCGGCCATTGCGCGGAGAGAAGGGCGAGCTCGTGTGCACGAAGCCGTTCCCGGTCATGCCGATCGGCTTCTGGGGCGACGCCGACGGCTCCAAGTACCACGCGGCCTACTTCGACCGCTTCCCGAACGTCTGGTGCCACGGCGACTTCTGCGAGATCACCGAACACGGCGGGTTGGTCATCCACGGCCGATCGGACGCGACGCTCAACCCCGGCGGCGTGCGCATCGGCACCGCCGAGATCTACCGTCAGGTCGAGCGCCTGCCGGAAGTGGTCGAGTCGCTCGTGATCGGCCAGGACTGGCCGCCGCAGAATCCGAGCGACGTCCGTGTCGTGCTGTTCGTGAAGCTGCGCGAGGGATTGACCCTCGACGACGCGCTCGTTGCGCGCATCAAACAGACGATCCGCGACAACACGACGCCGCGCCACGTGCCGGCGAAAGTGCTGCAAGTCGCGGACATCCCGCGCACCAAGAGCGGCAAGATCGTCGAACTCGCGGTGCGCAACGTCGTGCATGGCCGGCCGGTGAAGAATCAGGATGCACTCGCGAATCCGGAGGCGCTGGCCTTCTTCCGCGATCGGGCCGAGCTGGCGGACTAGATGGTTAGTTGGCGTAGGTTGGGCTTCGCTGCGCTCAACCCAACCTACCCAACCTACCCGGGCGGGCCGCTATTCCCGACCGCCGGTCGCGGCGCGTTCGAGAGCACGTGCGGCACCGATCAGCCCCGGATAGGGCGCGTGGATCACGTAGGTCGGGATCTGCGCGAGGTACTCGCTGAAGCGCCCCTTGTCCTCGAAACGCTGGCGGAAGGGCGAGTGGGTGAAGAACTCGCCGAGCTTCGGCACGATGCCGCCGCCGACGTACATGCCGCCGCGTGCACCGAGGATCAGCGCGAGGTCCGCCGCGACCGTGCCGAGAAAGGCACAGAAGGTCTGCAGCGTTTCGACGCACAGCGACGAAGTCCCGTCGAGCGCGCGGCTGCTGATCTGCGCTGCGGTGAGCGGCTCCGCGTCGATGCCGGCAACTGCGGCATGCGCTTCGTACAGCGCGACGAGCCCGGGCCCGGACAGCACGCGTTCGGCCGAGACGTGCGGGTAGCGGGTCGAGAGCCATGCGATCAGCCCGGCTTCGTGAGGATTGCTCGCCGCGAGCGTGACGTGGCCGCCTTCGCCTTCGAGCGGCGCGTAGTCGTTTCCGTTGGGAACGAGGCCGGAGATGCCGAGGCCGGTGCCGGCTCCGAGCAGGCCGATCGCACGCCGGGCGACGGGAGCGCCTCCGCCAACCTGGACCACATCGCCGGCGGTCAGCGCGGGCAGGGCCATCGCGAGGGCGGTGAAATCGTTGAGCACGTCGAGCCGGGCGAGGCCGACGCGTTCCTGCAGTTCGCGGATCGAGAACGCCCAGTCGTGGTTCGTCATGCGGACGAAGTCGCCGTTGATCGGATTCGCGATGCCGAAGGCGCACCAGCGGGGCCGCGGAAGGCCGCCCTGCGCCAAGAAGTGCTCGATCGCCTCGGCAGGGCCGGGGAAGTCCGAGCAGGGCAGCGTGCGCATCGCGTTGATCTCTTCGCCGGGGCCGGCGATGAAGGCGAAACGCGCATTGGTCCCGCCGATGTCGCCGACGAGGCGCGGAAAGGTGTCGCGAGGTCCGGAGAACATCTGATGGTCCTTGGTCGATTCAGGGTTGATGGTTGGTCGCGGCGGGGATCGCTCAGATTTCCTCGTGCCACGACATGCCGTCGCGCGACAGCAGTGCGCTGGATGCGGAGGGCCCCCAACTGCCCGCGGTGTAGGGCTTGGGGCGCTCGCCGGACTGCTCCCAGCCGGCGAGGATCGGCTCGACCCAGCGCCAGGCGGCTTCCTGCTCGTCGCGCCGCACGAAGAGCGTCAGGTTGCCGCGCATGACGTCCATCAGCAGGCGCTCGTAGGCTTCGAGGCGGCGGCTGCGGAAGGCTTCGGCGAAGTCGAGGTTCAGGCGCACGGGCTGCAGCTGCATGACGTCGCCGGGCTGCTTGGCGAGGAGGTGCAGGTCGACCGTCTCCTCCGGCTGCATGCGGATCACCATGCGGTTGGCGTGCAGCGGCGAGGCGGGCACGCCGAAGATCGAGTGCGGCACCGAGCGGAAGTTGATGACGATCTCGGCGACTTTCTCCTGCATGCGCTTGCCGGTGCGCAGGAAGAAGGGCACGCCGGCCCAGCGCCAGGTGTTGATCTCCGCCTTCAGTGCGACGAAGGTTTCGGTGCGGCTGTCGGTGGCGATGCCGGGTTCCTCGATATAGCCCGGCACCGGCTGTCCGCTGCTCGCGCCGGCGCGGTACTGGCCGCGCACGCTGCGCGTCGCGACGTCGCCCGGCGTGAAGGGGCGCAGCGCGCGCAGGATCTTGAGCTTCTCGTCGCGCACGGCGTCGGGGTTGATGGATGCCGGCGGTTCCATCGCGACGATGCACAGCAATTGCAGCAGGTGGTTCTGCACCATGTCGCGCATTGCGCCGACGCGGTCGTAGAAGTCGCCGCGCAACTCGACGCCGACCTGTTCGGCGACGGTGATCTGCACGTCGCGCACCCATTCGCGCCGCCACAGCGGCTCGAACAGCGCATTGCCGAAGCGCAGCGCCAGCAGGTTCTGCACCGGCTCCTTACCGAGGTAGTGGTCGATGCGGTAGATCTGCTCCTCGCCGAAATGCCGGCCGACTTCGTCGTTGATCTGGCGCGACGAGGCGAGGTCGTGCCCGAGCGGCTTTTCCAGCACGACGCGGCTGTCGCGCGTGACGAGGCCGGCGGATTCGAGGTGGCGGCAGATCGACGAGAACAGGCCGGGCGCGGTGGATAAGTAGAAGACACGCTGGCCGTCGGGCCGCTGGCCCAGGCGTTCGGCGAGCGTCGCGAAACTGTCGGCCTGCAGCGCATCGACGCGTGCGTAGGCGAGGCGCGCGGCGAAGGTTTGCCAGTCGTCCGCGCGGAAGTTGCTGCCGAGGAAGCGCTGTGCCTGCTCGCGTGAAAGCGCGCGATAGCCGTCGTCGTCGAGGCTGTCGCGCGCTACGCCGATGATGCGCGCCTCGGGCGCGAGCAGGGCGTCGCGATGCAGGTGGTACAGGGCGGGCAGGAGCTTGCGCATCGCCAGGTCGCCGGTGCCGCCGAAGATGACCAGATCGAGGGGGTGGGGTGTAGTCATGAAGACCTCTTCGCAATATCCGCCGGAAAGGCGTCTTTCGACTTATGGTGTAACGCAACTACAAAAAATGCAAGTACAAAAAGACGCCATGATGAGATCGGCTGCCCAACGGATAAAATGTTGCGAGTGCGTCATGAGAGCGGCTTGAGTGCCGAATAAGCCAATTAAATTGGGTGGTATGGGCGTGATGCATTGCGACATGCCGATGGTTTGTGGGGTCGTAGTTGTTATCCAGCTACAAAAACGTTTGCGTTTCAAGAAGTAGTGGAACTACACTTCGATTCAGCTTCAGCCGACATCCCCTGCTGGTGCCGAGCGCATCTGCAGCGGGCGAAAAAAATCAATCGCGCCTCTCGAAGGCCGGGAATTGGAAGGAGACAACACATGAAGATTCGTACCGGGATTGTCCGCAGCTGCCTGATCGTCGCTTTCGGGGCGGGCCTGACCGTGGCGACGGGTGTCCAGGCTGCCGAGCTCGAAGTGCTGCACTGGTGGACGGCGGGCGGCGAGGCCAAGTCGGCGGCCGAGCTGAAAAAGATCCTCGAATCGAAGGGCCACAAGTGGAAGGACTTCGCGGTCGCCGGCGGCGGTGGCGAGAACGCGATGACGGTGCTGAAGTCGCGCGTCGTGTCGGGCAACCCGCCTGCGGCGGCCCAGATCAAGGGGCCGAGCATCGGGGAGTGGGGCGCGGAGGGTGTGCTGAGCAATCTCGACGAGGTCGCGAAGGCAGGCGGCTGGGACGGATTGCTCCCGCCGGTCGTCACCAAGGTCATGAAGCACGACGGGCACTACGTCGCGGTGCCGGTGAACGTGCACCGCGTGAACTGGATGTGGGCGAATCCCGAAGTCTTCAAGAAGGCGGGCGTCGAGATCCCCAAGACCTGGGACGAGTTTCCGGCCGCGGCCGAGAAGATCCAGAAGGCGGGTTTCGTGCCGGTCGCGCACGGCGGCCAGCCGTGGCAGGACTTCACGGTGTTCGAGTCGATTGCCTTGGGCGTCGGCGGTGCCGACTTCTATCGCAAGGCGCTGGTGGAGCTGGATCAGGCGACGCTGAAGGGCGCGACGATGGAGAAGGTCTTCACGACCTTCGCGGGCGTGCGCAAGTACACGGACAAGGATTCCGCGAACCGCGTCTGGAACCAGGCCACGGGCATGATCATCAACGGCAAGGCCGCGATGCAGTTCATGGGCGACTGGGCGAAGGGCGAGTTCAGCAGCGCCGGCAAGACGCCGGGCAAGGACTACGTCTGCGTTGCCGCACCGGGCAGCGCGGAGGCTTTCACCTTCAACATCGATAGCCTCGTGATGTTCGAGCAGTCCTCGGGCGACGTGCGCAAGGGCCAGCAGGATCTCGCGACCGCGGTGATGAGCCCGGCCTTCCAGGAGGTGTTCAACCTCAACAAGGGCTCGATCCCGGCGCGCATGAACATGAACCTGGACAAGTTCGACGACTGCGCGAAGCTCTCGGCGCGCGACTTCGAGGCCGCCGCCAAGCGCGGCGCGCTGGTGCCGAGCATCGCGCACCAGATGGCGGTGCCCGCTGCAACCGCGGGCGCCATGCAGGACGTTGTCACCCAGTTCTTCAACTCCGCGAACATGAAGCCGAAGGACGCGGCCGAGAAGCTTGCCCGGGCCGCGCTCACCAAGTAAGCGGCCGCATCACGAAAGCGTCAAATACGCTTCAAGTGCCGGCGGCGCCCGCGAGGGCGCCTGCCGGGGACCTCGCCGCGCAAGGCGGCGACGGACCGAGGAGAAGGGAATGGATCTGACTGCTCAAAGAGTGACTCTGGCGGGCGACGCCGGCGCGGGAGCGGAGGCGAAGCCGCGCCTTGCCGACCGCATCGACGCGTGGCTGCCGAAAATCGTGCTGGCGCCGACCTTCGTCTGCGCGCTGGTCTTCATCTATGGCTACATCCTGTGGACGGCGGTGCTGTCGGTAACGCCGTCGCGCATGCTGCCGAAATACGAGTTCGCCGGCATCGTGCAGTACGAGGCGCTGTTCGGGAACGAGCGCTGGTGGCTCGCGCTGAAGAACCTGGCGCTGTTCGGCGGCACCTTCGTGCTGGTGTGTCTCGCGGTGGGCCTGCTGCTGGCGATCCTGCTCGACCAGAAGATCCGCGGCGAAGGCTTCATCCGCTCGATCTACCTGTATCCGATGGCGCTGTCCTTCATCGTGACGGGCACCGCGTGGAAGTGGATCCTCAACCCGGAACTGGGCATCGAGCGCCTGCTGCACGACTGGGGCTTCGAGAATGCGCGCTTCGACTGGCTGATCGACCCCGAGATGGCGATCTACACCGTCGTCGTGGCCGCGGTGTGGCAGTCCTCGGGCTTCGTGATGGCGCTCTTCCTCGCGGGACTGCGCGGCATCGACGATTCCATCATCAAGGCCGCGCAGGTCGATGGCGCCTCGATGCCGACGATCTACCGCCGCATCATCATCCCGAGTCTGCGCCCGGTGTTTTTCTCCAGCTTCATGATCCTCACGCATATCGCGGTGAAGAGCTTCGACCTCGTGATGGCGCTGACCAACGGCGGCCCCGGCTTCGCCTCCGACGTGCCGGCGACCTTCATGTACGCCTTCGCCTTCACCCGCAACCAGATCGGCCTCGGTGCCGCCAGCGCGATGATGATGCTGATGATCGTGGTCGCGGTGATCGTGCCCTTCATGTACTCGGAACTCCGGAGGCCGCGCAATGGCTGAGCTTTCCCAACCCCGCGACACGGGCCGCCTGATCGGCCGCGTGATCGTGTACGGCCTGCTGGTGCTGGTCTGCGTCTACTACCTGATGCCGCTCTTCGTGATGGTCACGACCTCGCTGAAGAGCCTCGACGAGATCCGCGCCGGCAATCTGCTGTCGCTGCCGCAGGACCCGAACCTCGACGCCTGGGGCAAGGCCTGGTCGTCCGCCTGCACCGGCATACAGTGCGAAGGGCTTGCCGGCTTCTTCTGGAACTCGGTGTCCTTCGTCGTGCCGGCGGTGCTGATCTCGACGCTGATCGGCGCGGTGAACGGCTACGTGCTGACGATGTGGCGCTTTCGCGGCAGCGACCTGTTGTTCGGCATGCTGATGATCGGTTGCTTCATCCCCTTCCAGGTCGTGCTGCTGCCGATGGCGCGCACGCTCGGTGCGATGGGCATCGCGAACTCGACGACGGGCCTCGTCTTCGTGCATGTGGTGTACGGCCTCGCGTTCACGACGCTGTTCTTCCGCAACTACTACGTGACGATCCCCGACGAGTTGGTGAAGGCGGCGAAGATCGACGGCGCGGGCTTCTGGCTGATCTTCCGCCGCATCATCCTGCCGCTGTCGGCACCGATCATCGTCGTCAGCATCATCTGGCAATTCACCCAGGTGTGGAACGACTTCCTGTTCGGCGTGGTGTTCTCGTCCGGCGACCGCCAGCCGATCACCGTCGCGCTGAACAACCTCGTCAACACCTCGACCGGGGTCAAGGAATACAACGTAGACATGGCCGCGGCGATTATCGCGGCACTGCCGACCCTCTTCGTGTACGTCGTCGCGGGCAAGTACTTCGTGCGCGGACTAACGGCCGGTGCCGTCAAGGGCTGAAGACCCTGGCAATCAATACAAAGGAGCGAGACAAAATGGGCGCTTTATCCATTCGTGACGTGCGCAAGTCCTACCAGGGCACGGAAATCCTCAAGGGCATCAACCTGGAAATCGAAAAGGGCGAGCTGCTGATCCTCGTCGGCCCGTCCGGCTGCGGCAAGTCGACGCTGTTGTCGATGATTGCCGGGCTCGATACCGTGAGCTCGGGCGAGATCCGCATCGGCGACCGCGTCGTGAACAACCTCAGCCCCAAGGACCGGGACATCGCGATGGTGTTCCAGTCCTACGCGCTGTACCCGAGCATGACGGTGCGCGAGAACATCTCCTTCGGCTTGGAGATCCGCAAGGTCGGCAAGGCCGAGCAGCAGAAGATCGTCGAACGCGTCGCGCACACGCTGCAGATCGGGCACCTGCTCGACCGCAAGCCTTCGCAGCTCTCGGGCGGGCAGCGCCAGCGCGTCGCGATGGGGCGTGCGATTGCGCGCGATCCGTCGCTGTTCCTGTTCGACGAGCCGCTGTCGAACCTCGATGCCAAGCTGCGCGTCGAGATGCGCGTCGAGATCAAGCAGCTGCACCAGCGCATGGGCACGACGATCGTCTATGTCACGCACGACCAGATCGAGGCGATGACGCTCGGCGACAAGATCGCCGTGATGAAGGCGGGCGAAGTGCAGCAGTTCGGCACGCCGCGGCAGATCTACGACAACCCGGCGAATCTCTTCGTCGCGGGCTTCATGGGCTCGCCGTCGATGAACTTCATCCCGGCGCGTGTCGAGTCGGTGGGCGGCGGCTACGGCGTGCGCCTCGAGAGCGGCGCGAACAGCTATGTCTTCCCGGCGGTGTCGGCAAACGGCAAGCTGAAGTCGTGGGAGGGCAAGGAGGTCGTGTTCGGCATCCGGCCCGAGCAGATCACGCACCGCGTCGAATCGAGTCTCGGCGCCGAGCACATCCAGACTGCGTCGCTGCCGATCAGCCTGACGGAACCGACCGGCCCGGACACCTTGGTGCTCGTGCCGGTGAACGGCCGCGAGGTGACGTGCCGGGTGCATCCGGCGCACGCACGCGCGCCGGGCGAGAACATGGAGCTGATGTTCGACCTGTCGAAGGCGGTGTTCTTCGATCCGGCGTCGGAGCTGCGGATCGCGTAAGGTGGGATGGATCGTGGGGTGGAGGAGCCGAAGGCCGAATCTGCCAACTGAACCGCCATGCGACGGTGCCGCACCGGGCGCCGCGTGGCGGGATGCGCTTCGCTTTCCCGCCCTACGATCCGGCTGCCCAGCGTTGCCGCTCGTCCTCCGTCAGCGGCAGCGGCAACATGCACCCCCGGTCCGCCGACGCGATCGCCGTCTCGATCACCGCCAACACCGCGACCGCCTGCGCCGGTGTCACGGGATTCTTCCCGCGGCCGCGGATCGCGGCTTCAACTCCGGCGTAGTACGCCGCGTAGTCGCCGGCCGGAACCGCCTCCTCGCGGCGGCTGCCGTCGCTGGGGTAGAACGTGCCGGGCAGGGGATCCAAGCCCCAGCCGGGATCGCCGGGACGCAAGCCCGCCAGCAACTGCGACTCCTGCACGTCGAGGCCGTACTTGACCCAGCTGCCGCTGCGGCCGTGCATCGCGAATCGCGGCATGCCGCCGCCCACCAGCACGGACGCGTGCAGCGTCACCTGCGGACGGCCGTAATCGAGCTGGACTTGGCACCAGTCCGGAGTCTGCGCGCCTTCGCGCATCCGTCCGAACAGTCCGCCGATTCGCTTCGGCAAGCCGAAAAGCTGCAAGGCCTGGTCGACGATGTGCGGCCCGAGGTCATACCACAGGCCGCCGCCCGGCACGTCCTGCTCGCGCCAGCGTTCGCGGACCGCGGGCCGGAAGCGGTCGAAGCGCGATTCGACATGAACGATCTCGCCGAGCTTCCCCTCGGCAACGATCGCCCGCAGCGCGAGGAAATCGCTGTCCCAGCGGCGGTTCTGGAACACCGACAGCACGCGCCGCTGCCGTCCCGCGAGTGCCGCGAGGCCGCGCGCCTGCTCCAGCGTGATGGCGAACGGTTTGTCGACGACGACATGCTTTCCGGCTCGCAGCGCGGCTTCGGCCAGCGGTGCATGCGTGTCGTTGGGGCTGGCGATGACGACCAGTTCCACTTCGGGACGCGCCAGCGCGGCAAGCGGGTCTGCCACGACGTTCGCGTCCGGCAGGTCGGCACGCACCTTGTCGGGCTGTCGCGATGCGACGACAGACAGGCGCAGACCGGGTGCGGCGCGCAGCAGGGGCATGTGGATGGTCCGGCCGGCGTAGCCATAGCCGATCAGGGCGACTTCGATCGGAGAGGGCATGATGGGGTGGCTCCTTCAAGGGCGGCGAGACGTGCCGGAGGTTCGAAGATAGGTGATATGACATTGCCGCGATGCGTCAAAATACCAATTCTTGCGATTTGCAACGGAAAGGGCGGGGCGGCAGCATGCCGCGTCGCGACCGGACCGGGGCAATGGAGTCGATATGTCTATCGAAGAAAAAACTGATCTGAATCGTGAGTACGTGCAAGAGTTCGGCGACGGTCCGCGCCTGCTCGCGGACATCGGTGCGACCAATGCGCGTTTTGCGCTCGAAAGCGCTCCCGGTCGCGTCGAAGCGATCGAGGTTCTTCACTGCGGAGACTATGCCGGCATCGTCGACGTCATCCGGGCCTACCTGCGGCAACAGGGTGAGCTTGCTCCGCGCCACGCGGCGATCGCGATCGCGAACCCGATCGACGGCGATCACGTGAAGATGACGAACCGCGACTGGCAGTTCTCCATCGAAGAGGCGCGCCGTGCGCTCGGCTTCGACACCCTGCTGGTGGTGAACGACTTCACCGCGCTCGCGATGGCGCTGTCGCGCCTGTCGGTGGGCGAGCGGGTGCAGGTGGGCGGAGGCGAGGCTGCCCCCGACGGCGTGATCGGCGTGATCGGCCCGGGTACCGGCCTCGGCGTGTCCGGCCTGATTCCGGCCGAGGACCGCTGGATCACCCTCGGCAGCGAAGGCGGCCACACCACCTTCGCACCTGCGGACGAGCGCGAACTCTTCATCCTGCAGTATGCGTGGCGCGAACTGCCGCACGTGTCGTCGGAGCGCCTCGTGTCCGGCCCCGGACTCGAGCTGATCCACCGCGCGCTGGCCGAGCGCAACGGTGTCGTGGGCGCGCAGCCGCTCAGCGCGGCCGACATCGTCACGCGCGCGCTGGCGGGGGGCGATCCGCTGTGCGTCGAGGTCGTCGATTGCTTCTGTGCGATGCTGGGCACGGTCGCGTCCGACCTCGCCCTGACGCTCGGGTCGGTCGGCGGCATCTACATCGGCGGTGGCGTCGTGCCGCGGCTGGGGGAACTCTTCCGGCGCTCGTCCTTCCGGCAGCGCTTCGAAGCCAAGGGGCGCTTCGCGGACTACCTCGCGCGCATCCCGACCTACCTGATCACCGCGCCGTATCCGGCCCTGCAGGGCGTTTCGGCAATCCTCGGCCACCACCTGCAGGCCGGGACGGGTGGCAGCCCGTTGATCGAGAAGGTGCGTGCCGCGCTGCCCAACCTGAGCAAGGCTGAACAGCGCGTCGCACGCCTGCTGCTGGAGCAGCCGCGCAGCTTCGTGAACGATCCGGTCGCGGATATCGCACACCACGCCGACGTGAGCCAGCCGACCGTGATCCGCTTCTGCCGCACGATGGGCTTCACCGGGCTGTCCGACTTCCGCCTGAAGCTGGCGTCGGGCCTCACCGGCACGGTGCCGGTGCGCCACAGCCAGGTGAAGGCCGACGACGCGGCGCCCGACCTGTCGGCGAAGGTGCTCGACAACACGGTGTCGGCGATCCTGCGCCTGCGCGACGGGCTGGACCCCGCGACCGTGGAGCAGGCGATCGGACTGCTGCAGAAGGCCTCGCGCATCGAGTTCTACGGCGCGGGCAACTCCAGCGTGGTCGCGCTCGACGGCCAGTACAAGTTCTTCCGCTTCCGCATCCCTGCCGTCGCTTACGCCGATCCGCGTCTGGAAGCGATGGCGGCGGAGTTGCTGGGGCCTGGCGACGTGGTGGTCGCGATCTCGAGCTCCGGGCGGCTGCCGGAACTGCTGCATGCGGTGGACCTCGCCATCGCGGCCGGTGCGGCGGTGATCTCGATCACCGCGAGCCACTCGCCGCTGGCGAAGAAGGCGACCGTGAATCTCGCGGTCGATCACTCGGAGGACATCACGACCCATCTGTCGATGATCTCGCGCATCCTGCACCTGCTGATGCTGGACGTGCTGGCGGTCGGTGTCGCGGTGCGCGGTGGCGTGCGGCGCACGGGCCTGCCCGGCTCGCGGCGCTCGCCCGACGCGGGCGACGCTGTAGCCTTGGTGTCGCACGCGAGCTGACCAGCAAGGCCGCAGCCCGAACGGTATCTGCCGGTCGGGTCGATAGCCTCCGGCGGGGGGCTCGCGCCGTTCAGCGTTTGACGAGCGGGCAGCCGCCCTCCGCGAGCGGCTTGAAGGCCTGCTCGGCGGGGATGGTCCGCAGGATGCGCAGGTAGTCCCACGGGATCGTGATCTCGGCGGGTTTCTTCACTTCCATCAGGTAGGTGTCGTGCACCATGCGGCCGTCCTCGCGCAGGCGGGCGTTGCGCACGATCGGGTCGCGGATCGGCAGTTCGCGCATCTTCGCGACCACGGTCGTGCCCTTGTCGCTGCCGCTTGCCGCGACGGCCTTGAAGTAGTGCGTCAGTGCAGAATACACGCCGGCCTGCATGTCGTTGGGCATTGCCCCGGTGCGTGCACGGAAACGCTCCGACCAGGCGCGCGTCTCGGGATCCCGGTTCCAGTAGAAGGCGTGCGCGAGCTTGAGGCCCTGGGCCAGTTGCGGCTTCATCAGGTGTACGTCGTTGAGTGTCGTCGCGACCGCTGCGAGCACCGTCTGGCCCTTGCTCACGCTCAGCAGGTCGTGGCTCTGGCGCACGGCGCGGATCATGTCGTCGCCGGCGTTGACCAGCGCAATCGCGTCGGCGCCGGACTGCGCGGCCTGCCGGAGCTGGGTGAAGAGCTGCTCCTGCCCCAGCGCGTGACGGGCAGCGCCGATCACGTGACCGCCGTTGGCGGCGATGACCGTCGTCAGGTCGGCCTGCACGTTTTGCCCGAACGCGTTGTCGACGGTGACGAAGTACCACGAACGCGCACCCCGTTGCGTGAGCTCGCGTCCGATCGCGGTCGTGAAGGCATAGCCGTCGTACATCCAGTGGATGCCGGTGGGGGCGCAGGCTGATCCGGTGAGATCGGAAGTCATCACGCCGTTGTAGAAGATCACCGCCCCGCGCGTGCGGTTGAGCTCCTGCACGGCCAGCGCGGCCGGTGAGGCGACGACGTCGGCGATGACATCCACGCCTTCCCTGTCCAGCCAGTGGCGCGCCGTCTCGACGGCCCGGACGACATCGTTGCCGTGGTCTGCGACGACGAGCGTGATCGGGTGGCCGGCGACCTGGCCTCCGGCGTCCTCGATTGCCATCCGTGCGGCGGTTTCGGATCCGTGCCCCGAAATGTTGGCGTAGATGGAGCTCATGTCCGCCAGGAGCCCGACCCGCACTTCGCCGTCGGATATCGTGGCCGACGCCGGCCCTGCGTTGCCGCATGCGATCGCCCCGAATGCCGCTGCCGCGAACAGGCGCATCCGGTGCAGCGGGCGCGGACGCCCCTGAAGCCGAAAATTGCCGCCGCGCATATTGTCCATCGGGGTGTCCAGAGGGGAAAATGACCGCGATCATAGAAGGGGTTTTGCGCGGGCACAATCTTGGAGCTCCTGACAGAGTGCAACGCGGGTGCGTTCGACTCCGCCAGGAGCTCTTGGTCTGCCCGGAACGTAAGGGGATGTTCAGGTTGAAGGACCATTCGAAGGGGGCGCAGCGCCTGCCCATCATCATTTACGTCGTTGCGGTGATGGCGGGCGTGATGTTGATGATCGGTTTCGCGCGATTCAATACGCTGCACGAGGTGTTCCTGGGGGCGAACTTCAACGCCGTGCACGGCGCGCGCACGCTGCTGAAGGCGCGCTACTTTCTCGGTCACGTGCAGGGGCATGTCGAACGGGCCGGCGACGACGTCCTGAGGCGCAGCCAGCACCTCGCCCGTGCCGAGGAGGCGCTCGCGCTCGCGGCGAGCTACGGGGCCGAAGGGCAGGATGCGGACCCCGTACTGCGTCGTTCGCTGTTGAGTCGCATCGGTCCGATCCGCGAGTCGGTTTCGCGCGTCGCGCTGCTCGACGGCGATGCCGCCGACCAACAGCTCGCCGAGGTCGTCGTCGAGGTGCGCCGGCTTGCGGGCGATTTCGAGGAGGCCGAGCTCGACCGCTGGGGCGTGCTGTCCTCGCTGAACAGGCAGCTCGCCGATCGCATGGACGGCATGCGCCTGATCATTGCCGCGATCGTCGCGGGTTTTGCCCTCCTGATGTGGATGCTCGGCTGGGCGCTGCTGCAGGCGCGCCGGGCCGAGGTCGGCCTGCGACGCGCCAAGGAGGGGCTCGAGGCGGTCCAGCAGACCACCCTGGATGCGGCTGCCGTCGGTATTGCGTACGTGGATACGAGCAATCCCGCCGACCGCCGCATCACGCGGGCCAATCGCCAGATGGCGGCGATCTTCGGCTATTCGGAAGGCGGGCTGATCGGCCTCAGGACGGCGGACCTGTTTCCCGATGCGGGGTCCCACGAACGGGCGGCGAGCCGGGTGCTGCCCAAGCTTGTGGCAGGCGAGGTGCTGCGTATCGAAACGCAAATGCGTCGTCGCAGCGGAGAGGTGTTCTGGTGCGCACTGTCGTGCAAGGCGATCGATCCCGACGATCTCGGTCGCGGTGTGGTGTTGACTTTCGACGACGTCACCGAGCGCAAGGCCGCGGAAACGGAGGTGCGCGATGCGCGCGAGCGTGCCGAGGCCTGCAGCCGTGCGAAGAGCGAATTCCTCGCCAACATGAGCCACGAGATCCGCACGCCCTTTACGGGCATTCTGGGCGTGCTCGATCTGCTGCGCCACGCGACCCTGACGGACATGCAGGACCGGTACGTCCGCCTCGCGCACGACAGCGCGCGGCAGTTGCTGGGCATCGTCAACGACATCCTCGACATTTCCCGCATCGAGGCCGGCAAGCTCGTGATCCGGCCGGAGAGCTTCGACCCGCGTTCGCTGTTCGGCGATGTCGCGCTGATCCACGAGGCGGCTGCCGAGCGCAAGAATCTGCGCTTCAAGATCTCCTGGAGCGGGGACATTCCGCCGCTGCTGCAGGGTGACCCGGTGCGCTTGCGTCAGCTGGTCGACAACCTGCTCGGCAACGCCGTGAAGTTCACCCCCGTCGGCGGGGTGACGCTGAGCGTCGGCTGGTTGCCGACGGATGCCGGCAGAGGGCGTCTCAGGGTGGAGGTGCGCGACACCGGGATCGGGATCGCACGGGAGTGCCAGGAACGCATCTTCGAGAAGTTCGGGCAGGCCGATTCGTCGACGACGCGCACGTTCGGCGGCAGCGGATTGGGACTCACCATCTGCCGCCAACTCGTCGGGCTGATGGGCGGCGAGCTGGGCCTGAAGAGCCGCGAGGGCAGGGGCAGCACCTTCTGGTTCGAGTTGCCTCTCGCGCCGGGCGACCCGCTTCCCGCGCCGGTGCCCCGCGCGGTGCCGCGCGCCGTCGCGGCACGCCTTGAGGGCGTTCGCGTCGTGCTCGCGGACGACGTCGAGGTGAGCCTGGAAGTGCTTGGTGAATACCTGCGCGCAGGCGGCTGTGTCGTGCGGTCGGCACGTAACGGCGACGAGGCCGTTGCGCTGGTGCACGAATGGAAGCCCGATCTGGTGCTGATGGATTGCCAGATGCCGGGCACCGACGGCTACGAGGCGACGCGCCGCATCCGGCTGCTCGAGGATTCGGCGCGGCACACGCCGATCATCGCCCTGACGGCGTTCGCAATGAGCGGGGATCGCGACAAGTGCCTCGAGGCCGGTATGGACGACTATCTGTCGAAGCCGGTCGAGCGCGACGTCCTGCTCGGGACGCTCGTGAAGTGGCTGCGGCGCGACGTGGCAGAGCGCCCGGGGCGGGCGGAGTTCGTCGGGCGGGTGCTGCTCGTCGATGACGATCCGGGCGTCCGCGAGGCGAGCTGCGGTCTGCTCGAGGCGCTGGGCTGCGAGGTGAAGGTCGCCGCCTCTGGCCACGAAGCCCTTGAGGTCGCACGCAACGATGCGAACCTCGATCTCGTGCTGATGGATTGCCGCATGCCCGGCATGGACGGTTGGGAAACCAGTCGCGCATGGCGCGAGCGCGAGCGCGAACTCGGTCGGATGCCCACGGCGATCGTCGCGCTCACGGCCGGCGAACGCGAAGAGAGTCTTCAGCGTTGCCGCGAGGCGGGCATGGACGACTTCCTCGGAAAGCCGTTCTCGCCGGTCGAACTGAGCGGCCTGCTGAGGCGCTGGCTCGCCCCCGCCTGAACGCATCGCGAAGCGTCCGGATTGCAGGTCGCGGGGCGCTGTCGGCGCGGCGCCTCCCGACGCTCGGCCTTGCTCCCCGTGATCGCTGCGCCAGGTCTTCGGCGTCATGGCGAAGTGTGCGCGGAAGTTGCGGATGAACCGGCTCCGGGGCGCGAAGCTGCAGGCCGTCCCGACGCCCTTTTCTGTCATGCCGGTTTCGCGCAGCAGGCGCGTCGCGCACGTCCCTGGGCTTCGGTTCTGACTTCGGATGCAAAAGCGCTTTCGGGAGCAATACTCCGCAAGAAATGATGTAGTTGGAAAAAATACACAACTAGCGAGTTGCTGCTTACGTCATTTCAGGTTATTGCTGCAGTAAGCTTGAAAGCAAGCAAATAAGGTGTTTTATAGTTGCTGGCGGCATTCTTTCTCTTCTTCGGTTTGATGTGGGTTTGTCGAAAAGATACAAAGTATTTGCGCTCCTAAAGTAGTAATACTACACTTTGCGTTAACGAGGATCTGGCGCCGCCAGGTCGCGTGCGGAGAGCAAATCGACAAACGTTTTCCGTCCGGTGCACGCGCCCGCAGAGGTGTGGTGACGGGCGGCATGCTCGAAGAAATCGAGGAAGAGGAGACAAACAAAATGATGACCAGGAAAACCGCCGTCGCTTTCAGCATCGCGCTGGCCTTCTGTGGAAGCGCGGGCGCGGCGGACAAGGCGAAGCAGCCGCGCGTCGAGGAGCTCGAGGCGCGCATCGCCAAGCTGGAAGAGATGTTGCGCCAGGTGACCGCGGTGGCGCAGCAGGCGAGCAATGCCGCGCAACAGGCCAGCAGCGCGGCGCAACAGGCGAGCAGCAGCGCGCAGCAGGCCAGCGAAGTTGCCCGCAAGGCCGATACCACCGCGTCTGCGGCAAAGGCGGTGAGCGAAGCGCAGGCGCCGCTGACCAAGGCGGCGGCGGAAACCGCGTCGTCGTTCGAGTTCCATGGCTATGCGCGTGCGGGCACCGTGTCCAATAGCGACATGTTCACCGTGAAGGGCGTCGGCCCCTACATCACGCCGGCAGGCAATCTGGGTGGCGCGGTCGGCCGTCTGGGCCTCGAGACCGACACCTACGCGGAGGCGAAGTTGCTGAAGAACTTCCGCTCGGATGACGGCAGCTGGGCGACCTTCGGCTTCATGCTCGCCGACGGCGTCAATAGCAACAACGACTGGACCGGTGGAGAGAACGGCATCAACGTGCGCTGGGCCTATGCCGAAATGGGCAACCTGCCGACCTTCAAGGGCACCGCGCTGGAAAACGCCTCCATCTGGGCGGGCAAGCGCTTCGACAAGAAGAACTTCGACATCCACTTCTTCGACAGCGATTTCGTCTTCCTCTCCGGCACCGGCGCCGGTGTCTATGATGCGCAGGTGACGCCGGACTGGAAAACCAACGTGTCGGTGTACGGTCGCGACTTCGTCAATGAGGACGACGAAGGCATCAAGAGCTACGTCTTCACGATGAACAACTACGTCGGCAACTGGCAGTTCATGCTGAACGGCATGCATGCGAAGAACAACGACGTGAACGGCAGCGACCGTGCGACCAGCGGCTTGCACGGCCTGTTCGCCTACCATGCACCGAGCTTCTACGGCTTCGCCGACGGCTTCTCGAAGACCGGCATCCTGGCGGGTCGGGGCCTGGGGGCCGAGGTCAAGCGGCTCGGTGCGGTCGGCAATCTGCTGGAAGACGCCCAGGCCTTGCGCGTGATGAGCTTCGGCGTGACCGATCTCGCGCCGAACTGGAAAGTCTCGCCGGCGCTGATGGCCGAAGTCAGCAAGGATCGCTTCAACAAGGGCGACGAGTACAAGTGGGCGTCCGCCAACCTGCGCTTCACCAACGCGATCAACAAGAACTTCGCGATGCAGTACGAAGGCAGCTTCCAGTACATGGATCTGGACAGCACCTTCACGCAGGCGAAGGGCAACTTCTACAAGCTGACCGTCTCGCCGACCTTCAAGCTCGACACCGGTGCCGGCATGTTCGCGCGTCCCGAGCTGCGCCTGTTCGCCACGTGGATGGGCTGGGACAAGGATCTGAACGGCTTCACCTACGACGGCAGCGCGAACGAGGGCTTCGGCAGCACGAAATTCACCGGCGACAGCAAGTGGTTGGTGGGGGCGCAGATGGAAGTGTGGTTCTGACCTCTACCCGGACGAGTCGGGCATGGACCGCATGGCCATCCGGCGTCCCTGCGGCAGGGCAGTTCCCGGCAATGCCGGGGACTTCCTAGCTGCGGGACTTCGAACTTCGGCTGCGCGCGGCGCCGGGTGGCGGGGCGTCGGTGTCGCCGGCGTTGAGGCACGGTTCGCCAAGCCTGTGCAAGGTTTCGAGTGGCTTGCCGGCGAGCACGCCGACGACGAGATCGGCGAGCGCGTGGCCGGACGACGTGCCGGTCGGCTGGATCACCGAGGTGACCTTGTACGTCAGCGGAATCTCGGAGGGGATGCCGTCATACACCATCAGCGATATGCCCTTGCCCGGTTTCCAGCCGGAATCACCCAGGGCGCGCAGCGCACCGACACCGGCGACGTTGTTGTCCACCAGCAGCGCCGTCGGCGGCTCCTTGAGCGCCAGCAGCCTGCCGACCGCCTGATAGCCGCCGATGCGGTCGAGCGTGGCTTCGGCGATGAGTTCGGGGTCGGGCTCGATCCCCGCTTCCCGCATGGCTTTCACGAAACCGCGATGCCGCTGCATCGCGAAGTTCAGTTCCAGCGGTGCGTGGATCAGCGCGATGCGGCGGTGACCAAGCTCGACCAGGCGCTCGACAGCGAGCTTGCCGCCGGCTTCGTTGTCGAAATCGAACCACGCATAGGGCAGTTTGCTCTTCGTGCGGCCGTACGCGACGAAGGGAAAGTTGCGTTCCTGCAGGAAGCGGATGCGCGGGTCATCGACGCGGGTGCGCGCGACGATCAGCGCATCCACACGCCGTCCTTCGATCAGGCGGCGATAGGTGTCCAGCTCGACGTCGGGGCGCGAAGAATGGATCAACAGGTCCAGCTTGTGTTCCGCGAGCCGTTCGGTGAGGCCGGAGACGACCTCGCCGAAGCGGATGTCGCCAATGTCGCTCGCACCGAAGGGGTAGACGATACCGACCGCATCGGCCCGGCCGGTGGCGAGTTGGCGCGCCTGCGGGTTGGGCTGGTAGTCGAGTTGCTTTGCGGCCTCGACCACGCGCTGGCGCGTCGCTTCGCTGACGTCGGAGTAGCCGTTGAGCGCCCGGCTCACGGTCGTTTGCGACAGTCCGAGCGTCTCGGACAGCATTTTCAGATTCACCTTCATCCGCATTCCTTCCGCCCGTATCGGGCATCGATGGGCCGTTTCCGGATGGCCCGCGTCATGACCTCAGTCTAACGAGTTCTGGGAACCACATCGTGAGCACAAAAAACAGTTTACATCCAAAGCGCTTCGGATTACGATCCAAACCGCTTTGGAAGATTTTATGAGTTCATCAGAAAAATTCATCACCTGCCGCCTTTCGATGCCCCCGGAGTGTGGAACGGCAGGGCGGCAACAAGCGAGGAGCCTGATCTTGGAAACGAAGTGGTGGCACGACGCCGTGGTGTATCAGATCTACCCGCGCAGCTTCTGCGACGCGAACGGGGACGGTATCGGTGACCTCGCCGGCATCATCGGCAAACTGGATTACCTGCAGACGCTGGGCATCAACGTGATCTGGCTGTCGCCGGTGTTCCGTTCGCCGATGGACGACAACGGCTACGACATCTCGGACTACTGCGACATCGCGCCGGAGTTCGGCACGCTCGCCGAGATGGACACGCTGATCGCGGAAGCCGCGCGGCGCGACATCCGCATCGTCATGGATCTGGTCGTCAATCACACGTCCGACGAGCATCCGTGGTTCGTCGAGGCGAAGAAGTCGAAGGACAACTCGTACCGCGACTATTACATCTGGCGTGCGCCGCGCGCCGACGGCTCCGCGCCGGACGAGCAGCGCTCGTACTTCGGCGGCAGCGCCTGGGAGTTCGACGCGGCGACCGGCGAGTACTACTTTCACCTGTTCTCGAAGCGTCAGCCGGACCTGAACTGGGCGAACTCCAAGGTGCAGGACGAGGTGCATCGCATGATGAACTGGTGGCTCGACCGCGGCATCGGCGGCTTCCGCATGGACGTGATCGACCTGATCGGCAAGGACGTCGATGCCGGCATCACGACCAACGGCCCGCGCCTCCATTCATTGCTGCGGGAGATGAATGCCGCGACCTTCGGAAATCGCGACGTGCTGACCGTCGGCGAGGCGTGGAGCGCGACGCCCGAGATCGCGAAGCTCTACTCCGACCCGCTGCGCCACGAGCTGTCGATGGTGTTCCAGTTCGAGCACATCACGATCACGCACGACCCGATTGAGGGCAAGTGGAAGCCGCGCGCCTTCGATCTGCGCGAGTTCAAGCGGGTGATCACGAAGTGGCAGACGGCGCTCGCCGACACCGGCTGGAATTCGCTGTTCTGGTGCAACCACGACCTGCCGCGCGCGGTGTCGAAATACGGCGACCCAGGCCGCTATCGCGTCGAATCCGCGAAGATGCTCGCGACCGCGCTGCATTTCCTGAAGGGCACGCCCTACGTCTATCAGGGCGAGGAAATCGGCATGACCAACGTGCGCTTCGAGTCGATCGACGATTATCAGGACATCGAGTCGCTGAACCTGTACCGCGAGCGCATCGCCGCGGGCGTGTCGCACGCGGCGATGATGGAAGGCATCCATGCCAACGGCCGCGACAACGCACGCACGCCGATGCAGTGGGACGCGAGCGACAACGCCGGCTTCTCCTGCGGCAAGCCCTGGCTCAAGGTGAATCCCAACTACCGCGAAATCAACGCCGCCGCCGCGGTCAATGATCCGGCCTCGATCTTCCATCACTACCGCCGCCTGATCGCGCTGCGCAAGGCGTGCCCGGTCATCGTGCATGGCGACTACCGTCCGCTCTTCGAGGCGCATGCGCAGGTGTTCGCCTACGAACGGCGTCTCGGTGACGAGCACATCGTCGTCATCAACAACTTTTCCGCCGAGCCGGTCGCGCTGGAACTGCCGGCCGGACTGCGCGGGCTCAAGGGCGAATGCCTCGTGAGCAATTACGAAGCGTGCAGCGAACTCGGCGAACGCCTCGCGTTGCGCCCCTACGAATCCTTCGCCATCGCGCTCGACGCGCGGGCGGCCTGACGAGAGGAATCCCCCAATGACAGCACAAGACAAAAAGACGGTGAAAACGCAGTGGTGGAAGGAGTCGGTCGCCTACCAGATCTACCCGCGCAGTTTCATGGACTCCAACGGTGACGGCATCGGCGACCTGAATGGCATCACCGCACGCCTCGACTACCTGAAGGCGCTCGGGATCGACGTGATCTGGATCTGCCCGATGTACAAGTCGCCCAACGACGACAACGGCTACGACATCGCCGACTACCAGGCGATCATGGACGAGTTCGGCACGATGGCCGACTTCGACCGCTTGCTGGAAGAGGTGCACGCCCGCGGCATGCGCCTGATCCTCGATCTGGTGGTCAATCACACCAGCGACGAGCACGCGTGGTTCATCGAGTCGCGCTCGTCGAAGGACAACCCCAAGCGCGACTGGTACGTGTGGCGCGACGGCAAGGATGGGCGCGAGCCGAACAACTGGGAAAGCATCTTCAAGGGTTCGGCGTGGAAGTACGACGAGACGACCGGCCAGTACTTCCTGCACCTGTTCTCGACGCGCCAGCCCGACCTGAACTGGGAGAACCCTGAGGTGCGTACCGCGATCAACGACATGGTGCGCTGGTGGCTGGACAAGGGCATCGACGGCTACCGCCTCGACGCGGTGAGCCACATGAAGAAGGTGCCGGGCCTGCCCGATCTGCCCAACCCGGAAGGGCTGGACTACGTGCCGAGCTTTGACATGCACATGAACGTCGACGGCGTGCTCGACTACATGGACAACCTGTGCCAGAACAGCTTCGCCGATTACGACATCATGACGGTGGGCGAGGCCAACGGCGTGTCGGCCGTGCAGGCGCGGGACTGGGTGGGCGCCGGGCACCAGCGGCTGAACATGATCTTCCAGTTCGAGCACATTGGCGGGGGCGCTGCGGGACCGGGCGTTACGCTTTGGGCGAAGGAGCCGCACGCCCTGCCGAACCTCGTCAAGCTCAAGCGCATCTTCTCCCGCTGGCAGGGCACGCTGCACCAGGTCGGCTGGAATGCCCTGTACCTCGAGAACCACGACATCCCGCGCATCGTGTCGAAGTGGGGCGACGTCGAGCACTACTGGCGCGAGAGCGCGACCTCGCTGGCGACGATGTACTTCCTGATGGAAGGCACGCCCTTCATCTATCAGGGCCAGGAGATCGGGATGACCAACACCCGCTTCGACGGTATCGAGGACTTCAACGACGTCTTCGCGAAGAACGAGTTCGCGCTGCAGCGCGCCAAGGGCGTGCCGGCGGAGGACATCGTCGCCGCGCTGGCGGTCACCTCGCGCGACAACTCACGCACGCCGATGCAATGGGACGCATCGCCGAGCGCGGGCTTCACGAGCGGCACGCCGTGGTTGAAGGTGAATCCGAACTTCCCGGCGATCAACGTCGCGCAACAGGAAGCCGACCCCGAGTCGGTCCTGAACTACTACCGCCGGCTGATCGCGCTGCGCAAGGCCGAGCCGGTGCTGGTGTATGGCCGCTACGCGCTGCTGATGGAAAACGATCCGCAGATCTACGCCTACACGCGCACGCTGGGCAGCGAGCAGATCGTCGTCATCACGAACCTGTCGCCCGAGGAGGTCCGTTGCGAGCATGACGGCTTCGCGCTGCGCCATGCCGACCTGCTGCTCGCGAACTACGCGGTCGCGCCGCATGAAGACACCCGCCGGGCAACACTGCGCCCGTTTGAAGCCCGCGTCTATCGCGTGAGCTGAACCGGCACCGAACACACACTACCGAAACTGAAGATTACGGAGGAGACACCATCATGAAAAAACTGCTACCCGCCGCGCTTGCCGCGCTGTTGTTCGGGGCACTTCCCGCGGCCCACGCCGACACGCTGAAGATGGCGTGCAACATCTCGGGGGCGATGAAGCCCTTCTGTGAGCACATCAAGCAGCGCTTCGAGAAGGAAACGACGCACAAGCTCGAATTCGTCGAGATGCCCGCCGCGTCCGACGAAAAGCTCGCGCTGTACCAGCAGATCTTCGCCGCGAAGGACGGCAACGCGGTCGATGTGCTGTCGATCGACGTGATCTGGGTCGGCCTGCTCGACAAGCATCTGCTCGACCTGACCGACAAGGTGAAGGACCTCGAGCCGGCCTTCTTCCCGAACAACTGGAAGAACAACATCGTCAGCGGCCGGATCAAGGCCGTACCGGCGCAGGTCGATGCCGGAATGATGTACTACCGCAAGGACCTGCTGGAAAAGTACAAGGAGCAACCGCCCAGGACCTGGGAAGACTTGACCCGCATCGCAACGAAGATCCAGAAGGCCGAGCGCGACGCGGGGCAGAAGAACTTCTGGGGCTTCGTGTTCCAGGGCAAGGCCTACGAGGGCCTCTCCTGCGACGTGATGGAGTGGGTTGCGTCCTACAACGGCGGCACTTTCGTCGACACCGCGGGCAACGTGACGATCAACAACCCGAAGGCCGCCAAGGCGCTGAACACTGCGGCGAGCTGGGTCGGCACGATCGCGCCGAAGGGCGTGATGGGCTACCAGGAGGAGGAGTCGCGCGCGGTGTTCCAGAACGGCGACGCGCTCTTCATGCGCAACTGGCCTTACGCCTACCTGCTGACGCAGGACGCCACCAGCCCGGTCAAGGGCAAGGTCGGCGTGCTGCCGATCCCCAAGGGCGGCGAGGACGGCCTGCATGCCGCGACGCTGGGTGGCTGGCAGTGGGGCGTGAGCACCTATTCGAAGAACCCGGACGCTGCGGTGAAGCTGGTGCGCATCCTGTCCGAATCGGACTCGCAGAAGCGTGCCTTCATGCTGCTGGGCATTCCGCCGGCGCGCGTCGATACCTACCAGGATGCGGAAGTGCAGGCCAAGGCGCCGTACCTCGCGGAATTCAAGGACGTGTTCGCGAACGCCGTGCCGCGCCCCTCGACCCCGACGCGCTCGCAGTTCCCCAAGGTGTCGAAGGCGATGTTCAACGCCGGCTATGACGTGCTGAGCGGTCGTGCGACCGGCGAGCAGGCGGTGGCCGATCTGGAAGACAAGCTCAAGCGCATCAAGGGCCGCGAGTGGAAGTAAGGATCGGCGCACCGATCCGGCATCCGTAACGCGGGGCGGCCGGATCGCCCAGCGTCCGGCCCCCCGGCACCGCAGCATGCCCGGCCCGCGGCTATAACGAGTCGAAGGGCCGGATCGCGACGGATGCCCATCGAGCCACTGGAGGAAACGTCATGAGTCACACCCCCGAAGGCCTGCTGCCCGCGTCCGCCGCGGCAGCCATGGCCCCCCCGCCGGCGGCCAAAGGCAAGCGCAGCCTGCAGCAGCGCCGCGCCCGTGCCGCCTGGCTGCTGGTCGCGCCGGCCTTGATCCTGCTGTTCGCCGTCGCCGGCTGGCCGCTGCTGCGCACGCTGTTCTACAGCTTCACCAACGCCGCGATGGACACCCCCGAGGAGTACAACTTCGTCGGGTTCGCCAACTACCTCGACTTCGCCGACGGTGACAGCTTCGGCGTGCTCGCCGATCCGCTGTGGTGGCAGGCGGTCGGCAACACGCTGTGGTTCACGGCTTGCTCCGTGTCGCTGGAGCTCTTCTTCGGCATGCTCCTCGCGCTGCTGATGAACGAGAAGTTCCGCGGTCAGGGCCTCGTACGCGCGGCAATCCTGGTGCCCTGGGCGATTCCGACCATCGTCACGGCGAAGATGTGGGGCTGGATGTTCCACGACCAGTACGGCGTGATCAACGACCTCCTGCTGCGCGTCGGCCTGATCGAGACGCCGCTCGCGTGGATCGCCGAGCCGACGCTGTCGATGTGGGCGGTGGTGATCGCCGACGTGTGGAAGACGGTGCCCTTCATGGCGCTGATGCTCCTCGCTGCGCTGCAGATGATCCCGTCCGACCTCTACGAGGCGGCGCGCGTCGATGGCGCGACCGCGTGGCAGCGTTTCCGCCGCATCACGCTGCCGCTGATCATGCCGGCGATGATCGTCGCACTGATCTTCCGCGTGATGGATGCGCTGCGCGTGTTCGACCTGATCTACGTGCTGACCTCCAACAGCGAGGCGACGATCTCGATCTCCGGCTACGCCCGCGAGCAGATGGTGTCCTTCCAGGAGATGGGCGTCGGCTCGGCCGCATCGGTGCTGGTGTTCATGATGGTCGCAGGCATCGCCGCTTGCTTCCTGTGGATCAACCGCTTCAGCCACGAAGGCAAGGAGACACGGGAATGAAACTCACACGCCAACAAAGAGCGCTGGGCGCGAAATTCTGGATCTACCTGGCGGCGCTCGTCGTCAGCATGATCTGCGTGTTCCCGTTCTACAACGCGATCCTGACCTCGCTGCGCACGGGGCAGGACCTCTTCCTGACGAGCTATCTGCCGACGACCTTCCACTGGGAGAACTACGTCAATGCGCTGGGCGAGAACGGCGTTGGTCGCAGCCTGCTGAACTCCTTCCTCGTCGCGACGGTGACGGTCGGGATCTGCCTGCTGGTGTCGATCACGGCGGCCTTCGCGCTGGCCCGGGTGCGCTTCCGCGGGCGCAAGTACATCCTCTTCACGATCCTGTGCGTGTCGATGTTCCCGCAGGTCGCGGTGCTGTCGGGGATGTTCGAGCTGGTGCGCTTCCTCGGCCTGTACGACTCGATCGGCTCGCTGATCCTGTCCTACACGACCTTCTCGCTGCCCTTCACGGTGTGGGTGCTGACGACCTTCATGCGCTCACTGCCGGTGGAGCTGGAGGAGGCCGCGATCGTCGATGGCGCGAGCCTGTGGGTAATCATCACCAAGGTGTTCGCGCCCATCATGGGGCCGTCGCTGGTCACGACCGGGCTGCTCGCCTTCATCGGCGCGTGGAACGAGTTCATGTTCGCGCTGACCTTCATCATCTCCAACGAGAACCGCACCGTGCCGGTCGCCATCGGCATGCTGCAGGGCGCCTCGCAGTACGAACTGCCGTGGGGGCACATCATGGCGGCGTCGGTGGTCGTGACGATCCCGATCATCGTGCTGGTGCTGATCTTCCAGAAGCGCATCGTCAGCGGCCTCACCGCCGGCGCCGTGAAGGGGTGAGACACGATGCGTGAATTGCGATGCCCCGTAGGGCGGGAGGAGCTGAAAGCGTATCCCGCCATTCAGCCGCCCAGTGGCGGGATACGCTGCGCTCCTCCCGCCCTACGAAATCCGGCGTGCCCGCAGCGGACCGCCTCGCTCATCAAGGATGAAAGATCATGGCTCAACTGACTCTCGAGAAACTCAACAAGCGCTACGGCGATGCGGCCCAGGTCATCAAGGCGATCGACCTGCAGGTCAACAGCGGCGAATTCGTCGTCATCGTCGGCCCGTCCGGCTGCGGCAAGTCGACGCTGCTGCGGATGATCGCCGGCCTGGAGGACATCTCCGGCGGCAACATGTACATCGACGGCACCCGCGTGAATGACGACACGCCGTCCGAGCGCGGCATCGGCATGGTGTTCCAGTCCTACGCGCTGTATCCGCACATGAGCGTGTACGAAAACATGGCCTTCGGCCTGCAGCTCGCGAAGCTGCCTAAGGACGAGATCGCGCGCCGCGTGGAGGAGAGCGCCCGCATCCTCCAGCTCGAGCCGCTCTTGCAGCGCCGGCCGAAGGACCTCTCCGGCGGCCAGCGCCAGCGCGTCGCGATCGGCCGCGCCATCGCGCGCGAGCCCAAGCTCTTCCTCTTCGACGAGCCGCTGTCGAACCTCGACGCCGCGCTGCGCGTGCAGATGCGTATGGAGATCGCCGCGCTGCACCGCCGCCTGAAATCGACCATCATCTACGTGACCCACGACCAGGTCGAGGCGATGACGCTCGCGCAGCGCATCGTCGTGCTCAACCGTGGCAACGTCGAGCAGGTCGGCACGCCGCTGGAGCTCTATGACCACCCGGCGAACGAGTTCGTGGCGCAGTTCATCGGCTCGCCCAAGATGAACCTGCTGCCCGGTACGCTGGTCAGCGCCGGCGATACCGAAAGCGTCGTGAGGCTGTGGCACGGCAAGCAGCTGACGGTGCCGATCGCGACACCCGCGAGCGCCGAAGGGACCAAGGTCAAGCTGGGCATCCGCCCCGAGCACATCGAGTGGGGCACCGTCGCCGATGCGCCTTACCTCGCCGACGTGCTCTTCGTCGAGCACATGGGCAACGAGACCTACCACTACCTCGACAGCGGCAACCTCGGCGAACCGTGGGTCGTACGCAATTCGCGCCGCTCGGACATCGCGGCCGGCGAGACGGTCGGCTACTCGCTTCCGCCGGAGCACTGCCACCTGTTCGACGAAACCGGCAAGGCCTTCGCGCGCCGCGCCACGGGCAACGGCGCAGGCCGGGTCCCGGGCATCGACGCACCGCCGATCACTTTCGCCGAACCGATGCGCACGAACGTGGTGCATTGAAAGCCGCTCCGTTGGGCGGATAAGGCCTTCGGCTCAGCCGTTCTGGCTCCCGCGATGAATTGTAGGGCGGGAAAGCGAAGCGCATCCCGCCACTCAGCGGCTGAACGGCGGGATGCGCCTTTGGCTCCTCCCGCCCTACGCAAACCCTCGGGGCCACTGCTCTCGGGCAAAGGATCAGAAGTGACCGACCAGCACCTGCAGACTTCCGGCGCGCTTTTCGAGGCAGTGCAGCGCGCCCGCATTTTCGAGGACTCCAAAACCTTTCCGGACAGCCTTCCGCTGGCGGACTCCGCCGCGATCGAGGCCGAGTTCAGCCGCGTGCTCGGCGAGTTCGTGCGCAGGCACTTTGCGCTGCCGGGGCAGGGCGGCGAGAAGGTGCCCGCGCCGGCCGCCGCGCCCGCAGAAAGCCTCGCCGCGCACATCGACCAGTTGTGGACGACGCTGACGCGCGACACCGACACCGACACCGACCCCGCCGACGCGCGGCCCGGTTCGCTGATTCCGCTGCCCAATCCCTACGTCGTACCCGGCGGGCGTTTCCGCGAAATCTACTACTGGGACAGCTACTTCACGATGCAGGGGCTCGTGGCATCGGGCCGCATCGATCTGGTCGAGAGCATGATCCGCAACTTCGCGTGGCTCATCGATCACCACGGGCACATCCCGAACGGCAACCGCAGCTATTTCCTGAGTCGCTCGCAACCGCCGATGTTCGCCTTCATGCTGCGCCTGCTCGAACGGGAACAAGGCTTCGACGCGATCCGGTCATGCCTGCCACAACTGGAGCGCGAGTACGCCTGGTGGATGGCGAGGTCACCCGCGCCGCACACCGGCCGTGCGATGCCCGACCGCCACACGGTGCGCCTCGCCGACGGGTCGATCCTGAATCGCTACTGGGACGAACGCAACACGCCGCGCGAGGAGTCCTTCGCCGAGGATGTCGAGCTTTTCGCACGGGCCGCCCCGGAGCGTCAGGACGAGTTGTATCGCAACCTCCGCGCGGGCGCCGAATCCGGTTGGGATTTCAGCAGCCGCTGGTGCGACGAGGGCGGTCGGCTGGAGAGCATCCGCACCACCGATCTGATCCCGGTCGACCTGAACTGCCTGCTGTACGGCGTCGAGTGCATGCTCGGCGAGTGGCTCGCGCGGGGCGGCGAGGATCGTGCCGTCGACTACCATCGGGCGGCCGCGCGGCGGCGCGAGGCGATCGTCAAGTACTGCTGGGACGCCGAGCAGGGCTGGTTCTTCGATTACGCGTGGCGCGACGGACGCCGCACCGCATGCTGGACGCTCGCCGGCGCGTTTCCGCTGTACTGCGGCGTCGCCGACGAGGCGCAGGCGCGCAGCGTCGCGCAGCAGGTCGACGAGCGCTTCCTGCGACCCGGTGGCGTCGTGACGACGCTTTCCGATTCGCCCGAGCAATGGGATTCGCCGAACGGTTGGGCGCCGCTGCAGTGGGTGACGGTGCAGGGCCTGCTCGATCATGGCGATGACGCGCTCGCGCGCGACATCGCCACGCGCTTCGTCGGACTCGCCGACCGCGTCTGGCGCCGCACCGGCAAGTTGATGGAAAAGTACGACGTGTGCGACATGCGCCTCGATGCCGGCGGCGGCGAGTACCCGGTGCAGGACGGCTTCGGCTGGACGAACGGGGTCGTGCGCGACTTCATCGAACGCTTCGAGCTCGACGAACCCCGCGTCAGCGCCTGAGCACCGGACCGTATCGATCCCGACGGTCCAATTCCGCAATGAGGACATCATGTTGAAGTTCCTTGCCGGCCCCCTGTGGGCGCTGGTCACGGGTTTTGCCGCGCTGGGCGGCGTCGGCAGCGTGCTGATGACGCGGCAGCCGGAGTTCTACCACCGCTGGGGTCTCGACAACGCCGAGTGGGGCTGGGCGCTGTTCGCCGGCGGGCTCGGCGGCGTGCTGGCCTATCCGCTCAACCGCTGGCTGCTCGCCCGCTGGGGCAGTCGCGTGATGCTGCACCGATTCGGCACCGTCGGCGGCATAGCTCTGGCGGCGATCCCCTGGCTGCCCGGACTCCCCGGCCTGCTCGCGGGACTCTTCGCGCAGGGCGTGATCTACAACGGCGTCAGCGTCGCCATCAACCAGCAGGCCGCGCAGTGGGAACTGCATCGCGGTACGCGCATGATGGGCCGCCTGCACGCCACCTTCTTCATCGGAAGCGTGCTGTCGGCCTTCATCAGCAGCCTGCTGGCGGCGCTGTCCGTCAGCCTGCCGCTGCACATGGCCGCCGTCGGCCTCGTCGCTGCGTTGATCCACCGCGCGGCCGCGGTGACGCTGGAAGCGGAAGCCACCGGATCAAGGGCTCCGGTCGCCGTGCATCACGCCCCCGATTCCTGGCTCGGCCTTGGTCTGCTGTTCTGCTGGTGCACGGTGCTCGAGAGTGGCGTCATGGGCTGGGCGTCCGTGTATCTGAACCAGAGCCTGAAGGCCAGCGAGAGTCTGTCGGGCATCGGCCTGGCGCTGTTTTCCGGCGCGATGGCCGTCGGCCGCCTGTTCTCGGACGGGCTCGTCACGCGCCACGGCGCCCAGCGCATCGTCCGCACGGGGGCGATCGCGTGTGCGATCTCGCTCGCGCTGGCGGCGTGGCTCCATCAGCTGCCGGTCGCCTTGCTCGCCTTCGCCGTGACCGGCCTGGGGCTTGCCGCGGCCGCCCCGGTGATCTTCTCCGTCGCCGGCCGCATGGGGGGCGAAGCCTTGGCGCTGATCGCGGGTCTCGGCGCGCTCGGCGGACTGGTGGGCCCGGTGCTGCTCGGCCGCGTCGCGAGCTTCGGGTCGCTCGACGCGGTGCTGCTCACGCTTGCATTGGTCAGCACGATCATCGCGTGGCAGTCACAGGTTCTCGGCGACGTCGGCGCGAAGGCCGCGGCGTTGTCCGCCGCGACCCGGCCCTGAGCCCGCTCGGCTCGTGACGGCGGGGCCAGGATGTCGTCTGCGCGGCGCGTGCCGCACAGCCGCGCGAGGAGCCGCTGGATGCTATGGTGAAGATGTCGGTCACCCGCAGACCCACCGTCGTTGCCCGGCGCTGCCGGGTGGCGGCTCGCGAGGAGAAAACCCATCATGAATCTGGTCGCGGTAAGAATCGACAAACCCGAAACCATCAATTTCATCCTCGGCCAGACGCATTTCATCAAGTCGGTCGAAGACATCCACGAAGCACTGGTGAATACCGTGCCGGGGATACGTTTCGGTGTCGCATTCTGCGAGGCATCGGGTGATCGCCTCGTGCGCTGGTCGGGTACCGACGCCGCGATGATCGCGCTCGCGCAGACCAATGCGCAGGCGATCGGTGCGGGGCACTGCTTCCTCGTCTTCCTCGGCGAAGGCTACTACCCGTTGAACGTCCTCAACGCGATCAAACAGGTGCCCGAGGTGTGCCGCATCTTCTGCGCGACCTCGAATCCGGTCGAAGTCCTGCTCGCCGAAACCGGTCAGGGGCGCGGCATCATCGGGGTCGTCGACGGTTTCCCGCCGCTCGGCGTCGAGGACGAGCAGAAGATCGGCGCGCGCAAGCAGCTGTTGCGGCAGATCGGCTACAAGCTCTGAGTGCGGACGACGCGGCCCGAATGGGGGCGAGCGCAACGATCCCCCGCATGGTGCAAGCCATTCCCGCGCCGCATCAACCTTGGTCCCGGCGCACTGTCTAAATTTCGCGCTCGCGTAACGATGCAGGGCGCGGTCAGCGGCTCATCAGAGGCTTGCCATCATGAGAGACAGACAATTGTCGGGTGAGGATGGAGTGGCTGCGATGCCTCGTCCCGCGCAAGGGGGGGCGCCAGCCAAGGCCTTGATCGCGCTGCACGTGATCCATGCGGCCGTGCGTACGGCGACGGATGAACTTCGGTTGCTCGATGACGTCTGCCGGGCCATCGTCGAAGCGGCCGGTTATCGCTCTGCATCGATCAGTCACGCAGACGGCGAATGCCACACGCTGCGATGCGTCGCGTCCTGCGTACCGGACGCAGCGGACGAAGTCGGCGACGGGGAGCCGGGCCGCGACGATTCTGCATGGGGCGAGGGCGCGCGCGATGCGCTGCGTTCCGGACGGCCGTTCCTGGTCCCGGCAGGGAACACGGTGACTGTCGCCATCCTGCCGCTGCGCGATGGCCCGGAAGTGCTGGGAACCTTGCAGATTGGATGCGACCGCAACGATCCCTTCAGCGCCGAGGCGCTCGATCTGCTTCAGGAGGCGGCCAACGGTCTTGCCTACGGCATCGGCATCGTTCGGCGGATCCAGCACCACGCCGCGGTCGAGCAGGCCTTGCGTCGCGTCAATCGTGCGCGCAAGACGCTCAGTGCGGTCAACCGCGCGCTGGTACGCGCCACCGAGGAGCATGCGCTGCTGCAGGACATCTGTCGCATCATCGTCGAGGATGGCGGCTATCGATTCGCGTGGGTCGGCTACGCGCAGCACGATGAAGCGAAGAGCGTGGCGATCATGGCCCATCACGGCATCGATCGCGAGTTCCTCGACTGGCAGCGGCTCACATGGGGCGAAGGCGAACGCGGACGCGGCGCCACCGGCGTGGCGATCCGCACCGGGCAGCCCAGCATCGGCCGTAGCATCCGGAAGGACGAAGACCTTGCCCCGTGGCGCGACGAAGACCTGCGGCGGGGCATCGCTGCGATCAGCGCCTTTCCTTTGCGGCAGGGAGGCGAGGTTCTGGGCAATCTCACGATCGCTGCCAGCGAGGAGGACGCGTTCGACGAGGCCGAAGCCGACCTGCTCGGCGAACTCGCCGACGACCTTGCCTTCGGCATCGCGACGCTGCGCCTGCACGAAAGGAGCCGACAGGCGCAGGAAACGATCAAGCGGATGGCCGAGGAGGATGCCCTGACCGGCCTGCCGAACCGCTGGCGCTTGCGCATGCGGCTCGTCGCCGAAATCGACGCCGCAAAGGCGCGCAACGGCCCCTTGGCTTTGCTGATGCTGGGTGTGAACCATTTCCAGGAGGTCAATGAAACCCTCGGCTACCAGCAGGGCGACGCAATGCTGTGCGAGATCACCGCGCGCGTCCGGCGAGTCGTTTCCGATACCTCCGGCATCGCCCGCGTCGGCGAGTCGGAATTCGCCATCCTGCTACCGCATGCGGATGCGGCCAGTGCGTCGCGCACGGCGCAGCGCCTGCTGACCGAACTGCTCGAGCCGGTCGCGATCGGCGAGATCATGCTCGACTCAGGCGGCAGTATCGGCATCGCAGTCTTCCCCGGCCACGGCACCGAGGCCGACGTCCTGATTCGCCGCGCGAACGTCGCGATGCACCAAGCCCGACAGCAAGGGCAGGGGCATGCGCTCTATACCGGCGGGCGCGACCGCGAATGTGCGCGGCGGCTGGCACTGATCGGCGACCTGCATCGTGCGATCGACCACGGTGAGATGCGGCTCTACTGCCAGCCCAAGGCCCGCTTCTCCGACGGCGAAGTCTGCGGCGTCGAGGCGCTGGTGCGATGGGAGCATCCGCAACGCGGCACCCTCTGGCCGAACGAGTTCATCGCCCTCGCCGAGCACAGCGGGCTCATCAGCCCGCTGACCGACTGGGTCATGCAGGCCGCCTTCCGCCAGAGCTATGTCTGGCGCCAGGAAGGGCTCAGCATGCCGGTCGCGGTGAATCTTTCCGCGCGCGACCTGCGCGATCCCAAGCTGATCGAGCGTGTGCGCAATCATTTCGCCACCTGGGGTGCGGATCCTGAAGACGTGCAGTTCGAACTGACCGAAAGCGCACTGATGCAGGATCCGCAGGGCAGCCGGGAGTCCCTGCAGCGACTGAAGGATCTCGGCAGCGCATTGTTCATCGACGACTTCGGCACCGGCTACTCGTCGCTCGCCTACCTGCAGAAGCTGCCAGTCGACGCGATCAAGATCGACAAGTCCTTCGTGCAGGACATGCTGTCGGACAACGATTCCGACGTCATCGTCCGGTCGACGATCGATCTCGCCCACGATCTCGACCTCGAGGTCGTCGCGGAGGGCGTCGAGGACCGCGCCGGCTGGGAACACCTGTCGGCGCAGGGGTGCGACGTTGCCCAGGGATACGTCATCAGCGAGCCGATCCGCGCCGAGGCGTTCGCGGCGTGGCGCTCGGCGCACGTCCAGGCGGTGCAGGGGCACTGAGGCGAAGACTGCTCGCCGGCTGAAGGGCGTCGGATAGCAGCATACCGGTCGTGCGTACCGGGTGAGTACGACGCGTGTTTCACCCTTGCGTTGCGCCTGCTTCGTGTCCCGCTTCCCGGCGGCAAGCGTGAGCGACAGCGAAAGCCACGTTCCTCGGCCACGGCCGGTGGTCAGACCCGTTCGTCATCGTGACTGGAAGGCGATGCGATAATATCTACACAGCATTCATTGGTGGCGCTGAGTCCGTTCAACACCACGTTCCACCTGCTGAAGCCAGTGGCAACAATTGCTACGACATGCCGAGCAAGATCGAAGGATGGATTCTTGAACAAGCCGGTATCGAACAGCCCGGCGAGACGACAGAAGGTCCGCGCCTGACCGTCGTGGCTTGATGTTGATAACCGAAACGCTACGCTATACACTTGCCCATGATAAAGAGCTTTGCCCACAAGGGGCTGCAGGCGTTCTTTGAGAACGGCAGCAAGGCAGGGATACAACCACATCACGCGCCGAAGCTTCAGCGCCTGCTTGTGAGGCTGGATCTGGCCCGCGCGCCGGAGGATATGAATGTGCCGGGATGGCGACTTCACCCGCTTGCGGGTGACCTTGCCGGTCACTATGCCGTCACAGTGAATGGCAATTGGCGCCTGACGTTCCGATTCGAGGGCGAGGACGCCGTTGTGGTGGATTACCAGGACTACCACTGAGGAAAAGTGAAATGACGACCATGCACAACCCGCCGCATCCCGGCGAAACCTTGCGCGAGGACGTGCTGCCGGCTCTCGGGCTGACCGTTACGGAAGCCGCCGGGCAACTTGGAGTGACGCGCGCCGCGCTGTCGCGTGTGCTGAACTGCCGCGCCGCCATCTCGCCGGAAATGGCGCTGCGTATCGAGGCTTGGCTCGGCGTCGAAAATGGTGGTCGCGCGGATGTGTGGCTCGGCCAGCAGGCTGCTTATGACCTCTCGAAGGCGCGTAGTGCAGGCATCCCCGCAGTGAAGCGCGCTCCTGAACTACTCGCAGCCTGACCGACGCGCTTTCGACATGACGACCACGCACAACCGGTGTGTCCCGGTGAATTGCTCGCCGGTCGGTGCGATGCCTGCGGCGCGTGATTGCGGAGTTTGAACGATGACGGACCTTGCTACCCTGAAAGCTCGCATCTTGGCGAATCCCGAGGTCCGCGAGGAATACGAGGCGCAAGCCCAGGAGTTCGACATTGCCCGAGAACTCATCGCGGCCCGCACCCGCGCCGGCCTGACCCAAGCCGAACTGGCGGAACGGATGCACACGAAGCAGTCGACCATCGCCCGACTCGAAAGCGGGCGCACCATGCCATCCATGCGCACCCTTGCGCGTTATGCCGAGGCCACGGGAAGCCGGGCCGTGGTGAGGCTGGAACGGCACGCCTGACCGATCGCAACGTCAGACGGACAGTGGCGGAACTGGGCGTACTGAAAGGGGATCCATGATCCACAAACCAATACTCGTAGACGAACAGATGGGCACCTCGAATAACCCGAGGTTTTCAGTAAATCCCGCCGCGCAATGATGACCGCGACGGAATTCGGTTCAGTTCCTTCGACAAATCACCGCTTCTTCCCGCGGTGTCGCTCGGTTTTTGCCTCGAATCGCCTCGGACACCGGCGATTCGGCCCATTTCGGGCGTCAGAAGGCCTCGATTCCGGCCTCCTGGAAATAGACCAGCCGCTTCAAGTTGTAGCAGGCCGCCATCATCGTCATCGCAAAGTTCGCTCGCGCCTGACCGATGGTACGCAGCAGTTTGCCGCCCATCTGTTCGAGCGCCCCGAACACGTGCTCGACCCGCGCACGCGTCTTGGCGATGCGTTTGTTGCGTCGCTGCTGGCACTCAGACAGCGGCTTGTTGCGCTTGCCCTTCCGCTGGATCTGATTCCGAAGGCCGTTCTCATTCAGCCAGGCTTCACGCTCCTCGGACGGGTAGCCCCGATCAGCATAGACATCGCGGCTCGTGTTGTTCGTGTCGAAGACGTTGTCAAAGTGCTGGCTGTCGTGCGTGGAGGCAGTGTCGGTCTCGATCCGGCGGATGATCTTGTATTTCTTGTCGACGTTGATCGACAACTTGTAGCCGAAGTGGCTCTTGCCGTGCTTCTTCGTCCAGGTCGCGTCGATGTCTTTCTGGCGCCGCTTCGCCGGCTTCCAGTCGGCGGGCGTCGCGCCTTGCTCGATCAGTTCCTTCTCGCCGCGCCCGTTGTGCTGCTTGGGCGCCGGCACCAGCGTGGCGTCGATGATCTGACCGCCGCGCGCGATGAACCCCTTCTGGAGCAACTGCGCCGAGACGCCGTAGAACAGGGCCTTCGCGCCCGCTTCGCCGATCCGGTTCTCGAAGGTCCACACGGTGGTGCGGTCCGGGACGTTCGTCGCGTTCGCGAGTCCGCAGAAGCGCTTGTAGCTCATGCGGTCGAGCAACTGGTACTCCATCTGCTCGTCCGAGAGGTTGTACAGACGCTTCAACACCAGGATGCGCACCATCGTCTCGGTCGGATATGGCGGACGGCCGCCCTGCGGACTCACCGGACGCGGCGCCACCCGATCAACCTCGGCCGCCAACGCCGCAAAGTCGATGTGCGACTCGATCTCGGTCAGCGGGTCACCCAGCGAGTCGATCTTCTTGCGGTGATGTTCGTCAGCGAACAGGTCGGTCTTGATGGCGCTACGCGGTTTCATAAGGACGGGCGAGAGCAGGTTTCAGGACAACGTAATTTTATCAAGAGTGGGCGACCCGAGGTTTTTCGAGGTGCCCAGCTGTTGAACACGCTTAACCGTCCGCGTACTTGCTCGTTCTTTGCGAACATGATGACCTGCCAGTAGCCAAAGGTCTGTCCTGTACTACCGGAACAGCCATGAAACTCGCGTTGACACTGCTTGTTGCCCTATTACTCTCCACAAGCGTCGCGCTTGGGAAAGATGACGGCAATGAGCTTCAGCGGCAGTGCAAGGCACTTACGCGTGTCGATGAAGGAGTCGATAATAACGACAGTGCGATATTAGAGGCAGGAGACTGTCTTTCCTACCTGCAAGGTTTTTCAGCGGGACTGCTGCCGGTCTTCCCGCGCTCTCCCTGCATGGCCTACGCCGCTCCTTTGGGACGCTGGCTGAGTGGATGGAGTGCCCGGCGGGCGTGTCCGCGCAAATCATGGGGCATAAACCGAGTGCCATTGTGGAAAAGCATTACCGCCGCCGCCCCCTGGACCTGCTGCGCCAGTGGCACACGAAGATCGAAGGCTGGATTCTGGAACAGGCCGGTATTGGGCAACCCAGTGCGGAACAATCGCCAGCTCTCCGACTGTTCCAGTAGGTAGTAATTTAACGCTAGACGTTTAACGAAATACGATATAGACTTCATTCATGACGATTCGCTCGTTCCGGTGCGCCGACACCGCCGCCCTGTATTCAGGGCAACAGCCCAAGCGCTTCCGGAACATCGAGGCCGTTGCACAGCGCAAGCTGCAGATGCTTGATGCCGCCTTCGAGCTGAGGGACTTGCGCTCCCCTCCGGGGAATCGCCTGGAGGTGCTGGCTGGCGATAGGGCAGGGCAGTACAGCATTCGCATCAACGACCAGTGGCGCGTGTGCTTCGAATGGACAGCCTCGGGCCCCGCGAACGTCGAGATAGTGGATTACCACTGAGGTCTTGAACATGGCAACGAACAACATGCGCCCGATTCACCCCGGCGAAGTGCTGCGGGAAGAATACTTGGTCCCTCTCGGCATGAGCGCCAACGCGCTCGCGATGGAATTGCACGTCCCGGCCCCGCGCATCAATGACGTGGTGCGCGAGCGGCGCGCGATTACCCCGGATACCGCGCTGCGTCTGGCGCGCTACTTCGACACATCACCGGAATTTTGGATGAACCTACAGACCGCATACGACCTGAAACAAGTTGGGGCTGTGGCGGGGGAGCGTATCGCTCGGGAAGTGCATCCGATGCACGCCGAAGCGGCCTGACCGAGCATCACCGCCGCCAGTCGGAAACTGGCAAGCGGGCCGGCACGGTGGTGGAACACCAAGCCGACCCTGACCACAACGCAATACAGGAGATTGCATCATGGCTGACCATGATTCTAGACGACTCTCGTCCGTGCGGGATTTCGTGCCGACGAGGCCCACGCTTCCCCCCTGCTTCACAAATCGATTGGGACACGTATGGCTATCCGAATTTCGCCATTCAGATGGCCAAGGGTGAAATCCATGTCGCGAGGGGGTGGAATGGATGGCACCTGCGAGGTATTTCCGAGGCCTTGGAGACCTTCGGGGCAGTCAGCGTGGAATGGCTCCCTGGACGTCCTGGCAATGGCAAGACGCGACAAACGGTCGCGTTTGCACCCGACGGCCGGATCTCCATGGGGCCATGGAAAGGGACGCGTCCTCAGCAAGCGCAGACCGCGGGTTTTCGGCTGCGAAGAGACCGCATTCTCGAAAAGTGCTTACATAGGGCTTGCATGGACCCTGAAAAGCAGAAAGCCAGTCCCCGAAGACTGGCTTAAGCTATTGATTCTACTGGTGCCGACAATCTGACTCGAACAGATGACCTACCGCTTACAAGGCGGTTGCTCTACCAACTGAGCTATGCCGGCGCGGGCCGGATTATAGCGTAAGGCTGGCGTCCTGAAAGCGCTGATAGATGGCTTCGACTTCTTCGCGGCAATCGAGCAGCGCCTGTACTGCAGGTGCATAGAGCAGGGTGCCCGACATGCGTTCGATTTCCTCGAAGGCGTTGTCCAGCGTCCAGGCGGGTTTGTAGCTGCGCGCGCAGGCGAGAGCGTCGAAGACGTCGGCGGTGGCGACGATGCGGGCTTCCAGCGGGATGGCGTCGCCGGCGAGACCGTGCGGATAGCCGCTGCCGTCCATGCGTTCGTGGTGCGCGATGACGATGTTGCGCAGCATGTCGATGTTCGAGAGGGACCCGAGTCCGAAGTCGTTGATCAGCCGTTCGGCCATCTGCAGGCCGACGACAACATGCTCGCGCATTTCCCGGCGTTCGGCGTCGTCTAGCTTGCCGGGCTTCAGCAGGATGCGGTCGGGCACGCCGACCTTGCCGATGTCATGCAGGGCGGAAAACAGGAAGATGTTTTCCGCGTAGTCGTCGGTCTTGCCGTGCGACGGGCCGATCACGCGTGCGATGAGACGGGCGTAGCGCGCCATGCGGTCGAGGTGGGCGCCGGTTTCGAGGTCGCGCACGTGGGCGAACTGGCTCGCCAGCCGCAGTCCGCCGACGAGCATCTGCACGGTGGCGAGTTCCTGCGTCACGATCATGCCGATGAGATGGCCGTAGAGCAGCAGGTCGGCGACAACGGAGTCCGCGAATACGTCCCGTTCACGCGCGTCGAAGAACAGGAAGCCGAGCAGTTGGTCGCTGCGCCGGATCGGCAGCGTGAGACTGGACAGGAAGCCTTCATGATGCAGCCAGCGCGAGTGCGTGGACTCGCCGGCCGGCAGTTTGCTCAGATCGTTCAGGACACGTGCCTGTCCGCTGTCGGCGATCGCCAGAAGCGAGGGAACGCTGTCGATCGGGCACTCGTAGCCGTGCAGCGGAGAGATCCCCGGATCATTGCTGGCGACGAAGGTCTTGAGTCGGCGCATTTCCGGGTCGTACAGCGCCACGGCGATGCGTGCGATGGTCGGATAGCGCTCGTGGACGCGCTGGTGCAGTTCGTGCACCTTGTCGCTGACCGACGCGACATGCAGATTGCTGGCCTGCCTTGCGGCCGATGCGGCGAATTCCTGCCAGCTGTCGGTGACGCTCATGATGTCGGTTCGCGCGGGAACGGGAATCAATTATCAATTACGGCCCGAGGCGCCGCCAGTACTTTCGACACGGACCCGGCGGGATGCCGCGTTGCGGCCATGCGTGTCAGTAGCGGGCGCCGGTAGTGCGCAGGCGTTCGATGTCCGGGATATGGATCGTGCGTCCCTCGACGACGATCAGGCCGGCCTCGGCCAGTTCGTGCAGGATGCGCGAGAAGTGTTCCTGCGTGAGGTTGAGCCGCGAGGCGATCGTGCCCTTGCTGGTCGGCAGGCGGATCGACACGCGTCCGCACAGGCCCGGTTCGCCGCTGCTTTCCTCCTCGCGCAGCAGGTAGCCGACGATGCGCTCGCGGCCGGAGAGCAGGGAGTAGGTCTCGACGTCGGCGATGAGGTGGTGCAGGCGCTGCGACAGGCCGGCGATGATGCGGCGGCAGAACGTGGGGTCGCGGTCCATCTCCTCGAACACCACGCTCTTGGCGATGTGCAGCAGCCGGCTGTCGGTGAGGGCCTGCGCCATGACGAAGTAGGGCTTTTCCATGAACATCACCGCTTCGCCGAAGCTCTGGCCGGGGCGCATGATCTCGATGACCTTCTCCTGGCCTTCGGCGGAGGTGAAGGCGAGCTTGATCTGGCCGCACAGCACGAGGTGGAAGCCGTGGCAGGGGTCGCCGCGGTGGAACAGCACGGCGCCCTTGTCGACGTGCTGTTCGCGCACCCCGCGGGCGAAGCGGGCAAGTTCCCCAGGGTCGAGACCTTCAAGAAGCGGGACGTGCGCCAGCAGGCGGCACAGGTGTCCGGTATCGGGCTGATCCATTGTGTGCGGGGTCGATGTCTCGCGCACGGTTTCGGTCACGGGCATGGCGTCACCGCGTGAGTTGAGCGTAGAACATCGGCAGGCGTGCCGGCAGTTCTTCCGGTTTGCGGATCACCGCATAGCCGGCCGGGCCGAAGAGGTGCGGGAGGTAGCCGGCGCCCTCGCGGTCTATCGTCACGCAGAAGGGCACGAGACCGAGCTTGCGCGCCTCGGATACGGCAACGCGCGTGTCCTCGATGCCATAGCGGCCTTCGTAGAGATCCAGGTCGTTGGGCTTGCCGTCGGACAGGATCAGGAGGATGCGTCGCGCGGCCGGCTCGGCTGCGAGGATCTGGCTCGAGCGCCGGATCGCGGCGCCGAGGCGCGTGTAGTAGCCGGGTTTGATCGCGCTGATGCGGCCGCGGATGCGGTCGTCGAAGCGGTCGCCGAAGTCCTTCAGACGATGGAAGCGCAACTGGCTGCGCTTTACGGAGGAGAAGCCGGCGATCGCGAAGCGGTCGCCCGTGGCACCGAGCGCTTCGCCGAAGAGCAGCAGGGCGTCGCGGATCACGTCGATGACGCGCGCCTCGCTCGACACCCAGCTGTCCGTGGACAGGGAAAGGTCGGCGAGCACCATGCAGGCGAGATCGCGTTCGCGTTTCTCCAGCGACAGCCAGAGCTGCTCCGAGGGGTGGCGGCCCACGGCGCGGTCCGTCTGCGCGCGCACGACCGCGTCGACGTCGAGCTCGGAGCCGTCGACCTGCGCCTTGATCCAGCGCCGTCCCGGTTGCAGCGCCGCAAACTGCTGGTGCAGGCGTTTCGCGGTGCGGCGCAGGTGCTCGGGCAGCGGGCAGGGCTGTGCATCGCGTGCGGCGAGTTCAGCCAGGCGCACGTGGTCTTCCAGCAGCACGCCCTTGCGGTAATCCCATTCGGGCAGAGGAATGCCGGGGCCGAGCACGATGTCGTCCTCGGCTGCAGAAGGAAGGTCGAGATCGAAGCGCACCTTGGAGGCGACGCGTTCCTTGTCCTGCGTGAGCGAAAGGTGGTCGAGGTCCCGCGCCGCATCGGCCGCGTTCGGATCGGGGTCGTCATCCGCAGGCCGGTTGATGCGCAGGAACTCCGCGATCGCGAGCAGGCTTTCGGCGCGGAACATCAGCAGCAGGCCGTTCTTTTCCTTCGGCATGTCGACCTGCTCGGCGCGGTGGGCGCGGCGCTCGGACTCCTCGAAGGCGGGCGGGCCTCCGTCAGCGGTCTGCTCGGGATCGGCGCCGCTGCGGCGGGTCGCGCCTCCCGTTGGGGCCAGCGATCCGGTGAGCCACAGCAGTACGGGGTGAGCGGGCGGCGTGCCCTGCGGCACTGCAGGGAGCGCGAACACGGTGCCCGGCGCTTCAAGCGCGCGCCGGATCGCGCGCTCGCGCTCGGCTTCCTGAGGCGGCAGCTTTTCCGGCTTGGGGCGCTTGGGCAGATAGGCCTCGACCAGCCGCCGGTAGCGCGGCACGAGCCCCGGCCACGCATGCAGCGCGGCGCAGGTCGCGAACTGGTTGCGGCGGAAGTCGCGGTCGGCCTCGTCCTCGCCGTCGGCTTCCAGACCCTCGTGTGCGGCGGCGAGTGCGGCGAGCCACAGGTAGAGATCTCGGTTCAGCGATCTCTCGGGAAAGGCGTCGATCTCCGGCGGCAGCCGCAGCGTGGATGGGTCCATGCGCGCCCGTGCCGCGCGGTCGCCGGCGCCGGCGATGCGGGCGAGCAGGCCGCGCCGCGCACCATGTTCGTCGTTCGTCGCCGCAGCCACCCGCAGCCCCGGATCGCCCCCCAGCGCGCGGAAGAACACGCCCGCCGTGCGTTCGATGTCCTTGAGCCGTACGACCGCTTCGGGGTGGTTGCCGACCGCGGCGCGGGTGACCAGACGGTGCCAGATCTTGCCTACGGCTTCTTCCATGCTAGCGTTCCTTGCCGGAGCGGAATCCGGCTTCGTTCTGGCGTGCGGCCTCGTTGCTGACCCACTGCAGCAGCGGGCCCTGCGGGTTGTCGCGCTGGCTCTGCTCGCAGGCCTCGACGCACTGCGCGCACTGCGTGCAAGTGAACATCAGACGCTTGATATTGCGCGGCGTGAGCCGCATCGGGCACACGGCGTCGCAGGCCGACTGCCGGTCCGGCAGGCAACTCGCACAGTCGGCCGCGCGCTTGCGCTGGAAACCGACGACCATCGCCTTGCGGTTGCCCATCCACGCCAGGCTCTGGAACAGGCCGACGGCGCAGGCGTAGCGGCAGAACAGGTGCCGTGCGAACAGGAATTCGATCGACAGCACCGCGGTGCCGGCCGTCAGGAAGATCGTCTGGTTGCGCGTGAGCTCGCCGCCGAAGAGATTGCCGTAGATCTCCGCCGGCGGCAGCAGATAGGTCAGGAACACGACCGCCCACAGGAAGGCGAAGAACGCCGCTGCCGGCACGACGACCAGCCACCAGCGGGCGTCCGCGCGCCACGGCGTGCCGTCCGCCTTCCACGGCGGCAGCGGCTCGCGGATCCACACGCTGGGCTTGCCGGAAGCCTTCTGCATCAGCTTGTTGATCGTTTCGACGACCGAGAAATGCGGGCACAGCCAGCCGCAGTACAGGCGCCCCCATTTCCACGACACCCACAGGAAGGCCGCCGCGCCGACGACGATGGGGACGAACAGCCGGAGCATCACGTTCGCGCCCGCCTCGAGCGCGCCGATGCGCCCGGCGAGGAAGTCGTCCATGCCCAGCCGCCATTCCATGCCGAGCAGCCATGCATGGCCCGCGTCGAGGTCGTAGCGGAGGATGTCGAACACCGGGGCGAGGATGAACAGCGTGAAGAAGGCCACCTGGAAGGCGATGCGCTTCTTCTGCGTGCGGTTGTGGCCCATCGGCTTCGCGCTCGCGATAGGAATCACGCGCCGGGCGGGTTTCGCCTCGACGTCGGGATTCGCGGACAGCAGGGAGGGAAGCGGGGCGTTCATGGACTTACTCGTAGAGATCCGGGCCGATGAAGGGGTACTGCCAGCTGCGGCCGAGAATCGCGTGATTCAGTCCGACGACGCCGAAGATCACCAGCGTGGCGTGAAAGGAAACGAAGTAGAGGATGCCGAGCACCCACGACCACGGATCGTCGACTCCCCCGAGGAGGAAGATCCCGACGCTGACGCCGACCAGCATCGCGCCGCCGTAAATGCTCGCGACGACGGTCTGGCGCAGGTGGTTGCGCACGACGAGCGGTGCGCTGTCGCGGTGTCGGCGCCACAGCACCAGCAACACGAGGAAGGCCAGCCCGGGCGCGATCAGCAGGTTCGCAAGGAACAGCGCCTCGGCGAGGACCGCAAGGCGCGGGCCGGGCATCGGCTCCTTGAGGAGATCGGGTTCCTGGGGGGACATGGATTCAGGCCGATTGACCCGGGGAGGGTGTCAGCGCCCGAAGGTGGCCGACACCACCTCCATCAGCGCATCGGCGACTTCAGGGTCGTCGGTCAGGCTCTCGACGATCGCCGCCCGGCAGGCGGTCACCGGGTCCATGCCGTCGCGCACCAGCAGCGCTGCATACACCAGCAGGCGTGTGCTCGCGGCTTCCTCGAGGTCCTGATCCTTGAGCGTGCGCAGCGCATGCGCGATCGACACCAGGCGTTTCGCGAGATCCGGCGCGCAGCGGGACTCGCCGATCAGGATTGCCTCCTCGCGTTCGGTGGCGGGGAAGTCGAAGCGCAGGCTCACGAAGCGCTGCCGCGTCGACGGCTTCATGCCCTTCAGCAGGTTCTGGTAGCCCGGGTTGTACGACACCACCAGCATGAAGGAGGGCGGCGCGGCGAGCAGTTCGCCGGTGCGGTCAATCGGCAGGATGCGGCGGTCGTCGGCGAGCGGATGCAGCACCACGGTAGTGTCCTTGCGTGCCTCGACGACCTCGTCGAGGTAGCAGATGCCGCCCTCGCGCACCGCGCGCGTCAGCGGGCCGTCGCACCACACGGTCTGGCCGTCGCCGATCAGATGGCGGCCGACGAGGTCGGCGGCGGTCAGGTCGTCATGGCAGGCCACCGTGTACAGCGGCAAACCGAGGCGCGCGGCCATGTGCGCGACGAAGCGCGTCTTGCCGCAGCCCGTCGGGCCCTTGATGAGCAGCGGCAGGCGGTTCTTCCACGCATGCTCGAAGACGTCGATTTCGTCGCCTGCGGGCTGGTAGAAGGGAACGTCGAGGTGGGGCGTATCGAGCATCATGCGGCGAGTCCTTTCCAGTAGGCAATGCCGATCAGGGCGCAGACGAGCGTCATCCAGCCGAGCGCGAGCAGCGGCCACATCAGCGGGGCGCGGCGTAGCGCCATGTAGTCGAGGATGATCATCGCGCCCTTGCCGAACGCGATCGCGAACAGCAAGCCCACGACGGCGGGGCCGGAGCTGCCGTTCTCGCCCATGCTCCAGGTCACGATGGTCGCCGCGATGAGCACGACCCAGATCACCGTGGCGCGCAGCGGCGTGCCGTGATCGGAGTGTTGAATGGCGCGGGCGGAAGATTCTCGGGTTTGCATCGTCTCGTACCTCTCAGCGCATCACATAGACCAGCGGGAACAGGATCAACCACACCAGATCCACCATGTGCCAGTAGGCGGCACCCGTCTCGATCCCGTTCATGTTGCCCGGGCCGTAGCGCCCCTTGCGCGCGTTGTTCCACAGGGCCGCCAGGATCACCAGCCCCAGGATCACGTGCATGAAGTGGAAGGAGGTCAGCACCAGATAGAACATGTGGAAGGTGCTCGACGACAGGCTGACGCCGGCCGCGAACTTCGCCGCGTACTCGAACAGCTTCACGACGATGAAGCCCGCGCCGCACGCGAAGCCGCCGGCGATCCAGGTCGCCGCGCGACGCCCCTGGCCGCCTTCGGCAGCCTGCACCGCGCGCACGACGAAGTAGCTCGAAGTCAGCAGCAGGATCGTGTTGATCGCCCCGGCATTGCGGTCCAGCGCCAGCTGCTGCTCGTTGAACAGCTCGACGTTGTTCGCACGCGCGAACGCATAGGCGATGAAGAAGGCACCGAAGGCGAGCAGTTCGGCGAGGATGAAGAACCAGATCGCCAGGTCGCCGGGCAGGCGCCGGGCGGGGCTGTCGCAAGCGGCAGCCGATCGGGAAGGCAGGCTCACGAGGGTTTGGGCGCAGGTGTTCATGTGTCCCAGTCTACGAAGGGGAGGTGCGCCGAACCTTGATTCCGGTTAACTCCCGGACTTGGTGCCACAAAGAGGTGGGGAAAATGCCCAAGTGCCTCCTCGCAATAAAAAAGGGGCGGCCGAAGCCGCCCCGGAATCGCTTCACCAGCCCCGCGGAGGGCTGGAAGCGAGGGATCCATCAAGCATGGATCAGGGGTTTGCTATCACCCTTGACGAAGAAGCTCGCAAGGTAGGTCACGAGGCCCGCAGCGAACACCACACCGGCCCACAGGCGCATCCAGTAGAACAGCGCGATCTGGTCCTGCACCGCCATGAAGGGCATCGGGGTGTCGGACACGCGCTGCAGCCACACTTGCAGGATGCCGGCGGCGGTGAGGAACAGCGTGATGAAGACCATCGAGATCGTCATCAGCCAGAACGCCCACATCTCGCACACCTGCGACCGCTCGCTGTTGGCGGCACGACCGCGCAGCAGCGGCATCGCGTAGCTGATGATCGTCAGCACCACCAGCACGTAGGCGCCGTAGAAGGCCATGTGGCCGTGCGCCGCGGTGATCTGCGAACCGTGCGTGTAGTAGTTCACCGGAGCCAGGGTGTGCAGGAAGCCCCACACGCCGGCGCCGAGGAAGGCCATCACGCCGGTACCCAGTGCCCACAGCACGGCAGCCTTGTTCGGATGCTCGCGGCGGCGGCGGTTCACCATGTTGAACGCGAAGACGGTCATGGCGAAGAACGGGATCGGTTCCAGGGCCGAGAAGATCGAGCCCAGCCACTGCCAGTATTCCGGCGTGCCGATCCAGAAGTAGTGGTGGCCGGTACCGATCAGGCCGGTGACGAGCGCCAGGGTGATGATGACGTACAGCCACTTCTCGATCACTTCACGGTCGACGCCGGTCACCTTGATCAGCACGAAGGCAAGGATGGCGGCCATGATCAGTTCCCACACGCCTTCCACCCAGAGGTGCACAACCCACCACCAGTAGAACTTGTCCTTGACCAGGTTGCCCGGGTTGTAGAACGAGAACAGGAAGAAGATCGCCAGACCCCACAGGCCCATCAGCAGCACGATGCTGATGACGGTCTTGCGGCCCTTCAGCATGGTCATCGTGATGTTGAACAGGAAGGCCAGCGCCACGATCACGATGCCGATCTTGGTGATCAGCGGCTGCTCCAGGAACTCCCGTCCCATCGTCGCGAGGATGTTGTTGCCCGTCATCTCGGCCAGCGTCGAGTACGGCACCAGCAGGTAGCCGAGGATCGTCGCCGCGCCCGCGATCAGGAACACCCAGAACATCAGCAGCGCGAGTTTCGGGCTATACAACTCCGTTTCCGCCTCCTCGGGAACGAGGAAGTAGGTGGCGCCCATGAAGCCGAACAGCAGCCACACGATGAGCAGGTTGGTGTGCACCATCCGCGCTACGTTGAACGGGATTTCCGGGAAGAGGAAATCGCCGACGACGTACTGCAGACCCATAGCGAGGCCGAAGATGATCTGTCCCACGAAGAGACCGATTGCCGCTATGAAGTACGGCATCGCGACCGATTGCGATGAATATTTCATGGTTATGAATTCCCTTGAAGTTGTCGATCCGATGCGCTTAGCCTTCGATGTTGGGAGGCCATTTCTGGGTGTTGATTTCCGAGGTGTATTTCAGGAAGGCGACGATGTCGTCCAACTCCTGCTCGGTCAAATTGAAGTTCGGCATCTGGCGGCGTCCCGGCGTGCCGGTCGGCTGCGACTTGATCCACGCCTTGATGAACTCGGCGCCGCGACGCGGATAGACGTTGCCCAACTCCGGAGCGAAGTACGCGCCTTCGCCCAGCAGCGTGTGGCAACCGATGCAGTTGCGTGTTTCCCAGATGTGCTTGCCACGCAGGACCGACTCCGTCAGGTTCGCCCGGTTGTCGGATTTCGGCAATCCGCTCATGGTGTCGAAGCTCAACGCCACCAGCAGCAGAAAGAAGAACACCGCCCCACCGTAAAAGATGTTGCGGGCCATCGCCTTGGTGAATGTACCGCTCATGGTTTGTCCCTCATTGTTTTGTCATGCATCCGAGTGATTGAGAAATAACCCGAAGGTTGGACGCATTCTGGGCAGAGGGGCCGGGTCGCTCCATGATTTGAATCAATTTCGGGAATTGGGCCGAATTACGCTCTCAAGGAAAAGAAAACGGGGCCGGAACCGGGGGAGGAGGGTATCCCTCTCGCGGTTCCGGCCCCGCGGGCCGGTGCAAAGCGGAAAACGGTCAGTACGTGTAGCCGACCATCACGCCGCCGCCCCAATCCGGACTGTTGTCGGAAAACCCTTTCACGCCATACATCTGCAGCTTCCACTGTGCGCTCAGCTTCTGGCTCAGGAACAGCGAGGCTTCGCGGATCGGGTCGCTGGACGACCTCAGCCGCGCGCGCCAGTCGTAGGCCGCGCCCACGGTAGTCGCCGGCCCGAGCTTGGTGCCGATGCCGAGGGATGCGTAGAAGGGATTGCGCAGGTCCGAATCGCCCATGTCCTTCCAGCCGGCGGTGCCGAACGCCGTCACGGCACCGAAGGACCTGGCGACGTCGAACTGCAGCGCATAATCGGTCTTGTTGTTGCCCAGGCACTTGCTTTCCGCCGTCGGCAACTTCACCTTCGCCACCGCGTCGAGCAGCAGACCGTTCGTACTGCCGTCGAGCAGGTTGTAGCCCGCGCTCGCCGTGATGTCGCCGAGCCCGGTCTCGGTGCCCGAGCAGTCGATGCCCTGGATCGGATCGCCGTCCGGGCTGACCACCGCGTTCGTGACACGCAGGTACGGAATGGTCATCTTGTAGCTCATGCGGCCGGTCTCGTACTTTGCCGCGATCGGCACGTACCACATTTCGCTGGTCGTGCTCGTACCGTAGTCGCCGGTCGAATAATCCAGCCCCGTCGTCAGGCTCAGTTCCTTGGTACCGGTGTCGGTGCCGGCGGCCACTGCGCTGCCGGACAGCAGCAGGGCCAGCAGGATGCGCTTGTGCTTCATTCGACTCTCCTCGGCGGGTGTCTTGTCCCTGTTGTGCTTCAGTCGTGTTCGGGGCGTTCGATGCGTTCCGGCCTTTCCAGCTTCTCCGGTCGTTCCATGCGCTCGATGCGTTCCGGCCGGTCGATACGTTCGATGCGCTCGGTCCGGCCGCTGCCGTCGAAGCGCTCGATGCGCTGGCGCGTCTCGATGCGGTCGCCCGAAGTGCGCGTCTCGATGCGTTCGCGCAACAGCAGGTCGCCGCTCGGGCTCACCTCCGTGCGTTCGATCCGTTCGCGTTCGACCTCGCCGGAGGGGGACAACTCGCGCTCGATGCGCTCGCGTCCCGATGCGCTTTCGGTCTCGATGCGTATACGCTTGTCGTCGATCTCCGTCCGCGTCTTGCCCGAATCGTGATCCCTGTCGTCCTCTCCGTTGCCGGATTTCTTTCCGGAGCGGGAGACCTCGCGGGCCTCGCCGGCCCCGAAACCGTCGCGCACGACCTCGATGCGGGTGGCCTTGACCTTGCGCTCGCCGGTAAAGGTGCCATGCACCCGGACACGCGTGTCCTTGTCCAGCGTGCCCGCGGTGCTGTCCGCGAATTCGGTGCCATCCGCCAGCTCCACTTCGAAACCGCTGATGTCCATGCGGTTGTCGATGCGCTCGAACACCAAGCCTTCCACGATCGCATCGCGCACGCGGCCGGCAAAGGGAATAGTCGGATTCACGCTCGTCTGCGACACCGCCAGCGCACGTCCGGTCCACGTGCCGCGTACCAGCGACTCCGCATTGCCCCGGGCATCGCCGCTCAGCGCCAGTCCGTGCAGGGTTCCGTCGCCGCCGCGCGTTCCGATCGCGCTGGCCTCGCGCAACTGCGGCGCCCGTTCGACGCGGGTTGCAACGACCTCGCCGGACGCATTGCGGAATCCGCTCACCCGTACCATCTCGCCGGCGCGCAGGCCCGCGCCAACCTTCGCCCCTGACGCCAGCCGCACCGACCGACCCATCACGCGCAGCGGCTCGCCGCCCTTGCGCGCAGCGGTCACGGGGCCTTCGTAGGCGTGAACGATCGCGATGCTGCGTGCCTCCAGTCCCCGCGGCGACGTACCGGCCTCCACGGCGACGACCTGTCCTACGGCAAGGCGCGACACGGCGCCGCCGATACCATTTTCGGTTACCGGAACGGCCTCGTCGTAATGCACCTCCACGCCGTTCACGCAAATCGATGCGAAGCCGGTGATCGTCCCGACGATGCCCGTGCCACCGGTTCCGCCTTCGCGGGCGGGGGCACCCGTACCGCCGATCCCTCCCTGCGCGAGCGGAGCGCCCGTGCCTCCGATGCCCGACGCCACCGGCGCTCCGGTCCCACCGATCCCCGATGCGACGGGGGCTCCCGTGCCGCCGATGCCCGATGCGACGGGTGCGCCGGTACCGCCTATGCCGGACGCCGGCGAACCCGTGCCGCCGATTCCGCCTTCGCGCCGGGGTGCGCCCGTACCGCCGATGCCGCCCGGGTCTACGCATACCGGCGCGGCAAGCGCCGGGACGACACCGCACAGTGCGAGCGCGAGGCCCGCCGCAAGCCGGCGCAGTGGTTGGAAGCGATCACTCATGACGGAGTTTTCGTCGATGCGCCGCCGGACGGGCTCGTGCCCGAATTCGGCTCGCTGTAGAAATACAGGCCGATCGTGACCCGCTGTCGTGCATCGGGGGCTTGAGCGTCCTGCGCTTCGAGATCCGAGGCCAGCGTGTTGAAGGCGATCAGCGCCTGCATGCCTTCGTTTGCGACCGCGTCGCGCAGGCGCGCGATGCTGGCCGGGGACAAGGCGTCGTAATGCACGCTGCGCTCGAAATACGGCAGGCCTTCGGCAGTCAGGTTATGCACCGCGGCGCAGGCATGGTCATGCACGTTGTGACCGAAATAGGCCGCCTTCTCGTCGAATCCTTTTTGCGGAATGAAGGCCGCAGTCTCCAGATGCACGCGGTCGTGTTCGTCCACGCGCGCGATCCCGAGGCGCAGCCATTCGTCGAGCACCACGCGCGCCCGGATGTCCTTGCTTACGCGGGCGACCAGTGCATCGAAGGAACATTCTCCGCCGGTGCTGGCGAGCCGCGCCAAGGGTGCGGGCTCGCCCGGGTGCGTGCAGAACGGCGCGGTGGTCTGCCAGGTGCTCACGAGGTGGGCTCCCAGGGATATGGCTGCGGGCAGGTCGTCCGCCACATCCGGCGGCTGGCTGCGCAGACGCTTCACATCCTTGCGGTGCACGCCGGTCAGGAGGCTGATCCTGCTGTCGCTCGGCGCCTTGTCGTCGAGACGGAACTCCTGCTCCGCCACCTCAACGAAGACACCCTTGAGCATGTCCGAGAAATAAGTATAGGTCACCCCTTTGCGCAGCATCAGCCGCACGAGCGGCCGCATCACGCGCCGGAGCGCGTGCAGCAGCGAAGTCGGCGGGGAGGGTGAATGCATGCGGGAGCTTGTTCCGGGGCCAGTTGCTCACATTCTAACGAGGCGTGGGAAAAAATTCCATGCAATTCGCCGAGACCTGCTCAGTCGCGCTCGCGCCGTTCGACCCGCTCGGGTTTCTCGGGGCGATCCATGCGTTCGAGCCGCTCCATCCGCTCGAGCTTTTCGGGACGCTCGGCGCGGGCGACGCGCTCGGCGTTGTCGGGGCGTTCGACCGCGGCATGGCGCGAGTCGCTGCGCGTGCGCGCGACGTCGCCATCGGCGGTGGTGCGGCTGGAACTGCGTTCGCTCAGCACCGTGCCGTCGGCGGCGGTACGAACTTCGGTCGTCGTCTGGGTGGCCAGGCCACCGTCTGCATTGAAGGTCATCTCCTTGGTGCGGACGCGGTTGGGTGCCGCACCGGTGGCGCTCAGGGTGCGCGTGCGGGTCACCGTCGTCGTGCCATCCGCGTTGATGACGGTCTCCACGCTCTGCACGGGCATGGCGCCCTGCGTGCGTGAAACGCCGGCGGCGGCCGTACCGTCCGTCGTTGCTGTCGCGTCGGAGGGGGCGGGTTCGGCAGCGGTCGTTGCGGTAGTCGTCGCCTCCTGCGCAGGGGCGACACTCGAATGCAGTCCGAAGGCGAGGGCGGCCGCGGCGTAAAAGGATACGGAAATCCCGGGGTGAAGTTTCATCTGATTCTCCTCAAGCATTGCAGGTGGGAAAAAATCCCACATACGCCGACTTTAGGCGTCGACGCCCTTGAAGGTCAAGCGAGTGAAGGCACGCAGATGTATCGGGATATGTGTCGCGCGGATCCCGAGGGCGAAAAAAAGCCCGGCCGGCTAAGCGGTCGGGCTTGGGGTGCTTCTGTCTGCGCGCGGATCAGGCGGTCGCGAGCGGGATCTTGCCGATCTTCACCTGCCACTCCTTCGGGCCGGTGTTGTGCACGCTGGTGCCGTTCGAATCGACCGCGACGGTCACCGGCATGTCCTGCACGTCGAACTCGTAGATCGCTTCCATGCCCAGGTCGGCGAAACCGACGACCTTCGCGCTCTTGATCGCCTTGGCGACAAGGTAGGCCGCGCCGCCGACCGCCATCAGGTAGGCCGACTTGTTGTCGCGGATCGCGTCGATCGCCGTGGGGCCGCGCTCGGCCTTGCCGACCATCGAGATCAGACCGGTCTGCTCGAGCATCATGCGCGTGAATTTGTCCATGCGCGTCGCAGTGGTCGGGCCGGCGGGGCCGACGACTTCGTCGCGCACCGGGTCGACCGGGCCGACGTAGTAGATCACGCGGTTGGTGAAATCGACCGGCAGCTTCTCGCCCTTCGCCAGCATGTCCTGGATGCGCTTGTGAGCGGCGTCGCGGCCCGTCAGCATCTTGCCGTTGAGCAGCAGCACCTGGCCCGGCTTCCACGACGCGACTTCTTCCTTCGTCAGCGTGTCGAGGTTCACGCGCGTGGCGACCTTGGTGTCGGCCTGCCAGGTCACGTCCGGCCAGTCTTCCAGCTTCGGCGCTTCCAGCTTCGCCGGACCCGAGCCGTCCAGTTCGAAGTGCACGTGGCGGGTCGCCGCACAGTTCGGGATCATCGCCACCGGCAGGCTGGCCGCGTGCGTCGGGTAGTCGAGGATCTTGACGTCCAGCACGGTCGTCAGGCCGCCCAGGCCCTGCGCGCCGATGCCCAGCGCGTTGACCTTCTCGAACAGCTCGAGGCGCAGTTCCTCGGCGCGCGTGAGCGTCGCGCCGGAAGCGGCCTTGTCCTTCAGTTCATGGATGTCGACCGGCGCCATCAGCGATTCCTTCGCCAGCAGCATCGCCTTTTCCGGCGTGCCACCGATGCCGATGCCGAGGATGCCCGGCGGACACCAGCCGGCGCCCATCGTCGGGACGGTCTTCAGCACCCAGTCGACGATCGAATCGGACGGGTTCAGCGCGTAGAACTTGGTCTTGTTCTCCGAGCCGCCGCCCTTGGCCGCACAGATCACCTCGACGTGGTCGCCCGGGACGATCTCGTAATGCACCACCGCGGGGGTGTTGTCCTTGCTGTTCTGGCGCTTGCCGGCCGGATCGAGCAGCACGGAGGCGCGCAGCTTGTTGTCGACGTTGGTGTAGGCGCGGCGTACGCCTTCGTTGACCATTTCCTGGACGTTCAGCTTCGCGTCCCACTTCACGTTCATGCCCACCTTGAGGAAGACCACGGCAATGCCGGTATCCTGGCAGATCGGGCGATGGCCTTCGGCACACATGCGCGAATTGGTCAGGATCTGCGCGATCGCGTCCTTCGCGGCGGGGCTCTCCTCACGCTTCCAGGCCTCGCCGAGGGCCTTGATGTAGTCGAGCGGGTGGTAGCAGCTGATGTACTGGAAGGCATCCGCGACGGACTGGATCAGGTCTTCTTCGCGAATCACGGTCATGGCGCATCTCCTAACGTAAGGCCGGGTCACTCGGTAGGGGCGCAATTCTAGCAGCCCGGGGGGGCGTCGTCCCACCGGAATGGGCAATGTTCCACGGTATGGGGGTGTAAGTCCTGTGTAAGATACAAAGCCTTAAATGCCGACCAGATCGCGAAGGCAGCATCTTCAGCGAACGACACATAAGACCGGATCAACCGGTCGGCCCTGCAGGGCGCTTCAATGACTTTGAATAGTTGAGGAGAGGTCAGTATGTCGAACGAACAGCAGCCCCGTATGTATTACCCGTCGGAAGAGATGGTCAAGAATGCCGCGGTCTCGGGTATGGATGCCTACCGCGCGCTGTGCAAGGAAGCCGAGGACGACTACGAGGGCTACTGGGCGCGTCAGGCCCGCGAGCTGGTCGAGTGGAAGAAGCCTTTCACCCAGGTCCTGGACGAGAGCAACGCCCCCTTCTTCAAGTGGTTCGCCGACGGTCAGCTGAACGTTTCCTACAACTGCCTCGATCGCAACGTCAATAACGGCCTGGGCGACAAGGTCGCGCTGATCTTCGAAGCCGATGGCGGCGACGTGACCCGCGTCACCTACAAGGACCTGCTGGCCCGCGTCTGCAAGTTCTCCAATGCGCTGCGCGCGATGGGCGTCAAGAAGGGCGACCGCGTCGTCATCTATCTGCCGATGTCGATCGAAGGCGTTGTCGCGATGCAGGCCTGCGCCCGTATCGGCGCGACCCACTCCATCGTCTTCGGCGGCTTCTCCGCCCAGGCGCTGCGCGACCGCATCAACGATGCCGGCGCCGTCGCACTGATCACCTCCGACGGCCAGTTCCGTGGCGGCAAGGCCCTGCCGCTGAAGCCGATCGCCGACGAAGCCCTCGGCTTGGGCGGCTGCGAAAGCATCAAGAACGTCATCGTCGTCCAGCGCACCGGCGCTGCGTGCAACATGGTCGAGGGCCGCGACAAGTGGTTCCACGACGTCTGCGCCAGCCAGGCCGATACCTGCGAACCGGAATGGGTCGATGCCGAGCACCCGCTGTTCCTGCTCTACACGTCGGGTTCGACGGGCAAGCCGAAGGGCGTCCAGCATTCGACCGGCGGCTACCTGCTGCACGCGATCCTGACCATGAAGTGGACGTTCGACATCAAGCCGAACGACGTCTTCTGGTGCACGGCGGACATCGGCTGGGTCACCGGCCACACCTATATCACTTACGGCCCGCTCGCCTGCGGCGCGACCGAGATCGTGTTCGAGGGCGTGCCGACCTACCCGGACGCCGGCCGCTTCTGGAAGATGATCCAGGACCACAAGGTCAACATCTTCTACACCGCGCCGACTGCGATCCGCTCGCTGATCAAGGCCGCCGACAACACCCCGACCGTCCATCCGAAGAACTACGACCTGTCGAGCCTGCGCATCCTCGGTTCGGTCGGCGAGCCGATCAACCCGGCTGCGTGGGAGTGGTACTACCAGAACGTCGGCGGCAGCCGCTGCCCGATCGTCGATACCTTCTGGCAGACCGAGACCGGCGGCCACATGATCACCCCGCTGCCCGGCGCTACGCCGCTGGTGCCGGGTTCGTGCACGCTGCCCTTCCCGGGTATCCAGTGCGCGGTGGTCGATGAGACCGGTACCGAAGTGCCGAACGGCCACGGCGGCATCCTCGTCGTCAAGCGTCCGTGGCCGTCGATGATCCGCACCATCTGGGGCGATCCGGACCGCTTCAAGAAGTCCTACTACCCGGACGACTTCAAGGGCAAGCTGTATCTCGCCGGCGACGGTGCGATCCGCGACAAGGACACCGGTTACTTCACCATCACCGGCCGTATCGACGACGTGCTGAACGTCTCCGGTCACCGCATGGGCACGATGGAAATCGAATCGGCGCTCGTGGCGCACGAGAAGGTCGCCGAAGCCGCGGTCGTGGGCCGTCCGGACGACCTGACGGGTGAAGCGATCGTTGCCTTCGTGGTGCTGAAGGGGGCCCGTCCGACTGGCGAAGAAGCCAAGGCGATGATCAAGGACCTGCAGAACTGGGTCGGCCACGAGATCGGACCCATCGCCAAGCCCAAGGACATCCGCTTCGGCGAGAACCTGCCGAAGACCCGTTCGGGCAAGATCATGCGCCGGCTGCTGCGTCAGCTGGCGAAGGGGGAGGAGATCACCCAGGATACGTCGACCCTTGAGAACCCGGCGATCCTGGACCAGCTCAAGCAAGCCGCGGGCTGACCCAGCATGACGGGAGACCGGTCCGCAAGAGGCCGGCCCCGCATAAGAATAATTGAGGCAAGCCGGCGCGAGCCGGCAGGGGGAGGAGGAGAAGGCGCGCGCAAGCGCGCCTTTTTTTTCCCGCCCGGAGGGACTGTTTCCTGGGGCCCCCGGCGGGCACCGGTATACTTCGGGTAGCCATCGTCATCATGAGGGAGACATGATGCGCAGAGGTCTGGCTGGTCAGAGGCTCGTTGCGACGTTCCTGGGTGGGGCGTTGCTGTTCAATTATCCCGTGTTGTCCCTGCTCGACAGGTCCGAGCCCTTCTTCGGCATGCCGATGCTGTGGGCGTGCCTGTTCATCGTATGGGCAGTGCTGATCGCGGTGGTCGCCTGGATCGCGGAACGTGGCGCGCGTTGAGGAGGCGGGGATGCTGTCGGGCACCGTCGTAGTCGCCGCATCGTTCGCGTACCTGCTGGTGCTGTTCGCGGTGGCCTGGTACGGCGACCGGCGGGCGGAGCAGGGGCGCTCGATCATCGCGAATCCGTGGACCTACGCCATGTCGCTCGCGGTGTACTGCACGGCGTGGACCTATTTCGGCAGTGTCGGGCGCGCGGCATCCGGCGGGGTGTGGTTCCTGCCGATCTATCTCGGGCCGACGCTCGCGATGAGCCTGTCGTGGGTGGTGCTGCTGAAGATGATCCGCATCTCGCGCACCTACCGCATTACGTCGATCGCCGACTTCATCGCCAGCCGCTACGGCAAGAGCCACCTGCTGGGCGGCCTGGTGACCATTATCGCCGTGGTCGGCATGGTGCCGTACATCGCCCTGCAGCTGAAGGCGATCTCGAGCGGCTATTCGGTACTCACCGGCAGCGACGACAGCGGCGTATTCCCCTTCGCGGCGGCGAGCTGGTTCAACGACGGCACACTGTACGTCGCACTGACGCTCGCACTCTTCACCGTGCTGTTCGGTGCGCGCCACCTCGACGCCGCGGAGCGCCACGAGGGCATGGTCGCCGCGATCGCGTTCGAGTCGGTCGTCAAGCTGCTGGCTTTTCTGGTCATCGGCGGATTCGTCACCTGGAGCGTGTATGAAGGATTCGACGACATCTTTACGCGCGCCTTCGCGGACCCCGAGCTCGCCGCGCTGCTGAGCCTGAAGACCGCGAGCAGCGCCGGCTACGGCGGCTGGTTTGCGCTTACGCTGCTGGCGATGTTGTCGGTGATCTTCCTGCCGCGCCAGTTCCAGGTGACGGTCGTCGAAAACGTGAACGAGCAGCACCTGCGCCGCGCGACCTGGCTCTTCCCGGGCTACCTGCTGCTGATCAACATCTTCGTGCTGCCGATTGCGCTGGGCGGGCTGTTGTATTTCGGCCGGGGCACGGTCGACCCGGACACCTTCGTGCTTTCCCTGCCGCTCGCGCACGGCGAGCGGGCGCTTGCGCTGCTGGCCTTCGTAGGCGGTTTCTCGGCGGCGACCGGGATGGTCATCGTCGAGACGATCGCGGTATCCACGATGGTCTGCAACGACCTCGTGATGCCCTTGCTGTTGGGCATCGAGCGCTTCAAGCGCAGCAATCACCCCGATCTGACTGGCTTGCTGCTGGGCATCCGGCGCGGCGCGATCGTCGTCGTGCTGCTGCTGGGTTACCTGTATTTCCGTCTTGCCGGCGAGGCCTATGCGCTGGTCAGCATCGGCCTGATCAGCTTCGCCGCGGTCGCGCAGTTCGCCCCGGCGATGCTGGGCGGCATGTACTGGCGTGGGGGCACGCGCGAGGGGGCGCTGGCGGGACTGCTGGCGGGCTTCGTGGTGTGGGCCTACACGCTGATGCTTCCCTCGGTGGCGAAGTCGGGCTGGCTCGACCGGGCTTTTCTCGACTACGGTCTCTTCGGGCTGGAATACCTGAGACCGGAGCAGCTCTTCGGGCTGGGCGGACTCGACAGCATCAGCCATGCGCTGTTCTGGAGCCTGACGGCGAATATCGCGTGCTATGTGATCGTGTCGCTGGCACGCGTTCCGACCGGGCAGGAGGCTACTCAGGCGACCCTGTTCGTCGATGTCTTCAGCCGCGGCCAGGACACGCCTGCGACGTTCTGGCGCGGCAGTGCGCAGATTCAGGATCTGCAGCCCCTCGTGGCGCGTTTCCTCGGCGCAGAGCGGGCGCGGCGGATGTTCGAGTCCTACGCGCGCGAGCGCGGCGTTGCGCGTATCGACGACCTGAAGCCGGATGCCGGACTCGTGCAGTTCGCAGAAACCCAGCTCGCAGGCGCAATCGGCAGCGCATCGGCGCGCGTGATGGTGTCCTCGGTGGTGCAGGAAGAGCCGCTGGGGCTGGACGAGGTGATGGACATCCTCGACGAGGCCTCGCAGGTGCGCGCATATTCGCACGAGCTGGAGGAGAAGTCGCAGGCGCTGGAGGCGGCGACGGCCGAGCTGCGGGCCGCCAACGAGCGGCTGAAGGAGCTCGACCGCCTCAAGGATGATTTCATGTCCTCGGTGACGCACGAACTGCGCACGCCGCTGACCTCGATCCGCGCGTTTTCCGAGATGCTGCTGGACGACCCGGAGATCGACCTCAAGGATCGCACACGCTTCCTCGGAATCATCGTGTCGGAGACGGAGCGCCTGACGCGCCTCGTGAACCAGGTGCTCGACATGGCCAAGATCGAGTCGGGCCATGCCGAATGGCACAACACCGACATCGACATGCGCGAACTGGTCGGACATGCGGTGGAAACCACCGAGCAGCTCTTCCGCGACCGCGGCGCGGTGCTCGAGCTCGACCTTCCGGACCGGGCGCCGCACCTGCGCGCCGATCGCGACCGTCTGCTGCAGGTGATGCTGAACCTGATCTCCAACGCGGCGAAGTTCGTGCCCGGCGACACCGGCGTGGTGCGTGTCCGCCTGACGTGCGAAACCGGGCAGCTTCGCGTCGATGTCACCGACAACGGTCCGGGGATTGCGCCCGAGCAGCTCGGGGTGATCTTCGAGAAATTCCGCCAGGGCGGCGACCAGTATTCGCGCCCCCAGGGGACGGGGCTCGGATTGCCGATCAGCCGGCAGATCGTCGAGCACTTCGGCGGCAGGCTGTGGGTGCAGTCAAGGCCGGGCGAAGGCGCGACGTTCAGCTTCGTCCTGCCGCTGCCGCCCGAGGCCGGCGACGGCCCGGACCGCGCAATGACTTAGAATATAAGGAAGGAAAGGGGAGAGCATGGCCAAAAAAATACTGATTGCCGACGACGAGCAGAACATTGTCATTTCACTCGAGTTTCTCATGAAGCGTGAGGGCTACGAGGTGAGCGTCGCCAACGACGGTGATGAGGCGGTGCGGCGTATCCGCGCCGAAAAACCCGATCTCGTGCTGCTCGATGTGATGATGCCGAAGAAGAGCGGCTTCGAGGTGTGCCAGGAGGTGAAGTCCAATCCCGAACTGCAGTCGGTGCGCATCCTGATGCTGACGGCGAAGGGGCGTGACACCGAGGTCGCGAAGGGGCTTGCCCTCGGGGCAGACGCCTACATGACCAAACCGTTCTCGACCAAGGAGCTCGTGGAGCGCGTACGCAGCATGCTCGCGGAGCGCTGACGGATGACCGCTCGTGCGCGCTTCATCCTCGCGGTCTGCATTCTTGCGTTGCTGATGACCGGTCCCTTCGTCGTGACGACGGGGTTGGTGTGGCTGGAGGCGGGCGAGGCCGACCGGGCGCGGCTCATCGACGTGGTCGTGCCGCACCTGCCGCTGGGGGCGCTGATGACCATCGTCGGTTTCGCGCTCGGCATGGCCGTCGTGCGCAACCTGTTCCGGCACTACGTGCAGGGACTGCTGCGCATGGAGGAACACCTCAAGCTGATGCTCGGCGCCAACCGCGAATTCCGCGTCAAGCTCGAGGGCCCGCCCGAGGTGCAGGCGCTGGCGCACGCGGTCAACGTCCTCGCGCAGCAGCGAGACGAGCTGCTGCAGGACGTCGAGGCGCAGATCGCCCAGGCGAAGCACTCCGTGGAGGAGGAAAAGAACCGCCTCGCCGCGCTGATGTCGGAACTCACGCAGAGCGTCGTCGTGTGCAACCTCGACGGCCGTATCCTGCTCTACAACCATCGCGCGCGACAGCAGTTCCGCGCCTTGTCGGATACCCCGGCGGTTGCCGGCGGCGGCGAGCTGATCGGGCTCGGACGCTCGATCTACGCGGTCTTCGAGCGCAATCTCGTCAATCATGCGCTGGAGAGCATCCAGCACCGGCTGCGGCGCAGCGCGGCACAGCCCGTCGCCAATTTCGTTACGACGACGCGCGCGGGCCAGCTCCTGCGCGCGCAGATGGCGCCGGTGCTGTCGGTGGAGCAGGGGGAGGGCGGCGAGCGGGCCATCACCGGCTTCATCCTGATGCTCGACAACATCACGCGCACCTTCGAGACCGAATCGAAGCGCGACCAGATGCTGCATACGCTTACCGAAGGCAACCGCGCGGCGCTCGCCAATGTGCGTGCCGCGGCCGACATGCTCGAATACCCGGATCTGCAGGAAGAGCTGCGCGAGCGCTTCCGCACCGTGATCCGTGACGAGGTGCGGGCGATGAGTACGCGCCTCGACGACACCGCCAACGAATTTGCTGACTCCCTCAAGGTGCGCTGGCCGCTCGAGGAGATGCTCGGCGCCGATCTGATCGCCGCGGCGCAGCGGCGCATCGAGAATGTCGTCAAGCTGCCGACGAAGCTGGAGGAGGTCGATGAGACGCTGTGGGTCAAGGTCGACAGCTTCTCGCTGCTGCAGGCCCTGACCTACCTGGCGAATCGCTTGTCGGACGAGTTCGAGGTGCGCGAGGTGCGTTTCCGCCTGAGCGCAGCGGGCCGGCTGGTCCACCTCGATCTGATCTGGTCGGGCCAGGCGATGAGCACCGAGACGGTGATGAGCTGGGAGCTCGAGCCGATGCGCTTCGCCGACGAGAACAGCCCGCTGACGGTGCGCGACGTGATCGAGCGTCACGACGGCGAGATGTGGCTGGAGCGCGAGAAGGTCCGCCACCGCGCGTTTTTCCGCATCCTGCTGCCGGCCGCCATGCCGCAGGAACAGCTCGACGAGGCGACGATCCTGAAGGGCGAAAGCCGGCCGGAATACTACGACTTCGACCTCTTCAACTGGTCCGACAAGTCGCGCGCGTTGGACGACCGCCTGCTCAGCGAGCTGACCTACACCGTGTTCGACACCGAGACGACCGGGCTCAACCCCTCGCAGGGCGACGAAATCATCCAGATTGGCGCGACCCGCATCGTCAACGGCAAGCTGCTGCGTCAGGAGTCGTTCGAGCAGCTCGTCGATCCCTGCCGCTACCTGTCGCCCGAATCGGTGCAGATCCACGGCATCACGCAGGAGATGGTCAAGAATCAACCGACCATCGAGGCGGTGCTGCCGGCCTTCCATGCGTTTGCCGAGGATACCGTGCTGATCGCGCACAACGCGGCATTCGACATGCGCTTCCTGCAGCTGAAGGAAGAGGCGACCGGCATCCGCTTCGATCAGCCCGTGCTCGACACTCTGCTGCTGTCCGCCGTCATTCATCCGAACCAGGAATCGCACCGCCTCGAGGCGATCGCCGAACGGCTCAACCTGCCCATCCTTGGACGCCATACCGCGCTGGGCGACGCGATCGTCACCGCCGAGGTCTTCCTGAAGATGATTCCGCTGCTCGCGGCGATGGGCATTCGCACGCTGCGCCAGGCGCGCGAGGCGGCCGAGAAGTCGTATTACGCGAGGGTCAAGTATTGAACGCTGATCCCTTGCGGTGCGCACCGGCGTCGCCCGTGCGCCGCTTGACCGGACGGCTGCCCGCATGACCGGGCCGTCTCCTTTCGCACGCCGTCTGCGCCGGTACTACCTCTGGTATACGATCAGCTTCATCTGCTTCGTCGGGCTCCTGGCGGTCGGCGAAAAGATGGGCATGTCGCAAGGCGTGATCGGCCACGTCTTCCTGTTCGCGACCATCGCGATTTACGCGGGCATCGGCGTCATGAGCCGCACCGCCGATGTGACCGAATACTACGTCGCCGGGCGCCGCGTCCCCGCCATGTTCAATGGCATGGCGACGGCGGCGGACTGGATGAGCGCCGCCTCGTATATCGGTCTCGCCGGCACGCTGTATTTCACCGGCTTCGAGGGGCTCGCTTTCGTCACCGGCTGGACGGGTGGCTTCGTGCTCGTCGCGCTGCTGCTCGCTCCCTACCTGCGCAAATTCGGGCAATACACGATTCCAGACTTCCTCGGCGCGCGCTACCAAGGCAACGTCGCCCGCGTCGTCGGGCTGATCGCCGCGGTCATCGCCAGCTTTGTTTACCTGGTCGCGCAGATCTACGGGGTAGGGCTGATCACCAGCCGCTTCGTCAGCGTCGAGTTCGAGATCGGGCTCTTCGTCGGTCTGGCGGGTATCCTGGTATGTTCCTTCCTCGGCGGCATGCGCGCGGTGACTTGGACGCAGGTCGCGCAGTACGTGATCCTGATCGTCGCCTACCTCGTGCCGGTCACGATCCTTTCATACAAGGTCACCGGTGTGCCCGTCGCGCCGGTGATGTACGGTACGGTGCTCGGCAAACTCTCCGAAAAGGAGAGCGAACTGCTTACCGACAGCGCCGAAGTGGCCGTGCGCAAGCAGTTCGCCAAACGAGCTGGCGACTATGAAGCCAAGATTGCCTACCTGCCGGATTCGCTCGATGCGGAGCGCCGCGAGCTCATCGAACACCTCAACCAGCTGCGCCTGAACAACGCTCCCGCGCGCGACATTGCACACACCGAACGAGCCCTGCGCGATCTGCCGCGCACGCCGGATCAGGCGCGTCAGCAATGGGAGCGCGCGCGTGTCGAGGCGATCGAGCGCTCACGTCCGCCACCGCGGCACGCCCAGGCTCACCCGGGCGACACGCCCGAGCAGCGTCAGGTCGCGCGCAACAACTTCCTTGCGCTGGTATTCGTGCTGATGGTCGGAACCGCTGCGCTGCCGCACGTGCTGATGCGCTACTACACGACGCCCGGGGTGGTCGAGGCGCGCAAGTCGGTGTTCTGGGGCCTGTTCTTCATCTTCCTCCTATATGTCACGGCGCCGGCTTATGCGGTGTTCGCGAAGTGGGAGGTGTACAACAACCTCATCGGCACCAGCATTTCAATGCTGCCAAACTGGATCGTCTCGTGGGGCAAGGTGGGCATGGTCAATATCGAGGACATCAACGGCGACGGCATCCTGCAGCTCGCCGAACTGAGCCTCAACACCGACGTGATCCTGCTCGCGACGCCCGAAATCGCCGGTCTGCCCTACGTGATCTCGGGGCTTGTTGCCGCGGGCGGCCTGGCCGCCGCGCTATCGACCGCCGACGGACTCCTGCTGACGATATCCAACGCGTTGTCACACGATCTTTACTACAAGGTCATCAACCCGAGCGCCAGCACCCAACGCCGCCTGGTCATCTCCAAGTCGCAGCTGCTGGTCGTCGCCGTCGTCGCCGCGTGGGTCGCCTCGATGCGCCCGGACAACATCCTGTTCATGGTCGGCCTCGCGTTCTCCATCGCCGCAGCGGCCTTCTTCCCCGCGCTGGTGCTTGGCATCTTCTGGAAGCGCGCGAACCGGCCAGGCGCCGTCGCCGGCATGCTTGCAGGCCCTGGCGTGACGCTCTACTACTTTGTCCGCACCCACGCCTTCTTCGGCGGATCAATGGACAACGCCTGGTTCGACATCAACCCGATCTCCAGCGGCGTGTTCGGCGTGCCGCTGGGTTTCCTCACCATCGTCGTCGTCAGCCTGCTCACCCCGCCGCCACCGCCGGAAGTGCGGGCGCTGGTCGATTACGTGCGCTACCCGCGGCTGCCGGCCGATGATCCGGGCATCTTCACCGAATCGAAGTAGGCGGCTGGAAGCAGATCGCAGGCGGGTGCGCCGGAAATCTCAGCGGAACGCCAAAATGGGGTTCCGTATCGCGGGCGTTCTGCTACAATGCGCGCCTTCCACGGAGAGATGGATGAGTGGTTTAAGTCGCACGCCTGGAAAGCGTGTTTGGGATAACATCCCAACGCGGGTTCGAATCCCGCTCTCTCCGCCAGTAACACCACCTAGGCCGCAAGTGGCGTAGGTTCTAGCGAAACCGGGAACTCCGGTTTCGCCTCGGGTGTTACACGCTGGCGTACAGGTGACGCTCGCAGCATTCTCAAGTCCACTGGAGATGCTGCATGAGCTACCTCACCTTTCACCACAATTCCTTCTATTTCCAGATCCGGGTTCCGTCGGCGCTAGTCGCTTCATTCGGACCGATCATTCGGATCAACCTCCAGACTTCCGATCGTGCGACGGCAAGGCCGATTGCATTGCGTCTTGCGAGTGATTGGCTCTCACGCTTCGATGAGGCGCGAGGGCAAGTCCTGTTTGTCCCTGCAACGACTATCGGCCCGTCGGCGGTGGCTATTCCATCGCCACCAGTTGCCGCGCCGATGATGGCGATTGAATCGCAGATGGGCGGTGTCGTCACCGCCGACAGCATGGCGTCATCAACATCCGGACGACCTATGGTGCGGGTCGCCGAGCGCGCGACAGACAGTGCCTTGTTCGACACGTGGAAGAGCATCGACCGCGGGCGCGAACCCAGTACCGTGAGGGAGATGCAAGCATCGATCCGCGAGTTCCGCCGCTTCTGCAAAGCGCCGGCCCCTGAGCTTTCCCGGCAAGACGTTGCGGGCTTCCGCGATCACTTACTGGGGAAAGGGCAGGCGCGTGCGACGGTCAGCAAGAAAGTTGGCTTCATTTCGACCTTATTGCAAGTTGGTTTCGATGCCGGCGTTCTCCCGCAGAACGTCGCGCGCGGCCTCAAAATTCCGCGCGCCAAGGTGCCTACTTTGGTCCGCCGGGTATTTACGACGGACGAACTGAAGCGAATCTTTGGTTCGGAAGTCTACTCCCGCCAATTTCGCCCGATCGGGGGCGGGGGTGAGGCCTGCGCATGGCTGCCAATGATTGCGCTGGTTACGGGCGCCCGGCTTGAAGAAATCGCGCAGTTGCGTACCGACGATATTCGTATCGATGCGGCGCATGGTCCACTGATGCGCATTACCGATGAGGATCCGGACCAGCACCTCAAGACGGATGGTTCGCGTCGAATGGTGCCGCTGCACACGGATCTGGTTCGAGCAGGATTTCTCGATTACGTCGAAGCGGTGAGGGATGCGCGCCAGAAATGGCTATTCCCCGATCTCGAACGCGACCACGATGGACGGCGCGGAGGGAATTTTTCGAAGTGGTTCGGACGTTTCTTGCGCTCCCGCCGTGGTCTGGGGATCAGCGATCCGCGCGTCGTCTTTCATTGCTTCCGACACACTTTCAAAACGCTGTGCCGCGCCGCCCTAATTCCCGAAGACGTCCATGATGCATTGACGGGGCATGTATCCTCGAGCGTCAGCCGAAAGTACGGCGAGATGCCGCTCGGCCCCCTTGTCGCGGCGATCGCCGCCGTCAAGCTCCCCATCACGCTGCCGCGCATCGACGTCTGACGGAGGCGATCATGGTGACTTGGACTGACATCAGCGGTACCGAAACCGAACAGCTGATCGGGTGGATCTATCTCCTTCGCAAAGAGCAGATCGGCTCGTTTGTCGAACTGGCGGTGAGAGAACCCAAGGCGTGGGAACGCTTGAAGGAGGCGCCGGAGATGCGGCGCCAGATTGCAATGATTTTCGGGTGGCCGCGCGTGTGCGATTCGGCGCTGGTGGAGCAGCGACGGGTACTCGATATAGCGGCCGTGCTTCTCAATTTGGGTTATACGAGCGCTGTGGCGCTGTGGATGGATCTGCCGATCAAGTGCCACCGGCTGCACATTAAGGGTGATCTTGAGCCGCTGCTCACCCTGCTCGGACTCGATAACTGGGCCACAACAATGCCCAGACTTCTGCCCGAACTCCTCGATTCGGCAGAGGAGTATCGGACGCTTAACGCCTGGTTGCAACTCGACCCCGAGGGCGTCCGTGAGGCGTGCGAAGAGGGCTGGCATCCCGAAGTCGGTGCGCTGCTTCCGATGCAGCCGCAGGACGGCTGGACCACCCGGGGAGGGCGCGTCTTCACGGTTGCGTCCCTCCTCGTCGCGCGCTATCTCGAGGCCCACGACGTTGCGTTCGTCGCGCCTCGCTCGCACGATCTGCCACGTGACCCTGACCAGCTCACGGCCGGATTCAGTCTTCCGACACACGATGCGGTGATTCTGGTGAGTCCGACCTCGCCAGGCGGCGGTCAGGGTGTTCTGCAGGATTCGCCAGTCAGGGTGCTGTGGGCTGACGAGAGTCTATTGCGCACCTCGCTACACGTCGTTGCGTTCACGCTGCATCTGCGCTTCCTGCTTTCTGATGCCGACGTCGTGAAAAAGGGCCGGACACTCGTTTTCAGCGATTTGCTCAACCCAGTCCCGAAAGCGCATGGGCCGACTTCGTCGACGAAATCCGGCAGCTGATACGGCGCTAGGAGAGGTCGTCCGGGCGAGAAAGCCTTCGAACCCGGGCGGCCAGGTCAGCCAACACCGGTGCCGCACCGATGAGGTCCGCAGCACCGAGCAGTTCCGCCGGGTCGTAGTGCTTGTCATGAATATCAATGTCCGCATGTCCAAGAAAGCGTCGGCGAACCCGTGGGTCGACGTCCGCGCGTCGCAGCGCTTGCCCGACCGTGTTACGGATGCTCTGGAGCACGAGGCGGCGGTCGGCGAAGTGTTTCCTGAGAGCGCGATTCAGTCGCTTGCTCTCGGCGTTGCCATAGTGCCCGTATTTGTCAGGTGGGGAGTCCGGGAAAAGCCTTCCCCCGGCAGCCTTTCGCGCGCGGAACCATGCGTGCAGTTCTGGTGTGGCACTCGCGTCGATTGGCAAGTCTCGGTCGGACGCTGCTGTTTTCAATCGTGCCGTGTCGCGCTCCAAGAAGGCAATTGTCCAACCCAGGCGATCCTGACTGACTTGTTCAGTATGCAGTTGCAGCAGTTCGCCGAGGCGCGCCCCTGTGAGCATCATGAGTTCGACCAGATGCCTATCGTCACTGTGCAAGTACTCATCGGACGTGCATATCCGGTGCAGGGTGGCGAGTTGTTCATCGCTGAACGGCCGGCGACGGGCCTTGCCGAGGTGAGTGTGGGGAATGGCGGCCTGACAGATTGTGGTAGCTGCAGGACTCAAGGGTCGGAGCAGGCTTGCAAGCATCGACAATTTGCTTGCGATGGTTGCCGGTTTGTTTCCGCGCTCGCGCCAGCGGGTGATGACGTCGGAGACGTCACAGGGACGCAGCAATTCGACCGGCCGTTCGGCCAGCACTTCATCGAGCGTCTCTGCGATCCCGGCGTACTTGTCGAAGGTCTTTTGCAGTGCCGTCTTTCCGATGGACTCCAGGCGCTCGCGCCACTTGAGCGGCAACGCGTCGGCACGCGTACCGAAGAAGCGGGTAAGCGGGAGAACAGCATCCGGTGGTACAGCAAGGACGTCGAGAGAAGTATCGCCGCGCAGCACATCGCGCCACGTCTTGGCGACCACGAGTGCGCTGTGGTTCCAACGCTCGGCGAAAGCGTTTGTCTCGAATGTCATGCGCTTGAAGCGCACACAGCTTCTCGATTCGAGCGTTTCCAAGGCGCTCAGGGCGTCATCGGCGTGACCACGTGCGAGGCGCCGTCGCGCCACGGCGAACCCCTCGTCAGCAAGTCCAGTCGCTTCACTCCAATCCGACTCGGGGGCAGCGCGGAGCCGTGTCAGGGTCTCATGCAAGAGGGCAAGCTGCAGTCCTTGCCAGGCGGCAACGGCACGAGCGGAGACATCCTCATCGAGTGCCAACTCCACGATTGGCGCGTCCGTGGCGAAGCACACGGCAGGATGTCGTCGAGCTTTGTCGAACTTCGCACGCCAGTGCTTGGCGAGGGCGGCGGCGCGGCTTTCGGCTTCGGCCTGAGAAATGTTGCCGAGCGACTGCCGGATGGTTGTGCGGCCGTCGAACGCGGGCTTCACGTCTTGCGGGACGCGTATCTGAAAGACAAAACGCGCCCGCTTCTTCTCATAGGTCAAGTACTTGGTGCCGGCCATGCAACACGCCCATTCCTGCGCCGCTGTCTCGTGCCAGCAGCGATACGAGACTGGGGCGCTTACGCCGGAATGCTGCTGGTGAAAAGTCTAGGCACTGCAGCAGGTCTTACAAGCCAACGACAAAACTATATTTCGCTCATCGATCCGGAGGGGACGTGAAGAACCCAAAAAATCATTCTTCAGACAAGGGGGTACGCGGCAAAGGTCTCGCACCGGTCGCTATAGAGGGAACGACGTCGCTGGACGGCGCGGTAAGAACACTCCGCAGGCCGCTACCGCCCCCGGTAGACAGACTCCTCGATCATTTCGTCGACAGACTGATGATTGATGTCGTCACAGTCGCCGGAACCCTTCACAAGGAATGACGCAATGACTAGTAGAACTTTCGCCAAAGAGCTGGCGGCAATGTTTTCTGCATCGGGAATGAGTGTGATGACTCCCCACGAAACTGACTCCGTTACCAAATTCCCGGAGGAGTTGCGGCGGTTGATAGCCGATGACACGGCACGTCTCCACAGCGTGAGAATCAGGCGGGGCATGGCTTCCCAACTCGAGCGCGGCTACATGGTGTCGGCCATTGCTTTCGGTTATCGGGCCGAGCGAACTGTGCTGCAAGGCGGGCGCGATGTCGGAACCGTTTGGACGGTTTGCGAAGCAGAAGCAGTGCTGATTCGGGAGATGTATGCCCGACGTGAGGCGGGCGAGTCCCTCCGAAACCTTGCTGGCAGGCTTAACGAGGCCGGTATTGCACCTCCCGGGGGTGGTCGCGGATGGTACGCATCGACGGTTGCACGCATCCTTTCGAACCCGATTTACCGAGGGTGGTTTTTTCCAGGGTGGCACTTGGCGAAGGTCGCGACGAGCAATCGCGACCAAGCGTGCCTGCATAGGTCGGGATTCGCACGTGAGGCGCTACGCATCGTCGGTGATGTGCAGTGGTTTGCGGTACAGGAACCGAATCCGGTCGTTGTCGGTAGTGACGAGACGCGTGACTGATTATTTCGGCGAGAAGCGAGTCGAGGTTGTTATACGACGAAATGGCCTCGGAGGGGGCGATGCGAGCATCGCCTGGGCCTCCTCGAACGTCAGGCCATTTCCAGGCATCGCGACATCCACATGCTGCAGCGCAACGCCCACCTCTGTGCGGGCAACCTCGTCGCCAAAATGGATGAAGTTCGGGGCGCGGTGAAGGAATACATGCACCGGGGGCGGCCGCGTACGGTAGTGACAGTGGAGCAGGGGGGCCTCGTCGTCCAGCCCGGAGGCCGATCTGGACGTTGCCTCAACGCCGGAAACCGGTTCCGTTGTGACGGGGGAGATGGGCCTTATCAACGCGGCCGCAGCCTGAGGCGTTGCCGGTCGCTGAAGGGCGTGCTGTGCCGCAGCGGCCAGCAGGAGGACAAGAAGATGAGAAAGATTCAGAAAAGAAGGACGCCGGTATCTATATGCGATAACCGTAGCGCGTCCGCCTTGCCGGAAGCCGTGCGGGAACTCGCGGACCTGCTCGCGCATATCGCCGTACAGCTGCTCCGCAACAAACCCATAGAGAAGGATGCAGGGAGTCGGAGATGACAGAGCGCGTAGCCATACTTGCACGCTATTCGGATGAGCAACAACGTGACACGTCGATCGAAGACCAGATTCGACGTTGCCGGGAGGTAGGGCGCCGGCATGGGCTCACGGTTGATGATGCGCTGATATTCGTCGATTCGGCCATTACCGGCCAGGCGAAGGGCGAGGCGAAGCGCAAAGGTTTTCAGGCGCTCTTGAAGGCGTGGGATGCCAACGCTTTCTCTGTCCTCATCATCGATGAGTTCTCCCGCCTGTCACGCGATGGTGTGACCCAAGCGCAACTGATACGGCGTCTGGAGAACAATCAGCGCGTGCGCATGCTCACCGCGAACGGGGTGGACACGACGCGGCCCAACTGGCAGCTGCAGCTCGGGCTCGAAGGTATCATCGCCCAGCAGGCCGGACGGGACACCAAACATCGCGTCGTGCGCGGAATGGTGGGCCAGCTCGAGCGCGGCTACATGATTGCCGCGCCTGCCTATGGTTATACGCTCCAGCGCGAATACGATGCAGAGGGCAAGCATCTGGGGTCGCGCTGGGTTATCGACGAATCGGCGGCAGCGGTGGTGCGCGACATCTTTGCGCGCCGCGACCACGGGCAGTCGATGCACCAAATTGCGCGGGACTTGAACGCCGCGGCCGTCCCGACCTGCCACCGCGACCGTAAGAACGAGGCCGATTTCTGGCGTCCTTCCCGCATCCGGGGAGTCCTTTGCAACCCTGTTTACAAGGGGGAGTTCATTTGGAACGGGTCGTCTACCATCCGGGCGGAGGCGAAGAAAGAGGGGCGGTCGCTCGAACAAATACCTTACGCTCGTCCGGAGTTGCGGCTGGTCAGTGACGAGGTATGGGACCGGTGCAATGCCAAGATGGTGAGTCGGTCCGGCTACGGTGGCGGAAAGCACGCCTTGGGCGGACTCGTGACGTGCGGGTGCTGCGGTGCGGTCCTGGTATTGAGCGCGGGTGGCCGCTCGCTCTACTGCGCACGATGTACTCTCGCAAAAGCTGCCGCGGGTCAGAGCGAACGCCTTACAAGCACGGTTGCGGCCGCCGGCGTGCAGGTCCTATTGGTGGAGGCCGCACATTTCTTCCTGACCGATGACTTCGTTGTGGCGTTTAAGGCGTCGCTGCATGCCCGGTTGACCGGCAATGGCGACGCGGAACTCAAGAGCGCGCGGGCCGAACTTGTTCGGCTGGAGCGCGTCCAGGAACGGTTGTCGCGGATGATGGCGGCGAGCGATGAGGATGACCCGGTCCTCATCAAGCGTTACGAAGAGGCGCGTGGTGCTGCCCGTCTGCAGAAGCGGCACGTTGACGAACTTGTTGCCGGCGCGCAGGCGCTTGACCGCGCGGCCATTGAAGCGCAGTTGCAGATTGACCCGCGGCTCGTCCTCGATAAGCTCTTCGTGGCCGACCTCCCGCCTGAACATCTGCGGTCGGTGCTCGCGCGCCTCTTTCCGGATATTGTCTTCGAGGGAAAACGCAGGCGTCACCTCTCCATCTTTCGCGTGCAGTTTGTCCCGGGGGCCGCCCTCGCGCTTGCCTCGGCGACCAGCGGCGTCGACGACAAACCGGTCGAACTCCGTTTCGCCCTAAGCTATTCGCCGGCCAGCCCTCTTTGCGGCATCAAAGAGGGGAGATGGCTCGTCGAAGTCCTTGCGTGAGCACGACCGTGCAGGGGGCGTTCGCCGCCTGATAACGACGTCGCCTAGCGTCGAGTTGCGGCAGGGGCTCTGGTGCTCAGCCAATCCCTGTCGAACGGTTAGCACGGGATTTTGCGCTGTCCGATGCCGAAGTTTGCCCGTTTCTCGAAAAAAGGGTTCAGGGGCGCAGGCCTACGGCAGGGTAAGACAATGACCGGCGCGCGGAAAGGGACAAATTCCTGATGCCGAATCGATGCACCTGACTGTTCCGAGGATTCTCCGCGTGCAATTTCCGTGGACTCGAAAAGCCCGATGGGGCGAAGATTGGGGCGTCATTGAGGACCGGGAGGGCAAGCGATCCGCATGCAACTTCGATTTTGTCTCGTTCTGGGAACCCATCAGTACAAAATCGAACTCGAATGCGAGGACGTAGAACACCCGAAGTCCCTTCAAGATGTGGTCGGCCTCGGCTGATGTTGCACGCACGGCCCGACGTGATGACTCGTGGGATTTCCTTCACGCCGGATTGGTCGGGAAAAACTCATGGATACAGCCCCATGGTTCCAGTGGCGCTTCCTCGCGAACAAACGCATGGTACGGGCCTTCGACAAGGTCGACGTCGTAGCTCGCTACCCTTCGTTGCTCGGGGGGCAGGCTTGTGTTGCATGCCTCTGGCCCAGCGTTCAACGAGTGATGCAGCCGGCAGATTACGGGGCGCACCTCGTAGACCGAGCAGCGATCCTGCTTTAGAAAAGGGCAGGGTTTCCCGAAATACTGCTTTGCTGCGGCGAGACTAAGGCTTGGCTCTCTCGGCGGCAGTGTCGCCATGGTTCGGCCCGATGCGTTTGCGAGAGCACTCGCCTCGCATGCGTAAAGCATGGTCGGAAGGTGGCAGCACGCACTGCAGCGCGACCGGCATGCAGTGTGGGGCGCGACCGCCTTATGGAACCTGTCTGCGAGGCGGATGAACTTGAGTTTTTTGCCCTCATAGCTTCCGCTGTCGTATCGGATGCGAATCACTTGATCGATGAGCGCTTCAGGTGCCATCCAGGGATGCGCACGCATGATTGCGAGGGTTTTCCGTAGGGCTAGTTGTTCAAGGTCGTCATTCATTTTGGTGCGTATAAGTCACGGTTCGATGTGACTTATACGCGGCTGACTTAAAGGCGTCAAGGAAAGACCATGAACGGTCTTCCCTTCTTTCTTGAATCGCTGTGACGAAGCCCCCTTCCGCCCGCGAGATCCTTGCTGAAAATTTGAAGCGCCTGCGAACCGCACGCGGTTGGTCCCAGGAATACCTGGCGCACGAAGCCGGCCTGCATCGCACATTCGTCGCCCACGTGGAACGCGGGATGCGGAACATTTCCCTCGACAACATCGAGCGGCTCGCGGATGCCCTTGACGTCACTCCCGGCTCGCTGCTGACCCCGTCTCGAAGTGAGCTCCTTGCAGCCATCGCGACTGAACGGTGAGTGGGATCCAGGAAGCGATCAGGGTACGACTCGCCGAAATGCAAGCCCAGCTGGAAGAACAGTCACGTGCGGTCGAAGCACTGTGAGTTGATAACGAATCCGTCACCGCGGCTAGTCACGACGCCGAAGAACAGATTGGCGAACTGGCGAAGCAACTTGAATCGGCGCGGCGCGACGCGGAGGTGCTAAGCACGGCTCGCGATACGTTGCAGTACCGCCTCGGGGAGGCGGAACGGCGTGAGCGAGCATTGTCAGACGAACTCGCGATAGCGCATGTCCGAGCGGAGCGGGCAGACGGCGTCGACTTGGAGGTCGCACGGCTGACAGGGACGCTCGCGGAATGCAAGCGAGCGCAGGCCGTCGCCAAGGCGTCAAGCTCGGCTGTCCGTCTTGAACTCATGTCAGAACGCCTCGCGGAGCAGAGGATCCAGTGCGAAATGCTGAGCGAGTCGGTTGCCACGACCCGCGCCGGATCGGTCTTGGAGCAGCAGCGGCGTATCGCTGCCGAAACAAAGCTCGATACCGTGACGCGGCTCTTCGAGCAACTCGTCCAGTACGTGCCGGTCCGCGGTGAGCATTCGAGCGAGCATGACTGCGGAAAGCAGTCCCGCGACGCGACTGAGCCCGCTTCCTGACAGCGGGGTTTTAGGGAAGTCCAGAATGTAGTTTTGCGCCCGGATATCTCCGGGCGCTATTTCTACGTAGACGGCGTCAATCAGCGTGGCCGGCCAAGATGATTGTCGCGCCACATTCTACGCGTTCCTTGGCTGCAACCGACTCCCTAGACACGTGTTGTCATGCAATGCGTCCGGAGAATCGGGGGGCAGGCCAACCCTTGCGCAATAATGTCAAGCGTCCGGGTGTCGACAGCGCGGGGTCGAGCGTTGTTCGCAGCGCCCAGCCATTGAACGATAATGATCGACTGCGGCGGGCGACGGTCCCGCGAGGGCGATTCATGCACATGACAATGTTTCTCGGTGAAACAGCCGAATGCACCGCGTCGGCGGGATCCACGTCCATCTTCGTGATTTCAAACCAGGCGTCCGATGCGACCGGCGCTGCGCCGATGCGGCCCGGTTGGCGCGAGGTTCGCGATGTCCTGCAGGAACGAGAAGCCGATCCGGCGCGTCGCCAGCAATTGGCCAACGCACGCAAGCGCTTGGCGCACGTGTTGTCGGAGCGCGGCAGCGTGACCTTTCTGCGGCTGGAGAAAGGCTTGTCGAGGCGAGACCTGGCCGCATTGAGTTCGATTCCTGAAGCCGAACTGTCGCGCCTCGAGGGCGGGGCCGAGAAGGATCCGCGGCTGTCGGTGTGTTGCAGGCTTGCGCAGGCTTTGGACCGATCGCTCGCGGAGATCGCGGCGGCGATTGAGGTCAGTGGCCGCAAGAGTCGCGACTTCATGCGTACCTGGTAGGTGGGAGCCCGCGATGAACGCCAAGCCGCAGCTCGCGGACTTGCCGCTGGAGAGGCTCACACGGCTCGCACGCGAGGCGACACAAAAGGCGGCGCGTGATGCCGTCGCAGCGGGTCACGCAGTTGTCGGATGGAAGGGCGGTCGCATTGAGCGGTTCGGTCCCGGGGGGGCATCCGTTGTGCTCCGTGCGGCCTGATCCGGGTTCGCCCGCCGAACGTTAAGGGCGTTCGGCGCGGCTATTGTATGGTTCGTTGTGCCAAGTGCGCCGTTTGCGACGCGCAAGGCTTGCCTCGGTGTGCCCGGGTGATCCGGTCATGTAGTGAAACTGGATTGAAACCAATACGTTACGATAACTTCAGGGCAAGAATGCGGCGCGTGCTGCTGCAGAGGCCTGCACCGCGGGCACAACGAACCAGACAATAGGTCGTAACGGAGCGAGTCCGGAGCGCCACGCCGCGATCGTCGGTCGCACACTAGGCGTAGGCACCGGACAGCATCTGCGCCAGGAGCTGCTCCAGCACCCTGAATCCCTCGAGCGTGTCGGTGAAGCCGGCAGGACGTCGCCCGCCCAAGGCCGGACAGGGACTGGCGAGCCAGTCGCCGACCCAACGTGGCGCATCAAAGGGCGTGTGCTGACTGGTGGTCCTCACCATGTCGTCCGCGATCTCGATCAGTCGCAGGAAGGCAAGGACGCGTTCGCTCTGTTCGGTGGTGAGCCGCTTGCCCTTCAGCGGCGCGGCGACGGGTGAGTGGGCGGCGAGTTGCAGCAGTTCGATCAATTCGGGCATCGAGCGACCCACGGCCGTCGCGATCTCGACGAGCGCGACAGACTCGATTCCGGCACGCAAGACGTTGATCCTGTCCATGGGATCGAGACGAATCAGCGCCCGCACGTCAAGCACGGGGCGCTTCTGACTTCCCGCTTTGTGTCGCGGCCGGATCGCGGACATCGGGTGCATGGCGGACTTGGGCTGAAAGGAGCAGTCTAACCGAAGCGAGCTGCCGCCGATGCCGGGCAAGTGCGCTGCGGGCGAGGAAACCCACCGGGCGCTCGTGGGGCAGATCGTTGCAGGCCCCGCTTCAGGCACGGGACTGCCGACGGTGGCAAAGGCACCCCGATGGGGATCCGAGAAAGCGAGTCAGCCCTCGTGAAAAATCGGGTACTTTCCCCTGTCGTTGCGCCGCTTCGCAGCCGCCTCCATCCGTGCGCGATCCTCGACCGTCAACACCGGCACCGGTTTGCCCGAAAGTGCAAACCGCCGTCCGTTCGGCGCGTCGGGGGCAACCCGCTTAAAGCGTTTGGCGATGCTGAGTTTCATCAACGTCTCCAGCGCGGGATCGATTACGGAGAAGGGCATACGCGTGTGAGGTGCCGGAAAGCGGCCAGTAGCGCTTGCGGCGCGCCGCGGTACACGATTGCCTAGGTTGCCTAAGCGTAACGCGATCGTTGAAGCTGGCACAGGCGGGCGCGAGAATCGCCGGACAACAGCCGGCACGTACACACGACCGACCTCGCGCGCCGGTGTCCGGTTGGCGCGCTGAGTCGGTGAATGGGGGGCTTCCTTGTGCCATTGTGTGGTTGCGTGTGCCACGTCGGGGGCATTCATCCCCTTGAAGACCTTGATCTTGCGGGTGCGCCATCCGGATCGCTCCCAAGGGACGCGCGAGCGTTGTCTATGGTGGTTCGAGTAAACAGCCGCTTACGATCGTTTCACGCAGACGTGGCGTGCGCACGGCCCACAGGGGTAGCCCCACCGGTGTCGGCACATGGAACCATTCCATCGCGCCCCCGCTGTCGATCGGCACACGAGCTCACCCCGTCCGCCACGCGATATCGGTCCGGCGCCCGGTGGTGCCCCCGGCAGAAGGCGTGACGGGCTAGGTCGCCGGGCGATCGCGATCGAGCTTCAAGAGCTCAGCGGGCGGGCAGTCAAGCGCTTCGGCAAGGCGCAGGATATTCAACAACGCGATATTGCGTTGGCCACGTTTAACGCCCCCGAGATAGCTGCGGGCGAGCCCGCTCTCGAGTGCAAGGCGCTCTTGCGACCAGCCGCGCGCGCGTCGCAGGGCCGCCACCCGTTGCCCGAACAGGAGGAGCGGATCGCGAGGCGGCGTTGCGACAGTCGACAGCATCGCGCGATGCTAGGAAGTCGTGCACTATCGGGCCACGCTCTATGAGTGACAATCGGGCGCAATGTCACCTATAGTGCGCTCCGTTCCCGATTCTCACGCTGCAACCCATGAAGTTTCAGACCGACCCCCGCGTCGCGCATCTGACGGCCGCCCAACTGACCGCGCTGACCGATCGCTACCACGCCGGCGAGCGCGCGATCGACCTCGTCACCGAGTTTCAAGTCCGCTGCGCGCCCAATCAGCTTTACCGGCTTCTCCCACCGACGGTCCTCCCCGAACGCCCATGCGACCTTTGCGGGGCCCCCTTGATTCAGGTTCGCCGTTCGCGTCCCGACGCAACCGGGTCCGGCACCATCGTCTGTTCGGTGTGCGCGCATCGCGCCGACGGACCGTGCGGATGCGCCGTCTGCGAACGAGACCGGAGCGAACCGGGGGAACGGGAGGTGATGCGCTGCCGGGCCGAGCAGGAAGCCTATTGTTGCGCCCGCTGGAGCTATGTGGAACGGGTGCGGGCGCCGGACGATCTGACCTTCGCCGAGACGGTCGCGCTGCTGTCTGTCGTGCGTTGCGGAGGCTGGCGCGCCAACGAGACCGTCGGCGCGGTCGGGTATTCCGCGGTCCCGCTCGCCCCCGCGGGAGAACTGGGCATGCAGATTCTGACCTCGCTCGTCAGGGCGGGCGTGATCGCCCCCGATCCGGATTCACCGATGGAGGCGTTCAGCGCGAGCGATGACGATCTGCCCGCGTTTCCCTACGTGACGTACTGGCGCATCCTGACCCCTTCGCCGACGGCGCTGGTCCGGCGCATCGAGCGTGTGGCGGAAACGGGGGAATGGCCACAGGCATGGCGCGATGAACTGGGCGACGTGCAGCTGACGCTTGCCCTCGCGGAATGCCACGAGTTTGCGGACCATTGCCTGGTGGAGCGGGGCTTGCCCGAGGCGCCGGAGGTGGCGTCCGAGGCGCTTTTCCAGAATCTCCTTCGCGACTTTTCCGTGGCCCAGTGCTTTCGGATCATCTGGGCGGGAGCGCATGCAACGTCCGATTTTCTGGTGCAAAAGCGGGCCAACCGCCGCCACGCGGCCAATTACTTTATTGGTGCGTGCCAGCGCTGGGCGGATCGAGCGCGCACGGAAGCATGGACGATCAAACCGGGTTTTCGCAACAACAATTATCGGCGTTCCCAGCTCAGCCATGTCTTGTATGACGTTTTTCTCGGCATCGGCGAGCAGGGCTTCATTGAGCCGCTGGGTGAGTAGGCGACCACGAAGAATGCGACCAGCGCGACGGGCGTCTTCTGCATTCCGAACCATTGCGTCGTCGAACCGGCACGCAGCTCGTGATTTAGCCCGGGCGCGGGGCTTGTTTCCGCGCCCGGATTCCGTCACGCGAGCCGATCCAGCTCATACGACGCCCGGCGGCCGGGCGATCCCGCAAGCACACAACGGGTGCGACCGCCCTGCTTGGCACCATACATCGCATGGTCGGCAGCCAGCATCAACGCATTCGCATCCTCCCCGTCGCCCGGGAACAGCGCGATGCCGACGCTCGCGCCGACGCGCACCACCTCCTCGCCGAGCGGCACAGGCCGGGATAGTTCCGCGACGATCTTGTCACCGACCTGAAGCGCGTGAGCTGGATCGTTCATCGCCTCCAGCAGGACCACGAACTCGTCGCCGCCGAGGCGCGCGACGGTATCGCTGGCACGCACGCAGTTGCTCAGGCGGAGCGCGAGCGCTTTGAGCAATTCGTCGCCGGCCGAGTGACCGAAGCGGTCGTTGACCGCCTTGAAGCCGTCGAGGTCGATCACCAGGAGCGAGAAGACGCTGCCCTGTCGTTGCCCGCGCCGGATCGCGTGCGCGATGCGGTCGTCGAGGACCACGCGGTTGGCGAGCCCCGTGAGATGGTCGTGGTGCGCGACCCGGATGAGCGCCGCCTCGTTTTCCCGCAGGCGCTCGTTCACTCCGGCGAGCTCGGCCGTGCGCTGCGCGACCCGCTGCTCCAGTTCCTTCTCCGAGCGCTGCAGGGTTTCGACCATCGCTTCCTTCACGGCGAGCATTTCCGTCTGTGCGGCTTCCTTGCCCCGGCGCATGACGTGGATGCGGTCCGCGAGGGCGAACGACAGGAGCAGCATCTCCAGCGCCGAACCGATCTGCATCGCGTAGCTGGTGAGCAGGTTCGTCGGAACCCAACCGAGGTTGCGCATGCCCATCACTGCAACGCCGCCGAGCAACAGGCTCCAGGCCACGAGGAAGTAACGTGCGCCGGGGTGTCGGTTGAGCCGGCAGCGCACGCCCGCGACGACCGCAGTCAGCGAGAACGCCACACCGAGCAGCGAGACGAGGATGGCCGCGATGCGGTAATTCAGCGGCATCACCACCAGCACCGCGACGGCGAACGCCGCCGCGAGCAGGAGGATCAATGGGTCGAGTCGCGGGGTTTGCCGCCGCGTGTCGAGAAAGTTGCGGGTGAAGAGCGCGCCGAAGACGCCGGCCGCAGCAAAGCCCGACGGCAGGGCGATGTCGCCCCAGGCCGGCCAGTCCGGCCAGAGGAACTGGTTGCCCAGCCCGTTCAGGGAGAGCTGACCAACAGCCATGGCGACGACGAAGGCGACATAGGCGAGGTAGACCCGATCGCGCAGCGAAAGGTAGAGCAGCAGGTTGTACGCCCCCAAGGCAAACAACATGCCGTAGTACATGGCCAGGATCGTGTACTGCTCCTGGTCGTGATGATGCAGCGCGGCCGGCGTCCACAGGTTCACCGGAACAGTGAGGCTGCCCTTGGACACCACCCGCAGGAACACCGTCTGGGCGACGCCGGGCTCGAGCGCGAGGGGAAAGACGAGGTTCCGATGTGCAAACGGGCGAGTGGAGAACGGGCTCAGGTCGCCCGCCGTCTGCCGGGAGGTCCCGCCGGGGCCGACGACGAACACATCGACGCGGTCCAGCGAGGGAAATCCGATCTCCAGCAGCCAGTCGCTCGGCCGCCCCGCCTCGGGCACGACGCCGAAGCGCAGCCAGAACGTCGACGTCGAGTAGCCGAAATTGACGTCGTTTCCCTCGAACGCAGCCGGACGAAATCCCGCGGCCACGGCAGGATCCGCCAGATCCGCGACGTCGAGGATCCCCGGCCCGTCTTCGATGAACTCGAGGTGCCCGACGAGCGGGACGGAGGCGGTCGCTCCGAGCGTCAGGTAGACCGCACCAGCATTCGAATCGAGCAGAAGCGCGAATAACAACAGCAGGAAACGGACAAGGCGCATGTCTGACGTGGGCGCGGCTGGGTGAGCAATGATCCTGTCAATCGGTCGAGGCATGGGACAGCCCACGCCCGGGCGTACTGGCACCTACCTGGACAAGCGGATCGAACAGCGATCTTGTGAGGGGACGCCAGCTTACGCAACTTTACTTACGACAAGCTTAATTATCGTCATTGCGCCGTTCGATCTTCTTTGATAACAATGAAAATTCGAGGCCCCACCGCATGGCGTAGGGTCTTCGCCTTTTCAGATGGCGCTATGCGGATTCTCGATGATCTGTTGGTAGACTAGGCCCTTGATCACCATCAAATCGCTTGGTCGAAGATTCCGGAATTCGACACCGCACCGGTATTTCCGCTCCGGTGACGTCGCGCCGATTTCGTCCTGCGGAAGCTCGCTCATGATCTCGGACTCGAGCTCCAACGGCATGTCGACATCGTGGACTCTCGCCTGGAAGTTCAGACGCAGCATCTCGCCCTTGGACCCGAGCGCCTTGTCGCTGACGATCAGGGCACCGGTCGAGCTGATGTTCTCGATCGATGCGGTATGCCATTGGAGTTCACCTTCGCTGATGTTCGACAGGTCAACGGCCATCTGCGTGCGAACGCGGCTGGACTTGCGGATGACGGCACCCTGAACGGCTTGGGGGAAAGACAGATGCAGATACTCGAACGGCAACTTGCACACCCTCAGCACCGACGCGCGAAACGCGAAGGCGCTCTGTCGTGAGAAGGCGCGTATCACGACGGTATCGTGCTCGACGAGATTCAGGCGCTTGCCGCGATGCATCGGGGCCGTGACAAGCAGACTGAGCGGCTCGACGTATCCGATCACGCGAACGAACACGCGATCCGCGGCGACCGATGCTGGGCACTCGATCTGCAGCCGGTCTCCGATCTCGAGGCACATATCCCTGAATGTGAAGGACCTTCGCCCGGGCGCCGCCTGCCCCACTTGCGCGTCCTTACCGACCGCAGGAGGAATCCTCGAGGATTCGGTGGAAGATCCGACATCGGAATGGCCTCGATCGGGAACCTGACATGCAGCATTCTCATTCACAGCGCACCTTGCATATTGACGGAATACGGTATTACAGCATCGGAGGCGCGACTTGTGCGTATACGCGGACCAGGCAGCAACCTTGCGCCCCTCCGATCACACACACGCAAGCCGATCAATCGGCCTTCTACCGCCCGCGGAAATTGATCTCCGCCAAAGTCCGCTGTGGTATTTGGAAGCTCTAACTGTACGAAATAGAAGTCGTCCGAACTATGATGCATCAGGAGGTATTCATACACGTAAGGGGTTTGCGTTGATATCTTCCCATATGGCTGCTTGAGCCCGGAAATGGATCGGACCTGCCCGAGCCCGATTGCGTGTGGCGCGAGCCTCGCTCCGGGCGCCCGCTTTCGGCGGTGGAGCGCCGTGCGGAGAATGTTCAGAGCGCTGGATGGTGTTATCGAGTCGGCCGCGGGATCGATTGACCAAGACGGCAAGTCGTACAGTCCGTAGCCCTTTCGAACGCCTGCCCACCACCCTGAACGGGCCGCCAGTCAGGACAATTCGAATGAGTATCGCATATCGTTGGATTGCAGGCGTGCTCGCAATCAACTTCATTGTTGACTTTCAGCTGCATCTGCTGGCCGACGAAAGCTTGGATCAGCTCGGGATACAGGCAACGGGGAACCTCAAGGTCTCGAGCAATGTTGTGTTGCGCCGGGCAGAGCAGCTCTTCGACACCTACGATCGCACACTCTCCGGCATCAACGAAGTCGTCGGGATAAGAGCCGGCCTCAGCGACCTCGAAATCCACCGTCTTCTGGTGCGGCGTCACGCGATCACCCCTAGCGCGCATTGGATTCTGGTAGCGCGCGAGGATGGTCAACTTGCAGCGACGTCGTTGTCCTTTCCGGCGCCGGACTTGAACATCTCGCATCGCGAGTACTACACCGCACAGGCCGACTCCTGGGATGCCGGTCTGTATATTGGACCGCCACTGACCGATATGTGGCGCGCCGGGCGCTTCGTGCCGACCAGTCGCCGTATCACCAATGATGGCGGCCGCTTCCTCGGCGTCGCCGTTGCGGCGGTCGATCCGGCCGGTCTGGCGAACATCCTGAGCGCCCAGGCCCTCCCGGAAGGTTACATGCTGCGTCTCTTCCTGCGCAGCGGAGCGGCGCTTGCCTGCCTGCCCGATAGCGATGATTGTTACACGCGCGACTGGTCGACGACACCGTTGTTCAGCGCCTTGCTCGGCCGCGCGGCCAAGGGCGATGTCCGCGGTGGCGCACTGTTCGGGGACGAGTCTGCGTTTGGCGCATACACCAGTTCGGCGGAACACCCCCTCGTCGTCACGGCTACGGTCAGCGAGAGCCAGGTTCTCGCTCCATGGCGGCAGATCGCTCGACGGTATCTGGCGATCGGCATCAGCAGCAACCTCGCCATCGTCCTCATCGCCGTTTTCGCATACCGCCAGTTCCAGCGCCGTCGCAAGGCCGTCGATGCGCTCGAGGAGGCCAACATTCACCTCGAAGAGCGAGTGGCGTCGCGCACGAACGAATTGCGCCTGAGTGAGGCACGTGCACGGCTCTTCATGAATACCGCGACCGACGCCGTCGTGGTGTTCAACCAGGGGAGGCGGATCGTCGAGTTCAACACGGCCGCCGAGAGGGTGTTCGGCTATTCGGCGGGGGAGGCGGTTGGCCGCAGCCTGGGCATTCTGCTGCCGCAGTCGGAAGCGATCGAAGACATCCCGGTCAACCGTGTGACCGCTGAAGACGAATCCCCCATCCTGCAAACGCGTGAGCTCAAGGCCCAGTCGAAGGACGGCAGGGAGTTTTTCATCGAAGCCACGGTCGGCTGCACCGAAAACGGCGATCCGGCGCTCTTCGTTTGCGTCATCCGCGACATCTCCGACCGCAAGGCCACCGAGGAGGAACTGCGGCGCGTGGCGACGACCGACGCCTTGACCGGCGTCCTGAACCGCGGGGCGTGGACCAAGCGGACCGAGGAGCTGATCGCCAATGCCAGACGTTACCGGCGCCCGCTGACCCTGATGTCCCTCGACGCGGACAAGTTCAAGCAGATCAACGACACCTATGGGCACCCCGCCGGAGACCTTGTCCTCAAGGCGCTCGCGAAGGCGTTGAACGTGCGGGCGGGAGATATCGTCGGCCGCCTCGGCGGCGAGGAATTCGGCATCACGCTGCCCGAAACCGACGCCGAAAGTGCGCAGGAATTCGCCAAGCGTCTGCTGGACCAGATCCGGCAGTGCCGCGTGAGCGACGGCGAACATACGCTGTCCTTCACCGTGAGCATCGGTTTGACGTCCCTCGACTGCGGCGGCGATGACAGTCTCGAAGCGGCATTGAAACGGGCCGATCGCGCGCTCTATCTGGCAAAGGAGCGCGGACGGGATCAATTCGTCCGGCTGGACGGGGATTGCGTGTCACCGGGAGCGGGGCCGTAGCATGCTCCGCGGCCGCCATTTGTCACCCTTCACCGATGGGCAGTGGATCGGGGAAGTCTTCCTTCGCGAATTCCCTCGGATGTCTCGGCCCGAGCCTGCTCGGCGCTGCTCAGCTGTACCCGGCGGATCTTGCCGGACATGGTCTTCGGCAGGTCGGCGAACTCAATGCGGCGGAGCCGCCGGAAGGGCGCGAGCCGTGCGCGCGCAAGCGCGAGGATCTTGCCCACGAGCTCGCGGCTTGGCGGATGGGGACGGGTAGGAGAAGGTGCCACGATTAAATGTGAAGGCACGAGGCGATTCCGTTCCCGGGAGATTGAGTGCCGTCCTCATCAATCTCGCCGCCTCGTACTTCTGACGAAGAACGCCGCGCTATGCTCCCAGCTTGCCGAGGTACGGCAACACGAGCGGTCCGACAGATTTCGCGAGCGACCACACGCCTTCGCCGAACTTCTTGACCTTTTCGAGGTTATCGCAAACCTCGGCAGTCTTCTTGATGACGTCGCTGGCTTTGGCGAGCACGCTCTGCGCAGCCTCCGGAGCCGTTTCATGTTCGGCCTCGACACGGGTTCGTTCCACCGTGTATGCCCCGGCGACTTTCTGGAGCGCGTCCTTCACCGGCCTGGTGCCTTGGATGCCGTAGACGCGGAGCGCGGCGCGGATCGTGTCCAACTGCCGCTGAATGAAGTCGCGCAGGTATGGAGATATCTCGGTGTTCTGCAAAGTCTGCTCGAGCGACGCGACCTCCTCGCGCAGGGCGGCGAGATCCGCCGCTGGCATATCGCCTTCATCCTCATCCCTGAGCACCCAAGCGGCCCATGCGAACCCTTGCCGGCATTCGGGCGGCTGGATATTGCCGCGGTGACCGTTCCACGACGAGTGAAGGAGGCCGGGCGAAGCCACATTCTTGAGCCGATCAAACCCAGGGCTCGTCAGTTCCGGCGGAACGCCGTGCTCCGTCAATCGCATGCGCGTGAAATCGATCTGCTGCCGGAGAGCAACGAGACAACTCGTGACGTCGTCTTCAAGGTGCGGCGTGTTGATTTCGAGATCGAACACCACGGCCCACGTGTTCGTCATGGTCTGGTCCTACTGCTGCCCAATGAGCGTGTCGTAGATCGAAAGCAGTCGTGCGGCCCGATTCATACGGATGGCGGAAGTCGGGTTGGAAGCAAGATAGTACAGACAAGGAGCGGTCGTTGGGGGCGGAGCGGGGGGCGTGCGTCCCGGTCAGCGCATTGTCAGCGGGGAACCGGGACACAACACCCACAGGGTCGCCGTGGGTGTCAAGAAAGAAATTATGCGGCATATCGGGCGCCGCCTTGGACTGGCGTCTGCACGTCGGTCGGCGGATGATCGCCCAAGGAACGAAGATACGCGGCTGCCTTCGATGCCGCGTCCGCGGCGGGATCTGTCCCGGGCGCGGCGGAACGCTGCCCCGAGTTCAGAGGCTGGTATCCGAGGGATGCGAAGCGCCCCGAGGACCGCCTCAAGCACTACGCCGCGCACTTCGCGCGGGTTCTCGCACGCACTCCTTGTTGCGCAGCCACGCCAGGAGATCGCCCGCTTGCTTGTCTGTGCCGTATGTGAGGTGTAAGAGGAGCCGCACCGGACTTGGGATCGTTCTTCCGCCTTCATATCGAGAGCCGCCCGGCTGCGTGACGGATAACCTACGCCAAAATTCGGACTGGTTCATTGCGAGTTTCGTTCGCAACTCGCGGACTTCATCGCCGCTCTTGAAGCGCAGCGCAGGTTGTTTCCGCGGTTTCGCCGCGGGGGCGTTCGTGGTCACAGGCTTGCGTCTGGTTGAGCGGAGAAGGCGTCGGGCGCGTACTCAACCGGTGTCGGGGCAGCGGTCCGTGAGTCTGCCGCCGGCACGGCCGCGCTTGCCATCGGGCGGTTTTCGGAGGGGGCTTTGAGCTTGGCTTGCCGCTTGTCGAATTTCTGCGCGGCGGTGGCGAGTGCCTCCATCGCGCCGCCGTTCGCGAGCCACGCCGCGACCCACTGCGGCCTGCGGCCGCGCCCGGACCAAGCGAGTTCCTTGTTGGAGGGATGCCGATATTTTGCCGGCAATGGAACTCGTGCGGCGGGAATGGCATTCGAAGGAGCCTTCGGCGGTTTGGTCTGAGTTGCGCCGGACGCCCCTACGAGCTCGTCGAGCGACAAGCCGTGCTCACGTGCCATCTTCTGCAATTTCTTGAGCATCGACGCCTTCCCTGCCGACTCCTGCTTTTCGATTTCCTTCGCAATGCGGGCGCCGAGTTGCTTGAGCTGCGGGAGGGTGTAGCTGCTGAGATTCTGGGTCATAGCGGTCCGAGATGCTTGGGCGGGTGGGATACATGGAAATGCTAATCATGCCACGGGTACGGAAGCGACGGTGCAGCCCTTGCAGAACGCAGTCCTGTCCGGCACACGGCCGGTTTTCGCACCACGGCGACTGCAAAATCGCATGTCAATGGCCGGCGTGGTTCATTGCACACAAGTAGAGTTTTTGCGCTGCAACAGGCGGTTGACTTGATCGACGGCGGTCCTATACTGCAGCGCAGTATGACGAACGCACCCGGGTTTCCGATGCGGGTGCCATTGACGATTCGACCGATCTCACCAAGGAAATTGACGATGAACGCCTTTGCCGCCCGCGAGCAGTTCGCCTCCGCCAACCAGGCCAGCGTGGACATCCTGACGACTCTTGCCAACAAGGCTTTCACCCAAGTCGAGCGGCTGACCGAGCTGAACCTGAACACCGTCCGCTCGGTGCTGGAAGACAGTGTTGCCGCCACGAAGACCGTGCTCGCGGTCAAGAACCCGCAGGATCTGGTTGCGCTGCAAGGCACGTTGGCTCAGCCGATGCTTGATAAGGCGGTCGTCTACGGGCGCGGCGTGTATGAAATCGCTACTGAGGGCCAGCAGGAAATCGCGAAGCTTTTCGAAGTGCGAGTCGCTGAACTGAACAAGACCTTCACCGACACGCTGGACAAGGCCGCCGAGTCCGCTCCGGCTGGTTCCGAGGCCCTGTTCGCTGCCTTCAAGTCGGCCGTCGGTGCCGCCAACAACGTGTTCGACAGCGTCAGCAAGGCGACCAAGCAAGCGACCGAGATCGCCGGAGCGACCGTGACGGCAGCGAGCACCGTGGTCAAGGGCGCGTCGTCCAAGGCAGGATCGTCCAAGAAATCGGCCTGATCGCATACGGCATGGACTGAGCTGAACTGAATCGCTCGCGCAATATTGCCGCCCTTGCAACACCGGGCGACATTTTTTTGTCCACGCGCGCGCGCATTGCCGAGGCTCAACGCGATGAGCGGCCCTCGCCGCGTCGACGCGACATTCAGCGCGGTGCCCCTCGTCCTGCTGCATCGCCGCCGCCCTCGATCGCTGCGGGACCATCTCAATCCACGTGGCGGAGGGGGTCGCAGGGGAGGCGACTGCAGTCCTATCAGCTTCTTCACAGCTGGTTTGCCGTTCACCCCTAGCGCGCATCGTCCAACGGAGCGCTTGAGGCAGATGAGCCACATGCTGATGGAGCGCCGCAACGGTTCCGTCGTCGATGTCGACGCGAAGCGGCGACTCACACGAACTCCTCGATGTCGTCCTGGACACTGCGCGTCGCACGATGCGCAGCAGCTGCCGGGCCGGTTCCGTCTGACGGTCGCTTGCCCGTGCCGGCCGCACCTTTGAGCATGTTACTGCGGTGAAACACCACGACGCGACGCGCGCGGACCACGGCTGTCTCGCCCGTCTTCGGGTTACGTCCCGGGCGCGCGCCTTTTTGGCGCAACTGGAAGCTGCCAAATCCAGACAGCTTGACCTCCTCGCCGCCCGCGAGCGCCGCGGCAATCTCCTCGAAAAAGGCTTCTACTATTTCGCTTGCTTCGCGCTTGTTGAAACCGATAGCGTCGGCGATGCGTTGGGTGAGATCGGCCTTGGTCAGGGTCATGGTGGGGCAGTTCGTGCGGTTTGGAAAAACGGCGAGGGCGCATCACAGTCGATGCCCGGACAGGGCGAAGTTTACTCCGCCTTGTCGCGGCCGATACAGCCGCTGTAATGACGGCATGCGGCCAGCACGTCTGCGGAAGTATGCACGGCACCCCGCGTGCCCCTTGTCCGCTGACGTTACACGCTCAGCGCGGCCAAAATGTGTCTTACCACATCGGGATCGTCGAGATAGCCCACGATCCCGTGACGATTGGCAGTGTGATTCTTGACGGTGGGATTGTTGTCGATCGCTGGTACGACGGGGAAACTGGTCGCATCCAAGGAGTGAAGTGCTACGACATCGCGGCGATCGAAAGCGTTGTACCAAGCCTGGACGGGGGGCGGAAACCGAAGCGGCCGGAGCTGGTCGCGGATGGCGCGGATCCCGAGTGGCGAGCCGACCGTGACGAACAGGGGGATGTTGAGCGACCGACGGTCGGACCGCAGGATGTTGTAGGCGACCACCGAGCCCAGCGAATGGCCTACGATCACCGTGGGTGCCTCGGTCACCTGACTCGCAACGATGCGGTCGATCTCGTCACGAACGCCTGCGCGGGTGGTGTACAGGAAAACGTCCCGAGTGAAGAGCTCGAGCGCACTTTGGCTCATGCCCCCCCCATGCTTGTCGACCGCGCGCAGAATCGCCTGCACCCATTCCCAATTGAGTGGTCCTTTCTGTCTGGGATTGGGCCCGTATTCGGCATCGACCAGCTCGTCGGAGATACCGGCGCTCTGACGCACGCTCTCCGCGATTTCCGCCTGAAAGGCGAGGAACTCCTCGTCGATGGCCGCGCCCCGCGTCTGAACATCCGCCGTCAGCGGGATGTCGTACTGTTCGGTGAATGCTTCCAGCGCATCGCCGTAGAACGGTAGCGCCACCTCGATCCCGACCGGCAGCGCGTGGCCGAGCGTCTGTGCGCCGCGCCGCAACGCATCCATCCATTCCGCCTGCAGAGCGGCGGGATTCTTCCCCTGCTGGCTGCGTCCGTGCACCAGGACGAGCCTCGTCACGTTCCCCGCGGCAAGGGCCGCGCGCGACATGGGCAACACGCCCGCGACGGCCAACGCCAACACGGCCTCCAACATGTGCCGGCGATTCACCATGCGTTCTGACGACGTAGTCGAGCACGGCCTGCCGGATACGCTCGTTCGAGACTCATCGGCGCTCATCGCAGTCTCCCTTCCAGAAGTGCCCGGGTGAGGATCTGCATGCCTCCTGGATCGAAGGTCGTCCACAATGCGGGGCGAAGGTAATCGCGCGCAGCGTCGACTTCCGGCGGCATGTGCACGCCCCGAGCCCGGACCAGCTGCCACCCCTGGGACAACAGCGGACAAAATGGGACAGGCCCCTGGGGGTCGTTGCGGCGGCTTCCAGAGAGCGCCCCGGCCAGCATCGCCACGTCGAAGAGATCCGTCCGCAAGTCGTCCCGCATGAAGCCGAGCACCGACTCCACCTGATCGATCAGGTCCGCGTCGGAATACGCATAGGCCGCGTACAGACCGAGCGTCGGGTCGATGCCTTTGAGGATGCGAATGGTGTCGCCGAGCTGTCTCGCTCTTGCGGTCCTGCTCTTTCGTTCGCCTTCGATCCGAAACAGGCCGAATCGGGCGGTGGTGGCAATGGCTGCGTGCAGTTCGTTGATGCGCGCGCGATGCTGTTCGTAGTCGGCCCACCGCCAGTTGTTGCGCGACGGAATGTAACTCACATTGCTCACGCCCCCGGCGCCGACGACCACGTTTCCGATGTAGCCCTCAAGCGCGGCGACAACGGCGCCCGATCCGTCGGAGAAGCCGAGCACCACACTGCCGGCGGCCATCCCTGCAGCCTCGACACGGACAAGCGCCGCCACTGTATGCCCGTCGCCCTCGGTCAGGACCTGTACGCGCATCCTCGGATTGCAGATCGCCCGTGTCACGCGCGCACCGGAGACGACAAAGCCGGTTTGTGTCTCGAATTGTCGGGTTTCCGGGGCCCCGAGGATCGCATCCTGCGCCGTGGTGAAACCGGTTTCGGCAGCGGCGTGGGCGATCGTGCCCTCCGGCAACCGCGGCAGGGCGGCCGTGAGAACGCCTGCGCCGACGCGCGTGAGCGCGAGGCCGGCGACATCGACAATCGTTGGCACATCTGGTGGAACGGGGGATGGCTGCGGTGCCTGGACTGTCACCCGGCCAATAAAGGTTGTCTCACCCGATGTCACGTAGGCATCAGGAATCTGGCGCAGTTTGATCGACTTGGCTTCGGCCTTCTTGCGGACCTCGCGTTCAAGATAGGATTTGAGCATATTGTTGGGCACCACCCGCATGCCGTTCACGGTGCGCACCATCGTGTCGTCGGGACGTTCGAATGCGCCGAGGAAGCACGCGGTATAAATGCCCTCGTAGGCGGCGGCACTCTCCTGGAGTGCGACCTCGAAGGCGGGATCACCCGGCAGCGCCGCAAGAAACTGGTCCACGTCCGCACGCACGTTGCGCGCGACGCCCCGATTCGGGAAGATCAGGCTGCCACGCACGCGTCCGGTGCCGAGACTATCGGGAGTGGAGCGGCAAGCATCCGAGATGAAGACCACATTCGGGATCGCCGACTCCCTCGCGAGCTCGACGCTTTCGCGCAGGCTGACGGCTTCATTCGGGTTGTCGGGTGCTTTCGAAAGCAGCCAGTGTTCGGAATAGCCGCTGAGAAAGCCGTGGCCGGAGAAGTAGATCACCAACTGGTCGAGCGTGCCGCGTCCGACGAACTCCTCGATGACATCGAAGATCTCGCTTGCTCTGACGGGCTTACTATCGTCGACGAGGCGTCTCACCTCGAAGCCTTCGGCTTCGAGCCAGTTCGCGACGCTGCGGGTTCCGGACGTCACCCCATTGAGCACCGGCAGCTTACCCGCCTTCTTGACGCCAATCACGACCGCCGCCCGCCGCTTGTGGCCGCCAGTCTGTGCGAGAACAGGCCAGGCCGCGAGCATTCCGGCCGTGGTGACACCCATTGCAAGAAAATCGCGCCGTTTCATTTCGTTCCCTTGATGATCGTCACGTCTGTCCTTGGGGGGCGCTACGATCGGGTGATGTCCCGTCCGATGCGTTTGCAACCGGCGAACGTTCACCGATCGGTGAGGAGCCACTGACGGGCCGAGGAACCATTTGCCATCGTTCATCGTAGGATCCCGCACGCCGTTCGTCGAGTTCGCAAAAGGGGATACACAGCGCCCAAACCGTGGGGCACGCAAGGCGAGCCGAGACGAGACTTATCGACACCGACGCGATGCGCGTTCCGAAGGGACTCCTGTACACCGAACCACTCTTTGGCCGCGAGGGGCACGGCATGCGCAGAAACTCGCACGCGCTTTTCGCGTAGCCGGCAAACCCTCAGTCTGTGCGCCACGCGGTTTGCAACGACAGCGTAGGGGTCTGCTCGTCGGCTTGCGCATCGCGGTGTACCGCGCTGCTCTTGGCTGCCTGGCGTACCGTCCGCGAAGTCAGCATCGCTAGCAGATAGGTCAGCCACTTCGATTTGTGCCGCAGTCGGGCAAAAGGGGTGCCAGTCAAAGCATTGAAGGTCTTGCCACAGGCTTGGCCAATTCACAGAGTCGTACGCCACTGCTCAAAGCGGGCTAGACAATGCCGTCGCCTTGACCACCGTCAAAGGCGTTTGCGCAGAAATGTCAATAATGAACTCAAGGAAACTTTCAATATGTCCTTTGGTCACTTGGACAGAGGTCGAGGTCAAAAGGTAGCTATATTGTAACGTCATTATTCCTGGTTCGGAGAGGGGGCCGACATGTCTGATCAATACCTCAAGACTGGCCCAGTCTTGGTGACACCACGCTCTTCCGCATGGCCTAGCCGCTCGGCGGGTAACTACCCGCCACGGAAACCCTCGAAAGCAGGGGGAGGGAAATGGGCCGGGCACTTGACGTTGCGCAAGTCTCGTTAAAAGGTCGGGGGTATGCGTCGCAGTAGCGCCGAGGGCGATCCGACGGGAAGCTGCATCCCACGCGAGGTAGTCCTTGGAGTTGTAAATCGAGACAAGCACGTTTGTCAGGTGTGCGGTCGCTATGTCGGTGACGGCCAAGTCGAGTTCGATCACATAATCCCGTTCTCTGCCGCGGGCGGCACTTCGGAGTCAAACCTTCGACTGGTGTGCGGTGCGTGCAAGTCGGAGAAGAGTCGAATGCGCTTGATGGACTTGGGCAACTAGGTAGCGACACGGAAGATGACTGACTCCGAGCCGGTCTGGGCCTTCAGCGGCTTCTTCTCATGGCGGTTCAGCATGGGTTGCAGTCATCCTACTTGAATTCGCCGGTGCAGGTTGCCGAGCTCCGTCCAGGGCTACCGTCGTCGCAGTGGCAGGATATGTCAGTACGCGGGGAGCGCAGCTGATAGGGGCGCCTGTGGTGCCTACCGATTTGTTTTCGTCAGAACGTGTGAGTCGCGTTGGTTCTAGGTGAAGTCAACTCAAGAGGTTGGAAGGCGGTACGGGGAATCATTCACGGTTCGCGGCCGGGTGCATGGCGCAAAATGCAAGTCGAGTTCGCTGACATTGGTCCGTTCCTGACTCGCAAGCGACAAGGTTCGCCCCTTCACCGGAGTCTCCTTAATGAGCAGAGTCTACATTCCCGCCACGTCGGCCGAGCAGTGGGCGCCGCTTCTAGCAGCCTGTCGGACTACACCACCGTCGGTGGCGTAGTCCGACAGGCTGCTAGGCATCTGTCCGCCCCAGCCCTATCCCGACGGCAACATGGAAGACCAGCCTTTACGCTGCAAATCCTTCACTCGAGACCCCGCTCCATGACGCAACTTCTCTTTTCGTACGGAACGCTCCAGCAGCGTGAAATCCAAATGGCCACCTTCGGGCGGGAGCTCGTCGGTACTGCCGACCAGCTCGTGGGATTCCATCAATCCCAGGTCAGGATCGAAGATGCGGAGGTCGTCAGGACGAGCGGGAAGACGCACCATCCCATCGTCAGGCAAACGGGCATCATCGAAGACCGCGTCGCGGGCACCGCCTTCGAGGTGACGGATGAGGATCTCGCAAATGCGGACAAATACGAGGTGTCCGACTACAAGCGCGTCTTGACGCCGCTGGCCTCCGGTCGCGAAGCGTGGGTTTATGTGGATGCCCGCGCCTAGCCGGATGGTGAGAAACTCCGGGCGCCTTGCGGCGCCTGGATTCTGAGGCACACTACGGGCTGATTTTCGGCCCCCACTTTTCCTCCCGAACCATACGTGGCGAAGAAGATCCCCAAGCGTCGATCAGTCAATCGAACATCGGCTTCACTCCGATTCCTGCCGCTAATCCTTACTTTATGTGACCGGCGCAGCCCGGAGCCTTCATGCGACGTCCCCCCCCTACGGCGATGTCGACGCCGCCGCACTAGAGACCCTGCGGCAAAGCTTTGACACCGCCTCGCTACTCGAACTCGTCGAGCGGCTGGCGCCGATCGCGCAGCGATTCGAAAAGACCGGTGGTGTTCGGGATGAACTGCTGCGTCTTCACCGCATGACACACACCGTCATCAATGGCGCGCATCCGAGCGAATCGAGCGCCGATGACCTGCGGGAAGTTGCCGCCGCCCTCATCGACGAGTTCCGGCAGATGTCCGACCACTGTCTCGAGATCGCCGCGGCGCTGCAGCCACTGGCTGACCTGGAACCCCATCACGACGCCTGATCGTCAGCTGACAAGGCGCGTTCGATGCGCTGCCGGCCGAAGGCATCGGCCCCGTCGATATAGCGCAGGGCGGACTTCACATCGCGCCAGCCGACGTATTCCATCAGGCTTTTGACATCCCAGCCGTTGTCGTTGGCCCATCTGGCGAAACCGCGACGCAAGGAATGGCTGCTGTAGCTGTTGACCGACAGGAGTCCCGCGCGCTCGAAAACGCTGCGCAGCAGCGGCGTGACGCTGTTGACGTGCAGGCCGTGGGCGCGGATTCGTCCCCATTGATCGATCCCGCGGAAGACCGGCCCTTCCTCGATTCCGGACAGATCCTTCCATGCCATATAGGCCGCCACGGGGCACAGACGCGACAAGGCCGGCACCTTGAAGCACCGCCCGGCCGCCTGCCGGTCGCCCTTGGTTCGAGGCAGGAAGCAGGTCATGCCCTGGCTGGGCACGAGTTCGACGTTTTGCGTTTCCAGGCGGATCAACTCGTCACTTCGGAATCCGCGCCAGAAACCCAGGAGAAGTAGCGCCTTGTCACGGGTGTGGCGCAGTCGCTCGACCGCTCCCTGGGTCACGATCGCGTGGTCCAGCTAGGTCGCGGCGTGGGACAGTGCCCAATTTGTAGCGGAACGGCTTGACCGGCTTGTGCCGGATGCAGGGTATGAGTGCCCTTCATGGTCTGTCGTACCAGAGGGGCCTTGGTGGGATCGGGAAAACCGTGATCCTGGTGCCAGCGCGACAAGGCTGCGAGGCGCTGTCGCAGGGTGGCGATGGACAGCAGCTCGGCATGCTGCGCCAGATAGCGCGCGATGCCGTCCGCGCTGGCCGGCAGGAAACCACCCCATTCCACCTCGAAGTGGCGCTCGGCGGAGGTGTAGCTGCGACGCGTATTGGCGCGGGTTGCCGCGTGTACGTAGACATCGACCTCATTCATGGCAGCGCCCTCCCGATCGGCTCAAGCATAGCGCGGCGGGCCTCGATGTCGTTCATGCTCTTATGCGCCGACCCTTCGCCACTGGACACGATCTTCTGGATGAACCCGATCACGGGCACGGACGTTCCTACCCGTTGCCTACCGCCCAGCCGACACCCACCTGCTGCTATTGCCACGCGCGTACACCTGCTTTACCAGCCGGCTCGGCCAGCAGCGCTACCGGACCTCCGGCCTCAACTTGGTGACGGCGACCATCGTGCTGTGGAACGCGGTCTGGCCACGAAGGCACTGCATGGTCCCGCTGCCACGCTGTTGCAGTACCTGGCGCCGCTGGGCTGGGAGCATATCGATCTCATGGGCGATTACGTCTGGCGCAGCAGCGCCAAGATCGGCGCGGGGACGTTCAGGCCGCTACGGCCGCTGCAACCGGCTTCGCGTTGGTTAGAGCTGGAGTTCGACCCGATCGACGTCGATCACCAAGGCGCCGCGCGCCCACGGAAAAGCGGTCTTGACGCGATCGGCCAACTCGCCCTCGCTGACCAAGGCACCGACGCCGTACAGCAGACAGCCCTGACCCGGGCCGTGGCTGCCTTGCACCGCGCGCGAAGCTGCGAGAACCTGCACGCGGGCGTTGCGTTGCAGGTTTTCCTCGGTCTTGCGGTAGTAGCCCGCGGGAAGAACGATCCTGTCCCCGTCGAGGCCCAGGCGCCGCAGATAGTCGCCCCAATTGCCGACCACGTGTGGCCCGTCGGCCCCTTCCGTGACGATCGTCAGGAATTCGGTCTTTTCCAGGAGATCCCTGGTCACCCCTTCGATTACGCTCATCGTTCACACTCCGTTGTGGTTAGGCCCGCCGGCTGTCAGCGGACATGGAAGAATTTCAGCGCAAGGCCGTTGGTGAGCAGCGCGAGCACCACGAGCGTCGCACCGATCAGCTCCGCCGCAACGAAATGCTGCCCCTGGTAGACGCCGATCAGGAAGGCCGTGATCGGCACCACGTTGATGAAAAGCATCCCGCTCAACGGGTCGAGCGAGCGAATGCCCGCATTCCACGCGAGCACGGCGACGATCGATGCAAGCAGGACCAGATACAGCAACTGCGGCCCCACCGGATAAAGGCTCTGAAGGGACGGGGCACTCGCCAGACCGGAAATCGTTGCGAGGACCGTGGCGACTACAATCGCCGCCTCACCCATCAGACAGGTCAGCGCCGTATATCGCAGTGGCGACCAGCCCGGGAAACTCCCCGCCGCCAGTGTGTAGACGACCCAGCTCACCGCGCCCAGCACGATCAGCAGGTCGCCCCAGCCGGCCCCTGTGTAAAGGTTGTCGAGCTGCCCGCGCGTCACGACGAGGAACACGCCGGCGAAGGCGGCCGCGATGCAGATCAGCGTGATGCGCGGCGGGCGATGCCCCTGCCACAGCCAGCGGACCAGCGCCCCGATCATGGGCTGCATCGCCATGATGATCGCAGCGTGCGCCGCCTGCGTGTGAGCGAGGCCAACGAAGGCGAACAGGCTGAACCCCGCGAAGCCGATCGCGCCGAAAAGGCCGGCGCGCAAGAATTCTTTGTCGAAACTGAGCGCCTTGCGACCTTCGGCCAGCCACAGCACGAGAATGAAAGCCGCCGCGGTGACCCCGTAGCGCAACGTGTTGAGATAGAACGCGTCGACGACGCGAAGCGCATCCTTCGCCACCGGAAACATCCCGCCCCACAGGATCGTGGCGGTCAGCAGCAGGCCACCCCCCTTCAACGCAGTGTCACGGCGAGCCACGTCTTCCCTTCCAATCGTCTTGTACCAATCCAATATGCAGCCTTTCCGCTGCGCCGTATTTGATCGTACTCAAAGCGCAAGGGACACGGCCCCGGGGCGCGCGCGACACCGTTCAGGCGGCGATGCCATCCCGCCTCGCGGAAACCGGCCGGCTCGATCGGGCGGCCCGCGGCTTTCAGTCCTTGCGCAGCCGGGCGCGCACGAGGTCGATCACGCTTTCATCGATCGTGTGGCCCACTTCGGGCAGCAGATTCAGATCGACGTGAGCGCCCATCGACGAGAGGCGGTCGGCGGCGGCGATGCTATGGCGTGGGTCGACCACCGCGTCTTCCTTGCCGTGGATGAGATGCAGCACTGTCGCCAAGGGGAGGACCTTGGGCGGCTGCGCGAAGCGTCCCGCGATCGAGATCACCTGCGCGGCGATCGCGTGGGCCAGCTGCGTCGACTCGAGCGCCATGATCGCACCCTGCGAAAAACCGATCAGCGTCGTCGCCTCGACACCGGCCCCGGATGCCTTCTGCCACTGGCGCACCGTCTGGACGAAGCCAGGCATCGCGGCGGCGATGCGGCCGATGCGGTTCTCCTCGGTGATGCCGCGCACCGGGAACCACTGCCAGCCGATACTGAAATCCGAGGGATCGGGCGAGCGCACGCTCACGATCCATGCCTCCGGATCGGCCTCCGCGAGCGCATCGGCCAGCGGCAATAGGTTCTGCGGCGTGGCGCCCACGCCGTGGAACAACAGCACGAGGCGCTGCGCAGGCCCGGCGGGCTTCTGAACGAGCACGGTATCGTCGGACATGATCACTCCCGGATGAGAAGGCGAAACCCGATCAGCGCCTGTCGCCCGACGGCGCGAGCGTGGCATCGACCGATGCGCGGCCCGCACCGCTGAACAGGAGCGAAATCGAGACCGCCAGCAGCGCGAGCCCGAACTCGTACCCATTGTTCTTCATGAACAGCCCGTTGGCCGCGTGCACGCTGAAGATCGCCACCAACATCGCGAAGGCCAGCACCGCCGCGGCCGGGCGCACCAGCAAGCCGACGATCAGTGCGAGTCCGCCGAAGAATTCCGCGCCGCCCGCGAGCAGCGCCATCAGGTAGCCCGGCGCCAGGCCGATCGATTCCATCCACTGGCCCGTGCCCTGCAGACCGTAGCCGCCAAACCAGCCGAAGAGCTTCTGCGCGCCGTGTGCGGTGAAGATGATGCCCACCGGAATGCGCAGTGCCAGCAGCCCCCAGCCGGAGTTGGTGGCGAGGAGGCGATTGACGAGACCGTTGCTCATGTAAGTTCTCCATGGGGTCGTCTCAGAAAACGGAAAAATCGTACGCTAAGCCCCGCGGGACACCCGTAGCGGCCGGAATTTGCCCCTGCTTGACGTCCGCCTACGTTGCCAGACCGAGAGCCACAATGAACCAGTAGGCGGCTCTTGAAGCCGCTAGTCTTGCGTTCGCATTCCGTCGCACAAGCCGGAAAAGAAAGACGGGAAGGAAGAAGACCACGAAGAAGATTCCTTCCACGGCAAAGAGCCATGCTGGGAAGGCCACGAGCTGCCGTAGCGGCCCCGCTTGACTCAGGAAGAGGACGAAAAGCAAGAGTGCGTTCATGGCGAACAGAACCTTGAGCGCCTTCCGCCCGAAGGCAAGGTCTTCGGCTTCGAGTTCTTGCTCGGAGAGCATACGCTGCGGTAGCGTTGAGACGCTTAACCAATAGAGCTCAAACGTTAGCTAACCCGACAGCCGTCAATGCCTGCTCTGCCGCTGCGGCAGCATGGATCGCGGTGGTGTCGAACAGCGGAACGCTCGTGTCCCGCTCGCCCACCAGCATCGAAATCTCCGTGCAGCCGAGGATGATGCCTTGCGCACCGCGCTCGACCAGGCGCTGCATCACGTCGCGATAGGCCTGACGTGAGGTCTCCTCGATGCGTCCCAGACAGAGCTCCTCGTAAATCACCCGATGCACGAGTCTGCGGTCGTCCGGCTCAGGGATCAGCACCTCGATGCCATGCTGCCCGACCAAGCGGCCGCGATAGAAGTCCTGCTCCATCGTGAATCGCGTGCCGAGCAGACCGATGCGGGATAAGCCCGCCCCGCAAATGGCCGCCGCCGTCGGGTCGGCGATGTGCAAGAGCGGAATCTTCACCGCGGCCTCGATTGCCGGTGCCACCTTGTGCATAGTGTTGGTACATAGAACGGTGAAATCCGCACCGGCGCGCTCCAGCGATTGCGCGGCATCGGCGAGCAAGGCACCGGCCGCATCCCAATCACCGCGGTGCTGCAGCCGCTCGATCTCGGCGAAATCGACGCTGTACAGCACGATCTTCGCCGAGTGCAGTCCACCAAGCCGGGCCTTCACGGCTTCATTGATCTGGCGGTAATAGGGGACGGTGGATTCCCAACTCATGCCGCCGAGGAGACCGATGGTTTTCATGAGGAGCTTGATCCAGGAGGATTCAGATGGCACATGATGACATGGCGATCATTTCTGGTGGTGTGCGGTGGGTAACAGATGCTGCGCCCGTTCTCCATATTACGGAGTTCGCCGTGCGGAAGAGTAGGTGTTCGCCAGAAACGGGAGGGTTCATGGGAGTGATCGGGGCATATTCAAGTTGGGAGGAGCTTCGAGCGCGGTGCCTGGCCAAGGGGGAAGACTGATGCTCCGAAGCGCCCGTACCGCCACGATCGTCACCGCAAAGCGTAGACGCCCCACCGAGTTCTCCGCCCGTCATTGCGGCGACCGAGCGATGCCCGCGGCAACAAGCGCCGCAAGATCCGGCTCGCAGAAGTTCTCCGGCGTGGCATCGAGCTCGGAAATACTGTCTGCGATTGCTTGAGTGGGTCACGCCCTTGTGCCGAGCAGGATTGGCAGGTTTGCTTGGGCAATCGGCGTGACGGAGGCCACCCTCGGCAAAAGCCCCGCTTTGACGACGGACTTTCGGCGGCTCTCACTGATGTCGCGGTTGCGGTACGAGCGTTCCGCCATTGGTCAAATCGGCGAGCTCAACCGCCCGTCCGGGTGCGCATCACGCCCTCCGCACGCTGATGAGAATGTCCTAGGATCGCTGCTTGCGACGATCCTCTCGAAGCGCGGCGTGTCACCCACCGCGCGACCTTGAACGGGAGCGTATGTTGCCGGGCACAGACACTTGCGTGGCGAGGAGCATGCCCGATGAACCTCTCTTGCCATAGGCACGCTCGACGTCCCGGATGATCTCGTGCTCCTGCACGCCGGCATGAGGCCCACGGATCGTCCGCGTACGCGACGCCGATCATCGCATGGGGCGTGGCGACCCGCCGGATAGGGAGGGGGAGCATGATCATCTTCTTTCTTCCGTTTCGATGACCATCAACCGCGTCGATACCGGCTCCGTTCGCCCCTTGCATCCCGCCGAGGTGATTGCACTTGGTGTCTGTCAAGGTCGTCTTCCGCATAGACGGCGGCCTCGCGGTGGTTTCCCCCGCTCACCGCGACTTCTGCACGCATCTCGAATGACCCGCCGACGCAGCGCACGTCAAGATCGCGCTATCCGACTCGCCATTATCAACGATGTCTCCTGCTATCGCTTTCGGTCATAGGGTCCCTGCGCAAGATATTGCGAGCACGCCAAGATCTCAATACGCGGCAACGCGTTGGATATATCCATCAGAGTACGTCGATCTTCCGCACGCGACCGCAACCGCGATCTCCCGCATCGGCACCGGCCTAAGAATGCGTCCCTTGCTGTTCTGATAACCGGTGCTATACCGACACAATGTCAGGGAGATTGCTGCCCGTCTCGCATAGTCGAAGCGGGCAGGCGAGGCGTATGCCCGGAGCGGGGCAGGGCGATTTCTTGCCCGTGCGCAGTAATGACAAGGTTCCATTCACGCAGCGATGTGCTGTTCAAAGCAATCCGCAGTCAGACAGTGACTGCCACATTAATCATTCACTAATATCGATCTTGCTGTCGCAGATCCAATAATTGGAAACAGATGTTGTGCTTGAAATTGGGGGCAGTTCTCGGCCAATTGCCAGTGTTGGGGCTTCGCGGGAATTGGGGCTGCTCGGGGTATGGCGCGTCGACTTTCCGACGGCACCAATACAGTTGGCGGCGGTGCGGACTGCGGGATGCCGCGGTCAGTGGACCGTATATACCCCCAAGAGTGAGCTCTGTTTCGACACCTGCCGCTATGCCCCCCGACCGAACCGGTGCGCGTAGTCAGCCGTTTCTGGAGAGCAAGCATGGATTTTCTCGGTACGAAACAGCCCCTGACCTCAACCGGCCTGGATCACGTACTGGATTTCTTAGACCTACAGTCCGGCGAGGCAGCTGCGATCTGGGCCGTGATCGAGGTGGAAACCTCGGGCGTGACACAGGGCTGTGGCTTTCGTGCCGACGGCAGACCGCAGATCCTTTACGAACGTCACATCTTTCGCCGTGAAACCGGCGGACGGTTCGACGGCAAGGCTCCTCATCTGTCGGGTCCGCAGGGTGGCTACGGGGGACTCTCCACGCAGTACGGCAAACTGCATCAGGCGGTCACACTTTGCGAAGAGGAACAGTTGGGCCTCGAACCGGCGCTGCGCTCGGTGTCCTGGGGCTTGGGGCAGGTGATGGGGTTCAACGCGGGGCTTGCCGGGTTCGATTCGGCCGAAGCCATGGTACGGGCGATGATGGACGGGGAGGATGCCCAGTTGTTGGCCATGGCGCATTTCCTACGCGCGCATAGCCTGCACAAGGCGCTGTTGCGCCGCGACTGGGCTGGTTTCGCGCGGGGCTACAACGGCCGCGGTTATGCGCAAAATCAGTATGACGTCAAGCTGGAACAGGCGCATTCGCGGCTGTCGTCTGGTTCGCTGCCCAACCTGCAACTTCGCGCTGCGCAAATCGCATTGCTGTACCTCGGGTATGCGCCGGGTAGGGTCGACGGGGTCATCGGACAGCGTACCCGCAACGCGATCAGCAATTTCCGGCTGCAGGCAGGACTGCCGGCTGGAACAGACCTCGATGGACCGTGCTATCTCGCCCTGGTAGGGCGCGCCGGACTGCAGCCCTGACGCATCCCATCATGTGGAGGAATGGTCATGCCGAAAGTGTTTCTTGGAGCCAAGAGCGAGCCGGCTTACGAACTGCAGCAGAGCGAGGACCTGATCGCCGTGCGCACGCGCAGCGGCCGCTCGGTCAGACGCTCCGCGGGACCCGTGGCATCACCGCTAACCAGCGCGCTGGACGACAGTAACCTTGTCGTGTCATTTCCGGAAGCCGGAGTCGAGGTGTTTCGAGTACCGGTCGGAAAAGGGCAGCGCTCCATCGACGAACGCAAGGCCGTACTGCGTGCAGCGCCCGATGTGCGTTTTGCCGGGGGCGTGCTAATCGACCCCGCGACCGGCGAGCCCGTCCTTTACACGGAAAATCTATTCATTAAGTTCTCCGATGAGGCGGATGACGATGCCTGCCGAGAGGTTTTACGCAGCATGGGATTAAGCATTAAGGAGGAAGTGGGCTACACGGTCAACGGCTTCTTCGTGCAGGCATCCGAGGGCGTGGGCCAGTCAGTGTTCGACATCGCGTTGTCGCTGATTAGCCGTCAGGATGTGGAGTACTGCCACCCTGAGTTGATCCGGCCGCGTGCCCGCAAGGCCATCTTTGCGCAGCAATGGCACCTGAAGAAAACTACCGTGAACGGTGTCGTGGTCGATGCGCACGCCAACGTGGATGCGGCCCATCAGGTGACGAAAGGCGAAGGCGTTACCATTGCCATCATCGATGACGGGGTCGACATCGACCACCTCGAATTCAGCAGTGCCGGCAAGATCGTCGCTCCGCGCGATGCGACACTGCAGTCGGACAATCCCCGCCCCAAGGACCCGTTTGGCACCGGCCCCGATAATGGTGAGAACCACGGTACGGCGTGCGCCGGCGTGGCGACTGCGAACGGTGTGCACGGGGCGTCTGGCGTGGCGCCCGCGGCCCGATTGATGCCGGTCCGCCTTGCCTCCGGGTTGGGTTCGCAGCGGGAGGCCGCCGCCTTCACCTGGGCGGCCGATCACGGCGCGGACGTCATTTCGTGCAGTTGGGGGCCGCCGGATGGAGCGTGGTGGAATCTCAACGACCCCGCCCACAAGCGGAAGATCCCCTTGCCCGCGAGCACGCGCCTAGCGATCGACTACGTGACCACCACCGGCCGCGGCGGCAAGGGATGCGTGGTCTTGTTTGCGGCGGGTAACGGCAACGAGCCCGTGGACAACGACGGCTATGCCAGTTGCGACAAGGTGATCGCCGTCGCGGCCTGTAACGACACGGGCAAGCGTAGCGTGTACAGTGATTTCGGCACAGCGGTCTGGTGCGCCTTTCCGAGCAGTGACTTTGGGCATGCCCCGTTTAACCAGCCGCCACCGCTGACGCCGGGCATCTGGACTACCGACCGCACCGGCGACCAGGGTTACAACTCGGGGACCAGCGCGGACGGTGACACGGACGGCCTGTTCACGAGCCACTTCGGCGGCACCTCCAGTTCCTGCCCTGGTGCGGCGGGCGTGGCAGCCCTCGTTCTGGCGGTGAATCCGTCGCTCAAGTGGAACGAGGTGAAGGACTTGCTCAGACGCGCCTGCGACCGCATAGACCCGCAGGGTGGCGCCTACGATGCGGACGGTCACAGCGCGAAATACGGCTATGGCCGGCTAAATGCGCGCGCCGCAGTGGAACTTGCCAAACCGCAACCGCGCAACGAGATCACCATCAGCCGCCGCTTCGACGCACCCATTCCGGATCTGCAGACCACGAGATTCACCCTTGACGTGCCCGACACCGAACAAGTTGAAGCGGTGAGCATCGGCGTGGCGCTCAGGCACAGCCACATCGGCGATCTGGTCATTACCATCGAGCCGCCCGCCGCGCTGTCTATGGCGCCGGTCACCTTGCACAACCGCGCGGGCGGTTCGCACAAGAGTATCAAGAAGGTTTACGACGCGGCGATCGTGCCGGCCCTGAGCAATTTCGCCGGAAAAGCCTGCAACGGAACTTGGACGTTGAGCATCCGCGACGCCGCAGCGCAGGATGCGGGCGTACTTTCGACATTCTCGCTTCGTCTGTCTTTTTCACATGCGGAGCGGATGCTAACAAGCGAGGCGACACCGGACGCAAAGGCGGCAAGAAAAAGTGTGACACGCAAGAAGGCGGCGAAGGCGAGCGTGTGAGAAGGGCGGCCGTCAGTGGGGATGCGGTTAGCGTGAGTCAAATGATCTTTCGTTGGGGGGAATAGGTCGACGGCAATCTGCACCTTCCTGATGCTCGCGACAATCATAAGTCTTGAGAACAATCGCGCGGGGAGAGCAATATGTTAGAGGAAGAGGTTGTGCTGAACAGGACCACCGTGCTCCTTGCCGGCACACTGCTGCTCGCCGGCTGCACCATCCTTCGGCCAATTGAGCCGCCGCGGGGAGACGACACCTTCTTCCGCACGGAATTGCGCAAGGACGGCCCTGAGCGATGCGCTTTGGGAGGCGATCTGCCCGACGAATGCCTGATACCGGCCGACAATCTCGATAACTATGCTGGTGAACTCGGCCATGCGATCTGGGAAGCGGACCTATACCGGCGCCGCCTTGCCTTCCGCGGAGCAGAGCGCACGAACCTGAACAGCGCGTACAACGCCCTGCTGTGGCCCGTGGTCGCTTACGTGGGAGTGCGAAGCATCGCCGACCCCTCGGCCTCGCTGCTGCGCGACGCGGGGGCGGTGGCGCTGGCCAGCTACGGCCTGCTGAATTCGGGCATTCCGGAGCGCGACAAGCTCTACATCGAAGCCTCGCGCCGCATCGCCTGTGCTATCGCGCTGGCCACTGCCGACCTTTACCTGCGCGCCGACATCGAGGACTTGAACGGTGCTCCTGGCTCACCGCGCCGCTCGTTACCGCGCCACCAGGACACGCTCGAGCAGACGATGCAGCAACTCGACATCGCGATCGACCGCTACGAATATGGGCGCACGGTCTTGCTGAGCCGTCTCGAAACGCGCAAGGCCCCACCCGATGAACGAATGTCGATTCAACGCCGGCGCGATGAAGCCCTTGGAAATTCAAAGCATTTGAGTCCCGCGGGCGGCAATGCGATCGAGAAGTTCTCAGCCGCGAGTCAGCGGAAGCTGGACGCGGCCGGGGCCCTGCTTGCCGAGTTGAACACGGCCTATCGCAGCTTGCAGTCCTCTGGCGAGCGCCTGCGCCTTCGGCGCAGCAATGTAGAAGCCAGCCTGAATGCCGCACTGAACGCACGCGCACCGACCCTGGCCGAGCCGAGCGCCGTGGCGGCCCAGCTTGCCACGCTGACAGCGAAGTTCGACCGCGCAATTGCCGCGCGCGGCACTGGCGGCCAGTTGAAGGCGGAGGGCGCACTGCAGACCTGGGAGGCCAATCGAATGACGCTGGCCGGGCTGACGCCAGAATCCCGCAAAGCCGTGCTGGCGTTCGAGAATGACGCGGCGGTGGACCTCGTTCGCGCTGCGCGCGCCGCTGAGCAGTGGAAAAAGGACATTGAAGCGCGCAAGACCTCGGTGCGCGAATCGGCCGCGCGCAATGGCTGCTCCGACGCGCTGTTTGCCGACGTCGGCCCGCTGCCGCTACCCGCGGTACCCGCGCCAGCGACCCCAGGCACCACAGGCAGCGGCGACGTACGGCCGTTGGAGGAGCGTTGATGCGTAACGCCCGCCAAGCCTTCATCACCTTGTCTCGCATCCTGCAGCAGCGCCATTCCGGCGCCGTCGTGGCTGGGGCACCTGACTGGATCGACCCGGCGGCACTCGACTCGATCGCGCTGATGCTACCCGGAGCTGGTGCACCCGTTAGGGAACTGCGGCTTGCGCTGCGCGACGGCATTCCCGCGCATGCGCTCCCGCGGACACTGGCGCTGGCTCACGGCGAACTGCCACTCCACTGCGTGCGCGCAGCGGCGGCGCGTGTCCAGGCCGTGCCACTGGTCGAGCGAAGCGCGCCGCCCTTGGAGCGCGGCACCGGCACCTGCCTCGTGCGCGACCGCCTGAACCCCGACCGTTACTACCTTATCACCTGCGGCCACGTGGTGGCCCCGAGCGCGGTGGCGCGCTGGGACGAAGTGGTCAGCGTGCAGGTCGGTGGCAAGAGTTACGAGGGGAAGTTACGGGAGTGGCAGCCCACAGTCGGGGTTGGATTGCCAGCGTCGACCATCGATGCCGCACTGATTGAAGTCGACAGCACGGTCGTGCTGGCACTGCGGGAATTGGCATGCGACTGGCTCCCGCAGGCGCTGGATGACGACATCCGGCGTGACCGCCAGGTGGCATTGCACCGTGCGCAGGGGCCGCTGCCTGGCATGCTGAAGGTGCATTGGTCGGGCAGGGTGAGCGTCCCCGACGGCGATGACGACCCAGACTATTTTCTACGCGACGCAATCGGGTATATGACGCGGGAGCCCACCAGCCCCGGCGACAGCGGTGCGCCTGTATGGAGCGAAGATGATGGGCTGCTAGGCATGCACATCGGCTCGGTCGCTCCGGAGGGGGCGTTTGGCGCCAACGCGGTACTTGGCCGTATTGCGCCTGTGCTGGAGTGGTACAACGTTAAGCCATTCACGCGCGATGACCCTGCCTCCCTCGGGGCGGCCGACCGCCCCGGTGTTCCACCGCGCCTGAACCTGCCGCCTGCCGGACTGCTGCTGCATCCTAACCAGAACGAGGTTATCGTCCTCGCCAAGACGATCTGGGGCGAGGCTCGCGGCGAAGGAGTAGACGGCATGAAGGCCGTGGCTTGCGTTGTGTGCAATCGGCTGCAGCGCGGCCACCGGGGGTGTCACACCGCGGCGGCCGTTTGCCTTTCTCCGAAGCAGTTCAGCTGCTGGAACGGCAACGATCCCAACCGACGGCGCCTGGACCGTATCGACCGCGAGCCCGACGCACAGTACCTGCAGGCCGTCGACATCGCTTCACAGGCGCTGGCCGGTGGCCTGCCCGATGTCACGCGGGGCGCGCTGCATTACGTCGTCAGCACGCTACGCGAGCGGCCCGACTGGTTAGCCGGCAAGGTGCCATGCGCCGTGATCGGCCGGCACGAGTTCTACAACGACATCCGATAGGCGGGCACGATGGACAACACGATCCTCGACGTCGTGATCGGTTTGATGCTGATCTACGCCACGCTGGCGCTACTGGTGACCTCACTGCAGGAGTTTTTCGCCGGCACGCTGCTGCGTGGCCGTGTCGGCGTAATGCATACGCTGCTGGAGGAGGCCGTAGGGCACGATGCAGCGCTCAAAGACCGTCTGCTCGCGAATCCCCTCGTGTTCGCACTTTCGGTCGGCGAGAAGGCAAAGTCGGGCGTATTTTTTCCGACCGGGCCTTCGGCCTTGCCGCCAGACGTTTTCGCGCGAGCGCTGCTGATGGAGGTGGATACGTCCCAATCGCATCGGCATCCATCGGAGTTGCATGCAACACCGCAGCAGTTCCTCGACGCGCTGAAGGAAAAAGGCCTGCATCTGGTTGGCGGGGAAGAACGCAAGATTGTCAGTGTGCTGCGCGGTCTGGTCGTCGGGCGTGAGGCGGACTGGGGCGGGTTCGAGGCCGCCATCTCCGCCTGGTTCCAGCATATCGGCGATCGCTCGGAGGGCTGGTTCAAGCGACGCAGTACGTGGTGGACGGTAGGCATCTCGTTGACACTGTCAGTTGCCATTAATGCGGATAGCATGAACATCGCACAGGTACTCAGCAGCGACGGCGCGCTGCGCAGCGGCCTGGCGGACCTGGCTGAGCGCGTGGTCGCGCAGCGCGAGGCGGCCCCCGCTAGTCCGGCCACCGCGGCTTCCGCCGCGCAGCGGCCGGAGGTGCTCGTCTCGGCGCGGTTGATGTATGCGTACAACCGTCTGCATCCGATGTACTTCCAGGACGACGAGATCGCCCGCTTCGGGCACAAGCTTCTGCCGGTGAGCAAGGCGTGTGCCGTAGGTTGGCTTTCAAGCGACGATGGCGGACCGCAACTCGCGAGGGTGCAGAAACAGTACATTTCCGATTCCAACACATGGCTTGAAGTAATCCCGGCCCTAAAGGCCGTAATCGAAGACGCGATTGTTGGCTATCAGCCGCGCGGGGTTGGAGGCACATTGAAGGAGACGAAGCCGAGTACGTCGTCCAGTGCTGCCTCGTCTGACAATGGCGCGGACACTGGTTCAGTCGAGACGCTGCGTCGTGCCCGCAGCTGTCTGATCCAGATTTCCGCTTGGGTGGATGCCGCTGCCCCCGCAAGCAAGGATCCGGCGGTGCAACGTGCAATGCAGGAAGCGGCTGCGGCGTTGGAAGACAGCAAGCGGGCACTGACCGAATTGCTGCGCCAGCAGCGCGTGCCTTTGCGGCTGGCGCAGATGTTCAGCGCCGACCCCAAAACTTATGCCGAATGCCTGCGCGATGCCACGAGCCGCGACGCGCTGCGCGTCTGCATGGAACCTGCGCTCGGCGACCTCTCGCGGTTGCCGCTGGGATGGGGCGGGGCCAACGTCCACGCGCAGTTCTGCCAAGTCATGACAGCCAAGAAGGACGAAAGGCTTGAAGACCTCAAGGCTGATTCCGGATTGTTCCACCTGTGCGTGGGAGAAGCGGACGCAAGACCCGAACTCGGATTGCCGGCAATGAAGCTGGACGCCCAGCCGGTGGGCACGTGGGTAGCATGGGCTTTTGGTATCATGGTGACTACCTTTTTCATATCCCTCGGCGCGCCGTTCTGGTTTGATCTGCTCGGCAAGCTCGTGAAAATGCGGTCCGCCGGCCGCACGCGCGATCAGGAGGATAACGCCCGCAAGGCCGCTGGCACACTGCCGCTGCTGCCGCCTCAGGCCGGCGGCGGTGGTGCCGCCGCTGCGGCCCCGGCCGTCTTACCACCGCCGGCGCCATTCACGCCCGCCGCAAACCGCTTCGAGGACCAACTCACAAAGCGTGAAATCATTGCGCTGCAGCAGCGGCTCGGAGTCATACCGATAAGCGGCGTGCTTGATGCGGCGACGCGACTCAAGCTGCGCTCGGTGCAGTCGGCGCAAGGTCTGGGCGAGACTGACACGCTGACGCCGGCGTCGTATCTGGCGCTGGTGGGTCGGCCGGCACTCGCCAATGAGGTGGCCGCGTCGGTTACCGGCATTCGACCGCGACTGCGCCAACTGCATCCGCAGGTGCCGGCTCTCGCGAGAAACCTGATGCCGATTCTCGGCTTCCCGGGGCGCATCCCGGCCGACGAAAGGAGTTTCAGCGACGACTTACGTGCCTTGACCGTCCTATATCGCTACAAGATGGAGAACGCAACGCCAGAGGCCGAACGCACAGTGTTCAAACTCGCACGCGATAACGCCGCAGCACTCGACGAACTGGACGAAGCGCTGATGAACGAAATCTTGTCCTCCCGTAATGTGCCGCCGAACTGCGCGCGCGACGCGTCGGCACCGTGGCTGGACTGGGCGATCGGCGAACTTGGGCAAGTCGAGAACAGTGCGAGCAGCCGGCAGGCGAGCAATCCACGCATCTGCGAATATCTGGACGCATTGCCGGCGCCGCTCGGAGATCAGGGCGACAGGACAGCGTGGTGTGGAGCTTTCGTGTGCTGGGTAATGAAAAAGCACAACGACGCGCCGATCGGCGGCGTATTGCCACCAGTGCCGAAGGTGCCTGAAAGCGCGGCAAGTTGGATCACCTGGGGGCAGCAGCGCAACCCGGTCTTGCCGCAGCGAGGCGACGTGGTCGTCGTGAAATCTCCCGGCACGTCGAGTGGCCACCATGTCGGGTTCTGTTTAGCGGTAGATGCCACCCACGTCTGGCTACTCGGCGGCAACCAGATGGATGGCAGCCGCGTGTGCCTGTCGTGTTTTGTTCTCGCTGGCGTGGTGACAGCCTCCTTTGGATGAGGCTACCTGTGTGCCTCCACATACGCTGTGCCATCTTGGCCCCCAGCATGGCACTCGGGGGCATCACCCCGAAACAGAAGTTGGTGCTTGCCGCATAATTTCTACTTCTGGCGACCAGTTAAAAAAACTGCGAGATTACCCGATCAGTCCCAATTCTCGGCACAGCACGACGAACTGCCGACAGACGCCGCGGATGCCTTTCGGATTGTCCTTGCGGAAGTTGGCGATGGTCTTGAAGTCAGGCGCGAGCCGCCCGACAAGCCACATCAACTCCAGATTGCGCTGCGCCTCGCGCTCCAGGCGCCGACTCGACTGGATCCGATTCAGGTAGCCGTAGATGTAGAGCTTGAGCAGCACCGCCGGGTGATAGGCGGGTCGTCCTGTCGGTCAACGCATGCAATAAGACCTTGAACGACACGTCGTGCACCAAGCAAAGCTTATCGCCATCACTCGCGGTCACGAACGCATGGACAGCCTCGACTGGCAGCAGCCCAGGCAGTCGGGACCGTCAACAGAACTGTTGAGCGCCGCACTGTACTGCTACGCGGAGCAATACAGTGCGGCGAGCTGTTGTTCAATTTGCTCGTTGTACAAGTTGCTCCCTTAGTCCAAGCTAACCTTGAATCCGTGTAGTTGAACTTACGGCAAATCATCCGAGAGCCCGCATGTTCGTTGTCGATCCGAAAGCGCACAAACCTCTGGTTGTTCAGATCGTTGAGGGCTATCGCGCACTGATCGAGACGGGCAAGTTGCGCTCCGGAATGAAGATTCCGTCCATCCGTCAGTTCGCCGAGACCAATCGAGTCAGCATGTCGACGGTCGTCGAAGCGTACGATCGCCTTGTGGCCGAGGGCTGCCTGGTGGCCCGCCAGAACATGGGTTTCTTCATTCGCGAGGTCGGATCCGAGCGTCTCTCGACAGGCGTTGATGGGGGGCGGCCATTGCTCGGGATGAAGACACTATGGTCGGTGCACAAGGGTTGGGTCACGGGCAATGCATCGATCAACGCAGGCAGTGGCTGGCTCCCAGAGGACTGGTTCGACGAAGAGGCGCTGAAGAAGAGCTTGCGCGCCGTTGCGGGCCGTCCGGCGGCGCAGATTGTGGGTTATGGGCATCCCAAGGGGTTTCCGAGCTTGCGCTGGAAAATCGCCGACTGGCTGCGCGAGAAGGAGATCTATGCGAACCCCGAGCAGATATTGACGACCACCGGCGCAATGCATGCGCTGTCACTGTTGGCAAAGTATCTTGTCCGAGAGGGGCAGACGGTTTTCGTCGAGGAGCCGGGTTTCGGAACACTGAATGTCACGCTGCGGCTGCAGGGCGCGAAAGTGGTCGGCGTGCCGATGGGCGCGCACGGGCCGGACATCGAGACGCTGGAAGCGCTGGCCGCCGAGCACAAGCCCCGCGTCTTCTTCATCAACCCGCGGTTGCAGAATCCCACCGGCGTGTCCTACGACATGCCGACCTCGCACCGCGTGCTGCAACTCGCGGAACGCTACGACTTCCTGATCGTGGAGGACGACATCTACGCCGAGCTCGATCCATTCTCCAGCCGCTGTCTCGCCGGAATGGACCAGTTGAACCGCGTGATCTACGTCAACGGTTTTTCGAAGACCGTCGCGCCGAGCCTGCGTGTCGGCTACATCGCAGCTCACCCCGACATCATCGAGGATTTGACGCTGCACAAGATCGCCGCAGGCCTGACGAGCTCGGAACTCTCGGAACGATTTGCGCACGAGGTGCTGCTCGATGGTCGGTATCGCAAGCACCTGCGCGCGCTGCGCGAGCGCTTGGCGATCGCGCAGGCGCAGACCTGCGAGCGGCTCGAAGCGGCCGGGCTGGAGCTCTTCCACCGGCCGCGTGCCGGCATGTTCGTGCTCGCGCGCTTTCCGGGTCTCGACGACCCGGAGCCCCTGTGCAACGAGGCGAACTTGCGCGGCATCCTGATGGCGCCGCTCGCGGGCTTCTGCACGGGCGCAGACGGCTCGCCATGGATCCGCTTCAACGTCGCGTACTGTGACAACGAGCGGCTTTTCGAATACCTGTCGATGATGAGCGCGCAATGAGTGAGGGAGACTTCGTGCGATCCGCCGTCGAGGAGTTGCACCATGGCTAAGACCTACCGTCTGGGCATCGATACCGGCGGTACGTTCACCGACTTTGTGCTCGCCGATAATGGCGGCCGCACCTGGTTGTTCAAGGTCGAATCGACCCCCGACGACCCGAAGCGGGCGCTCGCCGCGGGATTCCGCGAGATCGAGCAGGAACTCGGGCTCGCAGCGCACGCGCTGATCGACGCGACGGTGCTGTGCGTCAACGGCACGACCATCGCACTCAACGCACTGATCCAGCATTCGGGCGCGAAGGTGGGCCTGCTGGCGACGGCCGGCCACGAGGATTCGCTCGAAATCCGTCTCGGCCAGAAGGAGGAGGGCTACCGTTACAATCCGAATTATCCCCCTCCACGGATGCTGGTCGAGCGCTATCTGCGCCGCTCGGTGCGGGAGAGGATCACGTCTGACGGCTCGGTGCTGATGCCGCTGAACGAGAACGACGTGGCGGAGGCTTGTGCCTTCTTCCGCGATGCCGGCGTCGAGGCGGTTGCCATCTCCTTCGTGTGGTCCTGTGTGAACGCGGCACACGAGCAGCGCGCCGCCGAGATCGTCCGTGAACTGCTGCCCGATGTGTACGTGACGACGGGAGCCGACGTGCTCCCGCAGATTCGTGAGTACACGCGCACGTCAACGGTCGTGCTGAATGCCTATCTGGGCCCGTCGGTGGCGCATTACGTGCGCGAAGTGGGGGATTTCTTCAGCACCTATGAAGGTGCGTCGCGTCTGCGCTATTTCCAGTCGAACGGCGGCATGGCTTCGCCGACAGAGTTCACGCGACGGGCCGTCTATGCGGTGAACTCCGGGCCCGCCGCCGCGCCCCGAGCCGGGAGCTTTGTCGCGCATCCGCTCGGGGTCGATGACATCATCACCGTCGACATGGGCGGTACATCGTTCGATGTCACGCTGTGTCGCGCGGGTCAGGCGAACATCGCCAAGAACGTCGACTTCCTGCGGTATCGGCTGGGGATCCCGGTCATCCAGGTGGAAATGCTCGGCGCGGGGGGCGGATCGATCGCGGCCGTCGATCGCTATGGGATGCTATCGGTCGGTCCGCAGAGCGCCGGCGTGAATCCTGGGCCCGCCTGCTACCGGCGCGGAGGCGAGCGGCCGACTGTGACCGACGCGAACGTCGTGCTTGGTTACCTGAATCCCGAGGCGCTGCTCGGCGGGCGGCTGCCGATCGATGTCGGGGCTGCAAGGGTGGCGCTCGCGCGCCACATTGCCGAGCCGCTGGGCGTGTCGGTCGAGAAGGCTGCGTACGGAGTGGTACGGGTCGTCAATACCAACATGGTCGCAGGTATCCGGCGGGTGTCGGTCGAGCGTGGCTACGATCCCCGGGAGTTCTCGCTGGTTGCCGCAGGAGGCGCGACGGGCGCGCACATCACCGCACTCGCGTCCGAGATCGGTATCCGCCAGGTGTTGGTGCCGAAGGTCGCGTCGGGGCTGTGCGCATTCGGGCAGGTGCTTTCCGACGTCAAGTACAGCTATATGGCGGCGTGTCCGGGACGACTCGACGAGCACACGGACTTCCTGCGGTTGGAGTGGCTGTTCCAGGATATCGAGGCGGAAGGGGTCCGGGTGCTGCGCCGCGAGGGGTTCGCGGACGAGGCGATCCGCATCGAGCGCTCGATCGACATACGCTACGTCGGCCAGATCCAGGAATGCACGGTGCCGACGGGCAGTGGTCGGCTGCGGCCGGACTCGGCCGCGCTGTTGCGCCGACGATTCGACGAGACTCACCAACGCCTGTTCACGTTTTGCGAACCCGACAGTGCGGTGGAGATCGTCAATATCGAAAGCACGGTGTATGGCGTCTTCCCGGATCTTCCGGTTTGGAGGCATGACAACGCGGCCGGAGGCGCAGATCCGGTCAAGACGTGGCGCCAGGTCTGGCTCGGCCAGGGCGACGACATCGTGCCCTGCGAGGTGCCGATATACGACGGTGAGCGGATGCGCTGCGGTGTCGTCATTACGGGGCCGGCGCTGATCGAGGAGCCCACGACAACCATCCTGCTCGAAGCAGGCTGGCAGGCAGTGCTCGAGCCCAGCGGGGTTTACCGGCTCACGGATGAGCGACCGACGTAGTCGAGGGAACCGTGTCGGCGCGACTCCGTTCATCTTCATCTTGAAGGAGTGGCGTCGATGGAATTCGCTAAGATCTGCATCACCCTTGCCGCACTGATCAACCCGTTCGGTGCGATCCCGGCATTCATCAGTCTGACCGAGGGGCAGTCCGCGGCGGCGCGTCGCCAGACCACCCGGACCGCCGCGCTCGCGACTTTCATCGTGATCGCGATATCGGCCCTCGGCGGCCAGTACCTGCTCGCCGGTTTCGGCATCACGATTCCATCGCTGCAGGTAGGTGGCGGGGTGCTGCTCTTCCTCGTCGCCGTGTCGATGTTCAACGCGCAGCCGGCACCGAGCCGGGCGACGCCCGAGGAACGCGACGAGGCGAGCGAACGGGCAAACATCGCCGTCGTGCCGCTGACGATCCCGCTGCTGACCGGTCCCGGCACGGTCAGTACGGTGATCATCTATGCGGACCAGGCGCACAGCGTCGGTGGGATCCTGATGTTGCTGATGGCCGGCCTCCTGATCGCGGTCGGCGTGTGGGGGGCCTTCAGCCTGGCCGCGCCGATCAGCCGACTCGCGGGGCGTACCGGACTCAACATCATGACGCGGCTAATGGGGCTCGTGCTGGCGGCGCTTGCCGTCGAGTTCGTGGCGGCGGGGGTGCGGACCTATGTTTTCTCCGCCTGATCCGGCCTCCTACTGTGGCGTCCAATAGAGGGGCCGGGTGCACTGCTTGCAGTGCGGCGACTGTACTGGCCGTACGTGGAGTACACCCCGGCGGTGAGGACGCTGTGGTGTATCTGTAAGCACGTCTGCCCCCGCCGTACTCTTCACTCACGACAACTCAATCCCGTCAGAGGGTATGGAGAAGAGGCGATGACAAGAAAGGTAAATCCGATCACCCTGGCCGTCGTTCGCGGCGTGCTGGAGACGACGCAGCGCGAGATGACGCTGACGCTCGAGAAGACGGCGCGTTCGAGCGTCTTCAACGTGGCGCACGATTACAGCAACGCGATTTTCAATCACCGGCCGGAGATGATCTTGCAGGGGCAGGACATCCCGATCCACCTGGGTAGCCTGATTCCGGCGATGAAATTCGTCGCCGCCTACTTCGGGGATGACATCCACGAAGGCGACGTCATCTATCACAATGACCCGGGCAGCATGGGCAGTCACATTCTCGACTGCTGCATGTACAAGCCGGTGTTCTACCGTGGGGAACTGGTGTTCTGGACCGTTTGCAAGGGCCACGTCACCGACATCGGCGGGCCGGTGCCGGCAGGTTACAACCCGGATGCGAAGGAGATCTACGCCGAGGGCCTGCGCATTCCGCCGGTGAAGTTCTGGGATAAGGGGCAGCAGCGCAAGGACGTCGTCAATTTCTATCTCGCCAACGTGCGTTCCCGCCGCGACCAGGAAGGTGACCTGCGCGCGCAGTTGGGCGCGGTGACGGTCGGCGAGCGCAACCTGATCGCGCTGCTCGACAAGTACGGCGTGCAGACGGTGCGCGACTGCATCGACGAGCTGATGGACATGGCGGACCGCCACATGCGCGAGATCATCGGCGCGATTCCGGATGGCACCTACTCCGCGAGCGCGGTGCTGGAGGATGCGGGCCACGGTTTCGGCGACATCACGATCTCTGCCGCGGTGACGATCAAGGGTGACGAGTGCGCGATCGCGATTTCGAGCCCTCCGCAGATCCCGTACTTCATCAACTCCTACGAGGGTAACTCGATTTCGGGCGTGTATCTGGGCCTGATGATGTTCACGCAGGTCGATCCACCATACAACGAGGGTCTGTATCGCTGCATTACCGTCGATCTGGGCCCGAAGGGGACACTGTGCAATGCGGTGGAGCCGGCGCCGCATGTGAACAGCACGACAACACCGATGGAGACGCTTGCCGACGCAGTGCGGCTCGCGCTGGAGAAGGCGGCGCCCGAGCGCGCCGTGGGGTCGTGGGGCCACGCCAGTGGCATCAACATCGCCGGCGTCGATGCGCGCAATAACGAGGAGTACGTGACGATGGTGCTCGCGTCGCTGATCTCCGGCGCGGGGGCCACGGCGCACATGGACGGCTGGCACGCTTGCGGTCCGCAGTGTTGCTTCGGGGCGCTGACCTCGGGCGACATCGAGATCCTCGAATACTCCTACCCGATCGTGATCCACCGCTACGGGCTGGTGCAGGACAGCGGCGGCGCGGGCAAGTACCGGGGGGGCTGCGCGACCGAGTGGGAAGTCGAGCCGATCGGCCACGAGATGACCGTCGTGAGCTTCGGCGAGGGGCGCAAGTACGCGTCGCTGGGTGCGAACGGGGCGCGCAACCACGTGCTCGACAGCAAGCTCGCACGCATCGACCTGAAGGACGGCGAGAAGGTCACCGAAACGCTGCGCAAGAACGTCGTGCTGAAGATCCAGGACGGCCAGCGCGTCTCCGCGATCAATCCTGGCGGGGGCGGCTGGGGCAATGCCTTCGAGCGCGACCCCGAGCAGGTCGCATCCGACGTGCGCAACGGTTTCGTGTCCTTCGACGGGGCGCGCAAGGACTACGGCGTGGCGGTGTCGCCGGAGGATTTCAGCGTGATGGCTGACGAGACGAAGCGCTTGCGCGCGGCGGCGATCTGACAAGAACGAAGAGGAGAACAGCAATGAGCAAGCGTTTCCGCCTGGGCATCGACGCCGGAGGCACTTTTACCGATTTCGTGCTGGCCGATGAGCAGGGCCAGGTGCGGCTCTTCAAGGCCACTTCAACACCGGACGACGGCACGAAGGCGATCGCCGACGGGTTGAAGCAGATTTCCGAGGCGTTGGGCCTGCCGGTCGCCGAGATCCTCAACAATGCCGACCTGCTGGTGAACGGCACGACGGTCGGGCTGAATGCGCTGATCCAGTTGAAGGGCGTCAAGACCGGCCTGATCTGCACCGCGGGCCACGAGGATTCGCTCGAGATCCGCCTCGGCCACAAGGAGGAGGGCTATCGCTACGACGCGAAGTACCCGCCCGCGACGATGCTGGTGCCGCGCTGCCTGCGGCATGGGGTGCGCGAGCGCGTGCTGTCGGATGGCACGGTACTGACGACGCTGAACGAGGACGACGTGCGCGCGGCCTGCGAGCGCTTCCGTGCCGAGGGCGTCGAGGCGGTGGCGCTGTCCTTCGTGTGGTCGGTCGCGAACGACGTGCATGAGCGCCGCGCCGCCGAGATCGTGCGCGAGATGCTGCCGGACGTGTATGTGTCGGTCGGCGTCGAGGTGTTCCCGCAAATGCGCGAGTACACGAGGACTTCGACGGCGGTCGTGAATGCCTACCTCGGGCCGGTGCTGGAACGCTACGTGCGCCGCATCGACGACTTTTTCGTCGGCTTGGGCGTGACGGCGCCGATCCGCTACTACCAGTCGAACGGCGGCATGGCGGCGCGCGACGTGATGGTCTCGAGGGCAGTCAATGCGATCAACTCCGGGCCCGCATCGGCGCCGACGGCCGGGATGCACGTCGCGGGCCCCTTGGGCATCGAGAACATCATCACCGTCGACATGGGCGGCACATCGTTCGACATCACGCTGACGAAGGACGGCAAGACCAACCTCAGCAAGAACATCGACTTCCTGCGCTACCGCATCGGCACGCCGATGATCCAGGTCGAGACGCTGGGTGCGGGCGGCGGTTCGATCGCGTGGATCGACGCGATGGGGTTGCTCAATGTCGGCCCGCAGAGCGCGGGCGCGAATCCGGGGCCGGTATGCTACATGCGTGGCGGCGAGTTGCCGACGGTGACGGACGCGAACGTCGTGCTCGGGTATCTCAACCCGTCCTACCTGCTCGGCGGGCGCGTGAAGATCGACGGTGCGGCGGCGCGGCGTGCGATCGAGGAGAAGATCGCGAAGCCGCTGGGCATCTCCGTCGAGCACGCGGCGCGCGGCATCTTTGACATTGTTAATAACAATATGGTGAATGGCATCCGCCGCGTGTCGGTGGAGCGGGGCTACGATCCGCGCGACTTCGTGCTGGTGGGCGCAGGCGGGGCGACGGCGCTGCACATCGCGTCGCTCGCACGCGAGATCGGCGTGAAAAAGGTGCTGGTGCCCAAGCTCGCGTCCGGGCTGTGCGCCTTCGGCCAGATCCTGTCGAACGTGAAGTACACGAAGATGTCGGCCTGCCCGATGCGCGTCGGGCCGCATGCCGACTGGGAACGCATCGACCAGCGCTTCCACGACCTCGAGCGCGAGGCGATCGGCGCGCTGCAGGCCGAAGGCTTCGAGACCAAGGATATCCGCGTCGAACGTTCGATCGATATGCGCTATCTCGGCCAGGTGCATGAGTGCACGGTCGACATCGCCACGATGTCGGTCAATGCCGAGAGCTTCAAGGAGATCCGCCGCCGCTTCGACCAGCGGCACCAGGAGCTTTTCACGTACTGCGAGCCGGATGGCGTCGTCGAGATCGTCAACATCGAGACGACCGTGTCGGGTGTCGTGCCGCCGCTGAAAACGGCCAGCGTCGCCTCGCAAGGGGCCTCGGCTGCGGCGCCCGTGAAGGAGCACCGGAACATGGTGTTCGGCCACGGCGCGGCCATCCGCAGTGTGCTCGCGCCGGTCTATGACGGGGAAGGCATCGAGCCGGGCATGCAGCTCACCGGCCCGGGGGTGATCGAGGAGATCACGACGTCGATCGTCATCGAGCCCGGATGGGTTGCCTCGCTGGATGCGAGCGGCGTGTATGTGCTCGAGGACAAGCAGGTCGCCGCCGTGAGTTCAGGCCTCGCGTCGGTGGAAGAAGCTGTCGCCGCTTGAACTCGCCGCGTGACATCGCGTAGCGCGGACAAAAAAATCTAAAGAGACACGCAGGAAGTAGCTGGGACGCGCGGCTCGGGCCGCCACGGGGACGCTTTTGCCCGCGATTTCGACGGGGGGGCATAGCACAGGACCGGTGGTGCGCCCGCGTTCAGCCGGCGAATCCCGGCACTTCCGGCGGGAAAGAACGACGGTCACGCTGCTTGCAGGCCGTCGTTCCAATCACCACTAAAGGAGGCAACTGTGACGACCAAGATCGAATTGAGCCCGAACGAGGACCACGAGGACTTCGCGGCGGTACCTGTTCCGTACAACGAGCGGATGGGCAAAGTGGGGCTGACGATGGCCTGGTGGGCCCTGTGCAGCGCAATGTTCTGGCTGATGGTGCCCGCGACGCTGGCCCTCACGTTGGGCACCAGGAACGTCCTCATCGGACTCGCGCTGTCGACCGTGGTGTTTGCGACGATTAACGCCGCGATCACGAGATTTTCCATTCGCACCGGTCTCTCGGTCGCGCAGTTCTCCCAGCTCGTGTTCGGCAAGGTCGGCGCGCGGCTGGCAACGCTGATCTTCTGCGCGACGGCAATCTACTACGCGGTGTTCGAGGGCTCGGTGATCGCGGTGGCCATCCATGCTTATTGGCCGGGGCTGGAGCTGAAGTGGGCGTACCTGATCGTTGTCTGCTACAGCGTGCCGCTGGTCTTTGGCAGCGTGCAGCACTTTATCGACAAGTTCAACGGCTTCTTGCTGCCGTTCTACCTGATCGGGATCGTGCTGGCAGTCGGTATGACGCTCGCGGAATACGGATACAGCGATGCCTGGCTGAAGCTCGGGCCTGCCGCCGGTGCGCCGGAGGACGGCTGGTGGCAGTGCTTCACGTACTTCATGGGCGTCTGGATCCTGATGATGTACACGTGGGACTTCGCCCGTCTGGGACGTCGCGAGGACACGGAATATCACGCCAAGGTCAACTTCGGCATCGTGTTCTATGTCTTCACATTCATGCTCAACGCAGTCGTTGGCATCTTCATCGCCGGTACGATTCCCTTGGAAGGCGGCATCAGCGAAGTGTCGGCCGTGCTCGGCTTGCTGAAGCTGATGGGGTTGGCGGGCCTCGCTTTCGTGTGGGTCAGCCAGACACGGATCAATACCGCCAACTTCTATCTTGCATCGGTCAATCTGGAGGCTTTCTTTCAGTCAGCATTCGGTATCTATCTGAATCGCATTGTCTGGGCAGTCGTCGTGGGCGTGATCGTCTACGTCCTGATGCTGCAGAACGTGTTCCACTTCATCCTGCAGGCACTGGCATACCAGGGAACCTTTGTCGTGGCCTGGGTCGCAATCGCGCTGGTGCATATCTACATGATGCGCGGCTCTCCTGATACCCCGGCGACCTTGGCCGATCAGCTTGGCCGGGCACCCTTGGCCGCGAACTTCGCCCTTGCAGCATGGCTTGTTTCGTCGGGAGTCGGAATCCTCATGCTTCAGGCGTCGGCATCGGTCGCGGCATGGTCTGCGCCAGCAACCGCAGTTGTCGGCGCTTTGCTCTACGCGCTCAATAGCCGCTTGAGGAGCGGATTGGCGCCCTCGGTAGCCGACTGACTGGATGAGTCGCTGTCAAGCGATGGCGTATGAAGGCAGGACCTTGTTTCTGGTAGCGCACGCCTCCAGTCAGGCCAGGCAGTTCTGGTGCTGGGTCACAGGACATCAAGTTCGAGCGATCGCCGTGCTCGCGGCAGACAGGTTCGCACAACGCCCGCGGACGATGAACTCGGCGACCGCGTAGCACCGCCCTCAACTCTTTCTAGCAAGTCGTTCCACGACCCACTCGCTCCGGCGAGTGGGACGGGACCCCCTTTTTTCCAAAAACGGCCGCAAAGGCTCGAATTACATCCGCTCAAGGAGGAGAACATGAAGATGATCAATTGCTCGAAGCGTCTGATGATGAAAGCGGCGGCGATCGCCGCTCTGACTATCGGAGCCGCTGGCGCGGCCCAAGCGCAGATCGTGCTGGGCCACCATTATCGGCCGCACTACTGGGACCTGCCGACACAGTTCGACCAGCCCTTCAACTTCCCCGGCCAGACTCTGCTCTACAACTCGACGAGCAAGGCCTACGATGACCGCGGAAAGCGCGTCGATACCGGCGTCGACACCGACACGATCTTCGGCTTCACGATCCTGCCGCATTTCTTCAAGTTCGATCCGGCATCGAGCTGGGCCTTCGCATTCTCGCTCAACACCTACGAACTCAGGATCAAGGATTCCAACGGCTTCGATCTCTCCGGTGTCGGCAACGTGATCCCGGCCTTCACCGGCTGGACCAAACCGACCCCGGACAGCACGATCGGCTTCGATATCCTGATCGGCACGCCGTTCTCGATCAGCTCCAAGCTCGACAGCCACATGTGGGACTACTACCTGCGCGGCTTCTACGACTTGAACGTCAATAACTGGAACATCGAAGCCGTGGTGGGCTACCACACGGCAGATCCGCGGTGGAGCTCGATCTCGAAGCCGAAGGACGAATACCACCTGAACGGGCGGCTCGGCTACGACTTCAAGAACGTCACGCAGTCGAACATGCGCGTGACGCCCTACCTGTCTACCGATTACCAGCGCAACGACGACAACAGCTCGCACGTCTGGAACGTCGGCGCCGGCATCATGGTCACGCACAAGGACGCCACGACCTGGTCGTTCGGCTGCTCGCGGACCGTCGATGGGCGCAATGTGCCTGAGACGCGTGCGCTGCTCGCGCAGGTGTGGATGCCCTTCTGAGATTCCGCGCTTCGGTCGAATCCCTGCGGTTACCGGACGCTTGGCGTGCGGTGCCGCTCCAGGCGATGTCGCCAAAAAGGGCTCGGTTCGGAGAGCACTTCTCTCCGAACCGAAAAAATCCGACGATCCATGGACCCGTATCGGAAGAATGGCTCGTCGGAGGGGAGAGACGTTGGACGGTTGCTTATGACGCCGCCGCGACCAGCTCCGGCACGACTTCGAACAGGTCACCGACCAGGCCGTAATCGGCGAGCTGGAAGATCGGCGCTTCCGGATCCTTGTTGATCGCGACGATCACCTTGGAGTCCTTCATGCCGGCCAGGTGCTGGATCGCGCCCGAAATGCCGACCGCGATGTAGAGCTGCGGTGCGACGATCTTGCCGGTCTGGCCGACCTGGTAGTCGTTCGGCACATAGCCCGCGTCGACCGCGGCACGCGAGGCGCCCAGCGCCGCGCCCAGCGCGTCGGCGAGCGGCTCGAGCAGCTTGTGGTAGTTCTCGCTGTTGCCCAGACCACGGCCGCCCGAGACGATGATCTTCGCCGCGCCGAGTTCCGGGCGCTCGCTCTTGGTCAGCTCACGGCCCTTGACGCTCGTCAGACCCAGATCGGCGCCGGCAGCGACGGCTTCCACTGCAGCGGAACCACCCTGGCCGGCGGCTTCGAAGGCGGTCGTACGCACGGTCATCACACTCACCGCGTCGGCCGACTTCACGGTCGCCATCGCGTTGCCGGCGTAGATCGGGCGCACGAAGGTATCGACCGACTCGATGCCGGTGACGTCGGAAATCTGCGCCACATCGAGCAGCGCGGCGACGCGCGGGGCGACGTTCTTGCCGTTGGCGGTGCTGGGGGCGAGGATGTGGGTGTAGCCTGCAGCATTGGCGACAACCAGCGCAGCGACGTTCTCGGCGGTCTGCGAGTCATAGTGGGCGGCGTCCGCAACGCGCACCTTCGCGACGCTCGCGACCTTTGCCGCCTGCTCGGCAGCCGCGCCGCAGTTGGCGCCCGCGACCAGCACGTGGACCTCGCTACCGAGCTTGGACGCAGCCGAGACGGTGTTGAGGGTCGCGGCCTTCAGGCTCGCGTTGTCGTGCTCTGCAATAACCAGGATCGCCATGTTCAGATCACCTTCGCTTCGTTCTTGAGCTTGTCGACGAGTTGCGCGACGTCCGCGACGCGCACGCCGGCGCTGCGCTTGGGCGGCTCGGCCACTTTCAGCGTCGCCAGGCGCGGCGCGACATCGACACCCAGATCCGCCGGCTTGACGGTGTCGAGCGGCTTCTTCTTCGCCTTCATGATGTTCGGCAGCGTCGCGTAGCGCGGCTCATTGAGGCGCAGGTCGGTGGTGATTACCGCCGGCAGCTTGATCTCGATGGTTTCGAGACCGCCGTCGATCTCGCGCGTCACGGTGGCAGCACCGTCACCGAGTGCGACCTTGGAGGCGAAGGTGGCCTGCGGCCAGCCCATCAGCGCCGCCAGCATCTGGCCGGTCTGGTTCGAGTCGTCGTCGATCGCCTGCTTGCCGCAGATCACGACCGTCGGCTGTTCCTTGACGCACAGCGCCTTCAGCAGCTTCGCCACGGCGAGCGGCTGCAGTTCGACGTCGCTCTCGACCAGGATGCCGCGGTCGGCGCCGATCGCCATCGCGGCGCGGATCGTCTCCTGGCAGGCCGCGACACCGCAGCTCACCGCCACGACCTCGGTCGCGATGCCGGCTTCCTTCAGGCGCACGGCTTCCTCGACGGCGATTTCGTCGAAGGGGTTCATGGACATCTTTACATTCGCGATATCGACGCCCGTGCCGTCAGCCTTCACTCGCACCTTGACGTTGTAATCGACTACGCGTTTGACGGGTACAAGAACTTTCAAGTCAGGTCTCCAGAAAATGCTCGTCTATCAGACCACGCCGTTGGACCGGAGCCGTTCGATCTCGGCGTCCGTTAAGCCCAGCGTTTTCGCAAGAACCTCGTCTGTATGCTCGCCAAGCATCGGCGGTGGCAGGCGGTAATCCGGCGGCGTCGCGGACAGCTTCATCGGGTTCGCGACGAGGGGCACCGTGCCGGCGACCGGGTGGGGAGTCGTTACTTTCAGGCCGCGCGCCTGCACCTGAGGATCGGCAAAGACGTCCGCGAGCGTATTGATCGGGCCGCAGGGCACGGCGAGGGACTCCAGTGCGGCGATCCACTCGGCGGTCGTGCGTCGCACCGTGAGCTCCTTCAGTTGCGGGATCAGGGTGGCGCGGTTCCGCACCCGTTCGGCATTGGTCGCAAAACGCGAATCCGCTGCCAGTTCCGCGCGGCCGGCTTCGGTGCAGAAGCGGGTGAACTGTCCGTCATTGCCGATGGCCAGGATCATATATCCGTCGGCCGTGGGGAAGTCCTGGTACGGCACGATATTCGGGTGCGCGTTGCCGAGCCGTCCCGGGGAGCGGCCGGTCGCGAGGTAGTTCGCCGCCTGGTTCGCGAGGCAGGCCACCTGCACGTCGAGCAGCGCGAGGTCGATGTACTGGCCTTCGCCGCTGCGCTCGCGCCACGCCAAGGCGGCGAGGATTGCGTTCGACGCGTACAGCCCGGTGAGGATGTCGGTCAGTGCCACACCGGCCTTCATCGGGCCGCTGCCTTCCTCGCCGTCGGGGCGGCCGGTGATGCTCATCAGGCCGCCCAGCCCCTGGATCAGGAAGTCATAACCGGCCCGGGGCGCGTAGGGTCCGTCCTGCCCGAAACCCGTCACAGAGCAATAGACGAGGCGGGGATTGACCGCTCTGAGTGCGTCGTAATCAAGTTCGTACTGTTTGAGTCCGCCGACCTTGAAGTTCTCGATCACGACGTCGCACTCGGCTGCAAGCTGTCGCACAAGCGCTTGGCCCTCAGGGCGCGTGATGTCGATCGTGATCGAGCGCTTGTTGCGGTTGGCGCACAGGTAATACGCGGCGACGTCCGTCTCGGCGCCGTGTTCGTCTTTCAGCCACGGCGGCCCCCAGCCACGGGTGTCGTCGCCTGCACCGGGGCGCTCGACCTTGATCACGTCGGCGCCGAGGTCTGCGAGGATCTGGCTGCACCACGGGCCGGCCAGGATGCGGGAAAGATCCAGTACGCGGATGTGCGAAAGTGCGCTTGCCATCGCTGCTCGCCCTCAGTTCTTGAAATGGGCTATGCCCACAATCGTGCGGAAGGCACATGCGGTACTGATACTGCGGAAGTGCCGGTGTAGAAGCGCGGTCGCGCTAGCGCCGTTTCGCGTCTCGTTCAAATTCATCGTGATTCCTTTCCGAGCCTGTTGCGTCGGATCTTTGTTGTGAGTCGAATGCATGATAGGAATCAAGAATAAGGGGGGCAAACGCAATATCTGAAGTGATCTGTGCGGTTTTTGCACTTCGAGAAGTGTGGCGCGATTCGTGGGTGCTGGCGCCGTGTAAAGCGAAGGGCCGAGTCCGGCGTTCTCTGCCTCGGTCTTATCGTCGTGCCGATCTTCCGCAAGACTGCTCCGACGTACTTGTCATCGGTGCGGTGGCAGCGATGATGATTGAGAGGCGGGAGACACCTCTATGGCTACCTTGCAGATTTGCATCGCATGTGCAATTCTGCATCATCATCCAAGTTATTTCGGATGTGCCTTGAACGGAAAGGCCCCGCTTACGGCCGACTGAGGCGCGTTACCGATTCGCTTTGCGCTTGGTAAGGGAATTGCTTGTCGCTTCGGATGTGGCGCGATATGCGCGCCGTGCATCTTGCACAGAGGACCGAAGCAGATGAGTTTTGATGAAAGTCGTCTCGAAGCGAGAGGCGCGCCGCTCCTGGCATTTCGCGAGGACGGCTCGATTTTGATCGCGAACGATGCAGTGAGCAGGGCGCTGGGCTGCACGACAGATGCTCTCAAGCAGATGGGCCTGCGAGATCTGGTCGATCCAGGCACGGCGACGACGCTGGAGCACTTCATGAGCGATCGAACCGGGCGGAAGGGGCCCATGCGGTTCGCGCCCATTCCCGTTCGAAAGGCGAAGAAGCTCAAGTCGTGCACCATGGTGCCGGAACTTTCCGAACTGCACCCAACGGGGCGGATATTGATACTTGAAGGTATGAGCAAGAACGGGGAATGCGGCTTGGTCGGTGATCTGGAAAGCGAATTGGCGCTGCTTCGCCGTTTCGTGCGGGATTCTGCCGAGGCCATGTGGTGCATGGTCTTTGATGAACCCGTGGACCTGACGGTGAACGATGCCGAAATCGTTCGCCAGGTATTCGAGAACCAGTGCCATTGGGGCATCTGCAATGCGGCAATGGCACGCATGTACAACTTGCCTCCCGGTCTCGATATGACCCAGATGCCGGTGTCGGCGTATTTTCGGCGCAGCACCGCAAATGAGGCCTTCGTCAGGATGCTGATCGAGGCGAATTTCAACATCGATGCGGTGCCGACAGTTGAACTCCGCCATGATGGTTCGGTGATGTACGCCGAAACCAGCGTTCGCGCGGATGTCATCGAAGGGCGTCTCCACCGGATGTGGGGCATCCAGCGTGATGTAACCGACGAGCGTGTGTCTAAGTCGCACCTGGAGTCGCAGGAGCGCAAGGTCAGCAGGGTGCTGGCTGCGTTGCCTGACGGCGTGCTTGTAATCGATCATCAGCGTACTGTGCTGGCAGTCAATCCTGCGCTGGAAGCCTTACTCGATTGGCCGGCAGATATGATCCTGGGCAGGAGCGCGGGAGAAATGATCGATCTGGACCAGCCTTTGCCAAACGGCCGCCAGTGGTACGGGCGCGACGTGCAGCGCTGGAGTGCCCAGGTCAAGCGGCGTAATGGTGACAGGGTGCTCTGCGACATTCACCTCGCACCAATCGCTGCGGCGGACTCTAAGTACTTCGTGCTCTCCTTTCGCCAAGCCCTTGTCGGCGAGCCCCTCGTGGGGCCAGTTGGAGCGCAGAAACGGCCACGCAAGCGGCCCCCTAAGGTCGACGGATGAAATGGGCGAACAGCGCCGCCGGGCCATTTGAGCAGGCGGGTGATATCGACGTCGAACGACTGCTCGCTGACGACCGTTGGCATGCGTTAGTCGATCTGCTGCCCGATGCGATTACCCTCGTAGACCGCGTCGGCCTGGTGCAGCACATGAACGTGGCGGCCGAGAGCCTTAACGAGATCAGTCGGGGCGCGATGGTCGGCAGGCCACTGCGAGACTTCGTGAAGGCCTCAAGGATCGACTGCACGCAGCTCATCGAGGGATTTGATCGCGGGAAGAAGCTGCAGGAAGTGGTGGGCGACGCGGACGGCAGGGAGTATCTGCTGCAAACGCGGCCGGTGCACACCTGGGAGGGCGACCTGAACTGTTACGTCGTCATCCAGCGCAGCCTGGAACAGTTGGCTGAAGTGCTGAACGGCGAGGGGCGGCGGGCCGCGTCGTTTCTGGCCCAGACCGGTGGCGGCGGAGAATTGTCGCGTGGCGTCGGTGCCGCTAGCGGCGATCTCGTCCTGGGAACACACCTGACATCCTTACTCGAATGCGGCAAGCGTGCCATCGCACTCGGCAGTCGATTGCTTATCCTGGGGGAGTCGGGAGTGGGGAAGACCGAGCTCGCCCGCATGTTGCATCGTCAGTCGGGCCTGGAAGGCCGTCCGTTTGTTCACGTCAATTGCGGCAGCATCCCTGAAAGCCTCTTTGAATCGGAGATGTTCGGCTACGAACGCGGAGCGTTTACCGGCGCGACATCGAAAGGCAAGAAGGGTCTGATCGAGGTTGCCGACGGAGGCACGCTATTTCTGGATGAAGTGGGCGAAATCCCGCTGCAGTCGCAGGCGAAGATCCTTCAGGTGCTGGAGGGAGGCGGCCTGCAACGGGTGGGGGCGACGCAGCTGCGTAAGTTGCGCATTCAGGTTATTGCGGCGACGAACCGAGATCTTGCCGAGATGGTCAAGGAAGGCACCTTCAGGCGGGATCTCTACTATCGACTGTGCGTGGTGCCGCTGAAGTTGGCGCCGCTGCGGGAGCGCAGGGACATCATCGGTCCGCTGCTCGACAGCTTTCTCGAACGCATCAACCAGCGCCGTAGCCCGCCTCTGCGCATTGATGCCGAGTGCCGTAAGTACATCATGGGGCACGACTATCCCGGCAACATTCGGGAGCTTCAAAACCTGGTCGAAAATCTCGCGGTGTTGTGCGACGCCGTCGCGCACAAGGAAGATTTGCCTTTTGACCAAGGCATTGCACTGCAGGATGCTGTCGCGTCCGAACCGTCCTTAACGCCCTCGGTCACCTCGAGCAACGGACTTGCCGGCGCTTCGCTAAAGGACGCGGTTCGGCAGTTCGAACAACGTGTGATCGAAGACGCGGTGCGGCGCACGGGCAGCAAGCGCAAGGCGGCCGAGGAACTCGGCGTCGATATCGCTACCATCGTACGAAAGAGCCGCTAAGCGGCATCCCGAAGAAGACGACGTAAGTTGTCCGGCCCTTTGCGGCACGGCGTGCTGACGTCCGCCTATGAAAACAGCATGTTGGTGCTGCGGATTTGCATCGGTTATGGGTGAACTTGCAGCAGTAGCGCTCGCGCGAGCCACAGTTTAGCTGATAGAAAAATAAAAACTTCATATCAAACAAGGTTTTGAGAAAGCTGGCACGGTAGTTGTCTCTAGGTAAGCGGCAAGGCGGAAGAGGTTCCGCCCGACGTTCAAATACCGAGAGGAGATTTCCAGATGGCCCGCGATCCGAAATACGACATCCTTTTCGACCCGATTCGCATCGGACCGAAAGTGTCTCGCAACCGCTTCTTCCAGACTTCGCACTGTGCCGGTCCTGGCTCCGAGCGTCCCGGTGCACAGGCGCAACTGCGCGGCACGAAGGCCGAAGGCGGGTGGGGTGTCGTATTTACCGAATATTGCTCGATCCATCCCGAGGCCGACGAATACCCCTATACGTCGGCGCGCATCTGGGATGACGGTGACGTACGTAACCTGGGCCACATGTGCGACGTCGCGCACAGCCATGGCTCGCTCGCCGGAATCCAGTTGTGGTACAGCGGCGGCAACGCGCCCTCGCTGGAATCGCGCGAACCCGGACGGTCTCCTAGCCAGTGGGTGTCGCCGATGTTTGCGACGCGTTCGGTGTACGGCTACGAGATGGACGAGTCGGACATTAAGGCCGTGATCAACATGTATGTCGAGGCGGGCAAGCGGGCCGAACAGGCAGGCTTCGATCTGCTGGAGGTGTCGGCCGGGGATGACACCGTGCCGATCCAGTTCCTCGAGCCGCGCTTCAACAAGCGCACCGACAAGTACGGCGGCAGCTTCGAGAACCGTGCGCGGTTCTTCATCGAGCTGATGCACGCGCTGAAGAACGGCCTCGGGGACCGCTGCGCCATCACGACGCGCTTCGAGATGGACACTCTCCACGGGCCCGAGGGTGTCGAGGCGCACGAGGACGGAGTGCGCTTGCTGGAACTGTTCCGCAAGGAAGGGGTGGTCGATCTCGTTGCACTGAAGATCGGGGACTACGCCGAGTGGGGCGAGGACGCCGGAGGATCGCGCTTCCGCAAATCAGGGTGGATGACGCCGTTCATCAAGCAGGGCAAGTCGATCCTAGGTCCGGATATCCCGGTCGTCGGTAATGGGCGCTTCACCAGCCCGGACGACATGATCGGCATGATCAAGAGCGGTGTCGTGGACCTGATCGGTGCGGCGCGGCCGTCGATCGCCGACCCGTTCCTGCCGAAGAAGATCGAGGAAGGACGGCTCGAGGACATCCGGGAGTGCATCGGCTGCAACATCTGCGTGTCGAAGTTCAACCAGGTCGGCCAGATCATGTGCACGCAAAACCAGACGATGGGTGAGGAATATCGTCGCGGTTGGCATCCTGAGAAGTTCAGCAAGACCACGAAGCCGTGCTCCGTGCTGATCGTCGGCGGGGGGCCTGCCGGCATGGAATGCGCGCGCGTACTCGGCGAGCGTGGATACGGAGTGCACCTACGCGAGGCCGAGGCCGAGTTGGGCGGGCACTGGAAGCATGTGGCGAAGCTGCCGCGCCTCAACGAATGGGGGCGTGTGGTCACCTACCGCCAGATCCAGCTGTCGAAGATGAAGAACGTCGAGGTGCACCTGGGGGTCGGCAAGATGAGCGCCGACGATGTGCTCGAATATGGCGCGGACAAGGTTGTCATTGCGACCGGCTCGCACTGGTGGGGTAATGGAATCGGGCCGGGTTGCGGGCCGATTCCGGGTGCCGACGACAGCCTGCCGCACGTACTGACTCCCTACCAGATCGTGCAGGGCAAGCCAGTGCCGGGTAAGCGCGTGCTAGTGCTCGACGGCGAGGGGCATTTCCTCGGGATCACGCTGGCTGAAATGATGGCGGATCAGGGCAAGGAAGTGACCTACGTCTGCGACGCATCCGAGGTTGCCGAATACGGCGTGTTCACGCTCGAGGCGCCCAACAACAAGCGCATGCTGTTCGAGAAGGGTATCAAGACCTGGCGCAACCACTGGGTGAGCAAGATCGAGCCGGGCAAGGTCACCCTGACTTATCTGTATAAGCACGGCCCCGATCTGCTGGGCCCCGAGTCCGGCGGGATCCCGCGCCGCGACAATGGTGGCGATTTCACCGTCGATGTCGATGCGGTGATTCTCGTGACGTCGCGCTATTCCGATAACGCACTGTGGAACGAGCTCAAGGCGCGCAAGGCAGAGTGGGCCGAGAACGAAATCCAGGACATTTACCGCATTGGGGACTGCAAGGCGCCGGCGCAGGTGAATCAGGCGATGTGGGACGGTCACCGCCTGGCGCGTGAGTTCGACAGCGAACATCCCGCTTATCCGCTGCCTTGGATCCGTGAGCGCCAGCTGTGGGGCAACGAAACGGTGCCGAGGCTGGGGGACAAGCGCCTCAAGGTCGAGATCGACTGAGTCTGCGAGGACGGGTGCCATGAGGCACCTGTCCGTCTCCTGCCGGGGTGCGGAGTCGCGCGCCTGGCTCCGTTTCACCATCGTCAGACGGCTTCGAGACCATGGAAACACGTGAGTTGTTCTGGGGGCTGGGTGCGTCCGGCAAGCTGATTTTCTACGTTATCGGCTTCGCCGCGCTCGCCGCCTTCGTGCTGGGCTTTGCCCGCAATATCGTCAAATATCGGCGCGGACGGCCGCTTCCGGCACCGCTGGATCTGGTCGCGGGAGTGCGCCGTATGGTCGCGGACCTCGCTACGCATCGAGGCTTGCGACGGCGCGACCGCTACGCAGGACTCGCCCATACGGCGATCTTCGTCGGCTTCGCGCTGCTTTTCGTCGGGACTACGACGATCACGCTTGAATACGACATCCTTGAGCCTCTATTCGGTGTCACGTTCTGGAAGGGCAACTTCTTCCTGCTGTTCGGATTGACGCTCGATCTCGCCGGCCTTGCGCTGGTCGCCGGTCTGCTATTGATGATGGTGCGCCGCGTTGTCTTTGCGCTGCCCAAACTCGAGTACCTGCGTGCGTATCGCGGTGAGACCGAATTGCGTCCGGCCGCCAAGCGCTGGAAGGTGGAGGATTGGGTGTTCCTGATCGCGCTGCTCGCGATTGCGCTATCAGGCTTCGTGCAGGAAGGCGTGCGTCACGCGATGGAGCGCCCCGCCTGGGGAGCCTGGGAACCGGTCGGTGCGGCAATCGGCGTGTTGTTCAGTGCCACTTTGTCCCAGGATGGCATTGCAGCGTTGCGTGCGGCCAATTGGTGGCTGCATGGCTTCGCGGCACTGGCATTCATCGTCGCCCTTCCCTGGTGGAAGGCGCGCCACATCCTGGCAGTGCTGGGTTCGCTTGCCGCGCGGGATCCGCTGGCGCTCCGCCGGCTGCCGCGTCAGGCCGAAGACGCTCCTGCAGTCGGTGTCGCAACTGTCGCGGATCTGAGCTGGAAGGACATGCTCGACCTCGATGCCTGCACCAAATGCGGTCGTTGCCATGACGCCTGCCCTGCGCGCGCTTCCGGTTATCCCCTGAGCCCGCGCGACCTGATCCTCGACCTGCGCGTGCATAACGACGCGGCGCAGGGCAAGCCGCAGGCCGGTGTTGACCTGATCGGCGCGGTGACCGGAAGCGGTGTGATCGATCCGGAAACCTTGTGGTCGTGCCGAACCTGCGGCGCGTGCCAGGAAATCTGTCCGGTGGGGGTCGAGCACCCAGTGAAGATCGTCCAGATGCGTCGGCAGCTGGTCGAGCGCGGCGAGCTCGATCCGCTGCTCAAGACCACGCTGGACACGATCGCCAACACCGGCAACAGCTTCGGCGAAAGCGGTCGCAAGCGGGCCGCATGGACGCGTGAGCTGGATTTCCCGGTCAAGGACATTCGCAAGGAGACGGCAGAGCTGTTGTGGTTCGTCGGCGACTATGCGTCGTTCGATCCCCGCAACCAGCGGGTGAGCCGCACGTTCGCGCGTCTCCTGCGTGCCGCGAAGCAGGACTTTGCCTTGTTGCACGAAGGGGAGCGAACGGCCGGCAACGATGTCAGGCGGGTTGGCGAGGAAGGCCTGTTCGAGTCGCTGGTCGAGCACAACCTCGGGCAGATGGGCGCAGCGCAGGCGTTCAAGCGGATTGTGACGACCGATCCGCACAGCTTCAACACGCTGAAGAACGAATACCCTGAGTTCGGGCCCACGGCGCCCGTGAGCCACTACACCGAGGTGCTGTGCGAGCTGCTCGAGGCAGGCGTGCTGAAGGTGAAGCAACCGCTCGGATTGCGCGTGACCTTCCACGATCCCTGTCATCTGGGTCGCCTGAACAAGCGCTACGACGCGCCACGCCGAGTGCTGGAGCTGATCGGCTGCGAACTGGTGGAAATGCCGCGTAACCGTGACAACTCCTTCTGCTGCGGGGCCGGCGGCGGCCGTATCTGGATCCCCGACAAGCCTGGCACCAGCAAGCCGTCCGAGTCGCGCGTGCATGAGGCAGCGGGATTGGGTGGAATCGATGTGTTTGTTACCTGTTGTCCGAAGGATCTCACCATGTTTGAAGATGCACGCAAGACCGCGGGTCATGAGAAGGATTTCGTCGTCGAGGACATTGCCGAACTCGTTGCCCGTGCGATCGAACTCGAATCGCTCAAGCTCGCCGACCTGCCGGACTTCGCTGAGCGTCTGACCTCCGCCGTCGCCGATCGCGTGGCGCAGGCGGTGGGCGCGCGCCTCGATGCGATCCTCGCAGCGCGTCCAATCGCGCTGCAGGCGGCGGTCGTGCCGGCGCTGCCCGTGGTTGCCGAGCCCGCGGCGCCTACCATAAGCGCCGCGGCGGATGCCGCTGCCGTGGCTGCCGCGCCTGCACCGGCGTCCCCAGCATGGCAGATCAGCCCGGTGGTGCCGGTGGACTTGCCGGCCTATGAGGTGCCGCCGTGCGACGGGCCGCGCATTCTCGTGACCGTAAAGCATGTCGGAAAGCTGGGGGACGAGTTCCACTTCACTTCGGATGGCCGCGGCATCGACAGCGAGTTCTTCGAATACCAGCTGAACGAATTCGATGACGTAGCGCTGGAAGAGGCGCTGCAATTGATCGAAAAAGCCGGTCGGGGCGAAGTCGTGGTGGTGACGGTGGGGCCGGCGGAAGCCGAAGAGACGCTGCGCAAGGCGCTCGCGAAAGGCGCGCACCGCGGTGTACGAGTGTGGGATGACTCCCTGGTCGGCGCGGATCCCATTGCTGTAGCGCGGCTGCTCGCCGGCGTTGCCCTGAAGGAACAGCCCAGCCTCGTCATCGGCGGCGTCCAATCAAGCGATATGGCCAATGGAGCTACCGGCGTTGCCCTCGCCCGATTGCTTGGGTGGCCACGTGCAGCGGTGGTTGTGGCGACCGAATGGGACGGCGGCGAGCGCATGACCGTCACGCGCGAGCTCGAGGGTGGTCTGCGCCATCGCTTCAGTCTGGCGCTACCTGCGCTACTGACGATGCAAACCGGGGCCAATACGCCCCGTTACGCGACGATGCGAATGCAGAAGCAGGCGAAGTCGAAGCCGGTCGCCGAGGTCGCGGCGGGTGCGGATGACGCGTGGGCCTCGGCTTGGGTGGAACGTCTGGCCGAGCCGCCCGAGACGCGTGCGACGATGTTGAACGGAACGCCGGACGAGGTGGCTGCCCAGGTGCTGCAGATCGTCCGCGAGAAAATGGGAGCGAACGCATGAGCGGGATTCTGGTGGTAGCGGAACACAGACGCGGCCTGCTCGCCGACATCAGCCGAGAAGCCGTGGCCGCCGCAGTGGAGGCGCGCGCAGCCATCGGCGGGCCGGTGCGCGTGGTGGTGATCGGCGACGAGCCGGCGCGCCATGTCGATGGCCTGAACCAGCCGGGGGTGGATGAAATCCTTACGGTGACGGCCGGCGGCAGCGAGTTCGATGCGATGTTGTACGAGGAGGCCGTCATGGCGGTCGCTGCCGAGATTCAGCCGACTCTGGTTCTGGTGGGGCACTCGGCCGACGGCATGGCGCTGGCGCCGGCGCTCGCTGTCGGGCTGGGTAGCGGGTTCGCGTCCGACGTGTTCGGCTTCGGCGCCGATGAGCAAGGGATCTACGCACTGCGCAGCGGCTTCAACAACAAGGTGAACATGAGCTTGCGTTTCCCGGCCAAGCCGGTCGTAGTGCTCACGCTGCGCGGCCAGACCTGGAAGCCGTCGTCCGATACCGGTTCTGCCATGGTAAAGGCTTTCGCGGCCGTTCCGACCCCCGGGTACAGCCACCTCGAATACATCGAGCCGCCCGCTTCCGGCGTCGACATCGGCAAGGCCGACTTCATCTTTTCGATCGGACGCGGGATTCAGGACGAGAACAACGTGCCTCGTTTTTCCGGTCTGGCCGATCGCATTGGTGCGACGCTGGGGTGCTCGCGCCCGGTCGCAGACTCCGGGTGGTTGCCCAAGGCGCATCAGGTCGGTCTCACCGGCAAGGTCGCCGGCAACTGCAAGCTGTATATCGCGTGCGGTATTTCAGGTGCTGTGCAGCATCTGCACGGCATGAAGCATGTCGAGACGATCATTGCAGTCAATACCGACCCCCATGCGCCCATCTTCAAGGTCGCGAGCCTTGGAGTGGTAATGGATTCGCTTGCCTTCGCGGATGCCCTCGAGCGCCAGCTGCAATGAGGCCGAGACTAACGCCATCCTCAGACGACAACCAACGGAATGAATGAAGAATGCCTAGAATCGTGATTGCTTTCGACGGCTCGGATCAAGCGCGCAAGACACTCGATGCGGTCGAGTGGTTCGATCGCGGCAGCCTCTCCGTAATCCTCGTGTCCGTGGTGGACGGCCCCGCGCTGGATGCCAATGGGGACGCAGTGAGCGCGGATCCGGAAGAGATGGCGCGTGCTCAGGAGATGACGCGCCAGATCGTGGGGGACATGGCGCCCCGTGGGATCGAAGTCGAAGTGCGGATCGAGGTTGGCCAACCGGCTGAAGCCGTGATCGCGGTGGCACGCGAGGTGAAGGCTGACCTGATCATGACCGGCTGCCGTGGACTCGGCCTGGCTCAGCGCATCGTATTCGGCTCGGTCAGCAGTGCAATCCTGGACGAGGCGCCTTGTCCCGTGCTGGTGGTGAGGTAGGCGGACTGCTCACGCAGCGGCGAGGAAATCGTACAAGCGCGGGTCGTCGCAGAAGGCTGCGTTGAATCTCAGCCACGGCGACGGGCCCGGCTCCTGGGTAAAGAGATGGCCCGGCGCGAGCATGATGCCGTTCTCGGCGGCGCGTGCGCTGAGCACTCCGGCATCCTCGATGCGGGGATGGCGCGCCCACACGAACATTCCTGCACTGGGGGTCAGCAGCGGCTGCAGGCCGGCTTCGGCGAGCTTGTGACAGGTGTGCGCCAGCGCCTCGCCGAGGCGTTCGCGCAGGCCCTTCAGATGCTTGCGATAGCGTCCTTCGCTGAGGATTTCCAGCGTCAGGCGTTCGGTCAGTTCCGATGAAGACAGTCCGGAGGTCATCTTGATTGCAGTGAGCTCTTCCATCAACCCGTTGTCTCCGGCGACGAAGCCGACGCGTAGCGCGGGCGAAATGCTCTTCGAAAAACTGCCGACGTAGATGACGCGATGCAACTGATCAAGGCTTGCAAGGCTGCGCCGCTGCAACGCGTCGAGCTCGCTGGAAACATCGTCCTCGACGATGATCAGATCGTGGCGGTCGGCAAGCTGTAGGACGCGGTGCGCGACGGGTAACGAATACGACGCGCCGGTGGGATTCTGCAAGCGTGGGTTGGTGAAGAAAGTACGCGGCTTGTGCGTGAGCATCAGCGCTTCGAGGCGTTCCACGTCGGGCCCCTGAGGTCCCCAGGGCACACCCATGATGCGAGCGCCACAATCCCGCAGGTGCGAGCTGAGAACGCTGTAGCCGGGGTCGTCCACCAGAACGATGTCCCCAGGCCGGACGAGGCAACGCGCCACCAGTGCCAGCGCGTGATTGGCGCCACTAGTGAGCAGGATGGATTCCGGGGCGGCGCAGATTTCGTGTTCGCCCAGCCAGTCGCTGATGCTCCAGCGCAGCGCCTCCAGTCCTTTCGGCAAGCCGTAGCTCGCGAGGTGCTTGCTGGGTTTGGATGCAATCTGGCGAAGGTTGCGGCGGAGCGCTTCTCCGTCCAGCCAGTCTTCCGGCAGCCATCCGCAGCCGGCCTTGATGCCGGCCGATTCACCTTCCCAGATCCGTTTAACCAGCCAGCGGCCGTCAAAACGGACGTTGCGCAAGGTCTCGTCGCGCGGCGTGCCGGCTTTGGTGCCGCGCACGCTGCTGCGTACGAAGAATCCGCTGTTCTGCCGCGCTACCAATAGTCCTTCCGCGACCAGTCGGTCATAGGCTTCGACCACCGTCGAAGGGCTGACCTGGTGCTGGCGTGCGAACTGGCGAATCGAAGGCGCCTTCATGCCCTCGGCGAGCTTGCGATCGGCGATCAAACGGCGAAAACCCGCGGTGATCTGCGTCACCAGCGGTACGGCGGAGTCGTGTTCGAGCTGCAGCATGGCGTGGTGAAATCCTTCGAAGTTCGATGCTAATACGCAAGTCCTGTGCCGGTCCACGGGGGTGTGGTGTCCGGTCAGTGCTTTTGGCTCCATCCACAGTCGGCGCTGGCCTCGATCGACGTCTGCTGTATCGCACGATGCTGCGCTAGTGCAGCGCCTTTGCCCTTGGACCGCTGCAAACGTGCAGCAAAGGCGCGTTAGGCGAGCGACCAATAAGAAACAATTATAGACAAATCAGTATTTTATCTATCGTGGCATTGGATTTGCTGAAGGGTAAGCACGAAAGCAACGACCCCAAGTAGAGGGCGAGCCGCAAGCGGACCGACAGGGGTTCCTCAAGGCACACATTCAAAGGAGGTTTCAAGGTGAGGAAATTGACTCTAACGCTGTCCACGACTCTCGCCGTGACGGCGAGTTCGCTGGTTTGGGCGGGCGCAACGGAATCGGAAGCCGCAAAACTGGGCGGCGAGCTGACGCCCGTCGGCGCCACGAAGGAGGCCAACAAGGACGGTTTGATTCCGGTCTGGTCGGGCGCCACCGCCAAGCCTCAGGGAGAGTGGAAGGTCGGCAAGAATCGCGGCGATGTCTGGAAACACAAGGACGAAAAATCAACGCAGACGATCAATGCGGCCAACGCTGACCAGTACGCCGACAAGCTGAGTCCTGGCCAGCTGGCGATGCTCAAGCAGCTCAAGGGCTACGAGATGCGCGTCTTCCCGTCGCATCGTGAATGTTCCTACCCGGATTTCGTGCTCAGCAATACGAAGAGCGGGGCAACGCGCTCGAAGATCGCCGCGGATGGGTGGTCGCTGGAAGATGCGGCGCTGCCGGGGGTGCCGTTCCCTGTACCCAAGAGCGGCGTTGAGGTGGTCTGGAACTACCTGATGAGGTATCAGGGCGTCGGAATCGTGTGGGATAACGCGCTCGCGACCGTGTCCCCGCGCGCGGGGACCACCGAAGGGGTTTCGACGCGGTACAACCAGGCGACCTATTTCCCGTGGGCCAAGAAGGGCACGACGTCGCCGAAGGACGTGAACTACCTCCAGCAGGGGTTCTACTACGCGTTCCAGGAGCCGGTCGCGCTCGCCGGTCAGGCGCTGGTGCAAAGCTATTTCATGAACAAGGACGCGGAGTCCTTCTATTACTTCACCGGTCAGCGCCGAGTGCGTCGCCTGCCCAACTATGCCTATGACACACCCATCATCGGCTTCGAGAACCAGTTCCCGAACGACTCGATCTTCCTCTTCTACGGCAACCCTGACCGTTTCGACTGGAAGCTGGTCGGCAAGAAGGAGATGTACGTCCAGTACAACAACTTCAAGAGTCTAGACCCGAACGTGAAACAGCAGGGGCTGGAGCAGCCGTACATCGACAACGATGCGCGCCGTTACGAGCTGCACCGCGTATGGGTCGTCGAAGCGACGGTGAAGCAGGGCGTGCGGCACAGTTCGCCGAAGAAGGTGTTCTATTTCGATGAGGACACTTGGCTGATGGTGGCCGGCGAGGACTACGACAGCAAGAACCAGTTGTGGCGGCACAAGGAGTCGAGCGTGTATCCGGTGTGGGAGTTGGGCGCTTGCACCAATACCGCAATGTACTTCCTGCACGACTTCGCCAGCGGTCGTTACGTGACCGATTCGAACATCACCAACGGTGGGAAGGATCTCCGCTTCTACGCCGATCCGGGCGATCTGCCCTACTTCAAGGACAGTTTCTATACCGCGGAAAACCTCCGCGCGGTCAGCGATCGCTGAACGGGCGGGGTTCCATCCGGCGCGAAATGTACCGCACCGGATGGATGACGCACGCCTAAAGGTGTGGGATGGGTTTGACGAGGGAGACAGAATATGAAATTTCAACGCAAGACGTGCAGTGTGCTGGTGAGTGCCGCGATGGCGCTGTTGGCGGCCGGAACCCAATCGGCGCATGCCTTCCGCTTTGAGGCGGGGGATATTCAGGGGTCGCTGGATTCCACTTTTACGACCGGTATGGGGGTCCGGGCGCAGGATCCGTCCTGCTCGCTCGTGGGGGATCCGACCTCGTCGTGTGGCGGGCGCGCGAATACCGCGCAGTGGTCGGCCGGCGATAACGGGAACCTCAATTACAAAAAAGGGGATTTCTTCACCGCCTATCTGAAGGGGACTCACGAGCTGCTGCTGAAGATGCCCGACGGCTGGAAATTCATGGCGCGCGGCACCTGGATGCACGATTTCAAGGCCGACGACACCGACCGTACCGAGTTGTCGAACTCGGCGAAGCGCCAGATCGTTGACAACGCACGGCTCCTAGATTTGTGGGTGAGCAAGGAGTTCAGTGTTGGCGGTCAGGATGCTCGCGTTCGCTTGGGTAATCAGGTCATCAACTGGGGTGAAAGCATGTTCGCCATCGGCGGCATCAATGCCACCAATGCGCTCGACTTTCAGCGCCTGCTGGTGCCGGGCACCCAGTTGAAGGAAGCGGTGTTGCCGGCCCCCATGCTGAGCATTGCTTCGTCACTCGGAAAAGGCCTCAACTTTGAGGCGTACTACCAATTCCGTTGGAACAAGACGCTTTATGCGCCTGTGGGCGGTTACTGGTCGGTGGCTGACTACTATGGCGAGGGCCGAGAGTCCGTCTCTTTCAACGGGGCAAACTTCAACGTCACTGGACGCGATCAGGCCTCCCTGCTCGGACGGCGCAGCTACACGTCCGCGCAGGGGGATGCCGCCATTACCGCCAATGGTGATTTCCCCGCCACAGTGGGGCGCGACATCAAACCGGGCAATGGCGGGCAGTATGGTGTTTCGATGCATTGGAAACCCGATGGCACGTCGCTGGACCTCGGGGCGTATTACCTCCAATACCACGACAAGACCCCCGTTCTCAACCTGGTCAATGGCAGTACCTATCGCTGGGAATTTCTTGAGGAGCGGGAGCTTTACGGTTTGAGTGCCAACTTCCCGCTGGGAAATTGGGCGCTCGGCTGGGAATTGTCGTATCGCCCTAACGACGCAGTTTCCCTTTCCGCCTGCTACAACGCCGGTGGCGTTCTGGATGCGAACACGAATCTGGCGGCCGTCGGGAATTGTCCCCAGTACAAGGACAACGAGAAGTATCAGATGCACCTCACCGGGATGCTGCAACTCACGCCCGGCGACCACGGGACCGTTCTCGACCTTTTCGGAGCGGATACCGGCTTCGTCTCCATCGAGGGTGTCGTCGCCCAATATCCCGGCGTAAAAGCGAACAAGCGCGTGCGCCGCAACATCGATGGCGTACTGGTCGATCAGGTGCCTGCCGCCGGCTACTTCATTTTCCTCGACCGCAGCAATCCTGACGCGCCGATCGCCAGGGGCGGCGGCACGGAAACCTCCTGGGGTTACATCGTGGATGCGAACCTGAACTATGACGGTTCGGTTATTCCGGGCTGGCAGGTGATCCCCGGGGTGACCTTCGTGCATGCGGTAAAGGGTGATACGCCGAACTTCACAGTGCCTTACCTGGAAGATGCCAAGGCGGCCAATTTTTACGTCCTTTTTACGCAGAACGCCGGGCAATGGCAGGCGGGCCTGAACTTCGCCACCTATTTCGGCGGTAAGAGCGATCCGGCACGCCAGTATTACAAGGACCGTGACTTCTTCGGTGCCTTCCTTTCTCGCAACTTCTGAGTAAGTGATCGCCTCCCCGCGGAGGCCCGGCAAGTCCGGGTTTCCGTGGAGGATGGCTGCCGGCAGGACGGCAATTTAAGCAGGGGACAGGATCGTGGGTGGTTTTGTGAAGTGGCTCGAAAGCGTCGTTTTCAGGCAGCGGGTGCTGGTGCTCTCCGTTCTGGCTGTGATCACGGCCGTCATGGCGTGGTTTGGCCTGCAGTTGCGGATGGAGGCGGGCTTCGAGAAGCAGATGCCCGTAGGCCATGAATACGTGAAGACCTTCACGGAATATCGTGACCAACTGTTCGGCGCGAATCGCCTGACCGTCGTGGTCAAGGCCAAGAACGGCAATATCTGGAATCCGGAGGCTCTGGCCCGCCTGTACGAGGTAACCCAGGCAGTGATTTTCCTGCCGGGCGTCGATCGCATGGGCGTGCAGTCACTGTGGACGCCGAACAGCTTCGTCAATGAAATCACGGAAGAAGGTTTCCGCGCGCAGCCGGTGATTCCGGGAACCGTTACCGTGGAAGCCCTGAATGGCGAAATCATCGATGCGGTGCGACGCGCGACCGCGCAGGGCGGTTATATCGGCACCCTCGTGTCGCGCGACCAGACCAGCGCGATGATCACCGCCGAGATCGGCGAAGTGGACGCCGACGGCAATCGTCTCGATTACGTGACTTACAACCGGCTCCTCGAGGAAAAGATCCGCGCGCCGTTCGAGGACGCGGACTTCGAAGTCCAGATTATCGGATTCGCCAAACAGATCGGCGACATCGCAGACGGCGCTGCAGCAGTGCTGGAATTCTGCATTGTCGCGCTCCTGCTGACCACGGTTGCCGTGTATTGGTACTGCCACTCGCTCCGACTGACGATCCTGCCGGTTGCCTGCTCGATTGCGTCGCTGATCTGGCAGTTCGGCACCCTGAAATTGCTGGGCTATGGCCTCGATCCGCTGGCTGTGCTGGTGCCTTTCCTTGTCTTCGCCATCGGCGTATCTCACGGCGTCCAGCAGATCAATTTCATCGTGCGCGAGATCGCGCACGGCAAAAGCACGCTGGACGCTGCCCGGGCCAGCTTCACTGGCCTGTTGGTCCCCGGCACGCTCGCGCTGGTTACTGCCTTTGTATCGTTCATCACGCTGCTTCTCATCCCGATTCCGATGGTCAAGGAATTGGCGATCATTTCGTCGATCGGTGTCGCCTACAAGATCGTTACCAATCTCGTAATGCTGCCCGTGGCAGCGTCGTTCCTCAATTTCAGCCGCGAGTATGCCGACAAGGCAATGCTCAAGCGCGAGCGGCGTTCGCAGTGGCTGCGCGGATTGGCGCGTGTCGCGCGGCCGCGCAATGCGGTGATGGTGGCGACGCTGACGGCTGCGCTCTTCGCCGTATCCGTCTGGCAGAGCCATGATCGCGTGGTGGGCTCGGTTCTGCCCGGGGCGCCCGAACTGCGGCCCGAGTCTCGTTTCAACCGCGATGCGGTATCGATCGCCGAATCCTACGACATGGGCCTCGACTGGCTAACAGTGGTGTTCGAGGCTCCAGCCAATTCCTGTGAAGACGTTGCTGCCGGCAAGTACCAGGACGACTTCGTCGCCGCGGTCGAGAACGTGCCGGGAGTGCAGGCCGTCAAGAGCTTTGCCCGGGAACTGCGCACCTATAACCAGGGCTACAACGAAGGCAATCCCAAGATGGCGGTGGTTCCCATCGACGGCGGCAACTACGCAGCCCTGGCGACCGAAATTGCGCGCAATCGCGGGTACGTCAACACCGACTGCAGCATGACCGCCGTGCATCTGTACCTCACCGATCACAAGGCCACCACGATCCACAGCGTGATCGAAGCGGTGAAAACGTTCCGCGAGGCCAATGTGATCGAAGGCGTCAATGTCCGTCTTGCGTCGGGTAATGCCGGTGTGCTCGCCGCGATCAATGACGAGGTGGAGCGCAGTGAGCTGCCGATGATGCTGTACGTGTACGCCGCAATTGCCGTGCTGGTGCTGCTGGCGTATCGCGACCTGCGCGCGGTAGTCGCGTGCTGCCTGCCGCTGACGGTTGCGACCTTCATCGGCTACTGGTTCATGAAGGAATTCGAAATCGGTCTGACCGTGGCGACGCTTCCCGTGATGGTGCTGGCCGTCGGAATCGGCGTCGATTACGCCTTCTACATCTACAACCGCTTGCAGATGCACCTTGCCAATGGTCACGACATCGCTCGGGCGCTCGAGTTTTCGATCCTGGAAGTGGGGATGGCAACGATCTTCACGGCCATCACGCTGGCAATCGGCGTCGCCACCTGGGCCTTTTCGGAACTCAAATTCCAGGCCGACATGGGCAAGTTGCTGGCCTTCATGTTCATGGTGAACCTGGTGATGGCTATGACTGCCCTGCCAGCGTTCGCTGTGGTCCTCGAACGTGTGTTCCCGCGTCGCTCGCCGGTGCGTGTGCCCGGGATCCTTCAGCACTGAGGCGGAGTTTGTCATGCAAATTAGATTGAGCGGAAAACTGTGGGCACTGGTGCTGTGCGCCGGCGTGACCTTGGCCGGTCTGGCCGAGGCTGCGCCGTCCGAATTGATTCACCGTCCTGCGGCGCGACTGGAGCGCCCGATGGCAGCCGGCCTGCTTGGCGTGACCCATGCTGGACAACGTCTCGTGGCTGTTGGTGACCGCGGCGCGGTGCTTCTTTCCGACGACGGTGGCGCGTCCTTTCGCCAAGCCAGGTCCGTACCGACACGAGTAACGCTCACTTCCGTCAGCTTTGCAGATGAGCGCAACGGCTGGGCCGTTGGCCATTGGGGCGTGATCCTGCGCACGACAGACGGAGGTGAAACCTGGAGTCTGCAGCGCGACGACACCAGCGTCGATCAGCCCCTGTTCTCCGTGTGGTTCAGTGATGCGCGCAACGGCGTCGCGGCCGGCCTGTGGTCACTGATCCTGCGCACCGACGACGGTGGAGAGCACTGGGAGATCGTCCCACCTCCGGCGCCGCCAGAAGGGCAGCGGCGCTCGGATCGCAATCTGTTCCAGATTTTTCCCGGTGCGTCTGGCGAGCTCTGGATCGCAGCGGAGCGCGGCGGCTTGTTGTACTCGCGAGACGGCGGGGCGCATTGGAGTCAGATCGAGACAGGTGGCAAAGGCAGTTTGTGGACCGGCACCGCGCTGACCAGTGGAACCCTGCTTGTCGCGGGGCTGCAGGGCAAGGTGTATCGCAGCACCGACCATGGCTCCAGCTGGCAAATCGTGCCGGTCGGAACCGCCAGTTCGGTCACCCATATGGTTCAGATGCCTGACGGTGGCGTTGTTGCCGTCGGGCTGAACGGCGTGGTGCTGGAGAGCCACGACGACGGGCGCAGTTTCGCACTCACCAACCGGGCCGACCAGGCATCGATGACGGCTGTCGCGCAAGTTCGCGGCGCTCGTTCGGTGCTGTTTTCGGCGCAAGGAGTGCTGGGCGGCACGCAGCAATAAACAAGAGGTGTGCCGGCGGTCGCGCCGGGATGCCAGGACGAAGCACCACACAAATTTCCGGAGGACCAACGGCATGAATGCAAACGTACAAGATAGCTCCACCGTCGCTTATTGGCATGAGAAGGCCAGGTTGTACAAACCCGAAACGCGCCTATTCATCGACGGTGCCTTCGTCGACGCGCAGGGCGGTGACCGTTTCACGACCTACAACCCGGCAACCGGTCAGCCGATCGCCGAAATGGCGCGCGGGACCGCGGCAGACATCGACCGGGCGGTGCAGGCCGCCCGCCGGGCCTTTCGCGCCGGAACGTGGTCGCGGATGGCGCCGCGCGAGCGCATGGATGTCATGTACCGTGCCGCACGCCTGATTGAAGCGCACACCGAGGAGTTCGCGCTGCTCGATTGCCTCGACATGGGCAAGCCCGTGTCGGAGCTGGTCGGCGGGGACATTCCGTTTTCCGCGCTGACCTTCCAGTATTTCGGCGAGACCATCGACAAGCTCGAGGGGGCGGTAACCAATACGGACCGCAATGCACTGCACATGATCGTGCGCGAGCCGCTGGGTGTGGTCGCGTGTGTCACCCCCTGGAACTACCCGACGATGATGGCGGCGTGGAAGGTTGCGCCCGCGCTGGCGGCGGGCAATTCGGTCATCCTCAAGCCTGCTGAGCAAAGCCCGATGAGTGCGCTGCTGTTGGCACGGCTGCTGGCCGAAGCCGGTGTGCCGGATGGCGTGTTCAACGTCGTCAACGGTTACGGTGAAGACGCCGGCCGCGCGCTCGCGCTGCACATGGACGTGGACAAGATCGGTTTCACCGGTTCCACCGAAGTCGGCAAGCTGATGATGGTCTATTCCGGCCAGTCGAACATGAAGAAGGTGACCACCGAATGCGGCGGCAAGAGCCCGCAGATCGTAATGGCCGATGCCGACCTCGACGCGGCGGTGGGATACGCGGTCACGGGCATCTTCACCAACCAGGGCGAAGTGTGCAGCGCCGGTTCGCGCTTGTTGGTGCACGAGTCGTTGTACGACCAGTTCGTCACCAAGTTTGTCGCCGAGGCCGCACGCTACCAGCCCGGTGATCCGCTCGATCCGGCGACGACGATGGGTCCCCTGGTCACGCCCGAGCAGCAGACGCGCGTGCTCGGCTATATCGACGCGGGCCGCACTGAAGGGGCGCGCGTGGAGATGGGAGGCGGGCGCCCGTCGGGTCTCGAGGGTGGCAACTATGTGTCGCCGACGCTCTTCAGTGGGGTGACGCCGCAGATGCGCATTGCGCGCGAGGAAATCTTCGGGCCGGTTGCGGCTGCGGTGCCCTTCAAGACGGTGGAAGAGGGACTCGCCATTGCCAATGACAGCATCTTCGGTCTTGCAGCTTCGATCTGGACACGCGATGTCAGCCTTGCCCATCGTGCCGCCCGCGACGTCGAGGCGGGGATCGTGTGGATCAACTGCTATGACCATGGAGACATGACGCAACCGTGGGGCGGCTACAAGCAGTCCGGCCAGGGGCGAGACAAGTGCTTCGAGACGGTGCTTGCGCACACCCAGACCAAGTCGGTCTGGCTCAATCTCGCCTGATCAAACGATATCTGTCCGCAAAAAGGAGGAGCACAATGAAAAACTACAAACTCACCGCGATCGCAGTTCTGACTGCTTGCGCGGGCGCAGCACAGGCCGAACCGGTAACGATGACCGGCGGTTGGGTGGCGGATTTTTCGCCAGCGATGATGGAAACGCTGCAGGCTTCGACGACGGTGTTCCAGTTCGAGGGGAGCTACAAGCTCGTCGCCGGCAAGCGTGACGACGTGTACCTGCTGACCACCTGCGTCGGCATGGAGACGGCGACCAAGGGCGCCAATGGTCAAACCACTACCACGGGTTCGGGCCGTTGCGAATTGAAGGACCGCAACGGCGACAAGCTCCTGGCGGCAATGGAAACCGCGGTTGACGGATTTACGCTCAAGGTTCAGGGCGGTACCGGCAAGTGGGCCAAAGCCTCCGGCAAGATCGTGTCGAAGGAAACCTTCACCGTCGAGGGCGAGCGTCAGCTCAAGGGCTATTCCAACGCGCAGGGCGAGCTCAAGCTCGACTGAAGACCGTCGCGGTGCCGTCGGTCTCTGGATCGGCGGCAAGCGAATTGACAGGAGCGAGTCTCATGAATTCGGAAGCCAATGCGATGCGGGCCCCCGGTCGGATCACGCAATTCTTCCTCGATGCCCGTCCCGACGACTGGGGTTTGTTATTGTCGGCGTCTGCGTCTGCATACGGTGTCGGCCTGCTGGCCATGCTGGTGTTGCCCTTCATGATCGGCGCAACGATGAGCGGACTGGGGCTGGACGAAGCCCAAGCCGGTTTCCTGGGCACAGTCGAATTCCTCGGGGTCACCGTCGCGTCGCTGATCGTCGCCCCGTTCATCGGTCGTCTGCCACGCCGCAACCTGGCACTCGCTGGCGCGGCGCTGGCAATCGTCGGCAATGGCCTTTCTGCAATGCAATCGTCCTATGAAACCTTACTGTTCATCCGGGCGGCCGTCGGCTTCGGCTGCGGTTTGGCGCTTGCTGCGGGCAACGCAACCGTCGCGAATGCGGAAAATCCGGAAAAGCTCGCGGCACAGATGTCGATGCTGTTCGTGGTACTGATGGTCGTGACGATGACCAGCTTCGCCCACGTAAGCGACCTCTGGAGCTTCAAGGGGGTTTACGGCGCGCTTGCCGTATGCATGCTGGTAATGGCCTTGTTCATCTTCCGCCTGCCTCAAGGTACCGGCCAGGTGCATTCGACGGTCGAGCATCCGCATGCCCATCGCGGGATCCTCTCGATCTCGGGGATGTTCATGCTGTTTGCGATGTTCGCATTCGCACTGCGCGATACCATGATGTGGGCATTCGCGGAACGCATCGGGAACGGCGTCGGCTATGGTCCTGACGACCTCGGGATGCTTTTTTCGGTGCAGGCGGTGATCGGCATCGTCGGGCCGTTGATCGCCACCTTGGTCGGCTCGCGCTACGGCTTGCGCCTGCCGGTACTGCTGGGCATTGTCCTCACCGGCATGGTGACATTCACGATCCTGCAGTCGTCGAAAGCCCTGGTTCCCTATTCGGTTGGCGTGCTGTTCATCTCGGGGACGTACTTCTATGCGCTGTCCTACCTGACGGCGCTGGCGGCCGAACTCGATACGCAAGGCCGCATCGTCGCCGCGTCGGGAGGTTTTCTCGTCGCGGGAGTCGCCTTCGGGCCCGCCGTGTCGGGTGCACTGATCGTGCGCGGCGGCTATGAGCTCAGCAGTTGGGTGAATGTCGCAATCGTTGCCGTCACCCTGTTGCTGATCCTCGTGCCGCTGAGCGCAGTGGGACGCAAAGCAGACGCGCTTCCACACTGAGCGGCGGTGGGCGTCTCTGCGCGGGGCGCCCACCGGCCTCCCCGGCAGCCGTATACCCAATCTCTTCATCAGAGCGGCCGCCACGATTTCGCATGGGCGGGATCGCGGCGGCCGCTCGCATTTTCCCCGCCACTGTATTGCCTGACAGGGCAATACAGTGGCGCCCAAATCAGTCAGGGATGTGTCTGGCTGTATGGGTGCGAGCTTCGTAAATTGACGCTACACGTGATCAACCAGACAGAGGACGAGAACCATGAGCAACCCGACCACGACCAACGCTTCCTTGATGACCCGCCGTACCGCAGCCGTAGCGCGCGGCATCGGCAATGCCCATCCCGTCTTTGCCGCCCGCGCCCAGAACGCCGAACTGTGGGATGTCGAAGGCAAGCGCTACATTGATTTTTGCTCCGGCATCGCGGTGGTCAACACCGGTCACAACCACCCGCGGATCGTGGAGGCGGTTTCGGCGCAGCTGGAGAAGCATTCCCACACCTGCTTCCAGGTCGCTGCTTACGAGTCCTATGTCGAACTCGCCGAACGGCTCGTGGCGCTCGCGCCCGGCGAAGCACCCAAGAAAGCGATGTTCATGAGCACCGGTGCCGAAGCGATCGAGAACGCAGTCAAGATCGTGCGCGCCTATACCGGCCGCCCGGGCGTCATCGCGTTCAACGGTGCGTTCCACGGTCGCACCATGTTCGCACTCGCGCTGACCGGCAAGGTCGTGCCTTACAAGGCGGGATTCGGGCCGATGGCGGGGGAAGTCTACCACGCTCCTTATCCGTCGCCTTATCACGGCGTGGCCGTCGATGACGCGATCGAAGGCATCGAAAAGCTCTTCAAGAACGATATCGACCCCGCCCGGGTCGGCGCCATTTTCGTCGAGCCGGTGCAGGGCGAAGGCGGATACATCCCCGGAAGCGCCGAATTCTTCCAGCGCCTGCGTGCGCTGTGCGACGCGCACGGCATCCTCCTGGTCGCGGACGAGATCCAGACCGGTATCGCACGCACCGGCAAGCTCTTCGCGATGGAACACTTCGGAGTCGTGCCCGATCTGACGACGCTCGCAAAGGGGCTGGGTGGTGGCATGCCGATTTCAGCGGTCGTTGGTCGTGCGGATGTCATGGATGCCGTTGCCCCGGGAGGCCTCGGCAGCACCTACGCAGGGCACCCCATGGCATGTGCCGCTGCACTAGCGGTGCTCGAAGTCGTCGAGAAGGAGGGGCTGTGCGAGCGCAGCGCAGCCATCGGAGAGCGGCTACGCACCGGTTTCAAGCGTATGGCGAAGGACTGCAAATGCATCGGTGATGTGCGCGGCCTCGGGGCGATGACCGCCATTGAGCTGATCGATCCTGCCACGGGTGCGCCCTCCGCCGACATTGCGAACCGTCTGAAGGCCGAGGCGTTCAATCGCGGGCTATTGCTGCTGACCTGCGGCAGCTACGGCAACGTCATTCGCGTGATGGTTCCGCTGACGATATCCGATGCCGTGCTCGATGAAGGCATCGCAATCATCGAAGCGGTGCTGATTGAGCTTCAGAACCGCAATTGAGAGAGGCTGGAACCATGTCGGGCGTTGAAGGCAGCGACGTGCCGCAAGACGAGCGTGGAAACGGGTGTGACCGGTCCGTATTGACCAAAACCGCTTGCGGCAGCCCGGACGCCAATGACTCGACGCGGGGGAGGCGGCAGCGCCCCGATGCGACGGCGGAGGCGGGGATCGCGAAGGAACTCGACGCGGTGCGGTACGGATTGCTGGTGACCCGGTGCGTGACCTGAGGACGATAAATGAAACAACTGTACATTGCAGGTGAATGGTGTGACGGCGTTGCCGCTCGCGCCAATGTCAATCCGTCAGATACGACGGACATTGTCGGGGATTACGCGCAGGCCGATCGGAAGCTGGCTGAAGCGGCGATTGGCTCGGCGCGCGCCGCCTTCAGCGGGTGGAGCAGGTCGACGCCGCAGGTGCGCGCCGATGCGCTCGACCGCATTGGCAGCGAACTGCTCGCCCGGAAGGACGAACTCGGCAGGCTGCTTTCGCGCGAGGAAGGCAAGACGCTGCCGGAAGGCATTGCCGAAGCGGCGCGAGCCGGGCAGATTTTCAAGTTCTTCGCGGGTGAGGCGCTGCGCTGCGGAGGGGAACGCCTGCCCTCCGTCCGCCCAGGCGTGGATGTCGAAATCACGCGGGAAGCGCTAGGCGTTGTCGGCATCATCACGCCTTGGAATTTCCCCATCGCAATTCCTGCCTGGAAGATCGCGCCTGCGCTCGCCTACGGAAACTGCGTGGTATTCAAACCTGCCGATCTCGTGCCGGGCTCTGCGTGGGCGCTCGCGGAGATCATTAGCCGCGCGGGTCTGCCTGCCGGCGTGTTCAACCTTGTCATGGGGCCGGGCAGTAAGGTGGGACAGACACTGCTCGAGGATCGCCGCATCGACGGCATCACCTTCACCGGCTCGACCTCGACCGGCGCCCGCGTCATGAATGCAGCCGGACAGCGTTTTGCCCGCATGCAACTGGAAATGGGGGGGAAGAATCCCCTGGTCGTGCTGAACGACGCCGACCTCGCGCAGGCAACTTTCTGCGCGATCCAGGGCGGCTACTACTCTACGGGGCAGCGTTGCACCGCGAGCAGCCGTTTCATCGTCGAAAAGGGCATCTACCCGGCCTTTGTCGAGGCGGTGCACAAGGGCCTCGCGGCCCTCAGGGTGGACCATGCGCTCGAACCGGGAACCGACATCGGGCCCGTCGTCGATGAGTCACAACTCGCGCAGGACTTGGAGTACATCGATATCGGACGCGCCGAGGGGGCTCGCCTCGTGTGCGGCGGGGAGCGCCTTTCGCGGCGCACGAGCGGCCACTACCTGGCTCCCGCGCTGTTTGCGGACGCTTCGCCCGAAATGCGTATCGCACGCGAGGAAATTTTCGGCCCTGTGGCCTGCGTGATACCGGCCGACAACTACGAGCACGCGCTGGCCCTGGCCAACGACACCGAGTTCGGCCTGTCTGCGGGAATCTGCACGACTTCGCTAAAGCACGCCACGCACTTCAAGCGCAACGTGGAGGCGGGGATGGTCATGGTTAACGTCCCGACGGCCGGTGTCGATTATCACGTGCCCTTCGGTGGCCGCAAGGCGTCGAGCTTCGGGCCGCGCGAGCAGGGGCGGTACGCGGCGGAGTTCTTCACCGTGGTGAAGACGGCTTACACGGGCGCATGACCCGGAACCTTACAAACGGGGAAAACCATGTCTGAATCGGACGTTCAAACCGGGCTGGATTCGATCGTGGTTGTGCCGAGAACTCAGTTTCCTTCCAAGGACAGTGAACCGGCGCTGGCCGACATGGTTGCCGACGCCGCTCCGGTTTTTCGTGTGACTTCTCCCACCGGTGACGGTGAGGTAGCGATCCGTGTGCTATCGCGCAAGGACTCCGCGCCGCTCGCGCGCCTGCTGTCCCTGCTGGACGGTTTCGGTCTGGCCATTGCCGATATCCGCTCCTCCATAGCGGGTCCCAGAGGCGAGGCGCGGATACGCGACTTCGTGCTTGACGATGCCACAGGCCAATTGACCTCCGTCGCTTCTTGCGCCGCTGCCGTCGAGGACGCCCTGCAGGCCGGATGGAGCGGCGAGGACGAGGTTGATGGCTTCAGCCGCCTGGTCGTGCGCGCGGATCTACTGCGTCAGGATGCCGGGATGCTGCGCACGTATGCGCGGTATCTCCATCAGACCGGCTATCCGATCGGCCCCGGCCGCATCGCCGAGTGTCTCGCGAACAATCCCGAATCGGCTGGCGCGCTGGTCGATTATTTCCATGTCCGCTTCGATCCGCTGCGCTCCGAAGGTCGGGACGCGGAGATGGCGAAGGCAGAGGCGGCGCTCGACGAGTGTGCCGCGACTGCCCTGACAAACGACGACACGAGGGTACTGCGCCGGCTGGCTGCGGTGATGAAAGCGACAGTGCGCGTGAGCTATTTCCGAAAAGCCAAGGACGGCCGAAGGCAGCCATGCCTAGCGCTGAAGATCGCATCATCGCAGCTCGACGGACTCCCTTTGCCGCGACCAATGTTCGAAATCTTCGTGTCGGGCGCTCGCATGGAGGGAATACACCTGCGTGGGGGACGTGTGGCGCGTGGTGGTCTGCGTTGGTCAGATCGTGCCCAGGACTTTCGCACAGAAATTCTGGGCCTCCTCAAAGCACAGATGGTCAAGAACGTAGTCATCGTGCCGGAGGGCTCCAAGGGAGGCTTCGTCGTGCGCAGACAGGCCGACCTGGCTCCCGAAGCGGTGCGCGACGAGGCCATCACCTGCTACCGGATGTTCGTCGGCGCCTTGCTCGATCTGACCGACAACCTGGCCGACGGCGTTATCGTTCCGCCTGCGGACGTGGTCCGACACGATTCGGACGATCCCTACCTCGTAGTCGCGGCCGACAAGGGAACCGCCACGTTCTCCGACATCGCCAATGAGGAGGCCGTGCGCCGCGGTTTCTGGTTGGGAGATGCGTTCGCCTCGGGTGGATCCGCCGGGTATGACCACAAGGCGATGGGAATCACAGCTCGCGGCGCCTGGGAATCGGTGCGACGTCACTTTGATGAGCTGGGCATCGACCTCGAAGCCGGGGACGTCACCGTCGTTGGGGTTGGCGATATGTCGGGAGATGTTTTCGGCAACGGTATGCTCCTGTCGGACCGTATCCGACTGGTTGCAGCCTTCGATCACCGGCACATTTTCGTCGACCCCGATCCGGATCCCCTTGTCAGCTACGTCGAGCGCAAGCGCCTGTTCGGCTTGCGCGGGTCGTCGTGGATGGATTACAGCACCCAGGCCCTCTCACCAGGAGGCGGTGTTTTTTCCCGCAGCGCCCGCTCCATTACCGTCAGCGAGGCGGTGGGAGCACGGCTGGGGTTGGACACGTGCGAGATCGCGCCGGACGATCTGATCCGCGCGATCCTGCGGGCCCAGGTCGATCTGCTCTGGCTCGGTGGCATCGGTACCTACGTCAAGGGCAGCAGGGAGTCGCAGGACAGCGCAGGCGATCGTGCCAATGACGCCATTCGGGTTGATGGCTGCGAACTGCGGTGCCGAGTGGTCGGTGAAGGCGCAAACCTGGGTTTCACGCAAGGAGGCCGGACCGAATATGCCCTTGCCGGCGGACGAATCAATACCGATGCAATTGACAATGCCGGCGGAGTGAACTGCTCCGACCACGAGGTGAACATCAAGATCCTCCTCAATCGGGTCGAGGCGACAGGCAGGCTCGACCGCGCCGCGCGGAACGCGTTGTTGAGGGACATGACGGACGATGTGGCCGCGCTCGTCCTCGCCGACAATCGGATGCAGGCGCTCGCCCTGTCGTTGGCGGTCGCGCGGGCGCCGCAGACACTCGCGCGACACGTACGCCTCATCCGTCGGTTCGAGCGTGAAGGGCAGCTCAACCGCGCGGTGGCCGGCCTGCCCGACGAGGAGACTTTGTCCGAACGGGCAGCGCGCGGACTGGGGTTGTGCCGGCCGGAACTGGCGGTCCTGCTGGCACACACCAAGATTTCCCTGTATGCAGAGATCATCAAGTCGGATCTTCCGGACGATCCGTTGTTCGAAGCCGACCTGCTGCGCTACTTCCCGCTCGCGATGCAGGAGCAATTCCGCGAGGAGATCCTTGCCCATCCCCTTCGGCGCGAAATCATCGCCACGGTGGTCGTCAACAGCATGGTCAACCGCATCGGTAGCGGGGTGGTCAACGAAATACAGGATCGTACCGGCGCGTCGGACGCCGACGTGGCGCGCGCGTATGCGGTGGCTCGTGATCTGAGCGGTGCAAACGACATCTGGGACGCCATGGCGGGCGCAGGTCGAGCGGCGGAGGCCGCAACGCGGATCGAAGTCCTCGCACAGACGCGGGACGCCGTGGAGGAAATGACGTGCTGGCTGCTCCGCAATGTCAAGTCTCCGATCAGCGTTTCAGAAACAGTCGGACGCTTCCTGCCCACGGTCAAGCGCTTCCGGGACTTGCTCGATGAGACGGCACAACCCGACCATGCATATCAATTCGGCGGGTTCGATGGGTGTCGAGACATACGCAGTCACGTCGTGGCACTGCCTCGACTTGCGACGGCGCTCGACATTGCCCGAATTTCTGAAGCAACAAAGGTCGATTTCGATTTTGTATGCCGGTACTTATTTGCGGCAGACGAGCGCCTCGGGGTGACGCGACTTCTAGCCCGCCTTAACCAGGTGCGTTCGCAAGACGCGCTTGAAAGCAGGGTGCTTGCCGGCGTGCGTGAAGACGTGAGTGTTGCGCTCCGCGATTTCGTTGGCCATGCATTGCTGCAGCATCCGTTCGACGCTGTAGCGCGGATGCTTCAGATGGAGCAGCGAGCGACGAGATTTTCAACCGTCGTAGAGGCTTACGTCGAACAACCAGAGCCCGGGATCATGGCAGCTGTTGCCTGCGGACAGGACTTGAGGGCCATAGCTATCTGAGCAGGTTCTTACGACATCTCTCCCGTCGGCTGGCGAAATCCTCCCGGTTCTCTCCTCACCGTCAGCCGACTTTCCTCCGCTCTGGTTTCCAAACGGACTCCAGGGCGTTTTTTTGAACGAATGGTCCTCACATGCCACTCGACTTGACTCTCGCTATACAGAAGTCCACCTGTGATGAACTTCATGCTCGCCCATTTATTTACATAGCATCTCCAGCGGAAGTCTTTTCGGTAACTGTCTTCTTTGACAGCGACACGGGACAGCAGCTCCGTAATCTTCGCCGGCTTACACAGCGCTTTGGGCTTTCCGCCCCATCCGCTGGCACGCGCTGTTACGCTGAGCATAGCCCTTCTATCTCGCTTCACTGGTCGCTTCATACCGAGTTTGCTCGGTATACGGTGATTACCACGCCGGACCTCCCCAGCGTGGCAGGTTCCGGGAGTCTGAGGGAACCGGCGGCCAGCGATTGGCTAGAGGATCTCGACGGCATTCTATTGACTGCATCCTCGTTGATACTTACTGGGGACGACTGTCGTGCTCCGAGTGCGCCTGCCTCCGGAGGAGAAGTATGCATCGGTGCAGGGCTGGAAGATGCGGGTGGGTGGGTCGAAACGGACATGCGCCTGCAATACGGAGATGGCTGCAAGCCCGGCTTCGTCAGGTACCGCATTTGGACGGCACGGATGGGGCCGGAACCGATTGGGCGTGCCGTTCAACGTCTCGTGGAGATTGATACATATCTCGCCCTTGCACTGTTGTCGCTGCCGATTGCTCATAGCCAGGTCCCGGAGCTCGACAGGATCGGCATCGACCTGCGCGAGCTCGTGGTCGCACTCGGAGATCCTGCACAAGGTGAGGATGGATTGCTCGCACGGCTCGAAAAGCTCGCTGCCGATCTCGAACGTCTGATCGCCGTTAGCCAGTATCGCTTTTCCGCATCGCGCGCCTATTATGAGCTTGTCGATGTGCGCCTGGCCGAACTCCCTGCGCCGCGCCAACAGGGTGCGGAATATATTGGCGATTTCATCCTGAGACGGCTAACGCCTGCGATGGCGACCTGCCGCGCGGTCGAGCGCAGACAGGAGAACCTTGCCGTGCGAATTGAACGTGCAGCCGCCTTGCTGCGGGCGCGTCAGGAAGCCCGACATCAGGAACTCAATCGCGCGCTGCTTGCCCGTGCCGCCAAGAATGGCGAGCTACAGGTTCGCCTGCAGGAAATGGTGGAAGGCCTGTCGGTGTGGGTCTTGACCTATTACGTCATCGGCCTTGTCGCCTATCCCTTGAAAGCCTTGCACGGACTCGGGCTAGGGCTCGACTTCGACGTCAATATCGTACTGGGCGCTGCAATACCATTCATCGCCGTATTGACTTGGCTTGGGCTTCGCGGGGCAAAGAACAGCTTCGCCAGCCTTGCGGCCGATGGCGCGCCTGAACCCGGTCGTCGGAGCCCGGGGACTTCTGGATGAACCTGCGCCCCAGTTTTACGACGACGGCTCACCTTGTCGTCGAACAGTCCGCCTGGAGTCCGGGCGTGTTGACCAGGATTCCGACGGCGTTCCGTTTGCTCGAGACGATCCATCGCCCCGAGAACGTCTTTCCTTCTACGGAACTGGTCGAAGATTTTGCATGCATGACGGGCATGCCGAAGGAGGAACTCGTCATGTTCCGGCCAGCGCGGCTGGCGCTGCATGAAGTTATCGTGCGTGTGACCGCGGACATCGTGGTGTCGGAAGGCGAATCCGAGGAGGTGTTTGGGCAGAACTTTCGGCGAATCGCCGACAGGATCCTCTCGCATCATGTCCTTCCCCGAATGGGGGGGGTCGAGCGCATGCACTTGGATCTGCGCGAGCGCGTGACCCATCGAGTTCGCGCGATACTGGCAGCCCGTCTCGGTCCGGTGGCGGCGCCATCCGCCGTGCGCACTTTTCCGTCGCGCCTTCTGGCGCTGTGCAGGTCAACTCGGTCTCCTGACAAGATGCCGGGGGAGCGCGAACATTCGGTGGTTTCCGGATTCAAGTCCGACGGACTGGCTGCAAGCGATCCCTGCGAGCGTGCGATTTTCAAGGGGCTATATCGGGTCCTTGGAGCCATCTTGGCCGCACGCGGGATCCTGGGGCCGGATCTACAGATGCTCGCCGAACTCGTTACGCGCTATGTGTGCAACCACTTCGGCAGCCGGATGATCGGTGAGGCGATTACGGAGTGTATTGACGTCGCAGTCGAGCAGGAAGGCTATCAGCGTGTCTGCAACCGCGCGCAACCGGTCCTGATCAGTCTCAAGGGTGCATCGGCAGCAGGCAAGAGTTCGATCCGACCGATGATCAAGCGCTTGATGACCGACTGCGGAATTGAGCAGGACGGCTACGCAACCATCAGCCCCGACGTGTGGCGCCGTCTGTTGCTCGACTTCGAATCTCTCGGCGATGCATATAAGTATGCCGGTCACTTCACGAGCCGCGAGGTGATGGTGATAGACGGCAAGTTGGACCGGTACATCCGTGAAAAGGCCAATCGCGCGCGGGCCATTCCGCACCTGCTGGTCGACCGATTTCGCTTCGATAGCTTTTCGAGCGATGAAGTCAGCCGGATCCTTCGGGACACCTACACGCGGTACGTGTCGACCATCCACATGTATTTCCTCGTGACTCCTCCCGAAGAGACGGTGGAGCGCGGCTGGCTGCGCGCACTTGAACGCGGGCGCTACAAGGCCGTGGAGGATTTCCTGGCGCACTGTGTCGAGGTATATCGGGGAATGCCGAAAATCCTGTTCCGATGGCTCGGATGTAGCGATGTTGACTACCGCTACTACTTCATGGACAACCGGGTGCCGAAGGGAACCTTCCCGAAGCTGATCGCTGCCGGGAACCGTGACAGGATGGATATCTACGATCTGGAAGGAATGGTGGATATTGAGCGTTACCAGAAAATCAACATTCACGCCCGTTCATGCACCGAGGTCCATCCGCCCGACGCCTACGCCGATATTCAGGAGAACATGTCTTTTCTGCACCAATGCCTTCGCCGAGTTCCCACCGTAGTTCTAGTCAACGGTCCCGATGGGCGACCGTATCTCGAATTCAGCGGCAAACGTTTCAAGGTTCTTGATGCGCAGACCCTGACGGCGGTACTGGAATGTAATCGGCTCGTCTCCATCCTCGAACTGCTCACGCCGAGGAATTTCTTGCGTGCGGTTGAGCCGTGAAAAGCCGGCCAGTTTCAGGGGGCATGACGTGTTGCAATAGTGAAGGTCACAGATGCGCGCCCGTCGATCGGAGTGGGGCGGGACGCTTTTGACTCTCGGACAATGGGGCCGAGGACAAGATCTACGATAGCTACATTAGATTCACCGCCTCTTCATTCGCAAGCACTTCCAACAATCCGAGACCAATTTCGTCAAGAGAGATCAGGCAGCCATGAGAGCCATTCCAACCCTTCAAGTCGATAATGATCGAGTAGTCGTTACCAAGTGGACCTTTCCCCCCGGGGCAGACACGGGTGATCACGTCCATGGACACGACTATGTTGTCGTACCACTCACTACCGGCAAGCTCCGGTTGGTGGAGCCGAATGGAATCAGAGACGTCGAGTTGACGGTAGGTGCTTCGTACACAAAGCTCACCGGAGTGGCGCACAACGTCGTCAACATCAATGATTTTGAGTTTTCCTTCGTCGAGATCGAACTCAAGTAACGCAGAGGCAAGGATGGCGAGCCAACCGAGGACGCCGTAGATATCAGCCGCATTGCTACCGACCACTAATCATTTTCGGCGTCGGCTGTCTCCCGCGGCGGTGCGCTTCGTCGCTTACGCCGCCACCTGCGATCATCTCCCATACCGATGCGCGATCGCAAGCGCTTCGGGGATAATGTCAAACGAAGAAGGGCAGGGGCAACTTCTGGTCCTCGGCCCGGGTAGCCGTCCGACCTACACAAAACTATCGGCGGAAAGCAGAAGTACGCCTGCCGCAGGCACTTGAGCGATCGAGTAAGCACGACTTGAAACTTACTGTCTGACACGCCGCAACTTACTTTCCAATAGCATAAACCAGCCTCGTCAACCTCGATTCTCCAATCTCGACTTTCCGCGAGAAAGTGAGCTCTAGGTTAACCAAGTTCCTCGCCCCCTCCAACTCGATCACCTCGGCCCGCACAAACCGACCATCCCCGTAGTCAGTGAACGTCAAGGCGCGGAATGCCTCACTCGACAGCAGGATTGATTGGCCAATTGGGATCGGCGCGACATAGACCTCGATGTCGTTGAAATCACACTGGTACCCGGCGCCTCGCCCTTCAATGCGCCTAACCTGGAGATCATCGGGCCGCTTGTGCGTTGCGCCAAAGTCCGCATGTTGCCAGTCCCAGACCCAATCCGGGCGGGTGGCGTTGTCCAGGAGAAGGATGGGCGCTCCGCCCTTGGCCATGATGAGGTGAGCCTCCGTCTGCAATGCGTTCCAGTAAGCTACAGCGTCCTGAACCGCGATCTCCTTGACCTCTGATTGATGCAGGACGTCTCTGAGAACAACTACTGCAACTTGCTGGGCCATGGCATCAGCGAAGTACTCCGCCTCGTTCACGGCACGCTGATCCATCTGAAGTTGCGTGAGCTCGCCGCGGCGCACCTGTGTGAAGGTAAGAGTGAAGTCCTCCAGGTTTTCGGCCGTGGTTCCGATCTGGAACAAGTGGACCGGGAAGCGCGCCTTCTGCTTGCCGAACCCGGACGTAGACGCGTAGCGCCCGATCTCCAAAAGTCGATTTTGGTCAATCGGCTGAGCGGCCAGAGTCTCTTCGCGTCGTTCCTCCAACGCCTTCTGGGTCGCCAGAAGGCCCGCCTTCACGCCATCAATGGCCGCCTGTGCCGGCACTCCGGATCTGGCACGCCCCTTCACAAGGTCGATGTGCTCAACTGACAGGCCAGGCTGCGCGTCCAACCGTTCGAGCCAGCTCTTCAAGCGGCCACGAAGAATGTCGATGCTGCTGTACTGATTGAAGCGGGCGTCGAACCAAACATCCATTTGCCGCTGCAGCGAGCGGGGCAAGCTCCAAGCTCCTGCGGCCAGAACAGCCAGGAGTTCCAGCTGAGACTCCTGGAGCGACTCTACATCGTCGGCGCCACCAAAGGAGTACACACGCGAGCTGACCATGTTGGGCCTGCTCATGTCTTTCACCCGTTCTACGAACCCGTCCAAGCGCCCTATATAGCCGCCACGCCATTCGCCGGAGGGGGCGAACTGGCGAGCCTTTGCAACCAGGTACTCGGGCGGCGACAAGGTGCTGAGCGAATCGGCAGCCTGACCGCCGCTCTTCCACTGATTACCGGACAAGAGTCCGGCGGCGATCTCGAACGCCAACGAACTTCTGGCGGATTCTACCGGCACGGCTCGAATCCAGTCGAGCATAAGCTCGACGGTCAGCAAGCGCACATCTGTCCAGTAGTTTCGCAGGGCGCCTTGGAATGCCCCCTGCTGCAGTGTTGCCCTCAATCGCTCCTGCGACGCAGCATCGTCAGCCTCCAGGCCAAACTTCGCGCAGAAGGCAGGCCAAGCTAGCCCGAGATCGTCAATGGTGATGAATGCTGTCTTATCGTAGAGCTGGTAGGGCTCGTGATCGAAGGCCAATGTGCCCCACCACTTGCTGAGCACGTCAGCCAACCATTCGGCTGCAGCCTGATCACCACGCAACACGGCCGCGAGCAGCATTCGAGCCGTTTCTTCGATGTGCTTGACGTTCAAGCGTGCCACTCCTGGCAACGTTGCCCAGTCCAACGCGTGCGCGCCTCGATTGTGCCGCGGCTTGTTGGGCCGACTATTTTCCCATCCTGCAACGAAAGTGGAGAGGACCTCGTCATAGACACGATTGAGTGGCGGCCGCAGCAGCACCATCTGCTTGTGACTGTGCTCGATGATCCCTTGTTCTTCGACCCTGAAGGCCCACCAGTTGCTGAGCTGGTACATCATCAGCGGCGGCATCTGCAGTAAGTGTTCCCGGATCTCGACGGGGGATTCGCGAAGCCCGTCACCATTGAGATGCTGCAGCAGGTGGCACAAGCGACGCAGTGGCCGGGTGTCTCGGACCATGCCCTCGATCGCTGCCTCGAAGATGCCGCGATAGATGTTGCTCCAGTTCTTGTGCAGGGTTCGATCAAAAAAGCTTTCCGGGTCGGGCAGGAGCGCCCAGCTGCCCTGCTCGCCGGTCTCTGTCTTGTCCATGCAGGCCGCCAGCAGCAGTCCGTGCAAGTCGATAAGCGTGCTATAGGAGCGCTCAAACCCCTCGTTGTCGGGCTTGGCAGCCATGTTTCGTGCATCGGCGGCCAATTCGCCAAGGATGGCTTCAACCCTGATGCCATACCTCTCTCGGGATGTCGGATGCAGGACCACCGACCAGCGCAAGAGCCAGCGCTGCCAAGTTGAAAGCTCAGGGCCGTCCGCCACCATGGCGAGAGGCAACTCGCTTTCGTAGACCGTACCCGGACTCATCGGCAACGTGAACAACGGCCAAGACTTATTGACACCAAACGCTTCCGGCTTGTCCGGCCGAGGCGATGTCAGTGCACGGTGGTACCAGGATTCGACAACCAGTCTGACAACCCAGATCCGAACGTCCACCAATCGAGCCTGCGCTCGCAAGCGCAGTCTGCCCTGGATATCACCCTCGCGGAACCCTCTACCGATCAGCAGGCGTGGTCCTTCCGGGGCCTTGTCATCGCCATACGACGGCACCGGGAACCATCCCTTGGCAATGCCACCGGCCAGCACTTGAAATGAGTTCAGGCGCTGCACCTCTCTGGGCAGCGCCACGTTGACGGTGTAGCGCTGGATGACCCTGGCCTGCACCTCTGGCCGGAGAAACTCCACCGTTCGGAACAGGAAGAACGTCGTCAGCGCGGCATTGAGGACGAACCAGGCGGTGTCGATTGCCGCCCAGCCAGGAAGCCATGCCGTTCCCCACGTACTCAACATCAGGTACTGGACGCCCATCACGACAACCAAGCCTAGCGAGGACAGACCCGCTGCAAGCCCACCTGAATCGAGCATGTAGAGGTGAATGAAGGCTTCCGCTGCCGGCCGGCGTTGCAGGTAGACGGCAACGAAAGAGATCACGATCGGGTAGACCAGAGCTGCCAGCGTCGCCTGGATGGTCCACACAGTAGAGAAGTGCGTCAGTTGTTCTGCGGCCGCCCAATTGAACCAGGCGGGGGTGAACCAGTCCTGCGGGAGCACTGTTGCCAACACCAGCAGCGTGATCTGCAACGCCAGCAGCGAAAAGGCAAGCCGCAAGGGATGCTCGCCAGCGAACAGCAAATCCCGCTCCAATTTTGACAGGGCCAGTCGGCGCCTCTGGATGTTCTGCGCGAACCACGCGGCCTCGTCGCGACGCGCGACCGTGCGGACGGACCATGGTGTCCGAAACAGGGCTCTGACTAAGCGAAACGCACACTCCAAAGGCATTTAGAAGCTCTTAGTGGTACTCAGCCAATCATTCTATCGCCATGATCTGCGCGTATGAGCGAAGGCACGCAATGAGGACCTCCCAGCCGAGTTTTGCTCGGTGCAACACATGGTGATTGGCAGGCGCAGGCGGCTGCGCCGAGAGACTGCAATCCTCGCCACGCCGGACATTGGCGCCAACCTGCTGGTATGGCAGCAAAGGTTCAGTCCTCGGCCAACAAGCGGAAGGTTGGAAGCGGGCAACTTGCCGAACAGGGCGAGATGTTCGGGGGGGGGGGTAATGTCAACTTGACGATGACTGCGTGTAAGCCTAGTGCTTGGAGTGCGGGTTCAATCTGTGTTGATTCGATCAAATGTATTGGTAATCCGTGACACCGCCGCGATTATCGCCCGCGGTTGCGCCGATTAAGGTGTTCCAGTGCGGTATGGATGTCCCACGCTGTCCTGGGGGGTTGGGGTTGGGGT
>NZ_QVLR01000038.1 GCF_014822185.1 Azoarcus sp. Aa7
CTTTTCAAAGGTCTTGCCTGCCACCGAGAGGCGCTCCGCGGTTCCCCGGGCGCGTGGAGAGCGGGGGATATGGCAGAGGCGCTATTGGGAACACCTGATTCGTGACGAGCAGGACTATCGTGCGCACCTCGAGTAGCTGCATTTCAATCCGGTCAAATACGGGCATGTCAGGCGGGTCGCAGACTGGACTCATTCGACGCTCCACGCCTGGGTGGCGAGTGGGGTCTGTTCGCTCGATTGGGCAGGGAGTGGTCTCGCCGATGCGCTCGGGGAGATGGAATGAGGCATGCGGCGCAATGCCCTTCGGTTATTGCGCCCTACCCGGGCTCCGTTCGCACCGTAGCCCGATGCATGCCGCGAGGCCCCTCCCCCCGTTGCGCCCCGGCCTCGCGTGGCGCGCCCTGCGCCGCCTGGCGCTGCCCTGGCTGCTGCTGGCGCTGCACGCGGCCGTCGCCAGCGCGGCCACCTTGGCCGGAGGCCCGATGGCCGGGCCGGCGACGGCCGCGCGCGTCGGCGTGTGGCTGATGACCGACGCCCCCGCGCGGGTGCAGCTCGAGTACTGGCCGCACGGGCAGCCCGACGCGGCGCGGCGCAGCGCGCCGGTCGCCGCCAGCCCGGAGCGCGGCCACACCGCACGCGTCGACCTCGACGGTCTGCAGGCCGCCACCCGCTACGCCTACCGCGTGCTGCTCGACGGCACCCCGGTCGAGCTCGGCGAGGTGCCCGCGTTCACCACCGCGCCCGCGGATCCAGCCACGCCTCGCGATCTGGTCATCGCCACCGGCTCGTGCAATTACGTCCCCGACCCGCCTTACGAGGTCACGCAGAACACCTTCGGCGCCGGCTTCGAGATCTTCGATACCATCGCCGCACGGCGGCCCGACGTGATGCTGTGGCTCGGGGACAACATCTACTACCGCGACGACGACCTCGCGCCCGCGGACGAGGCCGCCGCGCGGATGCACCGGCGCTGGGCGACCACGCGCGGCTTCGCGCCGCTGCAGCGGCTGCTGCGCACCGGCCAGCACGTCGCCATCTGGGACGACCACGACTACGGCCCCGACAACTCGAACCGCGACTTCGCGCTCAAGGCGACGGCGCTGGAGCTGTTCC
>NZ_QVLR01000039.1 GCF_014822185.1 Azoarcus sp. Aa7
CGACCGACTCGGCGTACCTCGGCTCTCATGACCTCAACTGCTCGAACCGCCCGGTGCGGACCCGCATGCCGGGTGGTGTGGGAGGGGAACGGTCAGGTGACCTGACCGCCCCTATCCCGATCCTGCGTCCTGCGCCGCGTCCCTTGGAGTTGGGAGCAGTCAGGCAAGATTCGGCCAACTTCCGTCATTGAGAGAAGCGGAGAATGCGTTCGTGGGACGGCCGGTGCATCTCCGAACCCGGATTTCGTTGCAACGCGAGCCGGCAGAAAAAATCCGGCGCGGCCCCTGTGCCACGTTCCTGCCACGCCGAATCAATGCTTTAGTGCTTCAGCGACCGGGCGGCCGATACTCAACGGCCTTCTTGCTTGCCTTGTCCACGTCCTCCGGTGTCATCAGCACAACAGTCTTCACGCTGGCCCCACCACTCTGATTGACTGCGAGCGCAACGGCAGCGGCAGTTATGCTGTCCGGGATATCAACAATGACGTAGGCATCGATATCGCCGAATGCGAAGTAGAAGCTCTCCAACTTCCCACCCAAACCTTCCGCCATCGCTGCGACCGCAGCACGACGCCCGGAACCACCTTCGCGGACAAGCCCCTTGGCTCCTTCAGCGGTGTAACGTGCTTCGAAGAGATACTTAGCCATCTCGTCCTCCATGTCGTGAGCTAATCGCCCAAGACTGGCGTAGCAACAGCGCGACGGTCGCACGGGCGAATCCTCAGTATAGGAGTCGATATCACCATTTCCTACCGAACTTGGGCTACGCGAGCGCCATGAAGTGCCTAGTTGCCTATTCAATAAAGCGGGCGGGCGAACGACCACTGAGCCTCAACAACTGGCCCTTCGTTCGCTCGAAACCCGATTAGCTGTTGTGGGTCGCAAGCCGTCTGAACAGTAGCTATTCCCTGCGCTCGATGAGCGCAAAGACATGTTGGCAATACGTCATGTAGAAGTACGGTCGGCTTCGCCGGGCCGGTCTTCACGGTATTTCAGCGTGTGGTCGATGGCCCCTTGGCGCTTCTCCGGGCACCGCACCCCGCAGGTCGCCCAGTTTTCCAGCTTCGACGGTACCGGGATCGCATTCCAGGACGCGGTCGCGTGGGGAGTGTTCGGAAAACCGAACGTCTTTCGGGGTTGAAATTCGGTTTTCCGAACGCGTCCGCACAAATCCGTATCCGTAGTCTCGGGCATTCCGCGGGCTTCTTGCCTTGCGCGGTGCAGCAAAAAAGCTGGCACGGCGTCTGCAATGGATATGGCCATCGGGATTATTTATCCCGCCATACCAAAGGAGACATGATGCTGCCGCGCAAGCCCCTCAATGCCACCCTCGCCGCCCTGATCACCGCCGGCGCCGTCGCCCTCGTGCCCGCCGTCGCGCAGGCCAACACGCTGCAGAAGATCAAGGACACCGGCAGCATCACGCTGGGCCACCGTGAGTCCTCGATCCCGTTCTCGTACTACGACCAGAACCAGCAGGTGGTGGGCTACTCGCAGGAGATGATGCTGAAGGTCGTCGAGGCGATCAAAGCCGAGCTGAAAATGCCGACCCTGCAGGTGCGCATGATGCCGGTGACCTCGCAGAACCGCATTCCGCTGGTGCAGAACGGCACGGTGTCGATCGAGTGCGGTTCGACCACCAACAACTCCGAGCGCGCCAAGCAGGTCGCCTTCTCGAACACCATCTTCGTCGTCGGCACGCGCCTGATGACGAAGAAGGAATCGGGTGTGCAGGACTTCGAGCAGCTCGCGGGCAAGAACGTCGTGACCACCGCCGGAACGACCTCGGAGCGTCTGCTGCGCAGGATGAACGAGGAAAAGAAGCTCGGCATGAACATCATCAGCGCGAAGGATCATGGCGAATCCTTCCTGACGCTGGAAACCGGCCGTGCGGTGGCCTTCATGATGGACGACGCGCTGCTCTACGGCGAACTCGCGAAGGCCAAGCGTCCGGCCGACTGGACCATCACCGGCACGCCGCAATCGTATGAAGCCTACGGCTGCATGATGGCCAAGGACGATCCGGCCTTCAAGAAGGTGGTCGATGCCGCGATCGCGAAGACGATGACCTCCGGCGAGGCCGAGGCGATCTATAACAAATGGTTCCTCGCGGCGATCCCGCCGAAGAACATCAACCTCGGCTTCCCGATCTCGGACGCGATGAAGACGCTCTTCAAGGCGCCGAACGACCGCCCCTTCGAGTAATCGCCCGGACCCCGACCCCACCTCAAAAATACAAAAGGCCCCGGAATGGGGCCGCTACAGGAGACTCGAGATGCAGGTTCGCAACCACAAGGGCTGGATGGCCGGCCGCACGCTGGCGCTGATCGCCGCGCTGGCGCTGTCCAGCAGCACCGCTTTCGCCGATGCCAAGAGCAAAGTCGTCATCCTCGCCACCGGCGGCACGATCGCCGGTGCGGGCGCCACCGCCGCCAACAGCGCGACCTACCAGGCTGCCAAGGTGCCGGTCGACAAGCTCATCGCCGGCGTGCCGGAACTGGCCAACCTCGCCGACGTGCGCGGCGAGCAGGTGTTCCAGATCGCCTCGGAGAGCTTCACCAACGAGCAGCTGATGACGCTGGGCAAGCGCGTCTCGGCGCTGGCGAAGCAGGACGACGTCGACGGCATCGTGATCACGCACGGCACCGACACGCTGGAGGAGACGGCCTTCTTCCTGAACCTCGTCGTGCGCAGCGAGAAGCCGGTTGTCGTCGTCGGATCGATGCGCCCGGGTTCGGCGCTGTCGGCCGACGGCATGCTCAACCTGTATGACGCGGTCGCCGTCGCGGCAGCCAAGGACGCGCGCGGCAAGGGCGTGCTGGTGACGATGAACGACGAGATCCAGAGCGGTCGCGACGTCACGAAGGCGATCAACATCCGCACCGAGGCCTTCAAGAGCCCGTGGGGCGCGCTGGGCATGGTCGTCGAGGGCAAGAACTACTGGTTCCGCGCTCCGGTGAAGCGCCATACGACCAACTCCGAGTTCGACATCGACAAGATCGAGAAGCTCGCACCGGTCGAGGTCGCCTACGGCTACGGCAACATGAGCGACGCGGCCTACCGCGCCTTCGACAAGGCCGGCGTGAAGGCGGTGATCCACGCCGGCACCGGCAACGGTTCGGTCGCGAAGCACATCGTGCCGGTGCTGCAGGAGCTGCGCGGCAAGGGCGTGCAGGTGATCCGCTCGGCGCGCGTGACCGGCGGCGGCTTCGTGCTGCGCAACGCCGAACAGCCCGACGACAAGTACGACTGGGTGGTCGCCCACGACCTCAACCCGCAGAAGGCGCGCATCCTCGCCGCGGTCGCCCTGACCGCGACGCAGGACAGCAAGGAATTGCAGCGCATCTTCTGGGAGTACTAAACCCGGCTTGAGCCGAACGCCCGGAACCTCCGTTCCGGGCTCCCACCCCTGAACATCCCGTACCGCCGGCGCCGCGCGCTCCGGGGGCAGGGGACGGCTGCGTCCGCCGCAGCCGCAGGGGCCTTTTTCTCCGACGTTTCTGGAGTCTTGCATGGAATACCAATGGAATTGGGGCGTGTTTCTGCTCCCCAGCGCCGTCAATGACGGCACCTACCTCGACTGGATGATTGCCGGTCTGCAGACGACGCTGTTGCTGTCGCTGTCGGCCTGGGTGATCGCGCTGCTGCTGGGCGCCGTCGTCGGCGTGCTGCGCACGGTGCCGCATCGCGGGCTCTCCGGCGTGGCGACGGCCTACGTCGAGATGTTCCGCAACATCCCGCTGCTGGTGCAGCTGTTCTTCTGGTATTTCGTGCTGCCGGAAATGCTGCCCACGGCAGCCGGCGACGCCTTCAAGGCGCTGAACCCGATCGCGCAGCAGTTCGTCGCGGCGATGGTGTGCTTGGGCTTCTTCACCAGCGCGCGGGTCGCGGAACAGGTGCGCTCGGGCATCAACGCGCTGCCGCACGGGCAGAAGAACGCCGGACTCGCGCTGGGCCTCACGCTGCCGCAGACCTACCGCCACGTGATGCTGCCGATGGCCTTCCGCCTCGTCGTGCCGCCGCTGACGTCCGAATTCCTCAACGTCTTCAAGAACTCGGCGGTGTGCTCGACGATCGGGCTCCTCGAGCTCGCCGCACAGGGGCGCCAGCTGGTCGATTACACCGCGCAGCCCTACGAGTCCTTCGTCGCGGTGACGGTGGCCTACCTGATGATCAACGTCGTCGTGATGCTCCTGATGCGCAAGGTGGAAGTCCTCGTGCGCGTCCCCGGTTACCTCGGAGGCAAGTGAAATGTTCGGTTCCTACGAATTCGACTGGTCGTCGATCCCCGGCTCGCTGACCTTCCTCGGCCAGGGCCTGATGGTGTCGCTCGAGATCACGGCGCTGGCGATCGTCTCCGGCATCGTGTGGGGCACGCTGCTGGCGATGGCGCGCCTGTCGTCGATCAAGCCGCTGGCGTGGGCCGCCGCGGCCTATGTGAACCTCTTCCGCGCGATCCCGCTGGTGATGGTGCTGCTGTGGTTCTTCCTGATCGTGCCGAAGTTCCTCGAGAGCTTCCTCGGCCTGCCGCCGGGCTCCGACGTGCGCCTCGCCTCCGCGATGATCGGCTTCGCGCTGTTCGAGTCGGCGTACTACGCCGAGATCATCCGCGCCGGCATCCAGTCCGTGCCCAAGGGCCAGCTCGCCGCCGCCCACGCGCTGGGCATGAGCTACCCGCAGGCGATGCTGCACGTCGTGCTGCCGCAGGCCTTCCGCAACATGGTGCCGTTGCTGCTGACGCAGGCAATCATCCTGTTCCAGGACACCTCGCTGGTCTATGTGTCGGCGCTCGCCGACTTCTTCGGCGCGGCCTACAAGGTCGGCGACCGCGACGGGCGGCTCGTGGAGCTGGTGCTCTTCGCCGGCGCCGTCTACTTCGTGCTGTGCTTCGCCGCCTCGCAAGCGGTGCGCTACTACCAGAAACGTCTGCAGACCGCCTGAGCCCGCGGCGTCTGCGTTCCCGATACACACCTCAGCGAAAAGGCATCGTCATGATCACTATCGACAAGGTCAGCAAGCATTACGGCAATTTCCAGGTCCTCACCGACTGCTCCACCCACGTGAACAAGGGCGAGGTGGTCGTCGTCTGCGGTCCCTCGGGTTCCGGCAAGTCCACCCTCATCAAGTGCGTGAACGGGCTGGAGCCGTTCCAGCAGGGCGACATCCACGTGAATGGCACCTCGGTCGGTGCGGCCAAGACCAACCTCTCGAAGCTGCGCGCCCACGTCGGCATGGTGTTCCAGCACTTCGAGCTGTTCCCGCACATGACGATCCGCGACAACCTGAGCCTCGCGCAGATCAAGGTCCTGAAGCGCGACAAGGACGAGGCCGCGGAGAAGGGCATCTACTTCCTCGACCGCGTCGGCCTCAAGGCGCACGCGCACAAGTTCCCCGGGCAACTGTCCGGCGGCCAGCAGCAGCGCGTCGCGATCGCCCGCGCGCTCGCGATGGACCCGATCTGCATGCTCTTCGACGAGCCGACCTCGGCGCTCGACCCGGAGATGATCAACGAGGTCCTCGACGTCATGACCGAGCTGGCGCAGGAGGGCATGACGATGATGTGCGTCACGCACGAGATGGGCTTCGCCAAGCGCGTAGCGCACCGCGTGATCTTCATGGACCACGGCAAGATCGTCGAGGACGACAACAAGGAAGCCTTCTTCGCCAACCCGCGCTCGGAGCGCGCGCAGCAGTTTCTCGCGAAGATCCTGCAGCACTGATTTTCCGCAGCACCCACGCCAAAGACCACAAGCACCGGAGACCGCATGCATCACGAGAACCTTCCGTCCTACCTGTCCGCCGACCACCTCGGCCCGTGGGAGACCTACCTCAGCCAGATCGAGGCCGTCGCCCCCTACATCGACGCGCCGCTGCGTCCGTGGATCGAGACCCTGCGCCGACCGAAGCGCATCCTCGTCGTCGACGTGCCGATCCGCCTCGATAACGGCGAGATCGCGCACTACGAGGGCTACCGCGTGCAGCACAACGTGTCACGCGGCCCCGGCAAGGGCGGCGTGCGCTTCCATCCGGACGTGACGCTCTCGGAAGTGATGGCGCTGTCGGCGTGGATGACGATCAAGAACGCAGTGGTGAACGTGCCCTACGGCGGCGCCAAGGGCGGCATCCGCGTCGACCCCAAGCCGATGTCGCGGGCCGAGCTGGAGCGCCTGACGCGCCGCTACACCAGCGAGATCAACATCCTCCTCGGGCCGGACAAGGACATTCCCGCGCCCGACGTGAACACCAACGAGCAGGTGATGGCGTGGATGATGGACACCTACTCGATGAACCAGGGCCGCACCGCGACCGGCGTCGTCACCGGCAAGCCGATCGCGCTCGGCGGCAGCCTCGGTCGGCATGATGCGACGGGCCGCGGCGTGTTCGTGAGCGCCCGCGCGGCCGCCGAGAAGATCGGTCTGCCGGTCACCGGGGCGCGCATCGCCGTGCAGGGCTTCGGCAACGTCGGCGAGGCCGCGGCCCGCATCTTCCACGACGCCGGCGCGAAGCTCGTCGCGATCCAGGACGTCGCCGCGACCCTGCACAACCCCGCTGGCATCGATCCGTACCAGCTGCGCAAGCATCTCGCCGAGGGCGGCAAACTCACCGACTATCCTGGCGCGACCGAGATCGCCCCGGCGGATTTCTGGGAGCTCGACTGCGAAATCCTCGTGCCGGCGGCCGTCGAAGGGCAGATCACGGCCGCGAACGCGCCGCGCATCCGCGCCAAGATGATCGTCGAGGGCGCCAACGGCCCGACGACACCGGAAGCCGACGCGATCCTCCACGACCGCAACGTGCTGGTCGTGCCGGACGTGCTCGCCAACGCGGGCGGCGTGACGGTGAGCTATTTCGAGTGGGTGCAGGACTTCTCGAGCTTCTTCTGGACCGAGGCGGAGATCAACGCCCGTCTCGAGCGCATCATGACCGAGGCCTTCGGTGCCGTGTGGCACATCGCCGAGGAGCGCAAGCTCACGTTGCGTACCGCAGCCTTCGTCGTCGCTTGCCGTCGCGTGCTCGAAGCGCGCGCGGTGCGGGGCCTGTATCCCTGATACGGCAAGGGTGGGGCGGATGCGTTGAAGCGCCTTCCGCCCCACTCCCGCCGCGATTCATCGAGCGGACTGCACTAGAATCCCCGCACAGTCCCTCGATCCCCATCGATGCTCCCGCGCCCACGCTTCCACGTTGCCGTCCGCCTTGCCCTGGTCGCCGCCTGCATGCTGCTGGCTGGCGTCGCGGCCTATCAATTCAGCGCCCGTGTCGGGCTGGCGGCCCTGCGCGCCGACGCGCGCCACGACCTCGACCTGCTGGCGACCGCCGTCGATGGTTCGGTCACGCGCTACGAGCATCTGCCCAGTGCCGTCGCGCTGAGCAGCGAGGTTATCCGCCTGCTGCGAGCGGGTAAGGACGAGTTTGAGCCGCTGCAGCCGGCGGCGAATCATTACCTCGAACGGCTCAACAGCTTCTTCGGCGGCCTCGCGATCTTCGTCCTCGACACCGAAGGCACCGTGGTCGCATCCAGCGACTGGATCTACTCCGACAACCTGCTCGGCCAGAACCAGAAGCTGCGCTCCTATTTCCAGGCCGCCGTGCGCGGTGCGCCGGACCGCTACTACGCGATCGACGAGACGCGCAACGAAGCGGGCTACTTCTTCGCCCAGCCGATCCGCGACGAAGGCCAGGACTGGCGCGTCGTCGGTGTGGCGGTCGTGAAGATCGGCCTTGCCGAACTCGAACGCCGCTGGATGCCGCGCAACGAGCCGGTGCTGCTTGCCGACGCGAACGGCGTGGTGATCGTCGCATCGGTGCCGGACTGGAAATACACCGCGCTGCGCCCGCTGAGCGGCGAAGTCGCCGCCGAGATCGGTGCGACGCGCCGCTTCGCCGACAACGTGATCCGTCCGTTCCCGGTCGCGCTCGGCACAACGGGCGCAGCCGACGCCACGCTCGTCGCTTTCCCCGAAGCGCCGGTGCTCGCCGGCGAGCGCCGCCTGAAGGCACGCGATTTCCTTGTCGAGACGCGCCTGCTGTCGGGCACCGGCTGGCAGCTCGTGACCTTCGCCGACCTGCGCGGGCGCCGCGCCGATTCCCTGACCGACGCCGCGCTGGGCGCCGCGGCGACGGGCTGCGTGCTGCTGCTCGGCCTCTTCCTGCAGCAGCGCCGCCGCACGCTGAAGAGCCGCGCCGAAGCGCAGGCCCTGCTGCAAAAGGCGAACGCCGAACTGGAGCAGAAGGTCGGCCTGCGCACCGCCGACCTGACCGCCGCGAACGAGCGCCTGCGCGCCGAGGTCGCCGAGCGCGAGCGCGCCGAGCAGACCTTGCGCGCGGCGCAGGACGAACTCGTGCAGGCAGCCAAGCTTGCCGTGCTGGGCCAGCTCGCGACCGGCATCACGCACGAGCTCACCCAGCCGCTGGGCGCGCTGCGCACCCTCGGCGGAAACGCGATCGAGTTCATGCGCCGCGGCGACCTCGCGACTGCGCAGGGCAACCTGGAAATCATGGCGACGCTGGTCGATCGCATGGGCGAGATCATCGACCCGCTCAAGACGTACGCGCGCAAGTCGCCCGCGCGGCCCGCGTCCGTCGACGTCGCGCACGCGCTGCGCAATGCGCTGTTCCTGCTCGACCAGAAGCTGCGCCGCGCCGGCGTCGCGGTCGACAACCGCTGCGAGCCGGGCAGGGCGCTCGCATGGTGCGACCAGAACCGTCTCGAACAGGTGCTCGTGAACCTGATCGGCAACGCGGTCGACGCGATGAGCGAGAGTCCGGTGCGCAAGCTGCGCCTGGAGGCCGAGGCAGTGCCATCCGGTCGGCTCCTCGTGCGCGTCATCGACAGCGGACCCGGCCTGTCGGAAGATGCGATCGCGCACGTCTTCGAACCCTTCTTCACCACCAAGCCGGTCGGCGTCGGCCTCGGGCTGGGCCTCGCGATCTCGCAGGACATCGTCCGCGACTTCGGCGGCGACCTCGCCGCGGCCAACCATCCCGATGGCGGTGCCGTCTTCACGCTCGACCTGCCGACGGCCGGAGAACAACAGGCATGACTCCCTCCCTCGCGTCCCCACCGAATCAGCGCCAGGCGCTGCAGGCCCTCATCGTCGAGGACGACCCGAACGTGCGGCTCGGCTGCGAGCAGGCGATGCAGCTCGCCGGTATCCCGGTGCAGGCGGTCGCCTCGGCCGAAGCGGGGCAGCGCCTCGTCGGCCCGGATTTCCCCGGCGTCGTCGTCACCGACATGCGCCTGCCGGGCATGGACGGCATGCAGCTGCTGCGTGCGCTGATTGCCCAGGACGCGGCCTTGCCCGTCATCATGATCACCGGCCACGGCGACGTGACGCTTGCCGTCGAGGCGATGAGGAGCGGCGCCTACGACTTCATCCCCAAGCCCTTCTCGCCCGAGCACCTCGTCGAGGTCGTGCGCCGCGCGTTGGAAAAGCGCGCGCTGACGATGGAAGTCGAGAGCCTGCGGCGTCGCCTCGTTCACCGCGACGCGATCGAAGGCCGCCTGATCGGGCGCTCGCCGCAGATCGAGAAGGTCCGGCGTCTGCTGCTGGAGCTTGCCGGCACCAGCGTCGATGTGCTGATCGTGGGCGAGACCGGCACCGGCAAGGAGATGGTCGCGCGCTGCCTGCACGACCTCAGCAGCCGCCACGCGGCAAACTACGTCGCGCTCAACTGCGGCGGCCTGCCCGACAGCCTCATCGACAGCGAGCTATTCGGTCACGAGGCCGGCGCCTTCACCGGCGCGCAGAAGCGCCGCATCGGCAAGATCGAGCATGCCAACGGCGGCACGCTCTTCCTCGACGAGGTCGAGTCGATGCCGATGGCGGTGCAGATCAAGCTCCTGCGCGTGCTGCAGGAAAGGATGGTCGAGCGCCTCGGCTCCAACGCGCTGATCCCGGTCGCGTGCCGCGTCGTCGCCGCGACCAAGGAAGACCTGCGCGAACTCGCCGACCGCCAGAAATTCCGCGCCGACCTGTACTACCGCCTCAACGTCGCGCGCGTCGAACTGCCACCGCTGCGCGAGCGCCGCGAGGACATCCCGCTGCTGCTCGAACACTTCATGCTGCACGCGGCGCAGCTGCACCAGCGCCCCATCCCCGAGGTCGCGCGCGAGCAGATGCAGCAGCTGATGGCGCACGACTGGCCGGGCAACGTGCGCGAACTGCGCAACGCAGCAGAGTGTCTGGTGCTCGGCCTGCGCCGCGATTTCGGCGCCTCGCCATCACCGGAAGCGCGCGGCGCCTCGCTCGCCGAAGCGGTCGAGAACTTCGAGCGTTCGCTGATCGCCGCCGAGCTGCGCCGCCAGAACGGCAACCTCGCGCGCAGCAGCGAGGCGCTGCAGATCGCGAAGACCACCCTGCACGACAAGATCCGCAAGTACGGCCTGGCGTAGGGCGGAAAAGCGCAGCGCCTTCCGCCGAATGTGCGGTGGCTGCAAACGTCACGACTTGTTGTCAGCCCGCCCCGACGTCCATCGCCGGCTAGAATCCCCGGGTTCCCTTCTGCAAGGACAGCCCCATGACCATCCTGCGCGACAAACTCTACATCGGCGGCCGCTGGGTCGCCCCGGCCGGTTCCGGCCTCATCGACGTGATCGACCCGAGCGACGCCTCGGTCTACGCCCGCATCCCCGAGGGTGCCCCCGCCGACGCCGAAGCCGCCATCGCCGCGGCCCATGCCGCCTTCGATGTGTGGTCGCGCCTGCCGGCCGCCGAGCGCGCGGACTGCATCGAGCGCGTGGCGGCCGGACTCGAAGCGCGCCGCGACGAGCTCGCCGCCGCGATCGCCCACGAAGTCGGCATGCCGTTGAAGATGGCGGGGCGCTTCCAGGTCGCCGGGCCGGTCGGCAGCTGGAAGCACTACGCGAAGCTCGCGCGCGAGTTCCAGTGGGAAGAGCGCGTCGGCAACTCGCTCGTCGTGCGCGAGCCGATTGGCGTGGTCGGCGCGATCACGCCGTGGAATTTCCCGCTCAACCAGATCTCGCTGAAAGTCGCCCCGGCGCTCGCGGCCGGCTGCACGGTCGTGCTGAAACCCTCCGAAGTCGCGCCGATCAACGCCTTCATCCTCGCCGACGTCATCGCCGAGGCGGGCCTGCCCCCAGGCGTGTTCAACCTCGTCACCGGCTATGGCCCGGTGGTCGGCGAAGTCCTCGCGTCCGATCCGCGCGTCGACATGGTGTCCTTCACCGGCTCGACGCGGGCCGGGCGGCGCGTCGCCGAGCTTGCCGCGGCGACGGTGAAGAAGGTCGCGCTGGAACTCGGCGGCAAGTCGGCCGCGGTGATCCTCGACGACGCCGATCTCGCCGCCGCGGTGAAGGGCACGGTGTCGAGCTGCCTGCTCAATTCCGGCCAGACCTGCTCGGCGCACACGCGCATGCTGGTGCCGCGCGCGAAGCTCGCCGAAGCCGCCGAACTCGCCGCGTCGGCCGCCTCGGCCTTCAAGGTCGGCCCGGCCTTTGCCGAGGACAGCAAGCTCGGCCCGCTGGTGTCGGACGTGCAGCGCGAGCGCGTGGTCGGCTACATCCGCCGCGGCATCGCCGAGGGCGCGAAGCTCGTTGCCGGCGGACCCGATGCGGCGCCGGCGGGCAAGGGCTTCTTCGTCGCACCGACCGTGCTGGTCGTCGAGGACCGCAGGGCCACCGTCGTGCAGGAGGAGGTCTTCGGCCCGGTGCTGGTGATCCTGCCGCACGACGGCGACGAGGACGCGATCGTGCTGGCGAACGATTCGATCTACGGGCTGGGCGGTGGCGTGTGGGCGGGCAGCGAGGCGCATGCCCTGGCGGTCGCGCGGCGCATTCGCAGCGGCCAGATCGACATCAACGGCGCGCCGTGGAATCCGCGCGCGCCCTTCGGCGGCTACCGCCAGTCCGGCCTCGGCCGGGAGAACGGCGTCTACGGGCTGGAAGAATTCCTCGAGTACAAGGCAATCCAGCTGCCGCAGAAGGCGTGAATGCCGTGTCGGTGCAGGCCGGCGCGCTTCAGTAGCCGCCGCGGCCCGGCGTCGGTGCGCGCCGGGCGCGGAAGTCCGGCGTCAGCACTATCGTCGTTGCCGCGTCGACCGTGCCGGCCGGCGGCACCGCGAGCGGCCGCGCGGTCGCCTGCTCGCCGCCTTCGAGCCGCGGATGCCACACCCGCAGCGTGTAGTCGCCGCCGGGCAGGCCGCCGAGCGTCGCTTTGCCGTCGGCGCCGGTCTTCGCGAAATGCGGGCTTTCGGACACGTAGATGTAGCCGACCATCCAGTCGTGGATGTTGCACCCCAGGATGACTACGCCGGGCTTGTCGAAGAGCACCGGCGAGGTCGGCGTGCCGCTGTAGAGCGGCAGCTCGAAGGTCTTGGCCGGCGAGAACGAATAGACGTGGTGCCGGATGTTGTCGTTGTTCGGGAAATGGACCCGAGTGCCTGCCTGCACCGGCAGCACGTATGGGACGAATTCCTTGTCGCGCTGGTCCTCCTCGGCGACGCCCGGAGGGGCGCCAGCGCCCGCAGCGCCGCCGGACGGAACCGCGACCACGACCGCATCGGCGACGGGTTTGCCGTCGCGGTCGCGCACCGTGGCGCGGATGTCCCCCGCGGCGGTGGGGGCTGCCGGCAATGCGAGCACCAGCAGCGCAAGCAGGCCGCCGAAAGCGGCCTTTGATCCGCCGACGCGTGGTGCAGCAGGTAAGCGTGCGCGTGTATTCATCGCTGTTCAGAATCCGTAAAGATAGGTCGCGCGGAACAGGTTCCCGCTGTATTCGATGCCGCCGTCGGCGCGGCTGTCGCGGTATTCGTAGCCGAGGCTGACCGAGGACTGGCGGCCCACTTCGCGGCTCACGCCGATGCTGAACACCCGCGTCCGTGCCGGCATCGTGTATGCGTAGGTATCATCGCCGAACACCGGATCGGGTGCGATGGCGCTCGATGCGAGGAAGATCGGCAGGTTGCGCTGCGTCGTGGACACGATGTCGCCACGGTGCCAGGTGAAGCCGAGCGAGACGAGGTAGCGCGGCGCGTACGCGAAGTCGGCGCCGATGCCTGCGCTGCGGCTGCTCAGGTCGAAGACGTTGGCGCGGATGAAGGGGACCACGCGCGCGGGCACGTCGTCCGATTCGCGCCGCTCGCTGCGCACGAAGGCACGCAGCGCGAGGCGCTCCGTCACCCGCTTGCTCGCCTCGGCGTCGGCCGCATACAGCCATCCGTCGCGCAGGCGGCTGTCGTACTCCAGCCGCGTCGCCGATCCGGTCAGCGCGAGCTGCGGCACGTAGGGGCCGAGACCGAACTTCCGCCGATAGCCCAGCGCCAGGCCGGCGTTGATGTTGTCGAGGCCGTCGTAATGGCGGTACTTGGTGGCGGCCAGGGTGCCCTTCAGCGACAGGCTGTCATGGTCGGTGAGCTGGAAGCGCGGGCCGCCCGACGTGGAGACGGAAAGCGCGAGGTCGCCCTTGATGTCCCGCCCGAGTTGCGCGCGCGTGAGGTTGTCGTCATAGACGAGCTCGACGCCCAGGTCGTCGAACGGCGCCGCCCAAGCCTGGGGCGCGCACAGAACCAACGCGAGGCAGGCCAGTCCCTCATCGAACTTCATGTCATGTCTCCTTTGCCGTCGTGCTGTGCAGCGCCATATCGCGCGCGAGCCAGGGTTCGAGCTGCTCGGTCGGCAGCGGCTTGCAGATGTGATAGCCCTGCAGGTAGTCGCAGCCCATGTCGTACAGCAGTTGGCGCACCTCGTCCGTCTCGACGCCCTCGGCCACCACGCTCAGCCCCATGTTGTGGGCGAGATCGATCACCGAGCGCACGATCGTCATGTCGTCGGGATCGCGCGCCATGTCCATGACGAAGCTCTTGTCGATCTTCAGTTCGGCCACCGGCAGGCGCTTGAGCTGCGCGAGCGAGGAATAGCCCGTGCCGAAGTCGTCGATCGACAGGCTGAAACCCATCTCGTGCAGCTGCGTCACCGTGTCCAGCGCGCGTGCAGGGTCATCGACGATCGCACTTTCGGTGATTTCCAGCAGGAACCATTGCGGCGAGGCACCGTGGCTAGACAGCAGTTCGGCGCAGCGCTGCGGCAGTTCCGGACCGAGCAGGTCGCGCGCCGAAAGGTTGATCGACACATCCAGCGCCAGCCCCGCCGCGCGCCAGCGGGCGCACTGCTCGAAGGCGCGGCCGATCACCCACTGGGTGATCTCGCGGATACAGCCGGTCTGCTCGGCGAAGGGGATGAACTGGTCGGGCGGCACGAAACCGCGCACCGGATGCTGCCAGCGCACCAGCGCCTCGACGCCGGTGATCGCGCCGCTGGCGAGATCGAGGCGCGGCTGGTAATACAGCACGAACTGGTCTTCCTCGACGGCCTGGCGCAGTTCGCCGGTGAGCGACAGCCGGCCGTGATTCTCGGCTTCCGTATCGAAGCTGACGTCGTAGACCGCGCAGCCCGTGCGCTTGCGCTTCGCCACGTACATCGCCGCGTCGGCCCGGCTCATCAGCACGTTGGCGTCGTCGCCGTGCTCGGGGAAGGTTGCGACGCCGATACTGCCGCCGACGTCGAGCTGCCGGCCTTCGACGAATACCGGCGCTTCGAAGGACTGCAGGATCTTGCGCGCGGTCGTCTCGGCCATCGCCTCGCTGGCGGTGGGCAGCAGCACCGCGAATTCGTCGCCGCCGAGGCGGGCGGGCGTATCGGACGCGCGCACGAGAACCGCACGCAGGCGCTCGGCAACTTCGCACAGCAGGCGATCGCCGACATGATGGCCGAGCGTGTCGTTGACCTCCTTGAAGCGGTTCAGGTCGATGAGCAGCACGCTGACCGGCTGCGCAAGCCGGCGGGCGAGCCCGAGCGCCTGCTGCAGGCGCTCGTTGAACAGCGCACGGTTGGGCAGGCCGGTCAGCGCATCCTGCAGGGCCATCGACTTGATCTGCTGCTCGCGCGCGGCGATCGCCAGCCGCATGCGGTTGAAGCTGGCCGCGAGTTCGCCGAGTTCGTCGGAACGGGTCTCCGGCGGCCCCTGGTCGTATTCGCCGCGTTCCATGCGGCGCGCGAATTCGGCCAGCGCCGACACCGGCCGCGAAATGCTGCGCGCGATCCACAGGCTGCCCGCCACCGTCGCGCACAGGCTGAAAGCGGCGAGTGCGAGCAGGATCACGCGCAGCCCGTCGAACCGCGCGACCGCGTCGCGCAGCGAGCTCTGCAGGATGGCGACGACCGCAGCGTCGTTCTCGCGGCCGAGGACCGAGCCGGAAAGCAGGAAATCGGCGCCGAGCAGGTCGGGCGCGATCGGCGGCACGGCGGTTCCCGCCGGCGGGCCGAGCGCGCCCAGCAGGGCGCGGGTCCCTGCCGGCCGCAGCGTCGTCGCGGCAACGTTCCAGCCGCGCTCCCGCGTCCAGGTGGAGAAAGAGACGTCGAGGCCGGTGAGCAGGCCGAGATCCTGCGCAAGCTTGTTGTCGACGCTGAACGCCACCATCACCCACGCGACCGGAACCGGCGCCAGCACCGGTACGACGACGAGCTGGAAGGGCGCATGTTCGATCAGCGCGATCGTGGAAGCAGCACCCTTGCGTTCGGCATCCTCGATCAGGTGCGGAAACGGAAACACCGGCCGCTCGCCGCTACTGCCCTGTGCCGCGGTTTCACCCAGCACCCGCCGGTCGAGGCCGATCAGCATCATCTTCGCGGCGCCGATGCGCGCGCCGTGGTTGTTCAGCGCGGATACGATGGTCGCCTGGTCGCTGCTCATCAGCGCCTGACGCAGGCCGAAATCCGAGGCCAGCACGCTTGCGGCCGTTGTCAGTTGCTGGGTGCGGTCCTCCATCATGCGCACGAAGATCCGTCGCCCGACGTCGACTTCCTTGCGCACCGACTCCCGTGCGTTCTCCGACACCGCCCAGTTCAGCGCAACCAGGGTCACGAGCTGGATCGCCACCAGCAGCAGCGCGACGAAGACGATGACCTGATGCGCGACGAAGCGCGTCATGCTTACGCGGTCGGCGAACAGCTGCGGCAGCGCGCTGCGCGCCCGCTTCAGCAACGCCGCGGCGGCCTGCAGGGGGCGGGATGAACAACAGGAACCGGGTAGTTGCGCTGCCATCGCTCAGCGCGCCTTCATCCGTGGGTGTACCGACGCACGGGCAGCCGAGCGCCGCCGCCTCGCCGTACGGGGATTGTCGTCGTCGCTCAGGATTGCCGTTTGCATGCTAACGCTCTCGTCGTGGCGCGACCGGTCTGGTGAGCTCGGAGTGAGGCGGCTGCACGCCGTGACGATGATCCGTGCGGCGCCTGCGCGATCGCAGCCGGCCTGCCGGCCGCGCGATTGAGCCTCGTCATACGAATTGTGTCGGAGCGCATCGGCCTCACCTGAGAAATTGTTCCCCATGCAGGCGAATGCGTGGGGCAGGGAAGGAGATTGTTGCCCGCGACGCCATCACGAGCCCCGTCCGCGCCGCACTGCAGCGCGCGAACCGGGCCCGGCAACCCCGCTATCGTGACCTCGAGAAGGTTGTAGACCGGAAGCTTTGCGACCCCGCCTTTCGTGCGGGAGTGCCGATTTGTGTTACGGATTGTTGCGCCCAAGATACGCGGAAGCGTTGACGCGTGTCAATTTGCGCGGGCCAGAATTGCGATTGCAAGTCAGAGGCTTGTCCAATTCGCGATACATCGAAAGGAATAGGTGCCGGCCGGTGTTGCCGCCCCGTCGGATCGTGCCCAGCGGTCGGATCCTCTCAGACCCCGCCCAGTGCCCCAACCGTTGCGCCGACGACGATCATCCAGATCGGCGCAAGCCGGGTCTTCAAGGTCACCGCCATGGTCGCGGCAATCAGCGCCAGCGCGCCGAGCCGATGCTCCGGCGCCGCGATGAAGGGCAGACTCAGCAGCCAGCCGGTCGCGAACACCAGTCCGACCGACACCGGAGCGAGGCCTGCGGTGAAGGCGCGCACGGCCGGCGCATCGCGGCGTTGTGCCCCCCAGCGGCTCACGCCCAGCGACAGCAGGGTGGATGGCAGCAGGATGCCGAGCAGCGCGGCGGCCGCGCCGACCACGCCGGCGACCTGGAAGCCCAGCACCGGCACGAACAGCACGTTCGGCCCCGGTGCGGCCTGCGCCAGCGCGATCGCGGTCGTGAAGTCGGCGTCATTGAGCCAGCCACGCTCGGCGACGAGGAAGCGGTGCATCTCGGGCGCCGTCGACATCGCGCCGCCGATCGACAGCAGCGACAGCATCAGGAAGCGCAGGAAGAGATCGACGAGGTCGGCCAGCGGCAGGCTGCTCATCGCCGGGCACCTTCCTGGCGTGCGATGCACCAGCGCGCAATGCACCAGCCGGCGGTGCCCAGCCCGATCACGACCCACGCCAGCGGCACCCGGAACACCGTCACCGCGACCAGGGTCGTCAGCCCGAGCAGCGCGCACAGCGCCGGCCCGAGCGGATTGCGGCGTAGCGTGCCGAGCATCTTCAGCGCCATCGCGAGGATCAGCCCGGCCGCCACCGCCCCCATCCCGCGCAGGGCGCCGGCGACCGCGGGGAAGCCCGCGAGCTGGTTGTAGCCCGCGGCCAGCACGATCACTAGCACCAGCGGCGCGAACAGCATCCCGCTGATCGCCGCGAACGCGCCGCGCCAGCCGAAGAAGCGGTCGCCGAGCATCAGCGACAGATTGACGACGTTGGGGCCGGGCAGCAGCTGCGCGACGGAGTAGGCATCGACGAATTCCTCCCGCGTCATCCAGCGGCGGCGGTCGACGAGCTCGCGCTGCGCGACGGCGAGCACCCCGCCGAAGCCTTGCAGCGCGAGCACGGTGAAGGCGATGAACAGATGCAGCGGCGAGCGCGGGCGGGGGTGGTCTGGCGCGGCGGGAGTCACGGGCGGTGTGTTCTTGCTGTGGGTGCGGGCCGGACATCGGCCGCGATCGAACGCGAGAGCTTAGCGCAAAGAGGCAAGGACGGCGTTGCCCGAGGTCGGGCGGGGGTACAGGCCAGTCATCAAAAAATCTTATCGAGCAATCGAAACTGTTGACAGGTGCCTGCGTCGGTCGCATAGTTTGTCCGGACAAACGGACATACGTACAAATAGCCGCCGACGAGAACCATGAACCTGCCTCCCGCCCCCGAACAAGAGGTACTGCAGAAGCGCATCACGGTGACGCCGCAGGCGCGCATCGACGCGCACGAGGTGTTGCTGGCGCAACGGGAATTTGCAGTTCCGGCGGTCGATCTGTCCGATGTCCTCGCCGCATGCGACAACCTCGCCGCCGCCGTCGCGGGCGGAATTGCCGGTCTCGACATGGTGCACACCGCCGAGCCGTTCGGTGAGGTGTTGCGACGACTGGCACGGCCGGCTCTTGCCGGCGCCGCGGGTTCCGGTGAGGCGGCTCCGGCCGGGGCGGCGAGACCCTCCGAACGCTGGGTGAGCGACTGTCTCGGGCGCATCGACATGGCTGCGCCCGGTCGGCTCGCATGGCGCGAGATCGATAGCGAGCCGGCGCTGCGCCGTGCCCGCGCGCTGGACATCGAGCGCGAGCAGGGCCGCGTCCGCGGCCCCCTGCATGGCATGCCGATCGGCATCAAGGACATGATGGATCGGGCGGGGCGCGTAGCGGGCTGGGGCTCGCCGCTGCGCAGTGACGCCCGGCCCGCGGCGGTCGATGCGACGGTTGTCGCGCGTCTGGAGCAGGCCGGCGCCGTGATCCTCGGAACGCAGCACATGGCGGAATTCGCGATGTCCCCGACCGGCCTCAATGCGGCTTTCGGTCCGGGGCGCAATCCGTGGAATGTCGAACATGTATCAGGCGGCAGTTCGAGCGGCGGCGGCATGTCGGTGGGAGCGGGGCACGTGCCGCTGGCGATCGGCTCCGACACCGGCGGGTCCGTGCGCCTGCCGGCGGCCCTGTGCGGCGTGACCGGTTTGAAGCCTACCCAGCATCGCATCAGCGTCGCGGGGGTGATGCCCTTGTCGCCGAGCCTGGACTGCATCGGGCCGCTGGGCCGCTCGGTCGAGCACTGCGCGTGGGCCTATGCGGCCATGGCCGGGATGGACCCCGCGGACGCGTCATGCCTTGCCGCGCCGGTGAGTCCGCTCGCTTTCGATGTGCCGGCAGGGGCGTTGACGGTGGCCGTCCCGCGGCTCGCCGCGGGTGCCCTGTTGTCCGGCGACATGCTGCGCGTCTTCGACGATGCGGTGCGGACGCTCGCCGCTGCCGGGGTGAGGATCGTGGCGATCGACCTGCCGGACCTGGATCTGCCGGGGCGGCTTGCATCGGTGCTGCTCGCGACGGAATCGACCGCGATGCACCGGCTGTGGCTGCAGGCGCAACCCGAGCGGTATGGCCGACAGGTTCGCCGGCGGCTGTCCCGTGGCCTGCTGACGGCAAGCATCGATTACTACGATGCGCTCCGCCTGCGCGCACCGATGCTGCGGCGGTTCATGGATCTGGCGCTGGAGGGCGCCGATGCGCTGCTTTTGCCGGTTACCCCCGACGTAGCGCCGCGCGTCGCCGATACGCTGGGGCCGGACGAGGCGCTGCTCGAGAAGGAGTTTTCGAAGCTCTCGTTCTGGACCCGCGGCATCAACTACCTCGGCGTCCCGGCCCTGTCGCTGCCGGCCGGGGTCGGGGCGCGGGGATTGCCGCTCGCGGTCCAGTTCGTCGGTCCGCCGCTCGGCGAGGACCGTCTGTTCGCCCTGGGGCAGTGTTTTCAGCAGCACACCCGCTGGCATCTGCGCCTCCCTGGCGCGGACGATCCGGCATCGATTTCCGCCCAGTGACAACCAGAACAACCGGGCAGCCATCCATCAAGGAGGAAGCATGAAAAGTCGACTCAATCGATTCGTTCGTTGGTCCATGATTTTTGCAGCGGCGTGGGGGGCGCAGACGAGCGCGGCCGACATGGTGATCACCAGCGAGGTGCCCGTCACGACCAATCCGAGTCCCTACGTCGAGCAGTTCATCGCGGAGGTGGCGAAGCGCACCAACGGCGCGATACAGGGGAAGTATTTTCCCGCCGCGCAGCTCTACAACGATCGCGACGCACTCGCTGCGCTGGGTACCGGCGCGGTGCATATGGTGTGGCCGGTGTCGTCCCGCCTGGAACTGATGGACCCCCGGCTCGGAGCGATCAGCCTGCCTTTCACGCTGGGCACGCGTGAAATGACCAATCGCTGTTTTGCCGAGGGATTCACCCGCCAGGTGTCCGGCTACATCGAGCCGCGCGGCGTCAAGGTGCTGGGTTTTCTGCGCACGGCCGAGCTGCTTTTCATCATGAAGAGTCGCGACGTGCAGGGCGTAGGGGATCTGAAGGGGCAGAAGGTACGTGTGGTCGGCGGCAAGGTGATGCTGGATGCGATGCAGTCGGTGCAGGCGAGTCCCGTGTCGATGGCCGCGTCGGAGATGTCGGCGGCTCTTGCCCAGGGCGCCATCGATGGCGTGATGACCTCGCCCGCCGGCTGGGTCGATGTGCTGGGCAACACCGCCAAATTCGCCACCCTGGTCCCGGGCATGGCGCTCGCCACGTCCGCGGTGGCGGTCGACAAGGCGTGGTTCGACGGCTTGCCCGGTGATCAGCGCAAGGTCGTTCAGACCGTCCTGGACGAAATCATCGCGCGCCAGTGGCAGGAAACGGTGACCAAGGACGAGCAGCTGGTGAAGAAGATGGTCGATCAGGGCGGCACCTATCGCGTGATGCCTGTAGCGGAGACCGATCGTCTGAAGGAGCGTTTCGTCGCCGCGGGCCAGAGCTTCAGGGACAAGCACGGCGACGTCATGAAGCAGGTCGACGAGCTGCGCAAAACCTGCCTTTGACCGCATCGGGCACGTATCCGGACCGGAGCCGGGATCAACCCGGCCAACATCATCGAATCAGGAGACATGAATGACCGTAAGACAAATCGGCGAACAACGCTACCGTGGCCAGATCGGCCGTTACTTCGAGGACTTCGAGGTGGGCGACGTGTATGAGCACCGTCCGGGGCGCACCCTCACCGACAACGACAACATCCAGTTCTCGCTGCTGACGATGAACTACCACCCGATGCACTGCGACGCCGCCTTCGCCGAGAAGAGCGAGTTCGGCAAGCTGCTGATGAACAGCGGTCTGACCCTCGCGGTGGTGCTCGGCATGACCGTGCCCGACGTCAGCGGCAAGGCGATCGCGAACCTCGGCTGGAAGGAGATCAAGCTCCTGGCGCCGGTGTTCGCCGGCGACACGATCTACGCCGAGTCCGAAGTGCTTGAGAAGCGCGAATCGAAGTCGCGCCCGACGCAGGGCATCGTCACCGTGCGCACGCTCGGCAAGAAGGCCGACGGTACGGTGTTCATGGAGTTCGTGCGCAGCGCGCTGATCCAGAAGCGCGAAGGCAGCAAGGACGCCGAGGCTGGTTATTGAGCCGGCGCACCAAGGCCGCCGCCGCAGCGGCGCCACGCAACGCGAACACAAAGCGGGCGACAGACACCGCCCCGACACAACCCAGAGGAGACCTTCCGTGATGACATTCAAGCATCTTGCCGCGACCGCGATCGCTTCCCTGTGCGTGATGGCGCACGCGGGCAGCGCGTCGGCCGTCGATCTGGTCCTTCCCAGCGAGGTCGCTGCGACCCACTGGAAGACCAAGTACATGAACCAGTTCGCCGAGGGCGTCGCCAAGCGCACCAACGGCGCGCTCAACGTCAAGGTCTTCCCCGCGGGCCAGCTCTACAATGACCAGGACGCGCTCGCCGCGCTCGGCACCGGCGCGGTGCACATGGTGTGGCCGGTCGCGGTGCGTGTCGAATCGATCGAGCCGCGCACCGGCATCGTCAACCTGCCGTTCGCGGTCAGCGACGAGATGATGACCAACCAGTGCTTCTCCGAAGGGCTGACAACGCTGATGTCGTCCTACGTCGAGCCGCGCAACCTGAAGATCCTCGGGTTCCTGCGTACCGCCGACCTGTTCTTCGTGTTCCGCAACCGCGACGTGCAAAAGATGGAGGACCTGAAGGGCGCGAAGATCCGCGTCACCGGCGGCAAGGTGTTCCAGGAGACGATGAAGAGCCTGAACACCAGCCCGGTGTCGATGGCCGCCTCCGAGATGAGTACCGCGCTCGCGCAGGGCGCCATCGACGGCGTGTATACCTCGCCCGCCGGCTGGGCCGAGATGATCGGCATGACCGGCAAGTACGCGTGGTACGTGCCCGGTTTCACGCTGTCGACCTACGCGGTCGTCGTCGACAAGGGCTGGATTGATGGCCTGCCTGAAGCGCAGCGCAAGGCGATCGCCGACACCATCAAGGAGATCACGCCGCGCCAGTGGCACGACGTCGCTGCCGAGGACAAGCTGCTCATCGACAAGATGGTCGCGCAGGGCGCCGTGTTCCGCACCGCATCCCCGGAAGAGTCGAAACGCTGGCGCGCGCTGGCGAAGAGCAACGAGAAGGTGTTCTCCGACAAGTATCCGGAGGCGATCCAGAAGCTCGGCGAACTTGAGAAGAGGTGTGGCTATGGCAGCTGAGTCAGCGACGATGAAGCACGAGCACATTCCGGCGCCCGCGCCGACGAATGCCCCCCAGGAGAGCGCCACGAAGCCGCGCCAGGACTGGTGGCAGCGCCTCGAATCGGGTGCGCTGGTGAGCTTCGCAACGGTGCTGTTCCTGTGTTCGACGGCGATCATGCTGATCGAAGGCGGCAGCCGTTCGCTGTTCGACGAGAGCTTCTTCTGGGCCGAGGAGTCGGTGCGCTACCTGATGGTATGGGCCTTCTTCCTGACGCTCGGAGCGGCGGGCACGGCGGGTAACCACATCCGCACCGAGCTCCTCGTCGATCACATGCCGGCCGGCATCCGCAAGGCGATGCACGTTCTCGCCAGCCTCGTCGGCATCGGCTTCAGCGGGGCGCTGTTCTACGCGTCGCTGCCGCAGGTCCAGCGCTATTACACGATGGGGATGATGACCGAATCGAACCTGGATCTGCCGGTATGGATCCTGTTCCTCGCGATGCCCCTCGGAGCGTTGCTGATGCTCGCCTACTACGCCCGCTGCCTCGTGCGCGCGGTGCGCGGCGAGGACCCCTATGCGTCGGCGCATGGCCCGACCGGTTCCGAACTCTAGGAGACATCATGCTCATTGCAACGTCACTCGTGCTGATGCTGGTCCTGCTCGCCGTCGGCACGCATGTCGCCGTCGCGCTGGGGCTGGTCAGCACCGGCCTGATCCTGATGCTGGACGGCGTGCCGACCACGGTCATCGCGCAAACCGCCTTCAAGTCGGTCAACAGCTATCCCCTGATGGCGATCCCGATGTTCGTGCTCGCCGGTAACCTGATGATGCGCGGCAACATCGCGAGTCTGATGATCGACCTCGTCGGCAGCCTCGTCCGTGCGGTCAAGGGCGGGCTCGCGCTGACGGTGATGATCGCCAGCGTGTTCTTCGCCGCGGTGTCCGGCTCCAGTGTCGGCTCCGCGGCCGCGATCGGCGCTTCCACCGTCGATGGCCTCAAGCGCGAGCAGTATCCCGCGCGCTTCTCGGCCGGCATTGTCGCGGTCGGCGGCACCCTCGGCCTGATGATCCCGCCTTCGCTCGGCTTCATCCTGATCGGCTCCATCGTCGGCCTGCCGGTCGACAAGCTGTTCATCGCCGGCGTGCTGCCCGGACTGATGGAAGCCGCGCTGCTGATGCTGGCGGTGGTGTTCATCTCGCGCCGCTACAACTTCGGCGCCAGCGCGCAGAAGGCCGATTGGAACGGCTTCTCCCGGCGGTTGCCGGGTGCGGGGGCGGCGCTGATGATGCCGGTGCTGATCCTCGGCGCGATCTACACGGGCTACCTGACCCCGACCGAGGTGTCCGCCTTCGCCGCGGCCTATGCCGTCCTGCTGTGCGTGCTGATCTACCGCAGCGTGACGATCGGCGGCGTGTGGCAGGTCGCGAAGGACTCACTGCTGCAGACGACGATGATCTTCGCGGTCGTCATGGGCGGCAGCCTGGTCGGCTTCGTGCTGGCGCGGATGGGCGTGTCGGCGCAGCTCGTCAGCGCCATCACCGCAATGGACATGAGTCCGTGGCAGTTCCTGCTGCTCGCGAACATCGTCCTGCTGATCCTCGGCATGTTCCTCGACGGCGTTGCCATGATCGTGCTGACTGCGCCGCTGCTGTTCCCGGTCGCGACCGCGCTGGGCATCAACCCGATCCACTTCGCCGTGATCATGGTCGCGAACGTCGAGATCGCGACGCTGACCCCGCCGATCGGCCTGAATCTCTTCGTGATGAGCGGCATCGCCAAACTGCCCGTGCATGAAGTCGCCCGCGGCGTGCTGCCCTTCTACGGCGTGCGCCTGATGGGCCTGATGCTGATCTCCTACATCCCGCAGATCTCGCTGTTCCTTGTCGATTGAGGAAGAACTCCCGATGAATGCTCCGAAATCCCCCGCCGATGCGCTGATCGCACCGGTCCTCGCCAAGTTCGCCGCCGACCTCGACTACGACGCGATCCCCGCGGAGGTGCGCGAACGCGCGAAGTACCTGATTCTCGACGCTGTCGGTATCGCCCACGCCTCGACGCGCTACGACTTCGCCCACCGCTCGCTGTCCGCGGTGTCGGAGCTGGGCCGCGGAGACGCCGACGTGATCGGCCTCTCCGCCAAGCTCACGCTGCGCGACGCGGTGCTGATGAACGGCATCCTCGTGCATGGCCTCGACTACGACGACACCCACGCCCGCGGGGTCATCCACGCTACCGCGAGCTGCTTTCCGACGGCGCTGGGCGTGGCCGCGCAGGCGGCGCTGTCGGGCCGTGAGCTCCTCGCCGCCTACATCGTCGGCATGGAGGTCGCGACCCGCCTCGGCTCGGTCGCCAAAGGCGGCTTCCACCAGACCGGCTTCCATCCGACCGGCCTCATCGGCACCTTTGCGTGCGCGCTGATCGCCGGCCGCCTGCACGGCATGAACGCCGACCAGCTCGCGATGGCGCAGGGCATCGCGCTCTCGGTCGCCTCTGGCAGCCTCGAGTTCCTGCAGGATGGCGCCTGGACCAAGCGCATGCACCCCGGCTGGGCGGGTGTCGCCGGCATCACCGCCGCGACGCTCGCGAAGCACGGCTTCGTCGGACCGAAGGCGGCCTACGAAGGACGCTTCGGCCTCTTCAACAGTCACCTCGGCCCGCTCGCCGAGAATTGCGACTACACGCTCGCGACCGCCGGCCTGGGCGAAGCCTGGGAAGTCGGGCAGGTCGCGGTCAAGCCGCTGCCCGCCTGCCACTTCACGCACTCGTGCGCCGACTCGGCGATGGCGATTGCCCGCGAGCACAAGTTCCGTCCCGAGGACATCGAGAAGGTGAGGGCGCTCATCCCGGCCGAGGTCGTGAAGACCGTGTGCGAACCGGTCGCCAACAAGCAGAAGCCGCAGAACAGCTACGACGCGCAGTTCAGCATCCCGTACGCAGTCGCTTCCGGCCTCCTGCGCGGACGCTTCGGCCTCGCGGAGCTGGAGGACAGCGCGCTATCCGAAGCCGACGTGCTGGCGGTTGCGGGCAAGGTCGCCTACGAGGTCGATCCCAACTCCGCGTTCCCGCAGTACTACTCGGGCGAAGTCATCGTGACGCTGCGCGACGGCCGCGAGTTCTCGCACCGCGAGCACGTCAACCGCGGCGCCGCCGACCGCCCGATCACCAACGACGAGATCGTCGAGAAGTACATGGAAAACGCCTGCCTCGCAGTCTCCCCGCAGCGTGCGCGCCAGATCCGGGACGCGGTGCTCGCGCTCGACGAGATGCCCGCCGGCACCTTCTCCGACGCGCTCGCCGCACAGGCCTGACCCCCGACCCCGACAGACGAACCGAATACAGAGAGCACGACATGAACATGGCTACCAATCTTGAAGAGGAACAACTGATCCTCGACTCGCTCGACCGCTTCCTCGAGACCGAAGTGAAGCAGCACGTGCATCAACTCGAGCACGACGACATCTACCCGGCGGAGATCGTCGAGAAGATGAAGGAGCTCGGCCTCTTCGGCTGCATCATCGCCACCGAATACGGCGGCCTGGGCCTCTCCACCTCGACCTACGCGAAGATCGTCGCGCGCATCTCCGAAACCTGGATGTCGCTGTCCGGCATCATCAACTCGCACCTCATCATGGCCGCCGCCGTGCAGCGCCACGGCACGCCCGAACAAAAAGCGCACTACCTGCCCAAGTTCGCCACCGGCGAACTGCGCGGCGGCATCGGCCTCACCGAGCCCGACGCCGGCACCGACCTGCAGGCGATCCGCACGGTCGCGAAGCGCGACGGCGACCACTACGTCGTCAATGGCACCAAGACCTGGATCACCAACAGCATGTACGGCAATACGATCGCGCTGCTGGTGAAGACCGACCCCAACGCCCAGCCGCGCCACACGGGCATGAGCCTGCTGATCGCCGAGAAAGGCCCCGGCTTCAAGGTCGCGCGCAAGCTCGAGAAGCTCGGCTACCGCGGCATCGACACCTGCGAGCTCGTGTTCGAGGACTACCGCGTGCCGGTCGATCGCCTCATCGGCGGCGTCGAGGGCGTCGGCCTGAAGCAGGTGTTGTCGGGTCTGGAACTGGGCCGTATCAACGTCGCCGCGCGTGGCGTCGGCGTCGCGAGCGCCGCGTTGAAGGAGGCGACCACCTACTCGCAGGTACGCAAGACCTTCGGCAAGCCGATTTGCGAGCACCAGGCCATCCAGCTGATGCTCGGCGAGATGGCGACCCGCGTCGAAGCCTCGCGCCTGCTCGTCGAATCGGCCGCCAAGGCCTACGACGAGGGCCGCCGCTGCGACATGGAAGCCGGCATGGCCAAGTACTTCGCCACCGAATCCGCCGTGACCAACGCCATGGACGCGATGCGCATCCACGGCGGCTACGGCTATTCGAAGGAATACAACATCGAGCGCCTGTACCGCGACGCGCCGCTGCTGACCATCGGCGAAGGCACCAACGAACTGCAGCGCATCATCATCGCCAAGCAACTCATCGAGAGGAACCCGGCATGAGTCTCCCACTTGAAGGCGTGCGCATCATCGCCGTCGAACAATACGGCGCGGGGCCTTTCGGCACGCAACATCTGGCGGACCTCGGCGCCGAGGTCATCAAGGTCGAGAACCCGGGCGACGGCGGCGATGTCGGCCGCAGCGTCGGCCCCTACTTCTTCGGCAACGGCGACAGCCACTTCCACCAATCCTTCAACCGCAACAAGAAGAGCATCACCCTCGACCTGAAGAAGCCCGAAGGGCAGGACGTGCTGCACGAACTGGTGAAGACCGCCGACGCGGTGTTCGACAACCTGCGCGGCGACATCCCCGCGAAGCTCGGCCTGACCTACGAGCACCTGAAGGAATACAACCCGAAGATCGTCTGCGGCCACCTCTCCGCCTACGGCCGCACCGGCGAGCGCGCGAAGTGGCCGGGTTACGACTACCTGATGCAAGCCGAGGCCGGCTACCTCTCGGTCACCGGCGAACCCGACGGCCCGCCCGCGCGCTTCGGCATCTCCATCATCGACATGATGACCGGCACGATGTCGGCGCTCGGCCTGGTGTCGGCGATCGTCGGCGCGCGCGCGACCGGAGTGGGGCGCGATGTCGACGTGAGCCTCTTCGACGTCGCGATGCACAACCTCAGCTACCTCGCGACCTGGTACCTCAACGAAGGCGTCGTCACCGGCCGCGCGCCGCGCTCGGCGCACCCTTCGCTCACGCCCAGCCAGCTCTACCGCACCCGGGACGGCTGGATCTTCATCATGTGCAACAAGGAAAAGTTCTTCGGCGTGCTGTGCGAGCTGATCGGCCGACCCGAATGGGCGACTGACCCGCGCTTCGAGAACTTCGCCGCGCGCCTCGCGCACCGCGACGAACTCACCGAGATGCTCGACGGCGTGCTGATGACGGCCACCACGGCCGACTGGATGCAGCGCTTCGGCGGCAGCGTGCCGGCCGCCCCGGTCAACGACATCGCCCAGGCGCTCGACAACCCGTTCGCACGCGAACAGGGCCTCGTCGTCGATGTCCCGCACCCCGCACGCGGCACGATCCGCACCGTCGCCTGCCCGATCCGTTGCCCTGGCGAGGAACTCCCCAAGCGCCCCGCGCCCCAGCTCGGAGCGGATACACTCGCCGTCCTCGGAAGCCTCAGGGACGATGACCAATGGATGGCGAACTTGAGCAGGAATCAGGTGATATGAACACCCAACCCCCGCAGCTGCTGGCCTCCGGTCAGCCGCGCTATCTCGTGCTCGCGCAGGCGCTGATGGACGACATCCGGTCCGGACGCTACCCGCTCGACAGCCTGCTGCCGACCGAGATCGAACTGTGCGAGCAGTTCAACGTCAGCCGGCACACGGTGCGCGAAGCGATCCGGCGGCTCGCCGACATGGGCCTGATCAGCCGGCAGCCGGGGGTGGGCACGCGCGTCAAGGCGACCCAGGTCGCCTCCCGCTATACCCAGTCGAGCGACGGCATCGCCGACCTATACCAGTTCGTGCGCGACGTGAGGCTGGAAGTGACGGGCAACGGCGACGTCATCGCCGACGAGGAGCTTGCCGAGCTGCTCGAATGCAAACGTGGCCAAGCCTGGCTGCACGTCGAGGGCCTGCGCTACGTCGCCGACGAGACGGTCCCGATCGCGCGCACCGACGTCTATATCGCGCGCCCCTACCGCGGCATCGTCGCCGACCTGGGCGACGAGCAGGTGCCGATCTACTCCCTGATCGAAAAGCGCTACGGGCTACGCGTCGTCGAAGTGCGCCAGCAGGTCCGCGCGGTGAATATCGGCGAGTCCGACGCCGCCCGCCTGCATGTCGAACCGGGTGCGGCCGGCCTGTTGGTCGTGCGCAAATACATTGCCGCCAATGACGAACTCCTCGAGGTCGGCGTCAGCCTCCATCCGGGCGAACGCTTCACCTATTCGACGACGCAGCGCCTCGAAATCCAGAATGGGAGCAAGACCCGGTGAACGGGGTCGTCGTCCCGCTTGCGACCACGCTCGCAGTACAGGCGCTGGTGTCGATGGCCGCGCTGACTGCGCCGGTTCTCGCGCCCGAGGCGGCGGCCGACCTGGGCATCCCGGCGACGCTGGTGGGCGTGTTCGTCGCGCTGATCTACGTCGGCGCGATGATCTCCAGCCTCGCGAGCGGCAACCTCGTTGTCCGCTACGGTGCGATCCGCGTCAGCCAGGTCTGCCTCGTCCTGTGCGGCGCGGGCCTCGCCCTGGGGACCGCGGGCTCGCCCGCACTGATGGCCGCAAGCGGGCTGCTCATCGGCCTCGGCTACGGCCCGGTCACGCCCGCGAGTTCGCACATCCTCGCGCGCACGACGCCCGCGCACCTGATGGGCTTCATGTTCTCGCTGAAACAGACCGGCGTGCCGCTCGGCGGCGCCCTTGCGGGCGCCCTGGTGCCCAGCTTCGCCATCCTGTGGGGCTGGCAGGGCGCCGCCATCGCCGTCTGCGCTGCCTGCATGCTGATGGCGCTGTTGGCCCAGCCCACGCGCGCCGGCTTCGACGCCGACCGCGACCCTGCGCGCCGCTTCTCGCTCGCCGGCGTGTTCACGCCGCTCGCGATGGTCTTCGCCTATCCGCGCATCCGCGACCTCGCGATCTGCACCTTCTTCTTCGGCGCGATGCAGCTGTGCCTGACGACCTATCTCGTCACCTACCTGACTACCGCCTACGGCATGCCGCTCGTCACCGCCGGCCTGGTGCTGTCGCTCACACAGGCCGCCGGCATCGGCGGGCGCCTCGTATGGGGCCTCGTCGCCGACCGTTGGATGACCCCGCGCCGCCTGCTCAGCCTGCTCGCCATCGCCATGGCCATGTCCTCGCTCCTCACCGCAGCCTTCGAGCCGGACTGGCCGCTCGTCGCGGTGATCGCCGTCAGCATGGTCTTCGGTGCCACGGCAATCGGCTGGAACGGCGTCTATCTCGCCGAGGTCGCGCGCCTCGCCCCGGCCGGGCAGGCCGGCGTGCTCACCGGCGGCACGCTGTTCTTCACCTACTTCGGCGTCGTCGCCGGCCCGCCGGCCTTCGCCGCACTGGTCGGCGTCACCGGCTCCTTCGCCGCTGGCTACGCTGCAATCGGCAGCGTGATCCTCGCCATCGGCGTCCTGCTGGTGCTGACGCAGGCACGCCGTCCGGCCGAATGCACCGAAACCGCGTGATTCCCTTTCAGCAGACGACCCCCGACCCCGACACACGCTAAAGACACAGGAGACAAGCGCATGTCCCCCCGTTCCTACCTCTTCGTCCCCGGCGACCGCGCCGAGCGCTTCGACAAGGCCTGCGCCGCCGGCGCCGACGCCGTCATCATCGACCTCGAGGACGCCGTGACGCCCGAACGCAAGGCCGTCGCACGCGAATCCGTCATGGCCTGGCTCGCCGCCGGCGGGCGCGCCTGCGTGCGCGTGAATGGCACCGACACGGAATGGTTCGACGACGACTGCGCGCTGCTCGACCAGCCCGGCGTCCTCGGCGTCGTACTGCCCAAGGCCGAGCGCGCCGAACAGCTTGCGCGCCTCGCCGCCCGCCTGCGTCCGGGCGTGCGCATCGTGCCCATCGTCGAAACCGGTCTGGGCCTGTGGAACGCCCTCGAACTCGCCAGCGCACCCGGTGTCGAGCGGCTCGCCTTCGGTTCGGTCGACTTCCAACTCGACTGCGGCATCCTCGGTGATGGCGAAGAACTCCTCTACGCGCGCTCCCGTCTCGTCCTCGCCTCCGCGATCGCCCGCATCGATTCCCCGGTCGACGGCGTCACCGTCGCGATCCACGACATCGACCAACTGCAAGCCGACACCCGTCGCGCCCGCCTGCTCGGCTTCGGCGCCAAACTGTGCATTCACCCGAAGCATGTCGTCCCGGTAAACGAAGGCTTCATGCCCGCAGAGGCCGAAGTCACCCACGCCCGCACGATCATGGCCGCGGTCGACGCCGCCGCCGGAGTCGGTGCGATCACCCTCGACGGCAAGCTCATCGACCGCCCCGTGATCGAACGCGCGCGCAAGATCCTGGAGCGCGTCGCCGCATGAACGCCCCGCGTGCCGACACCGCCGAACTCGTCGCCGACGAGTTCGCATTTCTTGCGCGCATGCTGCACGTCACGCATTCACGATTCGATCGCGATCCGGACCGGATCGAACGGGTCCGGCGGCGCTTCATGCAATCCGCGGATGCCGACGGCGCCCGCTTCGAGCGTCCGATGCGCGTCAACCGCCAGCGCCGGCCCGGCTGAAGCGGTCGGAACCTGTCTCTTCGGCGACCAGTCTTCTCTCCCTCTCCCGCAAGGTCGCCGAACCTTCCCCGGCCGCCCGAAGAAGGTGTCGGCGGCCGGGATATTTTTTTCGATCCCGCAGTCAACTACATGCCGGTGCCGTGGGGCCGAGGTTGTGTGCCGCGGACGTCGCAGTCGCGAGAGCAGCCGGGAATACGCTGAAGCGGCATGGTCCGCCTGCTGAAGCGGTTCCCCCTACGCGGCCCCGGCATCCCGCCTGCGCCGTTTGTTCGTGCAGCGCGCCGAAGAACGACCTCCGCCCAAAGCGGATCCCCGCGCCCCTGGAACGATTCGCGTGCGGCCCGTCTCTGCAAGCCCCCCCCGTACTCTTGCCTCGCGCCTCGCCGCTGCGGGCTGCATCGCGTTGTCCGTCGCCTGGGCGCCGAACCTTCCCGCACAGGACCAGGCCGTCCCCGCCACCATCGACAACGACGGCGTCCAGCGCATCACCATCATCGGCGGGAGCTACTTCTTCCGGCCCGATCGCATCCTTGCAAGGGCCGGCCAGCCGCTTCATCTCATCGTCAGGATGGCGGAGGGCATCGTTCCGCACCGTTTCGTCCTCGACGGCCCGGATGGCAAGCCGGTCGCCGATATCGAACTCGCCACGACGCCGAAAACGGTTCAGATCGACCTGCCGCCGGGCCAGTATCCATTCAGCTGCCCGAACCGCCTCCTCATGTTCAAGAGCCATCGCGAACGCGGCATGTCCGGCACGCTCGAAATCCGCAACGAGTGAGTGCCACGTCCCGCAGCGGATCGCCTCCCGCAAAGACTCCGGCCGATCCAGAAACCACCATGTCCCGGCTTCACTCTAATAAACGAGGTTGTGATAAGCATTGATCACCCCTCGACAAACCCGGAGCCAGAGATGCGTACAGCCCTCCTTCTCGCGCTCGCCGCGCTGCTTGCGTCCTGCGCCACCCCAGCCGAGCGTGCAGCCCAGGTCGAACGCGAGGTCGAACAGATGATCACCGTGTATGGACCGGCCTGCGAAAGACTCGGCTACAAGCAGGACACCGACCCGTGGCGCGACTGCATCCTGCGGCTCAATGCGCAGGAGCGCTACGAGCGTTACAGTCGGATGCCCACGTCCACCACCTGCATTGGCCATCGCGGTTTCTTCCATTGCTCCACGTTCTGATACCGGACCCGGGAGCCTCAGGTGCGCGATCCCGCCGTTAAGCCGCGGACCACGCCCGCGTTTCGGGCCTGTGTCGTCATGACCCGCGGGGATGCGACGTGCGGTGGCTGATGCTAGCCCTGGCCCTGAGCACGGCCGGCCCGGCTGCCGCGGATCTCCTGCACGACGCGCAGGAGCGCTTTCGTGCGCTCGAAGGCTACCGCGTCACCCTCCGTTCGCTCGCGGCCGACGGCCAGCGACAGAACATCGCATGTGCCTACCGCAAGCCGGGCTGGATACGCCTGGACTTCGTCGAACCCCACCGCGGTGCGGTGCTTGTTTATGATCCCGCCGCACGCCGCGTGCACCTCTGGCCATTCGGCGCCGGGCACTTCCCCGTCCTCAACCTCGCCCCCGACAACCCCCTGATCCGCAGCGCCGGGGGGCACAGCGTCGACCGCTCCGACGTCGGCTCGCTGCTCGCAAAGCTTGTCGAACTGCGCGCAAGGGGCGGGGCCGACACGCCGGTTGATGCCGAACTCGCAGGACGCCCTGCGCACCTCGTCGAAATCACCGGAGCCGGGAATGCCCACGTCGACGGCGTGCATCGCTACCGCGTCTGGTTCGAGCAGGGAACCCTCTTTCCCCTGAAAGTGCAAAGCTACGACGCGGCACTGGACGTCATCGAAACGGTCGACATGAGTGACGCAGAGCTCGATCCAGTCTTTCCGGAGCGTTTCTTCACCCCCTGACAGGGAGCAAGCATGCGACCGTCGGCCAGCAATCGATACCACCTCACAACGCTCTGGCAACTCGACGCTCCGCTCGAGACCGTCTGGGACGTCATCACGCACCCCGAACGCTGGCCCGACTGGTGGGCCGGCGCCGAATCCGTCGTCGCTCTGGACGCCGGCGACCCCGACGGCATCGGTGCGCGTCAGCAATACACCTGGAAAGGGCGCCTGCCCTACCGCCTGCGCTTCACCAGCTGCGTCACCCGTGTCGAACGCCACCGTCTCCTCGAAGCGCGGGTCGTCGGTGAAGTCGAAGGCATCGGCCGCTGGCACTTCGCCTTCAGCGATGGAATGACGATCCTCCGCTACGAATGGCTCGTGTCCACCAGGCCCCGGTGGATGAACCTGCTCGCCCCCCTGGCTCGTCCCGTGTTCCGCTGGAACCACGATGCCCTCATGCGCGCGGGCGGCGCAGGCCTCGCCCGCCACATCTGCGCGCGGCTGCATCGTCACGAGACCCGGTCCTCATGATCCGCCTGCACGCTGCCGCCGGTGCCGGCATCATTGCCGGCACCGGCGCCACCATCGCCCAGATGCTGCTATGGTGGTTCGACGGCACGCCCGTCATCGACACGCTCCTGCGCGACGCCCGCCTGACTGCAGCCATCGTCATGGGCACTGGCGTGCTGGGGCAGGGGCCTGTCTGGCGCTGGGACGTGATGGCCTGGGCGACCGCCATCCACTTCGCGCTGTCGTTCATCTACGCGCTGATCGCGTGGCCCCTCGCGCGCACCCTGAACGTCCCGTCCTCCGTCGGCGTCGGAGCCCTCTACGGTGCGGCAATCTACGCGATCAACCTCCACGGCTTCACCCACGTCTTTCCCTGGTTCGACGTCTCCCGCGGATGGGTGACCATCCTCGCCCATCTGGTCTTCGGGGCTTCCCTGTTCGCGAGCTGCGTCGTTCTCGCTCACCGAGCGTCTCACCCGCACCGATTCGGCGTGCCGAATCGGTAACTGTCCGAGCCGCATTTCCCGCCACAGGCGAACCCGTCATCCCCTCGGCGCGCCCCGAAATAAATTAATTCTTGGCAGCCGCAACAAAGCGCTTGACGGCCTGTTTGAGGTCTATATAATTCGCGCCTCTTCAGCGCTGCGGCGGAGTGTGCGGCGGCGGTGGAGGGCAGGAAAGAGGGGGCGGTGCGGCGGCGGATTCAAATAAGTTTGCTGCGGTGCTTGACGAAAGCA
>NZ_QVLR01000040.1 GCF_014822185.1 Azoarcus sp. Aa7
GCGCGCCCCCCCGGCCGCCAATCCACGTCGCCGGTGATCCGCCCTGCTCCCGCCAGCCGCAGGATCAGGTCTTCGGCACGCACCCGCTTGGGCGTCCAGTGCAGCCGCGCGGCAAGCTTCGTGAAAGGCAAGCCCTGCCGGTCGATCGCGTCGGGATGAAGATTCTCGACCGTTACCGGCCCCGACAATGCCCAGTCCCCCTGCGCCTCGCCCTGCGCCGACAGGTCCGCCGCGATGCGCAGCGCCGCGCGCGGCGCGGAAGGCTCGAACACGGCCGGGTCGAGATCGCCCAGCGCGAGGCGCAGCCTGCGCAAGGGCACCGCCTCGAACGGAGATGCAAGCATCTCGCCGTCGCCGCTCAGCCCTGCCCCTTCGGCCTCGATCCGCAGCTGCGGCGCAAGCAGATCGCCAGCCGCGACGAACTGTAACCGGTATTCGTGCCCCTTGTTCGCCCCGGTCAGCGCCGCGCTCGCCGACAGCGCGAACGGGGCGCGCCCGTCGATCTCGCCGGCCAACTCGGCCCGCCCGAAGGGCAGGGTCGCCGCAAGGGATTCGATGCGATGGCGACCGCCGTCGCTGCGCGCGCGGGCCGCGAGGTCGGCAATTTCGAAGACGGACCCGGCAGCGGCGAGTTCGCCGTCCGTCCATTCGTGCACCGTGAGCCGGCCGATGCCGAGCGCTTGCGCCGCAAGGGAAACCGGCAGCACGAGGGATTCGGGCGGAGTCCGCTGCGGGGGTTCATCCTGCGGACGCGTGGCGATGTCGACCCGCTCGGCCACGAGTTCGTCGATCGCGATGCCGCCGTCGAACAAGGCGCCCGGACGCCAGGCCAGCGCGAGCCCTTCGACCCGCAGGCGCAGGTCGGGGCTGTCGATGCGCAGCACCCCGATGCGCAGCGGCCCCGCAAGGCGACCGGCCGGGGACTCCAGCGCCACCTGTCCGCCGCTCAGGACACCGGCAAGCGCGGCCGCCGCCCGCAGACCCGATTCGGTCAGCACCAGCCACACCGCCGCAAGAGCGATCAACGCCGGCAGCGCGAGCGCCGCTCGCCACAGCCTCGCCGCCCGCCACCGCGGGAGACCGGATTTGGCGGAGACCGGCGACGTCATGCGTCGCTCCGCTCAGCCGAACAGTGCGCGCAACTCCTCGCCCGGATCCGGCGCACGCATGAAGGCTTCGCCAACGAGGAAGGCGTGCACGGCGTTCGACCGCATCAGCGCGACGTCCTGCGGCTTGAGGATGCCGGACTCGGTGACGACGATGCGTCCGGCGGGGACGCGCGGCAGCAGGTCCAGCGTCGTCTGCAGGCTGACCTCGAAGCTGCGCAGGTTGCGGTTGTTGATGCCGACGAGCGGGGTCGCGAGCTGCAGCGCGACGTCGAGCTCGGCCGCATCGTGCACCTCGACGAGGACGGCCATGCCGAGGCTCGTCGCGATCGCCTCCATCTCCTGCATCTGCGCGAGATCCAGCGCCGCCGCGATCAGCAGGATCGCGTCCGCGCCCATCGCGCGCGCCTCGTACACCTGCCACGCGTCGACGAGGAAGTCCTTGCGCAGCGCCGGCAGCGCGCACGCCGCGCGCGCCGCCTGCAGGTATTCGGGTGCCCCCTGGAAGAACTGCCGGTCGGTCAGCACTGACAGGCAGGCCGCTCCCGCGCGCTCGTACTGCACCGCGATCTCGGCCGGGCGGAAATCCGCGCGGATCACGCCCTTCGACGGGCTCGCCTTCTTGACCTCGGCGATCACCGCGGCGTCGCCGGCGGCGATCTTCGCGCGCATCGCACCGACGAAATCGCGCGCAACCGGCGCAATCTCGGCCTCCGCACGGACGCGCTCCAACGGACGGACCGCCTTGCCCGCCGCCACTTCCTCGGCCTTCACGGCCAGAATCTTGTTCAGGATGTCGCTCATGCTGGTGCCTGCCTCACGCGAACTGGCGGTTGAACGCGAGGAACTCCTCGAGCTTCGCCCGCGCCGCGCCGCTGGCGATGACCTCGCGCGCATGCACGATGCCGTCGGCGATCGAGTCGGCGAGGTTCGCCGTGTACAGCGCGACGCCCGCATTCAGGATCACGATGTCGCGCGCCGGGCCCGGCTTGTTGTCGAGCACGCCGAGCAGCACCGCCTTCGATTCCTCGGCGCTCTGCACCTGCAGGTTGCGCGTGCCGGCCATCGCCATGCCAAAGTCCTCGGGATGGATCTGGTACTCGCGGACCTCGCCGTCCTTCAGTTCGCCGACCATCGTCGCGGCGCCCAGGCTCACCTCGTCCATGCCATCCAGGCCATAGACGACCAGCACGTGCTTCGCGCCCAGACGCTGCATCACGCGCGCCTGGATGCCGACGAGATCCGGGTGGAACACGCCCATCAGCGTGTTCGGCGCGTCGGCCGGGTTCGTTAGCGGGCCCAAGATGTTGAAGATCGTACGCACGCCCATCTCGCGGCGCACCGGCGCGACGTTCTTCATCGCGCTGTGGTGGGCCGGTGCGAACATGAAGCCGATGCCAGTCGCTTCGATCGAGGCCGCAACCTGTTCGGGCGTCGCACCGAGCTTCACGCCCAGCGCCTCGAGCACGTCCGCGGCGCCGCTCTTCGACGACACGCTGCGCCCGCCGTGCTTGGCGACGCGTGCGCCGGCCGCCGCGGCGACGAAGATCGTCGTCGTCGAGATGTTGAAGGTGTTGGCGCCGTCGCCGCCGGTCCCGACAATGTCGAGGAAGTTCTGGTCCGGCCCCGCGACCTGCACCTTGGTCGACAGTTCGCGCATCACGGTTGCAGCGGCGGAGATCTCGCCGATCGTCTCCTTCTTCACGCGCAGGCCGGTGAGAATCGCCGCGGTCATCACCGGCGAGATCTCACCGGCCATGATCTGGCGCATCAGCGACAGCATCTCGTCGTAGAAGATCTCACGGTGGTCGATCGTGCGCTGCAGCGCTTCCTGGGCAGTAATCGTCATGGCAATCCTTGTCTGTTCACGCAGACCACGAGCGTGCGCTCGGGTTCACCTCGGTTGTCACCTGAGCTTTCAATTCTCGCGGCTCTGATCGAGGAAATTCTTGAGCATCGCGTGGCCGTGCTCGGTCAGGATGGACTCGGGGTGGAACTGCACGCCCTCGACCGCGAGCGTCTTGTGGCGCACGCCCATGATCTCGCCGTCGTCGGTCCACGCCGTCACCGCGAGGCAGTCGGGCAGGCTCTCGCGTTCGATCGCCAGCGAATGGTAACGCGTGCAGGTCACCGGGTTGGGCAGGCCCCTGAACACGCCGACGTCCTCGTGATGCACCGGCGAGGTCTTGCCGTGCATCAGGCGCTTGGCGTGCACGATCTTGCCGCCGAAGGCCGCACCGATGCTCTGGTGGCCGAGGCACACGCCGAGGAGGGGGATCTTGCCGGCGAACTCGCGGATCGCCGGCACCGAGATGCCGGCCTCGGCCGGCGTGCAGGGTCCGGGCGAGATCACGAGCTGCTCGGGCTTCATCAGCGCGATCTGTTCGAGGGTGATTTCGTCGTTGCGATACACCTTCACCTGCGCGCCGAGCTCGCCGAAGTACTGCACGAGGTTGTAGGTGAAGCTGTCGTAGTTGTCGATCATCAGCAGCATGGATGCATTCCTTCTTGCGCGTCGGCACGCGGAGCGCGCCACACGGGGAACACGGCGGCGCGGCGGCCACCGCTCCGCAGGTTCAGTCGATGCGGGTGTCGAGCCCGGATTCCGCCATTTCCGCGGCACGCAGCATCGCCCGCGCCTTGTTCTGCGTCTCCGTCCATTCGGCATCCGGATTGGAGTCGGCGACGATGCCGGCACCGGCCTGCACATGGATGTGACCGTCCTTGATCACCGCGGTGCGGATCGCGATCGCGAGGTCCATGTCGCCGTGGAAGCCGATGTAGCCGACCGCGCCCGCATAGACGCCGCGCTTGACCGGTTCGAGCTCGTCAATGATCTCCATCGCGCGCAGCTTGGGCGCACCCGACACGGTGCCGGCGGGGAAGGTCGCGCGCAGCACCGCCAGCGCGTTGAGATCGTCCTTCAGGCGCGCCTCGACGTTGGACACGATGTGCATCACGTGCGAATAGCGCTCGATCGTGAACTGGTCGGTGACCCGGACGCTGCCCGTCTCGGCAACGCGCCCCGCGTCGTTGCGCCCGAGGTCCAGCAGCTGCAGGTGCTCCGCGCGCTCCTTCTCGTCGGCGAGCAGGTCCGCTTCCAGCGCGTCGTCCTCGGCCGGCGTCGCGCCGCGCGGCCGCGTACCGGCGATCGGGCGCACCGTGACGCGCTTGCCCTGCCCGTCCTCGTCGAGGCGCACCAAGATTTCCGGAGATGCGCCGACGACGTGGAAGTCCTCGAAGTTGAAATAGAACATGTAGGGCGAGGGGTTCAGCGAACGGATCGCGCGGTACAGCGCCATCGGGCTCGCCGCGTAGGGCTTGCTCATGCGCTGCGACAGCACGACCTGCATGATGTCGCCGTCGACGATGTACTGCTTGGCGCGATTCACCGCGGCCTTGAACGCTTCCTCGCCGAAGCTCGACACCGCCGGCTGCGGCTCGGCATGCATGTCCTCGGGGATCTGCACCGGCGCGCGCAGCCGCGCGAGGAGTTCGCGCAGGCGCTTCTTCGCACGCTTGAAGGCGCCCGGCACTTCCGGCTCGGCATACACGACCAGCGTGAGCTTGCCGGAGAGGTTATCGACGATCGCGATTTCCTCGGACAAGAGCAGCAGGATGTCCGGCGTGCCGATCGTGTCGTCTTTCGGCGCATGGGCGAGGCGCGGCTCGATGTAGCGCACGGTGTCGTAGCCGAAGCAGCCGACCAGGCCGCCCGCGAAACGCGGCAGGCCGTCGCGCGGCGGCACCTTGATGCGCTCCATGAACTCGGCGACGTAGTTCAGCGGATCGCCGTAGTCGCGCCGCTCGACGAGGCGGTTGCCGGTCAGCAGCAGCGCCGAGCGGCCATACACCTCGATGCGCGTCGAGGCCGCCAGCCCAATCATCGAGTAGCGGCCGAAGCGCTCGCCGCCCTGCACCGATTCGAGCAGGTAGGAATACGGTTCGTTGGCGAGCTTCAGGTAAATCGACAGCGGGGTGTCGAGGTCGGCGAAGGTTTCGAGCGTAACCGGGATGCGGTTGTAGCCCTGCGCGGCCAGCGCGTTGAATTCCTGCTCAAGCATGGAGACTCCACGGGAAACGGTTCGATTCGGCAAGGGGTGCGGGCAAGTCGTCGCCCGCGAAGCAGTCGCGTATCAGTGGCCCGCAGGCCACGAGCGCCAGCCGCGCCAGCGCAGTTGCGCGGCGACAAACTGGGTGCTTTCCTTTACCGAATCCCGGTTCCTGTAGGTCACGATGTCTCGATCGGATGATGGAGTCTTGCGGATATGCGCCGGAACTTCACGCCGCTGCGATGCGGTCGAGCGCCCCGGTAGCGACCGATAGTAGCCCATCGCATTCGATGGTGTCCACCGGCATGCCTTCGCTATATCCATAGGTCACGAGCAGCACCGGCATGCCCGCGCCGCGTGCTGCGAGCGCGTCGTTGGCCGAATCGCCGATCATCAGCGCCTGCGGCGACGACACGCCCAGCAACTCGCACGCATGGTGCAGCACCGCCGGGTCGGGCTTCTTCACCGGCAACGTGTCGCCGCTGACGACCGCGCCGAAATACGGTGTCAGGCCCATGCGCTCGAGCAGCGGCAGCGTGAAGGCCTCGGCCTTGTTCGTGACGCACGCGAGCCTCAGGTCCATCGCGCGCATCGCCTCCAGCGTCTCGACCACGCCTGGGTAGATGCGCGTGCTGCGGCCGTTCACGACCGCGTAATGGCGCCTGAACACGACGACCGCCTGTTCGACCTCGTCCTCGCCCGCGTGCGCATCCTCGGTCATGCAGCGGCGCACGAGGTTGGGGATGCCCTTGCCGACGAAGGAATGGATCTGTTCGAGCGGGCGCGCAGTACGCCCCATCTCGGCGAGCATCAGGTTGGCGGCGTCGGCCAGGTCGTGGATCGTGTCGAGGAGCGTGCCGTCGAGATCGAACAGCACCGCCCGCACGGGAAAGCGCGCGAGGCTCACGGAGTCGCTCACGGTTTGACCTTGGCGAGCTCGGCGCGCAGCGCGGCGATCACGCTGTCGTAGCGGTTGGGGTCGCCGTCGCGCCCTGCACCGAACACCGCCGAGCCGGCGACGAAGGTGTCGGCGCCCGCGGCGGCGATCTCGGCGATGTTGTCGACCTTCACGCCGCCATCGATCTGCAGCAGGATGCGGCGCCCGCTCGCCGCCTCATAGGCGTCGAGCCGCTCGCGCGTCGCGCGCAGCTTGCCGAGCGTGCCGGGGATGAACTTCTGCCCGCCGAAACCGGGATTCACGCTCATCAGCAGCACCATGTCGATGTCGTCGAGCGCGTGGTCAAGGTAGTGCAGCGGCGTGGCCGGGTTGAACACCAGGCCCGCCTTGCAGCCGTGGTCGCGGATCAGCGCGAGGGTGCGGTGGATGTGGTCGGACGCTTCCGGGTGGAAGGTGATCACGTTCGCGCCGGCCTTGGCGAAGTCGGGAATGATGCGGTCGACCGGCTTCACCATCAGATGCACGTCGATCGGCGCCTCGGTGTGCGGGCGGATCGCCTCGCACACCAGCGGGCCGATCGTGAGGTTCGGCACGTAATGGTTGTCCATCACGTCGAAGTGGATCCAGTCCGCGCCGGCGGCGATGACGTTGCGCACTTCCTCGCCGAGGCGGGCGAAGTCGGCCGAAAGCAGGCTGGGGGCGATGCGGTACATGGGGAACTCCTGTATTTCGTGCGACGATTTTACCCGCAGGCGGGCAGGCATTTCGATCCGGCACCACCCGCAATCCGATCAGCGCACGCACACGCGCCGTACCTGCTCCATGTCGGTGACGCCCGCGAGCACCTTCTCGATGCCGTCCTGGCGCAGCGTGCGCAGGCCTTCCGCGAGCGCGAGCGCCAGCAACTGCGCGACGCGCGCGCGCTCCTGGATCAGGCGCTTGACCTCGTTGGTGGCGACCATCAGCTCGTGCAGGCCGACGCGCCCGCGATAGCCGCCGTTGCACTCGGTGCAGCCCACCGCGCGGTACAGCGTGAATCGGCCGTCGCCATCGCCATGCTCGGCCTTCAGCCGGGCCAGCACAGCCGCGCGCGCCGCCGCCGGATCGGCCTGGAAATCCGGCGTCCCCGCCATGTCCTCGCAATACTCGTCGAGGATCTGCTGCACTTCGCCGTCGTCCGGGCGATAGGACTCCTTGCACTTGCACAGGCGCTTGGTGAGGCGCTGCGCGAGCACGCCGAGCAGCGCGTCGCCGAAGTTGAACGGATCCATGCCCATGTCGAGCAGGCGCACGATCGATTCCGGCGCGCTGTTGGTGTGCAGCGTCGAGAACACGAGGTGGCCGGTGAGCGAGGCCTCGATGCCGACCGAGACGGTCTCCTTGTCGCGCATCTCGCCGACCATGATCACGTCCGGATCGGCGCGCAGGAAGGAGCGCATCATGGTCGCGAAATCCAGCCCCGCCTTGCGGTTCACCTGCACCTGGCGCAGGCCCTTCTGCGTGATTTCGACCGGATCCTCGGCGGTCCAGATCTTGGTCTCGGGCGTGTTGATGTGACCGAGGATGGAATGCAGCGTCGTCGTCTTGCCCGAGCCGGTCGGGCCGCACACGAAGAACAGGCCGTAGGGCTTCACGATCACCGACTTCAGGCGCGCGAGGTTGTGCGGACTGAGCCCGAGTTTGTCGAGCGGCAGCGGCTCGCTGTTGGCGAGCAGGCGCATCACGACGTCTTCCATCCCGCCCGCGGTCGGCACCGTGGCGACGCGCAGCTCGATGTCGAGCGGCGCGAATTTGCGGAACTTGATCTTGCCGTCCTGCGGCCTGCGGCGCTCGGAAATGTCCAGGTCGCACATGATCTTGATGCGCGTGACGAGCGGATTGCGGTAGCTCGCCGGGATCTGGATGTAGGGCACGAGCGTGCCGTCCTTGCGGAAGCGGATCAGCGTCTTTTCCTTGCCCGGCCGCGGCTCGATGTGGATGTCCGAGGCGCCCTGGCGGTGCGCGTCGATGATGATCTTGTTCACGAGCTTCACCAGCTCGTTGTCGGCCGCCGCGGAGACGTCGTCGGCGACCGAGCCCTCCTGCTCGTCGTCCATGAGGTCGTGCAGCAGGTCATCGACCGAACCGCTCTCGATCGTCGGCTCGAAGTAGTGGTCGACGGTCTGTTCGAACTCGCAGTGCGTCGTGACGCGGTAGGCGAGCTTCTTCCGCGGGAACACGTTCTCGGCGACGCGCGACACGCGCACCTGCTCGGGATCGTAGGTGAGCAGGACGATGCCCTCGTTGCTCTCCTCCAGCGGCAGCCACTGATTCTGCTGCACGTATTCGCGCTTGATGTTGCGCAGCAGGTCCACCTGCTTGACGCGATCGGTGCGGAAAGGCTCGTACGCGACGTTGAAGAAGCGTGCGGCCGCGTCGCCGATCTGCGGCAGGGTGAGGCCGTACTTTTCCACCAGCACGTCCTCGACGTGGGCCCCGGTCTCGCGCGAGATGCGCATCGCGTCATCCATCTCGCCCGTGACGATGCGCCCGTCCGCGATCAGCGCGTCGTAGCGCGAGCGCAGCGCCGCCGGCGCATTGCTGCGCTGCGCGAAGGCGACCCCGAGGGTCTGCGCCAGCCCCAGCAGGCCTTCCTTCGCGACGGGCGAGAAATCCGCACCGCTTGCGGGGTTCATTACCTGGATGACGCCGTGCAGCTTGCCGCTGTTCGGATCGACGATCGGCGCGCACAGCATCTGCCGCGTGCGGGCGCCGGCGAGGCTGTCACTGATCGTGCGGAACCGCAGCGTCGGCGAGATCGCCGCGAGTTCGGCGGCATCGTAGACATCGTGCAGGTTGAGTGTTTCGCCCGTCAGCGCGACATAGCCCGCAATGCTGCTCTCGTCGATCGGCAGCCGCGCCCCCGGCGCCGCTCCGCGGCCGGTCTTGACCCGGGCCACCAGGTGCGAGCCGCTTTCATTGACGACGAAAAACGACAGGCGCTCCGCAGCGAACAGCGAGCACAGCTCGGACGACAGCTCGGACACGATCTCGTCGATATCCTTGCTCGCGTGGATACGGGCGGTGATCGCCTGCAGGCCCTTGAAGAAGGCCAGCCGCGTCGCGACCTCTCCCCCGGCTCCGGGTCTTCCTTGCGTCATGCTGATGGACATGCGGGTACCTGCTGTGCGGGACGTTTGAATGGCAAACATTCGGAACCGGCCATTCTAGCGGCACCCGGGCAGCGCGAGAATCAGAACTCGATGACCTGCCCCTGATGCAACGCGGATGCGTGCAGACGCGCCCCCGCCGCCGCGATCTGCGCCATGACGCGCTCGCCCTGCCCCGGCTTGATGTGACTGATATGTACTTCGGGAGCGCTCCGGATCTCGTTGAGGAAGGCCGCCACCATGCCGGGACTCAGGTGGCGCGCCGCAAGCGCGAGGCCGTGCTGCTCATCGGAAAAGGCGGTCTCGATGATCAGGTGGCGCAGGTCGGGGCATGCGTTGATTGCCGCAATCAGTTCCGGCGAGTACGTGGTGTCGCCCGTATACACGAGCTGGCCGTTGCCGCCGTCGAGGCGGTAGGCCACCGCGGGTACGCTGTGCAGCGCCGGCAGCGGGGTGATCGTGCGCGTGCCGAGCCTGATGTCCTCGCCGACCGTGATCGGCTGCAGCCGCAGGAAGGGTCTGCGACGGTCGGGGATGGCCGTGAAATCGGGCCAGATCAGCCAGTTGAAGATGTGGGCGCGCAGGATGCGCAGGACTTCCGGGATCGCGTACACAGTGATCGGCACGCCGCGCAGTTCGCCGACCGCATCGACGATCAGCGGAATCGCCGCGATGTGGTCCATGTGGGAGTGCGTGACGAAGATATGGTCGATGGCCGCGAGCTCGTCCAGCGCCAGGTCGCCAACCCCGGTGCCGCAGTCGATCAGGATGTCATCGTCGGCGAGGAAGGCGGTCGTGCGGGCCTCGGGTCCGCCAATGCCTCCGCTGCAGCCCAGCACCTTCAGCTTCATCGTCCCCCGCGCTTCCAGCGCCGCCCGACCCGATGGCTCAGCAGCTCGTTTTTCGTCCCCGATACGCTAGCACCCACCCTCCGGAAACGTCGTGCACTAAGGCACACGGCCAGGCTCAGTCGACGAGCGAGAACGCCATGCGCACGCCGGCGATCTCGAGGATGTCGCCGTCGTTGAGCGGATGCGCACCCGCCTCGATCGGGCGGTTGTTCACCTGCGGAAGGCTCCCGCCCTCGGCATGGGCGATGAAGTAGCCCTGGGGGCGCCGCGTGATCACGGCAACCTGTACGCCGGGCTTGCCCAGCGTGGTCATCGCCTTCGCCAGCCGGAGTTCGCGACCTGCCGTGGGCCCGGTCAGGACCTTGACGATTCCCAGCCGCGAGTTGTCTTCCGCCTCTTCCGCCGTCACGCTCGCGACTACCTCCCGCGGCAGCATCTGCGTCGCATCGCCTCGCTGCTCCGCGAATGGCGCCTCGGCAGAGGAGCGCAGTGCAGCCGACGGCTCCACCCGATCCGCACGCGCGCGCCGCTTCACGTCGGCGATGAACTTGAGCCGGTACTTGCCGAGTTCGATCACGTCGTTGTTGCGCAACACGCACTTCTTCACCGGCTGGCCGTTCACGTAGCTGCCGTTCGTGCTGTTCTGATCCTCGAGGAAGGAGTCCTCGAGGATGGTCGTGATCAGCGCGTGCTGGCCGCTGATCGCGAGGTTGTCGATCTGGATGTCGTTGTTGGGCTTTCGCCCGATCGATATCTTTTCCTTGTCGAGGGCGATTTCCTTGAGTACCAGACCGTCCATGCTGAGGATGAGCTTAGGCATCGTTACCTTTCCTTCGTCATGCGGCGCTCATGCCGCCATGCGCACCAGAATTACGGAAATATTGTCGCGCCCGCCCTGCGCGTTGGCCAGCGCCACCAGACGGTCGGCGGCTTCTTCGGGACGAGTCGCCAACGATTCGACAGGCACCAGCACCGCCGCGATCGCAGCGTCGTCGAGCATGTCGGTAAGGCCGTCGGAACACAACAGGAAGACGTCACCGGGCCGGGCGGAATGGTTTCCCGGCTCGGGCTGCACCCGTGGCGAGACACCCAGGCCACGGGTCAGCAGGCCGCGGAACTGCGAGTGCGCGACGTCCTCCGGCGCGAGGATGCCGGCATCCAACAGCTCCTGCAGCATCGTATGATCGCGCGTCAGTCGCTCCAGCACGCCGCCGCGCAGCCGGTACATGCGCGAATCGCCGACATGTGCGATCAGCACGCAATCGGCGAGAAACACCGCGACGACCAGCGTCGAACCCATGCCGGACAGATTGGGGTCGCGCGCTGCCTCGGCCCGGATGGCTGCATTGGCGTCGTGCGCGGCGGCCTCGAGCGCCGCCGCGACGCGCACCGGCACACCGTCATCCGGGGCGACCAGCTCGCGATGCAGGCGCTGCAGGGTCACCTCCACGGCCATCCGCGATGCGACGTCGCCGCCACGATAGCCTCCCATGCCGTCCGCCAGCACCGCCCACCCGCGACGTTCATCGATCGCGAGCGAATCCTCGTTGCGCTTGCGCACCCGCCCGACATCGCTGCGCGCGCAGAACTCGAAGCGGATCGGCGAAACGGCAGACATGCCCCGTCGGCTCCCCGGCCCGCCCTCAGTACGGCAACTCGCAGCCGAGGCCGCGTTCGCGCGCGAGGGCGACGACACGCGCCGCGACCGCGATGTCCTGGATCGCCATGCCCTGCGACTCGAACAGCGTGATCTGCCCGGGCGAGGTGCGCCCGGGCCGCACGCCGGCGATCACTTCGCCCAGTTCCACCCAGCGCCCCGGCTGCGTGCGCCCCTTCTCCAGCAGCGGCATCAGGTCGCCCGCTTCACGCACGGCGATCTCGCGCGAATCGACGCAGATCACTGCCGCGCGCCGCACCGCTGCTTCGGACAGTTCCTGGCGGGCCAGGCTGTTGGATCCCGCCGCGGTGATGTGCGCGCCCTCTTCGAGCCAGTTCGCATCGAAGAGCGGCTTGGGTGAGGTCGTGATCGTCACGACCACGTCCGAACCGCGCACGGTGTCCTCGGCGCTGGCAGCCGGCACGACCTCGCGCCCGGTCTCGCGGCTCATCTGCGCACAAAAGGCGGCGAGTCGCTCCGGATTGCGCGCGAACACCTTGATGCGCTCGATCGGCCGCACGGCGCACAAGGCGAGCACCTGCCCCTGCGCCTGCCAGCCCGACCCGAACACGCCGGCCACGCGCGCATCGGGCCGCGCCAGCCACTTCGTCGCGACGCCGCCGGCCGCGCCGGTCCGCATCATGCCGAGCCGGTCCGCTTCCAGCACCGCGACAGGGTCGCCGCTGGTCGCATCGAACAGATGAACCCAGAAGCGGTTACGCCCGCCTGCGGACGTATACACCTTGAGACCGCTGAGATTCAGGTCCGGCACGCCGCCCTGCAGCAGGTGCGTCATCGACGCCGGCAGGCGCGCGCGCTGACGCGGGAAGTCCACGGTCTCGCCGCGCCCGTGGGCGGCCATGACCTGTTCCACGGCATCCAGCACCAGCGGCATGTCCAGCAGGCTGCCGACCTCTTCTTCTTTCAGGTAGATCGTCATTTGCGCGGAATCGTCCTTTGACGTGTGGGCCGCGTGCGGCCAATGAACAAGTCTACTCCAGACTGGTGCGGGCGAAAAAAAGCCCGCCGGAACGGGCGGGCTTTTCCGTCGAGCGCAGCCCGTTACATCATGCCGAGCGCACGGGGCAGGACCAGCGAAATCCACGGCACGTAAGTCACGAGCACGAGGAACACCAGCATCGACACCAGCCACGGCCATACCGCGACGGTGAGTTCGGTGATCCCCATCTTCGTGATGCCGGAGGCGACATACAGGTTCAGGCCCACCGGCGGATGACACATGCCCACTTCCATGTTCACCACCATGATGATGCCGAAATGCACCGGATCGATGCCAAGCTTCACCGCGATCGGGAACAGGATCGGCGCGAGGATCAGCACGATCGACGAGGGCTCCATGAAGTTGCCCGCGATCAGCATCAGGATGTTGGCCATGATCAGGAAGCCGATCACGCCCACGCCGGTGCCGATCATGAAGTCCGCCATCTGCTGCGGGATGTTCTCGTGCGTGAGCAGGAAGGAGAACAGCACCGCATTGGTGATGATGTAGAGCAGCATCGCGCTCATGTTCGCGGAGTTCAGCAGCACCCTGGGTACGTCGGACATGCGCAGGTCCTTGTACACGAACACCGCGACGAAGAACGCATACACCGCGCTCATCGCGGCCGCTTCCGTCGGCGTGAAGATGCCCGAGTAGATCCCGCCCATCACCACGACGATCAGGAACAGGCCCCAGGCAGACTCTTTGAAGGCCTTCAGCCGCTCCACGGCGCTCGCCTTGGGCTGGCGCGGGTAGTCGAACTTGCGCGCGCGATACCAGGTCGTGAAACCCAGGAACAGCGCGAGCATCAGGCCCGGCACCACGCCAGCCATGAACAGCGCACCGACCGAGGTGTTGGTCGACACCGAGTACATGACCATCACGATCGACGGCGGGATCAGGATGCCCAGCGCCCCGGAGGTGGTGATGACGCCGGCGCCGAACTTGTTCGGGAAGCCCTGCTTCACCATTGCCGGCAGCAGGATCGCACCGATCGCGACCACGGTCGCCGGGCTGGAACCCGACACCGCGGCGAACAGCGCGCAGGCCATCACGCCACCAAGGCCGAGACCGCCATACCAGTGGCCGACCATCGAGGTCGCGAAGTTGATCATCCGCCGCGCGACCCCGCCGTGGGTGAGGAAGTTGCCGGCGAGGATGAAGAACGGGATCGCCATGATCTCGAACTTCTCGATGCCGGTGAACAGCTTCAGCGCGACCGATTCGATCGGCACCTGGGTCATCGTGAACAGGAAGGTCAGGACCGTCAGACCCAGCGAGATCGAGATCGGCATGCCGGTGAGCATCAGCACCAGCAGGATGACGAAGATGATTGCGGCGCTCATGGCTTGCCTCCCTGGCCGCCGTCGCGACCCTTGTTGCCGTTCTCTCCGAACTGCTTATGCTTCAGGTCGTGCGGATGCAGGTTGTCGCCCATGTCGAGGTAGTTGGCATCCACCGGCAGGTGCTCTTCGTCGATGCCGTCGACGTGACCGTGGTCGTGGTGCGGCAGCTCGCCGGTGCGGATGAAGGACGCCATCACCTGCAGGAAGCGGAAGCACATCAGGTAGGAGCCCAACGGAATCGCCGAATAGACGATCCACGTCGGCCATTCGAGGTCGGGCGTGGTCGGGCCTTCATAGAGGTCGCCGACATCCATGCCGAACCAGGTCAGGAACTGGTAATGCGCGCCGTTCTCGAGCACGAAGGTCAGGCCCAGCGTACCGACGATGCCGGTGAACAGCGCCCCGGCACCGAGGCCGATGACGACGAACTTGGCGCGGTTCGAGTCCGACAGGCGGTTGATGAGCACATCGACGCCGACGTGGATGCCGGTGCGCACGCCGTAGGCGGCGCCGAACTTCGCCATCCACACGAACATGATGATGGTGAGCTCCTGCGCCCAGCCGAAATGCAGGGACAGCAGCCAGTCCTGCAGCCCCGGAATGGACAGGCCGGAGCCGTAGCGGTGGAGGACGGACACGAAGATGATGAGCGTGGCCGCGCCCATGAGGAAGGTGATGAGCCATTCCTCGAGGTGATCGAGCACTTTAAGCATGGAGTTCTCCCGTCGCACGGCCGGTTCCCCGCCACGCAAGCGCGCGGCGGGGTCATTGCCGTATCGGTTATGGGTCGTGAGTTACGACGGCGAGTTACAGCTTCGACGGGTCGAACCCGGTGTCCTTGTAGATGGACTGGATGGTCTCGGCGCCGATGCGCGATTCCATCTTCTTGTGCACCGGCACGAGCGCCTTCTTGAACGCCAGCTTCTCGGCGTCGGTCGGCTTGTAGACCACGGTCTTGCCCGACGCACGCACCGCCTCGAGGGCCTTGTCGTTCTCCTCGCGCGCGATCTTGTTCGCGAACTCGGACGACTCCTTCATCGCCTGGTCGAGCTGGCCGCGCACCTCGGCCGGCAGACCGTCCCAGAACTTCTTGTTGGTGATCACCGCATAACCCAGGTAGCCGTGGTCGGTCAGGGTCATGTGCTTCTGCACCTCATGCATCTTCTGCGTATAGAGGTTCGAATGCGGGTTCTCGGTGCCGTCCACGACGCCGGTCTGCAGCGCCTGATACACCTCGGAGAAGGCCATCACCTGCGGGATCGCGCCGAGCGCACGCATCTGCTCCTCGAGCACCTTGGACGACTGTACGCGCAGCTTCTTGCCCTTCACATCTTCGGGCGCCTTGATCGGCGTGTTCGCCGACAGCGACTTGAAGCCGTTGTCCCAGAACGCCAGGCCCTTGATGCCGCGCGCCTCGAGCTTGCCAAGCAGCTGCTTGCCGACAGCCCCCTGAGTCACCTTGTGCAGGTCGTCGTAGCCGTCGAAAATGTAGGGCAGATCGAAGACTTCGAATTCCTTCACGCCCAGCGGGCCGAACTTCGCCAGCGACGGGGCGAGCATCTGCACGGCGCCCAGCTGCAGCGCCTCCATCTCTTCCTTGTCCTTGTACAGCGTGCTGTTCGGGTAGACTTCGACCTTGACGGCCCCCTTGGTGTACTTCTCGGCGAGTTCCTTGAACTTGTCTGCAGCCTTGCCCTTGGGCGTGTCGTTGGCGACGACGTGGCTGAACTTGATGACTACGGGATCGGCGGCGACCGCGGCAGCGGACAGCCCCATGGCGACAAGACCGATGAAAAGGGCGCGGATCTTCATTCCTCTATCTCCTCCAAATTGCATAGTTATTTACCTGACCCATGTCCGGGCGGGTGCCGTGCAGCAACCAAAGGCGCCGGACACTTTTACCAGTCTATGAAGACACGCGCCTCTATTACATTGTGGACATCCACAACGCCGGACACGGACACCCGCAGATGAGCCCTCGCTCAATGATCGCCCTATCCGCGCGGCAGCGCTGGCTCACCGCGGTGCCCTACCTGACGGTGCTGCTGTTCCTCGCGGTGATCGCCGCGCTGGTGTGGCTCACGCGCAGCTACGACGAGGAAGAGCAGCGTGCCACGCTCATCAGCGACGTGCTGTGGATGGAGCAGAACCTGCAGTTCAAGCTCGAGCGCAATGCCGCGCAACTTGCGCAGATCGGCCAGGAGATCCTCGCCGCCGATCGCCACCAGCCGCAGGCCGCGGCCGCGCTGCGCCAGCTCGTGCGCTCGGAAAACGGCCTCGTGCGCGTGATGTGGCTCGACGCCGCAGGCCGTCTGCAGGGCGCCCTGCCGCCCATCGGCGAAGGAGAAATGCTCGGGGAATCGCTGGGCGAACAGTCGGCTTCCAGCTTCCGGCTCGCCCAGGCGCTGGAAAGGCGGGTCTACGGCCAAGCCTATGCGGCCGCGGGCAACCGCCAGCAGTTCGAGGTCCATGTCCCGATCTATACCGAGGGGGGCTTCGCGGGCGCAGTGGTGGGCGTCTATTCGCTGCACGACCTCGTCACCCACGAACTGCCCTGGTGGTTCGCCGAGCGCTACCGCGTGAGCGTGCTCGACGGCGACGGACGCGAGCTCGTCTCGAAATCCAAGGTTGCGCCGCTGTCCGACCGCCAGAGCTACTCGATGGCCTTCGACCCCCCGGGCGGCGACCTCACGCTGCAGGTCACCGCCTACCAGGGCGAAACGCGCTGGGTGCAGGTCCTGCTGATCGGCTCCATCCTGCTGCTCGGCGGCATCCTGGTCTGGAGCGTGCTGCAACTGCGCCGCGAACTGCAACGCCGCCACCGGGCCGAACAGGCCCTGCGCAGCGAATCCCTGTTCCGGCGGGCGATGGAAGACTCCATGCTCACCGGCCTGCGCGCACGCGACCTCGACGGACGCATCACCTACGTCAATCCCGCCTTCTGCCGGATGGTCGGCTACAGCGCGGAAGAGCTCATCGGCCGCACGCCGCCGATGCCGTACTGGGATCCCGAGTTCCTGCAGCAGACGCAGGAGATCCACGACCGCATCCTCGGCGGCGACGCCTCTCCCGAGGGCTTCGAACTCCGCCTGCGGCGCAAGAACGGCGAGCGCTTCGACGCGCTGATCTTCGAAGCCCCGCTGATCGACGCCGCCGGCCGGCACACCGGCTGGATGGGCTCGATGCTCGACATCACCGCACAGAAACGCGCCGAAGAGCTCGCGCGCCAGCAGGAAGAACGCCTGCAGGCCACCTCGCGCCTGATCACGATGGGCGAGATGGCCTCCACGCTCGCCCACGAACTCAACCAGCCGCTCGCCGCGATCGCCAGCTACAACACCGGCTGTCTCAATCGCCTCGAACAGCCCTCCATCGATCGCACCGAGCTCAAGGACATCTTCGACCGCATCGGCCGGCAGGCGCGCCGCGCCGGCGACATCATCCGCCGCGTGCACGACTTCGTGCGCCGCTCCGAGCCCAAGCGCGAGCCGCTCGACATCAACCTGATGATCCGCGAAGCGATCGGCCTGATCGAAGCCGACTCGACCAAGCGCGGCATGCGCATCGAGACCGAGCTCGAGGAAGCGCTGCCGGCCGTCGCCGCCGATCCCGTGATGATCGAGCAGGTCATCGTGAATCTCGTGCGCAACGGCATGGACGCCATGCGCGACAATCCCCCCGCGCGGCGCACCGTGCGCGTCAGCACGCGGCGCGAGGGCGACACGCTCGTCGTGCGCGTCGCCGACAACGGCACCGGCATCGACCCCGAGACCGGCCGCCGCCTGTTCGAACCCTTCTTCACGACCAAGGCCGAAGGCATGGGCATGGGCCTCAACATCTGCCGCTCCATCGCCGAACTGCACCATGGCCGGCTCGGTTTCGAAACCAACCCAGACGGCGGTACCATCTTCACCCTGTCGCTACCCGTGGAAACCCCATGACCCAGCCCTGCGCCCACATCATCGACGACGACGAAGCGATCCGCGACGCCCTGCAGTGGCTGTTCAAGACGCGCGACGTCGCGTGCGCCACGTGGCCGAGCGCCGAAAGCTTCCTCGCGGCGCTGCAGCCCGGCTGGCGCGGCTGTGCCGTGCTCGACATCCGCATGGACGGCATGAGCGGCCTCGAATGCTTCGACGTGCTGCGCCAGCGCGGCAACCAGCTGCCCGTCATCTTCATCACCGGCCATGGCGACGTGCCGATGGCCGTCGCCGCACTCAAGAAGGGCGCGTTCGACTTCATCGAAAAGCCCTTCAACGACAGCGATCTGGTCGACATCGTCATGCGCGCGCTGGAGATCGACGCCAACAACCAGCGCGCCGAAGCCACGCGAGAAACCGTCGAGGCACGCCTCGCCCTGCTCACCGCGCGCGAACAGGAAGTCATGGAACTGATCCTCGCCGGCAAGTTCAACAAGGTCATCGCCGACGAGCTGTGCATCTCGATGCGCACCGTCGAAGCGCACCGCTCCAAGGTCTTCGAGAAGATGGAGGTGCGCTCCGCCGTCGAGCTCGCGCAGCTCGTCAACCTCGTCCGCAACCGCGGCGGCCACTGAACCCAGCAACGGAACCCGCTTCAGCGTGCCGCCCCCCGATCACCTCTCCGACCGCCACTCCGCCACCGAGCGCATGCGCATCGACAAATGGCTGTGGGCCGCGCGCTTCTTCAAGACCCGCTCGCTCGCCAACCAGGCCATCGAAGGCGGCCACGTCAGGCTCAACGGCCAGGCGGTGAAGCCCGCGCGCGAACTGCGCATCGGCGACAGCCTCGACATCGTCGCCGGCGGCACGCAATGGACCGTCATCGTGCGCGGCCTCAACGAACAGCGCCGCCCGGCCGTCGAGGCGCAGCAGCTGTACGAGGAAACGCCCGCAAGCGCTGCCCGCCGCGCGGCCGAAAAGGAAGAACGACGCCTTGCCCCGGCGCCCGGCAGCGACCTGCGCGGTCGCCCGACCAAGAAGGCCCGCCGCCAGCTGCGCGGCTTCAACGAAGGCTTCTGAACACGCGACGCCGGCTACACGCGGCCTTCAGCGCCGCCACACCGGCACGACGCCCGGCTCCCCCGGCGCGCAGCGGAACTCCGCCGCCACACCGATCTCCCCGATCCACGCCGCCGCGCCGTCCACCCTCAGTACCGGCAGTCCGTCGCGCAGCCACGCCGGAATCCCGGCCTCCTGGCACAGATTCTTGAAACTGCGGCGCGGCCGGCCGACGCCTTCGCGCAACGCGAGCCCTGCCCAGCGCGGACCCAGCACCACTTCCCGCGCATGTTCGAGGGCCGCGCGGCTCAGCCCCTCGCCGACCGCCTCCACAAAAACCACCCCACCCGTCCCCCACGCCAACTCCGCCTCGCCGTGCCAGACCGCCGCGTCGGGGACCGCCATCCCGCCCTCCGGCTCCAGCCACAGCCGGCCACGATAGGCACAGCACACCACCGCCCCCAGCGGCAGCCGCAACGCCTGCTCCGGCGCCGCCCGCAGCTGGCGTACCGCCTCGACGAGCCGCGCCCGCGCCGGCGCCTCCAGCCCCATCGCACGGATGCGCCAGCGCAGCAGGTTGCGCACGCGCTCGTCGGACAGCCGCAACAGTTTCGCGCGCTCCAGCATCGCCCCACCGCAGGCCGCCCCACCGCAGGCCGCCTCGTCGAGCCGCGCCAGATCCCCGAGCAGGCCGTCCGCCTCGCGGAACTGCGCGCCCGCACGCGCCAGCACCGGCACAGCCCCCGGAAAAGCCTCCGCCAGCACGGGCATCACGCGGTGACGCAGCAGGTTGCGCGCATAACGCTCGTCGACGTTGCTCTCATCCTCGACCCACGTCAGCCCGTGGGCTCGCGCGCAGGCGACGATCTGCGCGCGCCGCAAGCCCAGCAGCGGCCGCAGCCGCCCCGGCGATCCCGGCTCCACGTCCGCCATCGCCCCCGCTCCGCGCACCCCGGCCCCCCGCAGCAGGCGGAACATCAGCGTCTCGGCCTGATCGTCCTGATGGTGCCCGAAGGCCAGCCAGTCGCACGGCACGCGGGCAAGCGCGGCGTGTCGCGCGGCACGGGCGGCAGCCTCCGGACCGGCCGGATCGTCGCGCCGGACATGTACTCGAAAGGGATGGAATGCGACGCCGAGGGCGTCGCAGGACGCGCGGCAGGCCTCCAGCCACGCGTCCGCGTTGGGACTCAGTCCGTGGTGGACGTGCGCCGCCGCGAGCGCGAAGCCGCCGCGCCCGCGCAGCCGCGCCAGGATGTGCAGCAGCACGGTCGAATCGACCCCGCCGCTCAGCGCCACGCACAGGGTCTCGCCCGGCGCGACGCCGGCCGCCGCCAGCACGGCGGCGACGGCCTCTTCCGCGAGCGGATCAGGCGGCGTTCTGTTCCTTGTAGCGGCCATAACTCATCAGTCGCTCGAAACGCTTCTCGACGAGTTCGGCCGGCGACAGGTCCGCGACCTGGCGCAGCGCATCCTGCAGCGCCCGCTTGAGCGACTGCGACATCGCACGATAGTCGCGGTGCGCGCCGCCCACCGGTTCATTGACGACGCGGTCGATCAGCCCCAGCGACTTCAGGCGCGCGGCCGTGATGCCCATCGTCTCGGCCGCCTCGGGGGCCCTCTCGGCGCTCTTCCACAGGATGGACGCGCAGCCTTCCGGCGAGATCACCGAATAGGTCGAATACTGCAGCATCATCACCTGGTCGCCGACCGCGATCGCCAGCGCGCCGCCCGACCCGCCCTCGCCGATCACCGTGGCGATGATCGGCACCTTGAGCTCGGCCATCACGTACAGATTGCGGCCGATCGCCTCGGACTGGCCGCGCTCCTCCGCGCCGATCCCCGGATAAGCGCCCGGCGTATCGACGAAGGTGAACACCGGCAACCCGAACTTCTCCGCCGTGCGCATCAGGCGCAGCGCCTTGCGGTAACCCTCGGGGCGCGGCATGCCGAAGTTGCGCAGGATCTTCTCCTTCGTGTCGCGCCCTTTCTGGTGGCCGATCACCATGCAACTCTGCCCGTTGAAACGCGCCAGCCCGCCGACGATCGCCTTGTCGTCGGCGAACGCACGGTCGCCGTGCAATTCCTGGAAATCGGTGAAGATGTGGCGCGCGTAGTCCAGCGTATAGGGACGCTGCGGATGGCGCGCCACCTGAGCGATCTGCCAGGGCGTGAGCTTGGCGTAAAGGTCCTTCGTGAGCGATTCGCTCTTGGCTTCGAGGCGAGAGATTTCCTCGGAGATATCCACCGCCGAGTCGTCCTGCACGAATCGCAGCTTCTCGATCTTCTCTTCGAGATCGGCAATCGGCTGTTCGAAATCCAGAAAGGTGGTCTTCATCCGACCCGTTCCAAGTAACCAAAACGCGCCATTGTAACGCTTCGTACGCCGGCATCGCATTGCGGCCTTCACCCGGATGCGTGACAGCGACCGCAGCACTGATGCATCATGCTGAAATCCAGCACACAAGGAAGGAGTAGCGGGGTCTGCACGAACTCCGCGCTATGGGTAGTCGAACTTTGCCTCATCCACGCCGCAGGCCCCGCCTGGCGAGCCCTCCGGGCGCATGCGCCCGCACCTCGCCCGGTCGATGTTGTCCGGCGCGCCCCGACACCCGATCCGCCCGGGCACACCGATTGCCCGCATGCCTTGCGCACTGCAGGCACCCCCTCCCGACGGCTGCGCGATCGCTCCGAGCCGTCGCGACTCCACAGCAATCGATTCTCCCCGCACGCACGTCGTGCGTGCCGGCACGCATCGCGCGCCCCCGTCCTGCATAGCCCGCGAAAATGGAAATCATCCTTCTCATCGCCCTGATCCTGCTCAACGGGGTCTTCGCCATGTCCGAGATTGCGCTCGTCACCGCACGCCGCGCGCGCCTCACTCGCCTTGCCGAGGACGGCGACGCCGCTGCGGTCGTCGCGATCAAGCTCGGCGAGGAACCGACGCGCTTCCTGTCGACGATCCAGATCGGCATCACCTCGATCGGCATCCTCAACGGCATCGTCGGCGAAGCCGCTCTCGCCGCGCCGCTCGCGATGTGGCTGCAGGAGCTCGGCCTCGCGCAGCGCCCGAGCGAAATCGGCGCGACCGTGCTGGTCGTCGTCGTGATCACCTACGTCTCCATCGTCGTCGGCGAACTGGTGCCGAAACGCATCGGACAGATCAACCCGGAAGGGATCGCGCGCCTCGTCGCCCGGCCGATGAACGCGCTCTCCGTCGCATCGCGCCCTTTCGTGCGCCTGCTGAGCTGGTCCACAGCCCTGCTGCTCACGCTGCTGGGCAAGCGCGACGAGGCCGCCCCCGGCGTCACGGAAGAAGAGATCCACGCCCTGCTCGAGGAAGGATCGGAAGCCGGCGTCATCGAAAAGAACGAGCACGAGATGGTGCGCAACGTCTTCCGCCTCGACGAACGGCAGATCGCCTCGCTGATGGTCCCGCGCTCCGACGTCGTGTGGCTGGACATCAACCTGCCGCTCGACGACAACCTCGCGCGCATGGCCGAATCCGAGCACTCGCGCTTCCCCGTGTGCCGCGGCGGCCTCGACGACATCCTCGGCATCATCTCGTCGAAACAGCTCTTCAACCAGACCCTCAAGGGCGGCACGCCCGACCTCACGAAACAGCTCGAACCCGCGATCTACGTCCCCGAATCGCTCACCGGCATGGAACTGCTCGACCAGTTCCGCGCCTCCAGCACCCACATGGTGTTCGTGATCGACGAGTACGGCGAGATCCAGGGCGTGGTCACGCTGCAGGACGTGCTCGAAGCCGTCACCGGCGAGTTCCGCCCGTCCAGCCTCGACGAGGCCTGGGCCGTCCAGCGCGAGGACGGCTCGTGGCTGCTCGACGGCATGATCCCGGTCCCCGAACTCAAGGACCGCCTCGAGATCAAAGCCGTCCCCGAAGAAGACAAGGGCCGCTACCACACGCTCAGCGGCATGGTCATGTGGCTGCTCGGCCGCATCCCGCACACCGGCGACGTCACGACTTGGGAAGACTGGCGGCTCGAAGTCGTCGACCTCGACGGAAAGCGCATCGACAAGGTGCTCGCGACGCGCCTGGTCGAGATCTCGGCCGAACAGGAAGCCCCCTCGCAGGCCGACACGCCGCCTGCCGATTGACGGCAGCGCGGCAAGCGCCGCGCCGCCCTGCGCAAGGACAGTCCGGCGATGCCCCCCGAAACACCCTGGCACACCCGGTGGCACACCCTTGGCCCGGCGGCCACGGCGGCCGCCCTCGAAGTCGATCCTGACCGCGGACTGGACAGCGCGGATGCCGCCGAACGTCTTGCGCGTACCGGCGAAAACCGCTTGGCCGAGACGCCACCCCGCCCCGCCTGGCTCAAGTTCCTCGACCAGTTCCGCAGCTTCCTCATCGTCGTGCTGATCTTCGCGTCGGCACTCGCCTGGGCCATCGGCGAACTCAAGGACGCGCTCGTCATCCTCGTGGTCGTCGTCCTGAACGCCAGCCTCGGCTTCTGGCAGGAACACCGCGCCGAACGCACGCTCTCGGCGCTCAAGGACATGCTAGCCGCGCGCGCCCGCGTGCGGCGCGACCGCAGACTGATGGAAGTCGACGCGGCGAGCCTCGTACCCGGAGACGTCGTGCTGCTCGAAGCGGGCGACCGCGTGCCCGCAGATGGACGCCTGCTCGCCGCACACAACCTGGAGGTCGACGAAGCGGCGCTGACCGGGGAATCGCAGTCCGTCGGCAAGATCACCGACACGCTGGACGCGCCCGAACTCACCCTCGGCGACCGCGTGAACATGCTCTACATGAACACGGTGGTCACCCGCGGCCGTGCCGAAATGCTGGTCGTCACGACCGGCATGGCGACCGAGATGGGCAGCCTCGCCGGCATGATCGCAAGCACGACCAACAGCGAGACCCCGCTGCAGCGCCAGCTCGACGTGCTCGGCAAGCGCCTGGCGCTGATCGCCGGGATCGTCGTCGCGGTGATCTTCGCGCTGGATGCCGCGCGCGGCCTGCCCTGGATCCAGGCGACGATGACCGCCGTCGCCCTCGCCGTCGCGGCGATTCCCGAAGGCCTGCCGGCCGTCGTCACCGTCACGCTCGCCATCGGCATGTGGCGCATGGCGCAAAACGGCGCGATCCTGAAGAAGCTCGCCGCGGTCGAGACCCTGGGCTCGACGACCGTCATCTGCTCGGACAAGACCGGCACCCTCACGCTCAACCAGATGACCGCCCGCGCCGGGTGGTTCGCGGGTTGCCGCTTCACCGTCGACGGCGAGGGGTATCACGCAACCGGCTGCATCTGCGGCGAAGGACTCGCGGACCTGCACCCGCTGCTCCTGCCGATGGCGCTGTGTTCCGACTCCAGCGTGCGCGAGGCCGCACTGGTCGGAGACCCCACCGAAGGCGCACTGTGGGTGCTGGCACAGAAAGGCGGCATCGACCCCCTCGCCGAGCGCGAACACCTCCCGCGCATCGCCGAGATCCCCTTCGATTCCGCGCACAAGTTCATGGCGACCTTCCACCACCGCGGTGACTGCGTGGAGATGTGCATCAAGGGCGCCCCCGACGTGCTGCTCGCCCGCTCGTCGGCGTGGCACTCGGGCGCCCGGGAAGGTGACAGGGAAGACGCAAGCGACCGCCCCCTCGACGACGGCGTGCGCGCCACCATCGCCGCGGAGAACGAGCGGCTGGCCGGCCAGGCGCTGCGCGTGCTCGCGGTTGCGCGAAGGCAGATCCCCGCGCGGGATTTCGACCCCGCCGGCGACCTGTGGGCATGGGCGCGCGACTGGACCTTCATCGGCATCGCCGGCCTCATGGACCCGCCGCGTGCCGAAGCCGCGGCCGCGATCCGGCGCTGCCGTCAGGCGGGCATCCGCGTCAAGATGATCACCGGCGACCACAAGGCCACCGCCGCCGCGATCGGGCGCGAACTGGGCCTGCAGGGCGAAGTCGCGAGCGGCGCCGAACTCGATGCGATGGACGACGCGACGCTTGCCCGCCGCATCGATTCGATCGCCGTCTTCGCCCGCGTGTCGCCGGCGCACAAGGTGCGCATCGTCAAGGCGCTGAAGGCCGACGGACACGTCGTCGCGATGACCGGCGACGGCGTGAACGACGCCCCCGCGCTCAAGGCCGCCGACATCGGCATCGCGATGGGCATCACCGGCACCGCGGTCACGCGCGAAGCGGCGACGATGGTGCTCACCGACGACAACTTCGCGACCATCGTGCGCGCCGTCGAGGAAGGCCGCGTGATCTTCGACAACATCGTCAAGTTCGTGCGCTTCCAGCTGTCGACCAACATCGGCGCCATCCTCACCGTACTCGCGGCGACGCTCGCCGGCCTGCCCTCGCCCTTCACCGCGATCCAGTTGCTGTGGATCAACATCATCATGGACGGCCCGCCGGCGATGACGCTCGGCGTCGAACCCGCACGCCCCGGCATCATGCGCGCGCCGCCGCGCCCGCAGGCAGCCCACATCCTCACCCTGCACCGGCTCGGCCGCCTCGCCCTGTATGGCGCCACGATGATGGTCGGCACGCTGTGGCTCTTCCACTCCGCACTCGACACGCACGGCGAGCAATACGCGCTCACGCTGGCCTTCACGACCTTCGTGCTGTTCCAGTTCTTCAACGTGTTCAACGCCCGCCGCGAATACGGCAGCGCCTTCAACCGCCAGTTCCTGCGCAATGCCAAACTGTGGCTCGCCCTTTGCGGCGTCCTCGCGCTGCAGGCCGTGGTCGTCAACTGGCCGCCCGCCCAGGCGGTCTTCGGCACCGTCGCGCTGTCGGGGGCAGACTGGCTGCGCTCCGCCCTCGTCGCATCCAGCGTCCTGCTTCTCGACGAAGCCCGCAAGCTCCTGATGCGCATGTTGAAGATGAAGAAGGCGCCTGCGGCATGAGCCGCCCGTAAACGCAAACGGGGCGACCCGCAGGCCGCCCCGTTCCGCTTGCCGGCGCCCTCGCCGGGCGCGACGGCATCAGTCGTCGTTCATGACCCCGAGCAGGTGCAGCAGGCTCGTGAAGAGGTTGTAGATCGACACATACAGCGTCACGGTCGCCATCACGTAGTTCGTCTCGCCGCCGTGGATGATGTTGCTGGTCTCGAACAGGATCAGCCCCGACATCAGCAGCACGAACATCGCCGACACGGCCAGCGACAGGCCCGGCATCTCGAAGAACACCGCGCCGAGGCCGGCGAGGAAGGCGACGAGGATACCGACGGTCAGGAAACCGCCCATGAACGAGAAGTCCTTGCGCGTCGTCACCGCGTAGGCCGACAGACCGAGGAAGATCGCCGCCGTGCCGCCCATCGCCTGCATCACGATCTGGTGACCGTTGGGCAGCGCCAGATACTTCGACACGACCGGCCCCAGCGTGAAGCCCATGAAGCCGGTGAGCGCGAACACGAACAGCACGCCCAAGCCGCTGTCGCGGAACTTGGTCGTAAGGAACAGCAGGCCGAAGTAGCCCACCAGCGTGATGATCAGCCCCGGATGCGGCAGACCCAGCGCCATCGAAAGCCCCGCGGTCGCCGCCGAGAAGGCCAGCGTCATCGACAGGAGCATGTAGGTGTTGCGGATGACCCGATTGGTCGAGAGGACCGAAGCCTCCGGGCGGGTCATGGTTGCGATACGGTTTTCCATCGACCGATTACCTCCTTCAGTTAGAGTTTTAGGTGAAATCCATCAGGCGCCGGCCGGCACTGCTTCCGGCAGGAACTCGCGCACGATGCGGCGCTGGCGTTCGAGCCGGCGGGCCAGCACCTGCGCTACACGGTCGGCCGCGCGGTCGATCGCCGAGCGTGCCTCGACTTCGGTGATCGCGAAGACCACGTCGGGCAGGTTGCGCAGACGTAGTTGTACCACGCAACGCTTATCCACGCCGCCCCGCGGCCCATTCACGTCTGCCACCTTGATCCGCGCCCACTTGATCTGATCGCGGAAGCGGCCGATTGCGAATTTCATCCGCCGTGCGACGTATTCACGCAGACCGGCAGGGGGTTCGACACCGTTACATTGCAGATCGATTCGCATTGCACCATCTCCTTCGTGATGAGCCGGCATGCCGGCCCGCAGAAGAAGTATGGCCGCACGCCCACTTCCAAAAAAGAAGATCAACAATGAACGCCGTTCAGTTTTTTCAGAACTTGAAATTGACTGACCCGGCTGCTTCCGGTGTATTGCTGCGCCGCGCGGCTCGGGATATCCCCCGGCTGCGCTTCGGCGGGCTCCGCCACGCGGAGAGAATGTCGGACTGGAACAGGCGGGCGGGGAACCGCGCAGCGGACAATCGCCTCCCGCGAACTCTGCTAGAATCCGCGACCTTGCTGCGCTTTCCGCTGGAGAAAGACTGGTGCCGGGAGTGGGACTCGAACCCACACACCTTGCGGCGGCGGATTTTGAATCCGCTGCGTCTACCGATTCCGCCATCCCGGCCCGGGAAGCGCCGCATTATCCATGAAAGCCCCAGCCAGCGGCAAGCGCATGTCTCTTACTCTTGACGATTTCGACTACCTGCTCCCCCCCGAACAGATCGCCCAGGCCCCGCTCGCGGAACGCTGTGCGAGCCGTCTGCTTGTCCTTTCCGGTGGCGAACTGGCCGACCGCGGCTTCTGCGACCTGCCCTCGCTCGTCGAGCCCGGCGACCTGCTCGTCTTCAACGACACGCGCGTGATCCATGCCCGGCTTTACGGGACCAAGGAAACCGGCGGACAGGTCGAAGTGCTGATCGAGCGCGCGATCGGCCCGCACGAGGCACTTGCCCAGGTGCGCGCGAGCAAGTCGCCGCGTGCGGGGACGCGACTGCGCCTGGCGGACGCGTTCGACGTCACGGTGCTCGGCCGCGCCGGAGAGTTCTTCCATCTGCGCTTCCCCGAAGACGAAGACCTCCACGCACTGCTGGAAAGGCACGGCAAGCTGCCCCTGCCCCCCTACATCGACCGCGCCGCGGACGACCATGACGAGTCGCGCTATCAGACCGTCTATGCGCGCGAACCGGGCTCGGTCGCGGCACCGACGGCCGGCCTGCACTTCGACCAGCAGATGCTCGCCGACCTCACGCGCAAGGGCGTGAACGGCGCCTGGGTCACGCTGCACGTCGGTGCCGGCACGTTCCAGCCGGTGCGCGTCAATGACCTCGGGGAGCACCACATGCACCGCGAGCGCTACGTGATCCCGCAGGAAACGGTCGAAGCGATCGCGCGGACGAAGGCAGCAGGCAAGCGCGTCATCGCCGTCGGCACCACCAGCCTGCGCGCGCTGGAAGGCGCCGCACAGGACGGCGAGCTCGGGGCCGGCGTGGGCGAGACGGAACTCTTCATCCTCCCCGGCTACCGCTTCCGCGTCGCCGATGCCCTGATCACTAACTTCCATCTGCCGAAGTCGACCCTGCTGATGCTCGTGTCCGCTTTCGCCGGCATGGACCCCATCCGTCGCGCCTACGCCCACGCGGTGCGCGAAGGCTACCGATTCTTCAGTTACGGGGATGCCATGTTCATCACCCGCCGCAACGATGCAATTTGACCTGATCACCCAGGACGGCGCCGCCCGCCGCGGCCGTCTCACGCTCGCCCACGGCGTCGTCGAAACCCCGGTCTTCATGCCGGTCGGCACTTACGGCACGGTCAAGGCGATGACGCCTGCCGCGCTCGACGACATCGGCGCGCAGATCTGCCTCGGCAACACCTTCCACCTGTGGCTGCGGCCCGGCCTCGAGGTCGTGGCCGCGCACGGCGGCCTGCACCGCTTCATGGGCTGGGACAAACCCATCCTCACCGACTCGGGCGGATTCCAGGTATTCAGCCTCGGCGCATTGCGCAAGATCAGCGAGGAAGGGGTGAAGTTCGCGTCCCCGATCGACGGCGCGAAACTCTTTCTCACACCCGAGATCTCGATGCAGATCCAGCACACGCTGAACTCCGACATCGTGATGATCTTCGACGAATGCACGCCCTATCCCGCAACGCGCGACGAGGCGGCGAAGTCGATGCGCCTGTCGCAGCGCTGGGCGCAGCGTTCGCGCGACGAATTCGACAAACTGGGCAACGCCAACGCGCTGTTCGGCATCGTCCAGGGCGGCATGTACGAGGACCTGCGCGACGAGTCGCTGGCCGCGCTCGAGGGCATCGGCTTCCACGGCTACGCAATCGGAGGCCTGTCGGTCGGCGAGCCCAAGGAAGACATGGAGCGCATCCTCGCCCACACCGCGCCGCGTCTGCCGCAGCACAAGCCGCGCTACCTGATGGGGGTCGGCACCCCCGAGGACATCGTCGCGGGTGTCGCCGCCGGCATCGACATGTTCGATTGCGTGATGCCGACGCGCAATGCGCGCAACGGCTGGCTGTTCACGCGCTTCGGCGACATCAAGATCAAGAACGCCATCCACAAGCAGGACACCCGCCCGCTAGACCCGTCGTGTGACTGCTACACCTGCTGCAACTTCAGCCGCGCTTACCTGCACCACCTGCACCGCGCCGGCGAGATTCTCGGCAGCATGCTCAACACGATCCACAACCTGCGCTACTACCAGGTCCTAACGGCCGAACTGCGCGCGGCGATCGCCGCCGCCGAGTTCGCTGCCTACCTCGGGCGCTTCTGCAGCGAACGCAACACGGGCACGCAGTGACGGACCGGGCGCGGCACCCGCCGCGCCTGTTTGCCCTCGGATGGCAAATAGTACGCAGAACACCCGCTTCCGGTTGCCACAGGCGCGCCAAGGCCTGCTGCTATAATCGCCCGCTTTAAGCAACCACCCGGAGTCTCACCCGTGTTCATTTCCAACGCATACGCCCAGGCTGCTGCCGGCGGCGACCCCACCGGCGGCCTGATGGGCATGCTGCCGCTGGTCCTGATGTTCATCGTCCTGTGGTTCCTGATGATCCGCCCGCAGATGAAGCGTGCGAAGGAGCACAAGGCGATGGTCTCCGCGCTCGCGAAGGGCGATGAGATCGTCACCCAGGGCGGCATCGCCGGCCGCGTGACCCAGGTCGGCGACAGCTTCCTGCGCATCGAAATCGCGGACAACGTCAACATCCTCGTGCAGAACCAGGCCGTCGCCACCGTGCTGCCGAAGGGCACGCTGAAGACCCTGTAAGGGCGCGCGTGATGCGCCGGCCACGCCGGCGCTGCGCAACCGCGACTTTCCGTCGCCTCCTCTTTCCAGCCCATCCAAGTCATGAACCGCTATCCGCTCTGGAAGAACATTCTCATCGGTCTGGTCCTGTTCCTCGGCCTGATTTACACCCTTCCCAACTTCTACGGCGAAGTGCCCGCGGTCCAGATCTCCAGCGGAAAAGCCACGCTCAAGCTCGATGCCTCCCTTAACGGCACGATCGAGCAGACGCTGCGGGACGCCGGGATCGAGTACACCGGGCTGTTCATCGACGCCAACAGCATCCGCGTGCGCGTGCCCAGCACCGACGTGCAGCTGCGCGCGAAGGACGCGATCGAGAAGCGCCTGAATCCGGACCCGCGCGATCCGTCCTACGTCGTCGCGCTGAACCTGCTTTCCGCCTCGCCGAACTGGCTCACCGCGATCAACGCGCTGCCGATGTACCTCGGCCTCGATCTGCGCGGCGGCGTGCATTTCCTGCTCCAGGTGGACATGCCCGGCGCGATCACCAAGCGCCTCGACGCGACCGCCGCGGACCTGCGCACCCTGATGCGCGACAAGAACGTGCGCCACGCCGGCATCACCCGCGAAGGCAACAACGTGCTGCTGCGCTTCCGTGACGCCGAACAGCGCGAAGCGGCGCGCAAGGCGATCTCCGCCGGCACCGCGGACCTGCAGCTCGCCGACCGTGACGACGCAGCCGACGACCTGAAGCTCGTCGCGACCCTGAGCCAGAACGCCCAGAAGAACATCCGCGACTTCGCGATCAAGCAGAACATCACCACGCTGCACAACCGTATCAACGAACTCGGCGTCGCCGAACCGGTGATCCAGCAGCAAGGCCTCGACCGCATCGTCGTGCAGCTGCCCGGCGTGCAGGACGTCGCCAAGGCCAAGGACATCCTCGGCCGCACCGCGACGCTCGAGGTGCGCCTCGTCGACGAGACGCCGGGCGCGCTCGAAGGCGCCCTTGCGGGCAGCGTGCCGCTGGGCACCGAGCTCTACAACGAACGCGGCGGCTCACCCATCCTCGTGCGCAACCAGGTCGTGCTCACCGGCGACCGTCTCACCGACGCCCAGCCGGGCTTCGACGGCCAGACCAACGAACCCGCGGTGCATCTGACGCTGGACGCCGCCGGCAGCCGCATCTTCCGCGACGTCACGCGCGAGAATGTCGGCAAGCGCATGGCCATCCTGCTGATCGAGAAGGGCAAGGGCGAGGTCGTGACCGCGCCGGTGATCCGCACCGAGATCGGCGGCGGACGCGTGCAGATCTCGGGCCGCATGACCACCCAAGAAGCGAGCGACGTCGCGCTGCTGCTGCGTGCCGGCAGCCTCGCCGCACCGATGGAGATCATCGAGGAACGCACCGTCGGCCCGAGCCTCGGCGCCGAGAACATCGCCAAGGGCTTCCACTCGACGCTGTGGGGCTTCGTCGCGATCGCGATCTTCATGAGCGCCTACTACATGCTGTTCGGCCTCGTGTCGGTGATCGCGCTTGCAGCCAACCTGCTCCTGCTCGTCGCCCTGCTGTCGCTGCTGCAGGCGACGCTGACGCTGCCCGGCATTGCGGCGATGGCGCTGACCTTGGGCATGGCGATCGACGCGAACGTGCTGATCAACGAGCGCATCCGCGAGGAGCTGCGCAACGGCGTCTCGCCGCAGGCCGCGATCCATGCCGGCTACGAGCGTGCCTTCGACACGATTCTCGACTCCAACATCACGACGCTGATCGCCGGCATCGCGCTGCTGGTGTTCGGCTCGGGCCCGGTGCGCGGCTTCGCCGTCGTGCATTGCCTGGGCATCCTGACCTCGATGTTCAGCGCCATCCTGATCTCGCGCATGCTCGCGAACTTCATCTACGGTCGCCGCCGCAAGGTCGAATCGCTGTCGATCGGACAGATCTGGAAGCCGGGCAACTGAGCGCCGCGCACGCACTAGGCTGAAAACAGGGCTGAAAAATGGAATTCTTCCGCATCAAGAAAGACATCCCGTTCATGCGCCACGCGCTGACGTTCAACATCATCTCGTTGATCACGTTCGTGCTGGCGGTGTTCTTCCTCGCGACGCGCGGCCTGCACCTGTCGGTGGAATTCACCGGCGGCACGCTGGTCGAGGTCGCCTACGCCGAAGCGCCCCAACTGGAGCCGATCCGCAGCGCGCTCGCCACCAGCGGCTACCCGGACGCTCAGGTGCAGAACTTCGGCAGCGCACGCGATGTACTGATCCGTCTGCCGAACCGGGAGGATCTCGACACCACCAAGGTATCCGAGCGCACGATGGCGACGCTGCACGCCGTGGGCGGCGCACCGGAACTGCGGCGCGTCGAATTCGTCGGCCCGCAGGTCGGCAAGGAGCTCGCGTCGGACGGCGCGATGGCACTGCTGCTGGTGATCTTCGGCATCGTCGTGTACCTGGCGATGCGCTTCGAGTGGCGCTTCGCGGTGTCCGCGATCATCGCCAACCTGCACGACGTCGTGATCATCCTGGGCTTCTTCGCGTTCTTCCAGTGGGAATTCTCGCTGCCGGTGCTGGCTGCGGTGCTCGCGGTGCTGGGCTACTCGGTCAACGAGTCGGTCGTCGTGTTCGACCGCGTGCGCGAGACCTTCAAGAAGAAGCGCGGCATGACGACGCCGGAAGTGCTCGACCACGCGATCACGTCAACGATCTCGCGTACCGTCATCACCCACGGCAGCACGCAGATGATGGTGCTGGCGATGCTGCTCTTCGGCGGCGAGACCCTGCATTACTTCGCAATGGCGCTGACCATCGGCATCCTCTTCGGCATCTACTCCTCGGTGCTGGTTGCGAGCCCGCTGGTGATGTGGCTGGGCGTCTCGCGCGAACAATTCATGAAGCCGAAGAAGGAAAAGGAAGAGGCGGTCGTCTGACCCCCGTCTCCACGCGGCGATGAACGAGTTTCTGCAGGCCTTCGTCAGCCTCCTGGCGATCACGAACCCGATCATCGCCGCGCCGATGTTTCTCGGCATCGTCGCCAGCATGCCCGTCGCGGCGCGACGCCGCTCCGCCGGCCAGGCCGCGATGGCCGTGCTGGCGATCCTCGCCGGCGCCGCGATCGGCGGCCGCTACATCCTCGAGCTCTTCGGCATCTCGCTCGACGCCTTCCGCACCGCTGGCGGGCTGGTCATCATCCTCGTCGGCCTCGACATGCTGCGCGGCAGTCCCAGCGGCATCCAGCACGACGAGGCCTCGCCCGAGGACGTCGAGGACCGCATCGTCGTCCCCTTCGCGATGCCGCTGGTCGCCGGTCCCGGCGCGATCACGACCGCGATCACGCTGTCGGTGGCCTACCCGTCCCGCCTCTACCTGCCGGTCATTGCACTGCTCGCGTCGGTCGCGACCGCGGCCGTGCTGTGGGCGACGCTGCGCCTCGCACTCGTGCGCCAGCGACTGGCCACGCCGCGCGTCGAACGCATCTTCACCCGCTTCATGGGCCTGATCCTGGTCGCCATCGGTTTCCAGATCGGCATGCTGGGGATACGCGACTTCTTCGGCCTGGGCGGCGCCTGAAGCGCGCGGGCACGCCGACGGCGCACCCGCTCCTATTCGCCGCTATCCGCTCAGACCGCGAACACCTGCTTCACGCGCAACACCTCGCCGCGCTCGATGATTCCGATCAGCCGGTCGATGTTCGGATGCTTGCCCGGATTCAGGCGCGCGTCCTCGGTGTGCTCCGCGTACAGTTCCAGCCCCTTCTTCGCCGCCTCGGCACTGATCGAACCGTAGAGCTGGGCGAGGTGGTTGTACACCGCCAGCGAACCGGCCTGACCGGGCTTGTTCTCGATCGTCGCGACGACCGCGCCTTCGCCGTCGAGGAGATTGAGGGCCGCGAGGTGCGACACCTTGGGTAGCTGCTTGAGATTGTCGGCAAACGCCATTACTGCTTCCTTTCCGTCGTTTCAAAGGAAACGCCACCCGCAGGTGGCGTTCGTCGTCAGGGACCATGCCGGCCGCAGCCGGCCAGCGCTTAGATGCGCTTCGCGAGCTCCGCCGCCTTGCCCGCGTAGCTTGCCGGCGTCATGGCGAGCAGGCGCTGACGGTCGGCTTCCGGAATCGCCAGCGTGCGGATGAAGTCCTGCAGCGCCTCGCGCGTGATGCCCTTGCCGCGCGTCATCGCCTTCAGCTGCTCATACGGGTTCTCGATGCCGAAACGGCGCATCACCGTCTGCACCGGCTCCGCGAGGACTTCCCACGCACCGTCGAGATCGGCCGCGAGGCGTGCAGGATCGGCTTCCAGCTTGTTCAGGCCGCGCAGGCAGGAATCGAGCGCCAGCACCGTGTGGCCGAAGCCCACGCCCATGTTGCGCAGCACCGTCGAGTCGGTGAGGTCGCGCTGCATGCGCGACACCGGCAGCTTTTCGGTGAAGTGGCGCAACACGCCGTTGGCGATGCCGAGGTTGCCTTCGGCGTTCTCGAAGTCGATCGGATTGACCTTGTGCGGCATCGTCGACGAGCCGACCTCGCCCTCCTTCAGCTTCTGCTTGAAGTAGCCGAAGGAGATGTACATCCAGATGTCGCGGCAGGCGTCGATGAGGATCGTGTTGGTGCGCGCGATCGCATCGAACAGCTCCGCCATCGCATCGTGCGGCTCGATCTGGATCGTGTAGGGGTTGAATTCCAGCCCCAGCGATTCGATGAAACGGCAGTTGAAGCCTTCCCAGTCGAAGGCCGGCCAAGCCGACAGGTGCGCATTATAGTTGCCGACCGCGCCATTGAACTTAGCCGTCAGCGACACTGCGGCGATCGCGGCGCGTGCGCGGAGCAGGCGTGCGGCGATGTTGGCCATCTCCTTGCCCAGCGTGGTCGGGCTTGCGGGCTGACCATGCGTGCGCGAGAGCATCGGCAGGTCGGCATGCAGGTGAGCGAGCGCGCGGAAGCGCGCGATCACCTTGTCGAGCGCGGGCAGCAGCACCGCATCGCGCCCTTCGCGCAGCATCAACGCGTGCGAGGTGTTGTTGATGTCTTCCGAGGTGCAGGCGAAGTGGATGAACTCCGACACCTTGGTGACTTCGGCGTTGTGGCCCAGGCGCTCCTTGAGCCAGTACTCCATCGCCTTCACGTCATGGTTGGTGGTCGCCTCAATGGCCTTCACCGCGGCGCTGTCGGCCGGGGAGAATTTCGCGACGACGCCGTCGAGCTCCGCCACGGTCGCCGCCGAGAACGGCGCGATCTCGGCCAGCCCCGGCTCGCCCGCCAGAGCCTTGAGCCATTCGATCTCGACGCGCACGCGATTGCGGATCAGACCATGCTCGGAAAAATGCTCGCGCAGGCCCGCGACCTTTTCATGGTAACGGCCGTCGAGCGGGGAAAGAGCGGTCAGGGGTGAAACGGACATGGCGGTATTTCCGGACAAAAGTGTTATTTTAACCTCCTGCGCCGTCTTCGCGTGTTCGACACTCCGGACGCGATCCCGAGCAACGGCGCCCACCTGAGAGACACGATCAATGAGCGAATCGGACAAATACCGAGTCAAGGTGACCGCGGTGGCCGAATACGTGCCCGGCCAGTCCGCACCGGAAGAAGACCGCTACGTGTTCGCCTACCACATCACGATCAGCAACGTCGGCACCGTCGGCGCACAGCTCCTGAGCCGCCACTGGATCATCACCGACGGCGCCGGCAAGGTGCAGGAAGTGCGTGGCCAGGGCGTGATCGGCGAACAACCGGCGCTCGCCCCCGGAGAACAGTTCAGCTATTCGAGCGGCTCGGTGCTCGAAACTCCGGTCGGCACCATGCAAGGCAGCTACCAGATGGTCGCCGCGGACGGACACCGCTTCGACGTCGAGATTCCGACCTTCGTGCTCGCGATGCCGCGCGTGCTGCACTGAGAAGCGGCACTACGCGGCGGCACCCTCCTGGAGCAGCCGCACCGGCAGCACGACTTGCACGGCGGTGCCCTTGCCTGGCTCGGATTCGACGCGGACGTGGCCGTCATACAGGTGAGTCATGGTATGCACGACGGCCAGCCCCATGCCGGTCCCCTGCCCGACATCCTTGGTCGTGAAGAAGGGTTCGAACAGTTTTTCGCGGTGCTCGGGTGCGATCCCCACGCCGACGTCCGTCACCATGATCGCCACGTAATCGCCGCGGAACTCGTGACCGCACGAGTCGCAGCGCTGCGCGCCGTCGAAGGACACGCGGCGGGCCGTCAGGCGGATGGTGCCGATACCGGCGATCGCATCGCGCGCGTTGATCAGCAGGTTCATCATGATTTGATGGACATGCGCCGGATCGACGGATAGCCGCGGCAGGTCGGGGTCGATTTCGGCAACCACCGCAAGCGTATCCGGAAGGGTCGCACGCAACAGGCCGACCGCCTCACGGCCGATCACGGCAATTTCGGAACTCCCCGGCTGCACCGCGCCACCGCGGCGAAAACTCAGGAGCTGCTGGATAAGTTCCCGCGCACGCTGGCCGGCCGCCCGGATCTCCTCGATGTACTTCAGCACGCGCGCCTGCCCGCCGTCCTGTTTGAGCTGCTTGGCCGCGAGTTGCGAGTAGCCGAGGATGGCAGCGAGGACGTTGTTGAAATCGTGCGCGATGCCTCCCGCCAGCGTCGCGACGAGTTCCATGCGCTCGAGCCGCGCAACGCGCTCGAACAGTTCGTGCCGCCTGCGCTCGTCCTCGCGCAGCTGCGTGATGTCTTCCTTCAGGGCGACGAAATGCCGGACCTCGCCGCTCTCGTCCCGCACCGGCGACACGGATACCGCCTCGCGGATCAGCCTGCCGTCGCGGCTGCGATTCGACATTTCGCCGCGCCAGGTCTCCCCTGCAAGAATCGTCCGCCACAGGCTTGCGTACTCATCCTGCGTCGTTTCGCCGGACTTGAAGATGTTCGGCCGCGCCCCGATCAGCTCTTCCTCGGAGTAGCCGTAGGCCTTGCAGCAGGCCGGATTCACGTATTCGATGCGCCCGTCGCCATTCGTGATGATGACCGAACAGCCGGACTGCGCGATCGCCTCGGCCAGGGTTCGGTTGCGCGCCTCGCTCGCTCGCAGCGCATCTTCGGCGCGCTTGATCGGCGTAATGTCGGCGAAGCTGGTGATCACCGACGTGATCCGGCCCGCGGAATCGGCAATCGGCTGACTATTGACCTGTATCCACACCGGGTCCTGCCCCGGATGGGCGATTCCCATCACCACGCCGCGCTGCGGCAGGCCGGTACGCAGCGTGACCATCGCCGGGTGCTGGTCGGGCGGACAGGAAGAACCGTCCTCGTACAGGAAGCCGACCGGCAGGCTTTCGGCGGTATGACCTTCGAGTTCGGCCGCGGAAAGGCCGTAGATCTGCTGTGCCGTGCGGTTGCAGGCGGTGATGCGGCCTGCACCGTCGCGCACGACCACCCCTTCGAGCATGATGTCGAACAGGGGCGAGAGGTCGTCCTGACTCCGCGATTCGCGCATTGACTGCTGCTTGTCTGCCATCTTGATCCGGGTCGATCTGCTTTCCGGATTATACGTACAGCATAGCAATGCAGCCAGTGCGCGATTTGCGCCGAAACATCAACTCCGGTAGTCGGCGTTGATCTTCACGTAGTCGTAGGAAAAATCGCAGGTCCACACCGTGGCGCGCTCGAGGCCGCGACCGAGGTCGACCCGCACGGTGATCTCGGCCTCCTTCATCACGCGCGCACCGGCATCCTCGCGATACGTTGCCGCACGGCCACCGTTCTCGGCGACGAGCACCTCCTCGCTGGCGCTCCCCAGCCACACGCGCAGCCCGCTCACGTCGAGATCGTCGATACCCGCGTAGCCGATCGCCGCGAGGATGCGCCCGAGGTTGGGGTCGGAGGCGAAGAAGGCGGTCTTGACCAGTGGCGAATGGCCGATCGCATACGCGACCTTGCGGCATTCCCCGCGGTCCTTGCCGCCCTCGACCGCAATCGTCATGAACTTGGTCGCGCCTTCGCCATCGCGCACGATCGCCTGGGCGAGGCTGATCGAGACATCGACGATCGCTTCGCGCAGCGCGCGGAAGTCCTCGCCCAGCGGATCGTTGATCTCGGCGTTGCCCGCCTTGCCGGTCGCGATGATGATGAAGGAGTCGTTGGTCGAGGTGTCGCCGTCGACGGTGATGCTGTTGAACGACAGGTCGGCCGCCTCGCGGGCGAGCGCGTCCAGCAGGGACTGCGAGATCGCGGCGTCGCAGGCGAGAAAGCCGAGCATCGTCGCCATGTTGGGCTTGATCATGCCCGCGCCCTTGCTGATGCCGGTCAGCGTGACCGTGCGCCCCGCGATCGTCACCTGGCGCGATACGGCCTTGGCCACGGTATCGGTCGTCATGATCGCGTGCGCCGCATCGAACCAGCCATCGGCACGCAGATTGGCCTGGGCAGCAGGAAGTCCGGCCACCAGACGGTCGACGGGCAGTGGCTCGAGAATCACGCCGGTGGAAAACGGCAGAACCTGCTCGGGCGCGAAGCCCATCAGCCCGGCCACGGCCGCACAGGTGGCGTTGGCGTTCGCCAGCCCTTCCTCGCCCGTCCCTGCGTTGGCGACGCCGGTATTGATCACGAGCGCGCGGACGTTGCCGCCGGGAAGGTGATCCTTGCACACCTGGACCGGCGCGGCGCAGAAACGGTTGAGCGTAAACACGCCCGCCACGCGGCTGCCGGCCGCAACTTCGATGAGGGTCAGATCGCGACGGTTCAGCTTGCGGATCGCGGCTTCGGCAACCCCGAGGCGAACGCCTGCGACCGGACGCAGCTCCGCGGCAACCGGGGTCGAGAGGTTAACGGGCATGACGGGTCTCCATCGGACAAAAGGCGGCAGGTGCCGCCGCGGGTTCATTGGATGCCGGCAACGGCATCACTGCAGTGCCTCGCATCAGCCGTTCTGGCGCGAGGACGAGGCTGCCGTGACGGCGAGCGAGACTTGCTGGGCAAACAGCTGGAAGGCTTCGAAACGTTCGTCATCGATACCCTCCGCGGAATGGGACCGGTCGGCGTAAAAAAGGCCGATCGGGCGTCCCTGCGCGAGAATGGGAGCGATGCAGGCACACGCGGCATCGGTCACCTGCAGCAGGCGGTCGAGCCGGATTCCCGGCGGCGTCTGACCGGGACCGAAACGCATCGCCCGCGGGTTGCGGAAGAATTCGTTGAACAGATCCCCGGCCGTGCCGTCGAGGGAAAAGATGAATGCCTGCCGCAATGCCTCGGCCCCGCCGCCGAGCGAGGTCTTGCCGACCAGTTGCAGCCGGTTCTGCGACATCAGCGCGAACAACACGCGATCGAAGCCGACGCCGCGATAGATCCCTTCGAGCACGAGTTGCAGGATCTCGTTGAGGTTCGCACCCGCCGCGATGCGGCCCGAAATCTCGCGCAGGATCCTGAGCTGGAGATGCGGATCGGGCTCCATCGCGAGGGTTTCAGCCGCGTCGGCCTCTTCGGGTTCCGGGGCACCCGCGGCGGGCGTCGGCCGCGGAATCAGCTCCCCGACTTCGGCGGCACCGAAATATCCGGCAATGCGCGCCGCCTCGACGCTGTTGGCCACAAGCTCCTCGCGCATCGCCTCGCACGAAAGTCCGGCAAAGGTCGCCAAGCCGCGAACGATCTTTTCCAGGCCCGGGCTGTCCCAGCCGTTTTCGACCTCGACCGCGAAGCGGTGGGCGAAGTGGATGGCCTGCTCCGGCACTGCCCCGCGACTGCTGCCATCGAGAACGGACTGGAGCAGCGGCCCGAGCTTCCATTCGCGCGCCAGCCCCTGCGAGAGCTGGCGCAAGCGAAAGCCGAGCACGCTCATCTGCGCCTCGTCGTCGGACTGGCCTGCGGCGAGGGCCTCGTCCAGCCGCTGCGCGAGCTTGCCGCCGAAGCACCAGAACGCCATCTCGCCAACCCGGGACAGCAATGCGGCAATGAAGACCTCTTCGCTGCGCCCGTCGCGTCGCAGCGCGGCCAGTGCGCGCGCCTGAACCGCCGCATGGAATACGCGCGCCATCTCGTTCACGACACGCTGCCGGACACCGCCGGCCAGAAGGGCATCGATCACGCGGATCGCAACCGCGATTTCCGCGACGGCATTGAAGCCGAGCACCACGATGGCGCGGCTGATCGTACTCACGACCTGGCGCGAGGGGTTGTACAGGACGCTGTTGGCGAGCTTGAGCACCTTCGCGGTCATTGCCGCGTCCTGCAGGATGGCCTGGGCGAGCTTGCCGGTCGGGGATTTATCATCCTCCGTGACGGAATGGATCAGCGCTACCGTCGCGCCGAGCGCCGGCATCTCCTGGTCGCGAATGAAGGCAACCCACTCACCGAGGCCACGCGGCTCGCGCTCCGCCTGCCCGGCGGCGTCCACCGGAACGCCGAGCTGCAGTTCCGGAAAAAGTGCGGGCTCGCCGGGGCGCCTGCCCTTGGGATCGGCCGGGCCGGTCATGCACGGAAAGGCTGCGCGTGAAGCCAAAAACGGCCCGCACAGGGCCGTTCAGGGACGCAGCGGAGAAGCGTCGTGCCGCCCATCGTCCCTCAGCTCAGCTTGCCGTGGCAGTGCTTGTACTTCTTCCCCGAACCGCAGGGGCAGGCGTCGTTGCGCCCGACCTTGGGAGCCTGCGCAACGGCAACGCCGCCTTCCTGCTCCTGCGACGCGGAGCCGAGCGCCTCGTCGTAGTCCGCGTGGTGGTACTGCACGTTGTCCAGCTCGGGCGGACGCTCGGCCTCCTCCAGCTGCGACTCTGTGCGGACCTGGACGGTCATCAGCAGCTTGGACACTTCGCTGCGCACGGACTCGAGCAAGCCCTCGAAAAGCTCGAAGGCCTCGCGCTTGTATTCCTGCTTCGGGTTTTTCTGGGCGTAGCCGCGCAGATGAATGCCCTGCCGCAGATGGTCCAGCGCAGCCAAGTGCTCGCGCCAGTGCGTGTCGAGGCTCTGCAGCATCACGTCGCGCTCGAACTTGTGCCACGCCCCCGCGTCGACCTGGGCGACCTTCGCTGCATAGCCCTCGTCGGCAGCGCCAAGGATACGCTTGAGAATGGTCTCGTCGTCCAGATTCGACTCGACCTTCAACCACTCGCCCACCGGGAGGCGGAGCTGGAATTCCGCCGCGAGGGCCTGTTCCAGTGCGGGGATGTCCCACTGCTCCTCGACGCTGTCGACCGGCACGTAGATGCGGAAGGCGTCGTGCAGCACCCCTTGGCGCATCGCATGGATCGTGTCCGAGATCTCCTCGCTCTCAAGCAGTTCATTACGCTGCTGGTAGATCACCTTGCGCTGGTCGTTGGCGACATCGTCATATTCGAGCAGCTGCTTGCGGATGTCGAAGTTGCGCTGCTCGACCTTGCGTTGCGCGGACTCGAGCGAGCGCGTGACCATCGCATGCTCGATCGCCTCGCCCTCGGGCATCTTCAGGCGCACCATGATCGCGTTCAGGCGTTCGCCGGCGAAGATCTTCATCAGCGGGTCTTCGAGCGAGAGGTAGAAGCGCGAGCTGCCCGGGTCGCCCTGGCGGCCGGCACGGCCGCGCAGCTGATTGTCGATGCGGCGCGACTCGTGGCGTTCGGTGCCGACGATGTGCAGTCCGCCCGCCGCGAGCACCTGCTCGTGCACTTTCTGCCATTCCGTGCGCATCCCGGCGATGCGCGCGTCCTTCTGTTCCTTCGTCAGCGCTTCGTCGTCGCGGATCGCCGCGATCTGGCGCTCGATGCTGCCGCCGAGCACGATGTCGGTACCGCGACCGGCCATGTTCGTCGCGATCGTGATCACACCCGGACGCCCCGCCTGCGCGACGATCTCGGCTTCGTGTTCGTGCTGTTTGGCGTTGAGCAGCTGATGAGGCAGCTTCTCGCGCTGCAGCAGCCCGGAGAGGAATTCGTTGATCTCGATCGAGGTCGTGCCCACCAGCACCGGCTGGCCGCGACCGACGCATTCGCGGATGTCGGCGATCACCGCGTCCCACTTCTCGTTCGCGGTGCGGTAAACCTTGTCGTTGTCGTCGCGACGCTGCATCGGCCGGTTGGTGGGGACCACGACCGTTTCCAGGCCGTAGATCTGGTGGAACTCGTAGGCTTCCGTGTCGGCCGTGCCGGTCATGCCGGCGAGCTTGCCGTACATGCGGAAGTAGTTCTGGAAGGTGATCGACGCGAGCGTCTGGTTCTCGGCCTGGATGCGCACGCCTTCCTTGGCCTCGACCGCCTGGTGCAGGCCCTCGGACCAGCGGCGTCCGGCCATCAGGCGGCCGGTGAATTCATCGACGATCACCACCTCGTTGTTCTGCACGACGTAGTGCTGGTCCTTGAAGTACAGCGCGTGTGCGCGCAGGGCCGCGTAAAGATGGTGCACGAGCAGGATGTTGCCCGGGTCGTACAGGCTCGTTCCCTCGGCCAGCAGGCCCATGCGCGTGAGGATCTGCTCGGCGTTCTCGTGCCCCTGCTCGGTGAGGAGCACCTGGCGCGCCTTGAGGTCCAGCGTGTAGTCGCCGGGCTTGGTGATCTCCTCGCCCTCGCCCTCACCCTCGCTCTCCTGCTGCGTGAGCACCGGGACCACCTGGTTGAGCTTGAGGTACAGCTCCGTGTGATCCTCGGCCTGGCCGGAGATGATCAGCGGGGTGCGCGCCTCGTCGATCAGGATGGAATCGACCTCGTCGACGATCGCGAAGTTGAGGCTGCGCTGCACGCGCTCGCTGGTGGAGTACACCATGTTGTCGCGCAGGTAGTCGAAGCCGAATTCGTTGTTCGTGCCGTAGGTGATGTCGGCTGCGTAGGCAGCCTGCTTTTCCTCGTGCCCCATGCGCGACAGGTTGCACCCCGTCGTCAGCCCGAGAAAACCGTAGATGCGCCCCATCCAGTCGGCGTCGCGGCTCGCAAGGTAGTCGTTGACGGTCACGACGTGCACACCCTTGCCCGCCAACGCGTTGAGGTAGGCCGGCAGCGTCGCGACGAGCGTCTTGCCCTCGCCGGTGCGCATTTCCGAGATTTTGCCGTTGTGCTGCACCATGCCGCCGACAAGCTGCACGTCGAAGTGGCGCATGCCGTGGACGCGCTTCGCCGCCTCGCGCACGACCGCGAAGGCTTCCGGCAGCAGGCTGTCGAGACTTTCGCCGTTGGCGACGCGCTGCCTGAATTCGTCCGTCCTGGCCCGCAGGGCCTCGTCCGTCAGGGCCGAGATCGTCGGCTCCAGGGCATTGATGGTGCGTACCGTCTGGGAATACTGGCGGATGAGGCGGTCGTTGCGACTACCGAAAATTTTCTTGAGCAGGCCGGAAATCATGTGGGTATCTGGTGGGACCGATTCGGCAAAGCGGGAAGTTTAGCATGCCGGCCGCAAGCCCCTGCAGAGGATGCGGCGACGGAGCGCGTGCGTAGCCGGGGGGCCGCCCTTGCGGCCCGGGACTGCGCGACCTACCATCTGGGTGCACTCCGACTTCGGCACCACAATGACCCAGCTCATCCAGCGCTTCCTGGGCACCGGCGACGCTCTCGCTCGCCTGAAGGACCACGCGGCGCGCCTGATGCGCCTGCAGACCCTGCTCCAGCAGCAGCTCCCGCCCGCGCTCGCATCGGCCTGCTCGGTCGCCAACCTGAAGGGCGACACGCTGGTGCTGCTCGCCAACGGCGGCGCTGCGGCCGCGCGCCTGAAGCAGATCGCGCCGTCGCTGGCCCAGCAGTTTGCGGTGGCCGGACTACAGATCAAGACCGTGCAGGTGAAGGTGAAAGTGCTCGAGACACGCGAGGAGCGACGCCCTCCGCCGCAGCGCACGATCTCGGAAGGCGGCAGCCGCAGCATCGAGGATTTCTCGGCCACGCTGCCGGCGGATTCGCCGCTGCGCGAATCACTCGAACGCCTGGTCCGGCGCAGCCGTCGCGACTGATTATCGGTCGGGCGTACCGAAAATCAGCGAGCGCTCGTTGACGGATTCGGCCGGAGCCGTATCTCGCAGTCGGCGAAGGCTACACGAACGGCACGAACACGCGTTCGAGCGCGAACAGCGCGAGGAACACGAACAGCACGACGATTCCCGCGCGCAAACAGTTCCACGCCCACAGGCGGTACTTGGGGTTGCCGGTGAGCAGCCACGCGACGAGCGAGCCGCCGATGCCGATCACCGCGAGGATGGCGAACAGGCGGATCACCAGCATCGCCGGGCGCTCAGGCGGCGAGCGAGAGTTCGAACTGGTGGCTGACCGCGGCCGGGGTCGCGGCGTCCTGCTCGAACGTCACGACTTCCCAGGCGCTGCTGTCTTCCAGCAGCACGCGCAGCACCTGGTTGTTCAGCGCATGCCCGGCCTTGTGCGCGGAATAGCGGGCCAGGAGCGGGTGGCCGCATAGGTAGAGGTCGCCGATCGCATCCAGGACCTTGTGCTTGACGAACTCGTCCACGTAGCGCAAACCTTCCGTATTGAGCACGCGGTACTCATCCATCACGATCGCGTTGTCCAGGCTGCCGCCCAGAGCCAGGCCGTTGGCGCGCATGAACTCCACGTCCTGCATGAAGCCGAAGGTGCGCGCGCGGGCGACGTCGCGAACGTAGGAGTGCTCGGCAAAATCGATGCTCACCTGGGTCGAGGTCTTGTCGATCGCCGGGTGGTTGAACACGATGGAGAAATCCAGCCTGAAACCGTCGTAGGGCTCGAGGCGCACCCACTTGTCGTCCTCGCGGTACTCGACGGCCTTCGTCACGCGCAGGAAGCGTTTGGGCGCCTGCTGTTCCTCGATACCCGCGGACTGCAGCAGGAAGACGAAGGGACCCGCGCTGCCATCGAGAATGGGAATTTCCGGTGCGTCGACGTCGACGTGCAGATTGTCGATGCCGAGTCCGGCGAGGGCCGACATCAGGTGTTCGACGGTGCCGACTTTGGCGCCGTCGCGCTCGAGCCCCGAGCACATGCGCGTGTCGCACACCGAATACGGATCGGCCGGGAAGTCCACGACCGGATCGAGATCGACGCGGTGGAAGACGATGCCCGTATCGGGCGCAGCCGGGCGCAGCACCAGTTGGACCTTGCGTCCGCCGTGCAGACCGACGCCGGTGGCCTTGATGAGCGATTTGAGGGTGCGCTGCCTGATCATTGTTAAATTCCCGTTACACGACAGCAGTTTAGCACGCACACACGGGATCACGCGGCAAGTTTGGTTGCAACGCAACATGCAACACTGCGTTGCTGCGAATCGCCATCAAGCCCCTGCATCGCCGGCAGGAACGGAAACGGGCGCATGCCGCGGACCGGAGGCGACGGTCCACAGCACGCGCCCGTAATGGGCGGAGCCGGCGGTGCTCAGTCGGCCTGCTTGCGCAGGAAGGCCGGGATGTCGTAGGTCCCCATGCCGTTGGCGCTCATCGCCTCGACCGTCGTGCGGCGGTTGGTGCGGATGACCGCCGGAACGTCCAGGTTGGTCAGGTCGATGCCGCCGACCGAGGGACCATACGTTCCGGTGCCCTGCACCACCTGCATCACCGGCTGGCGCGCAGCGCGCGGCACGCCGAGGCCGGTCGCGACGACGGTGACGCGGACGCAATCTTCCATCGCCTCGTCGAACACCGTGCCGTACTTGACGAAGGCTTCGGGCGCGGCGAAGGCCTGGACGGTCTTCACGGCGTCGCGCACTTCGGACATCTTCAGCGAACGGCTGGCGGTGATGTTGATCAGCACGCAGCGCGCGCCGGACAGTTCGGTGCCCTCGAGCAGCGGGCTCACGGCGGCCTGCTCGGCGGCGATGCGTGCGCGGTCCATGCCGGAGGCTTCGGCCGAACCCATCATCGCACGGCCCATCTCGCCCATCGCGGTGCGCACGTCCTGGAAGTCGACGTTCACCAGGCCCGGCACGTTGATGATCTCGGCGATGCCGCCAACGGCGCTGCGCAGCACGTTGTCGGCCGAACGGAAGCAGTCCTCGAAGCCGGCGTCGTCGCCGTAAACTTCGAGCAGCTTGTCGTTGAGGACGATGATCAGCGAGTCGACGTAGCGGGTCAGCTCCTCGACGCCGCTTTCCGCGACGCGCAGGCGGTTCTCGAAGTCGAAGGGCTTGGTCACCACCGCGACGGTCAGGATGCCCATCTCCTTGGCGATCTCGGCGACGACCGGCGCCGCGCCGGTGCCGGTGCCGCCACCCATGCCGCCGGTGATGAAGCACATGTGGGCGCCATCGAGCGCCGCCGCGATCGCTTCGCGCGAATCCTGCGCCGCGGCACGGCCGGCCTCGGGCTTCGAGCCCGCGCCCAGACCCGAGTTGCCCAGCTGGATCTTGTTCGGAGCGAGACAGCGATTGAGCGCCTGTGCATCAGTGTTGGCGACGATGAATTCGACGCCCTGCACCCCTTCCCGGATCATGTGGTCGACGGCATTGCCGCCGGCGCCACCGACACCGATCACCTTGATGATCGTGCCGGTCTGCTCCTTTTCAACGATTTCAAACATTTGCCTCGCCTCCTGAAAAACAACCCCGATATGCACCGAGCTGCCGCCTAACCTACATCTAGTAATAAATCAAAAGTCTACAACTAAATAAGGGAATCAGATCAACAACTCATTCAATTTGGCTGAAAAATTCCACGCCATTCCGTCAAAAATTCTTTTCGAACCACGCCTTCATGCGGCCGAACACCTGCTTCACGCTGCGGGTGTCGCGCGCCAGCATGCCGCGGCGGCGCTGGGCATGGCCTTCCATGACCAGACCCATGGCCGTGGCATAGCGCGGATGGCACACGACATCCGCGAGGCCGCCCGAATATTGCGGCGCGCCCACGCGCACCGGCATGTGGAACACTTCCTCGCCGAGCTCGACCATGCCGAGCATCACGGACGAGCCCCCGGCGAGCACGACGCCCGATGAGAGCAGCTCTTCGTAGCCGCTGCGGCGCAGCTCGGCCTGCACGAGTTCGAACAGTTCGGACACGCGCGGCTCGATGACGTCGGCGAGGCGCTGGCGCGACAGCGGACGCGGCGGGCGGTCGCCGACGCCGGGCACCTCGATCATCTCCTCGGGATCGGCCAGCGTGTGCATCGCGACGCCGTGGCGGATCTTGATCTCCTCGGCTTCGGAGGTCGGCGTGCGCAGCGCCATCGCGATGTCGTTGGTGATCTGATCGCCCGCGACCGGCAGCACCGCCGTGTGGCGGATCGCGCCATGCGTGAAGACCGCGATGTCGGTCGTGCCGCCGCCGATGTCGACGAGGCACACGCCCAGTTCCTTCTCGTCCTCGGTCAGCACCGCGTAGCTCGAGGCGAGCGGTTGCAGGATGAGATCCATGACCTCGAGGCCGCAGCGGCGCACGCACTTGATGACGTTCTGTGCCGCCGACACGGCGCCGGTGACGATGTGCACCTTGACCTCGAGCTTGACGCCGCTCATGCCGATCGGCTCGCGCACGCCGCCCTGTCCGTCGATGATGAATTCCTGGGTGAGCGTGTGCAGGATCTGCTGTTCTGCGGGCACCGGCATCGCACGGGCGACCTCGATCACGCGCTCGACGTCGAGCGGGGTGACCTCCTTGTCCTTGATCGCGACCATGCCGTTGGAGTTGAAGCTCTTGATGTGACTGCCGGCGATCCCGGTATAGACGTCGCGGATCTTGCAGTCGGCCATCAGCTCGACTTCCTGGATCACGCGCGAGATCGCATCGACCGTGGCCTCGATGTTCACGACCACGCCGCGCTTCAGGCCGCTGGTCGGCTGCGTGCCGACGCCGACGACGTTGATCCGCCCGTCGGGACGAACCTCCGCGACCATGCACGTGACCTTGGCGGTACCGATGTCCAGCCCGACGATCAGGTCCTTGTATTCCTTGCTCATTGCTTGCCTTTCGCTGCCTTGAAGTCCCCCACCGGAGTGAGGGCGAATCCGCTCGGGTAACGGAGGTCCGCTACCGCCACCTGCATACCAACCTTTTCCTTCGCCTGCGGCCAGGCGCTCACGAAGCGCTCCAGGCGTTCGCCGATCGGCGCCTTTTCCTGGTCACGGCCGAGCATGATCACCATGCCGTCGTCGAGCTTGAGCTGCCACGCCTCGCGCGCAGAGAGCGCGAGACCGACGAGTTTGCGGCCTAGCGGCTCGAGCATCGCACCGAACTCGCGGTGCTTCGCCTGGATGTAGGCGGCCGACCCCTGCGGCCCGGAGAAGGACGGCAGTTCGGCGTTGCTCGCCGCGACGAAGACCTCGCCCTGGCGGTTGACCAGCTGCGAATCGCCGCTTTCGGACACGGTCCAGTAGGCCGCGGCCTGGTGTTCCTCGAGGCGCAGCTCCAACACGTCGGGCCAGCGGCGGCGGACTTCGGCGCGCCGGACCCAGGGCAGTTTCTCGAAGGTCTCGCGCACGGTTTCGAGGTCCACCGAGAAGAAATTGCCGTGGATCGCGCTCCGGGCCACGTATTCGAGCTGCTCGGTGGTCACCTGCGCCGGAGGCGTCAGCACGACCACCTCGCGCAGCGGAAACAGCGGGCGCGACAGGAACCACGCGACGAACGCGTAACCGAACGCAACCGCCGCGAACAGCATCAGGATGTCCGAAAACAGGTTCAGCACGGCCGGCCTGTGCCACACGCCCTCGCGCTCATGCACGCGACCGGGCATCCGGCTGGTGCCGGAAAGCCCGCGCGCGGCAAGCGGAGAACGCAGGCGGAGTTCAGCCAAGGCGGGCATCCTCCAGGATCGCGAGACACAGCTGGGTGAAGCCCATGCCGGCCACGCGCGCCGCCATCGGAACGAGGGAGTGGCCGGTCATGCCGGGGCTGGTATTCATTTCCAGCAGGTAGGGGCGCCCGTCCTCGGTCAGGATCAGATCGGCGCGGCCCCAGCCGCGGCAACCGAGCACGCGTGCGCTCTGCATGATCAACGCCTGCAGCGCCTGCTCCTGCGCGGCGGGCAGCCCGCAGGGGCACAGGTAGCGCGTATCGTCGGTGAAGTACTTGTTCTGGTAGTCGTAGTTGCCGCCAGGCGCTTCGATGCGGATCAGCGGCAGTGCCCGGTCATGCAGGAAGGGGGCGGTCAGCTCCGCACCGGAGATGAACTCCTCGGCGATCACGAGATCGTCGAAGCGGGCCGCGAGCTCCCATGCGGCCTTCAGCTGGCCGGCCTCGGTGACCTTGGTCGCCCCCATGCTGGAACCTTCATGCACCGGCTTGACGAAGATCGGCAGGCCGAGATCGGCGACGACCGCATCCCAGTCGGTATCTGCATCCAGGATCGCGTAGCGCGGGGTCGGCAGGCCGCAAGCCGCCCACACCATCTTCGTGCGCCACTTGTCCATCGCCAGCGCCGACGCCATCACGCCGCTGCCCGTGTAGGGGATCTTCAGCAATTCAAGCATGCCCTGCACCGTGCCGTCCTCGCCGCCGCGGCCGTGCAGCGCGATGAAGGCGCGGTCGTACTCCTGCTCCTTGAGGATGTGCAGGTCGAGCTCCGCAGGGTCGAAGCCGTGTGCGTCGACGCCCGCAGCGCGCAGCGCCGCGAGCACGGCACCGCCCGACATCAGCGAGACGTCCCTCTCGGCCGAGGTGCCACCCAACAGCACCGCGACCTTGCCGAATTTCGCACGCATGGCCGGATCGACCACGGCCTTGTCCATCACTTCGCCGCTCACGCCACTTCCTCGTTGTTCGCCAGTTTTCCGGGCACCGCGCCGATCGAGCCCGCACCCATCGTGATCACCACGTCGCCGTCACGCGCCGCCGAAAGGATCGTCGCGGGCATGTCGCCGATGTCCTCGACGAAGACCGGCTCGACTTTGCCCGACACGCGGATCGCACGCGCCAGCGAGCGCCCGTCGGCGGCGACGACCGGCGCCTCGCCGGCGGCATACACCTCGGCCAGCAGCAGGGCGTCGACGGTCGACAGCACCTTGACGAAGTCCTCGAAACAGTCGCGCGTGCGCGTATAGCGGTGCGGCTGGAAGGCGAGGACGAGGCGGCGGCCGGGAAACGCGCCGCGCGCGGCGGCCAGCGTCGCAGCCATCTCGACCGGGTGGTGGCCGTAATCGTCGACCAGCGTGAAGCTGCCGCGCTCGCTGCCATCCTCGCCGCGCAGCGGAATTTCGCCGTAGCGCTGAAAGCGCCGCCCGACACCCTTGAACTCGGAGAGCGCCTTGATGATCGCCTCGTCCGGCACCTGCGCCTCGGTCGCCACCGCGATCGCGGCGAGCGCGTTGAGCACGTTGTGCAGGCCCGGCAGGTTCAGTTCGATCGGCAGGCGGCTGGTCGTGCCATTCACGCGCACGGCGTCGAACAGCATGCGGCCGCCTTCGGCACGGATGTTCTCGGCGCGGATGTTCGCGGTCTCCGACAGGCCGTAGCGGACGATCTGCTTCGACACCAGCGGCATGATCGAACGCACGTGCGGGTCGTCCTCGCACAGCACCGCGACGCCGTAGAACGGCAGGTGCTGGAGGAAATCGACGAAGGCCTGCTTGAGGCGGGCGAAATCATGCCCGTAGGTGTCCATGTGGTCGGCGTCGATGTTCGTGACGACGGAGATCACCGGCGTGAGCAGCAGGAAGGATGCGTCGGATTCGTCCGCCTCGGCGACGAGGAAGTCGCCCTTGCCGAGACGTGCGTTCGCGCCCGCCGCGTTGAGCTTGCCGCCGATCACGAAAGTCGGATCCAGCCCGCCCTCCGCGAGGATGCTCGCGACGAGCGAGGTCGTCGTGGTCTTGCCGTGGGTGCCCGCGATCGCGATGCCCTGCTTGAGGCGCATCAGCTCGGCGAGCATCTGGGCGCGCGGCACGACCGGGATGTGGCGCGCGCGCGCGGCCGTCACCTCGGGGTTGTCGTTGCGCACCGCGGTGGAGATCACGACCGCGTCGGCCTTGGCGACGTTCTCGGCCGCGTGGCCGGACACGACCTGCGCACCGAGTGCGCGCAGGCGGCGCGTCGCTGCATTCTCGCCCAGGTCCGAGCCGCTGACGGTGTAGCCGAGATTGACCAGCACCTCGGCGATGCCGCTCATTCCGGCACCGCCGATGCCGACAAAATGGATGCGTTTGACTTTGTGCTTCATTGCTTTCTCCCTGCCACGAGGTCTTCGCAGACTTTCGCGACCGCCTCTGCGGCATGCGGCTTCGCCAGCGCGCGCGCCTTCGTGGCCATGTCGAGCAGACGCGTGCGGTCGAGGCTCGCGAGGATGCCCGCCAGCCGCTCGGCGTCGAGTTCGGTTTGCGGGAGCAGGTATGCCGCTCCCTGATCGGCGAGGAATCGCGCGTTGCCGGTCTGGTGATCGTCCACCGCATGCGGGAAGGGCACCAGCAGGCTCGCGGCGCCCGCGGCCGCCAGTTCCGCGACGGTCAGCGCACCGGCGCGGCAGATGACGAGATCCGCCTCCGCGTATTTCGTCGCCATGTCGTCGATGAAGGGCAGCAGCTCGCCTTCGACACGCGCAGCAGCATAGGCGCTGCGCAGCGCGTCGATCTGCTTCGTGCCGGCCTGGTGCGTGACGAACGGGCGCTCGGCTGGCTTCATGCGCGCGAGCGCCTGCGGCACCGTTTCATTGAGAACCGCCGCACCCAAACTGCCGCCGACCACCAGCACCCTGAGGGCGCCGCTTCGGCCGGCAAAGCGCTCGCCGGGTGCCGCGACGCCTGCAATGTCCGCACGCACGGGGTTACCGACCCAGGCGGCCTTCTTCAGCACCTTCGGGAAGCCGGCCAGGACGCGGTCGGCGACGCCGGCGAGCACGCGGTTCGCAAGCCCGGCGACGGAGTTCTGTTCGTGCAGGACAAGCGGACGGCCCGTGAGCGAGGCCATCATACCGCCCGGAAAGGTCACGTAGCCGCCCATGCCGAGCACGACGTCGGGCCGGATGCGCCCCAGCTCGCGCAGCGCCTGCCAGAATCCGCGCAGCAGGTTCAATGGCAGCAGCAGCTTGCGCACGATGCCCTTGCCGCGCAGCGCGGTGAATCGCACCCATGCGGTCTCGTAGCCACGCTCGGGGACGATGCGCGCCTCCATGCCGTCGGGGTTGCCCATCCACACGATGCGCCAGCCGCGCGCGCGCAGCACTTCCGCCACGGCGATGCCGGGGAAGATATGACCGCCCGTGCCACCGGCCATCACGAGGAGCGTCTTCATGAGCGCCCCCGCATGACCTGTCGGTTCTCCCAGTCAACGCGCAGCAGGATCGCGAGCGCGAGACAGTTCGCGACGATGCCCGAGCCACCGAAGCTCATCAGCGGAAGCGTGAGCCCCTTGGTGGGCAGGAGGCCCGTGTTCACGCCCATGTTGATAAAGGACTGCACGCCGATCCACAGGCCGATGCCCATCGCCACCAGGCCCGAGAAGTAACGTTCGAGCTTGATCGCCTCGCGTCCGATCATCATCGCGCGATGCACGAGGATCGCGAACAGCACGACGATGGTCAGCACGCCGACGAAGCCGAGTTCCTCGGCGATCACCGCAAGCAGGAAATCGGTGTGCGCTTCGGGCAGGTAGAAAAGTTTTTCCACGCTCGCACCGAGGCCGACGCCGAACCACTCGCCGCGGCCGAACGCGATCAATGCGTGCGAAAGCTGGTAACCCTTGCCGAAGGCGTCCTGCCACGGATCCATGAAACCGAACAGGCGATCGCGGCGGTAGGGGGAGAGCCAGACCAGCAGCGCGAGGCCGATCACCGCGACGATCGCGAGCAGGACGAAGACGCGCACGTTGATGCCGCCGAGGAACAGCACACCGAACGCGATCGCGGCGACGACGACGAAGGCGCCAAAGTCCGGTTCGCGCAGCAGCAGGAAGCCGACAAGGACGATGGTGATCGCCATCGGCAGGAAGCCGCGGCGGAAGCTGCCCATGTCAGGGAGCTTGCGTACCGTATAGTCCGCGGCATACAGCGCGGCGAAGAGCTTCATCAGCTCCGACGGCTGCAGATTGACGGGACCGAGCGGCAGCCAGCGCTGCGCACCGTTAACTTCCCGGCCGACCCCGGGGATCAGCACGACGACCAGCAACGCGAGGCCGGTGAGGAACAGCAGCGGCGCAAACTGCTGCCACTGGCGCATCGTCACCTGAAAGGCCATCAGGCCAGCGACCACGCCGATCACGAGGAACACCGCATGGCGGAACACGAAGTAGTACGGCTGGTAACGGGTGAACTTGCTGCCTTCGGCGATCGCGATGGACGACGAATAGACCATCACGAGACCGATCAGCAGTAGCGCGGCCGCGGACCAGATCAGCAGCGGATCGAGATCGCGAGCGGGTGTCTGCGGGCGCATCAGGCGATTGACCGCGCGGCTGGTGTCCGAACCGACGCCGCCGGTGTTGTGCGAGGCGATCCAGCCGCTCAGGGCCGTCACGAATTTCATGTCGCGCTCACCCCCGGCTGACGAAGCACTGCCGCGACGAACACCTCGGCGCGATGGGCGTAGTTACGGAACATGTCGAGGCTCGCGCAGGCGGGCGAGAGCAGCACGACATCGCCCGGTTGCGCGAGCGCCGCGGCGCGGGCAACCGCCGCATCCATGTCCGCCGCGCGTTCGGTCGACACGCCCGATCCGGCCAGCGCCGCATCGATGAGCGCGGCATCGCGCCCGATGAGCATCACGGCCCGGGCGTGGCGCGCAACGGCCTCGCGCAGGGGCGAGAAATCCTGCCCCTTCCCGTCACCGCCGGCGATCAGGACGACCTGCCGGCCGAGGCCTTCCAGCGCGGCCAGCGTCGCGCCCACGTTGGTGCCCTTGGAATCGTCGTAGAACACCACGCCGTCGGCACGTCGCGCCACGGGCTCGACCCGGTGCGGCAGCCCGCGGAAGGCCTTCAGGCCCTCGATCAGCGCGGGATAGGGAAGATCGATCGCGCGGCCTAGCGCCAGTGCCGCCATCGCGTTCGCCGCGTTGTGCGCACCGGCGATCGGGAGTTCGGCGATGCGCAGCAGGCGCTGCCCTCCACAGGCGAGCCATGAAGCACCGTCCGGGTCGGTGACAATGCCGTAGTCGTCGGGCCCCGTCGGGGCGTCCGTACCGAAGGAGACGACGCGCCGCCCGGCCTGCGCCATCGCCATCACGCGCGTGTCCTGGCGGTTGAGCACCTGCACGCCATCGCCGTCGAAGATGTGCGCCTTGATGGCGGCGTAGCTGTCGAGGTCGCCGTGGCGGTCGAGGTGATCGTCCGTGACGTTCAGCACTGTCGCACCTTCGGCATTCAGGCCGGCGGAGGTTTCGAGCTGGAAGCTCGACAGCTCCAGCACCCAGCATTCCGGGAGCGCTGCGCCGCGATCCAGCCGCTCCATGAGTACGGTCAGCGCGGCCGGGCTGATGTTGCCCGCGGCGACGGCATCCAGTCCGGCCGCGCAGCACAGCGCCGCCGTCAACGCGGTGGTCGTGGTCTTGCCGTTCGTGCCCGTGATCGCAAGGATTCGGGTGCCGGCGCGCTCCTGCCCCGCGAGCGCTTCGGCAAGCAGCGTCATCTCGCCGACGATCGCGATACCGCGGCGACGCGCTTCGGCAAGTAGCGGGGTGCGCGCGTCGATGCCCGGACTGAGCGCAATGCGCGCCACGCCGTCGAGGAGGCTGTCCGCGAACTCGCCGAGGACGATCTCGGCCGCGGGCACGCTCGCCCTGAGCTCGGAGAGGCCCGGCGGCTCGCGGCGGCTGTCGGCCACGCGCACGGGCGCGCCCTGCCGCGCGCACCATTGCGCCATCGCCAGGCCGGACTCGCCGAGCCCGAGAACCAGTACGAGCTTGTCGGATGCGGCGCTCATCTCAGCTTCAGGGTCGAAAGGCCGAACAGCACGAGCATGATCGTGATGATCCAGAAGCGCACCACGACCTGGGTTTCCTTCCAGCCACCCAGCTCGTAGTGGTGATGCAGGGGCGCCATGCGGAAGATGCGCTTGCCGCCGCTGTACTTGAAGTACAGCACCTGCGCCATCACCGACATCGTCTCGGCGACGAAGAGACCACCCATGATGAAGAGCACGATCTCCTGGCGCACGACGACCGCGACCGTTCCCAACGCGGCCCCCAGCGCGAGCGCGCCGACGTCGCCCATGAAGACTTCCGCGGGGTAGGCGTTGAACCACAGAAAGCCAAGGCCCGCGCCGCACAAGGCGCCGCAGAACACGGCGAGTTCGCCCGCGCCGTTGATGTAGGGCACACCGAGATACTTCGAGAAGCCGGCATGGCCGGCCACGTAGGCGAAGATCGCGAGCGCGCCGGCGACCATCACGGTCGGCATGATCGCGAGGCCGTCCAGGCCGTCGGTGAGGTTAACCGCGTGGCTGGTGCCGTTGATGACGAAATACGAAAGCGCGATGAAACCGTAGATGCCCAGAGGGTAAGACACGGCCTTGAAGAAGGGCACGATCAGTTCGGTCTGCGCCGGTTCGTGCGCCGTCAGCCCGAGGAACAGCGCCGCGGCCAGCGCGATCAGCGAAGTCCACAGGTACTTCCAGCGGCTCGGCAGGCCCTTCGGGTCGCGATGCACGACCTTGCGCCAGTCATCGACCCAGCCGACCGCGCCGAAGCCCAGCGTGACGAGCAGCGTCACCCACACGTACTGGTTGCGCAGATCGCCCCACAGCAGCGTCGTGACCGCGATCGCGATGAGGATCAGCGCGCCGCCCATCGTGGGCGTGCCGGCCTTGGTGAGGTGCGACTTCGGGCCGTCGTCGCGCACGGCCTGGCCGATCTTCTTCGCCGCCAGCCAGCGGATCAGCGACGGGCCGAAGACGAAGGAGATGATCAGCGCGGTGAGCGCAGCAAGGACCGTGCGCAGCGTGATGTAGCCGAGCACGTTGAAGGTGCGGATATCCTGACCCAGCCAGAGGGCGAGTTCGAGCAGCATGGACTAATGAGACTCCTGTGAAGGGGCGCCATTGTGCACCGCCGCAAGTCCGTTCGCCACCCGCTCCATCCGCATGAAACGGGAGCCCTTCACCATTACCACCGTGTTCGCATCGAGACGCGGCGCCAGCGCGACCAGCAAAGCCTCGGCGTTGGCGAATTTCTGCCCCCCGTCGCCGAAATTGTGCGCCGCAATCGCGCTCATTTCCCCCAGGGCGTAGAGTTCGTCGACGCCCTTGCTCTTGGCGTAGCCGCCGACCTCATCGTGCAGTTGGGCGCTGGTTGTGCCCACTTCGCCCATGTCGCCCAGCACCAGCACCGTATGCCCGGCCGTCGAGGCCAGCACGTCGATCGCGGCACGCACCGAGTCGGGATTCGCGTTGTACGTGTCGTCGATGACCAGCGCACCGTTCAGGCCGGCACGCCGCTGCAGGCGGCCCGGCGCGCCGCTGAAGCCGGACAGCCCCTCGACGACCGCAACCAGCGATGCCCCGGTGGCAAGGCATGCCGCAGCGGCACCCGCCGCGTTGCGCACGTTGTGCTCGCCCGGCACCGGCAGGTCGAATTCCACGCTGCCCGCAGCGGTGGCCAGCGTGAGGCGGGCGCCGAGCCCATGCAGATCGGCCGTCGCCTTCACGTCCGCGGCGTGGCTGGTCGCGAAAGTGACGACGGTGCGTCCGCGGTTCAGCTCCCGCCACAGCGCGCAGTGGGAATCGTCGGCATTCACGACCGCCACACCGTTCTCGCCCAGCCCGCCGTAGATGGCCCCCTTCTCCTTCGCGATCTCCACGAGCGAACCCATGCCCTGCAGATGGGCACGCTGCGCGTTCGTGACGATCGCCACCGTCGGTCGGGCCAGGGCGGTCAGGTAGCCGATCTCGCCCGGATGGTTCATGCCCATCTCGATCACCGCCGCACGGTGGTGATCGCGCAACTCGAGCAGGGTCAGCGGCAGCCCGATGTCGTTGTTAAGGTTGCCGGTCGTCGCGAGGACACAGTCCTGGGCATGCCCGTCATGTCGGGCCTGGGCGCGCATGATCGCGGCGCACATTTCCTTGACCGTGGTCTTGCCGTTGCTGCCGGTCACGCCGATCAGCGGGATGTCGAAACGGCTGCGCCAGTGTGCCGCGAGGACGCCGAGCGCTAAGCGGGTATCGCTCACGACGAGGCGCGGAAACTCGACGTCCTCATGCTCGCGCTGCCACGCCTCATCGACCAGCGCGGCTGCGGCCCCCTCGGACGCAGCCTGTTCGACGAAGTCATGACCGTCGAAATGCTCGCCACGCAGCGCAACGAACAGCTGGCCGGGCCGGATGCGCCGGCTGTCGGTGCCGACGCACAAGAACATCGCGTCGCCGACCACGCGGAAACCTGCGAGTTGTCCCGCTTCCGTGAGGCTCAGCATGCATCGGCCCCTTTGGCTTGATTCCATTCACGCAACGCGATGTGCGCCTGCTCGACATCCGAAAAGGGCAAGCGCACGCCCAGGATCTCCTGATAGGGTTCGTGCCCCTTGCCGGCGAGCACGACGACATCGTCGGCACCGGCCTCGCCGACGGCGATGCGGATCGCCTGCGCCCGGTCGATCACCCGCTCGGCCTGCGGACCCGCGCCCTGCATGATGGCGTCGATGACCTTCGCCGGATCCTCGGAACGCGGATTGTCGCTGGTGACGATCACCCGATCAGCCCGTTGGCGGGCAGCCTCGCCCATCAGTGGGCGTTTGCCCGGATCGCGGTCTCCGCCGCAACCGAACACGCACACGAGGCGCCCGCCGCGCGTCGCGACGGTCGCGCGCAAGGACTCGAGCACTTTCGCCAGCGCGTCCGGCGTATGCGCATAATCGACGACGATCAACGGCTCGGCGACGCCGCCCACAAGCTGCATGCGCCCCTGCGGCGGCGTCAGATGCGCGATCGCATGCACGATCTCGTCCAGCGGCAAGCCGCGCGCGAGCAGCGCCCCGGCAACCGCGAGCAGGTTGGACACGTTGAACGGCGCCACCATGCGCACGTCCAGTTCGCGCCGCACGCCTTCAAAGGTGATAGTGAAGCGCAGGCCCGACGCCGACATCCGCACGTCCTGTGCGCTCAGCAGGCGCACGCCGTGCATGGAAGTCGCCGCGGCGGACTGGGTATAACCGATCACCGGCAGCCCCGCGCCGGCGAGACGACGCGCCTGACTCAGGCCGAAGGCATCGTCCAGATTGATCACGGCGCAGCCCAGACCGGGCTGATCGAACAGGCGGGCCTTCGCGGCACCGTAGACTTCCATCGTCCCGTGATAGTCGAGGTGGTCGCGGCTCAGGTTCGTGAACACGGCGACGTCGAAAGCCACCGCATTGACGCGCTCCTGGTCGAGGCCGATCGACGACACTTCCATCGTCGCCGCACTCCCGCCCGCAGACAGGAAGTCGCGCAGGACGCGGTGAACCTCGAGCGCATCCGGTGTCGTATTCAGCGTATCGGCGAGTTGCCCGGGGAAGCCGTTGCCCAGCGTTCCGATCACGCCGCACTTTTCGCCGAGCCGGGCCAGCGCAGCAGCCAGCCACTGGGAGACGGTCGTCTTGCCGTTGGTGCCGGTCACCCCGACGGTCCACAGCCTGTCGGAAGGGCAGCCATAAATCAGGTGTGCAAGATAACCGCCGAGGCTGCGCAGTTCCGCGACGGGAATCGACGGGACCGGCAAACCGTCCACGCGGAATCCGCCGCGGTCGTCCCACAGTACGGCGGCGGCGCCGCGTTCGACGGCGGCGCCGATGAACTTGCGCCCATCCGAGGCCAGCCCGGGCCACGCGGCGAACACATCGCCCCCGCATACGCGGCGCGAATCGGCCGTGATGCCGGTCGGAGCGACGCCGGCCTCCCGAAGGCGTTCGAGGATCGCGGATGCGAGTTCGAGGCTCACATGTTCTCCCGCGCGAGCACGACTGTCCCCTGCTTCTGTGCGAGTTGCAACGGCACCAACGGAGCGTCGGGCGCCACGCCGAGCGCACGCAGCGCTCCTTCGGTAATCTGGGCAAACACCGGCGCCGCAACTGCACCGCCGTAATACTGTCCCGCAGAGGGTTCGTCGATCATCACGGCAACGATAAGCCGCGGATCGGAGGCGGGGGCCAGTCCGACATAGGACGAAACATATTTGTTCGTGTAGTGCGCGCCTTCCAGCTTGATTGCCGTACCGGTCTTGCCCGCGACGCGGTAGCCGGCGACCTGCGCCTTGGGCGCCGTCCCGCCGGGGCCGGACGCCAGTTCGAGCATGCCGCGCATCTCGCGCGCCGTCGCTGCCGAGAAGATGCGCTTGCCACCGACGGGCGGCGTGTCCAGGCGGGTCAGCGACAAGGGCACCAGCTCGCCGTCGCGCGCGAACGCGAGATAGGCGTGCGCCATCTGGATGAGGGTCACCGAAACCCCGTGACCGTAGGACATCGTTGCCTGTTCGATCGGTTTCCACGTCTTCGCGGGACGCAGGCGACCGCCCGCCTCGCCGGGAAAACCGAGATTGAGCGGCTTGCCGAAGCCGAGATCGTCGTACAGACGCCACATCTCGTCGGGCGAGAAATGCATCGCGACCTTGACGGTACCGATGTTGGACGACTTCTGGATCACCTGCGCCACGGTCAGTGCGCCGTTGCGATGCGAATCGGAAATCGTCGCGCGCCCGATCGTCATCCGGCCCGCCGAAGTATCGATGATCGTACCGGGCTGCACCTTCCCGCGGTCCAGCGCGAGGCCGACGATGAACGGCTTCATGATCGAGCCCGGCTCATACACGTCGGTGAGGACGCGGTTGCGCAGCTGAGCCCCGCTGAGGTTCGAGCGATTGTTCGGGTTGTAGGTGGGCGCATTGACCAGCGCCAGCACCTCGCCGGTGCGTGCGTCGAGCACCACCGACGCGCCGGCCTTCGCCTTGTGCGTCTGCATCGCCTGGCGCAGCGCCGAATAGGCGAGGTACTGGATCTTGGCGTCGATCGACAGCGCAAGATCCTGCCCGTCGCGCGGCACGCGGATGGCTTCGACGTCCTCGATGATCTGCCCGCGACGGTCGCGGATCACGCGCCGCGCACCCGCCTTGCCGGCGAGGGTGCCGTCGAAGGCGAGCTCGACACCTTCCTGTCCCTTGTCGTCGACGCCGGTAAAGCCCAGCACATGGGCCATGACCTCGCCGCCGGGGTAGTAGCGGCGATATTCCTGCTGCTGATGGACACCGGCGAGCTTCAGGTCGGCGATCTGCTGTGCGGTCTCGGGCGACAGCTGGCGCTTCAGGTAGACGAAATCGCGACCGGCGGCGAGACGGCGATTAAGCTCCTGCACGTCCATTTCCAGCAGGCCCGCAAGCTTGCGCGCGTCCGGCGGAGTGAGATTCACGTCGGTCGGAATCGCCCAGATCGAGCGCACCGGGGTGCTCACCGCCAGCATGTCGCCGTGGCGGTCCGTGACGCGGCCGCGCGTCGCCGGCACCTCGAGCACCCGCGCGTAGCGCGATTCGCCCTTCGCCTGCAGGAATTCGTTATTGACCCCTTGCAGGTACATCGCACGCCCGATCAGCGCCAGCGAGCACGCCATCAGGCCCAGCATCACCACGCGCGGACGCCAGGTCGGCAGGCCGTGCCGCAGCAAGGGGTTGTGATTGAAGGTCACCGTCCGCTGTTTGCTCATTTGCCCCCCTCGACCGAAAAGACCTGTCCCGGCAGCGGCGCGCGCATCCCGATGCGCTCGCGGGCAATCTTCTCGACGCGCGCATGCGCGGCCCAGGTGCTCTGCTCGAGCTGCAACTGGTCCCACTCCACTTCGAGGCCGTGAGCGCGCGCCTGCTCGCGCTCAAGTTCCGAGAACAGCTTGCGGGCCTGGTGCTGCGATGCGACCACGCCCAGCGCGCTCGCCACCGCCACCGCCACGAGGAAGGCATCGGCGCGGATCATGCCGGCACCTCCGTGCGCTCGGCTACACGCATCACGGCACTGCGCGAGCGCGGGTTCGCTGCGACTTCCTCGACGCCGGGGCGCAGAGCCTTGCCGACGAGCGACAGGCGCGGCTTGGGGAGATCGGCTGCACGCACCGGCAGACGCGAGGGCAACTGCGGCGGCCGCGACTCGTCACGCATGAAGCGCTTGACGATACGATCCTCGAGCGAATGAAAGCTGATGACGGCGAGCCGCCCGCCCGGCTTCAGACGCGCCACCGCGTCCGGCAGAATCAGCGAAAGCTCTTCGAGCTCCTGATTGATGAAAATCCGTAGAGCCTGGAAACTGCGGGTCGCCGGGTGCTGCCCCGGCTCGCGTGTGCGGACCGCCTTTTCCACGATCTCGGCAAGCTGTCGAGTGGTTGCAACAGCCCCCCCTGTCCGAGCAGCTGCAATCGCCTTTGCAATCGCATAAGCAAACCGTTCTTCCCCATAATCCCTGAGCACCTCCGTGATTTGCGCGACAGACGCTTCTGCCAGCCATTGCGCCACGGTCTGCCCGCGGCTCGTGTCCATGCGCATGTCGAGCGGCGCATCGAAACGAAAACTCATGCCCCGCTCCGGCTCGTCGAGCTGCGGAGAGGACACGCCAAGATCGAGTAGCACGCCGTCGACCCGGCTGACGCCGAGGCCGTCGAGCTCGTCGGCGAACGAACTGAAAGGCGCATGGACGAGGGTCAGACGGGGGTCGGCGATCTCGCGCCCGACCTCGATCGCCGACGGATCGCGATCGAACGCGATAAGCCGCCCCTCCGGGCCGAGCGCCGCGAGAATCGCCCGGCTGTGACCACCGCGACCGAAGGTGCCGTCGACGTAAACGCCGTCGGGCCGGATCGCCAGCGCATCGACAGCTTCGGAAAGGAGCACGGTCACGTGCTTGGGCAGCGGGCTCACAGTGCGAGGCTCTCGAATCCTGCCGGCAGGGCAGCACCGGACAGTGCCAGCATCGCCTCCTGCTGCTTCTGCCAGCCGGCATCCGACCACAATTCGAAGTGGGTTCCCTGTCCGACCAGCCACACCTGCTTGTCCAGCCCGGCCCACTGACGCGACGACGGAGCGATCAGCACACGCCCCGCACCATCAAGCTCTTCCTCTTGGGCAAAACCGATCAGCAGACGCTTGAGCGCCGCAGCGGCGGGGTCGAGGCCGGGCATTGCCGCGACCTGCGCGCGGATCGGCTCCCAGACCGCTTGCGGATAGACCAGCAGGCACTTGTGGGGATGAGCAGTGACAACCAGCGGCGCCCCGTCGGGAACGAGGGCGTCACGATGCCGCGCGGGGATCGCAACGCGACCCTTGGCATCGAGACTGAGCGCAGCGGCTCCCTGGAACATTCCACCCCCTGATTTTGCCCGTCGAGGCGGCATGAATATGCCACCTTGACCCACTTTTCACCACCAGGCCCCACTTTAGAGTAAAGGGAATGGAGGGTCAAGCCGCGCCCAAGGAGTTTTCCGTTGCTACACAATGACTTATGAACGAGCAAAGCGCCGCCATAAACCCTGAAAAATCAAGGCAGATAGCGCAACTTCATGAGAAAAACGTAGAGATTCGGGCGCCGGACGGACCCGAAGTGGGGAAGTGTGGGAAAACGCACACGAAAGCGGGGAAAAACAGCTCGGCGGGAGAAGGGAAGTTCGCCGATAAGCCGGGTTTTGTCGAGCGGCCGCGACCCATGGGCCGCAGCCGCCGGGCAGTCATTCCTCTGGGGGCCGTGTTGCCACGGCGCTCTAGCAGCCTACCCGGGAGCAGCGCGAGCCACGCCATCGCTCCCCTATTTGGCCTTGCCCCGGATGGGGTTTACCGTGCCAGTCCTGTTGCCAGTCCTGCGGTGGGCTCTTACCCCACCATTTCACCCTTACCTGTGCCTGCGAACAGGCCATCGGCGGTTTGCTTTCTGTTGCACTTTCCGTCGCCTCACGGCGCCCGGCCGTTAGCCGGCATCCTGCTCTGCGGGGCCCGGACTTTCCTCCACGCACACAAGGTACGCAGCGACTGCCTGGCGAACTTCCCGCTACCGATTATACGCGACCCGCGTTCACTTGCCCGCGGGGATGAAGGTCGCGATGCCGTCCTTGAAGCGGAAGGAGCCGAGTGCGGGCCCCGGAGCCGAACCCGTGGCGTTATCCCAGTCCTGCACATGACACTTGTCGGTCCCGACAAGGTACCAGCGGCTACCCTGGTGGAGCGCCCACAGGCGGTCGCCCGCCTCGAACACTTCCATCGGAGTCAGTTCGGTACCGTCCGGATGGATCGGGACGCGCCTCTGGCAGTGCGGCAGACGCGACGCGATGACCGCCTGATTGACCGCGCCCTGCCAGAAATAGGGCTTCTCGCGCACCAGGATCAGGGCGTGCTGGCTGCCCTCGATCATGAAGGCGGTCGCGCTGTTCTCGCACGCCGCAAGCATGGGCAACAGCGCCAGCGCGACAATCGCTTTTGTCCGGACACTCGGCATAGGGACTCCCGATCAGAGCAGACGCCAGGCGATCGTCTCGCCGGCACGCAGGGGCACCAGCGGGTCGCCGGCGAGATAGTCGTAGGCGGCCGGAACCTCCCATACGTGCTTCGCCAGCGTGATGCGCCCGGAATTGGGCGGCAGACCATAGAACGCCGGACCGTTGAGGCTTGCGAACGCCTCGAGCCTGTCCAGCGCTCCGGCCTGCTCGAAGGCTTCGGCGTACAGCTCGATCCCGGCATGCGCGGTGTAGCAGCCCGCACAGCCACAGCCTGCCTCTTTCGTCGAGCGCGCGTGCGGCGCCGAGTCGGTGCCGAGGAAGAACTTCGCACTGCCGGAGGTCGCCGCTTCGACCAGCGCACGCCGGTGGGTCTCGCGCTTTAGCACGGGCAGGCAGTAATGATGCGGCCGAATGCCGCCGGCAAAGATCGCGTTGCGGTTGAGCAGCAGGTGATGGGCGGTGATCGTTGCGCCGACGTTGTCGCCCGCCGCCTTCACGAACTGGGCGGCATCGGCGGTGGTGATGTGCTCGAACACCACGCGCAGGCCCGGAAATTTCTGCGTCAGCGGGGCCAGCACACGCTCGATGAACACCTGCTCGCGATCGAAGACGTCGACATCGCCCTGCGTCACTTCACCATGCACGCACAGCACCATCCCGACGCGCTCCATCCGCTCCAGCACCGGATAAACCTTCTCGATCGCCGTCACGCCCGCATCGGAATTGGTCGTCGCACCTGCCGGATAGAGCTTCGCCGCCACCACCGCGCCGCTCGCACGGGCACGGTCGATTTCGTCCGGCGCCATGTTGTCGGTGAGATACAGGCTCATCAGCGGTTCGAACTCGATGCCGTCCGGCACCGCCGCGCGGATGCGGTCACGGTATTCGAGGGCCTGCACCGTCGTGGTCACGGGCGGCCGCAGGTTGGGCATGATGAGCGCGCGGCCGAAGCGCTGCGCGGTGTGCGGCACGACGGCCGCGAGCGCCGCGCCGTCGCGCACGTGCAGATGCCAGTCGTCCGGGCGGATAAGGGAAATTTTTTGCATGACGTTCCAGGATCGGGATGCGGGCACTGTTGGTCGCATCAATTATATATGCGCACTCAGCTGCCCTTCAGTTCCAGCGCGCGCGCATACAGCAGCTTGCGCGACGCGCCGGTGATGTCGGCAGCGAGCCGCGCGGCGGTCTTTACCGGAAGCTCCTCCAGCAGCAGCGCAAGGGCACGTTCGGCATCCGCGCCGAGGCCTTCGACCGCGGGCGCACCGGCGACGATCAGCACGAACTCCCCGCGACACCGGTTCGCATCGGCCGCCAGCCACGCCGGCGCCTCGCCCAGCGGCATACGGGCGATCTGCTCGTAGATCTTCGTGATTTCGCGCGCGATCACGATGTCGCGCGACGGCTCCAGCACCGCAGCAAGGTCCTCGACACATTCGGCGATGCGGTGCGGCGATTCGTAGAACACCAGCGGCACCGCCTGTGCGCGCAACTCCTCGATCCGGGTACGCCGTGCGGCCTGTCTGGCCGGCAGGAAGCCGACGAAGCGGAAACCGTCGTCCACAAAACCGGACGCGGACAGTGCCGCAATGGCCGCACACGGGCCGGGCACGGGCACCACCGGAAAGCCCGCCTCGCGCACGCGCGCAACCGCCCGCGCCCCGGGGTCGGAGATAGCCGGGGTACCGGCGTCGCTGATCAGCGCGACGTGCTGCCCCGCCTCCAGCATCCGGATCACCTGCCCGACGGCGGCCTGCTCGTTGTGCTCATGCAACGGAAAGAGCCGGGTACGAATGCCCAGCGCCTCGAGCAGGCGTTGACTGTGGCGCGTATCCTCGGCGGCGATGGCGCCGACTGCCGTCAGCACGCCCTGCGCACGCATGCTGACGTCCTGAAGATTCCCGAGCGGCGTCGCCACCACATACAATGACGGCGTACTTGAAAGCGGAGACGGGCTGTTCGACATGGACATCGGGGATCGCAGCAAAAGGGAAGGCATTGTCCGGCGGCCAGCGCCTCTCACGCAAGCACGCGGCAAAGCAGGCGAGGAGCTCGCCGAGCGCTTCCTCGCGCGCCGGGGCCTCACCCCACTCGCACGCAACGTGCGCTGCCGCGGTGGAGAAGTCGATCTCGTGTGCCTGGACCGCGGCACCGTGGTGTTCGTGGAGGTCCGTCTGCGCAGCAATCCGGGCTTCGGCGGCGCGGCGGCGAGCATCACCGCGACGAAGCGCCGGCGCGTCGTGCTTGCGGCACGCTGGTGGCTCGCGGGCGCGGGCCGGCGCTACGCACAAAGCCCCTGCCGCTTCGACGCGGTACTGATGAGCGCACTCGACGAAGCGGCGGTGGAATGGCTGCGCGGCGCGTTCGACGCCGGCTCATGGTAAGCGTCTGTAAGGAAGCCCGCCGCTGCAGCGCCCGGCACGGCACACTTGCGCGGCACACTTGCGCGGCACGGGGGCCGCGGCGGGGCCGGCCTCCGCCTCGTGCTAGACTTTTGCCCCCGACAGAAGTGACCCGAGCCCCTCATGGACCTGATTCACCGCATCTCCCGACAATTCGAAGACAGCGCCCGCACCAAGCTCGACTCTCTGGAGGCGCTTGCCGCCCCGATCGCGGGCGCCGTGGAGATCATGACCGGCAGCCTGCTCAACAACGGCAAGATCCTCGCGTGCGGCAACGGCGGCTCGGCTGCCGATGCGCAACATTTCGCCGCGGAACTGGTCAACCGTTTCGAGATGGAGCGCCCGCCGCTCGCCGCTGTGGCGCTGACGACCGACACCTCGACGCTGACCTCGATCGCCAACGATTACGACTACACCCAGGTATTTTCCAAGCAGGTGCGCGCACTGGGGCAACCAGGCGACGTCCTGCTCGCGATCTCGACCAGCGGCAACTCTCCCAACGTCATCGAGGCGATCGAGGCCGCCCACGAACGCGAGATGCGCGTCATTGCGCTGACCGGCAAGGGCGGCGGCAGGATGGGGGAAATGCTCGCCGACGGCGACATCCATCTGTGCGTGCCCGCCGACCGCACGGCACGCATCCAGGAAGTTCATCTGCTCGTCCTGCACTGCCTGTGCGACGGCATCGATTGTCTGTTACTCGGAGTTGAAGACTAATGAACAACAAGACCCTTCAAGCCAGCCGGCGCACATTGCTTCTCGGCCTGGGCGCCGCGGCGACGCTGCCGCTGCTGCAGGGCTGCTTCCCGCTGGTCGCGGGCGGGGTCGGAGCGGGCGCGGCCATGGTTGCCGACCGCCGCACCTCGGGCGCCTACGTTGAGGACGAAGGCATCGAATGGCGCACCTCGAGCGCGCTGCGCGATCGCCTCGGCGATGCCGTGCATATCAACGTGACGTCCTTCAACCGTAACGTGCTGCTCACCGGCGAAGCCCCCAGCGAGGCGCACCGCGCCGAGGCGGAGCGGGTGGCTGGCGGCATCGCCAACGTGAAGGGCATCGTCAATGAGATCCAGGTCGCCGGCACCTCATCGCTGACCTCGCGCGGCAACGACTCGCTGATCACGTCGAAGGTCAAGGCGCGCTTCGTCGATTCGGCGCAGTTCAGCGCCAACCACATCAAGGTCGTGACCGAGGCGGGAACCGTCTTCCTGCTCGGCATCGTGACGCGCCGCGAGGCGGATGCCGCGACCGAGGTCGCGCGCCGCACGGACGGCGTGCGCAAGGTCGTGAAGGTGTTCGAGTACATCACCGACCAACAGGCCCGCCAGCTCGAAGGCAAGAAGGACTGAGAGGCCGAAGCCGCGGCTAGAGCGACTTCGGAGGGAGCGGCTTCAGCCGCGAATGGGCGGTGTCGCCGTTGATGCGGTCGATTCGCGGCTGAAGCCGCTCCCACAGTTTCTGCCTTGGCTCGTCAACCCGCCTGGCGGGAACGCAAAGCGGCGAGCAGCTTGTCGTGCACGCCGCCGAAACCGCCGTTGCTCATGACCAGCACGTGATCGCCGGGGCGGGCCTCGGTGACGACGGCCGCAACCAGTTCATCCAGCGAATCGAAGGCACCGGCCCGCCCGCCCAGCGGCGCGAGCGCTTCGCCCGCATCCCAGCCGAGAGCGTTGGCATAGCAGTAGACGCGATCGGCCAGCGCCAGGCTGTCGGGCAGGCGACTCTTCATCACCCCCAGCTTCATCGTGTTCGAGCGCGGCTCGAGCACCGCGAGGATGCGCCCCTGCGCTTCGCGTTTGCGCAGCCCTTCCACCGTCAGTGCGATCGCCGTCGGATGGTGGGCAAAATCGTCATAGACGGTGACCCTGTCTACACGACCGCGCACTTCCATGCGGCGCTTGATCCCCTGGAAACGTGCGAGGCTCGCGATGGCCTGCGCCGGCGTCACGCCGACATGGCGGGCCGCGGCGATGGCCGCAAGTGCATTGCTGCGATTGTGGCTGCCCGACATCGGCATCGCGATGCGCCCCAGCTCCTCCCCGCGCAGCCTGAACACGGCCTCGCCCTCGCCCTTGCCTTCCTCCACACCCGGCTCCACCGACCACTGCGCGGCGTCGCCGAACCACTCCAGTTCGGACCAGCAGCCGCGCGCGAGCACGCGCTTCAGACTCTCTTCGCCGCCATTCGCGACGATGCGGCCGGATCCCGGAATCGTCCGCACGAGGTGATGGAACTGGGTCTCGATCGCTGCGAGGTCCGCAAAGATGTCGGCGTGGTCGAATTCGAGGTTATTGAGGATCGCCGTGCGCGGACGGTAATGCACGAACTTCGAACGCTTGTCGCAGAACGCCGTGTCGTACTCGTCCGCCTCGATGACGAAAAAGGGCGAATCGGTGAGGCGCGCCGACACGCCGAAGTTACCCGGCACGCCGCCGACGAGGAAGCCGGGATTCAGCCCGGCGTCCTCCAGCATCCACGCGAGCATGGAGGTGGTCGTAGTCTTGCCGTGCGTGCCCGCGACGGCCAACACCCAGCGCCCCTGCAGGACATGCTCGGCCAGCCATTGCGGCCCGGACACATAGGGGAGGCCGCGCTCGAGGATGGCCTCCAGCAGCGGATTGCCGCGCGAGATGGCATTGCCGACGACGAACACGTCGGGCGCAAGGTCGATCTGCGCAGCATCGTAGCCTTCCGTCAGGCCGATGCCCTGCGCTTCGAGCTGGGTGCTCATCGGCGGATAGACGTTCGCGTCGCAGCCGGTGACGGTGTGCCCTGCCGAACGCGCGAGCAGCGCCACGCCGCCCATGAAGGTGCCGCAGATTCCAAGGATGTGGATGTGCATCGAAACTCCGGGACTGACGGACCGCTGCAATGTGCGTGAAACGGGTCCGTGTAGAATGGTGCGCATTCTACATCGACCCTCATCCGGACTCGCGACCATGACTTTCCGCGCGCCCCCCTCCCGCTCCGGAACCCTGAGGCGTGAAATCGCCGCCACGGCGGCCCGCATGATGGCCGAAGACGGCATCAGCGACTTCGGTTTCGCCAAGCGCAAGGCCGCGCGCCAGCTCGGCGCGTCCGACACGGATTCCCTGCCCAACAACGCCGAGATCGAGGCCGAGTTGCGCGCCTGGCAGGCGCTCTACCAGGACGAGGAGCAAGCCGAACGCCTGCTCGAGATGCGGCGCGCCGCCGTCGGCGTGATGCGCCTGCTCGACGACTTCCGCCCCTACCTCACCGGCGGCGCGCTCGACGGCACCGCAGGTCGCTACACCGAGGTCGATATCGAACTCTTCGCGGAGAGCGCCAAGGAAGTCGAGATTTTCTTCCTCAACCAGGACATCGCCTACGAACACCGCGAACCGCGCCGCCCCGCGCCGCACGCGCCGGAAGCCATCCTGAGCTTCGATTGGGAGCAGGTTCCGATCCGCCTGTCGATCTATCCGGCCCACTCCGAGCGCTCCAACCGCCGGCATGCGGAAAGGGCGCGCCTGCCGGCGGTCGAGGCGCTGCTGGCCCCGGGCGGCAGCGAGACCGAACCCGAACCCGTACGCTGAACCGGTCGCGACATGAAGCCACTCGTCCGCAACGCCTTGATCCTCGCCGTCGCCGCAGCCGCGGGGCTCGCCGGCTATCTTGCCCAGCGCGCCGAATCGCCCTCCCGCCCTGCGCCGGCGCAGGTCGCCCGCGCGGCGGGCGCGCCGATACTCGCCCTGAACCTGCCCGACAGCGACGGCCAGCCCCAGGCGCTCTCGCAGTGGCGCGGCAAGGTGCTGGTGGTCAATTTCTGGGCGACATGGTGCCCGCCCTGTCTGCGCGAGATCCCCGAATTCGCCGCCGTGAGCCGGCGCTTCGCCGATGCGCCGGTGCAATTCGTCGGCATCGGCATCGACCAGCCCGACAACGTGCGCAGATTCGCCGAGGAAAACAAGGTCCCCTACCCGCTGCTGAGCGCCCCGCTGCAGACCCTGGCCGTGACGAGCGCGCTCGGAAACACGTCCCAGGCGCTCCCATTCACCGCGATCTTCGACCGGCAGGGCGAACTGGATTTCGTGAAGCTGGGCACCTTGAACGAAGCGGAACTTGAGGGCAAAATTCGCGCACTCCTCGCTTCGCACTGACGTTCCCGACGCGCTTTCACTGGACAAAGTGCAGCGATCTGCGGCAAACTTGCCGTCATGACGCGCTCAAAACGCAGCAAAGCCGCCGAAACTCCACCGCCACCGCAGACTCGAATCCTGGTTCTGCACGGCCCCAACCTGAACCTCCTCGGCACTCGCGAACCCGATGTCTACGGCCGCACCACGCTGGCCGACATCCATTCCGCGATGGATGCGCGTGCCCGTGCAGACGGGGTCGTCGTCGAGTCCTTCCAGAGCAATCACGAAGGGCAGCTCATCGACCGCATCCAGGCTGCCGTGGTGGAAGCGGTCGACTACATCATCATCAACCCGGCCGGTTACAGCCACACGAGCGTCGCCCTGCGCGACGCGCTGGCCGCGGTGGCGATTCCCTACGTGGAAGTACACCTGTCCAACATCCACGCGCGGGAACCGTTCCGCCATCACTCCTATTTTTCCGATCGCGCCATCGGCGTCATCTGCGGACTGGGCGCATACGGCTACATGGCCGCACTCGAATTCGCCCTGACGCAACTGCGGAAAAACTAGACACAAAACCCCTCTGGCGGCGCCCCGGATGCGCCGCATTGTCCGGAGAACAGCATGGATCTGCGCAAGCTGAAGAAACTGATCGACCTCGTCCAGGAATCGGGCATTTCCGAACTGGAGGTTACCGAGGGCGAAGAGAAAGTACGCATCGCCAAACACATCGCCGCCCCCACGGCTCCCGCCTACCTGGCCGCGGCGCCCATGGCCGCTCCAGCTGCGGCCCCCGCGACCAGTGTGGTCGTCGCGCCGGCAGCCGACGCACTACCCGACGGCCACGTCGTCAAGTCGCCGATGGTCGGCACCTTCTACCGCGCAAGCGCGCCGGGCGCGAAGCCGCTGGCCGACGTCGGCCAGAGCGTCGCCGTGGGCGACCGCCTGTGCATCATCGAAGCGATGAAGCTCATGAACGAGATCGAGTCGGAGTTCACCGGCACGATCAAGGCGATCCTGGTCGAGAACGGCCAGCCGGTCGAGTACGGCCAGCCGCTGTTCGTCATCGCCTGATCGGCACGCCATGTTCGAAAAGATCCTGATTGCGAACCGCGGAGAGATCGCGCTGCGGGTGCTGCGCGCCTGCCGCGAGCTCGGCATCCGCACCGTCGCCGTGCATTCGGTCGCGGACACCGAGGCCAAGTACGTGAAGCTCGCCGACGAATCGGTGTGCATCGGCCCTGCCGCTTCGGCGCAGAGCTACCTCAACGTGCCGGCCATCATCTCGGCGGCGGAAGTCACCGACGCCGAAGCGATCCACCCCGGCTACGGCTTCCTGTCGGAGAACGCCGACTTCGCCGAGCGCGTCGAGCAGTCCGGCTTCGCGTTCATCGGCCCGCGCGCCGAAACGATCCGCCTGATGGGCGACAAGGTCAGCGCCAAGGATGCGATGAAGGCCGCGGGCGTACCCTGCGTGCCGGGCTCCGAGGGCGCCCTGCCGGAAGACCCCAAGGAGATCGTCAAGATCGCGCGCGCGGTCGGCTATCCGGTGATCATCAAGGCGGCCGGCGGCGGCGGCGGACGCGGCATGCGCGTGGTGCACACGGAAGCCGCGCTGCTCAACGCCGTCCAGACGACCCGCGCCGAGGCGCAGGCCGCATTCGGCAACCCGGTGGTCTACATGGAGAAGTTCCTCGAGAACCCACGCCATGTCGAGATCCAGGTTCTCGCCGACGAGCACGGCAACGCAGTTTATCTGGGCGAGCGCGACTGCTCGATGCAGCGCCGCCACCAGAAGGTCATCGAGGAAGCGCCCGCGCCCGGCATCGATCGCAAAGCCATCGCCAAGGTCGGCGAGCGCTGCGCCGAAGCCTGCCGCAAGATCGGCTATCGCGGCGCCGGCACCTTCGAATTCCTGTTCGAAAACGGCGAGTTCTACTTTATCGAGATGAACACGCGCGTGCAGGTCGAGCACCCGGTCACCGAGCTGATCACCGGCATCGACATCGTGCAGGCGCAGATCCGCATCGCGGCGAACGAAAAGCTGTGGTTCGGCCAGAAGGACATCGTCTTCCGCGGTCACGCGGTCGAGTGCCGGATCAACGCCGAAGACCCGTTCAAGTTCACCCCCTGCCCCGGCAAGATCACCAACTGGCACACGCCGGGCGGCCCGGGCATCCGCGTCGATTCGCACGTCTACAACGGCTACACGATCCCGCAGCACTACGACTCGATGATCGGCAAGCTGATCGCCTACGGCGACACGCGCGAGCAGGCGATCCGCCGCATGCGCATCGCGCTGTCGGAGATGGTCGTCGAAGGCATCAAGACGAACGTGGCGCTGCACCAGGAACTCATGCTCGACGCGCGCTTCATCGAAGGCGGCACCAGCATCCACTACCTGGAGCACAAGCTGGCCGACCGCAACGAAGTCAAGAAGAGCTGACGAGCCGGAGCCGCCTCTCATGTGGATTTCCGTGACCCTGCAGGCCGAGGCGAAGAAGGCCGAGGCGCTGTCCGAGGCGCTGATGGAGGCGGGCGCGCTCTCCATCAGCATCGAGGACGCCGACGCCGGCACCGACGCCGAGCAGCCGCAGTTCGGCGAGCCGGGCCACCACCCGGTGGGCCTGTGGGACCACAGCCGCGTCATCGCGCTGTTCGCCGCCGACGCCGATCTCACGGTCGCCCTCGCACGTGCAGCGGCCGACGCGGGCTTCGACGCGGTGCCGCCCTTCACCCTCGAAGATGTCGCGGAACAGAACTGGGTGCAGCTCACGCAAAGCCAGTTCGACCCGATCCGCATCACCGACCGGATGTGGATCGTGCCTTCCTGGCATACCGCCCCCGATCCGGACGCCATCAACATCGAGCTCGATCCCGGCATGGCCTTCGGCACGGGCTCGCACCCGACCACGCGTCTGTGCCTCGAGTGGTTGTGTGACGCGGTCACACCCGGCGCCACCGTACTCGATTACGGCTGCGGTTCGGGCATCCTCGGCATCGCCGCGGCAAAGCTGGGCGCCGCCGACGTGCTGGGCATCGACATCGACGACAAGGCACTCGAGGCCGCGCACGACAATGCGCAGCGCAATGGCGTGACGATGCGCCTGCAGCATTCGCGCGAAGTGCTCGATGTGCAGTTCGACATCGTCGTCGCAAACATCCTTACCAACCCGCTGTGCGTGCTCGCGCCCTTGCTGGCCGCGCGCGTGGCGCCCGGTGGACGGATCGCGCTGTCGGGCGTGCTCGACACCCAGACCGATCAGGTCATCGCGGCCTACGCCCCCTTCATCGCCCTGCGCGTCGGCGCGACCCACGAGGGCTGGGCGCGACTGGAAGGCACCCGGCCCGCCACCGGGGCCGGCAACGACTGATGCTCGCCCGCTGCCCGGCCTGCCACACGGTATTCCGGGTACGGAGCGAGCAGCTGCGCGCGCACCACGGGCAAGTGCGCTGCGGCAGCTGCCTGCTCCCGTTCGACGCACTGGACAACCTGATCGAGGAGATGCCTCCTCCTGCAGCACCCAGGACGCCCGAGCCGGCACCGGACCGCTCCGATCGCTTCTTCGTGCTGGAAGACAAGGCGGCCGAAACCTTCTCGGACGAGCTCGACTTCGAATTGCCCGACGCGCTCGTCCCGCAGCGCACGGCGCAACGCGACGCAACCGGTCCGCGGCAGGAACCCGAGGAACGCACGCCCGCGCCGCCGATATTTCCGCTCGACGCCGCCGGAGCGGATCGCCACGTAGCGGGCGCGCCCGCCGCGGCTCCACAAAGCCTCAAACCGGAAACCGACGAACTGCAGGCGGCGACCGGAAAGCCCGAGCAGGAGCACCGGAGCAAAGAAGATATCGACACGCCCGCGCACCGGTCATGGCGGGATAACGATGATCTGGAGCAGCCGGAACCTGCACAGGAATACGCGCCCGACACCCTGACGCCCGGCCCTGCGTCGACGGACCGGCTCGAGCCGGGTTTCGTGACGCCGCCACGCGTCGAAGAGGATTCCCTTGCCGAAGAATCCGCGCCTGCCCCCAACGAACCGGCGACGGATACCGAAGACGAGTTCGCAGACTATGCACCGCCGGCGCCCCCCCCTGCCCGCCGCAGCCTCACCGGCCTTGCCATCGGCCTGCTGAGCGGGATGCTCGCGGCGCAGTTGCTCTATCTTTTCCGCGCCGACCTCGCACGGGAATGGCCATCCTTGCGGCCGGTGCTGGTAACGGCATGCCACGCCCTGGGCTGCACCGTCGAACTGCCGCACATCGCCGGCCTGATCAGCGTCGAATCCTCGGACTTGCAATCCGAGCCCGGCAAGGCGGCCAACCTCGTCCTGAACGCGACGATCCGCAACCGCGCGCCCCATCCGCTGGCTTGGCCGCACCTCGAACTGACCCTCACCGACGCGCGGGACCGCCCGCTTGTGAGGCGCGTACTCACGCCACAGGACTGGTTTCCGGACGCAGATCTCGAACAGGGATTCGCCACCGGACGCGACATTGCCGTCACCCTACCGTTTTCGGCGAACGGACTGGGCGCGACCGGATACCGGATCTACGCCTTCTACCCCTGACACTCACGCGACGCCACCCCATGCCCCAGCCGCATCACGAGCATCACGAAAGCCCGTTCAAGGGCAAGACCGGACTCACCCGCCTGTTCAACGCCCTGCGCTACTCGTTCGACGGCCTGAGCGCAGCCTTCCGGCACGAGGACGCCTTCCGCCAGGAGTGCATCCTCGCCGCGATTCTCATCCCGCTCGCGCTGTTCATGCCCGTCACCGGGGCGGGCAAGGCCCTGCTCATCGGCAGCGTGCTGTTCGTGATGATCGTGGAACTGATCAACTCGGCGATCGAAGCGACGGTCGACCGCGTTTCCCTCGAACGCCACCTGCTCGCCAAGCGGGCGAAGGACATAGGCAGCGCCGCCGTCCTTCTTGCGCTCGTCAATCTTGCCTGCGTGTGGGGATTGGTCCTGCTGGGCTGATCGGGGCCCTCGCGAGGGCCTGACTCAGCGCGTCACACGCGTGGTCGATCCGTCGCGCACGATGCGGACCGAATCGCCGGAACGGAAATCCTCGCCCTTGTCGTCCTGAACGACCGCCATGAGCTGATTGTTCTCAAGCCGGACGGTGACCTCGACGCCTTGGGAGCGGGTCGCGCCCTCCTCGATCGCCGAACCGGCAAGGCCGCCGGCAACCGCACCGATCACCGTCGCGATCGCCGCACCACGCCCTTCGCCGATGCCGCTGCCCGCGATGCCGCCGATCGCCGCCCCCCCGAGCGCGCCGATCGGGGTCTTGGTCCCTTCGAGTTTCACGTAGCGAACCGATTCGACCACACCATACTGCACCGTCATTGCCCGGCGCGCCTCGCCCCGCGAATAGGTCTCGCCGCCGAGGCCAGTCGCGCAACCACCCAGCCCGAACCCCAGCACCGCCACGGCAAATGCCGCCGCAACGGCACGCTGCCTCGTGTCCATCACCATAATGCCTCTCCAAATGCCTTCGCATAACGCGCGGCGATCGCCTCGCGATCCGGCGCGTGATTCTGCCCCCCGCGACTGGCGATCTTGATCGATCCCATCAGGGACGCCAAGCGCCCGGTCCGCGTCCAATCGTAAGCTTGTGCAATCCCGTACAGCAGCCCCGCCCGGTAGGCATCGCCACACCCGGTCGGATCGACCACATCATCGGCCGGCACGCAGGGGATCTCGAAGCACCGTCCTTCCGCATAGATGCGCGAGCCCTCCGGCCCCAGCGTGACGACCAGCGCCTCGACGCTTTCCGCCAACTGCTCCAAAGAACGCCCGGTCCGCTCGCACAGCAGACGCGCCTCGTAATCATTGACCGTGCAATAGGTGGCCTGGTTCAGGCATTGCAGCAACTCCTCGCCCGAGAACAGCGGCATCCCCTGGCCCGGATCGAACACGAAGGGCACGCCCGCATCGGCGAACTGCGCGACGTGGTTCAGCATGCCGTCGCGACCGTCCGGCGACACGATCCCGAGCTTCACGCCGTTCGCGTCCTGCACCCGGTTGAGATGCGAGTAGTTCATCGCCCCGGGGTGGAAGGCGGTGATCTGGTTGTCGTCGAGATCGGTGGTGATGAAGGCCTGCGCGGTAAAGCTGTCCGGCACATGCTTCACGTGATCCTGGCGCAACCCGAGGTGCTGCAGGCGCTGGCGGTAGGGCTCGGCATCGTCCCCCACCGTCGCCATGATCAGCGGGTCCGCGCCCAGCAGTTTCAGGTTGTAGGCGATGTTCCCGGCGCACCCGCCGAATTCGCGCCGCATGTCCGGCACGAGAAAGGACACGTTCAGGATGTGGATCTGCTCGGGAAGGATGTGGCGCTTGAAACGATCGTGGAACACCATGATCGTGTCGTAGGCCATGGAGCCGCAGACGAGGATGGACATTCAGTAACCCGGAGGAAGGAAAATCCCGCCATTATAGGGCGCCGCAGCATTGCCCCTACAACGCCGCCCGCAGCTTTGCCGCCATCTCCTCGAGCGCCTCGCGCGGGGGATTCTTGGCCGGCCACGCCAGCGCCATACCGTCGCCCTCCCAACGTGGCACGACGTGGATGTGGAAGTGGAACACCGTCTGGGCCCCGGCCTTCTCGTTGGCCTGCAGAAGCGTCACGCCCTCGCAGCCGACGACCGCCTTAAGCGCACGCGCCATCCGAGCCGCAGTGCGGAAAGCGGCCCCGGCCAGCTCGTCGTCGAGTTCATAGATATTCGCACGGTGCGGCTTCACGACCACCAGCATGTGCCCGGGATTCACCGACTGCAAGTCCATGAACACCAGCGTCGACTCGTCCTCGAACACCCTGGAGGCGGGCAACTCCCCCTTCACGATGCGGCAGAACACACAGTTTTCCATTGACCCTCCCGAAGCAGACCGAACTCGATTTCGTCACCCCATCGTAACGCCCTCGTCATGGCACCGCAACGCAGCATTTCGACAATGCGGGCACACGCCAGAACAAGGATGAACGTCATGCTTCAGAAACAGGCGCACACTGCGGAACGCCGCAGCCGCAACCTGCACGTCGGGCTCGCAGGCTGCGAAACCGAGATCCTCGAAGCGCAGAAGCTGCGCTACCGCATATTCGCCGACGAAATGGGCGCCCGCCTGCCGAGCCGCACGCCGGGCGTCGACCGCGACATCTACGACCCCTACTGCGAGCACCTGATCGTGCGCGACGAGGCTGCCGGACGCATTGTCGGCACCTACCGCATCCTGTCGCCCGCGGCCGCACGCAAGGTCGGCGGCTACTACTCCGAGAACGAGTTCGACCTCACGCGCCTGCAGCACTTGCGCAACCGCATCGTCGAGATCGGCCGCTCGTGCATCGACGCCGACTACCGCAGCGGCGCCGTCATCACGCTGCTGTGGGCCGGTCTCGCCCGTTACATGCGGGAAAACGGCTACGACTACCTGATCGGCTGCGCCTCCGTCAGCATGGCCGACGGCGGACACACTGCCGCCAGCCTGTACAATCGCCTCAAGGACGAGCACGCCGCGCCGCTCGAGTACCGTGTCTTCCCGCGCTGCCCCCTGCCCCTCGAACACCTGCGCAACGACCTGCCGGGCGAGGCACCGCCGCTCGTCAAGGGCTACCTGCGCGCCGGCGCTTGGATCTGCGGCGAACCGGCGTGGGACCCCGACTTCAACACCGCCGACCTGCCCATCCTGCTGTCGATGAACCGGCTCGACGGACGTTACGCCAAGCACTTCATGGGATGCCAAGACTGAAAACGCACGCCCCTCGACCACTGCCCCGCCCACCCGCCCCGTACTGGCTGCGCGTGTGGCGTTACCTGCGCCTCGCACTGCACGTTGCGCAAGGGTTGCTCATGGTTCTCGCCATCTATCCTCTGACCGGCGAAGCGACGCACCGCAACCTGCGCCGCCGTTGGTCGCAAAAGCTGCTCGCCATCCTCGGTGTCGAACTGCGCGTGGCAGGACACGCCATCCAGCCCGGCTGCATGCTCGTCGCCAACCACATCTCGTGGCTCGACATCTTCGTCATCAACGCCCTCGCGCCCTCGGCCTTCGTGTCCAAGGCCGAGGTGCGCGGCTGGCCGCTGATCGGCTGGCTCGCAGCCAGAAACGAAACCGTTTTCCTGCGCCGCGGTAGCCGCGGCCACGCGAAAATCATCAACGCGGAGATCGCTGCCCTCCTTGATGCCGCACGCAATGTCGCGGTCTTCCCTGAAGGTACGACCACCGACGGTAGCCACGTTCTGCATTTCCACGCCGCCCTCCTGCAACCGGCAATCGAATGCGGCCATCCGATCCAGCCGCTTGCGCTCTTCTACGTGGGCGTCGACGGTCAGCCGAACCGCGCCGCCGCCTACGACGGGGACATCACGCTCGGACAGAGCTTCGGCAAGATCGTCGCCGAACCCCGCCTCATCGCACGCATCGACGCCGCAGCGCCAATAGCCACCGGAGCTATGCACCGCCGTGACCTGGCCGCGATGGCCCACACGGCAATCGTCGCGCGATTGCATAGTGTCGGGGATGTGACTGCGCACGGCCCCCGGAACGAGGAAGCGGGAAAGAAGGTCGCCTAAGCCTGAACCTGAAACACGGCGCCGTCCTCGAGGCGCACCGCCGTCAGCTTGCCGCCCCAGACGCAGCCGGAATCGAGCGCGATGAGGCCCGGAGCCCGGTAGAAACCCAGCGCCGACCAGTGGCCGCAGACGATCGTATGGGTCGTGCTCAAGCGCCCGGGCGTCGTAAACCACGGCATCGTGCCCGCCGGCGCGCGCATCGGCGAACCCTTCGCCTGCAGCGCCATGCGCCCGTCAGCGCTGCAGAAGCGCATGCGAGTCAGCGCATTGACGACGACCCGGTGGCGCTCCAACCCGGTCAGGTTCTCCGACCACGCATCCGGCTCGTTGCCCCCCAGATGCTTGAGCAAGTCCTGCGCATCCGGTCCAACCAGTGCGGCACTCACATCCGCCGCAAGCTCCTCCGCGCACGCAACACTCCACTGCGGCAGCAGCCCCGCATGCACCATCGCGAAATCGCCCTCGACGTGCATCAGCGGCCGGGACGCAACCCACGCCAGCAGTTCCTCGCGATCCGGTGCTTCCAGCACCTGGAACAGGGTGTCATCGTCGTCCAGGCGCTTGTGTCCTGCCGCGACCATCAGGAGATAGAGATCGTGGTTCCCCAGCACGATCGTCGCCGCATCGCCCAGCCCCGACAGGAAGCGCAACGTCTGCACCGACTCGGGGCCTCGATTCACCATGTCACCCACAATCCACAGGCGGTCCGCCTTCGGGTCGAAAGCGATCCGCTCCAGCAGGCGCTGGAGCACTGAATAACAACCTTGAATATCGCCTATCGCGTACCTGGCCATGGAAATCGGGTGCGTCACCGACATTGCGGGCGCTACAAGAAAGCAACGACTTGATTCTATCGCGTGGGAGCGCCTTCAGCCGCGAATCGCCGGTGTCACACGATCCGACGCTCCCAAATTTCCGGCGACCGGATCGTAGGGCGGGAGCAGCGTAGCGAATCCCGCCGCGCGGCGGCCGGGCGGATTCCGGAGCCTGGTTTGGCTGGATACCGCTGCGGGCGGAGGAGCTCCGTCAGGCCTTGCTGCCCGCGCGGACGAAGCTCCGTTCTCCCTCGACCACACGCAAGGCCGGGCGCCCGCCCATCGGAACATACTCGGGCACCCAGCGCAGCAGACCGCGGCGAACCTCGTCGTCGGTCAGCGACCCGCTTTGCGTCAGCCAGGCGTTCAGTTCGGCCAACAGGGACACCACTGCCGGGCGGGCACGGGCGATGCGCAGTTTCGGATGGGGCGTCTCACGCGTTTCCTCGGCGTCGGCCAGCAGCTCCTCGTAGAGCTTTTCACCCGGGCGCAAGCCGGTGAACTCGATGCGGATCTCGTCTTCCGTGAAACCCGACAAGCGGATCATGTTGCGAGCCAGATCGACGATCTTCACGGGCTGCCCCATGTCCAGCACGAATATTTCCCCACCCCGGCCCATCGATGCCGCCTGCAACACCAACTGCGCCGCCTCGGGAATCGACATGAAGTAGCGGTTGATCTCCGGATGCGTCACCGTCACAGGCCCGCCGCGCGCGATCTGCTCCTGGAACTTCGGAATCACGCTGCCCGTGCTGCCAAGCACGTTGCCGAAACGCACCATTTCGAAGTGGGTCGAATCGCTCCGGTCCTGCAGCGCCTGACAGAGCAGCTCTGCAAGCCGCTTGCTCGCCCCCATGACGTTGGTCGGGTTCACCGCCTTGTCGGTGGAAATCAGCACGAAGCGCTCGGCGGCATGACGCTGGGCGGCCTCGGCCACACGCAAGGTGCCAAGCACGTTGTTGCGCACCGCCTGCCACGCGTTACCGACCTCCATCAAGGGCACATGCTTGTACGCGGCCGCGTGGAACACAACCTGCGGCCGCCATGCGGCGAATACCTCATCGAGGCGCGCAGCATCCTTGACGTCGCCCGCGAGCGGCACGACCGCGAGCTCGGGGCAATTCTGCGCGAACCACTGCTCGATCGTGTACAGGGCAAACTCGTTCTGCTCGAACAGCACCACGCGCGCCGGGGAAAAGCGCGACAGCTGGCGGCAAAGCTCGCTGCCGATCGACCCGCCCGCCCCCGTCACGAGCACGACCCTGCCATTCAGCATGGCCTCGACGTGCGGCGTATCGATCCACACCGGCTCGCGTCCGAGCAGGTCCTCGATATCCACGCGTCGAATCGAGGCGACGGCCACCCGGCCGCCCATCACGTCCTCGAGCCCCGGCACGGTGAACACCTTCGCTCCGGACCGGACCGCCAGATCTGTCGCGTGGCGCCGCACTCGGGTCGCGGCCGAAGGCATTGCCAGGATCACATGCTGAACACGTTCGCTCGCGAGAATCTCAGGCAACTCCTCGACGGAACCCAGCACAGGCAATCCTAGAAGCTCGCGCCCCCACTTGCTCTCGTCGTCATCGACAAGACCGATCACCCTCCAGTCCGCGCTGCGCTGGAGCTCACGCACCAGCATCGCGCCCCCCCGCCCCGCCCCGACGATCACCACCGGCTTGCCCTTGGCTACCAAACCGCCATAGAGCCGATGCTCCTTCCACATGCGATAGGTAGCCCGCCCCCCGGCCATGATCACGGCAAGAAGGATCGGATACAGCAACAGAGTCGAACGGGGAACGACCGGCTGCGCACGGTACAGCGCAACGAAAGCCCAGACGGAAAGAGAAGAAATCGCGACTGCGCGCAGCACGCGAGCGAGGTCCGGCAAGCTGGCGAATACCCACATGCCGCGGTAGAGGCCGGCCCAACGACAGACGATTCCATGAACCGGCAGCAGCACCAGCATGCCCAAGCCGATCTGGGCCACGTACTCAGCGGGCCACTCGAAGTTGAACCGCAAGAGGTACGTCCCGACCCATGCTGCACACGCGGCGACGAGGTCGAACAACAGGACAAGGGCGGAACGGCTCAACCACTTCATACTGTCCGGTTCCTCGGGGCAAGATGCTCGCAGAAGTTTGCGCCGATGGCATTCTACTCGAATCTCAACGGATATTCTGCAACGCAACATTTCGCCACAAGAAGGCTGCTCACATTGAGCAAACCTTCGGATCGTTGCACCTCAAGCCGCGCAGCCTTCCTCTTCTCCCGCATGCAGGGCGACGGCGAGGAGAAACAGAGGAGCATATGCCATGGCAATTCCAGGCAAGCCTGCAACACGGCCGCTACCGACGGCGAGAGCAAGCGGAAGCAGCCAGAACAGATTGGTTGCGCAAACGAAAAGGGTCACCGGAAGGTGGCGCCCGAATCGGCGCGCTGCGTGCTGATACGCGTGGCTGCGATGTGCTTCGTAGATGCGCCGCCCCTGCACCAGTCGGCGCAAGAGCGTCCACGTTGCATCGACGATAAACACGCCAAGAAGAATCAGCCAGCCCCACAACAACTCCGGCGAGATCCACCCGGCATGCAAGGACAGCACGCCGAGCACGATACCGAGGAAACCGCTACCCGCGTCCCCCATGAAAATCTTCGCAGGCGGGAAGTTCCAGCAAAGGAACCCCGCCACTGCCGCCGCAAGCGCCAGCGGCACCATTGCCAGCACCAAATGGCCAGACAGCGCGTACAACGCTGCCCCACCCACGCACACGCAAATCGCCTCGAGGCCGGCGATCCCGTCAATGCCGTCCATGAAGTTGTACAGGTTCAGCACCCACACGAGATACACCGCCGCTAGCGCCGCCCCGACCCAACCCATCGCCACCGTGACGCCGAACACCGACAGCGTCGGGCTTCCGCCCAGCCAGGCGAGCGCCCACGCCGCCGCGGCGAAATGCGCGAGCAGGCGCCACCGCGCCGCCACGTGACCGTGATCATCGAAAAAACCCACCGCCGCCACCAGCCCGCCAGAACCCACCAAGGCCCACAGCAGCGACGCATCGAGAGCCCCGCCCAAAAACAGCACCGGCAGGGCCGCCAGCATTCCCAGTACGATCGCCACCCCTCCCCCGCGCGGGGTCGGCACCTGATGCGAACTGCGCGCATTCGGAACGTCGATCAGGCTACGAGCGAGCGCATAGCGCCTAAGCGCCCCAGTCAGTACGGCCGAGCCAACGCCGACCGCCAGTGCGAGGACAATGAAATACTCTGGGCAGCTCACCCTCGAAACCCCTCGACCGCCCTCCGCAGTCCCTCATCCACGCTCACAGGCGGCCGCCACCCGAGCACCCTGCGCGTATCCGCGATATCCACCTGCAGATTTCCGCACAGGCGACGCATCATCCCGCCCTTGCCCAGCACGGTCGCCGCGCCGTACAACAGCGGCACCGGTACCGGCAGAAGACGCGCGGGCACCCCCATCGCCGCCGCCAACCGTCGCATTAACTCCGCGGTCGACAAATCCTCGCCATCGGACACCAGGAAGGTCCGGCTCGCCGCGGTCGGATGATCGATACAGGTCACGATCAGGTCCACCAGATTGTCCAGCGCCACGAGCGAGCGCCGATTGCTCACGACGGCCCCGAGCGGCAGCGGCACCCCGCGATGCAGCGCACGCATCAAGCTGAGGAAGTTGGCCTTCACGCCAGGCCCGTAGACCAGCGGCGGCCGGACGATCACGACCTCCATCCCGGTCTCCGCGGCCAGCGCCCGCAAACCGGCTTCGGCCTCCGCCTTCGAGATGGCGTATACGTCCTGCGGCGACGGGGCGTCGTTCGCCGCGTACGGACGCCCCGGCTCCGTCGCCTCGCCATTGACCTTGATCGAACTCAGGAACACGAAGCGCCTCACCCCTGCCTCGGCAGCCTGCCGGGCGAGGCGCAAGGTACCGTCGACGTTTGCGGCGCGATATGCTTCCAGCGGATCGATCGCCGACTCGCGCATCACGTGGACGCGCGCGGCCGTATGGATGACGACACCGCACCCCGCCAGCGGCCCCGACCAGTCGCCCCTCTCTTCGAGCGCCGGTCCACGTATGCACCCCGCGAGGGGTACCGCGCCACGGACTACGCCGCGCACTGGAACCCCTGCGTGACGCAAACGCACAAGCACAGCGGAACCGACGAAGCCGCCACCCCCGGTTACGAGCGTGCCAGACATCATGTATCTCGCGACACTTCAGCGGCCGAAGTGATAGGGCGGAGACTTCCGCGCGGAATAAACACGGGACAGAACCGTCACGCGCTCACAGCCGACGAGAGTCCCAATAAATGGAAGGCGGCTGACAACATATTCCCGGCCACCTGCAACGCGAAAGGCTATTGATCTTACATGACATAGCATCGTCCAGAACAGCGCTCACGGTCATGCGACTACGAAGCGAAGCCGCTGCTCACAGCACCGGAACTTGTGTAGTTTTCTCGTCTTTTTGGGGGTCCCATGAAGACCTGGGAAGTGATGCCGCTCCACGCAGCGTCAGGCGTGTGTCTCGATATCCGACCCACGCTGCGCTATCACGACAGTCCTACGACAAGTGGATGCGCCGATCATTCACTGGCTTCCAGGATGTTCCCTAACATCAAATTTCCGCCTGACGGGATTCGGGTAACCGTCTTCCGGCAAAAGGGGCGCCCCGTCGACCAACACGTTAGCATAATAACCCGTAGAATCTACACGCAATACAGTTCTGGTTCCTGACTTAAGAAAAGTCACCTTATCTCCTGCCTGAAGCCCTGCGCCATCACTGCGTTCTCCATAAACAAAGCTGTGCACGCGAGGATTCTCCTTATTGGACCAAATTCCATTTATCCAGTTATCGTCATTGATTTTTAACGGCATGACAATATTTGGGTTTGAATTAAGCAAGGCTAATGGGTCGGTCTTGAATCGCTGACTAGTAACCAACCGAGGGAAATCGACCACTACCTCTCTAGAAGCCCATCCCGCCTGAACTTTGTCGAGATCCCCATGCACCGAGATTTGTGCGTTTGGAGCTAAATTCATGCTCCGTACAACGATTTCAACAATGGGCTTTGCATAGTATGCCCTGACCGACGACGGCATTCCAAATTCGTCATAAGCCATCGGCCTGGCAGAAGAATCCTCCCAAGAGGCCGGCCTTACCACCAATAAAACTCTCTCCGTCTTCTTGATAGCAGCATCCCTCAAGAAACTCGCCAAGTTATTCAACTCAAAAACATTTGGAAGAACAAACGCGCTTAATACAGTTCCGTGCGCATTAACCGTTATTAAATACAATAATGCGATCGACGGAATCCACAGATATTTAGCATAACAACTAAGTGTTTCATATGAACTAAAGCCCCTTCGAATCAAAAAAACAGACTCTCTAAGGAGAAGGACTGTCATCACCACTATTGATGCAGCGACAGCCCCAATAGATCTATACGATGTCCAATTTTCTGCCGTAACCAAATTTGGCGCATACGAGCCGAACAAGCATAAAACACCATAAACAAATATGATTAAACTTGTAGACAACCCGTATTTGCCTAAAAAAACAAGAGCACTTAGAAGTATTAAGGAAATCGTCGCATACTGCAGAGCAGTGCTTCTAGGGACTGCATATAACGATAGCGCGTTAGCGATCGGTTCAGAGAAAAACCAACTCAGCTTTCCATAAATATCTTGTACAAGCCCATATCGAGACGCATCATTCGGATATAGATATTGCCCGATTTTGAATATAATAAAGCCAGCAAGCATTGCCACCACAAAGGCCGCCACAGCATCAATCGCCCTCTCACCCCCCCAATCAGAAACGGCATCGGGCTTAGATAGCACTGACAGCAAGACCCCCGTACAAAATAGCATTGCCAGCGGTTGATATATGATAATCGCAATTAAAAGCAATACTGCCGCCAATGCTATTGCCAATCCTCTTGAGCGCTTGCGAATTGCGCATGCGGGCGTCAATACGAATGCGCTCAATATAGCTAACACGCCCGCAAATGGAGTTGTGAAATGCTGAGCCCAGGATGCATAAACATGGAAGGATGGCAACAATATGACTCCGCACGCTATCGCTAACGAGGATACGTAGTCGACACAGTGCCGTCTGGAAAAGAAATACAAACAAACCCCAAGCAGCCATATTCCAATTATGGTTATAGAGCGAAGAATTGAAAGACCTTCGATCGACCCTGCCAAATAGAATCCTTGATCGAGCAGCACTGCATTAAGCGGTCGTCCTGCACCAATCAGTAGCGGAAGCGTGTGATTACCACCCGTAATAGCGTCATGAAGGAAGTAGTAATCATCAAGCACGCCAAAGGTATTCAAAAGGACAACGGAATAGGCAGCCAAAACAACAGCCGCAATAATCAATGAAGCTAAAAACGATTGCGTAACAATAATATCTCTTGATCCATCCTCCGTCGATCTGGCTCTATCTACATTAATCATCACTTGCCCTTGCCTTTGTTTTTTTCTTAAAGCCATTGTGAGCATTACAATCAACATCTAACTTTGGGTTGTAAAAACCAGCACATGCGAGAAAAAGCACCTTCAGCACGGAAATATTCCCCTTAAAAGTGCTAATCTTCGTTGGCACTTCGCCTTTTGGGTATCGTCGAATAGTTGGAATTTCAATACAGCGGTACCCAAGAATAGGCGCGCAATATGATAAATACGCAAGAAGCTCATATGCTTGAAATACGTCACGAAATGGGGAAATTTCAGGGGCAAGCAGCATTTTCCTGCTGTACGCGCGAAACCCTTGGGTCGTGTCACTCCACCTAAAGCCTGATGCAAAGCTTAGACAGGGGGCGTGGATAAAGCGAATAGCGAAATCTCTGGATTTTGGCGTGTTTTCCGCAATGCCACCGTGTATAAATCTGGAGGCCTGCGCGAAATCAACGCCGTCCATTAGTGCCTCAATGAATCGAGGTATGGATTCAGGGTCATCCTTGTCGTTTCCGTCAATGGTGACAATTCCTTGATAGCCTTGATCAAGAGCGAACGCGTAAGCGCATCTAAGCTGGGCACTCAGTTTTCCAGGACCTGTCTTGACGACAACGCCTCGGACGCCTACGTGCTGAAGTGCTGCAAGTTCCAGTGAGCCGTCAGTGCTCCCGCCATCAACGATGATGAGGTCCGCAATTGCGGAAATCCGCGTAGCCTCCATCCGTTTGAGCAGACTCCTGATTCGGTCGCCTTCGTTGATAACCGGGATCACAACGCAGTACGGATGCTGCTTCCCCAGCCACAGTGGCACTTCCATCGCTGGCACTTGCCACTTATCGCGCACCGTCGGAGACATTTCATTTATTCTATTGATTTGGTTCATGCGACACGCGCGGTGATGAGCGCCACACCTGAAATTACAAGCAGAATGCCGACGCCTGTGTTCCAGTGGAATGGCTCACGAAAGATTAGAACGGAAAGAACTGCAACTGTACCTACGGCCCCCGAAGTCAGCACTGGGTGTGCGACATTCAATGGCAACCTCGCTAGCGCTGCTGCGTACAGAATAAATGCCCCGCCATACAAACCGAGCCCCAGCCAGAATGGCCAGTTGGTGAGGGCGGTGATGGGGTCGGCTAGCGATGGGAATTTTCGGGGGGGCGTCATGGCGATCTTGACCAGAACGCTGGCAGACGCATTGACAGTGATACCAAGCACCAATATGAGCCATTTCATCACAAGGCGCCTCGTGTCGGACGGTAGCAAGCAACCGCACAGGAGAGTGCACGCTCGATAGAGACGAGGTGGGGCTCTTCAGTCGTTGCCACCATCTCAATGGATACCAGGTGCTCTGGAAGATGCCTGACAAGTGCTTGGTGATTAAGCCGATGATCAACTCCGCTGTCGCCTAGTGGAACCAGATCTGGCTCACTAGCATGCACATGTCCAACTAGGTGCGCACTACTCGCCAGTACGACCTCGGGAGATTCTTCATTTATCGCTAGTGCCCCCGTGTCAAACTGCATTCGGATGGCTCTGTGATTAACGGCACTTACAACATCGGCTGTCTCCGCACTGGACGTCATGAAGTTAGCTCCATAGCGTGTTGGATTAGGCTCTAGGCACACGATGACCCCACATGCCTGCGCGATATCACCAACGCGCTGGAAGAACGTCACTGCTTCAGCTAGCGCTTGTTCATCGCTCAAGCCTGAACGGTCGCGGTTTTTTGGCGATCCAAATACGAGGCGAGTCGCACCAAGGCCTGCCCCGATACGGCAAATCGCAGCCATCCGCTCGAGCAGAGCATTTCGAACGCCCCGTGAGCCAAAAACATTCAAACCGACTGTGCCAAACAGAAGCGCTTGCATGCCAGTGATTTCAATATCCCGCGCTGACCACCAACGCCGCACGTTCTCTACATCGGCTTGGGTTGCACTTTCAGGATCAGGGAAGTACTTTCCTGGAGCAATATCAATCGCGTCGACGCCGTATTTGTGCAACAGCGTTGCAACATTTTCTTCATCAGAGACGTCCCAAGCGATATTCGATATGGCAAGCCTCATGATGTTTCCGCCGCCTTGGTTTTCAAAGTAACTGGTTCGGATTGAGCATACGCTCGAATTGCCTGGATCGTTTCTCGGACACTGTATTGATGCCGCCCGCAAGCACCGAACAAATCGGCATAACGTGTTTGCATGTCGTAGCGGGCGGGTGTATTGACAAATTCATGCACGAACTGTCGCCCAAAACCATTTAGAAAAACCTCTGAGACACTAATCGGCTCTGAGGTAAGGTGTACGATAGTTAGGGCTTCTCGAAGCGCCGTATGAATGTCGTACCAAAGATTTACCATTGGGTAAAACTGAAATATACCGCGACTTTCGATTGAGTTAAGATTATTGTTATTGAGAAAATCGAAAATTATGTTCTTACGCAAGCCAGGACCGACCAGGCCAGGCAAGCGCACGATCAGGTGTTTCGAAAAATGCTCTTGAACGAATTTCTCGAGCATTCGACGATGAAGGCCGTAAGGATTGAGCTCGGTTTCATCAACTGGGGTCGCTTCGTCGACACCCACTGGCATCTTGAACACATCAACAGTGCTGATCAATATGAAAGTGTTGCACTTGATCGTTCTCAGGTGCCCAATAAGGGATTCAATCTTGTTCCTGTCATCATCCGGATTGCTATTCGCAATCCACTTCTGTGCTGGAGCACCAGCGCAGACAACGAGTTCGAACTCTTGGTTGTCAATTTCCTGGATATTGGTTGAGCGGTATAGTGCGTCAAATTGCGCCTGCTTACGCAGCGTACTTCCCACAAAACCAGAGAATCCAATCAGTGCGTTCTTCATTAAGTTACTCCGCTGTACTCTCAAACTCTTCAGCTTCGAGTTTCTCAAGAACGTCGTATATATTGTCAATTTTTCCGCCCAACACAGAATAGCAGCCGGGTAATTCAGCGTGTTTTTCGAACAATATGGGGCGTCCGTCGTCTCCCTCGTTCTTGATAAGTACTGTTTTTACTTCAAAGAGTGATTCGACGTATTTGGCATCAAATACCGACGGTAGATATCGCCCAACATCTCTGACCATGCGGTCAACGCGCGATACTCGATCGTATGCCTCCAACTTCTTGTACGGGTCGACACCTGGCTCATCTTGCCAACTGAAATGCGGCGTGTAACGGACGTGGGAAAGTGTGTGCAAGCCCCGAGCGGGGAAGGGCATCATGGAGAAGAACGGCCCATCCATGACCGTAATCCCTACTTCTTTAAGTATTGGAGGTGCTTGTACGAGGGCCATTTCTGTGACTTCCTGCTTAAGCCTAGTTTGTGTACCTGAAAAATCCCCACTGAGCTGATTTAGCCCACTGTAGGTACAATTGAAAACATACCCGCAGTTCACAGAGTCCGTGTAACCCTTGTCACAAAGAGTCGACACGATCAAGCCGTGTGTACTAGAACGTGAGATCGCCGTAGCCATTGAAGAAAGTCGCACGTCTACACCCGTTTGTTGCAATTCATCTTTAGCCCATGCGGCTAGACGGGTCGCATCAAAAACATACTCCTCAACCAGAAACACTTCTTCGATCAACCGAGGTTCGAACAGCTTTTTTAAGCCAGCTTCTGCTGGCCGAATCTTTGCCCCAATCTCGTGGCAAAAGCGTTCGAACTGCGTGGCCGTTACTTTCGAGTTTCGCCTTGCGATGGCATATAGCTTGCTAAAGTCTTGCTTGATGGCCTGGGGCCAGTCGAGCACGAACCTGGGCAAGTTGACGCGACTACGATAGGCAGTAGTAAAGCTACGAGGGTAGTGATAGCCGTTGTGCACGCGCGCCTGATTGTTATATGAGGCTCGGCATAGCAATTTAGTTTGCCTCTCGAGCAGCACAATTCGCTGCAGCCCGCGCTTTTTGGCCAGATAGATGGCTATGGCAGCACCATAGAACCCACCGCCAATGATTACAGCATCTGCGTTACTTGTGCTCATGGTCATGCACCAATGCGCGCGGGGTGACGGGTGGCATCTAACGGCTGAGAGGTTACCGCTTCAATGTTCAGTTTTTCTCTTCGCGTCATGCGCGCACTCGTAAACTCTTGGCCAACGTGATAAAGGGGCCCCTCATTTGACAAGCTTGCCATGTGCAAGATGTATTCACCTAGAACCAAGAGTACGAGCGAAATGAGGAAGAACATACCCGACTGCTGGAGTGACATGCTCACCCAGCCCGGAGCAACATCCGACTTGAAGATTCCGATCGCTAATACATAAACGGAATAAAGCAGGTTTGTTGCCGCACCAAATAGAGATAACGTCGTGACCAGTCGCATGGGCGCTTGGGTAGTGGAGACAAGCAGACGCATGCCGCGATCAATGCTTTCCCCCAGTCTCTTTGTACTGCTCGCGAGGGGCGTCGCACTGTATTCCATGTTGATCCGTGCGAAACCGGCCGTTGCAGGCAAGTGCCGATAGGTGACAGAGGGTTGTGGGTGCTGCAGGATGAAGTTAATGACGCGCTTGCTGAGGAGTCTGTAGCTTGGCGCCTCCTTCGCAAGGTGAATGCCGTTAAAGCATTTGTAAATTGAATGAAAAACGCGGTAGGCTGCACGATACGCAAAACCTTGGCGGGACATTTGGCGATTATTGGCAAAAACAACATCGGCGCCATCGACGGCTTTGTCGAGCATCTGTGGCAAGAATGCAATGTCGTCGACCAGAGGATCAATTACCGCAACAAAGTCACCCAGCGCGTTTTCGAGGCCAACCCAGGCCGCCGTATCGCTGCCAACCTCCTTGGTGAGAGCGTACACCTGAAGATTAGGCAACCCCTCCGGAGCAGTGAGCGTTCTTAGCACTCGCACGCTATCGTCATCGGAAGCATTGTCAACAATAATCAATTCATAATCACTGACATACGACGATATCAACGTATTTGCGCTTCTGAGAATGTGCTCTAATTGAGAATCCTTGCTGCGGACCACAAATACAACCGACAGAAAGACAGGATAGAATGCCATATTAGAGTTTCTCCGAAGATCCGTGATATGCAAATGCGCCAAATAATTTGAATTTGCAAAGTTAACTTTATAGTTTGCTTTGAGGCGGGAGTTGCCCGATTTTGACGCTTTCAGAACCACCTATGTGTGTGGTGAAGGCCCGAGCCTTCATCCCTCCTCATGCGCAGGGGGCTAGCCCGGTGCTAGAACTCGCGCACATATAGCATTCCACTTGTGCTGAACGCACACCCATGCACTGAGCATCTTAACGGGAGAGAATTTCATTCAACCCCTCGCCATATGGCCAGCAACTCATCCACGTACTTCTCTGTAGACTTTGGGGCGCGCGCTTGCGCACCCAGTCGTTGCAATAGCCCCTCCTCATTGAGGAGGCGAAGAAGTTGACGGGCAAGATCGGATGAGTTACCCGATTCGAACAATAGCCCATTCACATCGCCATGAATTACATCCGCGATCCCCGGCAAATTTGACGCAACCACCGTACAGCGTGCCGCCTGTGCGGAATAGAGTACCAGCGGGCTGTTCTCGTACCAGAGGGAGGGAACCACCAGCACATCAATATCAACGAAAATTTGCGCGATTTCTGAATTTGGGAACGTTCCACAAAACTCGATCGCCTTATGATCACCCGCGAGCGACTTCAATTTGCGCACATAATCTGGAAAGTCCTCCGACCGCCCATATATTTTCAATGACGCGCCAGCATCAGGCAGCATCTTAAATGCTTCGATAAGAACGTGGCACCCTTTGTGTGGAGCAAGTGTGCCAATAAACGCTACACGCAGAGGTTGTCGACGTTCTCGCTGCTCAGCACGCACTGCAGGCTCAGTCACTTCAATTCCAAACGCCACCTCAGTTATCAAACGAGGGATCACGCCTTGTCGAACGAGGAACTCTCTCATGAACCCATTTGGCACAACGAGTCCATTTAACATATTCAGACGCAAGACATTCGCATGCCACCGCTTTGCAAGAGCCACAACCTCTGCACGCTTTGGATAACTTGGTAACGTTCCATTTTTTGTAAGGCGCACCAGCAGATCAACCCAAGCGGTCGGCAGCAATTCAGCCGCCTTTCGAATGAAGCCCTTTTGCGTGTTCTGAGCAACGTGTCTTACACAATTTCCGGCATGCGCGCTCGGCCCCGCGCACGAACTTCCATCCGAAAGCAAAAGCTGTCCCGTTGGACAGACGACCCAAAAATCGGTCGGCGTCATAAAGCGAGGAACCCCCAACTCTACAGCACACTCAATTAGTCCAGTGCCCAAACGATTCAGATGAAAAAAGTGCACCAAATCCGGTTTAAACGTCTTTAGAATACGTTCAAAGTATGTCACAGCAAGGCGATTGTCATACCCAAGCTCAATTGCCGAAGTTTGCGAACCCACTGCGATGTATGAGTGATGAAAACGATATACGTGAATCTGATCCAAGTCGTATTCATCAAACCGATCTTCATCAGCCAAATTCGCACTGCCGGGGTGTCCAGTCAGGACATGCACGACATGCCCGCGCTTTTGTAACTCACGCGCAACCGAATGTGTCAGCACCTCAGTCCCGGCAGCAAATTGCGGCAGGAACTGATGTGCAGTTAGCAGAATCCTCATTTCAAGTCAACTCTGCGCTAACTCGCGTCTCATCCATTCCACCGTACGAGCTATGCCTTCGGGCATGGAAACCAGCGTAGTCCAGCCCAACTCCCCTCTCCCCAAGTCATTGCAGAGCACACTTACCGGAACATCAAATGGACGTCCTGGCAAATAGCGACGCTCAACCGACTTTCCGATTACCGCTTCAAGCATGTCTATCAAAGCATTTAGCGTGGTACCAATACCAGAACTCACATTGAACACACGATGCTCTCCCCTGTAAGTCAACGCTTTGACGAATGTCTCAGCGACATCGCTCACGTAGATATAGTCGCGCATTACTGTGCCGTCGCCCCAGATCTCAATGGGGATATTCTTAAGCGCGTTGTACACAAAGACGCCAATGGCACCTTGCGCTGTTTCAACGCGCTGGCGCTCGCCATACGGGTTTGAAACGCGCAGCGTAATGGCCCTTATGCCATGAAGACGCTCATACATCTGCAAGTATTTTTCGATGGCCAGCTTGGTGATGCCATACGACACGAGGGGATTCGTGGGGTGACTCTCATTAATAGGCAAATAAATTGGATTGCCGTAGACCGTTCCGCCAGAGGAAATAAAGATGATATTGCGAACCTTCTGCGTTACCATCGCGTTAAGGATATGAAGCGAGGCTACAACATTGCTCTGCACGTCATAGATCGGATCGTCGTTGGAGTTCTTCGGCAGCGTGGTTGACACTAGATGCAGAACCGTATCAGCGCCCGCGATCGCGCGGCTAACATCGTGTGCGTTCGAAAGATCACCAACCATCCACTCAACCGATTCGTTGCACTTGAACTCTCGGTACGGTTGAACTCGTGGTCGCTCAAAAATTCTCAGCGCATGTCCATCGGCCAACAAGCGATCCGCTATCGTTGAGCCGATAAAACCGCCGCCTCCGAATATCGTGATATTCATAAAACGCCCTTTGTCAAAACAGATATGCAAAACGCACTCAAAATATCTAGCAATCTATTTCCATGACCGCCAACCCAGTCTATCCGAAGCGACATCACCATTCACCCCACAACCCCGCACTCGAACCCGGCGCACTTCTTAGGAAGGCCGGGTTGCCTCCCATCATGCCCGACTTGGCGCCCCGAGTCGTTGTAAGACGTATCGTCCGAAAGCCCGCACTACATCGTTTCGGATAAGCTTCCGTCCAAACCAAGTCTGGCTCAACGCGATGGCGAACTTAGCGACAGCCAGCGCCTCTGCAGATACCCTAAGCATATCCGACTCAGAAGACGTACTCTTTGGCGTAGCATTCCACAGCCAATCCACGGCCTCACCCAAACGTTTACATTCAAGCGCCTGAGCCACCAACTCGCGTCCTAATTGTGGAGTAATTGCGTTACGTGGCGTGGTCAAGCGAAAACGATGTGCCTCGTCCAAAATGGATAAGAAACGATCTATCATGCCATCCCAAGATAACTTTGAAGATGCAATGGTTTTACATCGAGTCGACATCTGCCGCAGCGTAGAGCAGTCAGTTAACAAGCGAAGTAAGGCCGCAACATACTCTTCCAACTCCTCCCCCCCCTGAGAAATGAGCATCCCAGCATCTGCGCTCACTATCTCATCTTGGCCTCCGACCTTTGCCACCACTGGCACAACGCCGGAAGCCAAAGCTTCCAGCAACGCAATAGAGATTCCTTCATAGGCCGATGGCATCAACAAAACGTCTGATGCGGCAAGGATCTCAAGCCAGCGGCGATGAGAAACTGAACCCAGCAACTGGACCTGATCCGTAAGTCGATATTCAGCTAGCAAATTTGCCAACTGGTCTCTCAACTCACCATCCCCGATGATGACCGCTCGAAAAAGAGCACCTTGTTCGCGCACGCATCTCAATATTTCCGCCAGCATCGCGGGTCGCTTCTGTTCACAAATGCGGCCAGCGAAAACGATCAATGGTATGTCATCATCAAGATCCAGTTCGAACCGTACATTCTCCCTATTCTTGCTACTTGGCTGTACCGCACGAACGCCGGTATACATCACCTTAATTCTGCTTTCATCGGCGCCGCGCCCCTGCATCCACTCGGCCAAGTGCGCTGTCGTGGTGATATTTTGATCAAGCAAGTCCTGATAACCGACCCCAAACCTCGGGTGCCCACCGTTCAACCAATGGGGCTCCTCAACGTGACACATGTCAACAAAGGCCACCTCTGGCGACAGGGCTTTGAGGTAGGGAAGACACTGATAGCCGAGCGAACTTCCTGTAATGACTACAGTATCGACTTTCCGTGACTCGATCACGTAAGCCAAGAACCTCGGATAGTCCGATGCACGGAGAAAGTTCGGTAGAACAAAAATATCGGACGTTAGTCGCGCAAACTCATGCTCCCAACGGTGATCAGTTGCCAGGGTCGCACAAACCGTTACGCCGTGCCCTCTAGCTCTCAGACCTTCAATGAGATCAAGGTTAACGCGATCTGCACCGCCCGTTACCATCCATGGGACGATGAACATTATTTGACGCCCCGTTGACGTCGCGACCAACGGATTGAACACTGGAATCCGTGTTTCGACCGAATCATAGGGCGCGGGGTGCCGTCTCGATGGTTCTGGAAAGCGCTTTTCCAAGCCTGCGTACTTTGTGCGCATTAACTCTTCAAACTCGTCGTTAACGCCCTCAGTCTTCATTACCTGCTCGAACCGGCCGCTGCCTCGTTTTCGATACCATTGCAGAAACTCACGAATGGTGTACCCCCAATGCCCCGCACTTGCCATCGCCAACCAAAAATCCCAATCTTCATGGCCAAACCGTATGGATTCGTCAAACCCACCACAATCTTCATACGCTGAGCGGCGAATCACCGAAATTGGTGGCCCGCTATTCGCCTGCAGGTGAGCCCTGCCTCTTTCGAAACCGGTCGTCCATAGGTAATTTTGGTCTCCGAACACAACGCTATAACTGTTGCAGAACGCAAACTCCGGGTTCGACTCAAGAAACCATACGCACTTTTCAAGGTACGTTGGCTCGACCATATCATCACTGTCGAGCAAACAAATGTAGCTACCGCCAGTATTATGAAATGCGGTATTTCGCGCAGCGGCCGGCCCTGCATTCGACTGACGAATAACCTTGATGCGCGGATCCGTTGCTGCCAGCTTAGCCAATCTTTCCACTGAATCTTCGTCGGACGAACCGTCATCAACAATCACCCACTCCCAGTTTTGTAGCGACTGCGCCTGAAGCGACGCATAAGTCTCTATGAAAAAAGCTTCGGTGTTGTAGTAAGGTGTAACAATTGAGACCGCTGGCGCCCTACAATCCGCAGTGCAGCGATTATAGGTACATGAGACAATTCTTCGCCCCGGATGATCGCAGAAATCCGGCTCCAAGTAGTTAATCATGAGACACTCGAAAATGATCAATCAAAAAACGGTGGCCAACAAAACACAAGCAAGAACGAACACCCACGACCCTTTAGCAATGTTCTGCCAAGTCTTCGGGACATCTCTAAGTCGAAGAAAGGGTTCTTCGATCTGATGATAGGTAACCCAAGAAACAAAGTAGAAAAATACAAAGTAAAGTGGGTAGAGTATAAACGGGTTTCCGTACACTTGATCGAACAGACCAAGATGTGAAAGCAGTCGATTGACCGCAATTATTACAAGAATGTGAACTAGATATAGCGAATAGGAAAGCTTGCTCGTTAGAACAATGAAGCCGCCCCGCGCATTAATTGAACGCAACGCATCAAACCAAGGCAACAGTAGAGCACACAAGACTGCCTGAACTGTGTACAGATTAATTTGCAACGCGCGCGACTGCATCAGGTACGGCGCGTTCACAAACCACCAAGTGCACAGCAGCACAAGCAATACTGCAGTAATCGCCGTTCCCCTCCGAATCCATTCGAATCCAAAACCCCAGTAACGCTTGATTGCCGCCATTAACACGCCGAACATAATCGCATCAATGCGCGACAGCACAGTAAGACGAATCGTTCGATTATATTCATTCCAATCCTGAAACTGTGGATGTGAAAGGCGAAACGTATACGCAACGATCAGGAACGACACGGCGGCCAATACGATCGCCAGACGCGCCCTCTTGGTGATCCTTTCCAAAACAAAGAAGGCAATCGGAAACCACAGGTAGAAGTGTTCCTCAATCGCCAAACTCCACGAGAGCTCAAAAAATTCCGGAATTTTGTACGCAAAATTCTGCATAAACACAAAATAATCTGGAAAATCGAGGAGCTCATGCCGACCATGGTAATCGAAGCGAAGAAACGCCAATAGCACAACGAAGTAAAGGGGCAAAGTGCGAAGCCATCGCCGTTTCCAAAATTCATTGATATCCGAGATCGAATGAAGACGCCCTTCGTCAATCAGGCGCATAATGATCGTACCGATCAAGTACCCGCTCAACACAAAGAAGAGCTCGACACCCAAGATTCCAAGCCTGCCGAATACTTGAATTTCCGGCGCTATTTTAGAATGTTCAAAACTATGTCCAATTAGCACAAATATGATTGCAAATGCACGAATTACATCCAATCCGTAAACACGAACCGTCTTGATGTCGGTATTCTCTTGATTCATCGTTAAAATCATCACCACTCAGTAGCGCCAGATACCGTGATAAGAGCGAACAATTTCGCGCTTTGTCATACACCAATCAACACACCGAAACATTCGCCCCCTTGCCTTAAGCGATCGATCCTTTCTGAGGCAGCAACGTCAGCCCAAAAACAGGATCGCAATAGCCCGATGATCTGCTATTTAAAGGACGCAAGACTGAACTCAGGCACCAATAACGCAACTAGCGCCTAGTCACTCACGAATAGGCGCCGTAATTTAATCGAATAATGTGCAATTAACGTCATCCAATTCTAATTTAAATTCCACCCGCGAATTTCGGACATCCATTAGTCGATAGCTATTTTTGTAACCCTCGAATTGAGACAAGAAAGCAACGTGCAAAGTCTATAAAATATTATATCCACCTATACGATTGACAAATCGAACTACCCAATGATCACGAAGTTTTTTTAGCATCGCTTCGCTTGCGACTAGCTTTTCATCGGCTTCACGGTGCCGAGCTCTAATCGCCGTAATTAACTGCTCGCAATCGGCCGCAGTACGCTCCCAAGCGTCACGCTGCGACGCCAACCATGCGTTGCCGCTGAGCAGCTCCTGAACATACGCTTGTAGAGCCGAGATCGAATGCTCTCGATCAGCCGCCGTTCGCTCCCATATGTCGCGCTGCGACGCCAACCATGCGTTGCCGCTGAGCAGCTCCTGAACATACGCTTGTAGAGCCGAGATCGAGTGCTCTCGATCAGCCGCCGTTCGTTCCCATATGTCGCGCTGGGACGCCAACCCTGCGTTACTGCTGAGCAGCTCCTGCACATGTGCCTCCAGTGCAGCAATAGACTGCTCTCGATCAGCCGCGGTTTGCTCCCATACGTCGCGCTGCGATGCCAACCATGCGTTACCACTGAGCAGTTCCTGTACATGGGTCTGCAATGCCGAAAAAGACTGCGCCCGATCAATAGCACTTCGCTCCCACGCTTCGCGCTGGGAGGTCAGCCATGCATTGCCCCTAAGCAGATCTTCCAGTTGCGCTTGCAGCGCCGTGATCGACTGCTCTCGCTCGTCCGCGGTTCGCTCCCACGCATCCCGTTGCTGGCGCAGCCAATCATTGGCTACCTTCAGATCCACGAGGGACACATTCAGAGCGTCAACCCGCTCCCGCATGAACCTCTCGGCTTTCAAGCGTTGATCCTGCCTAGCGATGAGGCTCAGCGCGGGCTTGAGCTCATTTAGCGTAAACGCCAAGTCATCAAAGGCGACTGCAACCTCGCTAGCGTCAACGTCGACTGCTCCCATGGCCAAACGCTCCAACCAACCCTGGCACTTCAACACGGCACGCGGCACGTCGGGCAAGGCCGCAAGGTCGCTCCCACTTGCCACGTTGTGGCGTAGCTCACTCTCCAGGAACTCGCTCTTGTACGCGGCCAGTGCCGAAGGATCCGGTTTGGAAAGTGCCAGCGTGTCGCTAATTCTCAAGATTTCATGTATTGGATCTTCCATCAGACGATCGTAATCCACCACGACGCGCTGCGCACTCCGGGTTTCGGTGATAGCCGGGACCACGTGCTCCAACCAGAGATAGAGCGTCTTTACCGAGTCGAAACCGTCGCGTTTCCGGAGGGACTCCACTACGCTTACGGGATTGCGCACCACAACGATATAGCTCGCCTCGCAACCGACGGCACGAAACACCCCCTGCCAGAAAGGCAAGAGCCTCGCAGTACGTGGATCCTTAAAACCCCAAATTCCCGCAGCTGCGTTGCAGCGCGAGGAAACGAGATCGGACGCCCGCGCATGCAGCGCCCTAATTCTGTCCGTCGCGGGCAGATCCTTCAATAGAAGACCAAGCCCGTCGTAGGAACTGCCTAGCTCAGCGAGCAGCTCCTCGTTAACACTCAGAACATCGCGATCCTCCCAAAACCCCTTCGGATTGTCTATGGAAGCGGGGTGGAGAACGTCGCCCAGCCTGACGCCGACCAATTCTAACGAACGGGTCACGGCACTCGTACCGCTCCGGTGCATGCCGAGGACGACGATCACACGGCGGTTGTGTTCCATCTGGACCATTTCTATGCGGACTATCTTCATGCCACCTTGGCGACGCACCCGAAATCCACGAGTGCAGTTGCGCAGTTTTCACTTTCTGCCAGAATTCTGAACATAACAATATCAACAAGACGATGCAGAAAATCCTCTCCCGAATCGGAGATCTGCCCTGTAACCCCGGCATTCATAAAGTAAACGCCCGGATTGAGGTTGGCGTTGAAGCGAAACTCCACTCGAAGCGTCTGTCCGGCCTCCACGAACGAAATCGCCTCAGCGATGGTCGGCGCCGAGATGCCCCCCCCCAGTTCAATGCCGGAAATGGTCTTGATCAGCATTCCGAAGCGGACATTACTGGCCGGATTTGAAAACCGAACTGTATAGATGTACCGATAGGATTCCCCACGCACCAAGTTGTTTACCGGCTCGCCCCTCAACGTCTGAATCTGCGGCGACTCGATCACCGCCCCGTGCGTTTCATACTCGATCGTGCTGCTAGGCACAAGATCAGGATCAAAGCTCGCGTGAACCGCCTCCGACTGCCGTGCGGCGCCATAATCTACCAATCCAAGCGTTCCATCCTTGCCTCGACCGTCAGCATCGCAGGGGCTGAGCCCCTCCCGCATCTGCTCCCGAATTACTTCTCGCTTGGCCGCCGGTGCATATAGCAACTTCTGGTATCGCCCGACGACCTGCTTCGGTGCGCCAGACGCCAGCAATTCTCCACCGTCGAGTAGGATGGCCCGATCGCAGAGTTCGACAATCGCTCCGCCCGAATGCGACACAAAGAGGATCGTCGCACCGCCAGCGCGAATCTCCTCGATGCGCGAAAAGCATTTGCGCTGGAAGCGCTCGTCGCCCACAGACAACGCTTCGTCAACCACAAGGATCTTTGGGACCACATTGATGGCGACCGCAAATGCCAGTCGTAACGCCATACCACTCGAATACGTCTTGACCGGCTGTTCGATGAATTTCCCGATATCTGCAAACCCCGCGATATCATCAAAACGATTATCAATTTCGTATTTACTCAAACCCAGCACAGCGGCATTCATATACACATTTTCCCGCCCCGTGAATTCTGGGTTAAAGCCGGATCCGAGCTCCAGCAAGGCAGCAATACGGCCATGGGTTTCAACACTGCCACCGGTTGGCGACAACGTGCCACAGATCAATTGCAACAACGTAGATTTACCCGATCCGTTACACCCAATGATTCCAACAGTTTCGCCGCTTTTGACTTCGAACGATACGTCTTTAAGTGCCCAAAACTCTCTGTAGTATGTTGGAAGCACTGATTTGCCCGGGGGAAAAAGCTTGCGCAGCGGCGAAACGGCCCCCCTCAATTTTGGAACAACAAATTGCTTGAGGCGGTCACGCGGGGTGTCGTAGATTTCGTAGCACTTGCAGAGACCGCTGACGCGGATTGCAATATCACTAGAGGACATCGGCAAACCCCTTCCTGGTCTTCTGGAACCAGGCATAGCCCGCCCAAGCCACGACGGAGGCGGCCAGCATGTAGAGGCTCAGGCCCGGCCAATCAGGCTGACGCCCCCAGATCAGCACTTCCCGCGCCTGCTCGATGATGAACGCGAGGGGGTTGGCCATGAGCCAAGGGCGGAATTCTTCGGGTAGCGCAGTGACCGGATAAAACACCGGGGAGAGAAACAACAGAATCGTTGTGACAATACCGATGGTTTGACCCACGTCACGCAGAAACACGCCTAATGAGGCGAGCATCCAGGCCAAACCCAAGGTGAGGACGACAAGTGGAAGAATCACCAGCGGTGCAAAAACTACCGTCCAGTGCAGATAGCCGTTGAGGATCACAAAGGCAACCAGCAAAACGATCAGACTGATGAGGCAGTGAAACAGGGCTGCACCCTGACTGATGACGGGCAAGATTTCAAGCGGAAAGACGACTTTCTTGACATAGTTGACGTTGGAGAGAATCAGGCCTGGGGCGCGGTTGAGCACCTCGGCAAACAGGCCATGGACAAGCATACCGACGAACAACACCACGGCAAACTGAGTATTGCTTTCTTCGCTTCCCAAGCCCCAGCGTGCTCTGAACACCACGGAGAACACAAATGTATACACCGCCAAGAGGAATACGGGATTAATAATCGACCAAGCCAACCCCAAAGCGGAGCCCTTATAGCGGCCTAGCACTTCACGCTTAGTCATCTGCGCAATAAGCTGGCGGTTGTACCACAGACTTTTTCCCAGGCCCATCAAAGAGATTGGCGGGGGGGTGCGAGAGACGGTTGCGCTTTGAGCAATAAATGTTGAGTGGCGAGTGGTGGTCATGCAACGCGCTCCGCGTCATCCTGGATTTTTCCTTCGGCATCCTTCGCGGCGATCATTGCGGGCACACGCCGGTCAAATGCTTTGGAGCATTGATGCAGATCAACGTTCACATAAAGAACTTTATCCAGCACCAATCGCACAAGCCTTCCAAAAGATTGCCGAATCTGAGAATACAGATCGCGCAGTATATCTTTCACACGACGGCGGAGGTTATCCTGCACATTAATCCAGCCCAGATTCAGACTTTCAAAAAATAATTTATATTTATCGCCGAGCGCCATAGGTTCGATGAGTGCAAATTCGGCATGGGCGAGCAGGGCTTCATTCATCTGAATACGCTTTCCTCAAGAATCCGAAGCAAATATTGCCCGTAGCCGTTCTTCAGCAGAGATTGGGCGAGGGCCTCAAGCTGCGCAGCATCTATCCAACGCTGGCGGTACGCGATTTCTTCCGGGCAGGAAACCTTGAGCCCCTGCCGATTTTCCAAGGTAGCGATGAACTGGCTCGCATTGGCCAGCGATTCGTGTGTACCGGTATCCAACCAGGCGTAGCCACGCCCCATGATTTCCACACCAAGCTGCCCCTGTTCAAGATAAAGTCGATTCAGGTCGGTAATCTCCAGCTCGCCGCGAACTGAAGGCTTGAGTGATTTCGCCAACTCAACGACGTGTGCGTCATAAAAGTAAAGCCCCGTAACTGCATAGTTAGACTTGGGATTCTTCGGTTTTTCTTCGAGCGACAGCACTTTACCCTGTGCATCGAACTCGGCCACTCCATAGCGTTCGGGGTCGGTGACATGATATGCAAATATACGTGCCCCCTCGCTACGAACCATGGCACTGGCCAGTAGATGATCGAGGTCATGGCCGTAGAAGATGTTGTCGCCCAGCACGAGCACGGAGGGGCTGTTACCAACAAAGGCTTCCCCAATCAGGAAGGCTTGCGCCAACCCGTCCGGCGAAGACTGGACTGCATACTGCAAATTCAAGCCCCACTGACACCCATCGCCCAGCAATTGCTGAAAGCGTGGGGTGTCCTGCGGCGTGCCGATGATGAGTATGTCGCGAATCCCAGCCAACATCAGGGTGCTGAGCGGATAGTAGATCATTGGCTTGTCGTACACGGGCAGCAGCTGTTTGCTGATAGCTAGTGTTGCCGGGTGCAAACGGGTGCCGGAACCTCCAGCGAGGATGATTCCTTTGCGCGTCACGCTACCATCTCCTGACCATACTGTTTGGCGACCCAATCCCGGTAACTGCCACTTTGCACATGCGCAATCCATTCGGGGTTCTGCAGATACCATTGCACGGTTTTGCGAATGCCGCTCTCAAACGTTTCTGCGGGCTTCCAGCCCAGTTCGCGCTCGATCTTGCGCGCGTCGATGGCATAGCGGCGATCGTGGCCAGGCCGATCGGTGACGTAGGCAATCTGGGTTGCGTAGCTTGTACCATCAGCCTTGGGGCGCAGTTCATCAAGCAATGTGCAGATGGATCTCACAATCTCGATGTTGGGTTTCTCGTTCCAGCCTCCGATGTTGTAGGTGTCACCCACCCGACCTGCTTCCAATACACGGCGGATTGCACTGCAATGATCTTTCACGTAGAGCCAGTCGCGAATCTGCATGCCGTCGCCGTATACAGGCAAAGAATTTCCCGCCAAGGCATTGACGATCATGAGCGGGATGAGCTTCTCGGGAAAGTGATACGGCCCGTAGTTATTGCTGCAGTTGGTGGTGAGCACAGGCAGGCCGTAGGTATGGTGCCACGCGCGCACCAGATGGTCACTGGCGGCCTTGCTTGCGGAATAAGGACTATTGGGCTCGTAGCGGGCACTTTCAGCAAATGGCAGATCCGTTGGCGTGAGCGTGCCGTAAACCTCATCGGTGCTGACATGAAGGAGGCGAAACGCCTGCCTTTCTGCATCGGGAAGCCCACTCCAATATTCGCGCACGGCTTCGAGCAAGCGGAACGTGCCGACGATATTGGTTTGGATGAAGTCTCCTGGGCCATGAATGGATCTATCTACATGGCTTTCGGCGGCGAAGTTGAGCACCGCGCGAGGCCGATGCTCAGCCAGTAGGCGCCCCACCAAAGCACTGTCACCGATATCTCCTTGCTCAAAGTCGTGCCGCGCGTCGTTTTGCAGACCGACGAGATTTTCCAGGTTGCCCGCGTAGGTCAGCCTATCGAGGTTGACTACAGGCTCATTGGAACGGACCAGCCAGTCGAGCACGAAGTTACTACCAATGAATCCGGCGCCGCCGGCAACCAATATCGTCATAGCTAAATCTTCCCGAAAATTGCTGCGGCCGCCAACCCGAGGTTACCCAAGAGAGTCTGTCGATAAATACCGCTTCGCTTGAAATGGATAAGACGTGAAATCAAGCTCATATCGCGCGCTTTGGCAAAATGATCTAGAATCTCTCTATTTTTAGGCGTTAACTTATTTTGCAATGTGCGAAGCGCGGCGATATTGCCATCATTCCAATTTCGAAAGCGTCCCCGCCATAACATCCTGATGCGCTTGAAGCGCGCCCCCCATGTCGCATTCATGCCAACCAGATTGAATCCATGTTGGCGATAACGCAGCGATGGGTAACAATCATAATGAACGTAGCCACCACATCCCGTAACGACCATATAAGACCACCAGTCATGTGTAACGACATCAACCTCCGCCCCCGCTTCTCGGAGAAGTGCGCGAGCAGCATTGTTGAAAACCATAGTATTACCGCCGCCGATGCTCTCTATAAGAGCATTTTCAAAACTGGTTGAATTTGAAAACAACGGAGAAAAACCAATTTCGTTGTTATCAGCATCAACCAACCGAGTGCGCGAGCAGTAAAGGGCCGGGAGGTTCGTAGGAATGGTTTCGAGCCAACGAACTGCGCGTTGCAGCTTATCTGCTTCCCAAACGTCGTCTTGATCCGAATAGGCGTAGTAATCTGCTTCAATATCAGCCTTGCAAGTCAGCGACAGAAAATTTGCTGCAAACCCCTTGCCCGGCCCACGGTGAATTGACAGGCGATCCGACGGCCATTTCTCTTTGTAGATCTCGAGAATCGCGTGAGTATCATCTTCCGAACCGTCGTCCGAAGCCCAGACCTCCCAGTTCGTGTGTATCTGGGCAGCAAAAGAATCAAGTTGCTCTGCGAGATAGTGCTCGCCGTGGTATGTACACAGGAAAATAGCTACTTTTGGGGAGGCTACGCTAATCTCTGCCAGGACACCACGACTAGAGCTAGCTAGCTCCGAGATGTTCATTTCGCGGTTCAATTTACCTATCTCAACAAATCGCTCTTCGATGCCATGCAAATTTCTACCCACTGACGAGCACATTGAACGGCAAGCACGGCCGCTTTTATATGCACATCCACTCAGGAGTTCGCGACTAAGCGCATGAATTCCTATTACACTGCAATCAAAAAGCTATTTAATAATAAAACTTATAAGAATCACACAAAAACCAATCTGCCGCAATTCTACAAAAGTAATAACCCTACACCCTGTAGTACGCCCGATACCAATCAATGAAGCGCTCCACCCCATTTCGAGCACTCGCCGCTGGAGCGAACCCCGTCCAAGCGTTGAGTTCCGCCGTGTCGGCATAGGTTGCCGGCACATCACCATACTGCATAGGCAGGAAGTTCTTCTCCGCCTTGACACCAACAGCTTTCTCGATCGCATCGATAAAGCTCATCAGCTCGACAGGGTCGTTATTGCCGATATTGAAGACCCGGTACGGGGCTGAGCTGCGGCCCGGGTCGGGCTGAAGGGGGTTGAAGGCGAGATCGGGTTCGGCGGTGCGGTCGAGGGTGCGAATGACGCCCTGGACGATGTCGTCGATGTAGGTGAAGTCGCGCTTCATCTTGCCGTGGTTGAAGACGTCGATCGGGCGCCCCTCAAGGATGGCCTTCGTGAACAGGAAGAGGGCCATGTCGGGGCGGCCCCAGGGGCCGTAGACGGTAAAGAAGCGCAGGCCGGTGGTGGGCAGGCCGTAGAGGTGGCTGTAGGTGTGGGCCATCAGCTCGTTGGCCTTCTTAGTGGCGGCGTAGAGGCTGACGGGGTGGTCGACGCTGTCGTGCTCGGAGAACGGCATCTTGGTGTTGCCGCCGTAGACGCTGGAGCTGCTGGCGTACACGAGATGCTGCACCTTGGTGTGGCGACAGCCTTCGAGGATGTTGATGAAGCCGACGAGGTTGCTGTCGACGTAGGCGTGCGGGTTCTGCAGGGAGTAGCGCACGCCGGCCTGGGCGGCGAGGTGGATGACGCGGTCGAACTTTTCCTCGGCGAAGAGGCGTTCCATCCCGACGCGGTCGGCGACGTCGAGCTTGACGAAGCGGAAAGCGGGATGTGGGGTAAGGCGCGCGAGGCGGTCGAGCTTGAGCTTCGGGTCGTAGTAGTCGTTGAGGTTATCGAGGCCGACGACTTCGTCGCCGCGGGCGAGGAGCGCCTCGCTGGTGTGCATGCCGATGAATCCGGCGGCGCCGGTTACGAGGATCTTCATACGCAGTACGACCGTTTGTGGGAATTTTGACCGCGAATTATCTCACGGACGAAGGGCGCTTTCGTTACAGGACGTTATCGGAGCAGGGCAATCGCATGAAGGAACGCAGGGCGGGCAACAAAGTTCAGGCGCAGCGAAAAGTGCAGCGCCGTCCTCCGTGGGCATCGGGTAGCTGATGCACTCCATGCGGCGGATAACGCCTTCGGCTCATCCGCCCTACGCGCGCTGTGGGAGCGATCTCCCTGCTCTTGCTCCCTCGTGGACCGACCACGGACACGCGCGACGATATACTCGGGGGTTCGCCAAACCCTGACGCCCGATGCTTGCCAGACTGTCCTATACCCTGTTGTGGGTGTGCGCCCTGCCCTTCGTATTGCTGCGCCTCGTGTGGCGTGCGCGGCGGCAGCCCGCCTACCTGAGGCATCTGGACGAGCGCTTCGGGCATTACGCGCGCCGGGCGCCGCTTCCGGTGATCTGGGTGCATGCGGTTTCCGTGGGGGAGACGCGCGCGGCGGAGCCGCTGGTGCGCGCGCTGCTCGCGCGCTGGCCCGATCACACGGTGCTGCTGACACACATGACGCCGACGGGGCGCGAGACCTCCGATAGCCTGTTCGGGGGCGACGCCCGTGTGTTGCGGTGTTACCTACCGTATGACCTGGGGGTGCCGTGTCGGCGCTTCCTCGCACACTTCCGCCCGCGCGTCGGTGTCGTGATGGAGACCGAGCTGTGGCCGACGCTGCTCCGGAACTGTCGCGCGGGCGGAGTGCCGGTGCTGCTCGCGAACGCGCGACTCTCGGAGCGTTCGGCGCGGCGCTATGCGCGCTGGCCCACCCTCACGCGCATGGCGCTGGGAGCGTTGGCCGCGATCGGCGCGCAGACGGAAGCGGACGCGCGGCGGCTCGGCGAATTGGGAGCGAATGGTGTCGTGGTGACGGGCAACATCAAGTTCGACATCTCACCGCCGGATGCACTGGTCGCGCTTGGGGCGAGTTTCCGCGAACGCTTCGGCGGGCGCCCGGCCGTTCTCGCGGCAAGCACGCGGGAGGGCGAGGAGGCGCTGATTCTCGAGGCGTTCCGGATGCAAGCGCCGGACGATGCGCTGCTCGCAATCGTGCCGCGGCACCCGCAGCGTTTCGACGAGGTCGCGCGGCTCGTAGAGGCGAGCGGACTCAGGCTGCAGCGGCGTTCGGACGACGCTCCCGTTGCGGCCGACACGCGCGTGTGGCTGGGCGATTCGATGGGCGAGATGTTCGCCTACTACGCGGCCGCGGACGTTGCGCTGATCGGCGGCAGCTGGCTGCCCTTCGGCGGGCAGAACCTGATCGAGGCGTGCGCCGTCGGCACGCCGGTGGTGCTGGGGCCGCACACGTTCAACTTCGCGCAGGTGGCCGATCTGGCAATCGCCGCGGGCGCGGCCCGACGGGCCGGGGACATCGGCGAGGGGATGCGGATCGCGCTCGGGTTGCTGGCCGACAGGGCGGCATGCGACGCAACGGGTGCGGCCGGAAGGCAGTTTGCGGCCGCCCATCGCGGGGCGACGGCGCGGACGATGGAGATTGTGGAGAGGCTGAACCGGGGGTGATGTCCGGCTGAATGCCGGACGGTCACGCCCTCCCCTGCATGCGGCGGAAGGCGCTTCGCTTTTCCGCCCTACGCCCTACCCGCAGGAGCACCGGCGCAATTTACTCTGCCAGCAGCGCGTCGATGAACTGGACGTCTTCTTCGCCGAGGGTGCCGGCAGCGGCCTTGAGGCGCAGCTGGGCGAGGATGGTGTCGTAGCGGGCGCGAGCGAGCTGGCGTTGGGTGTCGGCGAGCTGGGACTGGGCATTGAGGACGTCGATATTGATGCGCACGCCGACTTCGTAGCCGAGCCGGTTGGCTTCAAGGGCGGAGGTCGAGGAGACTTGGGCCGCTTCAAGGGCCTTGACCTGCGCCATGCCGCTGGTGACGCCGAGGTAGGCCTGGCGTGCTGCGAGCGCGGCGGAACGGCGGGCGTCGTCGAGGTCGGCGTCGGCCTTGAGCTTGAGTGCCGCCGCTTCGCGCTCGCGCGAGGAGACCGCACCGCCGGCGTAGAGCGGGACGTTGAGCTGCAAGCCGATGGTGTTGGCGTCGGTACGTGTCGAGCCGCCGGCGGCGCTGGAGCTGAAGCCGGCGCTGTTGTGGCTGCGCGCGGCAACGACGTCGAGGGTCGGGTAGTGGCCGGCGCGATTGCGCTCGACTTCGCGCGCGGCGATTTCGCGTGCGATCTGCTGCGCCTGCACCGCGTAGCCACCCTGTTCTGCGGCCGTTGCCCATTCTGCAATGCTGTCGGGCTGCGGCCTGGACAGGGACACGCCCTGACGCAGGCCGGCGAGCGGCGACGGGTCCTTGCCGACGATCTGGACGAGCGCCTGGCGGCGTACATCCAGGTCATTCTGCGCAGCGATTTCCTGCGCCGAGGCGAGATCGAAGCGCGACTGGGCTTCATGAACGTCGGTGATCGTGACGGTGCCGACCTCGAAGCTGGCCTTGGCGAGTTCGAGCTGCTCGGAGGCGGCCTTCTTCAGCTGGGATTGCGCAGCGAGGGCGTCCTGGGCGTTGAGGACATCAAAATAGGCCTGCGAGACGCGCAGGATCAGGTCGTGGCGCGCCTGCCCGAGCTGGACTTCGGCGAGCGCGGTCTGGAGTTCGCCCTGCTTGTACTGGACCCAGTTCTGCCAGCGGAACAGCGGCTGCGTGAGTTGCACGCCGTAGCCGTTGCTGTTGTATTCGCGCGTGCCGAAGGTCCGGGTATGCGTGTCGACGTCATTCCAGGTGGTGTTCGCGTTGGCACCGATGGTCGGCAGGAGCCCGGCCCGGCCCTGCACGACCCGCTCCTGGCCCGCCTCGTACTGGGCGCGGGCAGCGGCGAAGCGCGCGTCGTTGGCGAGCGCGTCGCGATAGACCTGCAAGAGGTCGGCCGACCAGGCGCTGGCCGAAAATAGGGTGACGAGACTCAGGGCGATTGCGCGCTTCATCGACTTCTCCGTGGGCAATTCGCTGTGATGTCAGTACTGCGGCATGGCCGGGTCGACCTGGGCGGCCCAGGCGGCGACTCCGCCGGCCAGGTTGATGACCCTGGAGAAGCCCTGACGCTCGAGGAACATGCACACTTGGGCACTGCGGCCGCCGTGATGGCAGATGACGACGATCTCGTCGTCGGGATCGAGCTCGTTCTGGCGCGCCGGCACGGAGGCCATCGGCATCAGCAGCGAGCCTTCGATGCGACAGATCCCGAACTCGACCGGCTCGCGCACGTCGAGCAGAAAGGGCTGGTCGCCCTGAGGGGCGGCAAGGCGTTCGGCGAGTTCGGTGGCAGTGATCTGTCGCATGCGGGGGCTCCTCAGAAGCGGAATTCGTCCTTGCGCTGGACGTTCTTCAGCATCGGGACGACGGTTTCGAACACGTCTTCGGTCTGGTACTGGTCATCCGAGACGCGCGTAATCAGGCGGGCTTCCATGACCGGCGCCGCGCCGACGAAGGCGAACATGCGGCCGCCAACCTTGAGCTGGTCGAGCAGGCTTTGCGGCATCATCGGCAGTCCGCCGGTGACGACGATGACGTCGTAGGGCGCGCGGCTGCTCCAGCCGCGGGCAGCGTCGCCTTCCTCGACGATAACGTTCTCGACGCCCGCGCGGTTGAGGTTGTCGGTCGCGAACTTGACGAGCTCGGGCTCGATCTCGACCGAGCGGACCCAGTCGGTGCGCGCGGCGAGCAGTGCGGCGAAATAGCCGGAGCCGGTGCCGATCTCGAGCACGGTATCCGAACGCTTGAGCGGCAGCGCCTGCAGGATGCGGCCCTCGATGACGGGCTTGAGCATGGTCTGGCCGCAGCCGATGGGAATCTCGACGTCCGCAAAGGCAAGCGTCTTGTGGGCGGGAGGAACGAATTCCTCGCGCTTGACCGTCATCAGGAGGTCGAGGACGTCCATATCCAGCACATCCCAGGGGCGGATCTGCTGCTCGACCATGTTGAAGCGGGCGCGTTCGAAGTTCATGGCATTGGCTTCCTGTGCAAATATTAGCACACGCTAATTTAGCGCGCGATAAGTAAACTTTCGCATTTTAGCGCACTTGCTGCACTGCAGGCGGCCCATCCTCCCCGGTTTTCCGGGGTTCGCGGCGCACGCGATACCAGGCGGCATACAGCGCGGGCAGGAAGATCAGGGTGAGTACGGTGGCGACGGTGAGGCCGCCCATGATGGCAACCGCCATCGGCCCGAAGAAGGCGCTGCGCGAGAGCGGGATCATCGCGAGGATCGCCGCGGCGGCCGTGAGCATGATGGGGCGGAAGCGGCGCACGGTCGATTCGACGATGGCATCCCACGCGCTGCGGCCGTGCTCGCGGTCCTGGCGGATCTGGTCGACGAGGATCACCGAGTTGCGCATGATCATGCCGGAGAGCGCGATCGTGCCGAGCATCGCGACGAAGCCGAAGGGTTTGTTGAAGGCGAGCAGGAAGACCGTCACGCCAATCATCCCGAGCGGCGCCGTGAGGACCACCATCGCGACGAGCGAGAAGCTCTGCAGCTGCAGCATGAGCACGGTGAGCACGGCGATGAGGAACAGCGGCATGCCGGCGGCGACCGACGTGCCGCCCTTGGCGCTCTCCTCGACCGAACCGCCGGCCTCGACGCGGTAGCCCAAGGGCAGCGCGGCTTCGATCGACGCGATCTGCGGGGCAAGGTCGGCGACGACGACCGCCGGTTGCACGCCACCGTACAGATTCGCGCGGACCGTGACGGTGGGGATGCGATTGCGGCGCCAGACGACGCCCTGCTCGAAACCGTATTCGGCCGTCGCGACCTGTGCGAGCGAAACGCTGCGGCCACCGCCGACCGGGATCGCGAGGTCCGGCAGCAGACCCAGATGCACGCGTTCGGATTCGGCGCCGCGCAGCATCACGTCGATGGTCTCGGTGCCTTCAAGGAACTGGGTGACGGCGAAACCCTGCACAGAGGTGTTGAGCAGGGTCGCGATGTCCTGCGTCGTGAGGCCGAGGAGCCGCGCTTTGTCCTGGTCGACCTTGAGGCGCACGCGCTTGGACGGCTCCTCCCAGTCGAGATGCACGTTGGAGAGCTGCGGGTGGGCGCGCAGCTTCGCGGCGACCTCGTGGGCGACGCGGCGCAATTCGTCCGGATTCTGGCCGCTGACGCGGTACTGGATCGGGAAGCCGACCGGAGGGCCGTTCTCGAGCCGGTTGACGACGCCGATGAGTTCCGCCGGGGCCTGATCGAAAAGCTCGATTAGCTTGGCGCGTAGGGCCTCGCGCGCTGCCGGGCCGTCGGTGAGGATCACGAACTGGGCGAAGCTCGTCTGCGGGAGCTGCTGGTCGAGCGGCAGGTAGAAACGCGGACTGCCGCCGCCGACCCAGGCGACGTAATTCTCAATGCCCTGTTGGTGATCCAGAAAGTCTTCCAGCCGCCGGACCGCGCTCTCGGTGGCCTGATGCGAGGCGCCCTCGGGAAGGCGCAGGTCGACGAGCAGTTCAGGCCGCGTCGAATCGGGAAAGAACTGCTGCGGAACGAAGCGTGCGAATACGACGAGCGAGCCCGAGAACGCGACCAGGGTCAACGCAATGACAAGCCAACGACGCGCGACGCAGGCGTCGACCAGAGCCCGAAAGCGCGTGTAGAAAGGCGTGTGGTAGATCGCATATTCGTCGTGCAGCTCGTGCGCATGGGCGTCGCGTTCGGCAAGGCGCGCACCAAGCCGCGGCGAAACGCGCCCGAGCAACCGCGCGAGCGCCGAGGGCTTGCCGCGCAGGGCCCGGAAGTCGGGCAACAGATGGTAGCCGAGCCAGGGGACGAAGAGCACCGCGGCAATCCACGACACGAGGAGCGCGGTGACCGTCACCTGGAAGATAGAGCGCGTGTATTCGCCGGTCGCGGACGCAGCGGTGGCAATCGGCAGGAAGCCGGCGGCGGTCACGAGCGTACCGGTGAGCATCGGCATCGCGGTCGTGACGTAGGCGGCGCTCGCGGCCTTCGTGCGCTCCCAGCCCTGCTCCATCTTCGTGGCCATCATTTCGACGGCGATGATCGCGTCGTCGACGAGCAGCCCAAGCGCGAGGATCAGGGTCCCCAGCGAGATCTTGTGCAGGCCAATGTCGAACAGGTGCATGAACAGGAAGGTGATCGCGAGCACGACGGGGATGATCACGAGCACGACGACGCCGGTGCGCAAACCGAGCGAGAGCAGGCTCACGGCCATGACGATGACGACCGCTTCGACGAGCACCTGGACGAATTCGCCGACGGAACGGGCCACCGCGCGCGGCTGATCGGCAACGCGCTCGAGGCGCACGCCGACCGGCAGTTGCGCGTCGATGCGGGCGGTCGCCTCGTCGAGATGGCGGCCGAGCGCGATGATGTCGCCGCCGGCGCGCATCGACACGCCGATGCCCAGCGCGTCGTCACCCTTGAAGCGCATGCGCTCGCGCGGCGGGTCGGCAAAGCCGCGTCGCACCTCGGCCACGTCGCCGAGACGGAAGCTGCGTCCCTGCGCGCGGATGACGGTGTCGCGGATGGCGTCGAGGTCCTCGAACGCGCCGCTCGGGCGCAGCCATACGCGCTCATCGCGGGTATCGAAGAAACCGGCGCCGGTGGTGGCGTTCTGCCCCGCGAGCGCGCCGGCGATGTCGCGCACCGAGAGGCCGAAGGTCGCGAGCTTGGTGTTCGAGAGTTCGATATACACACGCTCGGGCTGCTCGCCGAAAAGGCTGACCTTCGCGACGTCGGGCACGCGCAGGAGTTCGCTGCGGATCGCCTCGGCATAGCGCTTGAGCGCGGCGTAGTCGAGGCCTTCTCCGACCAGCGCGAAGATGTTGCCGTAGGTGTCGCCGAATTCGTCGTTGAAGGTCGGGCCGACGATGCCCTGCGGCAGGGTGTGGCGGATGTCGCCGACCTTCTTGCGTACCTGATACCAGACTTCGGGCATCTCGCGCGCCGGCGTCGAGTCCTTGGCGACGAAGAACACCATCGACTCGCCGGGACGCGAGAAGCTGCGCAGCACGTCAACCTGGGCGACCTCCTGCAGCTTCTTCTCGATCTTGTCGGTGACCTGACGCGCAACCTCCTCGGCTGCGGAGCCGGGCCATTCGGTGCGAATCACCATCACCTTGAAGGTAAAGGGCGGGTCCTCCGACTGGCCGAGCCGGGAATACGAATACAGGCCGATCACGGCGAGCACGGCCATGAAGTAGAGCACCAGCGTCTGGTGCCGCAGGCCCCAGGCGGAGATATTGAAGCGGCCTTCGTCGAACTCGCGCGGGTTCGTCATTTGCGTGCATCCAGCGCGACCGGGGCGGCTTCATCGACCGCGCGCACGGTTTCGCCGACGACGAGGCGGTGCACGCCCGTCACCACGACGCGCGAGCCGGCCGGCAGCCCGCCGACGACCGCGACACCGTCCTCGCGGAACGCCCCCGCGTCCACCGCGAGCGGCGCGAGGTGCGAGGCCTCGTCGACGACCCAGACGGTCGCGCGGCCATCGACGCGGGTCACCGCGGTGAGCGGCAGGACCGTCTGCGCAGCGTTGCGGGATTCCGTGAAGGCGACGCTCGCCGTGGCCCCGAGCGGCAACGCGTCATCGGCATCCGCGATGCTCACGCGCACCGCATAGGAACGGGTCGCGGCGTCGGCCGCGGGGGCGATTTCGCGCACCGCGGCGACATAGGTGCGCGCCGGATTTGCCCACGCGCGCACGGCAGCGGGCGAACCCGTCCGCAGCTCGGCAATGCGGCCTTCCGGTACGTGGATCAGCACCTCGCGCTGCTCGGGACGTGCCACGCGCAGCACCGGCTGGCCTGCCGCGACGACCTGCCCGACTTCGGCGGGCGCGGCCGTGACCACCCCCTCGTCGGCAACGGTGAGGGCTGCGTAGCCGGCCTGGTTGCCGGCCGTGGCGTGTTGCGCGCGGGCCTGGCGCAGCCGCGCTTCGGCCGCCTGCACGGCAGTACGCCGGCCGTCCAGCGCCGAGGCGCTGACGAAATTGCGCGCGTGCAGGTTCTGCACCCGTTCGAATTCCGCCCGCGCCAGCGCCACATCGGCCTCCGCCGCCGACACCTGTGCCGCGGCTGCTTGTTCGGCGAGCTTCACGTCCTGCGGGTCGAGGCGCGCAAGCACCGTCCCCGGCCGCACGCGCGCGCCGACGTCCACGTTGCGCTCGACGAGCTTGCCGGCGATGCGGAATCCGATGTCGGCCTCATGGCGCGCGCGCACCTCGCCGGTGTATACGCGCAGCTGCGGCTCGCTGCCGCCGCCTCCGACGGTGCGCACCAGCACGGCGCGCGGAGGCTTTTCGACCGGCGGCGGGCCGGAGCACCCGGCAAGGAGGGCAACCAGCATGGCGCCTGTCAGTGTTGTCTTCATTGCGCATCTCCGCCGGGCGCCGGGGCCAGCAGGCCGTTCAGAATCAGGTCGAAATACGTATTCAGGTACTGCGCCACGTCGGTCTCCTGTCCGCAGCATGGGCCGAAGGAATGTCGCCACATCGCCCGATAGACGAGCGGCGCAATCAGGACGCTGCAGATCGCTTCGGGGTCGACTTGGCGAAACACACCACGATCGACGCCGCGCGCGACGGCCTTGCGCAGGAGCGCGGTGCCGCGCTGCAAGACTTCCTGCTCGTAATAGAGGGCGACGTCGGGGAAGTTGCGGGCTTCGGACATCATCAGCTTCGGGATGCCGCCCAGCTCGGTGCTGCCGATGCGCTCCCACCAGCCCAGCAGGATCGCGCGCAGCAGCTCCAGCGGATCGTCGTACTCGTCGAGAAGCACCTCGCCCGCGTGCAGCGCCGGGACGATGCCTTCCTGAATGACGGCCTTGAACAGCGCGTCCTTGCTGTCGAAATAGAGGTACAGCGTGCCCTTGGAAACGCCGGCGCGCTCGGCGATGTCATCGAGCCGCGTCGCGGCGAAACCCTTCTCGACGAAGAGCGACAGCGCGGCGGCGGTCAGTTCCTGCGGGCGCGCCTCCTTGCGGCGGCGGCGCGGTGCGGGGCGAGTTTCGGCCATGTTCCTTCCATCGGTCGAGCCGGGATCGGCCGGCGAAACACGCAGTGCGCGCCAGGACGATCGGCCATTTAGTTACTGACTGGTCAGTAATTTAGACGCCAATGTCGGGAAGCGCAAGGCAAGAATGGAAGGAGCAGATGCGCGTCGCCGGCGCAGGAGGGCTGCGCGGCGCGGCGCGCGCTCAGCGCGACTCCAGGATCAGCCGACCGTTGGGCGGCTGGATCGGGCGGCCGTTGCGGGCGTAGAGGCGGGCGAAGATCGCGAGCTGTTCGGACGAGAGGTGGAGCGGCTCCTTCATCACCGCCCACAGCACGCCTTCCGTGCAGGGAGGGGATTCGAGCGAGCCCATGAAGAGGTAGTGCGACGAGGACGCGGGCAGCAGGCCCGCCGGGTCTATCGTCACCGTCGGCGTGTAGTCCGTGCCGCGCTCGAGCGGCAGGTTGTTCCACAGGGTCTGGATCAGCGGGTGCGGACGGTCGCCGCTTTCGAGCAGCACGGCGACGATCGCGATGTTGCCGGCGGCGTCGCGGTGATGGAAATGCACGACCATGTCGGAAGCTTGGCCGCCGACGCGCTCGACCGAGGGACGGTGGAATTCGAAGAATTCGAGCTCGTAGCGCTGGCTGCGCAGCACCACGCCCATGCCCGCCCCCACGTGCACGCGCAGCGTGCGGCCGGTATCGGCGATGCGGAAGCCGGTTTCGCGGTAGTCGAAGCGCGGGGCTTCCAGGTCGACCGCGATGCCGTTGCGCAGGTCTATCGGCGACTGGCGCTTGCCTTGGGTGCAGACGGCCCACTCCGGGTGCAGCGCGGCCCATTTGTCGGGACCCGTGTCGCCTTCGTAGCTCCATTCAGGGCGCCGCAACGCGAAGTCGGGGACGGACGGCGCCCGGGACGACGTGGGCGCGAGCGAGGCGACCGCCTCGCGGGCAGGTGCCGCACTGCGCCGCGGCGACGATGCCCTCTTTCCGGACGGCGAGGATTCCGCGGGCGCGGATTGCGCCTCGGGTGCCGGCGCCGTGCTCCGCGCGTGGCGCGCGATGCGCTCGGTCTCGCGCGCCGGCGTATCGGTCGGCACGGCAGCCGAACGGCTCAAGGGGACCAGCGGGGTGATGCCGGCGTCGGCATTCGCGGCGTCGGCGATCGCCGTCACGTCGCGGGCAATTTTCTTCAGATCGGAGACCGAGGGCGGTTTGCACACTTCCTGCCACAGGCGTTCGTCCACGCTGTTGCGTGCCGCCAGCACCGGACTCTCGTCGAGGCCGCCCTCCTCGCGCAGGACTACATGGCGCTCGTCCAGGTAGACGCGCTTGAGCGTGAAGAAGCTGCGGTTGTAGCAATCGTAGCGGTTCATCGCCTTCACGGACGCATAACCCTCGATCGCGGCACGTTCGGGCGAGAGCATGATGCGCGCCCACGCGACCTTCTGCCCGCCGTCGGACTGGATCACGCTGGACCGGTCGATCTCGACCGTGCGCTCGCGGTCGCGCACGACCAGGCCCCAGGTCTGCTCGGCCGAAACGAAGCCCGGCAGCAGCAGGGCTGCGAGCAGTGCGCAACGGACGGGACGGCGAGCGGTCATGGCGGGCGGGAAGACAGACAAGGCGATGCTGACCGGACCCGGCCAGCGCCGGATCCTCCATGCGGAAGTCTTCGGCAACAATCCGCGAATCTTTAGCCTCATCTGCGCGCAGCCCTTCCCTTCACCGTTGGCGAGCGGTTACAATCCGCGCCGTCATTAGGGAGTAGCCGCCTCCGAGCCCCTCGGAGGGACCACGTCAACAAACTTGCCCATCCGGGCATGGCGTGTTCAGTCCTCGGACCTGGCGAGACTTTTGACCGCATGCTCTCCGATTGTTCGGGCCGGGGAGGCGTGCGGTCATCGGTCATGCGCCGGCCCGGAGAACCTGATGAACCTGCCTCTCGAAGCTTTTTCCGTTTCCACCGGCATCGTCGCGCTCGCCGAAATCGGCGACAAGACGCAGTTGCTCGCCTTCATGCTAGCCGCGCGCTTCCGCAAGCCGTGGCCGATCATCGCCGGCATCCTCGTCGCGACGATCGCGAACCATGCCTTCGCCGGTGCGGTCGGCACCTGGGTCACGACCGTGCTCGGGCCGGACGTGCTGCGCTGGGTGCTGGGCCTGTCCTTCATCGCGATGGCGGTGTGGATGATGATCCCGGACAAGCTCGACGAGGACGAGATCACGGTGCCGAAATTCGGCGTGTTCGCGACCACCGTCGTGGCCTTCTTCCTCGCCGAGATGGGCGACAAGACGCAGATCGCGACCGTCGCGCTGGCCGCGCAGTATGGCGCCTTCGTCGCGGTAGTCACCGGCACGACGCTGGGCATGATGATCGCGAACGTGCCGGCCGTGCTCGCCGGCAATGGCATCGCCAAGCGCCTGCCGGTGCGCCTGATCCACGGCGTGGCGGCGTCGATCTTCGCGGTGCTCGGCGTCGCGGCGCTGATCGGTTTCGGGCTGGACTGAGGCCGATCGGTACGGCTTGCCAGGTCGGGGACGTTTCGGTAGCGTCGCCCGCCTGCTCTCCCGTTTCGAGGTAAGACCGTGCCACGCCAGATCCCCAACGTCGTCAGCATCGCCGGAGTCGACCCGTCCGGCGGTGCCGGCGTGTTCGCCGACATCAAGACCTTCTCCGCACTGGGCGCCTACGGCTGCGGCGTGGTTGCCGCCCTGACCGCGCAGAATACCCAGGCGGTGACGGGCGTGCACACGCCGCCGACCGATTTCCTGCGATTGCAGATCGACACGCTGTTCGCGGACGTCTCGATCCACGCGGTGAAACTGGGCATGCTCGGCAGCGCCGAGATCGTCGCGACCGTCGCGGATCGGCTCGCACATTTCGACGCGCCGTTCGTCGTCTGCGATCCGGTGATGATCGCGAAGAGCGGCGACCATCTCCTTGCACGCAACGCCGTTGCGATGCTGATCGAGGCGCTGCTGCCGCGCAGCTTCATGATCACGCCGAACCTCCCCGAGGCCGGCGTGCTGCTCGAGCAGCGCGCGCCCGAGACGGTCAAGGAGATGTACCGCGCAGCCGAACGGCTGCGCGAGATGCTGCCGCTGTCGTCGGAGCGCTGGGTGCTGCTGAAAGGCGGGCACCTGCCCGGCAGCGAGGTCGTCGACCTGCTGTTCGACGGCGACCGCATGATCGAACTGCCGTCGCCGCGCATCGAGACGAAGAACACGCATGGCACGGGCTGCACGCTGTCGTCCGCGATCGCCGCCCTGCTCCCCCAGCGCGCCGGCAGCTTCCGACCGGTCGAGGCGGCAGTGCGCGACGCCCGCGACTACCTGCTGCGCGCGATTGCTGCGTCCGGCGCCCTCTCGGTTGGCAAGGGGCACGGCCCGGTGCATCATTTCCACCGCTGGTGGCCCACCGCGTGAGGCTCTGCGCTGGGACGCCTGGATGACGGCGGCCGCGCGCTTTTGGGCGGTTGGGCGACCAGGCGTCGTTTTCCGCCGAATATCGCAGTAATCGAATGTTTCGTTCCGTTTTTTGGTGATTTACACACGCCTGGCTTTGGCGTAACGTGTCGCAACTTACCTAGGGGTCCTTGCATCCGCCTTCGCGGCGGTTGCCGGGTGAGAAAAACCCTTTGAACCTGATCCGGGTAATTCCGGCGAAGGGAAGCGTAGGTGCAGTCATGCGCCTCCTCCTTCCGGTCGTCCGCCCGGCCCTGCCCCACCGAGGAGAGCGCATGAACGCCAACGAAAAATTCATCGCAGCGAAGGCCCACGTCGACGAGGCCGCGATCGCCCCGCTGCCCAATTCCCGCAAGATCTACGTCGTAGGCTCGCGCCCCGACGTCCGCGTGCCGATGCGCGAGATCTCGCAAGCCGACACCCCGACCGCCTTCGGCGGCGAGAAGAACCCGCCGATCTTCGTCTACGACACCTCGGGCCCCTACACCGACCCGCAGGCTGCAATCGACGTGCGCTCCGGCCTGCCGGCGCTGCGCCAGAAGTGGATCGAGGAGCGCGGCGACACCGAGGTGCTCGCCGACCTGTCGTCCGAATTCGGCCGCCAGCGCGCCGCCGACCAGAGCCTCGACGAACTGCGCTTCCCCGGCCTGCACCGCCATCCGCGCCGCGCCAAGGCCGGTTCCAACGTCTCGCAGATGCACTACGCGCGCCGCGGCATCATCACGCCCGAGATGGAATACGTCGCGATCCGCGAGAACATGAACCGCCGCGCCTACGTCGAGACGCTGCGCGCCACCGGCCCGACCGGCGAGAAGATGGCGAAGCTCCTGACCCGCCAGCATCCGGGCCAGCATTTCGGCGCATCGATCCCCGAGGAGATCACGCCCGAGTTCGTGCGCAGCGAAGTCGCGCGCGGCCGCGCGATCATCCCGAACAACATCAACCACCCGGAAAGCGAGCCGATGATCATCGGCCGCAACTTCCTCGTGAAGATCAACGCCAACATCGGCAACTCGGCGCTCGGCTCGTCGATCTCGGAAGAGGTCGACAAGATGACCTGGTCGATCCGCTGGGGCGGCGACACGGTGATGGATCTCTCCACCGGCAAGAACATCCACGAGACGCGCGAGTGGATCATCCGCAACTCGCCGGTGCCGATCGGCACGGTGCCGATCTACCAGGCGCTCGAGAAGGTGAACGGCAAGGCCGAGGACCTCACCTGGGAGATCTTCCGCGACACCCTGATCGAACAGGCCGAACAGGGCGTCGACTACTTCACGATCCACGCCGGCGTGCTGCTGCGCTACGTTCCGATGACCGCCAACCGCATGACCGGCATCGTCTCACGCGGCGGCTCGATCATGGCGAAGTGGTGTCTCGCGCACCACAAGGAAAGCTTCCTGTACACGCACTTCGAGGACATCTGCGAGATCATGAAGGCCTACGACGTGGCCTTCTCGCTCGGTGATGGCCTGCGTCCGGGCTCGATCTACGACGCCAACGACGACGCGCAGCTGGGTGAATTGAAGACGCTCGGCGAGCTGACCGACATCGCGTGGAAGCACGACGTGCAGACCATCATCGAAGGCCCGGGCCACGTGCCGATGCATCTCATCAAGGAGAACATGGATCTCCAGCTCGAGCACTGCAAGGAAGCGCCGTTCTACACGCTCGGACCGCTGACGACCGACATCGCGCCGGGCTACGACCACATCACCAGCGGCATCGGCGCGGCGCAGATCGGCTGGTACGGCACCGCGATGCTGTGCTACGTGACGCCCAAGGAGCACCTGGGCCTGCCGGACAAGAACGACGTCAAGGAAGGCATCATCACCTACAAGCTCGCCGCGCACGCCGCCGACCTCGCCAAGGGCCACCCCGGCGCGCAGATCCGCGACAACGCACTCTCCAAGGCGCGCTTCGAGTTCCGCTGGGAAGACCAGTTCAACCTCGGCCTCGACCCGGACAAGGCGAAGAGCTTCCACGACGAGACCCTGCCGAAGGAATCCGCGAAGGTCGCCCACTTCTGCTCGATGTGCGGCCCGCACTTCTGCTCGATGAAGATCACGCAGGACGTGCGCGACTTCGCCGCGAAAGAAGGCCTGAAGGAAGAGGAAGCGCTGCAGAAGGGCATGGAAGTGAAGTCGGTCGAGTTCGTCAAGGCCGGCGCCGAGGTGTATAGCAAGATCTGACACCGCCCTGCGGAGCAGACAAGTGAAGTCGGGCCGCCCAGCGCGGCCCGTTTTCTTTCCATGCGATTCAGCACCATGCGAGCGGTCGAACTTCGCCCCTCGTCGCCCCCTCCAACATCTACGTTCCGCCGGCACCGTCCGCACTTGCGGCTGGCCGGAGGAACGTAGATGTTGGAGGATCCCGCGATGCGCAGATTGCTGACAGCCGTGTTCACGGCGCTCGTCATGACCCTTCTCGCAGCCGGTGCCGGGTGTGCGACGACCGCGAAGGACGGCACGCAGTCATCGGCCCCGTCCCGCGACAGCATGAGAGGCGGCGGAGGCGGCTACTGACGGAGGCCCCGCAAGGGGCCGCCTCCCCCTGTTTCGTCCGGACGCCGCGGGGTGAGACAATGGCGGATCACCCACGCGTTCCGCCGCCATGACCACCGACCCGCTCCTGCCGATCGCCGCCATCGTCTATCGCCCCACCGACCACATCGAGCCGGTGCTCCTGGAGGCCGCACGCACACTCGCCGGCGCGGGGGTGCGGCTGGGCGGCATCCTGCAACACGACATCCCGACGACGATCAATGACCCCTGCGGCATGGAACTGGAGGATCTCGCCTCCGGCGAGCGCTTCGCCCTGTCGCAGGATCTGGGCAGCGGGTCGGAGGCCTGCCGGCTCGATCCGGATGCGCTCGCGCATGCCGCGGTCGCGGTCCGCGGTGCACTCGAACGCGGCGCCGAACTCGTGTTCATCAACAAGTTCGGCGCGCAGGAAGTGAGCGGAGCGGGGCTGCGGACCGAGATGGCGATGGCGGTGACGAGCGGCGTGCCGGTCATCACCGCGGTCGGGGAGCGCTTCCTCGCCGAATGGCAGCACTTCACCGGCGGCCACTCGACGCTCCTCGAACCGAAGGTCGCCGACATCCTCGCGTGGTGGCGCGCGCTGCCCGCGCGCGCCTGAACGATGGAATGCCGCGCGGCCTGCGCCGCCTGCTGCATCGCTCCGTCCATCTCCAGCCCCATTCCCGGCATGGAGGACGGCAAGCCCGCCGGCGTGCGCTGCGTCCAGCTCGACGAGGCCGACCGCTGCCGTCTCTTCGGCGACCCGCGTCGCCCCACGGTATGCGGCAGCCTCGCCCCCAGCCCGCAGATGTGCGGCACGCATCGCGAGGCGGCGATGCGGTGGCTGGCCGATCTGGAAACGCTCACCGCGCCGGCCTGACGCTTACCTTCCGTTGCGACTGAGGGGCGATTTGTGCGGCCCTGCAACATGACGAGGGGTATCATCGCGCCTTTCGTTCATCATTGCCCCGGCACACGCCCCCACGCCTCATGGATCTCGCCCAGCTGTTCGTCGCATTGCTTCTCGGCATCATCGAAGGCCTCACCGAATTCCTGCCGGTTTCCTCGACCGGCCACCTGATCATCTTCGGCGACCTGCTCGGCTACAACGACGAGGCCAGCAAGGTATTCAAGATCGTGATCCAGCTCGCGGCCATCCTCGCAGTGTGCTGGGATTACCGCGAACGCCTCGTGCACGTCGCGACCGGCGTCGCCAGCGATCCCGCCGCGCAGCGCTTCGTCGGGCTGCTGATCGTCGGCTTCCTGCCCGCGGCCGTGCTGGGCGTGATGTTCCATTCGAAGATCAAGGCGCTGCTCTTCAACCCGCTCACCGTCGCGACTGCACTGATCGTCGGCGGCTTCGTAATCCTGTGGCTGGAAAAGCGCAACTACCATCCGCGCACCAATGCCGTCGACGAGATGCGCTGGCCCGACGCGCTCAAGGTCGGATTCGCACAGGCGCTGGCGATGATTCCCGGCACCTCGCGCTCGGGCGCGACCATCATGGGCGGGCTGGTGTTCGGCCTGTCGCGCAAGACAGCGGCGGAGTTCTCCTTCTTCCTCGCGATCCCGACGATGTTCGCCGCGACCGTGTACGACCTCTACAAGGCGCGCGACATGCTCCACGCCGGCGACCTGCCTGTGTTCGCGGTCGGCTTCGTCGCGTCCTTCATCGCCGCGATGTGGGCAGTGAAGACCTTCATCCGCTTCGTGTCGAACCACACCTTCATCGCCTTCGCGTGGTACCGCATCGTCTTCGGCCTCATCGTGCTGGCGACGTGGAAGTTCGGCCTCGTCGCCTGGAGCGAGGTCTGAGCCCCCGGGAATCCGCCGCACGTGGTTAAACTAGGGGCTTCGTCACAGCTCCTGCATACGCGATGATCATCTACCTGCACGGTTTCCGCTCGGCTCCCGCGTCGATCAAGGCGCAGGCATTGCAGCGCCACATGGCCGAGAAGGGGCTCGCCGACGAATTCTGGTGCGAGCTGCTGCCACCCGAGCCGGACGCTGCCATCGCGCTGGTCGAACGCCAGATCGCGCGCTGCCGCACGGAACGCCCCGCCCTCGCACCGACGCTGGTCGGCAGCTCGCTGGGCGGATACTACGCGACATATCTGGCGGAGAAACACGACCTGCGGGCCGTGCTCGTGAATCCGGCCGTCGTCGCGCCGCTGTCGCTGGAAGCCTATGTCGGCCTCCAGACCAACCTGTACACGGGCGAGACCTTCGATTTCAAGGAGGCCTACATCGCCCAGCTGCGCGCGATGGACGTGGCGACGATCGCCCGCCCGCAGAACTTCTGGCTGATGGTCGAGACCGGCGACGAGGTGCTGGACTACCGCGACGCCGTCGCGAAGTACGCCCGCGCGCGCCAGACCGTGCTCGCAGGCGGCGACCACGGCTTCTCGCGCTGGACGGATTACCTCGACGACGTGATCGCCTTCGCCGGAATCACCCGATGAGCGCGCACTCAGGCTTCGACGCGCGCCGCTTCAAAGCGCAGGAGCGCGCCGGCTTCAACCGCATCGCCGCGCGCTACGCCGAAGGGGCCCACCTGCGCGCCGACCTCGCCACCGCGCTGCTCGACGCGGCGGAGCTCGCACCGGGACAGACAGTGCTCGACCTCGCGAGCGGCCCGGGGCTCCTCGCCCGGGAGGCCACGTCGCGCATCGCGCCGGGCGGCTGGGTGCTCGCAAGCGATATCGCCGACGGCATGCTCGCCGAAGGCGCCCGCCGCACCGCCGCCGAGGGCATGGCCGACGCGCTCGCCTTTGCGGCTGCCGACGCCGAACACCTGTGCCTGCCCGACGCGAGCTTCGACCGCGTACTCGCCGGCCTCGCGCTCTTCATGTTCCCGCACCCGCAGCAGGCGCTCGCGGAGATGCGCCGCGTGCTGCGCCCGGGCGGACGCATCGCGCTCTCCGTGTGGGGCCCGCGCGAGGCCGTGCCGCTGATTGCACGCGCACAGGATTGCATCGCCCGACTGCTCCCGCCCCCAAAGGTGGCGCGCCCGTCGGTATTCCGCTTCGGCGATGCCGCCGCGCTGACGGCAGTCCTCAACGACGCGGGCTTCTCGGACGTGCGCATCGCGCCTTGCCCCTTCCACTGCCGCTTCACCGACGCGGAAAGCTACTGGCAGGCCTTCCTCGATCTCGCCGGCGGTGCGGCCGAGGCCCTCTCGCGCCTGCCCGAGGCCACCCACCACGCCCTGCGCGCCGCAGTCGAAGCCGACCTCGAAGACCATCGCGCCGCCGACGGCAGCGGCTACACCGTCGACGCCCTCGCGCTGGTCGCCACCGCCGTCGCATGAGCACCGCCGCAGCCGATTCGCACCGACGCCGCCAAGGCGTCATCGCGACACTGATCGCTTTCACGATCTGGGGGCTGATGCCGCTCTACTTCAAGGCGGTCGGCAGCGTGTCGCCCGGTGAAGTCGTCGCGCATCGCGTACTGTGGTCGGTCGTCTTCCTCCTCGCGCTGCTCGCGCTGTGGCGCGGTTTCGACGGCCTGCGCCGCCTCGCCGCCCAGCCGCGCCTGATCGGCCTGCTCGCGCTGTCGGCCTCGCTCACCGGCAGCAACTGGCTCGTCTTCGTCTGGGCAATCTCGGAGAACCGTCTCATCGAGGCGAGCCTGGGCTACTTCATCAATCCGCTGGTGAGCATCCTGCTCGGCCGCCTCGTGCTCGGAGAGCGCATGCGCCCGCTGCAGCAGGCGGCGGTCGCGCTCGCCTGCGCCGGCGTCGCCTGGCGCGTGTGGCAGGTCGGCACGCTGCCGTGGATCGCGCTCTTCCTCGCGGTCACCTTCGGCCTGTACGGCCTGCTCAGGAAGCGCGCGCCGGTCGACGCGATCAACGGCCTGTTCGTCGAAACCCTGGTCACCGCACCCCTCGCGATCGGCTGGCTGGTATGGCTCGCCAGCCGCGGCACGCTGCAGTTCGGCCAGGACCTCGCCACCGACGCACTGCTGCCGCTCGCCGGCGTGCTCACCGCGGTGCCGCTGATGCTGTTCGCGATCGGCGCCCAGCGCCTGCCGCTATCCACGATCGGCTTCGTGCAGTACCTCGCACCCAGCATCAACTTCCTGCTCGCGGTGTTCGTCTTCCACGAACCCTTCGATGCCGCCCAACTCGCCGGCTTCGCGCTGATCTGGGCCGCGCTCGCCGTCTATTCGGTCGACATGCTGCGGGCGAACCGCGCGGCACGATAGTCTGCGGCAGCCCTCTGCGCCCGACGGTCGAATCCTTTAAACTGTCGGGCTTGCTCAAGTATGGCGGTTCCGATGTTCGTGCTGTTCGAAGAGGATGGGGCCTTCAAGGCCGGGACCATCCTCGCTGATAACGATTCCTCGCTGCAGGTCGAGACGTCCCACGGCAAGCGCGTGAAGCTGAAAAGCAGCCACGTGCTGATGCGCTTCCGCGAGCCGTCGCCGGGCGACCTGCTCAACCGCGCCGAAGCCGGCGCCGAGGAGTTGGACACCGCCTTCCTGTGGGAAGTGTGCGGCGACGACGAGTTCACCTTCGACGCGTTCGCGGCCGAATACCACGGCCACGCGCCGAACGCCGTCGAGTCCGCGAGCGTCCTGCTGCGCCTGCACTCGGCGCCGATGTACTTCCACCGCAAGGGCCGCGGCCGCTTCCGCAAGGCCCCCGCGGACATCCTGCAAGCCGCGCTCGCCGGGCTGGAGAAGAAGCGCCAGCAGGCCGAGGCGATCGAGCGCATGCGCGCCGAGCTGGTCGAGGGCCGGATGCCGGCCGAAATCGCCGGCATGCTGCCGCAACTCCTCTACCGCCCCGACCGCAACCGCGTCGAGACGAAGGCCTTCGAGGCCGCCTGCGTGGACACCGGGCTGTCGGCGCCGCGCCTGCTGCTGCAATGCGGCGCACTGGGGTCGAGCTACGACTTCCACTACAACCGCTTCCTGTTCGAATACTTCGAGGAAGGCACCGCCTTCCCGAGGTTCGAAGCCCCGACCGACCCCGCGGATCTGCCGCTCGCACAGGTCGCCGCGTTCTCGATCGACGACGCCACCACCACCGAGATCGACGACGCCTTCTCGGTGACGCCGCGCGAAGGCGGCGGCTGGCGCATCGGCATCCACATCGCCGCCCCCGCGCTCGGCTTCGCGCGCGGCTCCTCGCTCGACGCGATCGCACGCCGGCGCCTGTCCACCGTGTACATGCCGGGCAACAAGATCACGATGCTGCCCGACGCGGTCGTCGAGACCTTCACGCTCGCCGCGGGACGCGAATGCCCCGCCGTGTCACTGTATCTCGACGTGACCGCGGCGCTCGCCGTCCAGCGTCACGAGACCGTGGTCGAGCGCGTGCCCATCGTCGCGAACCTGCGCCACCACGACATCGAACCGCTGTTCAACGAGCAGGTGCTGCACGACCACTCCGGCGGTCCCGAATTTGAATGGAAGCGCGAACTCACGCTGCTGTGGGACCTCGCCAACGTGCTAGAGGCCGGCCGCGGCAAGGCCGAGGACAACCGCAACCAGGTCGACTTCAACTTCTACGTCGACTGGCAGACGCACACCGCGGACGGCCCCGGCTACGTCACCATCACCCAGCGCAAGCGCGGCTCTCCGCTCGACAAGCTGGTGGCCGAGATGATGATTCTCGCCAACTCCACCTGGGGCAAGCTCCTCGACGAGGCCGACATCCCCGGCCTGTACCGCGTGCAGAGCGGCGGCAAGGTGCGCATGTCCACCGCCGCCGGCCCGCACGACGGCCTCGGCGTGGACTGCTACGCGTGGTCGAGCTCGCCGCTGCGCCGCTACGTGGACATGGTCAACCAGTGGCAGATCGTCTCGGTGCTGCGCGACGAAGCGCCCGCATTCGCGCCGAAATCGGCCGATCTGATGGCGGCGATGCGCGACTTCGACGTCACCTACGCCGCCTACGCCGACTTCCAGCGCCAGATGGAACGCTACTGGTGCCTGCGCTGGCTGCGTCAGCAGCCCGGCGTCGCCGTCGACGGCAAGGTGCTGCGCGACAACCTCGTGCGCCTCGACGCGATCCCGCTGATGGTCAAGGTGCCCTCGCTGCCGGTCATGCTACCGGGCACGCGCGTGCGCCTGACCGTCGAACACAGCGACCTGCTCGACGTCGACATCAGCGCACGCTTCGTCGAGATGCTCGCCGAGCCCGATCCCGCAGAAGCGGCCGACGCGGCACTCGAAGGCAACTGAACGCCGGACGGCATGGATCGCAACAACGACCTTCGCACCCCGCGCACGACCGGCGGTCCGGCACGCCCGGCGACCGCAGCGGCTCGCCCCGCGGGCGCAGCGGCACAACCCGCCGGCGCCGCCGCACGCCCCACAGCCGTGGCTGCCTCCCCCCTCCCGGCCCGTCGCGGCGGCGGCATCCCGCAAGGCGACCCCCTGCTCGCGATCGCCTTCCTGCTGTCCCTCGCGATCCATGCGCTTGCGCTGTCGATCGGATTCACGATGGACGGCGGACCGCGGCCGCGCGAACTCGACCGCGGACTGGAAGTCGTGCTGGTGAACGCGCGCCACGCGCGTGCGCCGGAAAAGGCCGACGTGCTCGCCCAGGCGAACCTCGACGGCGGCGGCAACAGCGAGCAGAACGCACGCCCGAAGTCGCCGTTGCCGCCCCAGCCCACGCAGCGTGACGGCGACACCCTGACCGAGTCGCGCAAGCGTACCTCGGATCGCAGCGCCGCCCGCCCGGAGGTCATGACCGCGCAGAAGTCGGCGGTGCAGACCCAGGCCGCGGTGCAGCAGCCCGATCCGGCCGCCATCGAACCGAAGCCGTCTGGCCTCGACCTGCTCGACAGCGCCGCGGCCGCCGCACGCCTCGAGGCCGAGATCGACCGCAAGCTCGACGAGTACGCCAAGCGCCCGCGCAGAAAGTTCATCGGCGCGAAGGCCAAGGAGTACCGTCTCGCACAATACGTCGAGGACTGGCGCCAGAAGATCGAACGCGTCGGAACCCTCAACTACCCCGAAGCGGCCCGCGGACGCCTGTACGGCAGCCTGCTGCTGCTCGTCGCAATCCGCGCAGACGGTTCGGTCGAGCGCATCGAGGTGCAGCGCTCGTCGGGCGAACCCGTGCTCGACGAGGCCGCCAAGCGCATCGTCACGCTCGCAGCCCCCTTCTCCAGCTTCCCGAACGACATCCGCGCCGATACCGACATCGTCGAGATCGTGAGGACCTGGACCTTCACCAACACCGACCGGCTCACAGCCCACTAGACACGCCCCATGGACCGCTACGCCGTCATCGGAAACCCCATCGCCCACAGCAAGTCGCCGGTGATCCACGCCGCCTTCGCCGCGCAGACCGGCCAGACGCTTACCTACGAGGCGCTGCTCGCGCCGCTCGACGGCTTCGCCGCGACGGTCGCCGGGTTCCGTGCCGCGGGTGGGCGCGGATGCAACGTCACGGTCCCGTTCAAGCTCGAAGCCTTCGCGCTGGCCGAGCGGCGCTCGCCGCGCGCGCAGGCCGCCGGCGCGGTGAACACCCTCAGGTTCGACGCCGACGGCATCTATGGCGACAACACCGACGGCGCGGGTCTCGTGCGCGACCTCACGCACAACCTCGACTGCCCGCTCGCCGGCCGCCGCATCCTGCTGCTCGGCGCAGGCGGCGCCGCGCGCGGCGTGATGCTGCCCCTGCTGTCCGCCGCCCCCGCCCGCCTCACGCTCGCGAACCGCACCGTGTCGCGCGCCGAGGCGCTCGTCGCCGAATTCTCCGCATCCGCCGGCGGCACGCCGCTCGCGGCCGGCAGCTTCGCGGATCTCGCGGGATCGCAGTTCGACGTCGTCATCAACGCGACCGCCGCGAGCCTCGCCGACGAGGCCCCGCCGCTGCCGTCCGGCCTGTACGCACCCGGCGCGCTGGCCTACGACATGATGTACGGTCGCGGCGACACGCCCTTCCTCGTCGCAGCCCGCGGCGACGGCGCGGCACGGCTCGCCGACGGCCTCGGCATGCTCGTCGAGCAGGCGGCGGAAAGCTTCCTGCTGTGGCGCGGCGTGCGCCCCGCGACCGCCCCCGTCCTCGCCGAGTTGCGACGCCAGATCGAAGGCAGATGAGGACGCTCCTGCGACGCGCGGGCTGGGTGGGCGTGGCGCTCATCGCGCTGCTGCTGTTGTACCAGGTCTGGATCTTTCTGCTGGTGCTGTGGTGGAGCCACTTCAACCCGTCCAGCACCAGCTTCATGGACATCCGCCGCGACGAGCTGCAGGAGAAGCGCCCGAATGCCGAACTGCGCCACGAGTGGGTTCCTTACGAGCGCATCTCCATCCATCTCAAGCGCGCCGTGATCGCAGCCGAGGACGACAGCTTCGTCGACCACGAAGGCTTCGACTGGGAAGGCATGCAGCGCGCGCTGGAGAAGAACCAGCGCAAGGGCCGCGCGGTCGCGGGCGGCTCCACGATCAGCCAGCAGCTCGCGAAGAACCTGTTCCTGTCGCCGACACGCAGCTACTTCCGCAAGGCGCAGGAAGCGGTCATCACCGTGATGATCGAGATCGTGTGGAGCAAGCGCCGCATCCTCGAGGTGTACCTCAACGTCGTCGAGTGGGGCAGCGGCATCTTCGGCTGCGAAGCGGCCGCGCGCCGCTACTACGGCGTTCCCGCCGGCCGGCTGGGCCCCGACGAGGCCGCGCGCCTCGCAGTGATGCTGCCCAATCCGCGCAAGTACGAGAAGCAGTTCGGCCCGCGGCTGGCCGCCCACGCGGCACGCATCCGCGGGCGCATGGCCTACGCCCAGGTGCCCTGAACGCGGCCTCCGGAGTCACGCGCTGCCGGACGGCTGACGCGTTGCAACATTTTCGGCTTTCCGGGGTCGCAAGAGCACCGCGAAGTCCGTAGAATTCGCGCCTTACGACCGAACCCCCACACCTACCGGAGGCGCCGATGAGCGAGCAGGACGAACGCCACCCGGACGACGTCCAGCAGCACCTGCGCGAAGTCCAGGAGCTGCTTGCACGCCACAAGGTCGTGGAGGATCTCGTCCATCGGCAGGACATGCCCCGCCACGAGCTGGTCGAGAACCTCGTCCACAAGCAGCACGTCGCCGAACTCCAGACCAAGCTCGATTCGCTGCACCCGGCGGACATTGCCTACATCCTCGAAGCGCTGCCGCTCGAGGCCCGCCTCTTCGTGTGGGATCTCGTCAAGGCCGAGCGCGACGGCGACATCCTGCTGGAAGTCTCCGACGCGGTGCGCGAGTCCCTCATCGAGACGATGGACCCGCACGAGCTCAAGGCCGCCGCGGAGACCCTCGACGCCGACGAACTCGCCGACCTCGCGCCCGACCTGCCGCCCGAGGTCATGCTGGACGTGTTCCAGTCCCTCGACAGCGAGGAACGCGAACAGCTGCGCGCGGCGATGTCCTTCCCGGAGGATTCGGTCGGCGCGCTGATGGACTTCGACATGGTGACGGTCCGCGAGGACGTCACGCTCGAGGTCGTGTTGCGCTACCTGCGGCGCTTCGAGGAGCTGCCGGACCACACCGACAAGCTCTTCGTCATCGACCGCGAAGACCACCTGAAAGGCATCCTGACGCTCGAATCGCTGCTCATCAACGACCCCGAGATGGTCGTCGGCGAAGTCATGCACAAGGAAAACGTCATCAGCTTCGAGCCCGAGGACGAAGCCGACGACGCGGCCCAGGCGTTCGAACGCTACGACCTCGTGTCCGCGCCGGTGATCGACGCCGAGAAGCGCGTCATCGGCCGCCTGACCGTCGCCGACGTGGTCGACTACATCCGCGAGGAATCCGAGCACGAGATCCTCAGCCACGCCGGTCTGCGCGAAGAAGAAGATATCTTCGCCTCGGTGTGGGACTCGGTGAAGAACCGCTGGGCGTGGCTGGCGATCAACCTCGTCACCGCCTTCATCGCCTCGCGCGTGATCGGCGCCTTCGAGGGCTCGATCGAGAAACTCGTCGCGCTGGCCGCGCTGATGCCCATCGTCGCCGGCATCGGCGGCAACTCGGGCAACCAGACGGTCACGATGATCGTGCGTGCGATCGCGATGGGCCAGGTCGAGCAGTCCGCGATGCAACGCCTGATGCGCAAGGAAATGGGCGTCGCCGTCGTCAACGGCCTCGTGTGGGGCGGGCTGCTGGGTCTCCTCGCTTGGGTACTCTACGGCAGCGCATCGCTGGGCGCCGTGATGACCGCCGCGATGACGCTGAATCTGCTGCTCGCCGCCTGCGCCGGCGTGCTGATCCCGATGGTGCGCCTGCGCTTCGGCGCCGACCCGGCCATGGGCGGCTCGGTGCTGATCACCGCGCTCACCGACTCGGGCGGCTTCTTCATTTTCCTCGGGCTCGCGACGCTGTTCCTGCTCTGAAGCAAGGGGCCTACGCGTTGCGGGATAGGCCGTAGGGCGGAAAAGCGAAGCGCCTTCCGCCAGCAGCGCCCGAAATTTGCACATACGGCGGAGTGGTTGCCAAATGAGGCCTTCGGCTCATCCGCCCTACGCTCACGCCTCCGCTCAGCGCAGCGCTGCGAACACCGTCCTTGCCGCCGCAACCGTCGCGTCCACATCCGCCGCCGTATGCGCCGCGGACACGAAGCCCGCCTCGAAGGCCGACGGCGCGAAGTAATGGCCGGCATCCAGCATCGCATGGAAGAAGCGGTTGAAGGTGTCGCGGTCCGAGGCCATCACTTCGGTGTAGGAGCGCGGCACGCCCGGCGCGAAATACAGGCCGAACATGCCCCCGACCGAATCGGCGCAGAAGGTCACGCCCGCCTCGCGCGCCGCCGCCGACAACCCGTCCACCAGCTGCGTCGCACGCGCCGCGAGCGTGTCGTAGAACCCCGGCTCGCGCACGAGCTTCAGCGACGCGAGGCCCGCCGCGACCGCCACCGGGCTGCCCGACAGCGTGCCGGCCTGATACACCGAACCCAACGGTGCGATGTGGTTCATGATGTCGCGCCGACCGCCGAAGGCGCCCACCGGCATGCCGCCGCCGATCACCTTGCCCAGCGTCGTCAGGTCGGGCGTGATGCCGTAGAGGCCCTGCACGCCCTGCGCGCCGACGCGGAAGCCGGTCATGACCTCGTCGAAGATCAACACGGCGCCGTACTTCGTGCACAGCTCGCGCAGCCCCTCGAGGAAGCCCGGCAGGGGCTTGATCAGGTTCATGTTGCCGGCGACCGCCTCGACGATCACCGCGGCGACCTCGTTACCGCGCGCCTTGAAGACATCCTCGACCTGCCCGAGGTCGTTGTAGTCGAGCACGATCGTGTGCTTCGCGAAGTCCGCCGGGACGCCGCCCGAGGACGGGTTGCCGAAGGTCAGCAGGCCCGAGCCCGCCTTCACCAGCAGGCTGTCGGCGTGGCCGTGGTAGCAGCCCTCGAACTTGATGATCCCGTCGCGCCCGGTGAAGCCGCGTGCAAGGCGGATCGCGCTCATCGTCGCCTCGGTGCCCGAGCTCACCAGACGCACCATGTCGATCGACGGCATCAATTCGCAGATCAGTTCGGCCATCTCGACTTCGCCTTCGGTCGGCGCGCCGAAGGACAGCCCGCGCAGCGCCGCCTCGCGCACCGCCTCGACGATGGCCGGATGGGCATGACCGGTAATCGCCGGCCCCCACGAACCGACGTAGTCGATGTAGTCCTTGCCGTCCGCATCCCATACGCGCGCCCCCTGCGCACGCTCGATGAAGCGCGGCGAACCGCCGACCGAGCGGAAGGCCCGCACGGGCGAATTCACACCGCCGGGGATGGTTTTCTGGGCACGCTGGAAGAGGACTTCGTTCTTGCTCGTCATGTCGGTTCGCACTCGTCGATTGGCAAAGAGGAATTGGATCGGAAAAAGGAAATTGCAGGAAGGGCGGAATACAGCGCCGCGGACTCAGCCGGACAGCCCGAAGGCGGCGCGATACGCCGCCGCGCGCCCCGCCGGGTCGGGATCGTCGAAGACGTCGGAAATCACCGCCAGCAGGTCGGCGCCCGCCGTGATCGCCTGCGGCGCGTTGTCCAGCGTGATGCCGCCGATCGCGGCGACCGGCAACTTCAGCTCGCGGCGCGCGCGCGTCAGGAGATCCAGCGGCGCATGCACCGCGGCGGGCTTGGTCGGGGACGCGAACACCGCACCGAAGGCGACGTAGTCGGCTCCCGCGGCAGCCCCCTCCTCCGCCCGCGCCCATTCGTTGTAACAGGTCACACCGAGGATGCGCTCCGGCCCCAGCGCTGCACGCGCCGCGCACAGGTCGCCGTCGTCGCGCCCGAGGTGCACGCCATCCGCCCCGACCGCGAGCGCGAGTTCGAGGCTGTCATTGACGATGAAGGGTACGCCGGCCTCGCGGCACAGTACTGCGATCGCTGCCGCCTGTTCCCGTCGCAGCACCCCATCGGCGAGCTTGCTGCGGTACTGCAGCAGCGCGGGGCACCCGGCGAGCGCGCGCCGGACACCGGTCAGCAGGGCCCCACTGTCCGCGGTGTCGGGGGTAATCAGATACAGCCCGCGCAAGGCGTGCTCACGCTTTGCCATCGTCATCCTCGTTCGCCCTCGCCCAGAAGAAACGGTCCGGAACGGCCATGCCCATGCCGGGCCGATAGGCGCTGGACAGCGCCTGCCAGGTGAATTCCTGCGCCTCGCGCATCGCCTCGGCCACCGTCATGCCATGCGCCAGCGCCCCCGCGAGCGCAGCGGCCAGCGTCGCGCCGGCGCCAAGGAAACGGCCCGGCAGGCGCTCCCACGCATCCGTGCGCACGACGCCCTCGCGCCCGACCAGCACGTTGACGAGCTGCGGCCCGGGCTCGCCGGCACCGGTCAGCAGCACGTAGCCCACGCCACGCCCGAGCACGCGCGCGATCGCATCCGCAAGCGACAGGGCATCGTCCTCCTCGTCCGCGTCGTCCTCATCCCCGCCGTCGTCTCCTTCCATTTCGCCGGGTGCGAAAAGCTCGCCGAGCTCGTCGAACTCGTCCGCGTCGATGGACTCGTCGCTCTCGTCGTCGCCGTCGCCCGGGGGCGTCAAGGCGGCCAGCTGCAGCACCTCGCTGCGACTCGCGACCAACACCGTCACCTGCGGCAGCACCAGCTCCGCAAGCGCCGCCAGCATGTCCTCGCCCGCGGCCTCCTCGCCATCCACGATGGACAGCGCCGGCTCCAGCACCAGCGGGACGTCGGGATAATCGGAGAGAATCTCGGCGATCGCCGCGACATTCTCGACGCTGCCGACCATGCCCACCTTGAAAGCCTGCACCGGGATATCCTCGAGCAAGGCCCGCGCCTGCGAATCGACGGCCTCGCTATCCAGCGCCAGCAACTCCTCGACGCCGCGCGTGTCGCGCACCGAGATCGCCGCGACGACCGACAGGGGATGACATCCCATGCTCGCCAGCGTCAGCACATCCGACTGGAGGCCGGAGCCGGCAGTCGCGTCGCTGGTTGCAAAGCACAGCACGACAGGGGGAACAGCGGTGAATCCGAGGGGCATGACGGAATCTGCCGTCTATACCAGACGGCTGGTCTGGCACGGCATGAAAAATGCGGTAAGATGCGGCGGATTTTACAGCCAATTTGCCCGGAGCATGCTTATAGATGGCCACTACGCGCCCCCATACCGGAAGCATCCGGCGCGCGTGCTCATCGGCCACCCTGGCGGGGGCACTTGTGCCTGCGGCAAGGCTTGGAACCTCCGCGAGCGCACCCCGGCAGCCGGATGGGCAGCGGCATGCCAGCCCGCATGCAGGACACTTGGCGCCGCACCTCCACAGCATGCCCCGAACGACACGCGGATATGTCGCCGCACTGGACCAGGCAGCATATCGCAGCACCCGCGCGTTGCACGGCCACGCGCGCTGCGACCACCCCGGGCCCGCCAGCAAGGATTGAAGCCATGGATCTGACCGGACTCAAGGTGATGGTGATCGACGACAGCAACACCATCCGCCGCAGCGCCGAGATATTTCTCACCAACTCCGGCTGCCAGGTGCTGCTGGCCGAGGACGGTTTCGACGCGCTCGCGAAGATCGCCGACCATCATCCCGACGTGATCTTCGTCGACATCATGATGCCGCGCCTCGACGGCTACCAGACGTGCGCGCTGATCAAGAAGAACTCGCAGCTCGCCGCGACGCCCGTGATCATGCTGTCGTCCAAGGACGGCCTGTTCGACCGCGCGCGCGGTCGCATGGTCGGGTCCGACGAATACCTGACCAAGCCCTTCACCAAGGACAGCCTCCTCAAGGCGGTCGCCACCCATGCCGCACGCAAGGCCGGCACGGATCATTGACTGGAGACCCATCGCAATGCCGATCAAGAAGATACTGGTGGTCGACGATTCCCCGACCGAACGCCTCGCCCTGACCGAACTTCTGACCGCCAAGGGCTACCAGGTCGTCACCGCCGAGAGCGGCGAGGATGCCATCGTGCGCAGCAAGAGCGAGAAGCCGGACCTCATCCTGATGGACGTCGTCATGCCCGGCATGAACGGCTACCAGGCCACCCGCACCATTTCGCGCGACGAGGCGACGAGCGGCATCCCGATCATCATGTGCACCAGCAAGGGGCTCGAGACCGACCGCATCTGGGGCATGCGCCAGGGCGCGCACGACTACCTCGTCAAGCCCGTCAATCCGGCCGATCTCATCGCACGCATCCAGGCGCTGGGCTGACGCTCGATGACCAAGCGACTCAGCCTGCGCGAATTCCAGGAAGACCTGGTACGGCGCTTTGCCGAAGCGCAGAGCGGCAACCGCCGCGCACTGCTGGGCGTGCGGGCGGGACGCGAAAACTGGCTCATCAACCTCACCGACAGCGGCGAGATCCTGCCCACTCCACCGCTGGCGTCCGTACCGCTCACGCACGAGTGGTTTCGCGGCCTCGCGAACGTGCGCGGCACGCTGTTCAGCGTCGTCGACTTCTCCGCCTTCCACAACGGTCCGCTCACCGTTCCCGGCGGACCGGCACGCCTGCTGCTCGTTGGCGCACGCCACGGCACGAACTGCGCGCTGCTGATTTCGAACGCCCTCGGACTGCGCAACCCGGACGATTTCCGTACCGATCCCGACGACGGCGCAGACGAGCGGCCCTGGGTCGCCGAGCGCTTGCTCGACGCCCGCGACCAGCACTGGCTGCGGCTCGACGTACCGACGCTGCTTGCGCACCGCGGCTTCCTCCAGGCCGGACTCGAGTGAGCACACACGCGGCGCTCTCCTCCAACCATTACGGCAACCCATCATCCGATCTCGCGGAGCACACACCATGGCCCTCAAGCTTCCGACGCTGAACTTCAAGAAAAAGAAGAAGGCCGACCCGGAAGGCGCGCCACTCGCCACCACGATCATGGAGGCGGCCCCGCCTCGGCGCAGTCCCGACCCGGCCGCTTCCAAGGGCGGCGCGAAGCGGGCCAACGGCGGCACCAACCGGTTCGCCATGCTCGCCACGGTCTTCGCAGCGGCCTCCTTCGCCGGTCTGGGGCTGCTGTACTACCAGTACCGCCAGTCGGGCAACGCCACCGCATACATCGCGGCGGCGGGCGAAATGGAAACCACCTCGCAGCGCATCGCCAAGGCCGCCCAGCTCGCCCTGCAGGGCAACGCGCAGGCCTTCGCCGAACTGCGCACGAGCACGAACCGCTTTACCGGCCTGCTGGAAGCGCTCGCCAACGGCGGCATCATCGAAGGCCGCGACCTGCCGGCCGCGCCCGCGGGCGCCCAGCCGCAGGTGGAAAACCTCGCGGCGAAATGGCGCCCGACGGCCGAACTCGCGAATCAGCTGATCGCCCAGGAAAAAAATCTCCTCGTGCTCAACCAGTCGGTGGCGACGATCAATCAGCAGAACGAGGCGCTGTACGAGCAGGCACGGCAGATCGTGCAGGCGCGGATCGGAAGCAACGCACGCGACGTCACGGCTGCCACCAGCAGCGTCGTGCTGACGCAACGCATCGCGAAGAACGCGAACGCGCTGCTGGTCGCGAACGCGATCGATCCGGAAACCGCGTTCGCGCTCGGCAAGGATGCCAAGTCGCTCGCCGAAGTGATCAACGAGTTGCGCACGACGACCGCCGATCCCGAAGGGCGGCGACGCGTGAATGAATTCGCGACCGGCGCGACCGAAACCCTCGATGCCGTCGACGACATCCTGCAGCACATCCAGACCCTCGTGCAGGCGAAGAAGGCGGGCAGCGACATCTTCGGCGCTTCCGAACCCCTATCGACGAGTGCGCGCGATCTCTCCGCCGCGCTGTCCTCTGCAAGCAGCGGCCTGTCGCCGGCCTCCCTCGGCGTCGCGCTCGCCGCGATCATCGGCCTCATCGCCCTGAGCCGCATGGCACAGGTGAACACGCGCGAACTCGCCGCGCGCCAGTTCGAAGCGGAGCAGCATCAGCGCGCCGCGGAAAACGAGCGCAACCTCGCGCAGCAGGCGATCCTGCGCCTGATGAACGAGATGGGCGACCTCGCCGACGGCGACCTCACCGTGCGCACCACCGTTTCGGAAGACATCACCGGCGCGATCGCGGACTCGGTCAACTACACCATCGAGGAACTCTCGGTGCTGGTGCGGCGAATCAACGACGCCGCGACGCGCGTCACGCAGGCGACCGAATCCGCGCAGAAGACCTCCAGCGAACTCCTCGGCGCGACCGAACGACAGTCGCGGGAGATCGAGGAAGTCGGCACCACCGTCGAACAGATGGCCAAGACCATGACGGAGTCTTCCGAACGCGCCCTGCGCTCCGCCCAGGTCGCGCGCCGCTCGCTGGAATCCGCGCGCAAGGGCGCGGGCGCGGTGGAAAACACCATCAAGGGCATGAACGGCATCCGCGAGCAGATCCAGGAGACCTCCAAGCGGATCAAGCGCCTCGGCGAATCCTCGCAGGAGATCGGCGAGATCGTCGAACTGATTTCCGACATTACCGAGCAGACCAACGTCCTCGCGCTGAACGCCGCGATCCAGGCGGCCTCCGCCGGCGAAGCGGGCCGCGGCTTCACCGTCGTCGCGGAAGAAGTGCAGCGCCTCGCGGAACGCTCCGCCGAGGCGACCAAGCAGATCGCGGCCATCGTGAAGACGATTCAGACCGACACCAAGGACGCCGTCGGCTCGATGGAAAACGCGACCCGCGACGTGGTCGAAGGCGCCCAGCTGTCCGACGCCGCCGGCCAGGCGCTGGCCGAGATCGGCGAGGTCTCGACCGAGGCCGCGCGCCTCATCGAACAGATTTCCAGCGACACGCAGCATCAGGCAGCCACGGCGACGCGCGTCGCGGCAACCATGAAGGAAATTCTCGCGATCACCGAACAGACCGCGACCGGCACGCGCCAGACCGCGGTGTCGGTCGGCCAGCTCGCCGACCTCGCCGTCGAACTCAAGGGCTCGGTGTCGGGCTTCAAGGTCTGACGCACTCGCCCCTCGCTCGGGAACCGGCCATGACGCACCCCTCTGAACTGGATCTGGGCCCGCTCACCTGGGTCAAGAACGAAATCGACCTCGCCCTCGCGCGGGCCGACGAATCGCTCGAACAGGCGCTGTCCGCCTCCGATGCTCCGGGCCGCATGCAATTCGCGCAGACCCACCTGCGCCAAGTGCGCGGCGCACTCTCGATCGTCGGCCTGGACGGCCTCACCCAGTTCGCCTCCTCGTTCGACCAGTCCCTCGGGCTGTTTGCCCGCGGCGAACGCCCGATCGACGCCACGACCATCGCCCTGGCGCGGCGCGCGCTTGCGACGATGGGCAACTATCTCGAAGAGCTCGTGCATGGCACGCCCGACCAGCCGCTGCGCCTGCTGCCGCTGTACCGGGAAATCAACGCCATCCGCAGCGCGGACCCGGTCTCGCCGGCGGAACTGTTCTTCCCCGACCTCACGCAACGTCCGCCGCGCCGGCAGATCGCCAGCGTCACGCTGTCCGAAGACGCCCGTCAGGCGCAGCTGCGGGCGCAGCGCGCGCTGTTCCAGCGCGGCCTGCTCCAGTGGCTGCGCGCGCCGAACGATCCGGCAGGCCCCTCGGCCATGCTCGACGCCGTCAAGGGCATGGAGGTGCTGCATACCGGCACCCCGGTCACCAACCTGTGGTACGCCGCGCAGGCCTTCCTCGAAGCCCTCGTGAACGGGGACGTGCCGGCCCAGCCGGAAGTCAAGCGCCTGTGTTCGCTGCTCGACGCACAGCTCAAGCGGCTGGCCGAAGTGCCGGTCGCAATACCGGACCGCTTCATCCGCGAACTGCTGTACTGGACCGCGCAGGCCCCGGCACGCACCGCGCAGCAGCAAGCCGTGCGCGACACCTGGCACCCCCACGCCCTGATCCCCGAGGCGGGCTCGACCGTCAGCGTCACGCCGCTCGCGCCGCTGCTCAAGTCGCTGCAGAGCTCGATGGCCGCCACCAAGCACGCTTGGGACGAGTTCTCGGAAGGCCATGCCGCCGCCCTGCCGCGCTTCGCCAGCAATCTCGCCGACATTGCCGCCCAGGCGCCACAGCTCGGACGGCCGGCGCTCGACCGCCTGCTCGAAAGCCTGATCGAATTCGTCCGCTGGCTACGCAAGGATCCGCTGCAGAACACCGACAAGGTCGCCATCGAGGTCGCCACCGCACTGCTGCTCGTCGAAGGGGCGCTCGACCGCGTCGTGCCGGACACCGGCTTCTCCGCCCAGGTTACCGACACGGTCAGCCGCCTGGGCGCGGTCACCCGCGGCGAGGCAGTCGAGCCCGCCGAGCATTCGCCGACGGTCGAGACGGCGCGCCGCCTGCAGGAACGCGAGGCGGTCGGCCAGCTGGCGCGGGAAATCCTTTCCAGCCTGGCGCAGGTCGAACAGATTCTCGACGACTTCTTCCGCAATCAGCAGAAGCGCGCGCCGCTCGCGAACCTCGCGACCCCGCTCAAGCAGGTCGAAGGAGCGCTGACCCTGATCGGCGACCCCGATGCGATCGCGCTCGTGCACGACGCGGCAACGACCGTCGCCCAATTCGCGGCAACCGATGCCGAACCCGAAGCCGGCCAGTTCGAAGGACTCGCGCAGCGGCTGTCGGCCCTCGGCTTCTACGTCCAGACCCTGCAGCACGGTCCGGCAAGTCTCCAGGCCTTCCTCGATCCGGCCGCCCGCCGCGAACAGGCCAGCGCCGAAACGCCCGCCCTCAAGATCGACCTGCCGCGCTTCGCCGAAGTTGCTCCGCAGGCCGCGAAGGCCGCCCCGGCTGCGGCGCCCCTCGCAACACCAGCGCCGCCCCTCGTGGCACCGGAGCCGGTCGTCGAAGCGCCGGCGCCTGCTGCGCACGAAGCCCCCGCCCTCGAAGTGCTGGCAGCGAACGAGCCCGCGATCGAGGAAGTCGAAACCGACCTCAACTTCCAGCCGCCGCTCGAACCCGCCGAACCCGCCCCGCCCGAAATCCACGTCGATTTCGCGCCGATCGAGTTGCCGCCCGAAATACCGGAGGCTGCTCCAGCGGCTCCGCCGGCATTGCCCGCTCCAGCACCGGCCGTCCCGGCGCCCAGCGCCGCCGAGATCGACGCGGAGCTGCTCGAGATCTTCATCGAGGAAGCCCACGAAGTCCTCGCCAACATTGCGGAACAGCTCGAACTGTCACGCACGTCACCGGGCAACGTCGAGCACCTCACGTCGATCCGGCGCGGCTTCCACACCCTCAAGGGGAGCGGCCGCATGGTCGGCCTGCGCGATCTTGGCGAAGCCGCATGGGGCCTGGAACAGACGCTCAACCGCTGGCTCCAGCTCGAATGGCCCCCGACCCCGGCGCTCCACCACCTCCTCGGGGACGCTTGCGAAAGTCTCTCCGAATGGGTTTTGGAGCTGGAGGCCGGCGGCAGCCAGACGCGCGACGTCGCCGCCCTGATGGCCGAGGCCGAACGCCTGCGCAGCAGCGACGCGCCGATCAGCGAACCGGCACCCCAGGCGCCCCCCGCGCACGCGGCAGAGCCCTCGGCAACAGAAGAGACCGCCCTCGGGCTCGCAACCCACGAACTGGAGGAACCCGGAGAAATCCTGCCCTGCACGGCGCCCGCGGCCGAAGAGGAGGAGATCGTCGTCGAAGAAGCGCTCGATGCACTCGAACTCGAGGCGCCGGGCGAAGAAATCGCGCTCGATGAGCCGGATGCAGGCGAGGGCTTCGAAGCGGCAGTCGCGAGCGAGTACGTTCCCGAGGCAAGTCCGTTTATGGCGGACGAGACGGCCGGCGAAATCGCCCTGCCGGAAGAGACCGCGACGTTCGAGGAATCGATCACCCTCGAGGCACTGCCCGGGATCGAGCTCCCTCCGGCAGCCGAGGAGCTTACCGCGTTCGACGCATCCCTCGCACTGGAGCGGACGGCCGGGATAGAAACGCCCATCGAACCGATGGAAACGACGGAGGCCGAGGAAGTCGAAAGACTCGAGGAACTGGCCGAACTCGAGGAGGTGGTCGATCTCGAGGACACGATCGATCTCGAGGAAGCCATCGAACTGGAGCCCCCCTTCGAGGAGGAAGCGCCCGCCACAGCCGAGACCATCGAGCTCGAAGATGCAGGCGTGCTCGAAACGCCCCTCGACGAGGAAGGTCGCACTGCGGACGAAGCGCCAGCTGAACCGCCTGCGCCCGCCGTCGTATCGGAAGACTTCGAGGAAGCGACCGTCGACCTCGAGGAAATCGAGACGGCAATCGAGCATGACGTCGTCTACGTCGGCGACAACGAAATCAGTCGGCCCCTCTACGACCTGTATCTCGGCGAAGCGCGGCATCACCTGGGTACCCTGCGGGACGAGCTCGGCCGCCTCGCGGCCAACCCGACGCTGGTCCCCGCCGAGGCCGCCTTGCGCGCCGCGCACACGCTCGCCGGCATCTCGGGCACCACACGCCTCATGAGCGTGCAAGCGCTTGCCCGCGCGCTCGAACACGCGATCGAGCGCCTGCGCGAGGGCGCCCACCCGCCGACCGCGGAGCAGTCGGCGGTCATGAAGAGCTCCAACGACACCCTCGAGGCGATGGTCGCCCAGATCGCGCTGCGCCAGATGCCGCTCGAGGTGCCGGAACTGACCGAGCAGCTCGACGGCATCGGCCGCACGATTGCGCTCGACGCCGGCTTCGAGCCCGAAGACTTGGCCGTAGAGGAAGCCGCCCCCGAACGGCCGGCGGTCGCAACCGAAGCCGCCGAGGGCGCCATCCGCACGGCGGCCGTCGCCGACGACCTCGACGAGCAGCTCCTGCCGGTCTTCCTCGAGGAAGGCGCGGAGCTGCTTGCCGACCTGCACGCGACGCTGCGACGCTGGAGCGGCGGCGACGCCTCGGCCGATCACGCCAAGGCGACGGCCCGGCTGCTGCACACGCTGAAGGGCAGCGCGCGCATGGCTGGTGCGATGAGCCTCGGCGAACACGTGCACCAGCTCGAATCGCAACTCGAGGCGGGCCGCGAGGCCGGACGCGACGCCGCCGAGATGATCGACGAGCTGGTCGGCGGCCTCGACCGCACCGAGCAGATGATGGGCGCGCTCACCGGCGCGCCCGTCCCCGCAGCGGCAGCCACCGGCGCGGCGACCGAAGTCGCGGTATCCGTCGTCACCCCCGAAACGCCGACGACCGAAGGCGAAAGCAGCGCAACGGCCACGCTGCGCGTGCGCGCCGACACCGTCGACCGCTTCGTCAACGAAGCCGGCGAGATCGGCATCGCGCGCACCCGCATCGCCGGCGAGCTGCGCACGCTGCGCCGCTCGCTGCTGGACCTGACCGAAAACGTGATCCGCCTGCGCAACCAGCTGCGCGAGGTCGAGATCCAGGCCGACGTGCAGATGCAGTCGCGCATCGCCCATACCGGCGCGCACGAAGGCGAATTCGACCCGCTGGAGATGGACCGCTACACCCGCCTGCAGGAACTCACGCGGATGATGGCGGAGAGCGTCGGCGACGTCACGACGGTGCAGCAGAGCCTGCTGCGCAACCTCGACGGTGCCGAACTCGCGCTGAACAGCCAGGCCCGGCTGTCGCGCGACCTGCAGCAGGCGCTGATGCAGGTGCGCATGGTGCCCTTCGACAGCCTCGCCGACCGCCTCTACCGCGTGACGCGCCAGACGGCGAAGGACCTCGGCAAGCGCGCGAACCTCGACCTGCGCGGCGGGCGCATCGAAATCGACCGCAGCGTACTGGAGCACATCACCGCGCCGCTCGAACACTTGCTGCGCAACGCCATCGCGCACGGACTCGAGGATCCCGAGGCCCGCCACGCCGGCGGCAAGAACGAGATCGGCCAGATCACGCTCAGCGTCAGCCAGGAAGGCAACGAAATTGCGATCGGCCTCGCCGACGACGGCGCGGGCCTCGACTACGAGCGGATCGCCGAACGGGCACGTGCCCACGGCCTGCTCGGCCCGGCCGAGGTCGCCGACGAGCGCCGCCTGACGAACCTGATCTTCCTGCCCGGCTTCTCGACCGCCAGCAACGTGTCGACGGTGTCCGGCCGCGGCGTCGGCATGGACGTCGTGAAATCCGAGACCGCGGCGGTCGGCGGACGGATCGACATCCGCTCGACACGCGGCGCCGGCACGGAATTCCGCATCTACCTGCCGCTCACGCTGGCCGTCACGCAGGCCCTGCTGGTCCGCGCGGGCGGCCGCACCTTCGCGATTCCATCGAGCATGGTCGCCCAGGTGATGGAACTGAAGACGGGCGCGCTGCAGGAGCTGCGCGCCGCCGGCGGCACCGATTGGCAGGACATGCACTTCAACTACCGCTACCTGCCGCGCCTGCTCGGCGACCAGACGAGCCAGCCGGAGGAACAGCGCTTCAACTGGGTGCTGCTGCTGCGCGCCGGCGCCCAGACGCTCGCGCTGCACGTCGATGCGCTGCGCGGCAACCAGGAAATCGTCGTCAAGAACGCCGGCCCCCAGCTCGCGCGCGTCGTCGGCATCTCCGGCGCGACGGTGCTGGGCGACGGCGAGATCGTGCTGATCCTCAACCCCGTCGCGCTCGCCAGCCGCGGCCTCGCGGAGACCGCGGCGGAAGGCGTCGCGGAAGCGGGAACCGCCGCAGCGGTCGAGCAGGCGCAGGTCGTCCAGCCGACCGTGATGGTCGTCGACGACTCGCTGACAGTGCGCAAGATCACCGGCCGCCTGCTCGAGCGCGAAGGCTATCGCGTGATCACGGCCAAGGACGGTGTCGAGGCGCTGGAACGCCTGATCGAGTCGGTGCCCGACGTGATCCTTTCGGACATCGAGATGCCGCGCATGGACGGCTTCGATCTGCTGCGCAACATCCGCGCCGATGCGCGCACCCACGACGTGCCGGTGATCATGATCACCTCGCGCCTGGCGGACAAGCACCGCCAGTTCGCCGAGAAGATCGGCGCCAGCGAGTACCTCGGCAAGCCCTACGAGGAAGGCGAGCTGCTGGCCCTGCTACAGCAGTACACCGCGAAGGCGCGGGCGGAAACGTGACAGGGGGATCGGCGCGCCGCATTGCGCCCCCTCTCTCCGGCGGCTATCCCGCGACCCGCAGTTCCCTCATCCGCGCGCCACGGCAAAGCGCGCGAGCGTACGCTCGCGGGCGGTGGCGTGATCGACGACCGGCGCCGGATAATCCCGGCCGATGCGCACGCCCGCAGCCGCCTGCTCCGCCGCCCCCATCTTCCATGGCGCATGGATGTACTTGTCCGGCACGCGCGCGAGTCCCGGCACATAGCGGCGGATGAAGCGCCCCTCCGGATCGAAGCGCGCCGATTGCGTCACCGGATTGAAGATGCGGAAATACGGCTGCGCGTCGCAGCCCGTCGACGCCGCCCACTGCCATCCGCCGTTGTTCGCCGCGAGGTCGTAATCGATCAGGTGGTCGGCGAAATGACGCTCGCCGCAGCGCCAGTCGATGCCCAGATCCTTGGTGAGAAAGGACGCGACGATCATGCGCAGGCGGTTGTGCATGTAGCCCGTCGTGTCGAGCTGACGCATCGCCGCATCGACGAGCGGATAACCCGTGCGCCCCTCGCACCACGCCGCGAACAGATCCGGCGCCGCGTCCCACGCGATGCGGTCGTACTCGGGCCGGAAGCACCCAGTCACGACGCGCGGGTGGTGCCACAGGATCATGTGGTAGAAGTCGCGCCACACCAGCTCGCCGAGCCAGCTCTCCGCCCCGGCCCCGCCGTCGGCCCACGCGAACGCCGCCAGTTCGCGGATCGACACGGTGCCGAAGCGCAGGTGCGCGGAGAGATAGGACACACCCTTCACGGCCGGATAATCGCGCGCCTCGCGGTAGCGCCCGATACGGCCGGCGAAATCCCCGAACAGAGCGCGGCCGCCGGACATGCCGGTCGGCAGGCGCAACTCGGCGAGGTTCGTCGCCACGAAACCCAGCTCATCGAGGCCCGGAACGCGCTCCCCGACCGCCTTGGGCGCCAGCTGCGCGGCGTAGCGCTCGACCGGATAGGCCTGCAGGTAGAAGCCGTCGAGCTTCTTCAGCCACGCGTTCCGGTAGGGCGTGAACACGCTGTACGGCTGCCCGCCCTGCGTGAGGATCTCGTCGCGCTCGAAGATCACCGGGTCCTTGAAGTCGTCGAAATCGATCCCTGCCGCGGCGAGCCCCTCCGCCACCCGCCGGTCGCGCGCGATCGCGGCAGGTTCGTAGTCGCGATTGGTCAGCACCGCCGTCACGCCCAGCTGCGCCGCCAGGGCCGGGATCAGCTCGTCGGCGCGCCCGTGCCGCACGACGATGCCCGCCCCGCCGCCGCCCGCCCGGCGCGACAGCACGTCGAGCTCCATATCCAGCTCCTGCAGGCTGCGCCAGATGAACTCGACGCGCCGATCGCAGCGGCTCGGCAACGCGTCGAGGATCTCCGTGTCGAAAACGAACGCGCAATGCACGCGGTCGAAGCGGCGCAGCGCGTGATACAGCGCGGCGTGATCGTGACTGCGCAGGTCGCGGCGGAACCAGACGAGGGCGGAATGCATCAGGGGGAGTCGGCGAACGTGGAAAGTCGCATTGTGACGCGATCATGCCGCACAGGTTCCTGCTCAATGCTCCGCGCGAGAGGCTAAAATGCAGCCATGAGCGCAATCATGTCGAACCTCACGCATCACTTTCTGATCGCCATGCCCGGCATGGCCGATCCGAATTTCTCGCGTACGCTGACCTACATCGCCGAGCACAACGAACAGGGCGCGCTCGGGATCATCGTCAACCGGCCGATCGACATGACGCTCGGCACCCTCTTCGAGCGCGTCGAACTGCCGCTGGATGCGGCCGGCTTCGCCGAGCAGCCGGTGTATTTCGGCGGTCCGGTGCAGACCGATCGCGGCTTCGTGCTGCATCGGCCGGCAGGCGAATGGCACTCGACCCTGAGCGTGAATGACGAGGCCGGCCTGACCAGTTCGCGCGACATCCTGCAGGCGATCGGCAGCACCGGCCAGCCGTCGGAAGTGCTCGTGACGCTCGGCTACGCCGGCTGGACCGCCGGCCAGCTCGAGCAGGAAATCGCCGACAACGCGTGGCTCACCGTAAGCGCCGATCTCTCCATCGTCTTCGAGCTGCCGCCCGAAGAGCGCCTCGCCGCCGCCATGCAGAAACTCGGCATCGACTTCACGAACCTCAGCGAGACGGCCGGGCATGCCTGAGGCGGCCGCGCCCGAACCCCGGCCAGCCCCGGACCTCCCCGCACGCGGCACCCTGCTCGGCTTCGACTTCGGCCTCGTACGCCTCGGCGTCGCCATCGGCGAACTCGAGACCGGCCAGGCCAGCCCCCTCGTGACCATCAGCGGCGAGGCCAACACGCCGCGCTTCGCCGCGATCGAAGCGCTCATCGCCGAGTGGCGCCCGGCCGTCCTCGTCGTCGGCATTCCCACGCACCTCGACGGCACCCCGCACGAGATGACCGCACGCTGCCGCCGCTTCGCGAACCAGCTGCGCGGCCGCTACGGCCTGCCCGTCATGGAAAGCGACGAACGCCTGTCCTCCGCCGCGGCCGAAGCCGCGTTGGAGGAAGCGGGGCAGCGTAGCTGGCGCGCACGCAAGCCGGTGCTCGACGCCGTCGCCGCCCAGATCATCCTGCAACACTTCCTGGACACCCTCCACCATGCAAAAGCTTGATGCCGAAGCACTCTTCCAGACCCTGGTCGAGCAGATGCGGCCGCACGTGACGCCCGACACCGCACTGGTCGGCATCCACACGGGCGGCGTCTGGCTGGCCGAACGCCTGCACCAGGCCCTGGGCCTGAAGCAGCCGCCGGGCTCGATCGACGTGTCCTTCTACCGCGACGACTTCGGCTCCAAGGGCCTGCACCCTCAGCCCAAGCGCACCGAGATCCCGTTCGACGTCGAAGGCGCCCACGTCATCATCGTGGACGACGTCCTCTACACCGGCCGCACGACGCGCGCCGCGATCAACGAGCTGTTCGACTTCGGCCGCCCCGCGCGCGTCGATCTCGCGGTGCTGGTCGACCGCGGCGGCCGCGAACTGCCGATCGCCGCACGCTACTGCGCCCTCACCCTGCCCCAACCCCTGCCCGCAAGCCAGAACCTGCAGCTCGAAACCGACGCTGCCGGCGCGCTCACCCTGAGGCTGATCGATGCATAACCCACAGCTCAACAAACACGGCGAACTGCAGCACCTGCTGACGATCGACGGCCTGCCGCGCGACGTCATCACCGCGATCCTCGACACCGCCGCGCCCTTCACCGAGGTCGCCGAGCGCGAAGTGAAGAAGCTGCCGCTGCTGCGCGGCAAGAGCATCTTCAACCTGTTCTTCGAGAACTCCACGCGCACGCGCACCACCTTCGAGATCGCCGCGAAGCGCCTGTCGGCCGACGTCGTGAACCTCAACGTGTCGACCAGCTCCACCGCCAAGGGCGAGAGCCTGCTCGACACCGTCGACAACCTGTGCGCGATGCAGGCGGACATGTTCGTCGTGCGCCATGCCGCCAGCGGCGCACCCTTCCTGATCGCGCAGCACCTGCTGGCGACCGGGCGCGACCACATCCACGTCGTCAATGCCGGCGACGGCCGCCACGCGCACCCGACGCAGGGCCTGCTGGACATGTACACGATCCGGCACTACAAGCGCGACTTCACCAACCTCACCGTCGCGATCGTCGGCGACGTGCTGCACTCGCGCGTCGCGCGCTCGCAGATCAGCGCCCTCACGACCCTGGGCGTACCCGAAGTGCGCGTGATCGGCCCCAAGACGCTGCTGCCGACCGAGGTCGAGCGCATGGGCGTGCGCGTCTTCCACGACATCCGCGAAGGCCTCAAGGGCGTCGACGTCGTGATGATGCTGCGCCTGCAGAACGAACGCATGAACGGCGCGCTGCTGCCGACTCCGCAGGAGTACTACAAGGTGTGGGGCCTTACCGCCGAAAAGCTGGCGCTGGCCAAACCCGACGCCATCGTCATGCACCCGGGACCGATGAACCGCGGCGTCGAGATCGACTCCTCCGTCGCCGATGGCACGCAGGCCGTGATCCTGCCCCAGGTCACCTTCGGCATCGCGGTACGGATGGCCGTCATGAGCATGCTGGCCGGACAGCAAGGGAGCAACAAGTAATGAAGATCCGCATCACCAACGGCCGCCTCATCGACCCCGCGAGCGGCCTCGACGACAAGCGCGACCTGTATCTCGCCGACGGCAAGATCGTCGCAAGCGGCCAGGCACCGGACGGCTTCGCCGCCGAGCGCACGATCGACGCCGCCAATCTCGTCGTCGCGCCGGGCCTCATCGATCTGGCCGCGCGCCTGCGCGAACCCGGTTTCGAATACCGTGCCACGCTCGAATCCGAAATGGACGCGGCGATGGCCGGCGGCGTCACCAGCCTCGCGATCCCGCCCGATACCGACCCCGCACTCGACGAGCCGGGTCTGGTCGAGATGCTGTGCTACCGCGCGAAGCGGCTCAACCGCGCCCACGTCTACCCGGTCGGCGCGCTCACCATCGGCCTCAAGGGCGAACGCCTGTCGGAAATGGCCGAACTCGTGGAGGCCGGCTGCGTCGCCTTCAGCCAGGCCAATGTGCCCATCATCGACAACAACGTGCTGATGCGCGCACTGCAGTACGCCGCGACCTTCGACTTCCGCGTGTGGCTGCAACCGCTCGCGCCCTTCCTGGCGCGCACCGGCGTCGCGCACGACGGCGAAGTCGCAACGCGACTGGGCCTGCCGGGCATTCCCGTCGCGGCCGAGACCATCGCGCTGTACACCTACATCCAGCTCGCCCGTGCCACCGGCGCACGCCTGCACGTCACGCGCCTGTCGAGCGCCGCGGGCCTCGCGCTGGTCGAGCAGGCCCGTGCCGAAGGCATGGACATCACCTGCGACGTGTCGATCAATCACCTGCACCTGTCCGACATGGACATCGGCTACTTCAACAGCAACTGCCACCTCGTGCCGCCGCTGCGCAGCCAGCGCGACCGCGACGCGCTGCGCCGGGGGCTCGCCGACGGCCGCATCAATGCGCTGTGTTCGGACCACACGCCGGTGGACGACGACGGCAAACTCACCCCCTTCAGCGAATCCGAACCGGGCGCGACCGGCCTCGAACTGCTGCTGCCGCTGACCCTCAAGTGGGCCCAGCAAACGGGCCTGCCGCTGGTGAAGGCGCTCGCGCGCGTGACCTCCGACGCCGCACGCATCGTCGGCATCACCAAGGCCGGCCATCTGACGCCGGGCGCGCGCGCCGACCTGTGCCTGTTCGACCCGGCCGCGCATGTCACCGTGAGCCGCGAGCAACTGCGCAGCCAGGGCAAGAACACGCCCTTCCTGGGCATGGAGCTGCCGGGCCGCGTGCACTACACCCTGGTCGAAGGCCAGGTCATGCACGAACTGGCCTGAGAACGGCCCCGCGGGCCACCGGCGTCAGCCGAGCGCCCGCAGCCGCGCGAGCGCCCCGGCGCTCGCGCCGTCTATCCGCACGCGCTTGGCGCGCGACGTCTCGCCGCTGAGCAGCGTCACGGCCGACTTCGGCACGTCGCAGAAGTCCGCGAGAAAGGCACACAGCGCGGCGTTCGCCTTGCCATCCACGGGCGGCGCGGCGAGCCGGATCTTCATCGCCTCGCCGTGCAGGCCGACGAATTCAGTCTTCTTCGCGCCCGGCTGAATGTGCAGCGTCAGCACGAGGCCGCCGTCAGCCGCCTCGCGCAGCCAAACGGCCTCCGTCATCCGGCCAGCAAGGACGCGAAATTGCCGCGCAGACCGCCCAGCACCATCAGCACGATCTGCAGCACCAGCAGCAGCACCAGCGGTGACAGGTCGACGTTCGCGATCGGCGGGAGGATGCGCCGGAACGGGCGCAGGAAAGGTGCGGAGAGGTTATGGAAGATCGGCGCGGCCGGTGCATGCGGGCTCACCCACGACAGGATCGCCGACATCAGGACGACGCCGAACACCAGATAGATCGCCATGCGGGCGACTTGCAGCAGGCCCAGCCCCCACAGACCGAGAATCAGGCCGCCGGGATTGCCGCCCAGCGATACCCCGCGCAGCTGCAGCTCGATGAACACGAAGAGCGTCTGGAACACCCACGCCGGCAGCAGGCTGGCGAAGTCAAGTCCCAGCACGCCTGGAATCACCCGGCGCAACGGACGCACGATCCAGTCGGTCGTCGCGACGACGAAGGCCCCGATCTGGTTGCGGAAGGACACGCGCTGCCACTGCATGAAGAAGCGCGCCAGCAGCATCAGCGTGATGAAGCCGAAGGCCGTGTCGAGGATCAGGAGCAGTACGTTGCCCAGCATCGCGCTCAGTCCTTGCCCAGTTGCTCGCCGAGTTCGCGTCCGCGCACCTCGGCGGCCTTCACCGCGGACGCGATCGCATCGCCGAAGCCGGACGTCTTCATGCTCGCGAGCGCCGCCTCGGTCGTGCCGCCCTTCGACGTGACCCGCTCGCGCAGCACGCCCGGCGCCTCGTCGGAGCCGGCCGCGAGCTTCGCCGCGCCGAGCACCGTGTCGATCGCGAGCTTCCGCGCGGTTGCCGCATCGAAGCCGAGCGACGCACCGGCCGCCTCCAGCGCCTCGATGAAGTGGAAGACATAGGCCGGGCCGCTGCCCGACACCGCCGTGACCGCATCCATCTGCGCCTCGTCGGCGATCCACACCGTGCTGCCGACCGCCGCGAGCACGCGCTCGGCTGCGGCACGCCCGGCCGCATCCACCGACGGATCCGCATACAGGCCCGACACGCCCGCGCCGATCAGCGCCGGCGTGTTCGGCATCACACGCACAAGACAGGCATAGCCCCCGAGCCAGCGTCCGATGTCGGCCAGCCGCAGGCCCGCCGCGATGCTCACGACCACCTGGCGCGCCAGCCGGCCCGCCAGCGGCGCGAGTGCCGCCTTCATCTGCTGCGGCTTCACCGCCAGCACGAGCACGTCGCAATCCAGCAGCGCGTCATCGACCGCGCCCACCGCACGCACCCCGAAGCGGCCCGCCAGATGCTTGCGCCCCTCGTCCTGCAGCTCCACGACCTGGATGTCGGCCGCGGCGAACCCGCGCTCGAGCATGCCGCCGATCAACGCCGACGCCATGTTCCCGCCCCCCAGGAAACTGATCCTGATCCGTTCCGTCATGTCTGTTCCTCACGCAGATTGCGTGTTCCGAAAATCGCGGTACCCACCCGCACCATGGTCGCCCCTTCGGCGATCGCCAGTTCGAGATCGTGCGACATCCCCATCGAAAGCGTGTCGAGCGCCAAGCCGGCGGCGTTGAGTTCGTCGCGCAACCGGCGCAGCGTCGCGAAGCGGCTGCGCAGCAGCCCCTCGTCCCCATCCGGTTCGGGGATCGCCATCAGCCCCCGCAGGCGCAGCCGTGGCAGAGCCGCCACCTGCCGCGCCAGCTCGGGCACCTCGTCCGGCGCAACCCCGCTCTTGCTCGCCTCGCCGCTCACGTTCACCTGGATGCACAGATTAAGCGGCGGCAACTCGGCGTCCCGCTGCTCCGACAGGCGCTCGGCGAGCTTCAGGCGGTCGACCGAATGCACCCAGTCGAAATGCGCCGCAACGGGCCGCGTCTTGTTGCTCTGGAGCGGCCCGATGAAATGCCATTCAAGTGCGCGCACCCTCAGCTCGGCAATCTTCGCGACGCCTTCCTGCACATAGTTCTCGCCGAACAGCCGCTGCCCGGCATCGGCCGCCGCGGCCACGCAATATGCCGGCCAGGTCTTGCTGACGGCCAGCAGGACGACCTCCTCGGGCCTGCGCCCTGCGGCGATCGCCGCACTGGCGACGCGCTCGCGCACGGCTTGCAAGTTGGCGGCGATTGTTGTCATATAGCGACGGCACTGGTCTCGAAAATCCGGCCCGGGCGAGTATAGCACCGCGCACCGGCCGGCCTTTCCGCACGCTCCTTTCCGAACACCGTCGAAGAATCCATGGACATCACCGAACTGCTGGCCTTTGCGGTCAAGAACAAGGCCTCCGACCTCCATCTCTCGTCCGGCCTGCCGCCCATGATCCGCGTGCATGGCGACGTGCGGCGCATCAATCTGCCACCGATGGAGCACAAGGACGTGCACTCCATGGTGTACGACATCATGAACGACCAGCAGCGCAAACAGTACGAAGAAGTACTGGAGTGCGACTTCTCGTTCGCGGTGCCCAACCTCGCGCGCTTCCGCGTCAATGCCTTCAACCAGAACCGCGGCGCGGCCGCCGTGTTCCGGACCATTCCGTCGAAGGTGCTGAGCCTCGAAGAACTCAACTGCCCGAAGATCTTCAAGGACATCTCCAACCAGCCGCGCGGCATCGTGCTCGTCACCGGCCCTACGGGCTCGGGCAAGTCGACGACGCTCGCTGCGATGGTCGACCACGTCAACGACAACGAATACGGCCACATCCTCACGATCGAGGACCCGATCGAATTCGTGCATGAGTCGAAGCGCTGCCTGATCAACCAGCGCGAGGTCGCGCGCGACACGCTGTCGTTCAACAACGCGCTGCGTTCGGCACTGCGCGAAGACCCGGACGTGATCCTCGTCGGCGAATTGCGCGACCTCGAAACCATCCGCCTCGCGCTGACCGGAGCCGAGACCGGTCACCTCGTGTTCGGCACCCTGCACACTTCCTCGGCCGCCAAGACCATCGACCGTATCGTGGACGTGTTCCCGGCCGCCGAAAAGGAGATGGTGCGCTCGATGCTGTCCGAATCGCTGCGCGCGGTGATCTCGCAGACCCTGCTGAAGACCAAGGACGGTCAGGGCCGCGTCGCCGCGCACGAAATCATGATCGGCACCCCCGCCATCCGCAACCTGATCCGCGAGAACAAGATCGCGCAGATGTACTCGTCGATCCAGACCGGCCAGAACGTCGGCATGCAGACGCTGGACCAGTGCCTGCTCGACCTCGTGCGCCGCAACATCATCTCGCCCGCGGAAGCCAAGCTCAAGGCGCAGAACAAGGACAACTTCGGCTGATCGCCGCGCCAAGGAACGGCCACTACGTCACGCCCGCCGGCGCATCCCGCTCGCCGCGCCGTTCACGCGGGCGCGCGCGAGGAACATAATCCGAATTTGCAACACCCCGAAACTCCGCTGGAGCGCAACACATGGAACGCGATCAGGCCCTCAAGTTCATGCACGATCTGCTCAGGCTGATGGTGCAGAAGAACGGCTCCGACCTTTTCATCACCGCCGGTTTCCCGCCTGCAATCAAGGTCGACGGACGCGTCATCCCGCAGTCCAACCAGTCGCTCACCCAGCAGCACACCGCCGAGCTCGCGCGCGCCGTCATGAACGACCGCCAGGCGGCCGAGTTCGAATCGTCCAAGGAATGCAACTTCGCGATCTCACCGGCGGGCATCGGCCGCTTCCGTGCCAATGCCTTCATCCAGCAGGGCAAGGTCGGCCTCGTGCTGCGCACGATCGCGCAGAAGATCCCGACCTTCGACGACCTGGGCATGCCCACGGTGCTGCGCGACGTCGCGATGGCCAAGCGCGGTCTCGTGATCTTCGTCGGCGGCACCGGCACCGGCAAGACGACCTCGCTCGCGGCGATGGTGGACTTCCGCAACGAACACTCCTACGGCCACATCATCACGGTCGAGGACCCTATCGAATACGTGCATCTGCACAAGAACTGCATCGTCACGCAGCGCGAGATCGGCATCGACACCGACAGCTGGGAAGCGGCACTGAAGAACACCCTGCGCCAGGCGCCGGACGTGATCCTGATGGGCGAAATCCGCGACCGCGAAACCATGGACTACGCGATCGCATTCGCCGAGACCGGCCACCTGTGCCTCGCCACGCTGCACGCGAACAGCGCGAACCAGGCGCTCGACCGGATCATCAACTTCTTCCCGGAAGACCGCCGCCAGCAGCTGCTGATGGACCTTTCGCTCAACCTGCGGGCACTGATCTCGCAGCGCCTGCTCCCCAAGAAGGGCGAGAAAGGGCGTGTGCCGGCCGTCGAAGTGCTGCTCAACTCGCCGCTGATCTCCGATCTGATCTTCAAGGGCGAGGTGCCCGGCATCAAGGAAGTGATGAAGCGCTCGCGCGAGCTGGGGATGCAGACCTTCGACCAGGCACTCTTCGATCTGTACGAGGAGGAGAGGATTTCCTACGAGGATGCCCTGCGCAACGCCGACTCGGTGAACGACCTGCGCCTGCAGATCAAGCTCAACAGCAAGCTCGGCGAGAAGGACCTCGTGTCCGGCATCCAGCACCTCGACATCGTCTGAGTTTGCGAATAAACCTACTGCGCGGCCCGATTCCGCCCCTGTGATGCTCACCGTACCACTTGTACGGTTGCGCTTCTCGGAACGGACTCGGACCGCTCGCTACGGTTTCTTCACAAACTCCGAGTCCGGGCATGCGACCACGACCGGGGAGTTAGCCGCGAACTCCTTCGTCAGGCTTCTTCGGCCGGCTTGCGTCGGTTGCTGCCAGCGATCATCCTGTATTCGAACACGCGGCACTCGAGCGCGCCATTGAACAACGGCGTGCGCTTGCTCGCCTTCAGCCCGATCAGCTTGGGCAGCGCCGGGTCCGCCGACAGAAAGTAGCAGCGCCAGCCGCTCCAGCGCTTTTTCAGCGCGTCGCCGAACTGCGGATACAGCGCCGCCAGTTCCTCCGCCTCGCCGATGCGCACGCCGTAGGGTGGATTGGTCACCATCACGCCTTCGGGCGCAGGCGCCTCCCGCGCGAGGAAGTCGGCGCGATCAAGCGTCACGCAGTCCGCAAGCCCCGCCGCCTGCAGGTTCACGCGCGAACGCCGCACCTGCTCGCCGACCACGTCGGAGCCGTAGATGCGCAAGGGGCGCGGCGACTTGCGCCGCATCTCCGCAGCCTTGCGGATGGCTGCCCAGGCCGCACGGTCGAAGTGGCGGAAGCTCTCGAAGGCGAAGCTTCGCCCCAGGCCGGGCGCGATGTCGAGCGCGATCTGCGCTGCCTCGATCAGGAAGGTGCCGCTGCCGCACATCGGATCGATGAGCGCCTCGCCCGGCCGCCAGCCGCTGATGCGCAGGATGCCCGCGGCGAGGTTCTCCTTCAGCGGCGCCTCGACCGCTGCAGGCTTGTAGCCGCGCTTGTACAGGGGCTCACCCGAGGTATCGAGATAGAGCGTGACGCGGTCGCGCGTCAGGAAGGCGTGGATGCGTACCGCCGGGTTCGCCGTATCGACGCTGGGGCGCTTGCCGGTCACGGTACGGAAGTGGTCGCACACGGCATCCTTGATCTTCAGCGTGACGAACTCGAGACTCCGCAAGGGCGACTGCTTCGCAGTCACGTAGATGCGGATCGTATCGTCGACGGTGAACCATTTCGCCCAGGTCGCGCCATAGGCGAGCCGGTAGATGTCCTCCTCGGACTGGTAGCGCCCCTGCGCGAGGCGCCACATCACGCGGGTGGCGATCCGGCTCTCGAGGTTGGCGCGGTAGCAGGTCTGCCAGTCGCCGGAGAAACCGACGCCGCCGTGGGTCGCCTCGACGTCCCGTGCGCCGAGCGCGGTGAGTTCCTCGGCGAGCATCGGCTCGAGACCGCGCGGACAGGGGGAAAAGAAGGATTCGGACATGAGGGGCAAAGGAAGTTGAAGGCGGACGGGAATGGAAATGGCTCGAAGCCCGCGCGGGAAACGATTCCGGCGCGGGCGGTGCCGCTCAGAAGGGCTTCAGCACAACAAGGAACACGGCCGCGAACAGCACCAGCACCGGCACCTCGTTGAACACGCGGTACCACTTGTGGCTGCGGGTGTTGCGCCCGGCGGCAAAATCGCGCATGAGCCTGCCGCAGTAGAGGTGATAGACGATCAGGAAGCTCACGAGCGCGGTCTTCGCGTGCAGCCAGCCACCGATGGCGATCATGTCGCCGTAGCCGAACCACAGCCAGAAGCCGAGCACGACCGCGAGGATTCCCAGCGGCGTCATGAAGCGGTAGAGTTTGTGCTCCATCAGCGCCAGCCGCTCGCGCGTCGCCGCATCATCCACCATCGCATGGTTCACGAACAGGCGCGGCAGGTAGAACAGGCCGGCGAACCAGGCCACGACGAACGAAATGTGCAGGGCTTTCACTACCAGCATCGAATACTCCTAGCTTGATTGTTTCCGGTTGAGCGCCGCGGCGAAGCCTTCGCGCACGGTCGGGTACAGCAGCCGCGCCCGCAACTCCCGCCGGATGCGGCGATTGTCCAGCTGCCGCGACTCGCTCATGAAGGACAGGGCCATCGGAGAAACCCGGATCGCGAGCTCCGCGCGCGACAGCCGCTGCGGCCGCGGCAGCCCGAAGCTGTCGGCGGCAAAATCGAAATAGTCGCCCATCTTCATGCACGTGTCATCGACGGCATTGTAGACGCGTCCCGCGCCAGCGCGAAAAAGCGCGAGGCACGCGAGACGAGCGAGATCCTCGGCGTGGATGTGGTTGGTGCGGACATCCTCCTCCGCCCGCAGCACCGGGTCGCCGCGCTCCAGCCTCGCCACCGGCAGACGGTCGCCCGCGTAGATGCCCGGCGCTCGCAGCACGCACACCCGCACCCCGCAGCGCGCCCCGAAGCGCCGCAAGCGGTCTTCGGCATCGACGCGGCGCTGCGCCCGCGCAGTCTGCGGGCAGCACGGATGGCTCTCGTCGATATGCCGTCCGCCGCAATCGCCATACACGCCCGTCGTACTTATATAGACGAGGCGCTGTGGTAGACTCGTTGCGCACGCGAGTGCCGCCAGCAGTCTTGCCGTACGCGTATCCCGCGTACCGCGGTCGGGGGGTGGCGCGAAATGCATGACCGCATCCGCGATCCCGGCCAGGCGCCGCAGGCTGCGCCGGTCGTCGAGGTCGGCGAACACCGGCGTTGCACCGAGCGCCCGCAGTCCGGCGAGCCCCTCTGCACTGCGCACCAGGGCGAACACCCTGAAGCGCCGCACGAGCCACGGAATCGCGCGCCGGGCCACGTCGCCGCTGCCGACGATCAATATTCTTTTCATCGACGGATTATCTCACGCCCGATGTCGTTCCAGATTTCACTCGAACCAGGCGGTCAGCAGTTCCCGGCCGATGCAGACCAGACCATCCTCGAGGCGGCCCTCGCCGCGGGCCTCGTGCTGCCCTACGGCTGCCGTGACGGCGCCTGCGGCGCCTGCAAGGGCAAGGTCCTCCGGGGCGAGGTCACCCTCGCCGGTTCGGCGACCGCGCTCAGCGATGCGGACCGTGCGGCCGGCATGACGCTCTTCTGCAGTGCCCATGCGCGTTCGGACCTGGTACTCGAGGCGCGCAACGTGAGCCGCGCCGGCGACATCCCGATCAAGAAGCTCCCGTGCCGCGTGCAACGCCTGACCCGCGCCGCGCCCGACGTGATGGTGATCGAGCTGAAGCTCCCCGCGAGCGAGCCCTTCCGCTTCCGGGCCGGCCAGTACGTCGACTTCCTGCTCGCCGACGGCCGTCGCCGCAGCTTCTCGATCGCGAATGCCCCCCACCGCGAGGACGCCATGGAGCTGCATGTGCGCCTCGTGCCCGGCGGTGAATTCACCGAACACGTCTTCAACGGCTTGAAGGAGCGCGACATCCTGCGTTTCGAAGGGCCGCTCGGCAGCTTCGGACTGCACGAAGACTCGCAGGCGCCGATCGTGCTGCTCGCGGGCGGCACCGGCTTCGCGCCCGTCAAGAGCATCGTCGAGCACGCGATCCATGCCGGCATCACGCGGCCGATGACGCTCTACTGGGGTTCGCGCAACCGCGCCGGCCTCTACATGGACGAACTCGCGCGCTCGTGGGAACAGGCCCTGCCCGGCTTCCGCTACATTCCGGTATTGTCCGAGACACAAGCAGAGGACGACTGGCATGGGCGGACCGGCCTCGTGCATCGCGCCGTCGTCGAGGACCTGCCGGACCTTTCGGCGCACGAAGTCTATGCCTGCGGATCCCCTGCGATGATCGATGCTGCGCGCAGCGAATTCACCGCGCGCTGCGCCCTGCCGCAGGACGCGTTCTTCGCGGACGCCTTCACCTTCGCCACCGACGCCGCACGCTGAGACCATGACCCAGACCACGATTCTTACCCGCGAACCCGTCGTCAACCGGAATCGCGCGATCACGGCGAACCGGCTCATCGCCCACGCGCCGAACATCGGCGCGGCGGTGGAGACGCTGAACAGCCTCGCCGACATCTGGCCGACGCAACACACGGTGTTCGTCTGCCTGGGACGGCTCGTTCCCACTCCCGAGCTGATGAACTGGCAGGCGCCGCCCAACGCGATGGTGGAAATCCCGTCGCAGGCGCTCGCGCACCCGCAGACGCAGGCGCTGCTGCCGCAACTGCGCGACGCGGGGATCAGCATGTGCCTGAGCTGGTTCGCCCCGGGGACCGCCCTGCCGCCCGACGCCGACTGGCGCTTCGTGCTGATGGACCGCCGCCGGCACGCCACACCGGCCGGCTCGCCCGGCATTACCCTCGCGTGGGGCCTGCCCAACGTCAATGCCTTCCAGGAATCCGTACAGGCGGGTTTCGACGGTGCCTCGGGCTGGTTCTTCCTGTATGGCAATCCGGCGGCAAAGGAGCTGTCACCGGCACACGCGCAGATCGTGCGGCTCCTCAACCTCGTGCGCAACAATGCCGACATCAAGGAGATCGAGGCGGTGCTGCGTCAGGACGTCGCGGTGTCGTACAAGCTGCTGCGCTACATCAACTCGGCGGGCTTCGGGCTGAGCTGCGAGATCCAGTCCTTCCGCCACGCGGTGACCATCCTCGGCTACGCCAACCTGAACAAGTGGCTGTCGCTGCTGCTGGTCAGCGCGAGCCGCGACCCGGGCGCGCCGGCGATGATGCAGACCTCGATCGCACGCGGACGCTTCATGGAGCAGATCGGTGCATCCTTCTTCGACAAGTCGGAGCTCGACAACCTGTTCATCACCGGCGCGTTCTCGCTGCTGAACACGCTGCTGGGCACGTCGATGCAGAGCGTGCTCGAGGAGATGCACCTGCCCTCGGCGATCACCGACGCGCTGCTGTTCGAGCAGGGCCCCTACGCCCCCTTCCTCAAGCTCGCCTGCCTGTGCGAGTCCTTCGACGCGACCGAACTGCAGAAGCAGGCGACCGAGCTGCAGCTCGCGCCCGAGCAGATCAACCGCGCGATCGTCGGCGCGCTGGGCTTCGCCGACAGCCTGCAGTCCTGACCGGCCGGCAACCGGGCAACAAAAAAGCCAGCCCGCGGGCTGGCTTTTTTTGCATCGACCGAAGCCGATTACTTCTGCGACAGAACCCAGGTAGCCAGGGTCTTGGCTTCTTCGGCGTTGACCTGCGGGTTGGCCGGCATCGGCATCGTGCCCCAGACACCCGAACCACCCTTCTGGATCTTCTCGGCCAGCTTGGCAACGGCACCAGCGTCGCCGGCGTACTTCTTGGCCACTTCCTGGTAGGCCGGGCCGACCAGCTTCTTGTCTACGGCGTGACAGGCGAGGCAGTTCTTGGCCTTGGCCAGGTCAGCGGAAGCGAAAGCCGGAGCGGCGGAGAGAAGGCCCGCGGCAACCGCGGCAGCAACGAAAACTTTCATGCTCTTTTCCTTTAGATGGTGGTGTGAAACCGGCCGGATATTAAACCAAGCGTCCCCGCCTTGACTACCCGGAAAACGCCTCTTGCACTTTGGCGTCCCGGGCTGCCTCGCCGGATCGTCCGACCCATGCATTCAACGCCCCTCCCTGAAGGAGCGTTGACACGAATGCGCGGGCCTCAGAACTCCCAGGCGCAACCGACATTGGCGATGGTGCGGTCGCTGCCCCGCCCGATCGCACCGGACACGGTGAAACCGTCGACCACTTCATAGCGCAGGCCGATCTGGCGATCCGGCCGTCCATCCTCCGCGCCGAACACTTCGGCACCGAGCGTGAGCCGCTCACCGAGCGGCTGCTCGATGCCGACGCCCCAGGTGTTCGCGACCTCGTTCGCCCCGCTGATGCGGACCCATTCGCGACCGAGGTTCAGGTGCACGTGCTGACCCGACGCGAAGCCCCAGCTCAGCAACGCGGTGACGGAGTTTGCCCGGGCCACTTCGTCCGGTTCGCCGCGAAGGTCGACGCGAGCCCTTTCGTAGTCGTACCTGAGGCCGGCCGACAGGCCCGTCTCGGCCTGCAGCGGCACCCATTTGAGCGCAACGCCGAGGCCGTGCGCCCATAGCGACGGTTCCGGATCATGGTCGCGTGTGCGCGAATAACCCAGCTCGACCTTCAGATTCTCGAGCGGGATATAGGCGATCGAAGCCTCGCCACCCCGTTCCTTGTGATCGCGCACCCAGCCGAATTCAAGCTCGGCGCTGCCCTTCTCGCCCGTGACTGCATCGTCGACGGCCATCGGTCGTTCGGCCAGCGCCGGAGTCGCTGCACAGGCCATGATCAGCGCAGCGCCGATCAGTGCGATTTTCCGCACGCGTGCGTCCCTCGGTCCATTCTTCGGCTCCACCGACATCCCCTCTCCCCTGTGTAAAAAAGTCCAATGCTAGCGCACTCCGGTCATGCAAGCGCATGCAGCATGCCAAACTCCCATCGGCACGGGGCTACTGGCGGACCTCGCCGTCGTTGTCCGGCAGAAGGAAGGATCCGGTCGAGCGGAAGGGGTTGATGTCGAGCCCGCCGCGGCGCGTGTAGCGCGCCCAGACCGCGAGTTGCCGCGGCCTGCAACGCTGCAGGATGTCGCAGAAGACGCGCTCGACGCATTGCTCGTGGAACTCGTTGTGCTTGCGGAACGAGACGATGTAACGCAACAGGCCGGCGCGGTCGATCGCCGGCCCGGCATAGCGCACGATGATGCAGCCCCAGTCAGGCTGACCGGTGACAAGGCAGTTGGATTTGAGCAGATGCGAGTGCAGGGTTTCGCTGACCTCGCTGCCGTCGCGCGCGGAGGACAGGAAATCCGGGCATGGCTGGTACGTATCGATGTCGATGTCGAGCTCGTCGAGCGACTCGCCGGGCGGAGGCGCGATTACGCGCACCGGGCAGGAGCCCAGCGGCTGGATCTCGACGGCGACGGCAGCGCCCGCTGCCTCGGAGAGATCGTGCGCGAAGGTCGCCCTTACTGCGTCGCCGCTGTCGAAGCGCGTCTGGTTGCAGGAGTTGAGGTAGAGCTTGAGCGACTTCGACTCGATCAGGCGCGGCGAATCGGCCGGCACGCGGAAGGTCGCGAGCGCGACGACGGGCTTGCCGCGCGGATTGAGCCAGGACAGTTCGTACGCGTTCCACAGATCCTCGCCGACGAAGGGCAGCTCGCCGGTAACGATGCCGATCTCGTCGCGCTTGATCTGGCGCGCGATCGGGAACAGGAGACCGGGAGAATAGGTGTCGCAGTAGTCGGCCGGCTTGCCCAGCGGCGAGGACTCGGCACCATGCGCAAGGGAAACGGAAGGATTCATGCGACGGATTGTACGGGATCGCGCCCGATGGACCGAGGGGGCGGAAGCTCGTTCCCGTGCGCCGGATGCGGCTGCCGGACACAGAACCGCCGGCCCCCCCGAGGGGGCCGGCGGCAAGGTGATACCTGTCGGCCGTTACCTGCTTACTTGCCCTTGGTGCCGGCTGGAGGCACCGAACCTGCGGCCTTCATCGCCTCCGACAGCAACGCGGCCTTGTCGATGCTCATCGGCACCGGCGAGTCGGGCGGGCACACGGTCTCGGGATCGATGCCGCTGCGGTCCTGGCCGAGGTCGGCCGGCGTCGGCAGATCCTCGCGGGCGACGCCCAGCGTTCCCATCAACTGCCCCATGCCCGAAAGCGCGCGTGCCTGCGCGGTGACCTGGTCGTAACTCGCATTGACGTATGCGCGCCGCGCCTGGAAGTACTCGTTCTCGGTATCCAGCAGGTCGAGCAGCGTGCGCTGCCCGATATCGAACTGGCGCCGATAGGCTTCGCGAGCCTTTTCGATCGACAATTGATGCTGATCGAGGTAACGCATCTGTTCCTGCAGGCGTTGCACGTCGTTATAGGCGATTGCCAAGGTCTGGCGCAGGTCGCGGCAGGCTTTCTCGCGCAGGTCCTTGGCCTGGTTGCTCAGGTCCCCTGCCTGGCGCAGCCGTGCGTCGTCGGCACCGCCGCGGAAGATGTTGTAGCTCAGCACCAGTTCGACCACCGCTTCGCGCGAGTGGCCGTCGAAGCCGTCGAGCTTGTAGTCGAGCGCCTGGCGCGCGCGCAGGTCGAGGCGCGGATGGAAGGCTGCACGGCGGGAGTCGATGAGCGCCTGGCTGGCGCGCACGTTCTCGACGGCCGCATTGAGGGCCGGACTGGTGTTGAAGGCGGCGCGCAGGGCGTCCTTCGCTGTGGGCGGGATCTGCCCGAGCGCGGTGCCGACCGGCAGGCCGGGCATGGCGTCCTGCGGCAACTCGCCGACGATGCGCTGGTAGCGAGCGCTCACGTCGTGGAGGTTCGACACCTCGGTGAGCAGATTGGATTCGGCCAGAGCCAGACGCCCGGTCGCCTGCTCGAGGTCGACACGGCGTCCGACCCCGGCGCCGGCACGCTCGGCGATCTGGTCATAGATCTGCTTGTGCTGCACGTAGTTCGCCTGCGCATGCCGGGTGAGTTCGCGATAGCGCATTACGTCGCCATAGGCGCGCACCGCTTCGAGCGCGGCGCCTTCGGATGCGTCAACGAGTTCGTAGTAGCGCGTCAGCTTGGCATAGCCGAATCGGGCAACCTCGCTGCGGGTGAAGAACCCGTCATACACCATCTGGTTGAGCGACAGCGTCAGGTTGCGATGGGTAAAGGTGTCGGTGCCATCGGCCCCCTCACCCGAGCGGTGCTGCTGTTCGCGGCCGATGCTGGCGACGGCATCGACCTGGGGCAGATAGCCGGCACGTGCCACTTCCTGGTCTTCGCGCGCCGCACGAAACGCGTTCCAGGTTGCCTGCACTTCGGGATTGGCCACCACGGCCTTGCGCGCAGCATCGCGCAGCGCGTCCGGCCCGGCGCCGGTCGCGACAAATGGCAGAGCGGCGAGAACGGCCACTGCAATCACGGATCGACAGATTTTCATTTTTTCCTCCAGCCATGCTTGCCATTATGCATTGGGGATACAACCAGATCACCTCGCCGGACACGCTCCGAGTATGCGATCAGTCTTCGTAACGGAATACTAATGCCCCCCATCGGCGGGAGAACGCCAAATACGCAACACTCATGGCGAGAAAAGCTGCGAAAACACCGCAGGACGGAGCAGGCGGCATTGCCGATGAACCATAATGCGGATCAAACACTGCCCCCGGACGCGATGACAGCAGCCTCTTGCCAGCGCTCAAGACGCCCCCTGCCAGACGTAATCGCCGCGCTCGTGCGCAGCCTGGCGGCGCTGGCAGCGGTGGTGCTTGGCCTGTCTTTCGCGGCACCGGACCTGGACCGCATGCAGCGACTGGCAAGGGAACGCTACGGCCCGGAAGCTGGCGAATCCGTCGGCTCCTGGCGTCAGATGCTCGGCGACGCGGTCGCGCTCGACGACCAGGAAAAGCTGCAGCGCGTGAACACCTTCTTCAACCGCCGCACCGCGTTCGAAGACGACATCGTGATCTGGCAGCAGAAGGATTACTGGGCCACGCCTCTGGAGACGATCGGGCGCAGGGCCGGCGATTGCGAGGACTTCTCGATCGCCAAGTACATGAGCCTGCGCCTGCTGGGCATCCCGGCCGACAAGCTGCGCCTGATCTATGTCCGGGCCACCATGGGCGCGCCGGGCAGCGGCATATCGCAGGCGCACATGGTACTCGGCTATTACCCCTCGCCCACGGACGAACCGCTGGTGCTCGACAACCTCATCGGCGACATCCGCACCGCGTCGCGCCGGCCCGACCTGTTCCCGATCTTCAGCTTCAATGCCGAGGGCCTGTGGGTGAGCGGCGCAAGCAGTTCGTCGGCCGACCCGACGACGCGGCTGTCGCGCTGGCGCAGCGCGCTCGAACGCATGCGCGAGGAGGGCTTGCCATGATTGCCGCCACGGCCAGATTTTCCGGAGACCTCTTGTCATGTCCCTGATCAAGCAGCTTTGGATCGCCATCGCGATCGTGACGGTCATCGCCCTGGGCGGCAGCCTGGTCGTGAGCACGCTGTCCGCCCGGCATTACCTGGAGCAGCAGCTGCAGGTGAAGAACCTCGACAACGCGACCTCGCTTGCGCTGTCGCTGTCGCAGATGCCGAAAGATCCGGTGACGGTGGAGCTGCAGATCTCGGCCCAGTTCGACGCGGGACATTACCGCCTTATCCGGCTGACCGGACCGACCGGGGAAATTCTCGCGGAGCGCGAGTATTCCGGCGCGCTCGATGGCGCCCCTGAATGGTTCATCCGCCTGATCCCGATCGAGCCGCATGCCGGCGTGGCGCAGGTGCAGGACGGCTGGCGCCAGTTCGGCACGCTCACGCTGGAAAGCCACAAGCGCTACGCGTATACGGCGCTGTGGCAGGGAACGCTGCAGCTGCTCGGTTGGTTCGCGCTGGGGGGGATGCTGACCGGCCTCATCGGCACGCTGATCATCAAGCACATCACGCGCCCCCTCGGTCGCGTCGTCGAGCAGGCCGAAGCGATCGGCGGACGCCGCTTCGTGACGACACCCGAACCCAGCACGCGGGAGTTCCGCAGCGTCGTGCGTGCGATGAACACCCTGTCGGAGCGCGTCCGCACGATCCTCGCGGAGGAATCGCGGCGCCTCGAACAACTGCGGCGGCAGACGCAGCACGACGAGATGACGGGACTGCTCAATCGCGACCAGTTCCTGAACCAGCTGGATTCGGCACTTTCCCGCGACGATGCGCATGCGGCGGGCACCCTGCTGCTGGCGCGCGTGGGCGACCTCGCGGGACTGAACCAGCGCATCGGCCGCGAGGCGACCGACCGCCTGCTGCGCGACCTCGCGGAGCGGTTTGCCGATGTCACCGCCGGCAACGGGAACTGGGAAGCCGGACGCATGAATGGCAGTGACTTCGCGCTGCTGGCGCCCGGCCGCGAGGACGCGGGCGAACTCGCGAACGAGCTGGCGCGAAAACTCCACGACACGCTCGACGCGCACCTGAAGGATGTCCTGATAGCCCTGCCGGTTGCGGCGACGAACTACGTCGCGGGCGAAACCCGCTCGCAGGTTCTGGCCCGTGCGGACGGAGCACTCGCAACGGCCGAACAAGCGGGCGATCGCAGCCTGCGCGTCGAAAGCGGCGGCGCGCCCGCGCCCTACCCCGACCTCCAGTCCTGGCGTGCCGCCCTGCTTGCGGCGATCGAGCACGACGGCGTACGCCTAGGCGCCTATCCGGTCGTTGCCAACGACGGGCGCCTGCTGCACGACGAAGCGCCGATCCGCATCCTGCTCGACGGCGCCTGGCAGCCCGCGGGCTATTTCATGCCGCACGCCGCGCGTCTGGGCCTGATGCCGCGCTTCGACATCGCGGTCGTGCATGCGGCCTTGCGCGCCATCGCACACGACGGACGGGAGCGCGGCATCAACGTGTCGGCCGAATCCCTGCGCGACGCTAACTTCCGCGGCGAACTGTTCTCCCTGCTGCAAGCAGACCCGGCAACGGCGAAGCGGCTGTGGATCGAGGTGCCCGAGTATGGCGCGCTGCGCCACCTCGCCGAGTTCCGCACGCTGTGCGTGGCCTTGCAGCCGCTGGGCTGCCGGGTCGGCATCGAGCACGTGGGCGCGCATTTCGGCGAGCTGGGCGACCTGCACGAACTGGGGCTCGACTACGTGAAGATCGACTCGGCAATCATCCGGGGCATAGACAGCAACGCGGGGAACCAGGCCTTCCTGCGCGGACTGTGCATGATCGCGCACTCGCTCGGGCTGAAGACGATCGCGGAAGGAGTGGGATCAGCGGCGGAACAGCAGGCTTTGCCGGGCCTCGGCATCGACGGCATGACCGGCCCGGCCGTGCGCGAAGGCTCGGCGGCCTAGGAGCCGGGAGCGACCGGCGGCGGTTCAGATCACGCCGTCGTCGTCGAGCAGGCTGAGGTGCTGCAAGGCCTCGCGCGCGCCGCGACGCTCCATGAGCTTGCGCTGCGCGGGCACCGGCAGGTCGGTAAAGCGGATCAGCGAACGATCGACGAGGAGCTCGATCAGATCCTCGAGCACGCGCACGAGACCGAGGTCGGATACCCCCAACGGGTTTGCACCCTCGATGATGTCGCGCCCGAACCCGAGCAGGTCGGCGTCGTCCTCGCCCGCGGCACTCCATCCGTCGCCGTCGGCCAGGTCGCGACTCACCGCGACGATCTTTCCCTGCTTGTCCCGTCTTATGTACATCATCAGTGCACCGGCAGCGAAACGTCGCCATGTTCGGACAGGCGCAGCACCAGCTGCAGCCGGTCGCGCACTCCGAGCTTCTCGAAGATCGCACCCATGTGGGCCTTCACGGTGCGCTCGGTGATGCCGAGTTTCGCGGCGATTTCCTTGTTGCTCAAGCCGTTGACGACCTCATGGGCCACTTCGGCCTCGCGCCCCGACAGCAGGGGCAGGGGCGCTTCCACGTGCGGCGCGAGGGCGCGTCCCGCAGCGCCGACGACTCGGGCCATCAGTTCGGGGCCGACCCACAGTCCGCCGTGGCGGACGACCAGTTCTACGTCCCTGAACACGGAAGGCACCGCCAGCGCGTGGCAGTAGGCCCGCGCACCGCGATCGAGGGCGGCGACCGCGTCGGCGCTGTCGGGCGTCATGCTGACGACGACAAGGTGACAGCCGGCCAGTGTGCGCACCAGCGTGCCGAGATTTTCCAGCCAGTCGCCGTGCCCGGCCTCGACCCAGATCACGTCGCCCGGCCGGGCCGCGCCGGCGAGGGTCCGCTGCTCGTGACAGACCCCTTCGGGAAACGCATCCAGCCAACGCGTCGACGGGCGGACCGTTTCGGAGCAGAGAAAGATGTTCTGGCTCATCGTTCGGACAGTGCGTTGGCCTTGGCCCGCAAGACGGGCTTCAGCAGGTAGGAAAGAATGGTCTTCTTGCCGGTGAGGATGTCGATTTCGGCCACCATGCCCGGAATGATCGGCAGACTCTCGCCCAGGCTCGACTTCAGGGTCCTCACGCGTACAGTGTAGAAGGCATTGCCCTTCTCGTCGGTGACGGTATCCGCACCGATGTGCTCGACGACCGCATCGAGGCCGCCGTAGATCGCGAAGTCGTAGGCGGTGAACTTCACGAGGGCGCTCTGGCCCGGACGCAGGAAGGCGATGTCCTTGGGCTTGACCTGTGCTTCGAGGATCAGCGCATCGTCCAGCGGCACGATCTCGACCACTTCCTTGCCCGGCTGCACGACACCCCCGACGGTATTCACGAGCAGGCGCTTGACCGTGCCGCGCACCGGCGAACGCACTTCGGCGTGTTTGACGCGGTCGGCGAGCGCGCGCCCGCCTTCGGTCAGGCCGGCAAGCTTGGCCATCGTGTCGGAGAGTTCGTTGCGCTGCACGTTGCGTACGTTCAGCTCCACCTCCTGGATCTTGCGCGTAGCCTCGGAGATCGCCGAATGGATGCGTGAGATCTGCGCTGCGGCCTGGTCGCGCTCGCCCCGCAGGCGTGCGACGTCGCGCTGCAGGCGCAGGATCTCGACCTCGGACACCGCCCCCGACTTCATCAGCGGCCGAGTGACGTTCAACTCCTGCTGCACCAGATCGAGGCCGCTGCTGCTTTGCTCGTAGCGTGCGCGCACCTCGTTGAGTTCCTGCTGGCGCTGCGCGAGCTGCTGCCGCGCGATCGACAGCTGGGCGTCGAGTTCGGCGACCGTCGAGTCGTACAGGCGCCGCTCGTGGTCGGCGATCTCGGGCGCCTCGCGCAGTACGTCGCGCGGCATGTCCAGCGCCGTGCCGGCCGTGACCGCCTCCAGCCGGGCAGCCTTGGCGCGCAGGGCGAAATACTGCGAACGGTTTTCCGCAAGGGACGCCACGAAGCGCGTCGGGTCGATGCGCAGGAGCAGCGCCCCCGCCTCCACGATCTGGCCTTCGCGCACCGGCATCTCCTCGACGACACCGCCATCCACGGTCTGGATGATCTGCACCTGCGAGGACGGGATCACTTTCGCATCGCCGCGCGTGACCTCGTCGACCGACGCAAAGGCCGACCACACCAGCAGCAGCACCAGACCGACGGCAACGACGCGCAGCAGCATGCGCGCACGCAGCGGCTCTTCCTGGATCAGCGCCCAGTCGGCATCCGCGGCCCAGTCGAGGCGGCCGTTTGCGGATGCGTCGGGCACGAAGCGCGCGAAGATCCGGTCGAACCACGGCCTCAGCGGCCTGCCGACCCGCTCCGATACGTCGCCGATACGCCGGAAGGACTCCTGGCCGATCTCGCTCATCACTTGGCCCTCCCGACCCGTCCCTGGCGCAAGGCATCGACGACCTGATCCTTGGGTCCGTCGGCGACGATCCGCCCGCCATCGATGACGATGATGCGGTCGACCAGCTCCAGCAACGAGGTCCGGTGCGTGACGACGAGCATCGTCCGGCCCTGCGCGAAGCTGCGCAGGCGGCGCTTGAGCTCCTCCTCGCTGGTGAAGTCCATCGATGCGGTCGGCTCATCGAGCAGCAGCATGGGCGGATGATGGATCAGTGCGCGTGCGATCGCGACGCACTGCCGCTGCCCGCCCGAAAGCGACGCGCCGCGCTCGCCGACCTGCATGTCGAATCCCTGCGGGTGGGTGTTGGCGAACTCCGTCACGCCCGCCGTTTCCGCCGCGCGCAGGACTTCGGCATCGTCCGCGAGCGGGCTGGCCAGCGTGATGTTCTCGCGCAAGGTGCCGTAGAACAGGGTCACGTCCTGCGGCACGTAGCCGATATGGCGGCGCAGCTCGGCCGGATCGAGCTGGCGCTGGTCGATGCCGTCGATCAGGATCGCTCCCGAAGTCGGGCGGTACAGGCTCAGGATCAGCTTTTCCAGCGTCGTCTTGCCGGACCCGACCCGGCCGATGATCCCCACATGCTCGCCCGCGCGGATGTGCAGCGAGATGTCGGACAGGGCCGCGGTTTCCTGCCCGGGATACTGGAAGCCGACGTTGCGGAATTCGATCTCGCCGCGGAAGCTCTTACGGCTGATGAAGCTGGTGTCGTCCGGACGCTCCACCTCCTGGTTCATCAGCTTGTCGAGGGAGGTCAGCGCGGTCGCCGCATTGTGGTACTGGACGAGCAGGCCGGCGACCTGGCCGATCGGCGCCATGGCGCGCGACGACAGCATGTAGCACGCGATCAGGCCGCCCATGCTGAGCTCGTTGTCGCGGATAAGGTAGACGCCGAGGATGATGATCGCAACGCTGACCGCCTGCTGCACCCACGCGGCGCCGTTCATCGCGGTCGACGACAGCAGGCGCAGCTGGGTGCCGACCCGCGCCAGCAGGGCCGCACTCTTCTCCCACTTGCGCTGGATCGGCCCCTCGGCACATACCGCCTTCACCGTCTCCATCGCGACAAGCCCTTCGACCAGCGTCGCATTGCGCTGCGCGCCCGCGCGGTAGGTCGTTTCGGCGAGTTCGTGCATGCGTCCCTGCACCGTCATCGCGTACACAAGCAGCACGACGACGCCGACGAGGAAGGGCAATACCAGCGGCCAGCCGATCCAGCCGATGACGATCAGGAAGACCAGCGCGAACGGCACGTCGATGAAGGCCACCACGGTCGCCGAACTGATGAAGTCGCGCACCGACTCGAAGGCGCGCAGGTTCGCGGCGAAGGAACCGGCCGACTCGGGACGCTGTTCCATGCGCAGGCCGAGCACGCGCTCCATGATCGCCGCCGACAGCTTGACGTCGGCACGGCTGCTCGCGAGATCGACGAAGTAGCCGCGCATCGTGCGCAGGACGAGATCGCCCGCGAGCACGATCAACACACCGATGCCAAGCACCCACAGCGTTTCGATCGCGTGGTTGGGCACCACCCTGTCGTACACGTTCATGACGAACAGTGGCATCGCGATCGCGAACAGGTTGATCATGAAGGCCGCGAGCAGCACGTCGCGGTACAGGGCGCTGTTTTCCGCGATCACGCCCCAGAACCAGTGCTGGCGCCTGACGGGGCGCACCTCGGGCGTGCGCGCATCGAAGCGGAACATCGGACGGGCATAGATCGCATGGCCGTCGTGCCGCGCGGCAAGTTCCGCGCGCGTCATCTCGACCGCAGCCTCGCCCAACTCGGGGAACACGACCTGGGCGCGCTCGCCGTCCTCGCTCCACCCGAGCAGCACGCAGGCCTTCTCGCCCTTCAGCAGGAGCACGGCGGGCAGCAGGGAGGGATTCAGCTTTTCCGGCGCGCAGCGCACAAGCTTGCTGCTCAGCCCGGCACGCCTCGCCGCGCGCGCGAACAGCGCAGGATTGAGCCGCCCGTCTTCCAGCGGCAGTCCTGCGAGCGCCGCATCCCGCGTCGTCGCTGCGCCGTGCGCCCTGGCTATCAGCAGGAGACAGTCGAGGAGCGCATCGGCATCCGCATGCGTTTCCTTGGCATTGCTTTCGGGGCGCGCAAACACGCCATTGAGTTCGAACACTTCTGACACGCAATTTCCCGCCATGTGATCACGATGACCCGCGCCCGGTCGCGTCTGCAATTCTCGCAGCAAACGTAACAATATGCGTCATCCGGGTGAATTGTCCCACCTGCCCGGAAACCGGTACGTGACAGGCTGCTCAGACTTCACACTGCGCGGCGATGCCCGGACACGAACTCCCATACCGCGACTCACCCTTGCGACGACGATGACTCCGTTCCAGAATCGCGCGTAGACACCCGTCTCCACTGCCTTACCATGCATTTTGCAAGGACTCTGCCATGCAGCCAGCGCAACGCAGGCATTTCTCGCGCATCCGCTTCAACGCAGGCGCCCGCCTGCTGGTCGGCGACCGCGACGTCCCGTGCGACGTCCGCGACCTGTCGCTCAAGGGCGCCCTGATCCGCTCGGCGCCCGACCTGCTCCCCGGCCCGGGCGAACGCTGCCTGCTCGAAATCGCACTCGACGACGAAGGCGCTGCGATCCGCATGGAGGGGGACGTCGTACACACCGGAAATGGCTGTATCGGGCTTGCTTGCCGCGAGATCGATCTCGACAGCATCACCCATCTGCGCCGGTTGCTGGAGCTCAATCTCGACGATCCGGAGTTGCTGCAACGCGAACTCGGCGCGCTGCTGGACAACTGATCTGCCCGGCAGGGGGATGACGGTTAATGCTACAATGTTGCATTAACCGTCATCCCCCTGCCCGCAATGCCTGCCCCGGATACCTCCTCTGCCGCCCACCTGATAGCCGCCTGCGGCGGCCGCGTCACGCGCACGCGCATCGCGGTGCTCGAGATCCTGCAGGACAGCCCGCGCTCGCTGAACCACGACGATGTCGCGGCACGACTTGCGGCGGACGGCATGCCGCACGACCGCGTGACGCTGTACCGCACGCTCGACTGGCTCGTCGAGCAGGGGCTCGCGCATCGCATCATCGGTCCCGACCGCGCGCGACGCTTCAAGGCGGGCGGCGAGCCCCGCAGCCAGCATGCGCACTTCCACTGCGACCGCTGCGGCCACGTACTGTGCCTCGAATCGATCCGGCCCGACGAACAATTCACGCTGCCTGCCGGATACCAGCCGGAACGGGCCGAACTGGTGTTCCACGGCACCTGCGCGGACTGCGGTCGCCAGCGCGGGGCAAAGGTCTGAGTGCGCGCGACGCCCCGGCCGCAGCCCCTTCAATAACAACAATGCCCCGACACGACGAGATCATGCCCCCGACATCGAGCAGTGCGCTCCCGCACACTCATCACCACCATACCCATGAACACGGCCATGTGCACGGCGCCGCCGCCGCGGCGCCCTTCCCCGGCACCGCGCTGCTGCTCGGCGTCGGCGCACGCATAGCCCTCGCAGCCGGCGCAGCAGCCGTGCTCTGGCTCACCGTAGGCTGGGCCCTCGCATGAACGCGCGCGACGCCATCCTCGAACTCGACAACCTGACCCTGGGCTATGACCGCCATCCGGCCGTCCACCACCTCAGGTGCCGTATCGCCCCAGGCGCATTGGTCGCGATCGTCGGGCCCAACGGCGCGGGCAAGTCGACGCTTTTCAAGGCGCTGACCGGGGAGCTGCCCCCGCTGCAAGGTCACTTCCGCGTGCACGCGGGCAAGCGCGGCATCGCCTACCTGCCGCAGCAAAGCGAACTCGATCGCAGCTTCCCGGTATCCGTGTTCGACATGGTCTCGATGGGGCTGTGGCGCGAGATCGGCGCCTTTCGCGGACTCAGCCGCAGCCAGGCGGAGCGCGTGCGCGCGGCCCTCGCGGCGGTCGGCCTGTCGGGCTTCGAGGCGCGCCAGATCGGCACCCTCTCCGGTGGCCAGCTGCAGCGCGCGCGCTTTGCGCGGATGATGCTGCAGGACGCGAACCTCCTCCTTCTCGACGAGCCGTTCAACGCGATCGACGCGCGCACGATCGAGGACCTCATCGCCCTGATCCTGCTGTGGCATGCCGAAGGACGGACCATCCTCGCCGTTCTCCACGATCTCACCCTGGTGCGACGCCACTTCCCCGAGTGCCTGCTGCTCGCGCGCGAATGCCTCGGCTTCGGCCCGACCGACGAGATCCTCACCCCCGAACGCCTCGCCACCGCGCGCCGCCTTGCCGGCGAGTTCGACGCCACCGCTCCGGTGTGCCACCGCCCCGAAGCGGAGGCCGCATGATCGCGGAAACCCTGTTCGGCCCCTTCGCCGAATTCGAGTTCATGCGCCGTGCGCTCGCGGGATGTCTCGCGCTTGCGCTGGGGGCGACGCCGGTCGGCGTGTTCCTGCTGCTGCGGCGCATGAGCCTGATGGGCGACGCGATGGCGCACGCGATCCTGCCCGGCGCCGCGCTCGGCTATCTCGCCTTCGGCCTGTCGCTCGGGGCGATGACGGTCGGCGGCATCATCGCCGGCATCGTCGTCGCACTCGCGGCCGGCCTCGTCGCGCGCTCGTCCATCCTCAAGGAGGATGCCAGCCTGGCTGCCTTCTACCTGCTGTCGATCGCCACCGGCGTGATGATCGTGTCGCTGCGCGGACGCAACCTCGACCTGCTGCACGTGCTGTTCGGCTCCGTGCTCGCGCTCGACGACCCCTCGCTGCTGCTGATCAGCGCGATCACGACTGCGACGCTCGTCGCACTCGCGCTGCTGTACCGGCCGCTGGTGCTCGAATGCTTCGATGCCGCCTTCCTGCGCGGCGTCAGCGCCGCCAGCCCGATCGCGCACTACGGCTTTCTGGTGCTCGTGGTGCTCAACCTCGTCGCCGGCTTCCATGCCCTCGGCACGCTGATGGCGGTCGGCATCATGATCCTGCCTTCGGCCGCGGCACGCCTGTGGGTCAAGCGCCTGCCGGCGATGCTCGGCCTCGCCGTCCTCATCGCCTTCGCGAGCGGCATCGGCGGGCTGCTCGCCTCCTTCCATGCGGACGTTCCGGCCGGCCCGGCGATCATCCTCGCCGCCGGCATCGTATACCTGCTGTCGCTCTTCCTCGCCCCGGGCGGCATGCTGGGCGCCCGGCTCAACCGCCGCCCCCACCTCGAATCCTGAACTTCTGCACGAACGCATGCGCCACATCCTGCATCGCCTCCTCGCCCCCCTCGCAGTGCTCCTCGGCCTCGCCGCCCATCCCGTGCACGCAGCCCCCCTCGAAGTGGTCACGAGCTTCAGCATCCTCGGCGACTTCATCCGCCAGGTCGGGGGAGACCGGATCAAGGTCACGATGCTCGTCGCGGCCGACCAGGACGCACACAACTTCCAGCCCCGCCCCTCCGACGCCCGCCGCATCGGCGCCGCGCAGCTGGTGGTCGCCAGCGGTCTCGGATTCGACACCTGGCTCGAGCGGCTGGCGCAGACCGCTGGCTACAAGGGGCGCGTCCTCGTCGCCAGCCACGGCGTCGAACCCATCGCCGCCGCCGACGAGCACGACGACGCGCACGGCCATGGCAAGGGATCCCATCAGGACGCCGTCGATCCGCACGCGTGGCAGGACGTCGCGCGTGCGCAGCGCTACGTGGCGAACATCGCCGACGCGCTCGCACAGAACGATCCGGCGAACGCGAAGGCCTACCGGGACAATGCCGCGCGGTATGCGGCCGAGCTCAAGGCACTGGACGCCGAAATCCGCAATACCCTGGCCGCGATTCCCGCCGAACGACGCAAGGTCGTCAGCGCCCACGACGCCTTCGGCTACTTCGCCCACGCCTACGGCGTGCGCTTCCTCGCCCCGGCCGGCATCAGCAACCAGTCGGAGCCCTCGGCGGCCGGCGTCGCGAAGCTCATCCGCCAGCTGCGGCACGAGAACGTGCCCGCGGTATTCGTCGAGAGCGTCAGCGACCCACGGCTGATCGAGCGCATCCGCAAGGAAAGCGGCGCGCGCCTCGGCGGCACGCTGTATTCGGATGCGCTATCGGCGGCCGACGGCCCGGCACCGACCTACGTGGCGATGATGCGCCACAACCTGCGCACGCTGCTGGACGGAATGACCCCGGGCAGCCGCTAGGACGACTGCTTCAGCGCGACGACGCAGCGAGCAGCGAACCGGCCGCGACGAACATCCCGCCGAACACGCGGTTCTGCGCCTTCATCATGCGCGGACTGCGCAGCCAGCGCCGGCAGCGGCCGGCGAGCAGCGCGTAGCAGGACATCACGACCATGTCAGTGCCGACCATCGTCGCCGCGATGATGAAGAACTGCGGCCACTGCGGCAGCTGCGGGTCGATGAACTGCGGCACCAGCGCGACCATGAAGACGATCGCCTTCGGATTGGTGAGGTTCACGATCACGCCCTGCAGATACACGCCGCGGGCGTCGCGCGCCTCCGCACCGTCTTCGAGCAGCTCGACCGGCGCGCGCCATTTGCGCACGCCGAGCCAGATCAGGTAGCCGGCCCCGGCGATCTTCACCACCAGAAAGGCCGTCGCCGATGCCGCCAGCACAGCGCCCAGGCCGAGCACGACGATCGCCAGCTGGATCAGCAGCGCCGTCTGCAGCCCCAGGATCGCGCGCAGCGCCACCGCATAGCCATTACGCAGCCCCGTCGCCATGCTCAGCACCGCCCCGGGCCCCGGCGACACGGCAATCACCACCGCCGCGGCAAGAAACGCCAGCCACATGTTCCAGCTCATCGCATCCGCTCCATACGTTCCATGTCGCCGTTCAGAAGAACAGCGCGTGCAACATCTTGGCCGACAGCAGCATCAGCACGCCGGCGAAGATCTTCCTCAACACCGCGACCGGAAGCCGGTGCGCCAGGCGTGCGCCCAGCGGCGCGGTCCAGGTGCTCACGACGCTGATCAGCACCAGCGCCGGAAGGTAGATGAAACCGAGGCTGTACGGGGGCATTCCGGCACTGCCCCAGCCATTCACCAGATAGCCGATCGTGCCCGCGAGTGCAATCGGCAGGCCGATCGCCGCCGAAGTGCCGATCGCCTGATGCACCTTCACGTTGCACCAGGTCATGAACGGCACCGACAGCGAACCGCCGCCGATCGCCACCAGTGCGGAAATTCCGCCGATGCCGGCCCCCACGGCGCTCATCCCGACCGGCCCGGGCAGCTCGCGCGAGGGCTTGGGTTTGACGTTCGCGAGCATCTGCAGCGACACGTAGGCCATGAAGCAGGCGAAGAAGATCGCCAGCGGCTGCGACTCGATCCGCGCGGCAATGAAGGTCGCCGCGAAGGTGCCGACGAGGATCCCCGGCGCGATGAAGCGTACGACGTCCCAACGCACCGCGCCGTGCTTGTGGTGCGCGCGCAGGCTCGCGATGGAGGTCATCACGATGGCCGCCATCGACGTGCCGAGCGCAAGATGCACGACGTTGTCGCGCGGCATCCCCTGCGCGACGAACAGCGAAGCCAGCACCGGCACCATGATCCCGCCGCCACCGACGCCCAGCAGGCCGGCAAAGAAGCCGACGAAGGCCCCCAGCGCGAGGTAGCTCAGCCACCACACATCGAAATCCATCAATTCCTTTCCCGAAGCTGCGCGGAATCCGCTCCGCGGCGTTCCGGCCCCGCGCCGGACAAGGCAAAAAAACAAAAAAGAGGCGCGGACCGAAATCCGCGCCTCTCTCGTTTGGCCCCCGCAGTGTCGCCTCCGCCGGCATCCTGAACCTGGGGTTCAGGGAGGTCGCTTTCCTTCCGCATCAGGCTCACCCGGCTAGGGGCGTGCACACCTGCGGCATCCATGGTCCGCGACCAAGTCTCTCGACATTGGTCCAAGGAATCTACGACTTCGACGACACAGCGGGGATTGACCTTACATACGCGCCAACCCGCGCTAACTACCTGTTAGAAAAGCTTTTCCTGCTGCGCGAGGACTCCATCGAGCCGCGCATTCACGAGACCGATTCTACGCTTCGCGGCCTGCATGTCAAACCCGCCGGAACGCTGAAACTGCAAAAATTCGTGCGCGATATTCAGCGCGGTCATGACAGCCAGTTTCTCGCCGGACGCATTCGTCCGTGCCGCAAGGCTGTTGAGCTTTTCTTCGAGGAAGGCCATGGCCGCGAGCAGACCTTCACGGTCCTCCGGACGGCAGGCGACGGAGTAGGTCTTCCCGAGCAGGGAGATGTCGAGGGAGTCGGTCGGCATGTCAGGATTCCGGCAACTGCGCGAGCAGGGCTTCGAGCTTTTCCGTCGCAAGCCGGACCTTGTCCGCCAGCACACGGTTCTCGGCCTCCAGGCGCACGGCGCGCGTGCGCAACTCGCGCCCTTCCGCGCGGCACGATTCGAGCAGGCCGACGATCTGTTCGACCTGATTCTCGAGTTTATTGAGTTCTGCGTCCATCGGCGGGATGGTAGAGGCGCCCCGGGAGGCGGTCAAGGCGGTCCGCTCAGGCCTCGGCCGAATGCACCCAGTCGAGCGCCTCGAACTGCAGCCGGTTCAGTTCGCCGACATCGATGCCCAGCACATTGGCAAACGAGGTCACACGCTGTGCATCGCCGCGCTCGAAGGCGAGCACCAGTTCGAGATACGGCGCCATCGGCCCGCGCTGATGCAACAGGGCATCCTGCATCGGATCGGGCAGCTTCAGCGGGCGGATCGCGTCCTCGAGCGGCACCTTCAATGCAACATCGAGCAGCGAGAACAGGCCCAGCACGAAAAGCTGGGCGGCGGGATCGCGTTCGCCGCGCAGACCGCCCAGGAGCTCGAGCAGACGGCCGCGCACGAGGGCATCCTCCATCACGACCGCGGCACCCGGCGCACTGCGCGCACTGCCCAGCAACATCATCGACACCCAGCGCTGCAGCGGCTGCTGCCCAAGCACGAGGATCGCCTGTTCGACCGAACTGATGTGGTGATTGAGCCCCCACGCGGCCGCATTCACATAGCGCAGCAGACGATACGCAAGCGCGAGGTCGTGCTTGAGGATGACGGCGATTTCCTGGGTATCCACGCCGCTGCGCAGGCGCTGCAGCAGGGATGCGAGACGCATGCCGTGCGGCGACAGCGAGTTGCCCTTCCAGTCTTCGCGGCGCGTCACGAAACCGCCGGAGAACGCCGTGCAGCCGAGCTTGGCCGCGAGTTCGAACTCGTCCGGCGTACCCACCTCCCAGGCCCATACGGGCAGGTCGGCGCGCCGCTGGCGCACCGCACGGATGTACAGGCCGAGGTCCTCGGGCAGGCAGAACCCCATGCGGAACAGCGCCGCATCGGCCTGCGGCAGCATGCTGTCGAGCCACACCCCGGGCTCGCCGTGATCGAGCACGATCTTTACGCCGGCCTCGCGCAGGCGCACAGCGCTCGCCAGCGTTTCGGCGGACGCGGCACGCGTGGGCAGTTCGGGGCGCACGAGCAGGGTCGCATCGAGCCCCTGCAGCCGCTCCAGTGCCGGGTTGGCGAGGAAGCCCTCCCACACCCTGAGGCACACCCGGCGGGCCTTTAGCGCCGCGCCATGGCCGTAACGGTCGATCTGCTCGACCAGCAGGCTGTCGAGGAAATCACGCGCGCGCCGCCCCGTTGCCCGGATGCGCCCGGCGACATCCTCGCGCAGCTCGAAGGCGTAGCCGGTCAGGTTCTGTTCGCGGTCGAGCATTTCGCTGCGACACAGCAGCGAAAGCGATGCGTCGGCCCGCCCCGGCTCGCCCTCGGCCGGGAGCGGCACGGCGCTCGCGGCCGCCGGCACCGCCGTCGGCGGCGGCGCTGCCGGCGGAGAAGCGGGCGACGGCTGCGGCGGCGCAGCGGACGGCGACGGTTCGCGCGGCTGGACGGGAATAGCCGGCGAGAATGCCGGCCGCTCGGGCTCGATGCCGAAAAGACGCTTCAGCCAGCCCAGCATCTCAGGGCCTGCCGCCGTCGAACGCCGCGCGCAAGCTCATCGTGTCAGCGCTGCACTTGGGTGACGTCGCGCACGGCGCCGGTATCGGCGCTGGTCGTAAGCGCCGCGTAGGCCTGCAGCGCGGCCGACACGACGCGCTGGCGATTGACCGGTTTCCACGCCTGACTGCCCTTCGCCTCCATCGCGGCACGGCGCCGGCCGAGCTCGTCGTCGCTCACCGCCAGGCGGATGCTGCGATTGGGGATATCGATCTCGATCGTGTCGTCCTCCTCGACCAGGGCGATCGCGCCGCCGCACGCCGCTTCGGGCGAGGCGTGGCCAATCGAGAGGCCGGAGGTGCCACCGGAGAAGCGGCCGTCGGTGAGCAGCGCGCACGCCTTGCCCAGCCCCTTGGACTTCAGGTAGCTCGTCGGGTACAGCATCTCCTGCATGCCGGGGCCGCCCTTCGGGCCTTCGTAGCGGATGATCACAACGTCGCCCGCGCCGACCTTGTCGCCGAGGATGCCGTCGACCGCCGCTTCCTGGCTCTCGAACACGCGCGCCTTGCCGGTGAATTTCCAGATCGACTCGTCGACGCCGGCCGTCTTCACGATGCAGCCCTTCTCGGCAATGTTGCCGTACAGCACGGCGAGGCCGCCGTCCTGGGTGAAGGCGTTGGCGCGGTCGCGGATGATGCCCTTGGAGCGGTCCATGTCGAGCTCGTTCCAGCGCCGATTTTGCGAGAACGCGACCTGGGTCGGCACACCGCCGGGCGCCGCCTTGTAGAACTCGAACACGGCATTGTCGTGCGCCTGCATGATGTCCCAGCGCGCGATCGCTTCGCCCAGGGTCTTGCTATGCACGGTCGGCACTTCGGCATGCAGCAGCCCGGCGCGGTTGAGCTCGCCGAGGATGCCCATGATGCCGCCGGCGCGATGCACGTCCTCGATATGCACGTCGGCCACCGCGGGCGCGACCTTGCACAGGCAGGGCACCTTGCGCGAGACGCGGTCGATGTCGGCCATCGTGAAATCCACTTGCGCCTCGCGGGCGGCTGCCAGCAGGTGCAGCACGGTATTCGTCGAGCCGCCCATCGCGACGTCGAGGCTGATCGCGTTTTCGAACGCCTTGAAGCTCGCGATCGAGCGCGGAAGGACCGACGCGTCGTCCTGCTCGTAGTGGCGGCGCGCCATGTCGACGATGGTGCGGCCGGCCCTGCGGAAGAGCTGTTCGCGGTCGGCGTGGGTCGCGAGCACGGTGCCGTTGCCCGGCAGCGAAAGGCCCAGCGCCTCGGTGAGGCAGTTCATCGAGTTGGCCGTGAACATGCCGGAACACGAACCGCAAGTCGGACAGGCGGAGCGCTCGATGGCGTCCACTTCCTCGTCCGAGCAGCTGCTGTCGGCGGCCTTGACCATCGCGTCGACGAGGTCGAGCGAGATCACCTTGGCTTCCCACTTGACCTTGCCCGCTTCCATCGGACCGCCGGAGACGAAGATCGCGGGGATGTTGAGGCGCAGCGCGGCCATCAGCATCCCCGGGGTGATCTTGTCGCAGTTCGAGATGCACACCATGGCGTCGGCGGTGTGCGCGTTCACCATGTATTCGACGCTGTCGGCGATCAGCTCGCGCGAGGGCAGCGAATACAGCATGCCGCCGTGGCCCATCGCGATGCCGTCATCGACGGCGATGGTATTGAACTCCTTGGCGACGCCGCCCGCGGCTTCGATCTCGCGCGCGACGAGCTGGCCGAGGTCCTTCAGGTGCACGTGCCCCGGCACGAACTGCGTGAAGCTGTTGACGACGGCGATGATCGGCTTTTCGAAGTCGCCGTCCTTCATGCCGGTGGCGCGCCACAATGCGCGGGCGCCCGCCATGTTGCGGCCGGCGGTGGAGGTACGGGAACGGTATTGGGGCATGGTGTCCTCGGCTCAGGGTTCGGGCGCACGCTGCATCGGCGGTGCGTCACGCGGAATCAAGTCTTGGAATTCTAACCGAAGGCAAACGGTGCTCGGCTATCATTGCCCACCCAGGCCCCTGCCCCACTCCAACGATAACCATGACCGAGCCAAGCGCCCCCGACTCCACCACCGATGGCTTCGACCTCGATCCGATAGAAATCCGCGTCCTCGGCGTACTGATCGAAAAGGCCTTCGTGACGCCGGACGCCTATCCCTTGTCGCTGAACGGCATCGTCACCGGCTGCAACCAGCTGACCGGGCGCGAGCCCGTGATGAGCCTGTCGGATGGGGAAGTCCAGGCCGCGGTCGACAGCCTGATGGCCCGCAAGCTGGTGTCGCGGCGCGATCAGGCGAGCGGACGCGTGGCCAAGTACGAGCACCTCGTGCGCCTGCGCCATTCGCTGCCGCCGGCCGAACAGTCCGTCCTCGCGGTGCTGCTGCTGCGCGGCGCGCAGACGGCCGGGGAAATCCGCCAGCGTGCCGAACGCATGCACCGCTTCGACGACATCGGGGCGGTCGAGACGGTGCTGGAGCACCTCGCCGAGAAATACCCGCCCATGGCCGATGCCCTGCCGCGCGCACCGGGCACCAAGGAGACGCGCTACGCGCACCTGCTGGGCGGAACGGCCGCTTTCGAGGCGATGGGCGAGTCGCTGGCGGGCGCAGCCGCCGGCGGCGCGGCACGCGGGCGCACCACCGAACTGGAAGACGAGGTGCGCCGCCTGCGCGACGAACTCGACCGGCTGCGCGGCGAATTCGATACTTTCCGCGCCCAGTTCGACTGAAGCGGGGCGCTTGGCGACCATGCTGATCCATCCGCAGTTCGACCCGATCGCCCTGTCGCTCGGCCCGCTGTCGGTGCGCTGGTACGGCCTGATGTATCTCGTCGCGTTCGTGCTGTTCATGCTGCTCGGGCGCGCCCACGCGCGCCGCCGTCCCGAAGCGGGATGGGCGCCGCAGCAGATCGACGACCTGCTGATGTACGGGATGCTGGGCGTCGTCGTCGGCGGGCGGCTGGGCGAGGTGCTGTTCTTCCAGCCGGCCTACTATCTATCGCATCCGGCCGAGATCCTCGCCGTGTGGAAAGGCGGGATGAGCTTCCACGGCGGCTTTCTCGGCGTGCTGGTGGCGATGTGGCTGTACGGCAGGCGCACGGGCAAGGGTTTCTGGAACGTCACGGATTTCATCGCGCCGCTGGTGCCGACCGGCCTCGCTGCGGGGCGCATCGGAAACTTCATCAATGGCGAGCTGTGGGGCCGACCGGTGGACGGCGACCTGCCCTGGGCGATGATCTATCCGTGGGTCGACAATCTGCCGCGCCATCCTTCGCAGCTGTACCAGGCGGCCGGAGAGGGACTGCTGCTGTTCGTGCTGCTGTGGCTGTATGCGGCAAGGCCCCGCCCTGCGCGGGCGGTGTCGGCGATGTTCTTGGTCGGATACGCGACATTGCGTTTTGCAGCGGAATTTTTCCGTACCCCTGATCCGGGGATTTTCGGCATTCTCTCGCTGGGGCTGTCGACGGCGCAGTGGCTGTGCGTGCCGATGTTTGTCGCCGGAGCATGGCTGCTCGCAGCGAGTCGCGGCACAGGTGCAGGCGCCCGCTGAGAAATACATGAACACAACGCCCGCGCAGACGAGCGCAGAAGAATAACCGGATGACATGGCCCGCGTGCCGGCACCGTGCGAAAGTTCGCACGATGACATGTACATTTCTGGCAGGATGATGCAAAGGAGAGTGCAGATGGCACCCGGATTGGTATCGCGCAGTCTTTCGAAAGTCCGCGAAATCGTCGCCGGCGCGACCGGCCGCAACGGCGAACCGACCGAGAAGCAGCTGGACCGAATCCGCCGTCTACTGCACGAATGTGCGGAAAACCGGGGCGGTGAGGTCTCTACGCGCATCCGCGCGGCACGCCTGGCCGACACCTACCTGAAGCTCGACGACGCAGGCCGCCATGCCTTCCTGCGCATCATCGCACTGGAGTTCGGCCCCGAGCCGAAACGCATCGCCAAAGCGCACGAGGCCTATCAGGCTGCCGTCGGCACGCCGAAGCAGTGGGATGCCGAGGCGCAGCTGCGCGCGGCGATGCGCTCGTCGCGCATCCGCATCCTGACCCAGTTCAACGCGATTCCGCAGGGCGTGAAGTTCCTCGTGGACCTGCGCGCCGACTTGCTGCGCTTCCTCGACGACGACAAGGAGCTGAAGTCGCTCGACCGCGAACTCGAGGCGCGCCTCACGGCGTGGTTCGACGTCGGCTTCCTCGAGCTCGCACGGGTGACATGGAACTCTCCCGCGGCGCTGCTGGAGAAGATCGTTCAGTACGAGGCGGTGCACGAGATCCGCTCGTGGAAGGATCTCAAGAACCGGCTCGGCTCGGACCGCCGCTGCTACGCCTTCTTCCATCCGCGCATGCCGCAGGAGCCGCTGATCTTCGTCGAGATCGCGCTGCTCGACGCCCTCGCCGACAACGTCCAGAAGCTGCTCGACGAGAACGCGCCGGCGGCCGACACGGAACGCGCCGACACGGCGATCTTCTATTCGATCAGCGCGACGCAGGACGGACTGCGCGGCGTTTCCTTCGGCAACTTCCTGCTCAAACGCGTCGTCGATGACCTGCAGCGCGATTTCCCCCGCCTGAAGACCTTTGCGACGCTGTCGCCGATCCCGGGCCTCGCCAAGTGGGCGGCGAAAAATGCCAAAGAGATCGTGGCAGCGTTCGGCGAAGAGGACTGGAAACGCCTCGCCGCCGCCGGCATCGAAGGGCCGGAATCCCCCCGCCTCGCCCGGATCCTTGCCGGCGACCCGGAATGGGCAGACGACACGGCACTCGCCCGCGCACTGCGCGATCCGCTGCTCAAGGCGACCGCCGCCTACCTCCTCGAAGCCAAGCGCGACAAGCTGCCGCTCGATCCCGTCGCGCGCTTCCATCTCGGCAACGGCGCCCGCGTCGAGCGGCTCAACTGGCTCGCCGACACCTCGGCGAAGGGGCTCGGCCAGTCGTGGGGCGTCATGGTCAATTACCTGTACGACCCGGACCGCATCGTCGACAACGTCGAGGCTTTTGTGGACACGGGCCGTATCGACGCCGCCGCGGGCGTCAGGCGCCTCGCACGACGATAAGCACAGGGAACGGCGCCGATCGTGAAACTCTCGCTCCGTCTCAGCTCGATCCGCATGCGGCTGCTGCTCGCCAGCACCGTGGTGCAGGTCGTGCTGTTGACGCTGCTGCTCGCGAACAGCGTCCGCCTGATGAATCAGGCGACGAACGCGAGCCTCAACACGCTCGTCAACCAGAACGCCACGATGCTGCACGCGATGGCGGTCGCGTACGGCGACATGGGCGAGTTCGACGCCCTGCAGGACGTGCTCGGCGAACTGTTGAGCGAGGCCGACGAAGGCCTGATCTACGTGCGCATCGTCGCGCCGGACCGGCGTGTGCTCGTCAACGCCGGCTTGCCGGACACGCAGGCCTTGCCGGAGGTTGACCACGCCAACGCCCGGGGCGGCGCCGGCGGAGGGGTCGTGCATGTGCGCCGACCGCTGCTGCTCGAACGCAACGAGGTCGGCTTCCTGCAGTTCGGGGTATCCGTGTCGGTGCTGGCAGCAGCGCGCAAGGCGATCACCGAACAGGGCGCGGCGATCGCGCTGGCGGAAATCCTGCTGACCTTCGGCCTGCTGTCGGGCATCGGCTACCTGCTGACACGCAACCTGAGCCGCCTGCTCGCGGGCAGCGAGGCGATCGCGGCGGGCAAGCTGGACCACCGCCTGCCCGAGAACGGCCACGACGAACTGGCCCGTCTGGCACGGCGTTTCAACGTGATGGCGGCGAACCTGCAGGACCGCATCGGCGAACTGCAGGACTCGGCCGAACGCCTGAAGACCAGCGAACAGCGCTACGAGCTGGCGATCCAGGGCGCGCACGACGGCCTGTGGGACTGGAACATCCCCGAGGGGCAGGTCTACTGCTCGCCGCGCTACTGCGAGATCGCGGGCCTGACGGCCGGACGCCTGTACTACAGCCCCGAAGAGGTCCTGACCGGCATCCACCCCGACGATGCGCCGGGCTACCGGGCGAAGATGATCGAGCACCTGAAGGGTTTCAGTACCCAGTTCAAATACGAATACCGGGCGCGCCAACCCGACGGCAGCTACCGCTGGGTCATGACGCGGGGGGTCGCCGTGCGCGGCGGCGACGACCGCGCCGTGCGCATGGCCGGATCGATCAGCGACGTGCACGACCATAAGCTGGCACAGGTCCGCCTGCAGTACGACGCGCTGCACGACGGCCTGACCGGCCTGCCGAACCGCGCCCTCTTCCTCGAACATGTGCGCAGCGCCCTCGGGCAGCAGCGCCGCGTGGGCGGGCAGGACTTCGCGGTGCTGGCGATCAACCTGCAACGCTTCCGGCTCGTGAATGACAGTTTCGGTCACGAGGCCGGCGATGCGCTGCTGCGCCAGGTCGCGCGCACGCTCCAGGAAACGCTGCGGTACGGCGATATCGCGGCACGGGTGGGCGGAGACCAGTTCGCGCTGCTGCTCAACCGCATCGAGAATCCCGCCGAGGCCCTGCGCCTCGCGGAGGCTCTGCGCGAGCGCCTGGCCAAGCCGACCAGTGTCGCGGGCCAGATCCTGTATCCGAAGTTCCGCATCGGCATGGCGCTGAGCAGCGACTATCAGGACAGCGAGAATGGCGACACGATGTTGCGCGATGCGGACAACGCGTTGCAGCGCACCCGACAGCTCGGCGGAGACTCGGTGGCGATCTTTCATGCCTCCATGCACGCGCAGGCGCTGGAAAGCCTGCAGCTCGAGGGCGATCTGCGCGACGCGCTGACGCGCAACGAGCTGAGCGTGCATTTCCAGCCCATCGTCGCGCTCGACAGCGGTTCGATCGCGAGCTTCGAGGCACTGGTGCGCTGGCGCCACCCCGGCCGCGGCATGCTGCCGCCGAATCTCTTCGTGCCGCTGGCCGAAACGCTGGGGCTCATCCATGAACTCGACATGCTGGTGCTGACGCGCGCCTGCGAGCGCATCGCCCAGTGGCGCGAGCGCGCATGCAGCGATGCCGCCGTTCCCAAGGTCAGCGTCAACCTCTCGGCGACGCAGTTCGCGCGCCCGGATCTCGCCGGCGAGATCATCGCCGAGGTGGACCGCCACGGCCTGCCACGCGAGATGCTGCGCTTCGAGGTCACCGAGAGCGTACTCGCCCAGCCGGAAGGGCCCGCCGCCGAGATCCTGCAGAAGCTGCGCACGGCGGGGATGTCGGTGCTTATCGACGACTTCGGCACGGGCTACTCGGCGCTGAGCTACCTGCACACGATCCCCTGCGATCTCGTGAAGCTCGACGGGTCCTTCGTACGCTCGCTCGAGAACGACGAGCGCCTGCGCACGATCGTCGCCAGGAGCATAGAACTCGCCCACGACCTCGGGATGCGCGTGGTCGCGGAGTGCATCGAAACTACACGGCAGGCCGAGCTGCTGCTCGGGATGGGCTGCGACTACGGCCAGGGTTACCTGTTCGCCCGCCCGCTCGACGACGCCGCCGTCGAACAATTGCTATTCGGCCAACAGTTGGCCCAGGAGGCCAGTGCATGACCTTGACGAGGCTGCTCCGCCGCTGCGCCGCGACGATGTTCCTTGCAGTCGCCGCGGCGCCCGCCCATGCCGAACCGGACACGCCGGCCTACCCGCCGCGCTTCGAGCTTTCCGGCTTCGGCACGCTCGGTGCCGTGACCACCGACGACAAGGACGTGTGGTTCTTGCGCTACGGGGTCAATTACCCGGGCGAGAAGGATCCGGATTTCAGCCCGGACAGTCTCGTCGGCATCCAGGGCAGCCTGCGTCTCACGCCCTACAACGACATCACGCTGCAAGGGCTGGTGCGCGAGGACGGCGACGCGAGCCAGGATCCGCAACTCACGCTCGCCTTCTTCCGGCAGACGCTCGCACCGGGCCTGTCGGTGCGCCTGGGGCGCGTTCGCGTGCCCTTCTTCATGCTGTCCGATTCGCTCTACGTGAATTACGCCAATCCGTGGGTGCGCCCCCCCGTGGAAGTCTACGGACTCAATCCGTTCAACGACCTCGACGGCGTGGACTTCATCTACAACGCGCGCCTCGGCGCCTTCGACATCGAGATCCATCCCTATTACGGCGGCGGCCGCATTCCCTTTCCTCAGGGCAAAGCGCGCCTGAAGGAAGCCCTCGGCCTGAACCTCGGGCTGAGCCGCGGCGACTTTTCGCTGCACCTGGGCCACGGCGAAGGCAGCTTCACGCTCGAGCGCGGCGACACCTTGTTCCTCGCGGTCTCGAACATCCTGCAGCGGACCGGCCAAGGCGGGGTGATCTCCGACCTGTCGGGCACGCACGGCCGCACGAGCTTCGATTCCGTCGGCGTGCAATGGGACGACGGAAGCTGGCAGCTCATCGGCGAATACGCGCGACGCAAGATCAACCGCTATGCCGCGAGCGCGCACGGCTGGTACCTGAGCCTGGGCAGGCGCTTCGGCCCGGTGATGCCATACATGGTGGTAGCGCGCCAGACGCTGGACGAACAGTTTGCCGAGGCCAGGATGCCCCCGGGACGGCTTGCGGCCTTGTGGGACCTGTTCCTGATGTCGCGCAACAACGCCCAGCGCAGCATCACGCTGGGCGCCCGCTGGGAACTCGCCGCCTACGCGGCCGTGAAGGCCGAAGTCACACAGGCCAGGCCCGACGGCGACTCCTGGGGCTCATACGCACCGCGCTTCGATGCGCAGACGACACGCATCGGCGGCCGAACGATGAACACGTTCAGCCTGTCGCTTGACGTGAGCTTCTGAGGGGACGCCGGTGACTCGCATGCTTCGCACCTGTTTCCTCGCCTTCTCGCTGCTGACGGCCCCTGGCGCGCTCGCGCAGATCGTCATCGTCGCGGGCGCCCGCAGCCCCTTGCCCGAACTCACGCCCGAGCAGACGGAACAGTTCTACCTCGGCCGGGCGCACACGCTGCCCGACGGCAGCGTGGTGACGCTGGCGGACCTGCCTCCGGGATCGATACGCGATCACTTCTACCAGCAGCTGACGCGCAAGAACGCGAGCCAGATCCGCGCCCATTGGTCACGCATGGTATTCACCGGGCGCGCACTGCCGCCCCAGCAGGCCGACAGCGTGGCCGAGTTGCGGCAATGGCTCACGGCGCAACCCAACCTCATCGGCTACATACCCGCCACCGAGGCGGACGGGCGCGTGAAGGTGCTTTTGCGCCTGCCCTGACCCCTCCTCCCGGACCCGCAGCGCCCCCCGGGGCCTCGGGGGGGCTCAGCGCGGCGCGACGACCTGAAGTGCCAGTTCGCCGACGCCGGCGACGACACCGCGCAGGCGGTCGCCGACGGCGACCGGCCCGACGCCCTCCGGCGTCCCCGTGAAGATCAGGTCGCCCGCCTCCAGCCGGTAGTAGCGCGAGAAGAAGGCGATGATCTCGGGGATCGTCCAGATCATGTCGGAGAGGTCGCCACGCTGGCGCGTCTTGCCGTTGATGTCGAGGCGGATCTCGCCCGCCTCGAGGACCTGCCCCGCGGCCGGAACGATCTGCGAGATCGGCGCGGCGCAGTCGAAGGCCTTGCCGCTGTCCCAGGGCCGGCCGAGGGCCTTCGCTTCGGCCTGCAGGTCGCGGCGTGTCATGTCCAGCCCCACGGCGTAGCCCCAGATGCAGGCGCGCGCCGCTTCGGGCGTGAGATTGCAGCCCCCTCCGCCCAGCGCGACGACGAGTTCGATTTCGTGGTGGACGTCGCTGCTGGCCGGCGGATAGGGAAAGTCGCCGCAACTGCCCGCGGGCACGGGCAGCACTGCATCGGCCGGCTTGGTGAAGAAGAAGGGCGCCTCACGGCTCGGATCCCCGCCCATTTCGCGTGCATGCGCCGCGTAGTTGCGCGCGATGCAGTAGATGCGGCGCACGGGAAACAATCCGCCTCCCGCGACGGGCACGGCGGGACGCGGGGCGGGTTCGATCACATAGGCTTCGGACATCTCTCGTTTCTCCGGAATCCGCTGGGACTTCCGCCCCGGGACGGAATGCGGAAGGCCATGCATGGCAGCGCATGACGGGTGGCGATCAGAACACAGGGGAGTTGACCGGGCAAGCGCCTGATGATGTAATGCGAATCGTTCCTATTTGCTTTATCGCTCACATCATGCAGGCACAGGCCGATCCGCATTGCCCCCTTCCCCGCTCCGTGGAAGCCGCGCCGTACGCCCGCGATGCCGGCCATGCGGCCAGTGCCGTGATTCCCAGCGAACGGCTGCTGCTCGGCCAGACCTGCGTGACGATCGACCATGACGGTACCCACTACGTGCTGCGTGCCACGCGTACCGGGAAACTGATCCTGACGAAGTAATCGGCTTCCACCACCACGACAAACGGAACAACGAGGCTAGACTATGTATGTCTGCATCTGCAACGCAGTGACCGAACGCCACATCGGCGAGGCAGTCAGCGAAGGCGTCTCGACCTTGCGCGAGCTGCGGACCCGGCTTGGCGTCGCAGGCGAGTGCGGCCGCTGCGCGACCTGCGCACGCGATTGCCTGCGCACTGCGATGGAGGAACAGACGTCGACCGCGAAACCGGCGATGGCTGCGTTCGCGCCCGCGTATTCCCTTGCCGTGGAGGCCGTATGAAAGGCGACAAGAAAGTCATTCAATACCTCAACAAGCAGCTGACCATCGAACTCACCGCTATCAACCAGTACTTCCTGCATGCGCGCATGTATAAGAACTGGGGCCTCGGGAAACTCGGCCATCACGAGTACGAAGAATCGATCGAGGAGATGAAGCACGCCGACAAGCTGATCGAGCGCGTGCTGTTCCTCGAGGGACTGCCCAACCTGCAGAACCTCAACAAGCTGATGATCGGCGAGAACGTTCCCGAATGCCTGCAGGGCGACCTCAAGCTCGAACAGGGCGGACGCACCGAGCTGATCGAGGCGATCGCGTACTGCGAGTCCTGTAAGGACTATGTCTCGCGGGAGGTCTTCGAGGAGATCCTCGAGGACACCGAGGAGCACATCGACTACCTGGAAACGCAACTCGAACTGATCGACAAGGTCGGGCTGCAGAACTACCTGCAATCGCAAATGGGCGGCGCGAGCTGACGCGCGTCCGTCATTCGCGCCGGCATCACCGTGCCGGCGCACAGAAACACCGCAAGCCAGTTCTCCCGCAGAACGAGCCAGCGTCAATGATCGAACGGAGAACTGGCAAGCATGTATCCCCGAACCATGGGTGAATTCAAGGATCCGTCGCAGCGGCACGG
>NZ_QVLR01000041.1 GCF_014822185.1 Azoarcus sp. Aa7
CAGCACGAATGCGATCAAATCGCGCATGAGCTGAATATCCGGCCGAGAAAAAGACACGGATATAAAACGCCGCTGGAGATTTATCATGCGTCCTGAGAACTATTGCACTTCAACGTTGAAACTACGCTTCTCTTGTTCCTTTTTGTGCTTTGCGAGCAACTCGGCAAAAGTTGCTCTTATGGCCGCACTTGTGCTGATTTGGATCTTACAACGCAACGCGAAAATCTTCGAAAATAAGCCGAGAACGCATGAGGCGCAGAGAAAAGCACCACATACGATGAAGCCAACTCTTCCGATAAACGGAATTAGCTTGTCGGCATTGCTGATAAAGAATGACGCGACTGCGGCGGTTCCCGCCAGCAGCCAAGTCGAGAACGATTCCATCGGCTCACTAGCTTTGAATCCCGCTTCGAACATGCAAGAGACGATTGCGTTCTCTGCGTTCTGCTGCGCAAGGCGATTCCATTCGCGGAGAGGTTCAGTATTTGGAGCGTCGGACATGGGAAATCTAACGTGAAAGTGAGCGGGCCTGCGCGGCTTCAAGGTTAGAGATCATCGTCATCTTCTCCAAGCAAGTTCTTCAGTATGCCGTCAACATCGGCGACATTTGCCCTTACGGCATTGAACAAGGTATATAACGCACCTGAATGGGATCGATCTTCCCAGAGCACTCGACCGAAATGATCCAGAAATAGCAGAACAATTTGTTCATCCCAATAAATCCGATCACGATCCCCGTCATAGTTTTGGAATCGTTGCTGCGCCAACCCAATGATTTGCTCTTTGTATTCAACCTCAAAATAGATTGGGTACAGGTCATTTGTCCCATGCGTTAGCAATTCTGGCGGCTCCTTGACTCGCCAGTCGAGTTCTCCCTTGGCTGTAAGCTTCGTCAATTGTGAGAGGAGGCGGATTATTTTCATTTCAGATGGCATAGGTCACTCCCAAGTGGCGTCCTTTTGGCGCTGCTCAAGGCTAGCGATCACGCCTTGTAAATTTGCGAATATGTCCCACAAGTCGTTGTCGGTGTAATTCGAAACAGAGACAGAAGTAAATAGACCGCTTCGGCGACTACGCATCTCGGCTACAAGGCGGTCAATAGATCCACGTTCCCCTCGGGGAAGTTTCGCGGAAAGATTTTCCAGCACAGCTCTGGCATTGGCCAGTTCCGCCAGCGTTTCGTTCCTTGTCTGCGGCCAATCAGAAAGTAGGCTCTATGCCGTTTCCAGTGGAAATTGACTTCTCAACAAACATGACGATCGGTGGTACAACCGCCCACCGCTGACGCCGACCTTGCACCCCATGAGCACCCAGATCGAAGCCCTCTTCACCACCGCGCTTGGCTTGCAGCCGCCGTGGCACGTTGCCAAGGTCGAGCTCAACACGGGCAAGCGGCGCATCGACTTCGAGGTCGAGCACATCGGCAAGCATGCAGCCTGCCCGGCGTGCGGGGTCGAGCACCAGTTGATCCATGACCGTGTGCGCCGCAGCTGGCGCCATCTCGACTTCTTCCAGTTCGAGGCCTGGTTGCATGCCGAGATTCCGCGCGTGCAGTGCACGGGCTGCGGCAAGACCACGCAGTTGCCGGTGCCGTGGGCGCGCGAGGGCAGCGGCTTTACCTTGCTGTTCGAGGCGCTGGGCCTGTCGCTGTGCCGGGAGTTGCCGGTGCGGCAAGCCGCCCATCAGATGCGGGTAGCAGCCAAACGGTTGTGGCGGCGAGTCCGCTACTACGTCGAGATAGCCCGCGCCAAGGACAACATGTCGGGCGTGCGGTACGTGGGAATCGACGAGACCAGCGTCAAGCGTGGGCACCAGTACATCACCGTCGTGCATGACCTGGAGGCCAGGCGCTTGCTGTTTGCCTGCCCCGGCCGTGACCATCAGACCCTGAAGACGTTTGCCGAAGACATGCGTGCGCACGGCGGCGATCCGGCCACGATCGAACACGCCTGCATCGACATGAGCGCGGCCTACGCCAAGGGGATTGGCCGGTCGCTGCCCAACGCGCAGATCAGCTACGACCGCTTTCACGTCGTCGCGCTGGCCAATGCGGCGATGGATGAGGTGCGCCGCGAGGAGATGCGAAGCTCGGCGGCGGCGGTCCGCGAAGCGGTCGGCGCAAGCAGCAAGAAGACCCTTCGCCAGTTGCTGTGGGGCATGCGCAAGGATGCGGCGAGTTGGACCCGCGCGCAGTTCGAGGCGATGCACTGGCTGCAGCGCTCGAACCTGAAGAGCGCGCGGGCCTGGCGACTCAAGCAGGCCCTGCGGCTGGTCTACGGCGAGGCGCGTGACAGTAACAGCGAAGAGATCGCCCGCGGGGCGCTGACGAAGTGGATGAGCTGGGCGCGACGCTCGCGGCTCGAACCGTTCAAGCGGCTGGCTGCCACGTTGAAGGAACACTTCGGTGGTGTCGTACGCGGCATGCTCGACGGTCGCAGCAACGCCTACGTCGAGGCGATGAACGGACTGCTGCAACAGGCAAAGACCGCCGCTCGAGGCTTCCGGGACCCCGAGAACTTCATCGCGATTGCCTACCTGCGCATGTCCAGGCTCGAGCATCTACCGCATAACCCCTTGCTGCCCGCCATCCCCCGCGACTACGGGCGCTACCGTCATGTTTGTTGAGAAGTCAATTTCCACTGGAAACGGCATAGAGCCAGAAAGTAGCGCAGGCAACTTCTTTGCAGTGGCGGCGAGACACCGCCGCAATTGCGGTGCGCGCGCTCGTAGGGCGAAACTGCGTTTCAAAGAATGGGTAACGATCAAGACCCAGATGGTCAAGCCAAACCCGATGACAGATAACACATCTGCTACCGGGGAGAGCCAATCGGGCACGGACATGTCTTCGATGATCTCTAACAGGGTGATGCAAAAACGGGCGACACGGCGTCAGCCGGGGTGTTCGGACTGATTTTCATGGCGACTTCCTCGCGGGAATTGGATTTTCAATTCGCTTCGAATTGCCGAAGCGGCTGCCGGCGTGTGCCGCGGGGGCCCTTTTCGCCCCCCGGTTCACGCCTTCACCTCCGAACCGCACAGTTTCGCGATTCTCAGCAGTTTGTACGCCGCACCGGAAATGAAGGCCGCCATCTGGGTCTTCGCCTGCCCGATGAATCGGGTTTTGCGCAGGCCGCCGACCGTCTTGAGCCAGCCGAAGATTTCTTCCACCCGTTTGCGCTTGCGTTGGCTGATCTGGTAGCCCTCGGTCCGCGTGGTGCGCCGGTCGAGCCCTGGTGTCTTGCGCCCCTCGATTCGCGCAATGTGCGGGCGGATTCGGTGCTCGCGCAGATGCCCCACAAACTCCTTCACGTGGTAGCCCTTGTCGGCGGCGAGCGTCTTCGGGTGAATGCGGCGGCGTCGCGCCCGGGTGAGCATCGAGCGCGCGGCGCGGTGCTCGGCCTGCGTCGATTCGGTCACGAGGATGTCCACGCACAGTCCGTTGCGGTTTTCCATGAGCACGTGCCCGCCGTAGCTGAGCTTTGCCGGCTGGCCGTTACCTTTTCTCATGAGACGCGAGTCCGGATCGGTCGTGCTTTGATGCGTCGCGTTCGAACGCTTCTCACCCTTGAAGTCGACCATTCCAGTGCCGTCGCCACCATCCTTCGGCGGCTCGCCGTCCTTGCGCCTGAAGCTCTTGAACGAGGCCCAGGCATCGATCAGCGTGCCGTCGACAGTGAAATGGTCCGAGGACAACAAGTGCTGCCGCCGGGCCAGGCACACCACTTCATCGAAAAAGCGCCGCGCCACATCGGTCGCGACCAGGCGCTCGCGCAGCCGGCTGAAGTTCGACTGATCGAGGCTCGCGCTCTCCAGATCCATGTCGAGAAACCAGCGAAAGAGAATGTTGTAGTCGAGCTGCTCACAAAACTGGCGATCCGAGCGAATCGAGTACAGCGCGATCAGCAATTGACCCTTGAGCAGGCGCTCGGGCGGGATCGACGGCCGTCCGACACTCGAATACAGCGCATTCAGATCCGCCGAAATCGCGGCGAGCGCCCGATCTGCGAGTCTCTTCACCCGCCGCAGCGGATGGTCCGCAGGCACGCGCGACTCGGGCGAGAAGTAATGGAACATCGAGGACTGGGGATCGAGTTGGCCACGCATCGCTGTCAGGACGGGAGTTTCGGAGACGTCTCTATGACAAAAACTTTTTCGGTTCGTTCACTGAGTTCTGCATCACCCTGCTAACGTCAAGGTAACAGGCGCCCGCGCGAGGCGGGTCGTTCCAGAGGCGCCCCGCATACCGGGCGTCCTGTTGACTGATGGGATGGACTCCCCCGTTTTTTCGGCGCCGAATAGGCGCCACCGGTGCTCATGGGGATGGGGATCGGTCATCGACGAGAGGAGTCCGAAATGCATGCTACTACCGTTGCCGTTGATCTGGCCAAGAGTGTATTCCAGATTGCCGTTGCCGATGACAAGTGGAAAGTCGTCGAGCAGCATCGGCTGACCCGATTGCAGTTTGAACGCTGGTTCCAGAACCGCCAGGTGGATCTGGTGATCATGGAAGCTTGCGGCTCGGCGCACCACTGGGCACGCTGGCTGGCGGGGCTCGGCATCGAGGCGCGCCTGTTGCCGGCGGGCTACATCCGGGCCTATGTGAAGCGCAATAAGACCGATGCCGCCGACGCCTGCGCGTTGCTCGAAGCGGCGCGCTGCGCCGACATCGAACCGGTGCGCATCAAATCCGTCGAACAACAGGCGCTGCAGGGCTTGCACCGCATCCGTTCGTTGTGGATGGCCACACGGACCTCGCGTATCAACGCGCTGCGGGGCTTCTGCCGCGAGTTCGGGCTGATGATTCCGCAGGGCGCGCGCACGGGCATCGAGGCGATCAGCCGCGTGCTCGCCGATCCGCACTCGCCGGTCCCGATGCTCGTGCGCGGCGCGATGCGCTTGCTCGTCGAGGAGATCCGCCTGCTCGAGCAGCGCATCGCCGATCTGGAGAAAGAATTGACGGCGCTCGCACGCGAAAGCGCCGCCTGCAAGCTGCTGTTGTCGATTCCCGGGATCGGCCTCTTGACCGCGACGGCGATGGTCGCGGCCACCAGCGGCAAGGTCACGCACTTTAAGGACGCGCGGCATTTCGCGAGCTGGTTCGGGCTGACGCCGAAGGAATACTCGTCGGGCAGCACGCGCCGGCTTGGGCGCATCTCGAAGCGTGGCGACCGCTATCTGCGGATGCTGCTCACGCACGGGGCACGGGCAGTACTCCGAAGCGCGACACTGGCGCGCCAGGCCGGCCGCCAACTCGACGGCCTGCGTGCCTGGATCACGAACGTCGAAGCGCGCAGCAATCACAACAAGGCCGCCTGCGCGCTGGCCAACAAACTCGCGCGCATCTGCTACGCCTGCCTGCGCGACGGCACGCCATTCGGCGAGCCGCAACCGCGCCCGATGAAGAAACTCGAACGCACCGCGTTCGCCGTGGCGGCCTGAGGACCGCGCCATGAACACGACTTATCCACCGCGGCACGCGCGCCTGCGTGAGAGGCGCCACGCGCGCGCCACCGTGGATAAGTCTGCTGCCGTTGTTGTTCCCGCTGTTCCCGTCCCACGCTTGCACCGAGACTGATCGCCCATCATGGCAAACTGGGTCGCACCCACACGGATTGACGCCGATAACTCTGCCGGCAGCTTCACGCGTGCCGCTTGCATCGATTGGCGCACCGTGGGCAGATTCCATGTCGGCACGGACCACTCAGAGTCCACACCAGATGCCGGATATACGACTGCATGCGTTTCCCTACGGCCAGAAAAATCGCTCAGTTTCCTTGCCTTCCGGGGGAGTCCATATACGTAATGTTAGATTCGAACTTTCAGAGCGCATACACCACTCGTTTCAATTTTCTAGCGGCGGCAACCCGTAATCATTCGAATTGCAATATCTTCGCTTTTTCTTGTTCGAACTCTTGCTGACTGAGCGCTCCACTATCCAACAACTTCTTTAGATTGGACAGTTTTACGAATTTCTTGTCTTCGTAATTTTTGTTCTGGCGTTCAACGCATATGAATGTAAGCTCGCTTCTTGGAAAATTGCCCAAGATATGCGCTCCAGTCGACCGACGTTCCTCAAGCACCTTTGATTTCATATCCCGGTCGTCGCAGAATTTTGCCGCCTGCTCTTCAGCATCCGATCTAACAGCGCGTTGGGGCACAAAGCCTGTTGCGCCCTGGACGAAGACCCGATAGCGCTCCGCCCCCGAATTGTCTTGGGCCAACGTCACTGTTTCGCCGGAATAGACGGCCCCGTCAAACTCAGACTTGCTTGTGGCGACTTTTTGAATAGGGGGATGGGACGCACATCCTGACAAAATGCATGCACACCCTACGAGAAATACTGAGAATCTTGCGCTGACCATATCTGGCCCCTGAATGTAGATGTTGCAATTGCGATTTTGAGAAGACGCTTATGACCTAATGTGCCATTGCCGAGTGCATCCCAATGTTCTCAATCTAACGTGTTGTAGACAGCAAAGCTGACGTATATTCCGGCCGCTTGATGAATAAGTCAGATCACAGCGCAGCCTAAGCTATTGAATTTACGGGACAGCACGAACCACAAGTGGATTTATAGATCATCATACACAGCATGCCGTATGGAACGCCACACGGGCATGTCCAAGGGGCCTGAACCGGCTGCAGCCGGTTCTCGACGTACCTGCGTACAAAAGGGAAATGCCACTCTTGGCCGCCAAGAGTGGCATTTCGAATCTTCCCGGCAACGAATCATTCGCGATGGCACCGATCCGCGTGCCATCGAGTGCCTCTCAGCCGCTCAGCTTCCCCAGACTTTCTGCGCCGGAACCGCCTCGGCGAGGATCGCGTCCACCGCCCCCCCCACTTCCGCAGGTTGCCAGCGCGCGCCCTTGTCGCGGGTGACGCCGGTGCGCCAGCCGTCGCATAGCGAGATGCGTCCGCCCTGGGCCTCGAACACCTGACCGGTGACGTGGCGCGACAGCGGGCTTCCGAGCCAGACGACGAGCGGTGCGACATTCTCCGCGGCCCACAGATCGAAGCTGCCGTCCTGGGGCTTCTTGACGACTTCCGCCATCGCGCTTTCCGTCATCGACGTGCGTGCAGACGGTGCCAGCGCGTTCGCCGTGACGCCGTAGCGGCCGAGTTCAGCCGCCTGGACGAGCGTCAGGGAAGCGATGCCGCCTTTCGCCGCGGAGTAGTTCGACTGCCCGATCGAGCCCTGCAGGCCGGCGCCGGAGCTGGTGTTGATGATGCGTGCATCGACGCTCTGCCCGGCCTTGACCTGGTCGCGCCAGCGGCGGCCGAGGATGTTGGCGAGGCAGAAGTGGCCCTTGAGGTGCACGCGCATGACCTCGTCCCAGTCGTCCTCGCCGAGGCTGACGAACATGCGGTCGCGCAGGATGCCGGCGTTGTTGACGACGACGTGCACGTCGCCGAAGGCCTCGACTGCGGCATCGACGATGCCCTGTGCGGTTTCCATCCGGGTGATGTCGTTCGAGTCGGCGATCGCCTTGCCGCCGCTCTCGCGGATCTCGCTCGCCACGGCCACCGCCGCCTCGTTGCGGATGTCGTTGACGACGACATTCGCGCCCTCGGCGGCGAAGGCCAGCGCGTAGGCGCGCCCGAGGCCGCCGCCGGCACCGGTGATGATTACGGTGCGTCCGTCACAAATACCCATTGAGAAGCCTCTTCTATCAAAGTCGTTCGATGATCGTGACGTTGGCCTGACCGCCGCCCTCGCACATCGTCTGCAGGCCGAAGCGGCCGCCGGTGCGTTCGAGTTCGTGCAGCAGGGTCGTCATCAGGCGGGCTCCGGTCGCACCGAGGGGGTGGCCGAGGGCGATGGCGCCGCCGTTGGCGTTGGTGCGGGCGGGGTCGCAGCCGGTCTCCTTCGCCCAGGCCATGACGACCGAGGCGAAGGCTTCGTTGATTTCGACGCGGTCGATGTCGCCGATCGTCATGCCGGCCTTCCTGAGGGCGGCCCTGGTCGCGGGGATCGGCGCGGTGAGGTGCCAGATCGGGTCGTCGGCAAGGACGCTGAGGTGGTGGATGCGCGCGCGCGGGGTGAGGCCGTAGCGCTTCAGCGCGGCTTCCGACACCACGAGCAGGGCGGCGGAGGCATCGCAGGTCTGGCTCGACACCGCGGCGGTAATGCCGGGGAATTCGGGGGCGACCGGCTCCAGCTCGGCCATCTTTTCGAGCGTCGTCGCGCGCGGCGTCTCGTCGTGCTGGACGCCCTCCAGCGGAACGATCTCCTTCGCGAAGTACCCGGCCTCGATCGCGGCGCGGGCGCGGCGGTGGCTTTCGAGCGCAAAAACTTCCATGTCCTCGCGGCTGATGTGCCAGTGGTCGGCGATGCGCTGTGCGGCGTAGAACTGGTTCACCGGCTGGTCGCCGAAGCGGGCCTTCCAGCCGCGGCTGCCGGAGAACGGGTCCGGGAAGCCGAGCGGCTGGCCCGCGAGCATCGCGGACGAGATTGGAATCTGCGTCATGGTCTGCACGCCGCCGACCGCAACAACGTCCTGCGTGCCGCTCATGACCGCCTGCGCGGCGAAATGCAGGGCCTGCTGTGACGAGCCACACTGGCGGTCGACGGTGGTGCCGGGCACGTTGAGCGGCAGGCCCGCGGCGAGCCAGCTCGTGCGGGCGATGTCGCCGGCCTGCGAACCGATGGTGTCAACGCAGCCGAAGATCACGTCGTCGTATTCGTCCGCCGGAATCGCGTTGCGTTCGACGAGCGCCTTCAGAACATGCGCGCCGAGGTCGATCGCATGGACGTGGGCGAGACCGCCCTTGCGCTTGCCGGTCGGGCTGCGCAGGGCGTCGACGATAAAGGCTTCAGCCATTCTTCATTCCCCGAAAGTTCGGCCCGGGCCCAGTGCGGCGGCATCGCCGAGCACGAAGCCGGCCACGCGGGCCTTGTGGAAACCGCGATCGCCCCAGGACGCATCGAGCGCCCAGGCGCGCTTCATGAACATCTGCAGATCGACTTCCCACGTGTAGCCCATCGCGCCATGCACCTGGATGCCGTGGCGCCCGGCGAGCCACGCGGCCTCGCCGCAGGCGAGCTTGGCGTGCGACACGCGCACCGCGGCGTCCGCGTCGCCGCGGGCGACGGCATGCGCGGCGCGGTACAGCACGGGTTTGGCGAATTCGATACGAGTCGCCACGTCGGCAAGGTGATGCTTCACGGCCTGGAAGCTGCCGATGGGCTTGCCGAACTGCTTGCGCTGGGCGGTGTAGTCCACCGAGAGGTCGAGCATGCGCTGCGCGAGGCCCAGCAACTGGCCGGACACGGAGAGCACGCCGCGCTCCAAGGTCGCCGCCCACAGCGCACGTCCGGCCTCGCCCGCTGCAACGCGGGTCGCGGTATTCGGTTCCCATACGACGCGGCCGAGGCGGCGCGAGCGGTCGATGCTGGGATTGGCGACGACGTCGGCCAGCGAGCGCGGCACGGCATGCACCTCGTCGCCATGCGCAAGCAGCAGCACGTCGGCGGGATGCGCGTCGGCGACGAGCGGATTGACCGGGTGGCCGACGGCGATGCGGATGCTGCCGTCGGTGATGCGACGCAACCAATCCTCGCGCGCAGGCACGCTATCGGGCAGCGCGGCGATGAGGCCGGCGGCGACGTAGGCGGTGTCGGCGAGGGAGTCGGGGATCGCGTAGTAGCCGAGCTCCTGCGTCATCAGCGACCACGCGACGTCGTCCATCCCGAGCCCGCCGCAGGACTCCGGCACGGATAGCGCCATGAGCCCCTGCTCGGCGATCCGGTGGCGCAGGTCGGGCGAGCGGCCGACGTCGGTTTCCCAGATCTCGCGCAGCATTTCGGGCGCCGCTTCGGTCATCAGGAAACGGCTCACCGCCTCCCGGAAGGCGAGCTGGTCATCGGAAAAGGTGAAGTCCATGAGCGGCCCCTTCAGGATTTCGGCAGGCCGAGCATCCGCTCGGCGATGATGTTGCGCTGGATCTCGTTGGTGCCCGCGTAGATCGGCCCGGCCTGCGCGAACAGGAAGCCTTCGAGCCAGCTTGCGCCGTCCTCGGCCTCGGGCGCTTCGGCGACGAGCTCGCCGCGCGCGCCGAGGATGCGCATCGCGGTCTCGTGCATCTTCAGATCGAGTTCGGACCACACGATCTTGTTCGTACTGGCCTCGTCACCAATGCGCGCGCCTTTCGCCAGGCGCCCGACGGTGTGGTAGGCGGAGAGCGCGTAGGCCTCCGCGCCCATCCAGGACTCGCACACCGCATCGCGGATCGTCGGATCGCGGTCGGCGCTCTCGCGGTGCGCCTGGTACAGGGCCACGAGCCGTCGCGCGGTGTGCTGGAAGCGGCCGGGGGAACGCAGCAGCAGGCCGCGCTCGAAGCCGGCGGTCGCCATCGCGACGTGCCAGCCCTTGCCCTCGTCGCCAACCCGGTTCTCCACCGGCACGCGCACGTCGTCGAAGAAGATCTCGGCGAAGGCATCCTTGCCGTTCAACGCGCGGATCGGGCGGATGGTGACGCCCGGCGAATCGAGTGGCACAAGCAGGAAACTGAGGCCGTGATGACGGCTCGACGCCGGATCGCTGCGGAACAGGCCGAACAGCCAGTCGGCGTAGATCGCACGCGTCGACCACGTCTTCTGGCCGTTGAGCACGTAGTGGTCGCCCTCCCGGATGGCCTTGCTGGTGATCGCCGCCATGTCGGAGCCCGCGTTGGGCTCGGACCAGCCCTGTGCCCACATGTCCTCGCTGGCCGCCATGCGCGGCAGGAAACGCTGTTTCTGCGCCTCGGTGCCGAACTCCATCAGGGTCGGCCCGAGCAGCAGCTGGCCGTTCTGGTTCACGCGCAGCGGCGCGCCCGAGGCGTAATACTCCTCCTCGAAGATCAGCCACTCGATGAGATCGCAGCCGCGTCCGCCGAGGGCCTCGGGCCACATCACCATCGACAGGCGGGCGTCGAACAGGCGCCGCTCCCATTCGCGGTGCTGCTCGAAGCCTTCGCGCGTGTCGTAGCTCGCGAGCGGCGTGCGCGGGACGTTGTCGGCGAGCCAGGCGCGGACCTCCGCGCGGAAGGCGCGCTGCTTGGGCGTGTACGCAAGATCCATGATCTCCCCCCTCAGAATTTCGCGTCGCGTTTTTGGACGAAGGCCCGGCGCGTTTCCGCCGAATCCGGGCTGGTGTAGGCCTGCAGCGTGAAGCCCTGCTCCCAGCGGTACTTGTCCTCGAGGTTGCCGTCTTCGATGCCGTTGAGCGCTTCCTTCGCGATGCGGATCATCGCGGGGCTCTTCGCGGCGATCTTCGCGGCGATGCCCAGTGCCGTCTCGCGCAGCTCGCCACGCGGCACGACGCGCTCGATGAAGCCGTAGCGTTCCGCTTCGCGCGCGCCGATCTTCTCGCCGGTGAAGAACAGGTAGCGCACCTTCTGCACGGGGAAGAGGCGCTGCAGGTGCGCACCGCCGCCCATCGCGCCGCGGTCGACCTCGGGCAGCGCGAAGGTCGCGCAGTCGGCGGCGACCACGATGTCGGCCGCGCCGGTGATGCCGATGCCGCCGCCCAGCACGAAGCCGTGCACGGCGACGATGACCGGTACGGGACTGCGGTGCACCGCCTTGAAGGTCGCGTAGTTTCCGGCGTTCACCGCGACGATGCGCTCGGGGTGGGCATCCAGTTCCTTGATATCCACGCCGGCGCAGAAGCCGCGGCCCTCGGCGCGGATCACGATGACGCGCACGTCGGGGTTGGCGCCGAGGTCGTCGATGGTGCGCGCGAGGGCGAACCATTCGGCGCTGTCCAGCGCGTTGACCGGCGGCTTGTCGATCACCAGTTCGGCGATGCCGGCATCCAGCCGGGTGTGAATTGCGTTCGTCACGTGATTGCCTCCAGTCTCTTCTGTGTGGTGCGGATGTTCTTCATTCGGGTGTCACGCCGTCGTGCGCTCCAGCGGCGCTTCGAGCCGGGCATACAGGCGCGCGAGGCAGGCCTCAGCCTCCGTGGCGATGCCGCGGATGACCTCTTCGCAGCTCTGCAGTTCGCCGATCGCCGCGGCGACCTGGCCGCTGGGGAGGATCCCTTCGTCGGGGAGCCCCTGGACCATCGAACGCTGCAGCAGCACCGGCTGGTTGGCCGACATCACGGTCTGCGACACGGCGCCGGCGTCTTCCTTGATCGCCTGGCGCAGCACGCCGAACATGTGCCCGAGGCTCATGCCGGTCTGGGCCTTCCACGCCCATGCGCTCTTCAACGCGATGGCGAGGCGCCCGACGGGTCCGGCCGCTTCGAGCCGGCGGATGAAGGGGTTGTCGATCATGCGGTGACGCATGCCGTCGACCGCGAGCGTGACGCGGATCTTCTGCGGGTCGTCGACGGCGACGTAGCGCTCCAGCGTCGGCCGCGGCGTCGGCGCATCGGTGGTCATCAGGAAGCGCGTGCCCATCGCGATGCCGGCCGCACCGGCCGCGAGCGCCGCCGCGAGCCCGCGTCCGGTCGAGTAGCCACCGGCGGCGATGACGGGCACCTTCACCGCATCCAGCACCTGCGGCAGCAGGATCGTCGTCGGCACGCCGCCGGTATGGCCGCCGCCCTCGCCGCCCTGGATCGTGATCATGTCGGCGCCGAGCTCGATCGCCTTCACCGCATGCTTGAGCGCGCCGACCGTCGGGATGCACAGCACGCCGGCCTCCTTGAAGCGCGCGATGGTCTTCTTGTCCGGCCCGCGCCCGTAGCTCACCGCGCGTAGCCGGTACTTGATCGCGAGATCCACGCACTGCGCGGCGTTTTCCTGGAACATGTGGAAGTTGAGGCCGAAGTTGGTGCCGCCGGTCGCGGCGACCACCTTGCGGATCTCCTCTTCGAGCTTGTGCGCCTCGATCGTCGCGCCGGCGAGGAAGCCGAAGCCGCCGGCACGTGTCGTCGCGATCACGAGGTTCGCATCGGCGACCCAGCCCATCGCGGTCTGCACGATGGGGTAACGGCAGCCCAGCGCCTGCGTGAGCGGCGTGCTCAGAAGCGCGGAGCAGTCAGGCATCGCTTCGCGGTTCATGCGTCCTCCCCGGCCTGCACGGCCGCCTGCTTGTTGGCCTGCGCCATGGCCTTCGCGTCGTAGCCGCCGAGCTTGTCGCCCGACAGGAGTTCGTTGTGGGCGTGTGCGAAGTGGTGCCAGCCGAAGGCGGCATCCATCGCGGTGCGCTTGCCCTGCAGATCCTCGACGTGGTTGATCGCCTGCTTCGTGAGCGCCAGCCCCATGCGCGGCTGTTGCGCGATGCGTGCCGCGATCACGTATGTCGCCGCCTCGAGTTCGTCGCGCGGAACGACGCGATTGACCATCCCCATCTGGTACGCGCGCTCGGCCCCCATGCGGTCGCCGACGAAGAGGAATTCCTTCGCGATGCGCGGATGGAGTTCGAACGGGTGGGCGAAGTACTCGACGCCCGGAATGCCCATGCGCACGACCGGATCCTGGAAGAAGGCATCGTCGGACGCGACAATCAGGTCGCACACCCACGCCAGCATCAGCCCGCCCGCGACGCAGGCACCCTGCACCATCGCGATCGTCGGCTTGGGCAGTTCGCGCCAGCGCCGGCACATGCCGAGGTACACCTCCTGCTCGCGCGCATACAGGTATTCGCCGCCGGGCTTGTTGGTGTGATCCCACCACAGGTGCACGCGGTCGAAGGGCTTGTTGATGTCGCGCCCCGGGGTGCCGATGTCGTGCCCGGCGGAGAAGTGCTTGCCCTCGCCACGCAGCACGATCACCTTGACCGCATCGTCATCGACCGCGCGCCGCAGGGCTGCGTCCAGCGCGTAGGTCATCTGCGAGTTCTGCGCGTTGTTGAACTCCGGCCGGCACATCGTGACGGTCGCGATGCCGTCCTGCACGGAATACTTCACCGGCGTGTCGGTCTCGTAGGACGAGGTGTCGGCGCGGCTCACGAAGGCGCCTGCCGTGGGGGGCGTAGGGGGCGTCGGGGCTGTCATTGTCGTTGTCCTTGCCGTATCAGGCCGCCGGACGGATGCCGGGAGGATTGCCCTTGATCGCCGTCGCGCGCAGTTCGTGCGGATCGAGACGGCGGATCAGCGCGAGCTGTGCGGCGGTCGGATGGGGCGTCTCGCGCAGATCCGGCGCCGCGATGAGCGGGAAACCGGTCTTCTCCTGCACCTCGCCGAAGCTCACGCCCGGATGCAGCGAGCGCACGCGCGCCGCGCGCGAGGGCCCGTCGAAGTCCATCACGCACAGGTCGGTGACGACGATTCGGATCTCCATCAGGTCGTTGCGCTCGCCCTCGTTCCAGCGTTCGGGCTTGAAGCCGACGCCCGACACCATGTCGACCTCGCCTTCGACGAACACCCGCTTGCTGTGCGCCGGCACGAAGAAGGAGTTGATGTGGTTGATGCTGTTGCCCGGCAGGCCGCGCACGCCCAGCATCGCGGACTTGGGCTTGGCGTAGTCGCCGACGCACGAGAGGTTGGACTGGCCCCAGCGGTCCACCTGGGTCGGTCCGACCATCGCGTGCCGGCGCCCGCCCCATACGCACTCGAAGACACGTTCGAAGGGCATGTAACCGGAATAGCGCGGCTGGTAGTCGCCACGCGGCCCGAGCGGAATCGGCTCCTCGACGAGGAAGGCTTCGCTGTCGGTCATCAACAGGCCCTCGCTGTGCGTGAGCTTCGCGAGGCTCGCGCCGAGGCGCGGGATCACGCCGAGGCCGGACGCGAGGACTTCGCCGTCGCCGCGCCACGCTTCGGAGGCGGCGACGATCATCAGTTCGGCGAGGGTGAATTCAACTTTGTCGGTCATCGCGCAATCTCCTCAGAACACCGGCAGCGGCAGCTTCGCGAGCCGCTCCGTGCCGCCGTTCCTTTCCTGGTAAGCGGCTTCGCCGCCGGCGACGAATTCGTCGACATAGGCCTGCCAGCCGCCCTCCTCGCCCGCACTCGCGGCGTAGCGCTTGAAATGGCTCATGTCCCAGCCGTAGTCCGACGGGCACGAGGTCGGGTGCGCACCGAAGGGCGCCTCGACGACGCCGGTCACCAGATAGCGCTCGAAGGTGTTGCTGCGCGCCGCGGCGGCATCGAGCTGGAGCCGTTCCTCGACGCGCTCGGCGGACACGTAGCACTGGTCGGCGGCGCGCGCGAAGAGGTGGTCGAAGTAGGGATCGGGTCCGGTGACGAGCGTGTTGCCGAGTCGGTCGGCGACATTCACGTGCAGCAGCGCGACGTCGAGCTTCAACGCCGGCATCGCGATCAGCACTTCGCCGTCGTCATAGGGAGAGCGGATCGTACGCAGTTCCGGGTTGAGCTTCACGACATCGGTCGCGAGGCCGCAGCGGGTCGGCAGGAAGGGCAGGCGCATGCCCGCCGCGCGCAGCCCCCACTGGAACATCCCTTCGTCGAGCTCCATCAGCTCCTTCAGCTCGCCCGCCTCGCGCGCCTTGCGGTAATAGGGCTCGAGCGGGATCGCGTCGAGCGTCGCGAAACCGAACACAAGTTTTCTCACCTTGCCCGCCGCGCACAGCATCCCGACCTCCGGGCCGCCATAGGCGACCACCGTCAGGTCCTTCACCGGCGAGCGCAGGATCTCGCGCACGATTGCCATCGGCTTGCGCCGCGGCCCCCACCCACCGAAGCCGATCGTCATGCCGTCGCGCAAGGCGCCGACGACATCGGCCGTAGTCATCCGCTTGTCCATATGTGGCGTCCTTATTTCTGTCCGGCCGAGAAGTCGTGACCCCAGAGGCTCACGCGCGTGAATTCGAAGGCGGTGTGGCGCGACCAATCGACCTGCAGTCCGCCGAAGCCGTATTCAAGATCGAAGTCCGACGGCGTCTTCATGTAGAAGGAGATCATCCGGTCATTGAGGTGCTGGCCCAGCGTTGCCGACAACGGCACCTGGTGCGCGATGCGGCGATCGTGCGCGCGGCCGACCTCGGTCATGGAGTCGACCTCGACCATCACATGCACACAGCCGCTCGGTACCGGGTACTCGGCCAACGCGAGGCTGTGGTGGCGCGCATTCGCGCAGTGCAGGAAGTGGATGCGCACCGCCGGAGCGGACGGATCGGGGCGGAAGTTGAAGATGTCCGACACACCGAAGCCGAGTACGTCGCGATGGAAGGCCACGGTCTCGTCGAAATTCGGGGCCGGCAGCACCGTGTGGCCAAGCCCCATGTCGCCGGTGACGAAACGCGGCACGGCCTGCGGCGAGACGAAGGGCTGGCAGTCCGAGCGATGGCCCCAGCCGAGTTCGTGCCGGTTGCCCGCGGGGTCGGTGACGATTGCGATCGCCTGCATGCCGCGCTGCTCGCACAGCCCCGCCGAGGCAGCTTCCCACTTCGCACGCTTCTGTTCGAGCACGGTGATCGCGGCGTCGAAGGCCCGCTCGTCGGCGAGTTCCCAGCCCGACGCGAGGTAACGGCGCTCCGGCCCCTCGACGACCAGCATGCGGAACGGACGCTCGTCCATCTTCACGTACAGGCCGCCGCCGGGCGCCGGCGTCGTCATCATGCCCAGCACGTCCTGCGCGTAGCTCTGCCATTGGGCAGGCTGATCGGTTTGAGCGACGATATAGCCCAGACCGCGAATATCGATCATCTCTCTGGCTCCCATGAGCCCGGCACTTGCCGGTATGGGAAGCATTTTCGCGAGGGCCCGCAGGGCGCTCATCGTCCGTTGAGACTAAGGGGCGCCACAGAAGGGGAAGATGCAGCTTGCCGGCCGCGTCCGGGCGTTGCCGATCGGACATGGACCGCGTGCGGCCGGCGCACATCAGTCACTCCGACAAACGCGCCGGACCTTTCGCACATCGCTATTCGCGGACCCGCCTTGGTCTGAAGTGCGCGATCAATTGCAAGGAAGCGGACAAAAAAAGGCCGCTCACCCGAGGGCAGAGCGGCCGACAAGGAGAGGACCACGAGAGCAACTACATATAAAGAATCACGAGATCGTTGATGACCGAGGGCCGTTCGTTGCCAACGACATGGGTCGTCACTTCCAGCGTCAGCTGCATGCCTTTCGCGAGCTTCTCGACCGACTTCACTCGCGCCCTTGCGTGGATGCGAGACCCCGCGGGCACCGGAGAAGGGAAGCGCAGGCGGTCGGAGCCGTAATTCACCATGTTGTTGAAGCCGGTGACCTCGAAACCGAGCGGCATCTTCAGGCGCGACTGCAGGATCTGCACCAATGCGCCATGTGCGATGGTTCCGCCGAAGGGGCTCTGTCTGGCAGCGCGCTCCGGGTCCGTGTGGATCCAGTAGTCGTCGCCCGAGAGTTTCGCGAATTCGTCGATCAGCGCCTGGTCGACGACGACCTGCGTGCTCCACGGCGTGAAGACATCGCTCACCAGCGACTTCATCGCCGCCTCGTCGTCGAATCGCACCTGCCGCACGCTGGTCGCGGCGATTTCCGCGGCGACTTTCGCTTCGGCCTCTGCCGCGAGCGCCTCGGGCGTGCTGTCGACACGGGCGGGAAAGTCTTTCTCCGCCGCCGTGAAGCGCAACAGCGTGGCACCATCCGCACGTACCTTGTCGAACACCGGCTTCACACGCATGCCGATGCGAATCTCGGCTTCATCCAGTCCGACCAGTGTCGTGTTGATGCGCACGCCCTCGTCCAGTTCGACCACCGCGAGCTTCTGCGGCATCTCGTCGGCGAAGTCGGGCAAGGTCGGGATGCGCGCCACGGTGTAAGAGTAAAGCTGGCCCGCACCCGACACGTCCCGCCATTCGACGTCATGCGAAAAGCAGCGGTCGCAGTGGCGGCGCGGGTAGAAGATCCAGTGCCCGCACGCGTTGCAATGCGGGATCCGGAGCACGCCCTCCTTCAGGGCGTTCCAGAAGGGTGCCGAGATCTCGGTCGGGGCCGGCATCGGTTTGTTCATCGACATGTTCGTCACGCTCCCTGCAGGATCAAGGCGCCCTGCTCGCTCATCACGCCGCCGGTGCCGGAGACATAGACCCGGTCGCAACGCTTCAACTGACGATCGCCCGAGCGGCCCGCGAGCTGGGTGAAGGCCTCGATCACCTGCGACATGCCGCCGGCCGAACCGGCCTGGCCGAAGCTCAATTGACCGCCGTGCGTGTTCATCGGGAAATTCCCGCGCCAGGTCAGGTCGTGCTCGCGCACGAAGCGCATGCCCTCGCCCTTTTCGCAGAAGCCCGCGTCCTCGAGCGTCAGCAGCACGGTGATCGTGTAGCAGTCATAGATCTGCGCGGCATCGACGTCGCCCGGCTTGAGCCCGGCCATCTCGAAGGCGCGGCGCGATGCGGGGCCGATCGGCGTCTCGGTCATCTCGGCCGCATAGGACGGCGACTTGAACGCGAGGTGTTCGCCGAAGCCCGTGACGAAGGCCGGCCGGTTGCGCGCACGGGCCGCGACCTCCTTCGACGCGACGATCACTGCCGCCCCGCCCGCCACCGGCATCACGATCTCCAGCACATGCAGCGGGTCGGCCACCATCTTGCTCCCGAGCACCTCTTCGGCCGTCAGCGGCTTGCCGAAGAACATCGCATCGGGGTTCGTCAGCGCATTGGTGCGCTGGTCGACGGCGATCTTCGCCATCGCAGCCGGATCGTAGCCGTAACGGGCCGCATAGCGCTGCGCGATCATCGCGTAGCCGGTGTTCTGGCCCATGTGACCGTAGGGTAAATCGAACTCCGCCTCGGGCGCGCCGAACGCAGTGCTGTGCCCGCCGAAACGCATCGCCCGCGCCATCCAGGCCGGATCCTCTTCGGGGCCGAAAGGCGCCATGCGCGCCGGCAGCACGCACAGCACCGCCTGGCACAGGCCAAGTTCGATCGCCGCCGCTGCGCGCCAGATCATCCCGACTGAAGTCGTACCACCGAGATCGACCACCTCGGCGAAGTTGAGCCGCATCCCGAGGTATTCGGCGGCCATCGCCGGCACGAAGACGGAGGCCTCGTGGAACTGCGGCCCGTTGATGACCAGGCCGTCGAGATCCGACGCCTTCAACCCCGCATCCTGCAGTGCGCGCGCCGCGAGATCCGCCACCTGCTCGAGGTGGAACATGCGCGGCGCGGTCGCGTACTTTTCCGGCTTGTACTGCGCCGCCCCGACGATCGCGGCCTGTCCTTTCAGTCCCATGTCAGCCCCTGTTCGCGATTCTTGCCATTGCCGTTACCGGCGATGGAGGAACGATGCCATAGGCCGAGGCAGCCGGTAATCGTCCAGATCGACTAGGCGCGCCGATGTGTGGTGCCCGTCGGTATGAGTCTAGTCCGCATGAATGATGCGTCGCCGGCGGGGTACCGGAAACTCCGTTCACGATCTACGCGACGGAGAACAGCAAGTGGAGAAGCTCATACCCTTGATCGGCCTCATCGGCCTGATCGGTCTTGCCGGACTCGCCGGCATCAAGTCGCCGGTCGCACGCTCGCGTCCGGGCGCAGCGATTCGCCTGCTGGGGATACTCGGCCTGGCGGGCTTGAGCGGCATCTGGATTCCGGGGGCGGGCGCAATGGGAGCCTTCGGCGCGCTCGGACTGTGGAACCATCAGTCCGAGCGCCTCGCCCTGTGGGGGCGCCTGGGCTGGGCGGGGCTGTTCGGCGTGCCTTTCGCGCTGGCTGCCGTCGTCTAACCGGCTGGCGGAGACCGCCTAGTTTCGCTCGGCGCGGATAAATCCGGCCGCGCGTTCGCCGATCATGATGGCCGCCGCGTTGGTGTTGCCGGAGATCAGCCGCGGCATCACCGAAGCGTCCGCCACGCGCAGGCCGGCGACGCCGCGCACCGCGAGCTGCGGGTCGACCACTGCCGCCTCGTCGTCACCCATGCGGCAGGTGCCCACCGGATGGTGTCCGGTAGTTCCGGCGCGCCGGGCGTAGTCGGCAAGCTGCTCCGGCGTCGCGGCACCCATGCCGGGATAGACCTCGCTCGCGGTGATCGCGGCCAGCTCCGGCGCCGCGGCGATGCGCCGCGCCCACGCCATGCCGGCGAGCGTGAGCTCCAGGTCGTGCTCGGTGCTCAGGTAGTTCATGCGCACGAGCGGCTTGTCGGCCGGATCGGCGGACGCCAGCGCGATCGACCCGCGCGAAGTGGGACGGCAGACGTTCGGCGCGAGCGTGTAGCCGGGGAAGGCGTGCAGCGACTTCTTCTCGCCATCCAGATCGCCCGACAGCGGCAGTACGTGGAACTGGATGTCCGGCCGCAGGACCTCCGGTCGGCTGCGCAGGAAGATCCCGACCTCGGCGGCGGGCATGGTCATCGCCCCGCGCTTGCGCAGCAGATACTGCAGCACCTCGAGCAGCACCCGCGCGCCGCCGAGCCGGCCGTTCATCGATGGCTGCCCGTCCCTGAGGCGCCACATCAGCGGCACGACGAGGTGGTCCTGCAGGTTTCGGCCGACGCCGGGCGAATCGACGCGCACCGCGATGCCGTGGCGGGCGAGTTCGCTGCCTGGCCCGATCCCGGAGAGCATGAGGATCTGCGGCGTGACGATCGCGCCGGCGCACAGGATCACCTCGGCCCGCGCGCGGGCTTCACGCACCACGCTCCCGACGCGGTAAGACACGCCGACCGTCCGCTGTCCCTCGATGAGCACGCGGTTCACCGCCGCGCCGGTGCGGATCTCCAAATTCGCGCGGTTGCGCGCCGGCCGCAGGTAGCCGTGTGCAGCCGAGCATCGGCGCGCCCCGGACAGGGTCGCCTGGTACGGCCCGACTCCTTCCTGGCTTGCGCCGTTGAAGTCGCGCGTGCGCGGAATTCCGGCCTGTTCGGCAGCCCGCATCAGGACTGCGGCGAGCGGTGACGGATCGACCAGGTCGGACACGACGATCGGCCCGTCATCGCCATGATGCGCGTCGGTGATGGCGACGTTGCGCTCCATGCGCAGGAAATGCGGCGCCACGTCCTCCCAGCCCCAGCCTCGCGCGCCATCCGCCAACCAGTCGTCGTAGTCCTCGCGCTGGCCGCGGATGTACAACAGGCCGTTGATCGCGGAGCTGCCGCCGAGCACCTTTCCGCGCGGCAGCGGAATCCTGCGCCCCCCGAGGCCGGGCTCGGCCGCCGTCTCGTAGGCCCAATTGAACGCGCTGTCCGGCTCCTGCGTCTTGCCCCAGCCGGCGGGCATGTCGATCATCAGGTTGTTGTCGCGCCCACCGGCTTCCAGCAGCAACACGCGACAGGCCACATCCTCCGAGAGGCGGGCGGCCACAGCGCACCCGGCACTCCCGCCGCCGACGACGATGTAGTCGAATAGCTCCACCTCAGCCCTCCCGGATCACGGTGCAGGCCTCCACATCCCGTGGCAGGCGCAGCGCATTGACCGGCGCGGCAGGATCGGGGCGACCGAAGGACATCCCGAACAGAAGCTGCCACCCCGGTTCGATCCCGAACTCGGCGCGAACGAGGTCGGGATGGAAGCTCAACGCCGTCTGCGGGCAGCTGGCGTAGCCCATGCTGGTCAGCGCGAGCATGAAGGTCTGCGCGCACATGCCCAGATCGGCCGCTTCGCGGGTGCCGGCACCGGGCGAGAGGAAGAAGAAGGCCGCGTGCGGCGCGTCGAAGAAGCGGTAGTTGCGCATGAACTGCGCCAATCGCCCCGCCTTGTCCTCGCGTGGGATGCCCGCGGCGCGGTACAAGGCGTCGGCGGCCGCGAACTGGCGCGCCTGCTGGACGCCCTCGTAGCGACCGTCGTACGGGAAATCCGGCTTCATGCGCCCGGCGCCCATGGCCTCGCTGATCGCCGCAGCCAGCCGGTCGCGCAGCGCCCCGCCGGCGACCACGATTTTCCACGGCTGCGTGTTGCAATTCGAGGGCGCGCGGCAGGCCAGGCTCAGTGCGCGCTCGATGTCGACGCGGGGCAGCGGCACGGACAGGAAGGCGCGCGTGGACACGCGGCGCCCGACGAGTTCGGCAAAGCTCGTGGCGAACGATTCTTTTGACTCAGAGTTCAGCATCGGAGGATTCCTCGTCGTCGGCAGTCAGCGGCCTTCCCAGACCGGCGCGCGCTTCTCGTTGAAGGCCATGATGCCTTCGACGACGTCGCGACTCGCGCGCATCGCCTCGATCGCCGTGAAGCCACCCGCATCCTGGCGGCGGATCGCCTCGTCCAGAGGCAGCGCGAGGCCTTCGCGCACGGCCGCCTTGGTGGCGCGCAAGGCAAGCGGCGCGTTCGCGCACAGCAGATCGCACCACCGCGCCACCGCCGCATCCATGCCTCCCTCGTCGACCACCTCGTTGATCAGCCCCCACGCCTCGGCCTGGCTGGCACCGATGGTGCGCCCCGTCAGCAGGAGATCCGTCGCGCGCTTGATGCCGATCTGGCGGGGCAGCCGGTGCATGCCGCCAGCGTAGGCAACGGCGCCGATGCGCGGCTCGGGCAGGGCAAAGCTGGAATTACGCGTCGCGAGAACGATGTCGCAGGCGAGCGCGACTTCGAACCCGCCGCCCATCGCAATGCCTTCGACGGCCGCGATGACGGGCTTGTCGAGGCTGAAGCGGCTGGTGAGCCCGCCGTAGCCGCTGTCGGGAATCTTGTAGGGCGCCCCACCCTCCAGCGCCGTGCGCATCGCGCGGATGTCCCCGCCCGCCGAGAATGCGCGCCCGCCCGCACCACGGACGACGGCGATCCAGAGTTCATCATTACCCGCGAAGGCGTCGAAGGCTTCCGCCATGAGCGCCTGCGTTTCCGGATCGAGGGCGTTCATCGCCTCGGGACGGTTGATGGTGACAGTCATCACGCGACCGTCGATGCGGGTCAGTACCTTGCTCATCAGGGCAACCTCGGGGATTCATTGGGATCGGACGAGCCCAGTATAGGGAGCCACGCGGGTAACCGTGACTCGCATTCCCGGCAGTGCCGGAATCGATGCAAGCAGCTGGTTTTACGAAAAAAAATTGGTAAATGTCGCAATTCGGCCGCGACGCTGTCGCGTTCTGCGGATGCAATCTGCGGCCTTTCAGGGCGTCGCTGCGAATCCGAGCGCGCCGAGCGCCATCCCCTGCAGGCAATCGAGGAACGCAGACTGGCTGACGCGTTCGGGCGCATCCTCCAGTGCCACCCGTATCGTTGCGCGCATGGCCATGCCCAGCATGTAGGCGGCCATGTCGCTGTGGGCAGAATCGAGAGCGGGAACGTACAGCCTCACGAATGCCCCCCACGCCTCATCGACGTACTCACTGGTGTTTTGGTAGGGCCCGAGCCGGAGCCCGACCTGAAGCTCGGGGTGATACTTGAGGTGGAATTCGCGGTTCAGTCGCTGAAGGCGGAGTTCCTGCCGGATCATGTTGGCGAGGATCTCGCGCAGAGCGGCGGCCAGCGGCAGGCCGACGACACGCTCACGCAGCGCCGGTATATGGACCGTAGCCTCTTCGTGCAGGATGTGGTCGAAGGCGAGGCTGACGACCGCGTCCTTGTTGGGGAAATACTGGTAGATCGAACCGACGGCGACCCCGGAAACCTCGGCGAGGCGATTGACCGTCAAGGCGTCGGCCCCCTCCTTCTCCAGAATCTGCAGGCATGCTTCGACCAGCGCAGCCACAAGCGAGCGCGAACGCGACTGCGATGGCAGTTTGCGCGGCGCCGGCAGCGCGGCCTTCGCCTTCTCGTCTTCACGGATGGACTTCCTGTTTGCCATGAGAATGCGAGGCCTCCCTGAGCCTATTCCGGGGTCGCCTCGTATCCCACGGAAAATCAGATAGTTGAAGCACAAACGCAGGCCCCGGCAATGCGAATTCCGGCGCGGCGCGGCGGCTCCCATACTTTCCCTCACTGCTGCGGCGGCGTAAATCCTGTCGCCGCGAACAATGCGATCAACTCTAGCAAACGGGGGACGATGCGTGAGCACGACCGGAATTGCGGCAGCCCGACGATATGCTCCGGCGCCAGCTAGCTTGAGCGGGAGCGCGGACCCATCCGCTGCGGCATCCCGGCAGCCCCGCTGTAACCTCCCTCCGCTGCCCCCGGGCCGGCACTACCGCTTCCACGTTATGGTGAAGCCGGCCGGTGCGCTGTGCAATCTCGACTGCCCGTACTGCTTCTACCTGCACAAGAGCGAGCTGCTCGGCCACGCCCGAAACGCGCGCATCGACGACGCGCTGCTCGAGGCGCATATCCGCCAGTACATCGAGGCGCAGACGGGCGACGAGGTGGTCTTCTCGTGGCAGGGCGGCGAACCCACCGTGATGGGCCTGGACTTCTTCCGCCGTGTGATCGAGCTGCAGGCCCGCCACCGCAAGCCCGGCCAGCGGATCGAGAACGACCTGCAGACCAACGGCCTGCTCCTCGACGACGAGTGGGTCGCCTTTCTGAAAGCGCACGGCTTCGCTGTGGGCCTGAGCGTCGACGGCACGCGCGAACTGCATGACCGCTACCGGCCGACCAAGGGCGGCGAGCCGACCTTCGATCGCGTGATCGCCGCCGCGGAGCGACTGGCGGCCGCCGAGGTGCCCTTCGCGCTGCTGTGCGTCGTCAATCGCGACGTCGCCCGCGCGCCGCTGGACGTCTATCGCGGCCTGCGCGCGATTCCCGGCACCTTCCGCATCCAGTTCACGCCCTGCGTCGAGACGCGGGACTTCACCCTGCGCGCGCCCGGCCTGCAACGCGACGCCGCGATGCCGCCCCTCGGCGCCCCGCGCACGCGGCCGGAACACCCGCTGTCCATCGTCACCGAGTGGTCCGTCGATGCACGCGACTACGGCGACTTCCTTACAACCGTGTGGCGTGAGTGGCTCGCGCACGACTTCGGGCGCGTGCACATCAACGTCTTCGAGACGGCCGTCGCGCAATCGCTCGGTCTGCCGGCGCAGATGTGCACGAGCGCCCCGGTCTGCGGCAAGGCGATGGCGCTGGAGCACGACGGCGAACTCTACGCCTGCGATCACTTCGTCTATCCCGAATTCCGCCTCGGCAACATCCGCGAGATCAATGAAGGCGACCTCGCATTCTCGCAGCGGCAGACCGACTTCGGCCTCGCCAAGCACGACAGCCTGCCCGGGTTCTGCCGCCGCTGCCCACACCTGAACCTGTGCTGGGGCGAGTGCCCCAAGAACCGCCTGCTGCGCACACCCGACGGCGAAGTGGGCCTCAACTACCTGTGCGAGGGGCTGCAGGCCTTCTACGCGCAGGTTGCCCAGAACATGCCGGAAATCCGGCGCCGGCTCGGCGTCCCGACGCCGAGCGCCATACCCCCAACCAGAGGAGACACCCGATGACAGACGTGCGCCCCAAGCGGGCAGAAGGACGGCGAAGATCGCCGCACCGCCACCTGCTCGCGACACTGATCGCTGCGGCCTTCGCGGGCATCGCGCCCGCGCAGGCCGAAACTCAGAACAAGCCGCCCAACATCCTCGTGATCATGAGCGACGACGTCGGCTACGCCAACGTCGGCCTCTACACGCACGGCATGATGGTGCCGACGCCGAACATCGACCGCATCGGCCGCGAAGGCATCCTATTCACCGACCACTACGCCCATCCAAGCTCGACCGCCGGCCGCGCGGCCTTCATCACCGGCCAGCTGCCGATCCGCACCGGACTCACCACGGTGGGACTGCCGGGCTCCCCAGTCGGTCTCGACGGACGCGACCCGACGCTGGCCGAAGTCCTCAAGAGCGCCGGTTACCGCACCGGCCAGTTCGGCAAGAACCACCTCGGCGACCGCAACGAACACCTGCCCACGGTGCACGGCTTCGACGAATTCTTCGGCAATCTTTACCATCTCCATTCGGAGTCGGAACCGGAACTGGCGATGTGGTCGAAGGATCCCGGCTTCAACCGCCGCTACCGGCCGCGCGGCGTTCTCGACTGCGTGGCCACCGCCGCCGACGAGGGGAACGACGATCCGCGCTTCGGCCGATGGGGCAGGCAGCGCTGCAAGGACACCGGCCCCCTCACCACGAAGCGCATGGAGACGGTCGACGAGGAGTTCGTCGGCCACACCGAGCGCTTCATCCGTAACTCGGTCGATGCGGGCCAGCCCTTCTTCGCCTGGTTCAGCCCCACCCGGATGCACATCTATACCCATCTGAAGGAAGCGTCGCGCGGACTCGCCAACGACATCTCGTCCGAGTTCGACGTGTTCGGCAGTGGCCTGATGGAGCACGACGGCCACGTCGGTCAGCTGCTCGCCCTGCTCGACAAGCTGAAGATCGCCGACAACACCATCGTCGTGTATACGGCGGATAACGGCGCGATGAGCTCTTGGTGGCCGGACGGCGGCGCGACGCCGTTCCGCGGGGAAAAGGCAACGACCTGGGAAGGCGGGGTGCGGGTGCCCATGCTCGTGCGCTGGCCGTCCGCAATCCGCGCAGGTTCGGTCTCCAACGGCATCCAGACGCACGAGGACCTGTTCACGACCCTGGCTGCGGCAGCGGGTCAGCACGACGTGCCGGAGCGTCTGCGCGCCAGCCACCAGGTGTGCATCGACGGAGTCGACAACCTCGAGCACTGGCGCGGCAAATCGCCGTCAGCTCGGAGTTCGGTGATCTACTACAACGAGAGCGAACTAACGGCGGTGCGCATCGGTCCTTGGAAATCGCACCTGAAGACGCGCGAGGGCTTCTTCGATCATCTGCAGCCCAGCGCGCTGACCTTCAACCTGCGCATGGATCCCTACGAGCGCCACGACGGCCACAAGGCCAACGAGATGTCGATGCGCTTGGGCGTCGCGTGGGGCGGGCAGGTCTACGACCTGATCGGCGCCCACATGCGCTCGCTCAAGGAATGCCCGCCCCGGCAGAAGGGCGGAACGTTGGGCGTCAGGACCAACTGACGCCGCCCGTTTCGCGTCGGCCGGCTGACGGCCGGCGCGGAAGCCGGCCGGGGGCGTGCCTAGCGCACCATCTGCGCACCGAAGAACTGATCCGGCGATATCCGCCCGAGAACGATGGCACCGGGACAGTGATCAACCGATGCGGCGCAGGACGCGACATTGTCGTGGGAAGCGCCCCTGTTAAACCATTGGGAGCCGAGGAAGGCGCACAAGGCGCCGAATACGAGCAGCTTGATCGTCATTGTCTCTCTCCAGTCGGGCCTCTGACGGGCCTCTCTACTGACCGACTCCGGTCCGCCGATCCCTGTGCGGGATTAAGGCGGCCGGCTCTATATGACGCAACTTGCGCTGCCGGGTAGCGGCGCACATCGTCCAAACGGACTATATCGACGCCCCCGTTGTCTCGCTGAACACAGGAAGCCCCGCTTTCGCCAGCGCCTCGGCGGAATATGGCAGATAGGTGCGCTCGGTCTCGCTGCGGACGTACAGCGGATCGTCGAACGCCGTGGGGTCGTACCCTTGGCGCTGCAGGTCGACCTTGCGCAGTTTGAACGTGGTCGTGAGGTCAGCCGCCTGCGACACGCGCACGAACAGGGGCGCCGCGTAGCGCGGCAGGCGCTCCTCGGTCAGCGCGTAGAAGCCGGCCGGATCGAAACTGCGCCCTTCCTGCATAACGATTGCCGCCATCCCTGCACGACCCTCGTGTTCGGGCACCTTCACGCCATAGATGTTGATCAGCTCGGCGCCAGGATAGTCGGACAGCGCGTCAGCCACTTCCATTGTCGACACGTTCTCGCTCTTCCAGCGGTAGGTGTCGCCGATGCGGTCGACAAAGTAGAAGTAGCCGTCCTCGTCGTAGCGCAGCAGGTCGCCCGAACTCCAGTACGCGTCGCCCTCGACGAAGACGTTGCGCAGGATCTTCCTCTCCGTGGCATCCGCCGAGGTGTAGCCCTCGAATCGTCCGCCCCCGATCTCGGGATGATCGACGATATAGCCGATGCCCTCCCCCACCTCGCCCGGCTGGCACAGCAGATAGAAGCCGCGCGCGTCGCGCACGTGCTCGCCGCATTCGACGTCGTAGCGCACGAGGCGGAAATTCGTCTTTTCCCAATACGGCACGCGGCCGCAGGAACCGATGCGGTTGTCGACGTTGATCAGGTTGGTGTTCGCCTCCGTCGATCCCCATCCTTCGAAGATCTGGATCGGACCGAAGCGCTCCACCCAGCGCTGCCAGGATTCGGGCGTCAGGCCCGCCCCCATCATGCAGCGCAAGCCGTGGTCGCGGTCGCGCTCCGTTGCGGGCAGGTTGAGCAGATAACGGCAGATCTCGCCGATGTACTGGCACACGGTGATGCCGTAGCGGCGCACGTCGTTCCAGAACTCGCGCGTGCTGAATTTCCGCCGCACCACGATCGTCGCACCGGCCTTCAGCGCGGTGGACGTGACCGAGGTCGCCGCCGCACCGTGGTAAAGCGGCAGAAAGCAGTAGAAGACGTCATTCGGGCCGGCGTCGACGGTGTCGACCATCACGTCGCCCGACGACATCCAGCGCATATGGCTGTAGCGCGCGGCCTTCGGCAGGCCCGTGGTGCCTGACGTGAAGATCAGCAGGGCCGGAGTCTCCGCAGTCAGCGGCGCGCGCAGTTCGCGTGGAAAGGCGTTGCGCGGCGCGCGCTCGAGCGCATCCGCGAAATCGGTGTCGCCGGAGCATCGCAGGCTCGCCGGGGCCGGTTTCTCGGTATCCGGCAGCAGCCATTGCATGACATCCAGGATCCCGTCCGTCGCGGCGAAATTCGCCAGGCACTCCTCGCCGATCAGTACCGCCTTGGCGCCGGTGGTCTCGATCGCATGGGCCAACGGCCTGCCGCTCACCTGAGTGTTAATGAATGCTGCAACGGCGCCGAGCTTGGCCAGGCCGAACCAGGCGAAGAAGAATTCGGGCCGGTTCTCGATCGCCATCGCGCAGACGTCCCCCGGACCCAGTCCGCGGGCGTGCATCGCATGTGCGTATTGATTGGCGCGCGCATCGACTTCGGCATAGCTGAAGTGGGCATCGCCGTAGACCAGGAAAGGTCGCCGGCCTTGCACCGCCGCCTGCGCCTCGACGCGGTCGGCGATCGTATACAGGTCGCGCGGTTTGATCAGTGCACTGCTCTGCGCGCGGCGATCCAGCTTGGCCTGGGTCTCATCCCGCGACACGATGTCCATCGATGGCTGCGATGCGTTGCGGGCCGCGATGCCGTTATCCATGCATTTGTCTCCGTTATTTCTGTTCTCTCGCCCCCTCGTGCGCTGCGATGTCACGTGGGGACAGGAGGGCCGGCGGTGTGAGACACCGGCACTCTGACGGAGCCAATCATTCACCCGGCGGAAAAGTGGAACATCGTCCGTTGAGACTAATGCGCGTGACGGCGGCGGACCGGCCCTTGGAGTACCCGGACCACCGTCTGAATGGACGATGATGCGGCCGGCGTGGCGGCGGACGATGCACACGAGCACTCACCGGAACGACACGATGAAACTCAACGACATCCCGGACGTGCAGTCCGCACCCGACGCGCGCGCGATATCGATCGACAAGGTCGGCATCCGCTCGATCCGCCACCCGGTGCGCACAACCAGCGCTCGCACGTGACCGTCACGGCAACGTTGCGCGAGCACGTGTGGATCGAGGAGATCATCGCCCTGGTCGAAGGCCTCGCCTCGTGCGAGCTGTACGGCCTCCTGAAGCGCGCGGACGAGAAGCTCGTCACCGAGCGCGCCTACGACAACCCGAAGTTCGTCGAGGATACCGTCCGCGACATCGCCGGCGCGCTGGGAGCGGACCCGCGCATCGGCCACTTCGTTGTCGAGGCCGAGAACTTCGAATCCATCCACAACCATTCCGCCTACGCCCTGATCGAGCGCACGGCCTGAGGTCAGTTGCGCTCGAGCACGTGACGGACCGCGTCCATCACTTCCCGCTTCAGGAGGGCGTGGTCCACCTCGATGCCGCGCACGGCGCGGGCGGTGATTCCGAAAAGGATCGCGCTGATCAGTTCGTACTGCGCTGCAATCCGCGCCTCCAGGGCCTCGCCCGCCAGCCCTGCGTTGACCAAGCGTAGACTCTGGTAAGCGCTTTCGCGCGCGCGCCGGTCGAGCGCATGCACACGCGCGGAAATGCACGGATTGCGTGCGCTCTCCGCGAGAATCTCCAGACGCAGCCGCGAGTTTTCCGGATCCGCGTAATTGAGGGCGATGTCACCCGAGCGTGCGACGATCGCGTCCACAACGTTGTGTTCGAGGCGCACCGCGTCGTGTATTTCGAGCAGGGCGTCGAGCTCCGCCTCCGCGATCGCGGTGATGATCTCTTCTTTATTCTTGAAGTAGTAGTAGATGTGGCCGGCGCTGACGCCCGCCACCGCGGAGATGTCCGCGATGCTCGCGCCGTGGAACCCCTTGTCGCGGAAGCACTCCTCGGCCGCCTCAAGGATCTGCCGGCGGCGAGCCCCCGGCCCGCTCCCCGGCGCATCGCCCGCTTCCGCCTGGACCAGTCCGGTGTGCGCGTCGAGCTTCACGCTTACGGCAGCCTCAAGGGAACCTTCATCGCCCAGCGCGGCGCACTCAGAAGCGCTCCGGGCGGGTCAGCGCATCCATGCCGCCGTCGACGAACACCACCGTGCCGTGCATGAAGCTCGCCTGCTCCGACTGCATGAAACCAACCACCCGGGCGATTTCGTCGGGGCTGCCGTTGCGGCCCAGCGGCGAAACAAAGTTCCGGATCGCCTCGCCGTAGCGCGGATCCGACAGCGAGGCCTGCAGCAGCGGCGTCTCGACCGCGCCGGGCGCAACGACGTTCAGGCGAATACCACGGCGGCCCCATTCGACCGCCTTGCGGCGCGCGAACACGGTGATCGCGTACTTAGAACCGGCATACGCGGCCTGCGGATTGGCCATGGCGTCGGCCTGCGCCTTCGCCGCCTCCTCGTCGCGCGCGAGCATCAGCTCGACCATCGGTAGCTTGTCGATGCCGGGGTGGGCCGAAGCCACCGAGCCTATCAGCAGCGCTGCGGATTTGTCGCCCCGTGCGAGGGCGTCGCCCAAACCGTCGACGAGCTCGCTCATGCCGAAATAATTGACGGAGACGATCAGCCCGCAGGAGCTCGCCGTCGGCCCCAGGCCGGCGCAGCACACCAGTCCGTCGAGCACGCCGTTGCAGGCCTCGAGCGCGGCGGCGACCGCTGCCTGCCGCCCCTCGGTGGTGGAGAGATCGGCCACGATGTCCGCATCGCGCCGGTCGATGCCGATCACGCGATGTCCGGCCTGCTGCAGCTGGGCGCTGACGGCGGCCCCGATGCCCGACGCCGAGCCGGTAACGACGGTTACAGTCATGCAATGCTCCTTGTGATGACGACGATGCCGGGAATGGTCCTTTGCCAGAGTATCCGGTCCCCGTCGACGCTGCGACATCGTCCAGCCGGACTACGAACGCGCTCGCGGACCGCCCTACAATGAGCCTCGCCGCAATCTTCTTTGGGAGGACGTCGCGACATGGCTCCGCTGAGAACACTCATCCTCGCCGCAGTGCTGGGCATTGCTTTGAACACCATGTCGCTCCATGCGGAGAATGCACCGCCGCGCGGCGAGCAGGAACGAATGGCCGTCGCGCGCACGCAGGCGCTGCTGGATCGCGCCGAGCGCTACATGCGCGAGAAGGGCGAACAGGCGTTATCGACCTTCAGCCAGGCCGGCGAATTCCAGGACGGCGATCTCTACGTCTACGTGCTCGGCATGGACGGCAGCTTCGTCGCCAGCGGCGGCTCGTCGGCCGCGCTCATCGGCCGCAACGTGCGCGAGATGACCGACTCGGACGGCCGCCCCTTCTTCCGCGAGATACTGGACGGCGCCAAGGCCGCCAAGAGCGGCACCGTCAAATACCGCTGGTACAACCCGGTGCGCAACCGTGCCGAACCGAAGATCGCGACCTATCGCGTCGTGGGCGACCGCATTCTGGTCGTCGGCTACTACGCGCCGAATGCGTCGATCGAGCTTGCCAAGTCCATGCTCTGGCGCGCCGTGCATGAGCTGAAGCTACATGGCGAGCGCGCCTTCGAGCGGTTCAACAGCCTGGACGGCGGCTTCGCCCAGGACGACTTGTACGTCTTCGTCGTGGGCCTGGAGGACGAACTCGTTTATGCCCACGGCGGCAGCCCGCGTCAGGTCGGACGCAAGGCGGGCGAACTCGTCGACGCCAAGGGCAAGTACTTCATACGCGAGATGATCGCGCTGGCCAAGAGCAAGGGCGAGGGCGACGTGCACTATGCCTGGCGCAACCCGGCCAACCTGAAGGTCGAGAACAAGCACAGCTACATCGTGCGCGTCGGCAAGTACCTCGTCGGCGCGGGCACCTATACCGGACCTGTCCGCTGAAACCGTCGGAAGCCATTGAGCCGCAGCGAGCATCGGATCGCTACCCAGCCAAACGCCAGAATCACGGAGTCGCCTCATGAACACCCCCCACGCCCTGTCCAGAACCGACGCACTGGTCGCAGTGCTCGCCCGCATGCTCATTCGCTGGCGCAAACCGCTGGGGGCCTTCTTCCTGCTTGTGACGATCGGCCTCGGCTACTCGGCCCTGAGCACCCGGCTGGATCCCGGCTTCAACAAGCTGATTCCCCTCAAGCACGAATACATGGCGGCCTTTCTGAAGCATTCGACCACTTTCTCGGGGGCCAACCGGATCCTCGTGAACGTGCAGTGGAAGGGCGAAGGCGACATCTACAATGCCGAGTTCCTGCCGCTCCTGCGCAAGGTGAACGATGAAGTCTTCTTCACCCCTGGCGTGAACCGCGCCAGCGTGCGCTCGATCTTCACGCCGAATGTGCGATATATCGAGGTGACGGAAGAAGGCTTCACGGGCGACGTCGTGATTCCCGCGCGCTTCGAGACCGACGAGCGGGGACTCAATCAGGTCCGCGCCAACGTCGCGAAGTCCGGCCAGATCGGCCGCCTCGTCGCCAATGATCTGAAATCCGCCCTCGTGCAGGCCGACCTGCTGGAGGTCAACCCCGACACCGGCGCAAAGCTCGACTACGCCGAGGTCGCCCGCAAGCTCGAGGCCATCCGCACCCAATTCGACAGCGACAAGGTCGACATCCAGATCGTGGGCTTCGCCAAGGTCATGGGCGACGTGATGGAAGGCCTCTCCACCGTCGTCGCCTTCTTCGCCATCGCCTTCGTGATCACCTCGCTGCTGCTGTGGGCGTACTCGCGCTCGCTCAAGCTCACCGTGCTGGCCATCGCCGTGGCGCTGCTGCCGGTGATCTGGCTGCTGGGCCTGCTGCCCCTGCTCGGCTACGGCATCGATCCGATGTCGGTGCTGGTACCCTTCCTGATCTTCTCGATCGGCGTTTCCCATGCGGTGCAGATGACCAACGCCTGGAAGCAGGACGTGCTCGCGGGCGAGACCGCGATGGAGGCAGCCGAGGGCGCGTTCCGCAAGCTCGCCGTACCGGGCATCATGGCCCTGCTGGCCAACGCGCTCGGCTTCCTCGTGATCATGGTGATCGACATCCCCATCGTGCATGAACTGGGCCTCACCGCTTGCCTGGGCGTCGGGCTGATGATCATGACCAACAAGATGTTCATGCCCATCATCCTGTCGCACCTTCACCTCGAGCGCATGGCGCTGAACCAGCCGGTGGACAACAAGGAAAAGCACCCGGCCTGGTGGAAACTGTCGGCCCTGTCGGAGCCGCGCCCGGCACTGGTCACCTTCGGCGTGATGCTGGCGCTCCTCGCCGCCGCCACCTATTACTCGCGCCAACTGCAGACCGGCGACATCGGCAGCGGCGTGCCGGAACTGCGTGCCGACTCGCGCTACAACCAGGACAACGAGACGATCATCAGCAACTACTCGATTGGCATGGACGTGCTGTCAGTCTATGTCGAGACCGAGAACCTGACCGAGGCCTGCCTCAACTGGGAGGTCATGAACGCCGTCGAGCGCTTCGATTTCCACATGCGCGGCGTCGATGGAGTCCAGTCAGTGAATACCGTCGCCGGGCTGGCGAAGCTCTTCGCCGCCGGCAACAACGAGGCCAATCCGCGCTGGGCCGCCCTGCAACGCACCGAAGCCGCGCTGCGCACCGGCAGCCGCGCCGCAAACCCGGAGCTGGGCTTCAACTCGGCCGGTTGCAAAACCATCCATCTGGCCGTCTATCTCAACGATCACCAGGGCCCGACGCTCAAGCACGTGGTCGATGAGGTGAGCAAGTTCATCGCCGAGGACAAGACCCCCAACGTCACCTTCCGCCTCGCGGGCGGCAATGCCGGCGTGGCGGTGGCGACGAACGAGGCCGTCGAGCGGGCCGAGGTGCAGATGCTGGCCTCGATCTTCGCGTCGATCTCGTTCCTGTGCTGGCTCACCTTCCGCTCCTGGCGAGCGGTGTTGTGCGTGGTCGTGCCGCTGACGCTCGTGACGATCATGTGCAATGCGCTGATGGCCTTGCTCGGCATCGGCCTCAAGGTCGCCACCCTGCCGGTGATTGCGCTGGGCGTGGGCGTAGGTGTCGACTACGGCATCTACATCTACGAGCGCATGCAGCACGAGCTGGCCGATCGCGGCTACACCCTGCGCGAGGCCTTCTACGAGGCGATGCGCCAGCGCGGTACGGCGGCGGTCTTCACGGCGGTGACGATGTCGATCGGGGTAGGCACCTGGGCGTTCTCGGCACTGAAATTCCAGGCCGACATGGGCGTGCTGCTCGCCTTCATGTTTTTGGTGAACGTGCTCGGAGCGATCTTCCTGCTCCCCGCCCTTGCCTGCTGGCTTGGCGTGGGCCGCCGCGAAACTGCCGGCGCCGCTCAGCCCTCGCCCGCAGCTTCCGCCCGTGCCGAAGCGTTCGGGACGCGAATGAACCGCAGCACCGACAAAGGCGTGGTGGCGCAGCCCCTGCGCCCCTGAGCACCGGCCCGGCCGGATCGGACAAGGGGCGCCGCCGCAAGGTCGGCGCCCTTTTCATTTCTCAAGGCACCTGCCGGCCGGATTCCTCCACCCCCTCGCGCGAGTTGTTGATCGCACGCGCGATGCGCACCAGCATCGGCACCAGCGATGGCGACTGCAGCAATTCCGGGCGCTCTTCGACGAGGGTCGCGAGGATGCTGCGCATGCCGCGCACGAGCATGAATGACGCCAGTTGCGTGTCGGCCTCGCCAACCACGTCCGCATGCTGCTTGAGCAGCATTTCCGCGCTCGCGACGAGCTGCTCGGAGGTGCGCGAGCCGCGGCCCAGCCCCTGCGCGCGGCCGAACTGCATGTGGCGAGCGTAGCGCTGGTAGAAGTCCCGCCCCAGCGAGTACAGGCGTGTTTCGGTGCGCACCGTATTGCGGAACAGCGCCTGCAGCATCTCGTCGAGCGACTTGCGGTGCAGGCGGAAGAGTTCCGGTGACGCCGCCTCGGACTCCTCGTCCATCACGCGCTTGCTGATCTCGATGAGGATCGCCTCCTTGTTCGGGAAGTACTGATACACCGCACCGACGGAGACGCCGGCCCGCGCCGCGATCTTGCGCGTCGTCACCGCATCGACCCCCTGGACCCGCAGGATCTCGCTCGCCGCCTCGAGGATGGTTTCCACCGTGAAGCGTGCTCGCGCCTGGGACGGCGTGGCGCGCGGTGCAGCGCTGTCGGCGCCCGCAGGCGTTGTCGCCCGCCCTGCCCCCTTGCTCATGGTGATGTCTCCCTTTCTCTCCGCTGCGGAGGCTATCCGGCCGCGCAATCTGTTCGGTTTTCTGCAACGCACAAAACGCATTGCACTTCAGTGCTTTACGAATTATAGCGGAGCACTGTTCGGCTTATTGCTCACATTTACATGGCGCGACCACACCTGCCATACGATTGCCCCGTACCCCCGATCGACGCTTGGCCTGCACCGCAGCGCGACGGCTTCAAGGCGACGACGGGCGAGCATCTTCGACTCACGAACCGAACAAAGGACTGTCATGACGGACGTCTTCATCTACGACCACGTGCGCACCCCCCGCGGCAAGGGCAAGGCCGACGGCGCGCTCGCCGAGATCACCCCGGTGCAACTTGCCGCGCAGATGCTGCAGGCCGTGCGCGACCGCAACCAGCTCGACTCCGCGCTCGTCGAGGACGTGTTCCTCGGCTGCGTGTGCCCGGTCGGCGAACAGGGGGGCAACATCGCCCGCGTCGCGGCGCTCGTCGCAGGTTTCGACCACGGCGTGCCCGGCGTCCAGGTTAACCGCTACTGCGGTTCGGGCCTCGAGGCGGTGAACTTCGCGGCCGCGAAAGTCGCCAGCGGGCAGATCGACATGGCGATCGGCGGGGGCGTCGAGAGCATGTCGCGTGTGCCGATGGGCAGCGACGGCGGCGCGATGGCGCTCGACCCGCAGGTGGCCTTCAAGATGTACTTCACGATGCAGGGCGTGAGCGCCGACCTGCTGTCGACGCTGCACGGCTTCACGCGCGAACAATGCGACGCCTACGCGGTGGAGAGCCAGCGGCGCGCCGCGCAGGCGTGGGCGAACGGCTGGTTCGCCCGCTCGGTGGTGCCGGTGAAGGATGTGCTCGGCCTGCCCGTACTCTCTCAGGACGAGGCGATCCGCCCCGAGACCACACACGAATCGCTGGCCGCGCTCAAGCCCTCCTTCCTCGACATGGGCACGCAGTACGGCTTCGACGGCGTCGCGCTGCTGAAGTACCCGCAGCTCGAAGCGATCGATCACATGCATCACGCCGGCAACAGCTCCGGCATCGTCGATGGCGCCGCGGCGGTGCTCGTCGGCAACCGCGAGATCGGCGCACGCACGGGCCTCAAGCCGCGCGCTCGCATCCGCTCGGTTGCGACGGTCGGTTCGGAGCCGACGCTGATGCTCGACGCGCCAAGCTTCGCGGCGCAGAAGGCGCTGAAAAAGGCCGGCATGAACGCTTCGGACATCGGCTTGTGGGAGCTGAACGAGGCCTTCTCGTCGGTCGTCCTGTGCCTGATGGAGCGCCTCGACGTGCCGCACGAGCGGATCAACGTGAATGGCGGGGCGATCGCGATGGGACACCCGCTGGGTGCGACCGGCGCCATGATCCTCGGCACCCTCCTCGACGAGATGGAGCGCCGCCAGGTCGGCACCGGCCTCGTCACGTTGTGCGAGGCCGCCGGCATGGGCACGGCGACCATCATCGAGCTCGTCTAATACCTCGGCAATCAACAATATGACATCTGCTCGGGCACGGTATTCCTCCCCCTTCAAGGGGGAGGTTAGGAGGGGGATGGGTTTCTGCGGCGTGTGCTTAACCCATCCCCACCCCAACCCTCCCCTTGAAGGGGAGGGAGTGACGTGCAGCACATCGGAATAAATTAAGGAATCGCCCCCATCATGACTGAAGTCATCCATATCTCGGTGGACGCCGACGGCATCGCCACCCTCCTCTTCGACCGCACGGACAGTGCCATGAACACGATGGACATGAAGTTCATGGACGAGATGGAGGCGGCGGTCGAGCGCCTCGTCAAGGACGACAGCATCAAGGGCGCCATCTTCACCTCCGGCAAGCCCGTATTCGCCGCCGGAGCAGACCTGAAGGGAATCGAGGCCTCGCTCGAAGCGCAAGACACGCCGGTAGCCGAGCGCCTCGCACGCAATGCCTCATTGTCGAAGCTGCTGCGTCGCATGGAAACCTGCGGCAAGCCGGTCGCCTGCGCGATCAACGGCACCGCACTGGGCGGCGGAACCGAAATCGCACTCGCCTGCCATTACCGCGTCGTCGCCGACAGCAAGGGTATCCAGCTCGGCCTGCCCGAGGTCCAGGTCGGCCTGCTGCCCGGCGGCGGCGGCACCCAGCGCGTGTCGCGCCTCGTCGGCATCCAGGCGGCCGTGCCCGTGCTGATAGAAGGCCAGGCCCTCAGTGCGGAGAAGGCGCTCAAGATGGGGCTGGTGCACAAGGTCGTGCCGGCCGAGGAGCTACTGGCGGAGGCCCGCCGCTGGCTGGTCGAAGAAGGCGACCCCGTGCAGCCGTGGGACAAGAAGGGTTTCAAGGTGCCGGGCGGCGCCGGGCCGACGACGCCGGCGATCGCGCAGATGCTCGTCGTGAGCAACGCGATGCTGCAAGCCAAGACCTTTCACAACCTGCCCGCGCCGAAGGCCATCCTCTCGTGCCTGTACGAGGGGCCGCAGCTACCGATGGACAAGGCGCTCGAGGTCGAGGCCAAGTACTTCACGCTGCTGCAGCTCGACCCCGTGTCGCGCAACATGATCCGCACCCTGTTCATCAACAAGGGCAAGGCGGACAAGCTGATGCACCGCCCGGAAGGCGTCCCGAAGACCACCTTCCGCAAGATCGGCGTCGTCGGCGCGGGGCTCATGGGGGCGGGTATCGCCTACCACTGTGCCAAGCTAGGCATCGAGACGGTGCTCATCGACCGTGACCAGGCCGGCGCCGACAAGGGCAAGGCCTACTCGGTGAAGCGCCTCGAAAAGGACATCGCCAAGGGGCGCATGACGCAGGAGAAGGCCGACGCGATCCTCGCCCGCATCCATCCGACCACCGATTACGCCGGTCTCGCCGACGTCGACCTCGTCGTCGAGGCGGTCTTCGAGGACCGGGCGATCAAGGCGGAGGTCACGCGCAGGCTGGAGGCCGTGCTGCCCAAAGATGCCGTGATCGCCTCGAACACCTCGGGCCTGCCGATCACCGAACTCGCCGAGGCCGGCGCGCGCCCGGAAAACTTCATCGGCATGCACTTCTTCTCGCCGGTCGAGCGCATGCCCCTCGTCGAGATCATCCGCGGCCGCAAGACCTCCGCGGAAACGTTGGCGCGCGCGCTGGATCTGGTGCAGGCGATGAAGAAGACTCCCATCGTCGTCAATGACGGGCCCGGCTTCTTCACCAGCCGCTTCATCGGTGCCTACGTCAACGAGAGCCTCGCGATGGTCACCGAGGGCGTGAATCCCGCGCTGATCGAGAACGCCGCGAAGATGGCCGGCATCCCGGTCGGCCCGCTCACGGTGTCGGACGAGATCGGTCTAGACACTGCCTACCACGCGAGCCAGCAACGCAAGAAGGATGAAGGCGCCGCATTCAGGGAGACGCCCACCTTCCTTCTCGTCGAGAAGCTGGTCGGCGAACTGGGCCGCCACGGGCGCAAGAACGGCAAGGGCTTCTTCGACTATGCCGCCGACGGTAGCAAACGCCTGTGGAAGGGGCTGGCCGAACTGTTCCCGCCGCTCGCCGAGCAGCCGACGGTCGACGAGGTCAAGGCGCGCATGCTCTACGCACAACTCGTCGATGCCGCCAAGGCGATGGCCGACGGCATCGTGATCGACCCGGCCGACGGTGATGTCGGGGCAATTCTCGGCGTCGGCTTCCCGGCCTACCTCGGTGGCCCGTTCTCGATGATGGACACCATCGGCATCGAACGTGTGGTCAGCGAATGCGACCGCCTCGCGGCATGCTACGGCAATCAGTACGCCGCCCCGCAACTGTTGCGCGACATGGCCGCGGAAGGCCTGAGCTTCTACGGCGCGCGCCGGGTGACACCGCCCGCCGCGGCACGCTGACGGACGCCCCCAGGCCCCCATGCACGCCCCCATAGCCAGGAGCACAACGTGAATTTCGATTTTTCCGACGACCAGCGCCTCCTGCAGGAAGCGGTACGCACCATGCTCGCCGAGAACAGCACCTCGCAGGCCGTACGCGAGGTCCTCGAAGGGCGAGCGACCCACTCGGCCAAGGTCTGGCAGAACCTCATCGAGATGGGCGCCGCCGCAGCCGCAATCCCCGAGTCCTATGGCGGCGCCGGTCTCGGCTATCTGGAACTATGCCTGGTGGCAGAGGAAGCCGGACGCCACCTCGCCGCCGTGCCGCTGTCGTCCAGCATCTACCTGGCCGCCGAGGCCTTGCAGCGGGCGGGCAGCGAAGCGCAGAAGCGGCGCTGGCTACCCGGGATCGCACAGGGCGAAGTGATCGCCACCGCGGCCTTCACCAGCGCCGAGCGCTACCGCGCACCGAGTCCCCTCAGCTTCGACGGCCAGCGCCTGACTGGCACCAGTCCGGTCCTGCCCGACGGCGCCATCGCGCAGCTCGCGGTCCTGCAGGTCGGCAAGGATCTCGTCGTGGTCGACCTCAACGGACCCGGCGTGCGCCGCACGGCGCTGCCGACCATCGACCCGACGCGCCCGCTGGCGCAGATCGAGTTTGCCGGGACGCCGGCAGAAAGGCTGGAGGCCGCCGATGGCGCGGCCGTCGCCGCCCGCGTGCTCGACGCGGCGGCGGTCCTGCTCGCCTTCGAGCAGGTCGGCGGCGCCGCCCGAATCCTCGAACTCGCACGCGACTACTCGCTCGAGCGCAAGGCCTTCGGCCGCCAGATCGGCAGCTTCCAGGCACTCAAACACAAGATGGCCGACATCTATACGCGCATCGAGCTGGCGCGCGCGCACGCCTACTACGGCGCGTGGGCGTTGTCGTCCGACGCGCCGGAGCTGCCCCGCGCGGCCGCCGCCGCCCGCGTCGCGGCGACCCGCGCCTTCCTGATCGCGGCAGAGGAAGGCATCGAACTGCATGGCGGAATCGGTTTCACGTGGGAGATGGACTGCCACCTCTACTACCGCAGGGCGCGCCACCTCGCGCAACTGATCGGCAGCGAACACGCCTGGCGCGCGCGCCTCGCCGATGAACTGATCAAGGAGGCCGCGTAAGCGGAGCACCGACACATGGACTTCAACGATTCCCCCGACGAAGCCGCTTTCCGCGAGGAAGTGCGCGGCTGGCTGGCGGCCAACGGCCGACGCCGCACGCGTCCCGACGAAGTATTCGGCGAAGGCCTCGACGAGGCCGCGAAGCTCGCCCTCGCCAAGACCTGGCAGGCGAAGAAGGCCGCCGCCGGCTACGCCGCGATCACCTGGCCGCGCGAAGCGGGCGGGATGGGCGGCACGGCGATGCAGCAGGTGATCTATCAGCAGGAGGAAGCCGCCTACCTCGTGCCGCAGATGATCTTCGAGGTCAGCATCGGCATGGGCCTGCCCACCGTTCTGCGCTGGGCCGCGCCCGAGCTGAAGGCGCGCTTCCTGCGCCCGGGCCTCGCGGGCGAGGAGATCTGGTGCCAGCTCTTCTCCGAGCCCGGCGCCGGCTCGGACACCGGCGCGGTGCGCACGCGCGCGGTGCGCGACGGCGACGAGTGGCTCATCAACGGCCAGAAGGTGTGGACCTCGTCGGCGCATTTCGGCGACTTCGGCATCCTCCTCGCGCGTACCGACTGGGACAAGCCCAAGCAGGACGGGCTCACGATGTTCATCGTCGACCTGAAGGCACCGGGCGTCGAGATCCGCCCGATCCACCAGATGTCCGGCGATTCCGAGTTCAACGAGGTGTTCTTCACCGACGTGCGCATCCCGGACCAATACCGCCTCGGCCCCGAGGGCGGCGGCTGGAAGGTGATGCTGAGCACGCTGATGCAGGAACGCCTGTCGGTCGGCGGCAACCTGCCGACCGACCTGCACCGGCACCTCATCGACCTTGCCCGGACCTGCGTCTGGGACGAGCGCCCCGCGATCGAGGATGCGCGGGTGCGCGCCCGCATCGCCGACGCCTACCTCGACCAGCAGGGCGTGTCACTGATCATCTCGCGCGGCCTGACCGCCCTGTCGAAGGGCAAGACGCCCGGACCCGAGATGTCCATCACCAAGCTCGTCGCCGCCAAGGCGATGCAGGAGATCTCGTCCTTCGCCATGGAGCTGGCCGGTCCCGAAGGGTTGCTCGCATCGGAAGCGCTGGGCGGCGACTGGCCCTACCTGCAGCGCCTGTGGCTGGGCTCGCCGGGCGCGCGCATCGCGGGCGGCACGGACGAAGTCCTGCGGAACGTCATCGCCGAACGCGTGCTCGGCCTTCCCGGCGAGATCCGCACGGACCGCAAGGTGCCGTTCCGCGAGCTCGATCGCACCTGAGATGCAGAAGGACGCCCCATGACAACAAAACCCCTCAGCGGCATCAAGGTGCTCGACTTCACCCAGCTCCTGCCCGGCCCGATGTGCACGCTGCACTTGGCGGACATGGGCGCCGAAGTGATCAAGGTCGAACCGCCCGGCGCGGGCGAGGCCGCACGCGGCCCGCACGGCACGCCCATTTCGCACTTCTTCCTCGCGGTCAATCGCAACAAGCGCTCGCTCGCCATCGACCTGAGGGCGTCCGGCGCGCGCGAGGTGATCCTGGCGCTGGTGCGCGACGCGGACATCCTCGTCGAAGGCTTCCGCCCCGGCGTAATGGCGCGGCTCGGGCTCGGCTACGACGCGCTGCAGGCGATCAACCCGCGGCTCGTTTACTGCGCGATCAGCGGCTACGGGCAGGACGGACCGCTCGCGGCCCTGGGCGGCCACGACATCAACTACCAGAGCTACGCGGGCATCCTCGAACAAAGCGCCCCCGCAGCCGGCAGCCCGCATCCGGGCAACTTCCCGATCGCGGATCTCGCCGGCGGCGCGCTTTCCGCCGCGATGGCGATCCTCGCCGCGCTGTTCGATGCGCAGCGCAAGGGCGAAGGGCGCTACATCGACGTGTCGATGACCGACTGCGCGATGGCCCTCAACGTTCAGCCCCTCGCCGGCCTGCACACCTACCAGCGTGCGATACCGGCCGGACACGACACCCTCAGCGGCGCCCTGCCCTGCTACGGGACGTACGAGACGGCCGACGGCCGGCATCTCGCGGTCGGCGCCCTGGAGCCGAAGTTCTGGCAGAACTTCTGCCAGACCGCAGGCTGCCCTGAACTCATGAAGAGCGGCTGGGCATCCGGCAAGGCCGGGCCCGCAGTCAAGGCTCAGGTCGCCGCGATCATCAAGGAGCGCACGCTCGCCGACTGGCTGGCCGCCTTCGACGGCGTCGATGCCTGCGTCAGCCCCGTGCTGCGCATCGACGAGGTACTCGCGCACCCGCACACCCGCGCGCGCGGGATGACCGTGGACACCCCGCTCCCCGACGGCGGCAGCGCGCCCTACTTCGCCTTCCCGGTGAAGATGAGCAATTACCGCTTCAGCCTCGACCGCCGACCGCCAGCCGTGGGCGAACACAACGACGAAATCCTGCGCGAACTGTGCTGGGCCGACGAGGCCATCGCACGACTCAAGGCCGACGGCGCGATCGCCTGATCGGCCGGAACAACGATTACACCGGAGACACCATGACCCCTCGCAGCTTCAGCCTGGCCGATCTCTTCGCGATCACGGCCGAAACCGTACCGGAGCGGGACGCGCTCGTGATCGGCGACAGCCGCCACACCTACGGCCAGATGGCCGAGCGCGTCGAGCGCCTGGCCGCCTGGCTGCACGGACAGGGGATCGGCCCGGGGGATGTGGTCGGTCTGCAGATGTACAACTCGGCCGAATACCTCGAGGCCTTCCTCGCCGCCTGCCGCGTGCGCGCCGTACCCGCCAACATCAACTACCGCTACGTCGCGGACGAACTGCGCTACCTCTACGACAACGGCGGCCTGAAGGCGCTGTTCTACAGCGGCGAACTCGAAGCGGCCGTCGTCGACGCCCTCGATGCCGCTCCCGCACTGCGGGTGAAGGTGCGCACCGGCGGCGGCACGCCTGCGCTTGCCAGTGCGACGCCCTATGACGAAACGCTGACCGCCGATCCGTCGGTGCTGCGCGACGTGCACTGCCGCGACGACGACATCTCCCTCCTCTACACGGGCGGCACCACGGGCAAGCCGAAAGGCGTGATGTGGCCGCACAAGGACCTCTTCTTCGGCAGCCTCGGTGGCGGCGCGTCCTACGTCCCGGCCGAAGGGCCGATCACCACACCCGCGCAGCTTGCCGATCGCATTCGCAAGTGCGCGCCCCTGCGCTTCATGCCGGTGGCGCCCCTCATGCACGGTGCCGCCCATTGGGCGACGATGGTGTCGCTGTTCGCCGGCCACACCGTGGTCCTCAATGAGCAGCGTCACTTCAATGCCGAACACCTTCTCGACCTCATCGTGCGCGAAGGGGTGAACGGCCTCACCATCGTCGGCGACGCGATGGCCTTGCCCCTGCTGGACGCGCTCAACGCAAATCCGACGCGCTGGGATCTCTCGACCCTCTTCATCTTCGGCAACGGCGGAGCGGTACTCTCGAATCACCACAAGGAAGCGCTCAAAGCCTATCTGCCCCAAAACGTCTTCTTCAGCGACGGAATGGGGTCTTCGGAAGGTGGACAGCTCGGACTCGGGAGCAAACCCGCGGACGGCGGCATGATCAGAATCGCGGCCCGCCCCGACCTCGCGGTGATCGTCGACGGCAATCGCCTCGCCGCACCGGGAGAACAAGGCATCCTCGCGCGCAGCGGCTACCTGCCGCTCGGCTACTACGGCGATCCGGAGAAGACCGCCCAAACCTTCGTCACGCTCGACGGCAGGCGCTATGTCCTCACCGGCGATGCCGCGACGCTCGCTGATGATGGTGCGATCGTCATCTACGGGCGCGGTTCGAACTGCATCAACACCGGCGGCGAAAAAGTCTTCCCCGAAGAGGTCGAGGAAGTCCTGCGCATGAGCCCGGACGTCTTCGATGCCATCGTCGTCGGCCTTCCCGATCCGCGCTGGGGGCAGAAGGTCGTCGCCGTGGTCGCCCCCCGCCCCGGCCTGTGCGTCGACCCCCAACAATTGCGGGCCTTGTGCCAGCAGCACATGGCCAACTACAAGATCCCCAAGGACATCGTCCTCGTGCCGGAGGTCAAGCGTTCGGCGGCCGGCAAGGCGAACTATCCCTGGGCGCGCGACGTCGCCGCCGGCGCCCTGCAGTGACAATGGTGCAAGCGGCCTGACCTCCGATCCCCCGCCCCTCCGAGACCCGTCATGCCCATTCCCGAGATCCTGGCAGGGCGCCTGTCGCTGCCCCTCATCTGCTCTCCGATGTTCCTCGCCAGCGGCCCGGAACTCGTGATCGCCCAGTGCAAGGCGGGCGTCGTCGGCACCTTCCCCACCCTCAACGCCCGCCCCTCGGAAGGCCTCGACGACTGGCTCGATCAGATCCACGCCGAGCTCGACGCATGGAACGACGCGCATCCGGACAATCCCGCCGCACCCCATGGCGTGAACCTCATCCTGCACAAGTCCAATCCGCGGCAGGAAGAAGACCTCGGCCGCGTCGTCGCCCACAGAGTCCCGATTGTCATCACCTCGGTCGGTCGCCCGGACAAGGTCGTCGAAAAGGTCCACGGCTATGGAGGGATCGTGCTGCACGACGTCATCAACGTCGCGCACGCGCGCAAGGCCATCGAATCCGGCGTCGACGCGCTGATCCTCGTCTGCGCCGGCGCCGGCGGCCACGGCGGCACCCTGTCACCGTTCGCCTTCGTCTCCGAGGTGCGCGAGTTCTGGGACGGCCCGCTGGTACTCGCCGGCGCGCTGTCGTCCGGCCGCAGCCTGCGCGCCGCCGAAGTCCTCGGTGCCGATCTCGGCTACATGGGCACCCGCTTCATCGCCACCCGCGAATCGGCGGCCGATCCAGACCACAAGGCAATGATCGTCCGCGACACCGCCGCCGACATCCTCTACACCCCCGCCTTCAGCGGCATTTCGGCCAACTACCTCAAGAACAGCGTGCTTGCAGCGGGTATCGACCCGGACGGACTCATCGGGCGGGAAAACGGCGGCAAGGACGACCTGTTCGCCGGGATCGAGCACAAGCCCAAGGCGTGGAAGGACGTGTGGTCAGCCGGCCAGGGTATCGGCACCATCCACGACGTCCCCACGGTCGCTGAACTGATCGCACGCCTGCGCAGGGAATATTCCGCGGCGGCGACAGCATCGGTGCATACGCGCTAGCTATCCGCCTTCCAATGATGGCCGCCTAGCGGTCCGCGCATGTGCTCAACCAGACTGGGAACTTGCGATCGCGACCGCAGCCGTCTGGGAAAAGCATGTTCGTCCGTGAGCAACAGGCAGCGAGCGACAGCTACTGAATCGGTAAGCCGGCGTTTGCGCCTGTTGGGCTGGCCGTCTGAGCCTCGGCCTTTACAGCCGTTGGCCTGAGGCTCTGCATCCGGCAGCAATATGCCGTTAACCTGCCGTTCCGCCATGAGAGGTTGCCTGATGTAGGGCTGGAGCTTGCATCACGCTATCCGGAGATGCCGGGGGCAGACAAGACCCGCTGTTCTCCTCGCTGGATCATTTCATCGATCGACACGGGTGAATTTGCTTGTCGCTGCTTGCGGTTTTTGTCATTGAGATCAGCCAAGAGCTTGATCAAGGACTTCGCTATCTGTTCGGCTTGGGCACGGCTCCACCATGGTACGAACGCATCAACCAGCAGCGCCTCGGAAAGCTCTTCGGCCGAAACATGGAATAACAGGGCGGCCAAGGTGCGCAGCCCCTTATCGAAACTAGCGAAGAGTAGGCGGATCTGGCTGTCGTTCGCTTCGTTCACCTTCCCGATCATCTCGCTCAAGTGCGTCAAGTCCCAGGTCGTGTTTCGCACGCCGTCGACAGCTCGTAGCCTGTTGGGGGAGAAAAGTTGCTTAAAGAGGCGCTTACGGGGCGGAGAATTGGGGGCGAAGTAGATGCTGGCAAGCAAAGCCGCAGGCCCTGCGATTATGAAGTCGTCTCGCATCCAAGACAGCAACGCCAGCATCCGATCCAAGTTGGGTCGGCCGGATAATTCGAGTTCGGCAATCTTTAAGGCAGCGATGTAGTTGCGCCGCCAGCGGCGCAATGGGAAAGCCAGATCGTGGGCCTCTGGCGAATGTTGAGGTTCCATCGGGTCCAGCGCATTCAGATCGCCAAAGGCCAGATCCAGCCACGGGTAGGGATCGGCATTGTCGGCGTCCCGAAATCGGACTAGCTCCAGGTTTGCCGCATCGTTGCCTTGTAGTTGGGCGAGCTCATGGAAGGCAATGGAGGGCTCTATCTGAATGTCGAGGAAATGGCAGAAGGCCTTGATCGCGGCGATCTTCCGAAGCGTTTCATCCATCGGTGCGCCGGCCACGATCTTGGCCATTCGGGAAGCGATGTTCCGATCCGGTAGAAGTATGGTCTGGATATTTTCGAACTGTGCCTCGAAGATGAAGGCATCGGGGTGGCAGAGTCCCACGGGAGGAGGTTGGTAGCCAGGGACAAACACGCCTTCGGCTTCCAACATTTCACCGAGGGCACGTAGCTCCATGTAAGGGAAGTCGGGCGGGAGGATGACAGTTCGCTCGATGCGTTCGGGGTCGTCATCGTCGGGCCCGAAACTCAGAGCGATGCGTTCGGGACTTTGGGGGCGGCGAGATAGGCTCATCCCTAAGTTAGGCTCGAACCGTCGAATTGAGCCTGCATTGCAGGGCCATCTCATAGGCCGTTTGCAGGTGCTGAGCGATATGCCGTCCCGCTTCCACGTGCTGGGCGATGACTATATCCTTGTCGCCGTCACCCAGCCTGCAGGTGAAGATGAGCCACGAGAAGAGGTGCGGGGTCGTCTGCGAATAGGGGTGGCCCGAGTCCTTCGCCAACTGCCAAGCCTTCCTGTCATCGGTGATGAATCCTTGGCGGATTTTCATGGCGAAGGCAATCGACGAAAGCTCCCCTTTGCCTAGCTTCTTGCGCCTCTCCAAGGTCTCGATGGCTTGAAGGTCCTCGATGCTGCACGAGTGGGCTATGAAGGCACCGCGCCGCTGCTCACCTCGCAGGCGATCCATCAAGATTTGCTCGCTCGGCAAGATCGACTTTCGTGGCTTGATCAGGCATTCGTATTGGACGAAGCTGGTCACGCAGAAGTCGCATCGTGCCTCTTGGGCAGCTACGTTCAGCCGAGGGGACGACAGGATGTTCCATACCGCGCACGTGTCGGCGACGTTGATCGGATGGAAGTTTGACGGGTCAATGGCCATGGAGCGTACGGCCGTAAAGGCTGGCTAGCTCAAGTAATTCCGCGTGGCTGCACAGCAGTGCCTCGGTTAGCCGGCCTTGACTGATTACGCCAGAGCTGTGGGCCTCAAAGCAGAGCGCGACATAGTGGTCTGAGAGGCCTCGCTCCAGCAACTGCTCCTTGCGCGCGCGCTGTGCGGGATTGAGCGACGCGGGAAGCTCCGGGTCGATCTTGACACCCATGGGGATGCGGAGTCGTGAAATTCGGATGTAGGTGGGTTGATCGACAAGCTTTGCCTCTCGCAACGCGATGGCCAGGGCCGAGCAACTCACCCGTAACTTGTTGGCCCAATCGATCGCATCGGAATCGCTCCAAGCGTTCGGGTTCGGCAGCTTTGACAGGAACGCCGGAGGCATGAGGTAGCAGGAGGCGAATCGGTTCGCACGGACTTCGACGAGATCAGCGCCCTCTGGGCGCTCGAAGCTAACAGTGGCTCCTTTGTTGGCATCGAAGATGGCGTGGGCCATTTCGTGTGCCGCGCTGAATCGCTGCCGGTAGATGTCCTCGCTGTAGTTCACCAAGGCGCACTTGCCAGCGACTGGGTGCGCAATGAACAGCCCGGAGATGTTCGAGTTGCCTAGCTTTCGCCGAAAGACATGAACCCCTACGCTTCGGAACTCGGCATACACATCCCGGGGAACAGCATTGTCCGCATGGCCCATCACCGAACGCAGTCGAGTCGCGGCCGCCTCGGCGTGTCCCTTGAAGTAGTCACCGGCGGGTGAGAATACGAATGAGCCAGGCGCACGGCCTATCTCTCGCATCAAGAAGTCCTCGGTTTCACAGAGATAGAGAAAGTCTTGGACCGCCCGTCGATCTTCCTTGGAGAAGTCGGCACCGTGCGCACGGTAGAGTGTCTCAGTCTGTTCGAAGGGCGCGACCTGTTCGTTGGAAATGAAGAATTTGAAGTCGCAGCGATAGTGGTCAGAAAGGATCAAGACCTCATCGCCTGTGGGTTCGATTTGCCCATTTTCGATTTGTGCGAGCCGAGCCACGTCGATCCCGGTCGAGCATGCAACATCGATTTTGGATTCTTGCAACTGCTCTCGATATTTCGCGAGCTTGCTGCCTAACAAGCGAAGATCAATGGCCATGGTTGGTGGCTATAGACCGTCGATGCGGTGCAGTCGCTCGCCTTGCAGGCAGCCTATGGGGTTCGGGACATTGCGCCCGTTTAGCACCTGGAGGAGTGACAGGGTCAGTGCAGAGACCATCCCGGACTCATAGCTTTGTGACTGGTAGCCCGTTCCGTGAAGGACTTCTGGTAGTGAAAAGAAGGCTTGCTCAACAAGCATCTGTCGAATCACTCATGTATCTGATATCGGCTTATATTACTTTTCAAAGCCTACATTGTTGCTGCAAAAAGTCCGGCATGGCATGAGGCTGAAAGTAGAAAACGTGGGATACCACCTTCTGCCGGAACGCAGCATCCAGCGCGGCTGAAAAGCTCGCCACGTTCGCGGTGACCTGTTCCTTCCGCAGCAACCCGCGCCAGTGCGGCCGGTTATCGTGGGGCGATTCCCAGTTCAGCAGTCGGACCAAGGCAGTATGGGCGAACTGCATTCCCTCGCCTCCTGCGATGAAGTGCATGTGGACGTGGGAGTCGGTGTGCTCCTCCTTGTCCTCCAGGTCCCATGTGGTGAACAGCGACTGGACATCGCCGTCAAGGTCTGTGCGACAGGCACCCTCGCGGTCGGTGAAGCTCACATCGTCAATGGTCATTGCCCACTGCTCAGAGTAGCCCTCGTCGGACTTCTCGATCCCGAGCAGCTTGTCCTTGCGAAAGCGTAAATGTATCCCCGCGCCGGCGCCGATCTTGTAAGCGACGTCGCCGGCCAGGGCGCCGAGCAGGTTCTCCTGCATCGCAGTATTCAGCGTGATGTTGAAGTTCTTGGCAGCCTTCTTCATGTGCCGCACCTCGAAAAGCATCCATACGCTGTGGAACTTCCACGCGATTAGTAGAGGCATGCCCACTAGGTCGGCGTAGTTCTGCAGGCGTTCCAGGTAGTCGGGCCTAAACGACAGACGGGGCTCGTTCTTTGATTTCACCTCGATCAACATGGGGGACTTACTGGTCTGGGTCGAGAACTTGGCCAGCAGGTCAGGCACCTGAAACTTCTGCTTGGAGGCTATGGGCACCTGGTGCTGGTCGAGTTTGTGCAGGAGCTGGCACTTCCCGAGCCAAGCGCAAACGACCGAGAACTCGTCCTCGACCGGCAGGCCGATGTCGAGGCGGCGCACCTGCTCAGCTACTGCGGCGGCATCTGCGTCATACCCCAGCTCAGCCAAGACGTCTTGGATGAGTCGCGGCAGGTCGGGCGGTGTGCCCCGCTTCTTGGGCTCAATTTCCATGGCGCTTCCTCCAATGACAAAATTGAGGAGCATATCCCCCAATTCGGACGGCATCAAAAGATGCGATGCGTCCCCTCTAGGACGCCTCCTCGACCTCGCCAGACGAACTGTACCGCGTCCGGATGCGTCGGCCTAGACGCTGTGCCACGCGGAACCGGCCATTGAACAGACCAAGATGCATTCGCCGGTTTGGGTCAGGTCCGGCTGCAACTCGAAGTGAAAAGCCGATATTGACTTCGGCCAACGACTGAACGGCAGTTGACTGGCGCATTGCAAGCGGAAAAAACGTTGGATGCCAACGACCGCTCGGGCCGACCTTCAGTCCCTCATCGCCCCGCACGCGACAGACGGCTGACTGTTCTCTTTGCCGCCCTTCCTTGCGTTCAAGATCCGCGGATCACCTACAAATAAAAAACCGGGCGCAAGGCCCGGTTTCTCTTCCCCTGGATCAGGAGATTCAGAACGAGTACTTCACCACGAGGGACAGCTGATCCCGGTCCGTGAGCGGACGGTACTCCACCGGATCCAGGCTCGCCGACCCCAGGTAGCCGAGATACGTCAGGCCGATCTGCAGGTTGCGCTGGTAGGTGAAGTTCGCGCCGATGCTCAACCTGCGGTCGCCCTCGCCGCCGACGCCGCCCAGCAGGGTGCGACCCTGCAACTGATGCGCGTAGCTGATGGGAATGGCCAGATCCAGGCCCTCGGCGATGCCGGGATAGGTCAGCGTGAGCGTCGACGAGAAGGCGAGGCCGTGGTTTCCGAACGTCAGGTCGGACGATGCCGGGAAGAAGGCGGCGGCAGGCCCCATCGCCCCTACGCCGACAGCCTTCCTCGAATCGACGTTCGAGACGTCTACATAAGAGAACTCGGCGAGGAACAGGGTCTGCGGCGCCAGCATGGTGCGGCCGAAGTTGATGAAGGTGTTGAGGTTGGTCTGCATCACGTCGGCGCGGGTCGGCGTAGGCAGACTGGCACCCGTGCGGGGATTAATGACGGTATTGACCAGCGCCGGCGCACCCTGCTTGTACGAGAACTCGCCAGCGACCGCGGCGATGCCGACCATCGTGCTGAAGGACGCGCCGACCAGCTTGATGTCGTCGAAATAACGGATGCGATAGCTGCCCCGGCCGAGCGCAGCGCCGCCCATGGCCGGCGGCAGCGTGACCACCGGCGGCGTGAAGGCGTTGATTTCGGGCAGAGGCGTACGGTCGTGGTAATTGAGGTAATAGAATCCCAGTTCCGTCTCGTCCGTTATCCGGTAACGCGTTCCGACGCCCCATTGCCCCGTGTCGTCGGGACGGATGTCCTTGCCGCGCCTGCCGAAGGAGCAGCCGTTGTACCCGCCGAATCCAAGTGCCGGCACGGCCGGGATGCTGACGTAGGACTGCAGGCAAGAAGCGCCCGGCCCGACGCTGTCGCCGGTGCTCAGGAAGGCACCCGGAGCCTGCGCGATGGTCTTGTGCCAGCCGTACTGGGCATGGGCAAGGAGGGACCATTTGTCATTGACCTCGTACTGCCCGGAGATCTGGTCTTCAGGCAGGAGCTGGTCCTTGGTCTCGGTACCGGGAATGCCGGTTTTGGTGCCGTCCGCAGGCCCCTGCGCCAGTGCAATGCCCGGGAGAAAAAGCGCCTCGCCCCAGGACACCGCGTGTTTTCCGATACGGACGGTCGCCCGTCCCTGGTCGCCTACGCCGAAGCTGGTGTAGCCGTACAAGTCCAGGATCCGGCTGTAGCCACCATGATATTTTTTGGCATCGCTCGTGAATTCGTCGACGTCCCCCGGCTTATTGACGGGGAAGGAATTGTCGTTCGAGCGGTGGTAGACGTCGTCATAAAAACTGCTCGCCGAGAGCACGAGTCCGCTTTCCCCTTTGAACAAATGCGCGTCCAGCAGGACACCAATGCGATTCGACGTGAGCGACCCACGATCGAAGTTGTTGTTGCCGTCATTGCCACCGGGGTTGGAAGTACCGCTCAACAACCGATCTCGCGATTCGAGGCGCGTCGACAGGGTGTAGGTCGTATTCACCCGCCAATCGAGCGTCATGCCGTTGTCGAACTTGATCGCCTCGCCGGCGATCGCGGGACTCGCAAGGCCGGCGCACATCAGTGCCGCGACCAGCGGGGACAAGCTGCGCTTCTGATTCATTCTGTTTACTCCCTCGAGATCGGTCAGATCAGTTGCCGCCGGCGCGGATCGCGGCCGGAGTGAACATGTCCCGCGTCATGTCGCCCTTGTTCAGGATCGGACCGGTTTCGCGTTCCTGGAAAAGGTTGTAGCCGACGTAACCACCCGAGTTGAGGTCGTGGTAGAAGCTGCTGCCGGCATGCCACGCGTTGAGATCGAAGGCGTAGTAGTGGTTGATGAAGGCGTGCTGCCAGAGTTGCCCGCGCTGGTCGTAGAAGTCCGACATCGAGGCCTGCCAGGTGTCCTCGTCGATGAACATCACGCGCCTGCCGAAGACGTGGCGGAAGCCTTCCTTCAGGTTCCCTTCCAGCACCCACACCCGGCGCAATTCATAGCGCATGAGGTCCGGATTGGCGTGCCCCTTCTTGAGGAGATCCGCATATTTGACGCTCTTGGCGTGGATGCGGTAGGCATTGGCGGGGATGAACATTTCGCGCTTGCCGAGCACTTTCCACTCGTAGCGGCTCGGATCGCCGTTCATCAGGCGGTCCTGGTCGATGGTCATCTTGCCGGAGGTTCCGCTCAGGGGCGTATCGAAGCCGAAAACCGGCAGCTGGCGCACGCGCCGGGTTCCCGGGTCGTACTGCCATGCGAGGCGTTTGCCCTGCGCAAAATTGACCGGCTCCTGGGTGGCAGTCAGGCCGCCGCGTTCGCGTTCCGGAAGCAAGGTCGCGGTCCGCGCAAAAGCCATCACCCCATCCATCGGCTTGCCGATCTCGTCCGGTTGCGTGACGACGTTGTAATTGCGGTTCCACTGCCGTCCCCACGACGATACGGTGCCGTCGGATCCGACGTCGGCGATGTCGCGGGTTGTGTTTTCCGTGAAGGCGCGGTAGGGGAAGTTCATGTTCGCGAGCAGTTCCATCGCCCCCTTCGGGACCGGGAAGCCGATCGCGCCCTTGTATCCCTTGTAGCCCAGGCCGTCATCCACGAGTTCGGCTTCGAGCGCATTCTTCTTCGCGATTTCACAGACGAAGTCGGGATACCGGAAATCTCGACGCGTCGTATAGACGGGAATGCGAAAGGTCTCGGGATACTTCTGGAACATCGCCTTCTGCCCGTCGCTGAGCTTGTCGGCATGCTTGCTCATGTTCGACGCGGTGATCTCGTAGAGCGGCTTGTCGTCCGGATAGACGTCCACGGGATGCTGCCCGACGTGCGGGGTGTATTTCACTCCCGGGGGAGTGCCCAGCCACTTGCCCGAAAAGGCCGGAATAGTGCCGTCCTTGTTGCCGGCCGCCTCGGCGCCGACGCAGGTCAGCTCCTTGCCCAGCTTGGCTGCCTCAGCTTCGCTGATCTTGGCGACCGCTGGTCCCGCAGTCACAGAGAGCGCTACTGTCGCCATGACCGGTATCCAGATACGGTTCTTCATCATCGATGTCTCCTGCCTGTTCGGCGTCTTTATTCTGTGTTTCGGTTAAACACTTGTGTAGATGCCATCGGTCGTTGTTTTACGGTCCCGCGCATCTGTTGCCATTTTTTTCGTGTTGACCAGCCCTCACATCGTCCGTTGGGACTAAACGGTGCTGACTATGCCCAAAGTAATAGTCCTCGCGGCACAGTCAATCACGGTCGGCGCTGGGTGACGTAGCTCGACATGCATGCCGACCGATCGATATCGACGCGACCGGAAAGAGTTTTCGGTAGTCCGTTCCACACTCGGCTCGGCGGCTCATGTCGCCTCCTCACAGCACCTCGAAGAGGCCCGCCGCCCCCATCCCGCCGCCAATGCACATCGACACGACGACGTATTTCACGCCGCGGCGGCGACCTTCGAGCAGGGCGTGGCCGACCATGCGCGCCCCGGACATGCCGAACGGGTGGCCGATGGCGATCGCTCCGCCATTGACGTTCAGGCGCTCATTGGGGATGCCCAGCTTGTCGCGGCTGTAGAGCACTTGGCAGGCGAAGGCCTCGTTGATCTCCCACAGGCCGATGTCGCTCACCTTGAGGCCGAAGCGGTCGAGGAGCTTGGGGATCGCGAAGACCGGCCCGATGCCCATCTCATCGGGCGCGCAGCCGGCGACGGCGATGCCGCGGTAGGCTCCCAGCGGTGCGATGCCGCGGCGTTCGGCTTCGGCGCGGCTCATCACGAGCGCCGCCGAGGCGCCGTCGGACAGCTGCGAGGCGTTGCCGGCGGTGATGTATTCGCCCTGCTTCACCCACTGGCCGTCCTTGAACACCGGCTGCAGCTTCGCGAGGTCTTCCAGCGTCGTCGAGGCGCGGTTGCACTCGTCGCGGCTGGCGACGACGTCCTCGTGACCGGCCGGCTTGCCTTCCTTGTCGAACAGCAGCTTCTTCGCCGCGAGCGGGACGATCTCGTCGTCGAAGAGGCCCGCCGCCTGAGCGGCCGCGGTGCGCTGCTGACTCTGCAACGAGAACTCGTCCTGCGCCGCACGCGTGATGCCGTAACGGCTGGAGACGATCTCGGCCGTCTCCAGCATCGGGATGTAGGCGGCCGGAACAATCGCCTTCACCGCCTCGGACTGGGCGCGATAGGTGTTCTTGTGCTTGGTCTGCGTCAGCGACAGCGACTCGACGCCGCCCGCCACCGCGATCTTCATCTCGCCGGCGAGGATGTTCTTGGCGGCGACGCCTATGGTCATCAGGCCGGATGCGCACATGCGGTCTAGCGCCATGCCCGGCACGCTGTCCGGCAGGCCACCGGTGTAGGCGCACAGGCGCCCGATGTTGTACGCCTGGGTGCCCTGCTGCACGGCGGCCCCCATGATGACGTCCTCGACCGCTTCCGGCTCGATGCCGGCGCGTTCGACCACGGCACGCACGACATGGCCGCCGAGCACCGGCGCCTCGGTGTCGTTGAAGGAACCTCGGAAGGATTTGGTCAGCGCGGTACGCGCGGTGGATACGATGACGGCTTCGCTCATGTCTGCTTTGCTCCCTGGTTTCGTCTCGAATGGGTGGGCCGGCTTGGGCGCCGGCCCTGCTGCATGGGGGAAAGGACCTTCAGTCCTCGAAGGTGTAGCGGCTGATGGTGTCGACGACGCAGCCGGGGCGATCGCTGCCCTCGATCTCGATCGTCACGCGCACGATGGACTGCACCGCGTCGCGGATGCGCTCGACCTTGAGGACCTCGCCGCGGCCGCGGATGCGCGAGCCCACCTTGACCGCGGCGGGAAAACGCACGCGTTCGCAGCCGACATTGACGCCCATCTTCAGGCGCTCGGCGCGGAGCAGTTGCGGCAGAAAGAGATTCGCGAGCGCGAGCGTCAGGTAGCCGTGCGCGATGCAGGCGCCGAACGGGCCGTCCTTGGCGCGCGCGGGATCGACGTGGATCCACTGATGATCGTCGGTCGCATCGGCGAAGCGGTTCACACGCTCCTGCGTCAGCTCGATCCAGTCGGTGGCGCCCAGCTCGCTCCCCTCGGCGGCGACAAGTTCGCCGACACTGGTAACAACCAAAGTCATTGCGCCCCCCTCAGGCGTGCTGCGAGCTGACGGAGAGCACTTCGCCCGTCATGTAGGAGGCGTAGTCGCTGGCGAGGAACACCATGACGTTCGCAACTTCCCACACTTCGGCCGCGCGCCCGAAGGCTTCGCGGCTCGTGAGCTGCGCGAGCAGCTCCTCGCTGGAGGCCTTTTTCAGGAAGTCGTGCAGCGCGATCGAGGGCGATACGGCGTTGATGCGTACGCCGTGTTCGGCGGCTTCCAGCGCCGAGCAGCGGGTAAGCGCCATCACGCCGGCCTTGGCGGCCGCGTAGTGCGCCTGGCCCTTCTGCGCGCGCCAGCCCAGCACGGACGCGTTATTGACGATCGCGCCGCGCCCGCGCCGCTCCATGTGCGGCAGCATCGCCCGCGTCATGCGGAAGGTGCCCGTCAGCGTGATGTCGAGGACGCGGGTCCATTCCTCGTCGCTCATCTCGGTGACGCGCTTCTCGCCACCCAGGCCGGCGTTGTTGATCAGGACGTCGACGCCGCCGAGCCTATCCTCGGCCGCCGCGACCAGCGCCTGGACCTCCTCCTCGTTCGTGACGTTGCACAGCTGGCCCCAGACGTCCTGCAGGCCGGTTTCGGCCTTCAGCCGCGCGACCGCCTCTTCCAGGCGTCGCGAGTGGATGTCCGAGATCATCAGCGCGCGGCCCCCCTCCTCGGCGCACTTGCGCGCTGCGGCAAAGCCGATGCCGGCCCCCGCTGCGGCGGTGATGAGGACGGACTTGCCGGCAAGCAGCTGATGGCCGGGCACGTAGGAAGGCACTTGTCTCACGGCGTAAACCTCGAAGGATGGATACGCCGCCATTCTTAGGGTCGCCCGGCAGGGCCGCATCGTCAAAACGGACGGGATGCGGGGAGTCTCAGGCGACGCGTGCGGGGTGGTAGTCGCGCGGCGCGCCGAGGGTGGCGCGCCAGGACGGCGGCTGGCGCCCGTCCCCGTCACGGATGCCGTAGCGCAGCGCGAGCTCGGCCACGATCAGGGTCTGACCCGACAGGCTCGCAAGCTCCGGGTCGCGCCACAAGGCATCGATGACCCGTCCGGTGAACTGCGGGCTTTCGCTGCGCGTGCCGATGCCGCCATAGGCGTCCGGGCGACGGCGGGCGGCGAACTCGGTGCGCTCGGTGCGCTGCATCCCCAGCCACAGCGACACGGCTGCGACGCCCGTGCCCTCGAAATCGACCGCCATGTCCGCGGCCATCTTGTCGCAACCGGCCTTCTGCGCGCCATAGGCCGGGCCGTGCATGTAGCAGCCCGCACCGTAGGACGACGTGAAGGCGATGAGCCCATGCCCGCTCTTCAGCAACAGCGGCGCGGCGCAATGTGCGGCGATGTAGCTCGAGCGCAGGCCGACCTCCAGGATGCGCACCTGGCTGCGCGGCTTGGTCCAGAACGGGCCGGGCTCGATGAGGCTGTCGTCGATGTAGATCGCGTTATTGACGAGGACCTCGAGCCGACCCTGTTCGCGCCCGACGCGCTCGAACAGCGCCTCGACCTGCGGGTCGTCGGCATGGTCGCAGTGCACGGCGATCCCCCGCCCGCCGGCGGCCGTGACGGCCGCAGCGGTGGCGTGGATGGTGCCGCCGAGGCGCGCGTCTCCCACCCGACAGTCACCCTCCCGCTCGCTGCGGCCGGTGACATACACGGTCATGCCGGCCGCGCCGAGCGCTTCAGCCACGCCGCGGCCCACGCCGCGACTGGCTCCGGTGACGACGGCAATGCCTCTTGAGTGCGATGCGCTCATGCGATGCGATCCAATGTCACGCCAGCGCGGGCGGGCGGCGGTCGGCCCACGGCGCGGCCCTTTCCAGCTGCGCGGCCAGCGCGATGAGCCGCGCCTCCCCGCCGTAGGGGGCGGCGAACTGCGCGCCGATCGGCAGCCCGTCCGCGCTCCAGTGCAGCGGAACCGACATGGCCGGGTGACCGCTCATGTTGAACATCGCGGTGAAGGGCGAGGCGAGCACGGCGCGCTTCGCGAAATCGTCGAACGGCTGGTCCAGCGACAGCTCGCCCAGCTTCGGGGGCAGTGCGGCGGTGGTGGGCGAGAGGATCAGGTCGTAGCGCCCGAACACCTCGTCGAAGATCCGCCCCGCCTGATCGAACACCGAACGCGCCGCATAGAGCTGTTCGGCAGAGTATTTCTGCGCCTTTTGCTGGGAGAGCCAGTTGATCGGCTCGAATTCGTCCTCGCGCGCCTGACGCCCGAGGAGTTTCTCCCGCGCCCGCACCGTGTACAGCATGCCGGTGGCGGTCATCACGCCCATGCCCCCGAACATCTCGAGGAAGGGCAGTTGCTGCAGCGAGAGCGGTTCGACGTGGTGGCCGAGCCCGGCGCACAGGGTCGCCGCCTTCTGCACGGCTTCGAGACACTCGGGATGCACGCCCATGCCGAAGAGATTGGTCTCGAAGAGGCCGATCTTGAGCCCCTTCGGGAACTTGCCGAGCGCTTTCAAGAGGTCCGAGGTGGCGGGCGCCGCACGCGTTCCCGCCTCCGGGCCCTGGCTCAGCTGCATCAGCAGCGCGGTATCGCGCACGCTGCGGCTGATGACGTTGTGAGCCGAAAGTCCCATCCAGCCTTCCAGCGCCCCCGGCCCCATCGGGATCAGGCCGCGGCTGGGCTTGAGCCCGAACAGCCCGCAGTGCGAGGCCGGGATGCGGATGGATCCGCCGCCGTCGCTGGCATGCGCAACGGGCACCACGCCCGCCGCAACGGCTGCGGAGGCGCCGCCGGACGAGCCGCCCGAGCTGCGGCCGAGGTCCCACGGGTTGCGCGTGGGGCCGAACAGACGCGATTCGGTGGTCCCGGTCTGGCCGAACTCGGGTGACGCGAGCTTGGCGAAGATGTTCAGCCCCGCCGCCTTGTAGCGCTGCACCAGCGTCGAGTCGTGGTCGGCGAGCGCATCCTTGAAGAAGGCGCAGCCGTTGGTGGTCACCGTCCCCTTCATCGCGACGGACAAGTCCTTCAGTGCGAAGGGCACGCCGGAAAGCGGCGGACGGGCCTCGCGTTCGGCCTTGCCGGCTGCGTCGAGTGCCCTCGCCTGCTCGCGCGCAAGATCGAAGTGCGGGACCGTCAAGGCGTTGATGGCCGAATAGGCTTCCGCCCGCGCGATGGCCGCCTCCAGCGCCTCGCTCGGCTTCACGTCGCCACACCGGATCAGGCGCGCGATCTCGGTCGCATCCCAGCGCTCGTACTCGGGCAGCGGCAGCGAGGATTGCGGCCGCGCCGCAGCCGGTGCGCTGACGCCCAGCCCCATCGCCGCAGCGCCGCCCAGCGCAGCGCCCGCTCTCAGGAAGTCACGGCGCCCCTGCGCCACGTCGTGTTGATCCATTCCACTTCCCCCAGATAATCCGTGCAGGCATCCGTAGCCCGGCAGTTCGCAAACGATAGCAGCGGCGCGCGCCTCGCAAGCGCTCTACCCTGCAAGAAAAGCCGCCGCCAAGGCCGATGCATTGTCCGAAGCTCACCGTGCAGGCTCATCGTCCGTTGAGACTAAACACTTCATCATCGGCGACGGCGGCGCGGCAGCGCGATTCGTCTGAATGGACGATGTCCCTCCTCAGGGGAGCGGGACAATTGCGGCCACGGATGCGGAGCGAGCCGCTCGCCCGGCACACAGACAATGCAAGGAGACAGGCAGTGAGCACGAGCCCCGCTACCCCGCAGCGCGTGACCTGGCATTCGCACTACGCCCTGTTCATGCTGGCGACGATCTACGTCTTCAACTACATCGACCGGCTCGTGGTCTCGATCCTGATTGAGCCGATCAAGCAGGAGTTCGGCATTTCCGACATCCAGATCGGCCTGTTGTCGGGCGTGGCCTTCGCAATCTTCTACACCATTTTCGGTTTTCCCTTCGGCCGTCTCGCCGACCGCATCGGGCGCAAACCCGTCATCGCACTGGCCTGCATCGCCTGGAGTGCGATGACCATGCTGTGCGGTTTTGCGACAAGCTTCGCGATGCTGCTGTTGTTCCGCATTGGCGTCGCGGTAGGCGAGGCCGGCGGCACGGCGCCGTCGGTGGCAATGGTGTCCGAGCTCTATCCTCCGCAAAAGCGCTCGCGCGCCCTGTCGGTGTTCCTGATGGGCCCCAGTCTCGGGGCCGTGCTGGGTTTGGGCTTGGGCGGCTGGATTGCTGAAACCTACGGCTGGCGCACGGCGTTCATCGTGATCGGAGCCCCCGGCGTGCTGCTCGGACTGATATTCCTGTTCACCGTGCGCAGCCCACGCATTGTCGTGCCACAACCGGGAACCGGCAGCACGCCCGACGAGCACTGGCGCAGCACACTGCGTTCGCTGCTGGCGACGCCGGCATTCCTGCTCGTCGTCGCTGCGGGCACGCTGGCCGCCGTGATGGGCTACGCCGTCGGCACCTGGAACCCCAGCTTTCTGATCCGTTCGCATGGCCTGACGGTGCAGCAGGCAGGACTGCTGGTCGGCCTCGGGGGAGGGATTTGCTCAACGATCGGGACACTGATGTGCGGCAGCCTCACCGACCGCATGGTGGCGCGCGATCCGGGCTGGCAGCTGATCATCCCGATGGTCGGCTGCCTGATCAGCGTGCCCCTGGGCCTCGCCTTCTACCTGTGGCCGACAGGCATCGCATTCAATATCGGCGCCCTGCCAGTTCCGGAAGCGTTCCTGTTCTACCTGGGATTCAGCTTCACGGCGATCTGGTGGGCAGTACCCTGCTTCGGTGCCATCAGCCACCTCTTCCCTCCGAATCGCCTTGGCCAGGCCACGGCGCTTTTCGTCATGAGCATGACGCTGTTCGGCGTCGGTCTCGGTCCGCTCGTCGTCGGCGGGCTGAGCGACCTCTTCACGGACCGCGTGGGCCACGAGGCGCTGCGCTACGCCCTGGCCAGCACGGTCGTGCTCTACGTTCTGACCGCCATATGCCTATTGAGCGCCCTGCCGCGGTATCGCCGCCGCCTGCTCGGCAGCACAGCGCTGATGGCGGGCGCCCCCGCTCGAGCCTGAGAGTGCAACTCAAAAATACCGATAAACATGCCCCACCCGGAACCTTCTCGATGACCTCGCCCGATCTGCCCATCCCCCTCGACCGCTTCGCCGAGCTCGAAAACGGCCTGCGCCTGCACTACCTCGACGTCGGCCAGGGGCCGGTGGTGGTCTGGCTCCATGGCAGCGGCCCGGGCGCGAGCGGCTACAGCAACTTCAAGGGCAATTACCCAGCCTTCGTCGAAGCGGGATTCCGTAACATTGTGCTCGATCTGCCCGGCTTCGGGCGTTCGGACAAGCCCGCTGACGCGCAGTACAACCTCGATTTCTTCATCGCCAACCTGCATGCCTTCCTGAAGGCGGTCGGGGTCGAACGCTGCACGCTGCTCGGCAACTCGCTCGGCGGCGCGATCGCGCTGGGCCAGGCGCTGGCGCATCCCGAGACGGTCGAGCGCCTGATCCTGATGGCGCCGGGCGGCGTCGAAGAGCGCGAGACCTACTTCCGCATGGAAGGCATCGTGCGCATGGTCGAGACCTTCGCGAAAGGGCCGATGGGGCCTGCGGAGATGCGCCACGTAATGAGCCTGCAGGTGTTCGATCCGGCGCTTCTGGACGATTCGATCATCGCCGAGCGCGCCGCCATCGCGCCCTTGCAGCCGGCCAACCTGTTCTCCACGATGCTGGTGCCGAACATGACCGAACGCCTGCGCGAGATCGCGGTGCCGATCTTCGGCTTCTGGGGCACCGACGACAAGTTCAACCCGCACAGCGGCGCGCTCAAGCTGATCGAGAACGCCCGCGATGCCCGCATGATCGTGCTCAACCGTTGCGGCCACTGGGTCCAGGTCGAGCATCGCGACCTCTTCAACCGCAGTTGCATCGATTTTCTGACCAAGGGGTAAGCCGAGTCATGGGAGATTTCGACAACCTGCTGCAACCGGGCCGCATCGGCCGCATGCAGCTCAGGAACCGCATCGTGATGGCCCCGATGGGGTCCAATTTCGCCGAATCCGACGGTACTTGCGGCGAACGCATCCAGGCGTATTACGAGGCGCGCGCCGCCGGCGGGGCGGGCCTGATCACCATGGGGGTCGGCGCCATCGCCTATCCGCACGGCACGGCGGAGCCCTACCAGGTGGGCCTCTCGGACGACAAGTTCATTCCCGGCCTGATGGGGATCGTCGAGCGGGTGCACAAGCACGGCGCGAAGATCGCGATCCAGCTGCAGCACGCGGGCAAGACCGCGGTGCGCGATCTCGCCGAGGGGCGCGAGCTGTGGGTGCCGTCGATGCCGCCGGCGCTGAAGACGGACATGTTCGCCGCGCTGACGCAGGAGGAGATGGGCGCCTTCATCAGCTCGTCGAAGAGCCGCGAGAAAGCCGGCGTGAAGATTCGCGTGATGGACAAGGCGGACATCGCGCAGATGATCGAGTGGTTCGCCGCGGCGGCCGATCGCGCGCGGCGGGCCGGCTTCGACGGTGTCGAGATCCACGCCGCCCACACCTACATCATCGCCGGCTTCCTGTCCGGCTACTTCAACAAGCGCGACGACGAGTACGGCGGCTCGATCGAGAACCGTGGCCGCTTCCTGCGCGAAGTGATCGCCGCGGTGCGCGCCCGCGTCGGTGCCGACTACCCGGTGTGGCTGCGGCTCGACGCCTACGAGCTGCGCATGGACGGCGGCATCACGCTCGACGAGGCCAAGGTCTTCGCGAAGATGGGCGAGGACGCCGGCTGCGACGCGGTGAGCGTGTCCGCGTACGCCAACATCAGCACCGGCGTCGCCTTCACCGAGGCCCCGCTGGTGCAGCAGAAGGCCGGCTTCCTGCACTGGGCCGCCGAGATCAAGGAAGGGCTGAAGATCCCGGTGATCGCGGTCGGCCGGCTGGAGCCGGAAGTGGCGGATAACGCGATCGCGGCCGGCCAGTGCGACTTCGTCGCGATGGCGCGCAAGCTGCTCGCCGACCCGGAGTTGCCGAAGAAGCTCGCCGAGGGCCGCCCCGAGGACATCCGCCCCTGCATCTACTGCTACGCCTGTGTGAGCCAGATCTTCATCAATGAGCGCGTCAAGTGCGCGGTCAATCCGCTGACCGGTCACGAGGCCGAGATCCCGCTCGCGCCGGCCGCGAAGCCTGGCCACGTCGTCGTGGTCGGCGGCGGTCCTGGCGGGATGGAGGCCGCGCGCGCGGCGGCACTGCGGGGCCACAAGGTCACGCTGCTCGAACGCAGCGGGCGACTGGGCGGCACGCTGTTCTTTGCCGCACTGGCCTATGCGGAAAACGGCGCCCTGCTCGACTATCTCGTCACGCAGATGCGCAAGCTCGATATTGAAGTGCGCCTCAATACCGCGGCGACGCCGGAGCTGATCAAATCGCTGGGCGCCACATCGGTGATCGTCGCAAGCGGCGCCGAACGCAACGCCCCGCCGATCGCCGGTGCGGAGCTCGACCACGTGTGGTCGGGCGACGAACTGCGGCGCCTGATGACCGACGACCGCGCCGAGGAGATCGCCAAGCGCAAGCTCTCGCTCGCCCAGCGCGCGCTGATGAAGGCCGGCAGCCTGGTCGGCGTCACCGACAGCACCGACGCGATCCAGAACCTGTCGCGGGTGTGGATGCCGCTCGGCAAGAAGGTGGCCATCATCGGCGGCGGCCTCGTAGGGGTCGAGCTGGCCGAGTTCCTCGTCGACCGCGGCCGCGAGGTCGTGGTGCTGGAGGAAGGCCCCAGCCTCGGACGCGAGCTCTCCATCGTGCGCCGCTGGCGCGTGCTCGACACCCTGCGCCAGCACGGGGTCGTGCTGCACACGAAGGCGAAGGTCGAATCGATCGACAAGAAGAAACTGACCTGGACCGACGCCGAAGGCAATCGCCACGAACTCGCGGCCGAGTCGGTGGTGCTGGCCGTGGGTGCGCGGCCCGACGACAGCCTGGCGCGCACGCTCGAAGCGGCCGGCGTGCCGGTGAGCGCCGTCGGCGATGGCGCTCAGCTCGGCTACATCGAGGGCGCAGTCAAGTCGGGCATGCTCGCCGGGCTGGCCGTCGGTTAAGGCGGCAGTCAAATACATGAAGCCTACTTGGCCACCTTATTCCTCCCCCTTCAAGGGGGAGGTTAGGAGGGGGATGGGTTTCTGCGGCGTCTGATAACCCATCCCCACCCCAACCCAGGAGTCTCCGCTTCGCTCCGCCGCTGCGGCGGCGCACAGCGCTGCTCTGCGAAACCCCGCCTCCGCCCCCTTGAAGGGGAGGGAGTGGCTCTCAACCGGACACCCCGATGAGCACCAGCACGCTCGACATCTGCAACCTGCTCTACCGCTACGCTGAGGCCATCGACGAAGGCCGCCTCGAGGACGCCGCGGCGATGTTCCGCCATGCACGGGTGGAGACGGGCGCCGCGACGCTCGACGCCACGGGCCTGCTCGCGCTGTGGCGCCGCATCCTGATCATCCATCCCTGCGGCACGCCGCGCACGCGGCACCTGATCACCAATCCCATCCTCGACATCGACGAGGCCGCCGGCACCGCGCGGGCGCGCTCGTGTTACACGGTGATGCAGGCCACCGAGGGCTTCCCGCTGCAGGTAATCGCCAGCGGACGCTACTTCGACCGCTTTGCCCGCATCGACGGGGCCTGGCAGTTCGTCGAACGCGACTACCGTCACCTTGATTTCACCGGCGACCTCAGCCGCCACCTGCGCGTCGGCAGCCTGCGCCCGCCCCGGGGCGACTGAACCCCGGTGCAGAGCGACTCGTCCGATCGGACGATGCCGCCCGCCCCCCCGTCTCTTAGCGTGGCAGGCATAGGGAGCGGCCTGCCGACGCAGGCCTCCGCCGACCTCAAAGGAGAGACGGACAGATGGTCATCGACAGCACAGCAACGATCGGCGTGATCGGCGGCACGGGCAAGCTGGGGGCGGCGCTCGCCCGCAGGTGGGCGAAGGCCGGCCTGCGCGTGGCGATCGGTTCGCGCGATGCCGACAAGGCCCGGGAAGCCGCCTCCGCGCTGAGCGCCGAGAGCGGCGCGACGGTCGAGTCGGGACGCAACGCCGAGGTGGCAGCCCGTGCCGACCTGATCGTCGTCAGCGTGCCCTTCGCCTCGCAGGTCGCAACGCTCGAAGAGATCCGCGACGCCGTCGCCGGCAAGATCGTGATCGACACCACCGTCCCGCTGATGCCGCCCAAGGTGATGCGCGTGCAGATGCCCCCGGAGGGCTGTGCGGCGCTGCGCGCGCAGCAGGTGCTGGGCGACACCGCGCGCGTGGTCTCCGCCTTCCACAATGTCGCAGCCCACAAGCTCGCCACCGACGAGACCGTCGCGTGCGACGTGCTCGTGTTCGGCGACGACAAGGATGCACGTGCCCAGGCGGTCGCACTCGCCGAGGCCGCCGGCCTGCGCGGCCTGCACGCCGGCGCGCTGGCGAATTCGGCCGCGGCCGAGGCGATGACCTCCGTGCTGATCTTCCTGAACCGCAGCTACAGCGTCGACGGCGCCGGCATTCGCATCACCGGCAACCTCGACATGACTGCCCTTCCTTGAGATGAACACGATGCGTCGCCGACTCAGCTTCGAAGCGCTTCCCGGCATTCCGGAAGTCCGGTCGGGCGACGCCCTGCACGAGCTCGTCGCACAAGCGCTGGATGCGCACGCGATCGCGCTTGAGGCCGACACCATCGTCGTCGTCGCGCAGAAGATCGTCTCCAAGGCCGAAGGCCGCTTCGCCTGGCTGGACGAGGTCAGGCCCTCGGACAAGGCCCTCGAACTCGCCCGCATCACCGGCAAGGACGCGCGCCTGGTCGAGCTGACGCTGTCGGAATCGACCGACGTGCTGCGCGCGGTGCCGGGCGTGCTGATCGTGCGGCACCGCCTCGGCTACGTGATGGCCAACGCCGGCATCGACCTGTCCAATGTGCCCGGCGAGGCCGGGCGCGAACGCGCACTGTTGCTGCCGCTCGACCCTGACAAATCGGCCGCCGCGTTGCGCGAGGGACTCCGCGCGCGCACCGGAAAGACGGTCGGGGTAATCGTCAGCGACAGTTTCGGCCGGCCCTGGCGCAATGGCGTCGTGAACGTCGCGCTGGGCTCGGCCGGCGTTCCCGCCCTGATCGACCGGCGCGGCGAGCGCGACCGCCACGGCCGCACGCTGCAGATCACCCAAACCGCCTTTGCCGACGCCATCGCAGCGGGAGCCGCGATCGTGATGGGAGAGGGCAGAGAGGGGATGCCGGTGGTGCTGGCGAACGGCTTCATGCCCACCGCGCCGGAAGTCGATTGCAAGGCGCTGCTGCGCCCGCTCGAAGCGGATCTCTTTCGATGAACAATCGGCACATCCTTGCGTTGAGCGGCGGCGTGGGCGGCGCGAAGCTCGCTGACGGCCTGCTGCACGCACTCGACGAAGCGCGGCTGACCGTGGTCGTGAACACCGGCGACGATTTCACACACCTCGGCCTGCACATCTCTCCCGACGTCGATACCGCGCTCTACACGCTCGCCGGCTTAGCCAATCCCGAGACCGGCTGGGGCCGGCGCGACGAGACCTGGACCTTCATGGACGCGCTGGCCCGGCTCGGCGGCGAGACCTGGTTCCGCCTCGGCGACGGCGACCTCGCCACCCACGTCGAGCGCACCCGCCGGCTCGCTTCCGGGGAAACGCTCTCCGCGATCACGGCCGACTTCGCGCGCTGCCTGGGCATCCGCGCCGACATCGTGCCGATGTCCGATCAGGCGCTGCGCACGCGCGTTCATACCGACGAAGGCGTCTTCGACTTCCAGGACTACTTCGTCCGCCACCAGTGCCGTCCGGTGACGCGCTCGATTGACTGCAGTCTCGCCCCCGACGCGGCCCCTGCGCCCGCCGTGCTCACGGCACTCGCCGACGACGCGCTCGACGCGATCGTGATCTGCCCGTCCAATCCCTATCTCAGCATCGCGCCCCTCCTCGCCGTCCCCGGCCTGCGCGCCCGCCTGCGCGACGCGGGCGTACCGATCGTCGCGGTCTCCCCGCTGGTCGGCGGCGCGGCGGTCAAGGGACCGACCGCGAAGATCATGGCCGAACTCGGCGTGCCGGTCTGCGCGGACGAAATCGTGCGCTACTACGGCGAGCTGCTCGACGGCTTCGTCCTCGATGTTCGCGACGCGCATCTGCAGGCGCGCATCGCGCTGCCCGTGCATGTCACCGACACCCTGATGCGGACTCCGCAGGATCGCGTCCGCGTCGCGCGCGAAACCCTGGCGTTCGCCTCCCGCCTCACGCCCCGACACTGAAGTCCTTTCGTCGCCCCGCGAAGGAATCGTCACGCCCCAAAAACCGAGCTTTCTCATGTTTGCCCACAAAGCATAAATAAAAATCAACCAAACTACTGTTCCATATGACTTTTTTAAGTCATTAAACTTTCTGAATAACAGTCCAAAGCGAGTAGCCGGCGCCATATCCGAGGTGTTTCAATTCTCCCAAGGACGCGCACACAGACCATGCAGACACGACACCACGACCTTCACTTCGCCCGCCGGACCCAGCGCATCGCCACCCACCGGGCGGAGGATGCGATGCCCCGCGCAGCGGGAGCGCCGCGATGAGCTGCTGGGCCCTCGTACCGCTCAAGGCGCGTCGCTTGGGCAAGAGCCGTCTTGCGGGCGTGCTGGACGAAGCGGCGCGGGCGAGCCTCGTGCAGTCGATGCTCGAGCGCGTCCTCGCCGCACTGGCCGACGCGCGCGAGATCGAGCGAATCGCCGTCGTGTGCTGCGAACCTGAACGCGTTCCGCCGGGCGTCCTGAGCCTGCCCGACAGCGGCCAGGGCCTGAACGACGCCCTCGCGGCCGGCGCTTCGCGCCTGTGGGCCCGGGGTGCCGACGAACTGCTCGTGATCCACGCCGACCTGCCGCTGGTCCGCGCCGCCGACATCGACCGTTTCGTGCGTTGCGGGCGGTCCCAGGGCATGGCGCTGGCTGCAGACCGCCACGGCACCGGCACCAATGCCCTCTTCGTCGCGAGCGTCATGGATTTCAGTTTTCGTTTCGGCGCGCACAGCCTCTCCCGCCACCTCGCCGCCGCTCACGCGCGCGGCATCGCCCCCGCGCTGCCCGAGCTGGATTCGCTCGCGTTCGATATCGACACGCCCGCCGATCTGGCCTGCCTGTTGCCCGAAACGCTCATGCCCACCGCCTACATCCCGCCTCCCACCTCAGCCGGAGCACGACGCCATGCCTAATCACCTGCCAAGCCTGCTCGCATGCGTCCGCACGGGTACGCCCCTGTCCGACGACGAAGTCCGCCAGCTGGCCCTGCATGCGCCCCTCGACGCGCTTCTCGACACGGCGGAAGCCCTGACCCTGACCGGCCATGGCGCCCGCGTCGGCTATTCGCGCAAGGTCTTCATTCCCCTCACCCGGCTGTGCCGCAACACCTGCGGCTACTGCACCTTCGCGACCACGCCCCGGCGCGTACCCAGTGCCTATCTCGGCGCCGAGGAGATCCTCGCGATTGCGCGTGCGGGCGCCGAGGCGGGCTGCCACGAGGCCTTGTTCACCCTCGGCGAGCGCCCCGAGTCGCGCTACCAGGCGGCACGTGACGCCCTCGCCGTGCTCGGACACACCTCGACGATCACATACCTCGCGGAGATGGCCGCGCTCGTCCATCGCGAGACCGGACTGCTCCCGCACCTGAACCCCGGCACCATGAGCGCCGACGAGATCGCGCTGCTGCGGCCGGTGGCAGCGTCGATGGGCATCATGCTCGAATCGTCCTCCGCCCGCCTGTGCGAACCCGGCGGACCGCACTGGAAGTGCGTCGACAAGCACCCGGACGCCCGCCTCGCGACCTTGCGTCGCGCTGGCGAGCTCGCCGTGCCAATGACTACCGGAATCCTGATCGGCATCGGTGAAACACGCGACGAACGGATCGACTCCCTGCTCGCCCTGCGGGAATTGCACGAGCAGCACGGCCATCTGCAGGAGATCATCGTGCAGAACTTCCGCGCCAAGCCCGGCACCGTGATGGCGGGCGCACAGGAACCCGGGGTCGACGACCACGCCTGGACGATCGCCATGGCCCGCTTGATCTTCGGCGCTCACATGTCGATCCAGGCGCCTCCCAACCTGCGGCCCGGCGAACTCGAACCGCTCCTGAGGGCCGGCATCAACGACTGGGGCGGCATCTCGCCGGTCACACTCGACCACGTGAACCCGGAGGCGGCGTGGCCCCAGATCGACGCCCTGGCGACCGAGACAGCCCGTCACGGACGCCAGCTGCGCCAGCGCCTGCCGCTGATCCCGTCCTACGTGCGCGAGCTGGCGCGCTGGACCGCACCTGCGGTCGGCAGTGCCGTGCTGCGCCGCGCGGATGCGAGCGGATACGCGCGGCCCGATGACTGGCTGGCCGGCAGTGGCAAACCACCCTCCGCGGCGGCCTTGCAGGGCTTCGCCCGGACATCCGGCCGCGAAGCCTCGCACGCCATCCGCGCCGTGCTTGAGAAGGCGGCCGCCGGCGAGGCGCTGAGCGAGGCCGAGATCACACGTCTCTTCGACGCCGACGACGATGACCTGCACGCCGTCCTCGCGGCGGCCGACGCGCTGCGCCGCCAGACGGTCGGCGACGCCGTGACCTACGTGCGCAACTGCAACATCAACTACACCAACATCTGCCAGCACCGCTGCGGCTTCTGCGCGTTCGCCAAGAGCCATGCCGCCTCCACGCTGCGCGGCCCCGCCTACCGGCTCGAAGCCGAACAGGTCGCGGCCCGCGCCGAAGAAGCCTGGCTACGCGGCGCGACCGAGGTGTGCATGCAGGGCGGCATTCACCCGCACTACGACGGAGAGACCTATCTGTCGCTGCTCGCGGCCGTGCGGCGCGCCACCCCGCAGATGCACATCCACGCCTTCTCGCCGCTGGAGATCCGCCATGGCGCCGCGACGCTCGGCCTGTCGCTGCGCGACTACCTCCTGCGCCTGCGCGAGGCCGGCCTGCGTACGCTGCCCGGCACCGCCGCGGAGATCCTCGACGACGAGGTCCGCGCTATCATCTGCCCCGACAAGCTCGACACCGCGCAATGGCTGGAAGTGATGCAGACCGCGCACGAACTCGGCATCCGCAGCACCGCGACCATCATGTTCGGCCACGTCGACGCGCCGAAGCACTGGGCACGCCACCTCCTCGCGATCCGCCGGCTGCAGGCCGGGACCGGCGGCTTCACCGAGTTCGTGCCCCTGCCCTTCGTGCATATGGAGTCCCCTCTGTGGCACAAGGGCCGCGCCCGCTCCGGCCCGACGCTGCGCGAGGCGGTGCTGATGCACGCGGTCGCCCGGCTCGCACTCCATCCGCTGATCCCGAACATCCAGACCTCGTGGGTGAAGATGGGCGCGGAAGGCGCCGCGCTCTGCCTTCAGGCCGGCGCGAACGATCTGGGCGGCACGCTGATGTACGAGTCGATCACGCGCGCCGCTGGCGGCGCGAACGGGCAGCTGATGGAAACCGACGACCTGCGCGCGATCGCGGCACGCTGCCAGCGCCCGCTGCGGCAGCGAACCACCCTGTACGAAGCGATCGGGCAGGAAAACGATTACGGCACTGAAACCACCAAGGCTTTCGCCCCCTGCACCGGCACGAGGCCAACGTCACCACCCTGGCCGGTGCTGCGCATCCGCACTCCGGCCTGATCCCACCCACCGATACACCAACCCCGCCCCGGCAAACCGGCGCGGGCAGACCACCCACGTCCCGAAATCCTGCAACGAAGCTGGAGAACCCATGACACTCACACACCTGCAACGGCTCGAAGCCGAAAGCATCCACATCATGCGGGAGGTCGTCGCCGAGGCCGACAACCCCGTGATGCTGTACTCCATCGGCAAGGACAGCGCAGTAATGCTGCACCTCGCGATGAAGGCCTTCCACCCGGCGCGCCCGCCCTTTCCGCTGCTGCACGTCGACACGCGCTGGAAGTTCCGCGACATGTACCGGTTCCGCGACGAGATGGTGAGCAAGCTCGGGCTCGACCTGATCGTGCACATCAACCCCGACGGCGTCGCGAAGGACATCAACCCCTTCACGCACGGCTCGGCGATCCACACCGACATCATGAAGACCGAGGGCCTCAAGCAGGCGCTCGACCAGTACGGCTTCGACGCGGCCTTCGGCGGGGCGCGTCGCGACGAGGAGAAGTCGCGCGCCAAGGAGCGCATCTTCTCCTTCCGCACGGCGCAGCACCGCTGGGACCCCAAGAGCCAGCGCCCCGAGCTGTGGAAGCTCTACAACGCCCGCAAGCACAAGGGCGAGTCGATGCGGGTGTTCCCGCTGTCGAATTGGACCGAGCTCGACATCTGGCAATACATCTACCTCGAGAACATCCCCATCGTGCCGCTGTACTACTCGGCCGAGCGCCCTGTGGTCGAGCGCGACGGCGCGCTGATCATGGTCGATGACGAACGCATGCCACTCCGGGAAGGGGAAGTACCGATGATGAAGATGGTGCGTTTCCGCACGCTGGGCTGCTACCCGCTCACCGGCGCCGTCGAGTCCGAAGCCGACACCCTGCCGGCGATCATCCAGGAAATGCTGCTCACGAAGACCTCCGAACGCCAGGGCCGCGTCATCGACCACGACTCGGCCGCCTCCATGGAACGCAAGAAGCAGGAAGGATATTTCTGATATGGCACACGTCTCCGACCTCATCGCCACGGACATCGAGCAGTACCTCAAGGCGCACGAAACGAAGAGCCTGCTGCGCTTCATCACCTGCGGCAGCGTCGACGACGGCAAGAGCACCCTGATCGGGCGCCTCCTGTACGAATCGAAGATGCTGTTCGAAGACCAGCTCGCCGCCGTCGAGGCGGACTCGAAGAAGTACGGCACGCAGGGCGACGCGATCGACTTCGCGCTGCTCGTCGACGGCCTCGCCGCCGAGCGCGAGCAGGGCATCACGATCGACGTCGCCTACCGCTTCTTCTCCACCGACAAGCGCAAGTTCATCGTTGCCGACACGCCGGGCCACGAGCAATACACGCGCAACATGGTCACCGGCGCCTCGACCGCGGACGCCGCCATCCTGATGGTCGACGCGCGCAAGGGCATCCTCACCCAGACCCGGCGGCACAGCTACCTGATCAGCCTGCTGGGCATCCGCCACGTCGTGGTGGCCGTCAACAAGATGGATCTGGTCGATTATTCGGAGAAGGTCTACCGCCAGATCGTCCAGGACTACCGCGTGTTCGCCGCCCAGCTTGGGCTCGCCGACGTGACCTTCATCCCGATGTCGGCGTTCAAGGGCGACAACATCACGGGCCCGAGCGAGACCATGCCCTGGTATCGCGGCACCACGCTGATGGGCTACCTCGAAACGGTGGAGGTGGACGATACCCGCATGCAGCGCACCCCCTTCCGCCTGCCGGTACAGTGGGTGAACCGCCCGAACCTGGACTTCCGCGGCTTTGCCGGCACGGTCGCCAGCGGCGCCATCGCGCCCGGCGACCGCATTCGCGTACAGCCCTCGGGCAAGGAGAGCACCGTCGCGCGCATCGTCACCCGTGACGGCGACCTCGACCGCGCGGTTGCCGGGCAGTCGATCACGCTGACCCTCGCCGACGAGGTCGACATCTCGCGCGGCGACGTGATCTCGACCGTGGAGGCGCCGGCCGAAGTGGCGGACCAGTTCGAATGCACGATCACCTGGATGCACGACGAGCCCATGCTCGCCGGTCGCCCCTACCTGCTGAAGATCGGCGCGAAGACGGTCACCGCAACCGTCACGGACATCAAATATCAGGTGAACGTGAATACGCTCGAACACGTCGCGGCCAAGACGCTCGAGCTCAACGCGATCGGCGTATGCAACCTCAGCCTCGACCGCCCCGTCGCCTTCGACCCCCATCGGGACAACCGCGACACCGGCGGCTTCATCCTGATCGACCGGCTCTCCAACACCACCGTCGGCGCGGGCCTGCTGCACTTCGCGCTGCGCCGCGCACACAACATCCACCTGCAGCATGTCGACGTGGACAAGGCTGCGCGCGCGGCGCTCAAGCATCAGAAGAGCTGCATGCTGTGGTTCACCGGCCTGTCCGGCGCGGGCAAGTCCTCGATCGCCAACCTGGTCGAAAAGAAGCTGCACGCGCTCGGCCACCACACCTACCTGCTCGACGGCGACAACGTGCGCCACGGGCTGAACAAGGACCTGGGTTTCACCGACGCCGACCGCGTCGAGAACATCCGCCGCGTGGCCGAGGTCGCCAAACTGATGGTCGATGCCGGGCTGGTCGTGCTGACGGCCTTCATCTCCCCGTTCCGCTCCGAACGGCAGATGGCGCGCGCCTTGGTCGGCGAAGGCGAATTCGTCGAGATCTTCGTCGACACGCCGCTGGAGGTCGCAGAGCAGCGCGACGTCAAGGGCCTGTACAAGAAGGCGCGGCGCGGCGAACTGAAGAACTTCACCGGCATCGACTCGCCCTACGAGGCGCCCGAAGACGCGGAGATCCGGCTCGAAACGACGCGCCTGTCGCTCGAGGCGGCCGCCGACGCCGTGATCGCGGCGCTGCGCCAGCGCGGAATCATCTCCAACTGACATCCCGCCGGCCCCGCGCGGGGCCGGCCACCCCGTACCTCAACGGAAGGAAGAATCATGAACGCGACATCCGATCACCGCAGCCTGCTCGACGCCCTGCTCCCGGTCGCACGCAGCGCGGGCGCTGCCATCATGCAGATCTACGCGACCGACTTTGCCGTGCGCGGCAAGACCGACGCCTCGCCCGTCACCGAAGCGGACGAACGGGCCGAGGCCCTGATCCTGCCCGAGCTCGCCCGGCTCACCCCCGACATCCCGGTGGTGTCGGAGGAGGAAGCGTCCGCCGGCCGCATCCCGGTCGTGGGCGAGCGCTTCTGGCTCGTCGACCCGCTGGACGGCACGAAGGAGTTCATCAACCGCAACGGCGAGTTCACCGTGAACATCGCCCTCGTCGAACAGGGCGCGCCGGTGCTGGGCGTCGTGTTCGCGCCGGCCCTCGACCGCCTGTTCGCCGGCGCGGCCGGACTGGGGGCCTTCACGGAGGATCGGGGCGCACGGCGCAGCATCGCGGCCCGCACCCCGCCCACCGAAGGACTGACCGTGGTCGCCAGCCGCTCGCACGGCGACGCCGAGGCGCTCGCCGCCTTCCTCGCCGGGCGGAAGATCGCCAGCCAGACCAACGCCGGCTCCTCGCTCAAGCTGTGCCTGGTGGCGGTCGGCGAGGCGGACGTGTATCCGCGCCTGGGCCGCACGATGGAATGGGACATCGCGGCCGGCGATGCGGTGTTGCGTGCCGCCGGCGGCGTCGTTCGCACGCTGGACGGGGCGCCCCTGCGCTACGGCAAGCCGGATTTCGCGAACCCGCACTTCGCGGCCTGGGGCGCGAGCACGGCGAGTTGAGCGGCAAAACCGAGCTTTGCTCGGTTTATGTCATACGGAAAATCGCACTCGTTGCATGTGCTTGTTTTTCCGCACTTTTCATGCACACAGCAGACGCGGATGCGGCACCGAATGCGAGTAGGCAGACCGCAGCCCGTTTGTTCCAATGAACCCGTCACCGGCACGAGAAGCGCATGGCTACCAGTCACTCCCCTCTTCGTCGCAGCCCCACCCAGTCGCGCGCGGCGGCCACGCTGAAAGCCATTCGCGAGGCCACCCTACGCATCCTGAAGGAGGAAGGCCATGGACGCCTGACCACCAACCGGATCGCGGAGGTCGCGGGCATCAGCATCGGCAGCCTGTATCAGTACTACGCCGACAAGCATGCGATCGCGGCCGACATCTGCAACGAGCTGCTGATGTCCGAGCTCGACGAGATCAAGCGCCTCGACCGCCAGACCATCGCCCTCGCCAAGGATTCCCTGGATTCGACGCTGGCCTTCTTCGTCGAGGAGCACGTCGCGCGGCACCGCAGGCTGTACCAGCAGCTGCAGGACTTCTATCTCGAGATCCACTGGAAATACGACTTCGAGGCTTACTCGCGGAAGCGCTATCCGGACAAGCCGACCACGACCGACTGGCTGCCTTCGGCGCTGCGACGCCACCAGCAGGTGCTGCGCGTCGCCGATTACGCGCTCGCCGCCCAGATGGTCGTGAACGCCCTCGAAGGCACGATCCACGCCACCCTGGACCGGAACCCCGACCTGATCATGACGCGGGCCTTCATCGACGAACTGCACGCGATGCTCGTCCGCTACCTCACGAAAGTGCCCGCCGAAGGCACCTCGAACGAATAAGGAGACAGACTTGTTCTACTACTTCGATTTCACCGTCTGGTTCAAGCTGCTGCGCCTGGTGGGCCAGGAGCCGAACCAGCGCCAGCGGCGCGGGCTCTACAAGCTGCTGCTGCTGCACATTCCCCTGCGCGCGACGATCACCGCGGTGTGCTTCTTCCTCGACGGCATCCTATTCCCAGGGCTGTGGCTCACGCGGGTGAAGACACCGGTCTTCATCATCGGCCATGCCCGTAGCGGCACCACGTTGGCGCACCGTCTGATGAGCGCCGACAAGCGCTTCTCGGCCTTCAGGTACTACGAACTGCTGCTGCCCTCGCTCGTGCAAAAGAAGCTCGTACGCCTGCTCGCGTGGGTCGACGCGAATCTGCTCGGCCGTACGCTCGAACGCAGGCTGCAGGCCTGGGAGAAGCGCAAGTTCGGCCCCACCCAGCACATCCACAAAATGGGCCTGACGATCCCGGAAGAAGACGACCTGATGTACTTCAACTCGTGCGCATCGGGCTTCTGGCTGACCAAGCTGCCCTACATGAGCGAGCTGGACTTCTTCCACATCGACCGCCGCCCGGCCGAGAGCCGCCGGCGGATGATGAAGTTCTACCGCGAGTGCGTGCGCCGCCAGCTGTATCTCAACGGCAGCGCTCGCATCCACCTCAGCAAGAACCCGACCTACTGCGGCCGCGTCGAGTCGCTGATCGAGGCCTTCCCGGATGCGCGCTTCGTTGTCCTGTACCGCAACCCGTACGAGACCATCCCCAGCCTGCTCAAACTGCTGAACGTGGGATGGAAGCTGCAGGGCAACCTGTCGCTGGAGCGCATCCGCGAGTCCAACGAGGTCATGACCGGGCTGTCGTACGAGACCTACCTCTACCCGCTCGAAGTGCTCAGCCGCCATCCCGAAACCCCCTGCGCGGTCATCGATTACCGGCGGCTCACCACCGACCCCAAGGGCACGATCGAGGACGTGTATCGCGACCTCGGCCTCGACATCACGCCGGACTATGCCGCCTTCCTCGATGCCGAGTCCGCCCGCAACAAGCGCCACGAGACCGAGCACCGCTACAGCCTCGCCGAGTTCGGCCTCGACGACCGCGAGATCCGGCAGCGCCTCGCGCCCCTGTTCGAAAAATTCCGCTGGGACGAGGACATCCCCGCCACCCACAACGACGACAAGAAGAAGGAGCCGGCCCATGCATGAACCCAACCCCCTGCATGACGAAGTGTTCGCCGCGGTGAAGGCGCACGTCCAACCGAACGATGCCGCCAGCCGCGACGCCGCCTCCCTGCTACGCGAGGCCTGGGATGGCATGATCGCGCAGCTCGAGGACGCGCGTAACGCGATCGACGACCCCAAGCTGTGGCCCCCGCCAGCCACCCCGCGCAACCTCGCCGAGGGCTACCGCTACGTGCTCGGCTTCCTGTACGGCTCGATCTCGCGCTGCCTCGGCCCGACGCCCGAGTTCCCCTACTTCGTGCGCGCGATCCAGCCGCTCAACCGCTCGACCATCGACAACTGCGACGCCCTCTACCTGATGGCGCCGATCGACGGCAACCACAGCTACACGATCCGCGGACGCGCCGGCGACACCAGCGCGTGGCGCGGTGAGCAGGCGCCAGCCGGCATGCGCAAGGCGCCGCATTACGTGATCTTCGAGGCGCCCAGCGGCTACTCCGGCGAAAGCGGCAGCCTCAAGGAGCTCAAGCCCGGTTCGCGCATCAACTGCGCCGAACTCGACAGCACCGAGTTGCAGGTCGAACCCGACGGCAGCTTCGAAATCCTGCTCGCCCCCGAAAAGCCGCCCGGTTACGAAGGGAACTTCATGCTCACCCGAGGCAGCCGCACCCGCACGCACAAGGACGGCAGCAGCGAGACGCGCGAATACGTCAGCCAACTTGTGATGCTGCGCGAACTCTTCAGCGACTGGAAGAACGAGGATCTCCTCGAGCTCTTCATCTACCGCAACGACCTGCTTGGCAAGCCGATGCCGCCCTACACGCCGGAAGTCGCGGCCAAGCAGATCGCCGACATCGGCCGCTTCACGCGCAACCAGGTGCATTTCTGGAACGAGTTCTACGCCGTCGTGTGCGAGTGCTACGGCGACATGAACGGCGACGACCGCTGCTTCATGCCGCGCAACGCGTTCAACCAGCCCAATGCAGCCTCGATCGCGACGGCAGGCGGGATGGCCACCAACGTGTATTGCGGCGGAATCTTCGAGCTGGCCCCCGACGAAGCGCTGGTGGTCGAGCTGCACCAGCCGGTGGAGCCCGTCTATATCGGCTTCAGCCTCGGCAACCTGTGGGGCGAATCGCTCGATTTCGCCAACTACCAGAGCAGCCTCGGCGGCCTGCAGGCCCACCGCGACGCCGACAACGTGTACCGCTTCGTGATCGCGCACAGCGACCCCGGCATCGCCAACTGGCTCGACACCACCGGCCAACCCGAGGGCTACATGGCCGTGCGTTGGGCGTATCCGGAAAAGCCCATGGACAATCTCCCTTTGGCCACAGGGAAGAAGGTCCCCCTCGCCGAGGTGCGCCAGCACCTGCCCGCGGACACCCGGCTGATCACCCCCGAAGAACGCCGGCATCAGATCGCGATCCGGCAGGAACACGTCCAGCGCCGTTACCGCCAGCACTGAGGACGACACAGCCATGCCGGACACACTGAAGGACAAGGTGGCGATCGTCACCGGTGCGAGCCGCGGCATCGGTGCCGCCATTGCCGAGCGCTTCGCTGCCGAGAGCGCGAAGGTGGTCCTCGTCGCGCGCACCATCGAACCCGGCGGCAAGCTGCCCGGCTCGCTCGACGAGACCGCCGCCCGCATCCGCGCCCGAGGTGGCGACTGCCTGTGTGTGCAGGCCGACCTCGCCAGCGAGGCGGAGCGGGAGCGCATTGTCGCCGAGGCGATCGCCGGCTACGGTGGGATCGACATCCTCGTGAACAACGCCGCCTGGGCACGCTTCGGCGCGGGCTACGCGCAACCGCCCCAGCGAGTACAGCTCGCCTATGCGGTCAACCTCTTCGCGCCGCACCATCTGTCACAGCTCGTCATCCCATCGATGAAGGCGCGCGGCGGCGGCTGGATCCTGAACCTGTCGAGCGCCACCAGCAACATTCCCGGACCTGCTCCCTACGCCCCCGGCGACCGGGCCTTCCGCTTCCACACGACGCATTCGCCCGCGCTCTACGGTTCGACCAAGGCTGCGCTCGAGCGCCTCAGCACCGGCATGGCGATGGAGCTCGCCGCCGACAACATTGCGGTGAACACGCTCGCCCCAGTTGAGGCCGTCGCCAGCGAAGGGGCATTGAAGAGCGGCTCGATCGACGAGCTCGCCCACATGGAGCCGATCGAGGCCATGGCCGAAGCCGCGCTGGCGCTGTGCTCCCGTCCGCAAGCCGCCCTGTCCGGGCGCATCGTGCTGAGCCTGCCGCTGCTGCGCGAACTCGGCGTCGCGGTGATGCGCCTCGACGGCACCACAACGCTGCCCGATTTCACTCTCTAATCCCGCCCGTCCCGGAGCCCCCCCATGTTCGAAATCTTCGCCTCCACCCCGGAACACCTCAACCTCGCCGACATCGGCCGCCTCGCGCAGCGCGTCGAAGCGATGGGCTACGACGGCCTGTTCGTGTCCGATGCGATCCACGACGGCCTGCTGCTGGCCTGCCAGGCGCTGTCGGCCACCAGCCGGCTCAAGGTCGGCACCTCCGTGCTGATCGTCTTCCCGCGTAGCCCGATGAACGTCGCGCTCGCGAGCTGGGACCTGCAGAAGATGTCCGGTGGCCGCTTCGAGCTCGGCATGGGCACCCAGATCAAGCAGAACATCGAGGACCGCTATTCCGCGCGCTGGCTGCCCCCTGCGGCCGGCATGCGCGAATACGTCGGCGCGCTGCGTGCGATCTTCCACGCCTTCCGCACCGGCGAACCGCTCGAATACGTCGGCGAGCACTATCACTTCACCCGCCTGCAGCCCTTCTTCAATCCCGGCCCGATCGACGCGCCTGACGTGCCGCTCATGCTCGGTGCGGTCGGCCCCAAGATGCTGGAACTGGTCGGCCAGACCGCGGACGGGATGCACACGCATCCGACCAATACCTCCGTGCGCTATCTGAAGGAAGTGATCCTGCCGCAGATCGCGGTCGGCACGGCAAACCGCGACGCGGAGCGCGCCAAACCTCTCGTATGCGCCAGCCAATTCGTCGCCACCGGGCCGGACGATGCGACCGTCGCTTCCGAGCGCGAGCGCTTCCGCGACATGCTTGCCTTCCTCTTCTCGACCCCCGCGTACTGGCCGAGTCTGGAGCTGTTCGGCTGGCAGCACGTCGGCGAACGCCTGCTCGAACTCACGCGCCAGAAACGGTGGAAGGAAATGCCCTCGGTATTCAGCGACGAGGTGCTCGACACCTTCCTCGTGACCGGCCGCTACGACCAACTCCCCGAGCGGCTGGTCTCGCGCTTCGGGGGCCTCGTCGACCGGATCACGCTGACCGTGCCGGAAAATCCCGCTCACGACGCAGCCGCCGCCGAGGCCATCGAGGCCATCCGAGCCGCCTCGGCACGCTCCTGACCCCAGTTCCGGTAACACGCACGCCGCATCGCTAAAGAACAAGGGGGGCGTCGGTCTGAACCGACGCCCCCCTTGTTTTACGTGGCGAAGCGCCTTCACTGCGCCTCGACGAACTCCCCGTAGCGATCGCAGTGGAAGTCCGCATCCCCCAGTTCAGCCTGTGCGACGCGGATGCGCTTCAGGAACAGGCCCACGTCGAGCTCGTCCGTGACGCCCATCCCACCGTGCATCTGCACCGCCTCGCGGCTGATGCGGTGGGCGGCGTCGCCGGCCTTCCATTTCGCGAGGCTCGCGAGCCGGGCACGGCCGGCGGCGTCGAGCGTGGGATCGTCCATCGCGGCAAGTCCGGCCATCACCGCGCTGCGCGCCAGGTGGAGATGCGCATAGCACCGCGCCGCGCGATGCTGCAGGGCCTGGAAGGAGCCGATCGGCACGTCGAACTGCACGCGCGTCTTGAGGTATTCGATGGTCATATCGAAGAGGTTCTGCGTCATGCCCAGCAACTCCGCCGCAAGGCACGCGCGGCCCCGGTCGAGCGCGGCGTCCAAAGCCCCCCACGCACCACCTTCCTGGCCGATCAGCGCGGCTGCGTCCACACACACGCCGTCCAGGCGCACCTGCGCATGGTTGCGCGAATCGATCATCCGCATCGGCAACACCTGCACGCCTGGGGCGTCCGCCGGCACGAAAAAGAGGCTCAGGCCGTCGCGCTCGCCAGGCCCACCCGTGCTGCGGGCGACGACGATGAAGGCGTCCGCGCCCACACCGTCCGCGACGAAGGTCTTGTGGCCTTGCAGCAGCCAGCCGTTGCCCTGACGCTCCGCACGCAGCGCGGTGGCGGCCGGATCGTGACGCGGTTTCTCGTCCAGAGCCAGCGCGATGCGCTTGTCGCCGGCGATCAGCAGCGGCATCCATTCGGCCTGCTGCGCCTCGGAACCGCCCAGCTCGATCAGCGTGCCGCCGAGCACGATGCTCGACAGCAGCGGCGAAGCTGAGAGATTGCGGCCGATGGACTCGAACACCGCACCCAGTCCCATGCAGCCGAAGGCGAGTCCGCCCAGCGCCTCGGGGAAGGGAATCGCGCTCCAGCCCATGTCGACCATCTCGTTCCACAGGGCGTCGTCGAAGCCCTCCGCCGCACCCTCGTCGCGCAAGCGCCGCTGCGCGGTGACGGGGCTGCGGGCCAGCAGGAACTCGGCCGCGGTATCGGCCAGCAGGCGCTGCTCCTCGGAATACACAAGACTCATGGCAGCCGACTCCTCACTTTCCCTGTTTGCCTTCGGGCAGACCCAGCACCCGCTTGGCGATGACGTTCAATTGCACCTCGGACGAACCGCCAGCGATGGTCTGCGCGAAGCTCCCGAGCCACGCACGGGTCAGCGCGAGCTCGTTGCCGTCGAAGGCCTCGCCCTCCCAGCCGAGCGCGCGGTGACCCATCACGTCGAGTAGCACTTCGAGCTTGTCCTTCTCCTGCTCGGAATGGACGAGCTTCATGATCGCCATCACGCCCGAGACGTCCTGTCGGGCACGCATCTCCTCGCCCATGCGCTGGGCGGTGAGCGTGTACGCGTGCTCGTCCATCGCCATCGCCAGCGCGCGGGCGCGCAGCGCGACTTCGGCGCTCGTCCCCGCGTCGGCGGGCGGCAGGTAGCGCGCGGCGACCGACAGCAGATCGACATGGTTCGGCAGGGCGAACTCGCCGAACTTCGACATCGCGCGGCGTTCGTGCTGCAGCAGCGCCTTCGCCAGCGTCCAGCCGCCGTTCAACGGGCCGACGAGCTGGCGCTTGGGCACCTTCACGTTGTCGAAGAAGACCTGGCAGAAGGAGGATTTGCCGCTGATGAGATCGATCGGCCGCGCCTCGATGCCGGGCGATTTCATGTCCACGACCAACAGGCTGATGCCCTGTTGCTTTGGAACGTTCGGGTCGGTGCGCACCAGCATGTACATCCAGTCCGACTTGTCACCGTAGGACGTCCAGATCTTGGTGCCATTGACCACGAAGTGGTCGCCCGCGTCGACCGCCGAGGTCTTCAGGCTCGCGAGATCGGAGCCCGCATTGGGTTCCGAAAAGCCCTGGCACCAGCGAATTTTGCCACGCGCCATGGGCGTGATCAGTTCGCGCTTCTGCTCTTCGGTGCCGAATTCGAGCACCACCGGGCCCAGCATCCAGATGCCGAGGTTGATCTGGGGCGGACGGCAGTGCAGGCGGCGCATCTCGGATTCGAGCACCGCGTTCTGCTCCTGGCTCAGCCCCCCGCCGCCATATTCGGCCGGCCAGTCGGGGCAGAACCAGCCCTTGTCGCGCATGCGCTCGAACCACAGGCGCTGGTCTTCGGTCTTGAACTCGACCTTCCTGCCGCCCCACACCAGCTCGCCATCGGGCATCGGCGTGCGCATCGATGGGGGGCAGTTGGCTTCGAGCCAGGCCCGGGTTTCCCTGCGGAATTCGTCGATCGTCGTCATTCGCTGTCCCTGTCTTGCGTCACGCCATAGTGACATCAGAGCTTGTGAAAGAAATCGTCGCGAGCGGCCCGAGTTCGTTCCGAGAAGCGCAGCCGTACAAGGGGTACGGCGACGCATTTGCCAAACTCGACAGGGGCGAAATCGGGTTACGCAGTAGATTCATTCACAAGCTCTCAGCGCACCGTTCGGGGCATGCCCAGCCCGAACTGCGCGATCAGCTCACGCTGGATTTCGTTCGTACCGCCGCCGAAGGTCAATGTAACCGAGGCGCGCACTTCGTATTCGAGTTCGCCGAGCAGCGCCGCCGCAGCGGAACCTGCGCGCACGAGACCGCTCGCCCCGACGATCTCGGACAACTTGCGCAGGACCTCGATCGCCGATTCGGAACCATAGACCTTGGTCGTCGAGGCCAGCGCGACATCCATGCGGTCGTGTTCGAGGTCCGCGGCGATGCGGAAATTGATCAGGCGCATCGCCTCCAGGCGCGCATAGCACTCGGCGAGCAGCGACCTCACCCACGGCTGGTCGGTCGCGCGACGCCCCTGCTCGTCCGGGTTCTTGGCCCACAGGTAAACGCGACGGAAGAGACCCGCGACCTTGTCCGACCACGAACCGAGGCCCAGCCGCTCATGGTTGAGCTGCGCGGTGATGAGCTTCCAGCCGCCGTGCAGCTCGCCCACCAGCATATCGGCCGGCACGCGCACGTTGTCATAGTAGGTGGCCGCGGTGGGGTTGCTGCAGGTCGGGATCACGGTGTGCGAGAAGCCCGGCAATTTCGTATCCAGGATCAGGATCGACACGCCCTTGTGGCGCGGACGATCCGAATCGGTGCGGGCGGCGAGCCAGATGAAGTCCGCCGCCTCGGCGCCGGAAGTCCACAGCTTGTTGCCATTGACGACGAAGTGGTCGCCTTCGGGACGCGCGGTCGTCTTCAGCGCCGCGAGGTCGCTGCCGGCGCCCGGCTCGGAGTAGCCGATCGAAAACAGGATCTCGCCGGCAGCGATACCCTGCAGGAACTTCGCCTTCTGCGCGGCGCTGCCGTGCTCCATCAGCGCGGGGCCGACGGTGCTGATGGTGACGAAGGGCAGCGGCGCACCGGCGATGTTGGCTTCTTCGAAGAAGATCAGCTGCTCGGTCGCGGCGTAGCCCTGGCCGCCGTGTTCCTTCGGCCAGCCGACCGCGAGCCAGCCGTCGCGGCCCATCTTGCGGATGATGCTGCGGTACTCCTCGCCGCCTTCCTTGCCGCGCAGGCGCGCGCGCAGCTCGGGCGTCATGAGATCCTGGAAATAGTCGCGCACCCTTCGGCGCAGGGCGTGCTGTTCGGGCGTCAGGTCGACGAACATGGCGATGCTCCTCCCTTATGCCGTGCCGAGGATCAGGCCGCTGGTCGGCACGCCGGTGCCGGCGGTAACCAGCACGTTCTCGACGCCGCCCACCTGATTCACCGCAGTGCCGCGCACCTGGCGCACTGCCTCGGCGACGCCGTTCATGCCGTGGATGTAGGCTTCGCCCAGCTGGCCGCCGTGGGTATTGATCGGCAGCTTGCCGCCGCGCGCATGATGCCCGGCGCGGATAAAGTCCTTCGCTTCCCCGCGCTTGGCGAAGCCGAACTCCTCCAGTTGCGGCAGGACGAAGGGCGTGAAGTGATCGTAGATCACCGCGGTCTGGATCGCGTCCGGACCGAGGCCGGACTGCGCGTACAGCTCCTTCGCGACCACCCCCATCTCCGGCAGGCCGGTGATGTCATCGCGGAAGTAGGAGGTCATGATCTGCTGGCCCTCGGTGATGCCCTGGGCACCGGCCTTGATGATGACTGGCTTTTGCCGCAGATCGCGCGCGCGTTCGGCCGAGGTAATGACCATCGCCACCGCGCCGTCGGATTCCTGGCAGCAATCGAGGAGATGCAGCGGCTCGGCAATCCAGCGCGAGGCCTGGTGCTCTTCGAGCGTGATCGGCTTGCCGTAGAAGAAGGCTGCCGGGTTCGTTGCGGCGAAGTCGCGCACCGCGACCGCGATCCGGCCGAAGTCCTCCGAGGTCGCGCCGTAGGTGTGCATGTAGCGCTGCGCGAACATCGCCACCCACGCCGCGGGCGTATGGAAGCCATGTGGCATGTACCAGCCGTAGTTCACGTTCTCGAAGATCGGCGTCGAGGCGAAGCCGTAGCTGCCCGTGCCGAAACGGTACCAGGAGCGTTCGTTCATCGCGCGATAGACCACGACGACCTTCGCGACACCGGTGGCAACCGCCATGGCGGCGTGCATCACCGGCGCGCAGGCCGCGCCGCCGCCATGCGGAATCTGCGAGAAAAACTTGACGTTCTTGCAGCCCAGCAGGCGCGCGATCTCGTACTCGGGCACCTTGTCGACCGAGTACGAGCTGAAGCCTTCGACCTCCGAGGGATCGATCCCGGCATCCTTGAGCGCGGCCAGCGTCGCTTCCATGGCCAGCCGCAGTTCGGTGCGGCCGGAGTTCTTCGAGAATTCGGTCGCGCCCAAGCCGACGATGGCGGCGCGTCCGGAAAGAGACATGTTTGTCATGTGTGCCGTGCTCCGGATATCAGGGCAGGACCACGCTGACCGTGCCGGTCACGTGGTTTCCCATCGAGTTCTTGCCCTTCAGCGTCACCTCCACGCTGCGCCTGTCGGCGTCGCAGGCGCTCACTTCGCCCGAGAAGGTCATCGTGTCGCCGGGGTAGTTCGGCGCACCGAGCTTGATCTTCAGTGATCCGAAGCGGGCGCCGGGGCCGGCCCATTCCTCGACGAAACGCTGCACCAGCCCACTGGTCGTCAGGATGTTCATGAAGATGTGCGGCGAACCCAGCTTGCGCGCGGCCTCTGCGTCGTGGTGGCCGGGAAAGTAGTCGCGCGTGGCGATCGCGCCGCCTGCGATCAGCGGCACGGTGATGGGGATCGCCAGCTCCGGCAGGGCCTCGCCGGCGCGCACTTCGTCAAAGCGTCTGGTGTTCTTCGAGGTCATATTTCCATCCCAGCGTGTCGTTGTTTGCGAGCCAGTCTCCCAGGCGCGCGAGGTTCGCGGCCGCGCCGCCGAGCGTGATGCCCAGCGCGCGGCTCCAGTACAGGTAACGGTGGATCGGGTAGGTCAGATCGACGCCGATGCCCCCATGCACGTGCTGCGCCTTGTGGCCGACGATGTGGCCGGCCTCGCACGCGAGGTACTTCGTCGCGAGCGCCTCGGCCTGCGCGGGCAGGCCGGTGTCGAGGCGGTAGCAGAGCTGCCACAGCGACGAGCGCAGCGCTTCGAGCGCGATGTAGGCGTCGGCCATGCTCATCTGCACGGCCTGGAAGCTGCCGATCGTGCGTTCGAACTGCTGGCGTTCCGAGACGTAGGCGACGGTGCGGCGGATCTGCTCGCTGCTCACGCCCAGTTGCAGGGCGGCCAGCGCGGCGATCGCCCGCGGTTCGAGCCATTCCAGCGCAGCCGGTGGAAGCAGAGCCCCGGCGGGGACGGCGACGTTGTCGAAGCGCAGGTCGGCGACCGCCTCACCGTGCGTCGATACCCCAGCCGTCTTTGTGATGCCGTCGGCGCGCAGATCCACCAACACCAGGCGCTGCCCGTCGGGGAACTTCGCGACAATCAATCCGCGGCAGCAATCCGCGCCGAGCGGCAATGCCGCGACGGTTCCGTCAAGCCTCCAGCCGCGGTCCGCCTCCGTCGCCGTCACTGCAACGCCATGCGCGCTCGCAAGGTCGTCGAGCGCCAGCGTCACCAACATGCGGCTCTCGGCGGCCGCCTTCACGACCTCCGCGCAGGCATCGCCGCCGAAGCGCGCGAGCGTCGCCGCGGCAAGCTGATGGCGCCACAGCGGCACCTGACCCAGCGCACGGCCCTGCGCCTCGAGCACGAGCATCAATTCGGTCATGCCGAGCGCGCTACCGCCCGCGTCCTCCGGTAGGGCCAGCGCATGCAGGCCGGTCTCGACGCACTTTCCCCACAGATCTTCCATGAAGGGCTTGCCGCCGGCGTCGAAGGCGCGCAGGCGATCGTCCGTGCAATGGTCGGCGAACAGGCTCCCCGCCATCTCGGCGATGGCGCGCTGGTCTTCGCTGAATTCGAAATCCATGTCCCCTCCCCTTACGGCGCCACGGGGCGGAAGAGCGGCAGCGTCAGTTCGCCGTCGTCGAAGGACTGGAACTCGACCTGCACCCGCTGCCCGATCGCGATCTCGTTGCGCTTGACACCGACGAGGCCGGCGATCAGGCGCACGCCTTCGTCGAGCTCGATCAGACCGACCGGATTCGGATAGTCGAAGGGCGGCACCTCGGGGTAGTGCATGACGACGAAGGAGTAGATGCTGCCCTGGCCGGCGGATTCGACGGTGTCCCACTCGAAGGAGTGACACTTCGTGCACACCGGGCCGGGCGGGTGGCGCAGCGTGCCGCAGCACTTGCAACGCTGGATCAGCAGCTTGCCGGCGGCCGCCCCCTCCCAGAAGAAGCGCGTGTCGTCGCTCATGCCGGGCTTGGGCCGCTTGATTTTCGGCGCCGCCGGCGCGGCATCCGCTTCAGGCGTGGCGGCAGGCTGTGCATTGGCAGGCCGGAACTTGAACACGCGGAACAGCAACTCGCCGACCCTTTCGTCACCTCCACCCTCGTCGCCGCCCGGCTTCTCGCTGAAGAAGCTCATGATCAGCGTGACGAAGTAGCCCGTGCCGAGCGCGGTCGTCTTCTGCTCACCCACCGAATCGAGCCGCGTCGTGTAGTACAGCTTCTCGCCGACCTTCACGTAGCGTTCGAAGGTGAGGTCCGAATTGACCGCCACCACCGACTGGTAGCCCTGCCCCTCCATCAGGCGCAGGACCTCGTAGGGGTTCTCGTCCGTCGAGCCCGGCGGGTAGTTGTTGGGATGCAGGCCTTCGAGGCACCACGCCTGCAGCATCGCGGGCGGCGCCACGATCGCGCCGTACTCGGTCGTCGCGGCGTAGGCGGCATCGGTGTAGAGCGGGTTCTCGACGCCCATGATCTCGCACCACTGACGGATCATCGGCGCATTGACTTCGTCCCAGGCATAGACGCGGCCGTACTCGCGCCCCACCATCGCCCGCACTTCGGTCATCCAGTCCTGTTCGGCCAATTTCGTCTCCAGCATCTTAGGGTTGTTCGCTTCACTCAATCGTGCGCGGTGGCGGCGGCCAGGAAGGCCGGCCGCTCCCCGCCGCCATTGAGCAGGAGGTTGCAGCCGCTGGCATACGCAGCCAGCGGCGAGGCGATGTACACGCAGGCATTGCCGATATCCTCGGGAGAGGCCAGACGCCCGGCGGGGATGGTCGCCCCCACCGCCGCAATGCCGGCTTCGTCGCCGTAATGCAGGTGCGACTGCTCGGTCTGCACGAGGCCAGGGCTGACCGCAACGACGCGCACCTTGGGCGCCCACTCCACCGCCAGCGACTGCGCCAGCGACAGCACCGCCGCCTTCGCGGCACCGTAGGCCGCCGTACCGGGCGAGGCGCGCAGCGCGCTGATGCTGCCGATGAACACGATCACGCCGCCGCCGTCCTGCTCCTGCATCATCGCGTTGGCAAGCTGCGCAACGTTGAGCGGGGCGATCAGGTTCAGGCGGATGATCCCTTCGTGGAAGCGCGGCGACGCCTTGTCGGCGAGCGCGAAGGGCGCCCCGCCCGCGTTGTTCACGAGCACGTCGAGGCGGCCGTGGCGCTCGCGGATCGCCGCGAACAGGGCCTGCAGCGACTCGTAATCGCGCACGTCGGCGGCGATGAACTCCGCCTGCGCCGTTCCCACCGCGGGCAGCGCCTCCGGCTCGTTGCGCCCGCACACGATGACGCGCGCGCCGGCGGCGAGGAAGCTGCGCGCGATGCCGAGACCCACGCCTCTCGCGCCTCCCGTCACCAGAACCACCTTGCCCTCGAAATCGAGGCCTGTCCCGATTGCCACTGCGATCTCCTGATTGCTGCCTTGGTCGCAATTTAAGCAAGCGGTGAAAAGCCCTACGTCGTCTGAACGGACGATGAGGCAGGCCCGACCGGACCGAATAATCGGCTCCACCCCAATCTGAACCTGCGCGCCGAGCGCGCACGCGCGAGGAATTCATGACCGAAAACAGTGCCCCGCCCGTCCTGCTCGACAGGCCCGAAGACGGCATCGCCGTGCTGCGCCTCAATCGGCCGCAGGCGGCCAACGCCTTGAGCCTCGAACTGCAGGCCCTGCTCGCCCAACACTTCATCGATCTCGCCGCGGATGAGAGAGTGCGTTGCATCGTGGTCACCGGGGGTGACACCGTTTTCGCGGCCGGGGGCGACATCACGAGCATGGCCGGCGTCGGCCCCATCGAGATCACGAAGCGCCACACCGAGCGCGTCTGGGGGCCGATCCAGCACTGCCCCAAGCCGGTCATCGCCGCGGTGTGCGGCTATGCGTACGGCGGCGGCTGCGAACTGGCGATGCTCGCCGACATCATCGTCGCCGGCGAGGGCGCACGCTTCTGTCAGCCGGAGATCCGCATCGGCATCATGCCCGGCATCGGAGGCACCCAGCGCCTCGTGCGAGCGGTCGGCAAGGTGAAGGCGATGCGCATGGCGCTCACCGGGAAACCGATCACCGCACGGGAAGCCTGGACCGCCGGCCTCGTCAGCGACCTCGTTCCCGACGATCAGGTCCTCGACACCGCGCTCGAACTCGCACGCGCGGTCGCCGCGATGCCGCCGCTCGCGGCCGAACAGATCAAGGAATGCATCCTCCTCGGCATGGATGCACCGCTCGAAACCGCGCTCGCGCTAGAACGCCGCGCCAACGCGGTGCTGTTCGCGTCGCGCGACCAGAAGGAAGGGATGCAGGCGTTCATCGAGAAGCGACCGCCGAAATTCGAGGGGCGCTGAGGCGGCAAGGCCGGCGCCGTGTTGCCGGCTTCAGTCCACCGCAGGGACCATCATTGGCACCCCGCGATTTCCCACGCCGTACGATCACACCGCTGCAAGCGACCGCAACTCGTTCTTCATCACCTTGTTCGACGCATTGACCGGCAGCGCGGACAAGAAGCGCACGAAGCGCGGCACCTTGTAGTTGGCCATGCGCTCGCGCGACCACGCGATCAACGCCGGTTCGTCGAGCTGATGACCGGGGCGCAGCACGACGCAGGCGCAGCCGACCTCCCCCATGCGCTCGTCGGGCAACCCGATCACCGCGACCTGGGCGATGGCGGGGTGCTCGGTCAACGCAGCCTCGATCTCCGCCGGATAGCAGTTGAAGCCGCCGACGATGAACATGTCCTTGAGGCGGTCGGTGATACGCAGATAACCGCGCGCATCCAGCGTGCCAACGTCTCCCGTATGCAGCCAGCCTTCCGCGTCGATGGTCTCGGCGGTCGCCTGCGGATCGGCGAAGTAGCCTTTCATGACGTGGAAGCCGCGCAGGCAGATCTCGCCCGCCTCGCCCGCTTGTAGCGGCCGGTTGTTGCCATCGACGATGCGCACCTCGGTTCCCGGGATCGCGCGACCGCTAGTGCCGGCGACCGTCTCAGCGTCGTCGGAGGGATCACAGATCGTCGCCAGGCCACCGCATTCGGTCAGCCCATAAGCCGTCGTGACGACTGAAAAGCCCAGCTCGCGGCGCATGCGCTCGATCAGCACCGGCGGAATCGTCGCGGCACCGGTAACGGCGATGCGCAGGCTGGTGAGATCCGTCTGCGCCAGCCGCGGGTGGGCCAGCATCGACAGGTACAGCGTCGGCGGCCCCGGCAGCACGGTGATGCGATCTGCCTCGATACGCTGGAACACCGCCTCCGCGTCGAACACGGGATGCGGCAGGATCGTCGCGCCAGCGATCAGGCAGGTCAGCCAGCCGGCCTTGTAGCCGAAGGCATGGAAGAAGGGATTCACGATCAGGTATCGGTCTCCAGCCGCCAGGCCGATCACGCGCGCGTACTCGCTGAAGGCCTGCACGCTGGCGCCGTGGGCGCTCATCACGCCCTTGGGCTTGCCGGTGGTGCCGGACGTGAACATCAGGTCCGACAAGTCGTCGACCTGCACCGCCGAGGCCCGCACGAGCGCGGCCGCTTCGCTTACCCCGGCTCCGGGGACGAGGAAATCGGTCCACGTGGATTCGCCCTCGCCGATTCGCCGCCCGGACGCGCCCGGCAGCACGACGAGCCGCTCGAGGCTCCCCGGCCGCAGCGGCGCCAACATCGCCGGATAATCGACTCCCAGGAACTCCCCGACCACGAACAGCACGCGGGCTCCGCTGCGGCCGATCACGTCCGCCGCCTCCGCGCCCTTCATGCGGGTGTTGATAGGCACCATCACCGCGCCGGCGCAATGCACCCCGAGTGCGGCCAGCACCCACTCATGGCAATTCGGTGCCCAGATTGCCACGCGATCACCCTGCGCGATGCCCGCCGCCATGAGCGCGCGAGTCACCTGCAGCGCATGCGCGGGCAGATCACGGTAGTCGATGCGCACCGCACCGTCCTCGATCGCGACGCGCCCCGCATGCGCTTCGGCCGCGTGCAGCAGCAGCCCGGGGATCGTGTCCACCTGCCTACGGATCATGCTCGCGCCTCCTCAAGCCGCCGCGGCGATGTGATTCGCCGCGACATAGCCGAAGGTCATCGCCGGACCGAGCGTCGCACCGGCGCCCGGATAACCGAGGCCCATCACCGCTGCGGAACAGTTGCCCACCGCATACAGGCCGGGGATGGGCGAACCGTCCTCGCGAACCACTTGCGCTTGCTCGTTGGTAAGCAGCCCGCCCTTGGTCCCGATGTCTCCCGCGTCCAGCCGCATCGCATAGAACGGCCCCTTCTGCACGGGCGCGAGGCAGGGGTTCGGCTTCACGTTGCTGTCGCCGTAGTAACGGTCGAAGACATTGCCTCCCCGCGCGAAGTCGGCGTCGAGGCCCGTCCGCGCGTACTCGTTCATCTTCCGCGCGGTCTCCTCCAGCCCTTTCGGATCGACGCCGACCTGTGCGGCCAATTCGGCCAGCGTCGGTGCCTTCCAGTACACCGTGCCCAGCCATTCCTTGCGCAGGCGGCTGTCTGGCATGATTTGCGCCGGCATCAGCGGGCCCATCGCGTAGTTGAAGCGGAAGCTGGCATCGAAAACCACCCACGCCGGAATCGACCTCGCGCCACTGGCCTGCTGGTCCTTGTACATCGCCTCGACGAACTCGAGGTAGGGCGCGGCTTCGTTGACGAAGCGCCTGCCCCGTCCATTCACCACGATCGCACCCGGGAAGGCACGCTCGGCGAAGACCCCGCGCGGCTTCTCCTCCTTCGGCACACGGATCGTCGGCGCCCACCAGGCCTTGTCGAGCAAGGCGGTGGCCGCGCCGGCCGCAATGCCCGCTTCCAGCGCTGCGCCCATGTTGTTGCCGGGCGGCGTCGCGCTCCAGCCGGCCTGCGTCGGTTGCGGCAGGTAACGCTCGCGCAGGGTCTGGTTCTGCTCGAAACCGCCGGAACCGAAGATCACGCCGCGCAGCGCGCGGATCTCCACCTCCCGCCCCTCGCGCACCACGCGCACGCCGCACACTCGGCCGCCGTCCATCACCAGTTCGCGAAACTCGGTCTTCAGCCACAGCGGCACCTTGCGATCCTGCAGGGAGCGGCGCAACGACGCGATCAGCGCCGTCCCCAGCGCCGCGCGCCGGTCGAACTTCGACTTCCGCCGCCATTTGAAATCGAGCTTGAAGCGCAGCATCAGGCCCAGCACCATGAAGCGCCAGCCGAACTCGCGCGACATCGCCTTGTGCGCCTGGCGTGCCGTCCACGCGATGCGCCCCATCAACAGGTTCGACGGCGCACCCTGACGCAGATGGGGCAACTCGTCGCCGAGCACGCTCGTGTCGAAAAGCTCCGGGTCCAGCGTCCGCCCCCCGGGCAGGGAGCCCGGCAAGTGCTGGTAGTAGTCGGGATACTTCTCCGCCACCGCATAGCGCACACGGCTCTTCGCCTCGAGGTGCCGGATCATCTTCGGCGCGTTGTCGAGATAAGCCCTCAGCCGCGTTTCCGGCACGACTCCCCCGGTCGCGGCCTTCAGGTACTGAAGCGCCTTGTCGTAGCTGTCCTTGCCGCCCTTAGCCGCGAAGTGATGATTGTTCGGGATCCAGATCCCCCCGCCGGAGATCGACGAGGTCCCACCGTACTTGTCGCTCTTCTCGACGACCAGCACCGACAGGCCGTTGTCCGCTGCAACCAGCGCGGACGTGAGCGCCCCCGCGCCGGAACCCACCACGATCACATCGAACTGATTTTCACCCTGCACATTGCCCGCCACGTCAGCACCTCCCGAAGGGTCGTTCGCGGTGCCTGCAAGACGAGGGGCAAACCAACCCCAAGGGCACCGTCATCGTCCGGGATGATGGACAGCGGGGGCGGGAACATCATCGTCAATGCGGACTATGACGAGGCGCAACGAATGGGGATGAAGGACCAGCCTCCCCCGGGCGACGTCGCGTACAAAACAGTTCCAGGAAAATAAAAAAGCCCTGATAAATCAGGGCTTTGTCTGGCATTCTGGCGGAGAGAGCGGGAAGCTCCAATTTGCTTTGCAAGCATCTGAATAATAAGTGATTTTTTATTCAGACCTAAGCATTGTAACACCCGCTTGTAACACCCGCAGCAATCGTAGACTGGCACAGTCAGGGAAATCCTACAACCTCGAAATTTACCCTCTTACACTGAACTCAGGTGTTACTGCGTAATTCACCCAAAAAAGAGGGCATGTCGCAGGCGCTAAGACCGGCTGTGCGTCCGGCGGCTTTTGGTCGCCGGAGCCGCATTCGTTCAGCTGAGTCGCCTGCGATTGGCTTCGATTGCTGATTCGACCCGCTGCAGCGTTGCCTTGCGGATTCCCTCCCCTACGCACATGCTCCGCAGCTCTCCTGCCTGCTCGACAAACCGCTCTAGCACCGTCGTAGCCCAGCTTTCCTCCAATCCACCTTGCCGTGCGAGTTCCAGCATCTTACTGCGAGTGATATTGCGGCCCTCCCCGCACACATCCATGTAATGCTCGCCCGCAGGCCCCTCGCAGAAGGTCAAGTCATAGCATGGCGCAAGACGCCAATGCCGGTCTCGGCCGAGTCGAAACGAGAAATTCTTGCTATGGTCGTCCCGGTTGTTGAATACGACATTGAACACCGCGCGCTCGTACGCCTTGCGTACTTCACGTTCGTCTCGGGTCAGCATACGCGTGGCACGGAGAAACGTGGTGTAGTCGACGGCGCCGGGGAGGCGGAAGTCGGCGTGCAAGAAGCCGGCAAGCGTGTGAACCGGCACGCGCAAGCCGTTTTCCACGTCAAACCGTTCGATGCCAAATGCCGCGAGGGTCCTGTCCAAGTCGAAAACTCGTGTGGCCGGCACGTCCAAACCGCAGCGGCGGGCGAATGTGGCGTACAGATTTTCCAAGGCGCACGTTTCCTTGTGTTCGCCTCGGGCTTGGAATTTCACGAGCCATGGGCTCCCGGTGGGAGTGGGCACGGTACTCATCATACCTGTTGAAACTTCATAATGAACCAGCACCTTTGGCCGCGCACCATGCGGGGAGCCGCCCATCAGGGCCAATTGCCGTAGCGCCTCGCTGTCTTTATCTGCAAGGACCAGCTGAGCCTCTCGGGCAAGCTCCAGAAGGTGCACGTCCTCGGCGGAAGGGCCGTGCTCCGTCGCGGGTTCAAAAGTTAGCGCGCCAAGGGCTCGACCATTGATGAAGCTCAAACGGTCCAGAGGTGACAGAGCGGCTGGATTCCTGCCGCTCTTCCGGAACAGGCGGTCCATCAACAATAGCCCCCAACCGTCTGGCAGGGCATCCGCAATGAAGCCGGGCAGTCGGAGCATATGCTCGGGGAACCCCCCGTAGGCTTGCTGGCGCAACTTCAAATGGCGCGGGGACAGTTCCAGCCCTTCCCGCAGTGCGTCCGCAGAATACTCGAAGAGCAGCGTCGCGCCGTTGTCGGCCAATGTGCCAAGCAACCACCGCTCGCCCCAACCCTCGTAATAGACGAGAACCTTCTTCATGACATGCCTTCGGGCCTTCGTTTGCGCGAGGCACGCTTGCGCTTGCCTTGCTCGCTGCGTTCCATCTCGAAGATCGTGCGAGCCTTGAGTTCGAATAGGTGTTGCAACTCATCGACGAGATTGAGCGCTTGAGCGACACGCACAATCGAGGCCAAGGTGCTCTGGCCGGAGTTCTCGAGCGTATTCACCGTTCCCCGCGAAACCCCAGCGCGAGCCGCAAGCTCCACCTGCTGTATGCCCTGCGCCAAACGTGCCGCCTTCAAACGGCGGCCGAGCTCCGCACAAATTTCGTCGGAAGTTGCAAATCCAAAGTCCAACATTCTGGGCGTAATGTCCAATTTGTGCACACTATGCATATAATTTTAAGCGTTACTTGTAGTTGCGTCAACCATTCATGGCGTTAATGATCATAAAAAAGGGCTTAACTAGACAATCGCACCACTTATGCACAGAATGTTGAACGTAAGCAATGCACTTCCCGGCGTCCCGCAAGGCAGGTTCCACCGCAATATTCACGACCAGGTACAAGCCACGCTGTGGCTTTTTTGGTCAGCTGCGTAGTAATGCCCCTTAACTCAAGCACTCCTCTGAAGTGCAAGCGGCCAGGCGGCAGTATCTGCTCGACAATCTGCTCACAACTTGAAGTATCTGCTCGCTATGGCACAATCCGCTCAACACTGAGCAGATTTTGGGCAGATACATGAGCAAAGTGACACCGGAAGTCGTCCTCAAGGCCATCCGACGCCTCACTGAGGCGGGCCGGTCGGAGGTTTCCTCCACGGACGTCATTTCTGCCACGCAAGGCAGCTCGGCCACCGTCCGGCGTTATCTCGATGCGCTGTGCGCCAATGGCACGGTTACACGTAGTGGGCAGGCTCGGGCAACGCGCTACCGCCTCGTGGAAGGAGCTACCGCCCCAGAACCTGGCGCCACCTTGGCTAAGGCCGAGACGGGAACCCGTCCCCATCCGAGCGAGGTTCCGGCAGCCATTGAGCTCGGCAAGAAACTCGACATGCCGTTGGCCGCGCGGGACCCCGTGACATACCGACGTGAGTTTGTCGAAAACTACGTGCCCAACGAAAGCTGGTTGATGCCGCAAGCTCTGGCCGAAGAGCTCTATCTCTCAGGACGCCTGCGAGATCAGCAGCCGGCGGGCACCTACGCGCGCAAGGTTCTGGAGCAACTGCTCATTGACCTGTCCTGGTCGTCCTCTCGACTGGAGGGCAACCGCTACACCTTGCTGGCGACCGAGGAGTTGTTCAAGCGAGGAACGGCTGGCAGCGATGCCGACGCGGTGATGCTACTCAATCACAAGACAGCCATCGAGTTTCTGGTGGATGCAGTCCCGATCCAAGGTCTCTCCACTTCGCTCGTCAGAAACTTGCATGCAGTGCTCATGCAGGACCTGCTGGCGGACACAGACGCGCTTGGCGCCATCCGCAACAAGCTGGTCAACATCAGCGACACGGTGTACGTGCCAACCCAGGTGCCGGCCGTTCTCGGGGAGATGCTGGAGACCATCCTGACCAAGGCCAGGCTCATCAAGCATCCGGTCGAAGCCGCCTTTTTCCTCTGGGTCAACCTGGCGTACCTGCAGCCGTTCGAGGATGGCAACAAGCGCACCAGCCGTCTGGCAGCGAACATCCCACTGATGCTCTATAACTGCGCGCCGCTCTCGTTCCTGGATGTCGACCCGCACGACTATGCTCGCGCGATGATCGGTGTGTACGAATTCCGCGATGTCGCGCTCGCCGTCGACCTGTTCGCCTGGACCTACCGGCGCTCGATCAAGAAGTACGTCGTCGTAATGGAATCAATGCGCGCGCCGGACCCGCTGCGGCTACGCTACCGTGAGAGCCTGACCAACGCCATCGGCCTGGTGGTCAGAGACCGAAAGTCCGCAGAGGACGCGATTGTCGAGCTCGGGCTCACTGAGGACACGGCGCCTGGCTACAAGGCCATGCTGCTTGATGAACTGACGAAACTGGAGGTGTTCAACTGCGCGCGTTACCGGCTGACGCTGAGCGCTACGCAAGCCTGGATTGACGCCGGCCGCCCGCAATGAGCGCATAGTGGAATCATTCACGCTTCGCCTACCAAGGATTGTCGTCTTCGGGGCGCTCGCGCGTCTGAACAATGAACTCGGCGTTCAACGCCATCAACACGGTCAGAAGCTGATCGAAGGACACTGACTCAGGCGCCCGCTCAATCGCAGAAATCCGCTCCTGCGACAAACCGATACGTGCCCCCAATTGGGTCTGACTCCAGCCGCGGGCCTTGCGCAGGCGCTGAAGCAGGGGGCTAAGTTGCCCCGTCGTTCTGACCAAGCCGACATACATGGAATTATTCTCAATCAAGAATATCTACAGTTTATTCTTGATTTGAAATATCCGAAAATCTGCTGAAAATCTTCATCTTCGCGCCCTTGTCACCTTCACCTGGATCGACCTCGCCAGCTGGTTCATGCGTATGCTTCCAACAACAACATTCCGTGAGATCGGCCCCGCGTACGGGCCGAAAAGTCACAACAAAACAGTGCGGCAAGTAACGATATATTCATAGGCCATACTCCGATGATCTGCAGTGACGACACCATTAAGGTGGAAGCCCTCATCCGGCCTGTGTATGTTTGCTCGCCGGAGGTGCAGTGATCCTGTTCTTGGATTTCGACGGTGTGCTGCACCCTTGGCCGTGCCAACCGGATGCAACGTTCTCCGCCGCTCCGCGGTTGCTCGCCGTTCTTGGGGATTTTCCCGGCGTCGATGTCGTCGTGTCGTCCTCGTGGCGACTCCTCATGCACACGAAGGCGTGGCAACAGATCCCCATAGCGCTACGCGCTCGCATTATTGGCCACACGCCGGAGATCCGGCGGCGCGAACACGGAATGTCGGTCGCGGAGTTGCCGCCGTTGCGGCACGCAGAGATCTTGCGTTACCTGGCTGAAAGCGGCCAACCGGACCGCCCATGGATCGCGCTCGACGATGATGCGCGGCTTTTTCCGATCGATTGCCCGAAACTGATTCTCTGTCCTCACGGGTTTGGCGAAAAGGAAGCGATACGACTTCGGGAAGCCCTGCTGTAAGCGAATACCTCCGCTCGCAGCGCCGTGTGCAAATATCGGGCTCCGTCCTCACTCACCACCTTCCACGAGCCAGACGAATCGCCTCTGGCCGGACCCGCGGAGGCGTGCGGCTAAGGCGTCCGCCCCGGACATCGCCCTGCCCTCTTGTCGACGAGGAGCCGTCTGCCACGAAGTAAGGGTGGAAAACCGCACACCCAGCGTTCGGGAGCTCCCATCTGTTTTCAGCATTTCGGTGCGACTGCACCGGCTCTCGACCGCCCGGCCTTCTTCTGCTCCTGCAGCGACTTCTCGACGGCCCTAATTTGCTCGTCGCGGAGCTCCACCTCGCGTCGTATGAGCGCGGCTTCTGTCGCGCGAGCTGTGAGCTGCCCGCGCATCGCCTCCAACTGCGTCGTTTGCTCTTCCACGAGCTCCCGCATCCTTGTCAGGCCTCCCTCCGCAACGCCCAACTTCTGACGAACATCCCCCAGTTGCCGCTGAAGTGCGGCGTACTCGCTGCGATGACGTTCGACGAGATCCGCGCCAGTCTGACGCTCGTGGGCCAGTTCCTTCTGCACCTTCGCTGCCGCCGTGCGTTCACGGTCGATCTCGAGCAACGCTCGCTTTTCGGATGCTTCGTGGCGATTTTCTGAAACCCGCAAGGAATCACGCAGTTTCTCAAGCTCGACCGAGAACGCTTGCCGCGCCTCGGCGAGTGCGGTCTCAAGCGTCTCCAACCGCTCTTTCGCCGACACGGACTGCGCACGCAACGACTCCGTCATTGCGCGTTCAGCGGCCAGGCCGCGCTCCAACGCGAGGTTGCGCTCCGCGGCAACGTCCAACGCTTCCCGCAGCTGTTCGAGTTCGTCGATCGCGGCCTGTTGGTCGCTCTCGGCGTTTTGGCGTGCGACATCGGCTTCTACGACTCGGGCGTCAGCTTCTTGGCGGAACGCGCTGAGACTCTCCTGAGCTTCCGCCTGCGCATCTGCCCATAGCCGTCCGACGAGTTCGCCGGCCGCGGCTTTGAGGGATTCCGGCAGATCCGGATGTTCGATCCGGACACGGCTCTTCTCCCGCAATTCCTCCCAGAAGTGAGCCAAAGCCTCCGCTGGGGCCGACATGCTTCCTTTCTTGACGAGCTGATAGAGCTTGTTCGCCGTCGGCGTGACGCCATAGCGGAAAAACAATAACGCACAGACCTCGCGATACAGGTCTTGGGTGTTCGAGGCTGTCTCGCGCAGCGCGTCGATGTCCTCACGAATTTTCTTTTCGACGTTCATGTCGGCAGTGCTGCAAATGGACGTAACGGGTCAATATTGAATCGGATTGCCAAGTAATACAACGTATACCGTTGATTATTTTATTGACTTTCTACATTTTTTGACATTATGACTCTAATGTCGAAAAATTGCGGCACGTTCACGGTTAAGAAATAATGAGTACTGGGATCGCTCCGAGGATACGCAAAATGGCTGATTCCCTCTTGGTTCCCGGCCCATTCGAGGGCCTTCGGCTTCCATCGGATCTGGACGGCAGTCACGGCCACAATCGTGCCGTCGGCAAGGTTGCCCAGATTGCGGCAGCCAACGACCTGCAGGCCATTCAAGCGTGGCTCGCGCGCTTTGCCGACACGCGCACGACCTTCGATAACTACCGCAAGGAAGCCGAGCGGCTGTATCTCTGGGCGGTGTTTCAGCTCGGACGGCCGATCTCATCGCTCACGCACGAGGACTTCCTCGTGTACCAGCGGTTTCTTTCCGATCCGCAGCCGCGCGACAAGTGGGTGGCCGGCGCCGGTCGGAAGCACCCGCGAGGGGATCCGCGCTGGCGTCCGTTCTACGGACCACTGTCCCCGTCGAGCCAGCGGCAAGCAATGGTGATCCTCAACGTGATGTTCGCGTGGCTCGTGCAGGCCGGCTACCTGGCCGGCAACCCGCTGTCGTTGTCGCGACACCGCACCCGGCGGCCGAAGCCACGCATTACGCGCTACCTCGACGCCGATCTCTGGCAGGAGGTGAAAGCCTATATCGAGGGGCTGCCGTGCGAGACCGATCGGCAGCGGGCGCACTATTTTCGAATTCGGTGGCTCTTCACCCTCCTCTACTTGGGCGGGCTGCGGATTTCCGAAGTCGGCTCCAACACCATGGGCGCCTTCTTCTGCCGGCGCGATCGCGACGGCGAGGAGCGTTGGTGGCTGGAAGTGCTCGGCAAGGGCGAGAAGGAACGATTGGTGCCGGCCACCAACGAGATGATCGTGGAACTCGCCCGGTACCGCCGTGAATGTGGGCTTGCGCCCTACCCCACGCCCGCCGAAGACACGCCGCTCGTGCTTCCCATTGGCAAATCACGGGAACCGCTCACCCGAGCCGCGCTGCACGCGATCGTGAAAAAGGTCTTCGACGGCGCAGCGTCCCGGCTACGGCAACGTGGCGAGGGATATGCCGCTCGAGCCGATCAACTCGAGCGGGCCTCCGCTCACTGGCTACGGCACACCGCTGGTTCGCATATGGCTGATCAGCAGATTGACCTGCGCTCGATCCGCGACAATTTGGGGCATGAATCGCTGAAGACCACCAGCCAGTACTTGCACACAGATGATGATGTTCGTCACAAGGAGACGGAACAAAAGCATCGGATCGGTTGGTAGACACCGATTGGCCCGACGCTCCCCGCCCAGCTCAATATTCATACAGGCCGCCGGGTGTGCGGCATTGCTGACGACGCTGAAATGGTCAGCAGCGCGATTCAAACGATCCTTCGTCGATCACCACTCAACTGGAGGTCTTGGTGGATTTCATGGAGGGGGCTTACCCGATCTGTGCAGTCACGAGGACTGAAGTCTGCAGCAGATGTTGCTTAGAGGACGATTTCCGCGGAGTGCTGCAGCACGGTCGATATGCCTGATACATTGCTGCAGCGGCATGGATAGTTCCCTTGAGATCGCAGTTTGGAGACAATGTCGGGACTATGGCAACTGGCGACCAACTCAAGGCCCTACTTCGCTCCCACTTGGAGGGAGACGAGCGGCATTTTTTTTCCGTGGCGATGCAGATGGCGGCCCACGAAGCGAAGCAGGGTCACGGGAAGCTGGCTGAGGAGTTGCGCGAGCTTATCGATGCGGCAAAGCAGCGTCGAGCCGAGGCAGTGCCAGGTCGAGGTGCCGTTCCCATCGCTAGGCCGAAGGGCGAGCTCGCATCGCTTCTGCACGTGTCCTATCCGGCACGGAAGCTTGCCGATATGGTGCTCGCGCAGGAAGTAGCGGAAGCGCTCCAGCAAGTTCTCAAGGAGCAGCGTCACCAAGGGAAGCTGCGCAGCCACGGCCTCCAGCCACGCCGCAAGCTCTTGCTCGTGGGTCCGTCGGGGACGGGGAAGACCATGACCGCGGCGGCTCTCGCAGGAGAACTGAGCATCCCTCTGTTCGTTGTCCGTTTAGATGCTCTTATCACGAAGTTCATGGGCGAAACGGCCGCCAAACTTAGGCAGGTGTTCGATGCCGTCAGCGAAACCCGGGGCGTGTACTTCTTCGATGAATTCGATGCGATCGGCAGTCAGCGGGGACTAGCCAACGATGTGGGAGAAATCCGCCGGATCCTCAACAGTTTCTTGCTGATGATCGAACAGGATGAGTCGAACAGTGTGATCGTCGCCGCAACCAATCATCCGGACATCCTCGATCAAGCGCTGTTCCGCCGATTTGACGACGTGATCGAGTACCACGTGCCTACTGACAGCGAAGCCAAGGACCTCCTGCGTAATCGCCTCAGCCGCTACATGGCGAAGACCACTGACTGGGGCAGCTTAGCCATCGCTGCTCAAGGCCTGAGCCACGCGGACATTACGCGGGCGATGGAAGACGCCATCAAGGAAAGCGTGATGCACGACCGCGAGACGGTCAGCGGCCAGGAACTACTGGGCCTGTTGCAGCAACGCCAGGTGATGCGGCAAAGGGCGCTGCAGACAAACAAAGAATAATCTCCAGGTTTTCGCATGGCTGATCAGCCGATCCACAGGCCTCATTTCGTCCTTCTTAACACAAGCAAGACCGAACCCTACGCGTCACCGGGACGCGCAGGGCCGAAACCGCCCGTTCCACCCCAAGACCGAATCCAGCACGCGGCAGTGCTCCGTGAGCAGCTTCAGGAGGTGGCGGCAGCGCAGGGATCGCTCGTCGCACAGCAAAAGGATGCCAACCTCGAAGTTGGCGTCGGAATCCAGGTCGAATTCGAGAGTTTCGACAGCGTAAGGCTGGCGACCGAAAGCTTAGCGCGCGACCGTAGCGGCATCGAACTGATGAACGTGCGAAAGCGTGAAGAAAAGGTATTCGCCACGGTTTTCGTCCCGGATGGAAAGCTCGTTCACTTCGAGCACATCCTGACCGCGTATGCAGAACAAGAGACACAATCCGGTCAGCCCAAGAACCAGCCCTTGGTCGACGCGATCCAGACGGTCCGCGCTGCAACTTTCGAGTCTCTCTGGACTGACGCACCTGAAGCACTTCCGGCGGATATGGAGCAGCCCATCTGGTGGGAGGCCTGGCTTCCCGCCGGAGAGCACCGCCTACGCACGATTGATGAATTCAGGCGAATCGCCGAACTCTCAGGCATGCAGACGCGGGATCAAGCCGTGCACTTTCCGGAGCGATCTGTAGTCCTCATGTATGGCTCTCAGGCGCTTATTCTCAGCTCCCCGTTGCTACTGAACGCAATCGCCGAGCTGAGACGCGCGAAGGACACAGCGGAGTTCTTCGATTCGTTGCCAGTCGAAGATCAAGACGGTTGGGTGGATGAACTGCTAACCCGGGTTACGCCCGGTGCATCGTTGCCGATTTGCGTCACGCTACTGGACACCGGGGTCAATATCGGCCATCCGCTCCTCACGCCCCACGCTCACACCACCGACCTCTACTCGATCAGCGAAGCGTGGGCTACCGACGACACCAACGGTCATGGAACACAGCTGGCCGGCCTCGTGATGTACGGTGATTTGGCGCGTGCGCTCGAATCCAACCATGCTCTCGAGATTTCGCACGGCCTTGAGTCGGTGAAGGTACTGCGCCATACCGGCGATAACCAAGGCGAGGTATTCGGTAGCCTAACGGGAGCAGCAGTGATGCTCCCAGAGGAAGCAAACAATGACCGCACTCGTGTATTCGCGATGGCAATCACGGCAAGAGATGGTCGCGATCGAGGCCGTCCATCGTCGTGGTCAGCTGCGGTGGACCGGTTGGCGTGTGACTACGACAATCAGGGCGAAAAGCCTCGGTTGTTCGTGATCGCCGCCGGCAACAGCAACAACGATTCGTGGGGCGACTATCCGGCCAGCTTGTCAACCGACAGCATTCGAGATCCAGGGCAAGCGTGGAATGCACTCACTGTTGGTGCCTACACGCAGCTGACCGACATTACCGACAAAGATGCTGAGGATTATAGAGCCGTCGCTGAAGTAGGTGCGCTAAGTCCGTACACGACGACCTCAGCGACATGGCCCCGAGAGTGGCCTTGGAAACCCGATGTGGTCTTTGAAGGCGGGAACGTAGGCAAGGATTCCGAAGCCTTCTGCAGCACGTTTGTCAGCCTGTCGTTGCTGACGACGCATCACCAGCCAACCGAGCGGCTCTTCTGGACCACCTGGGCAACCAGTGCGGCAACCGCGCTCGGAGCAAACTTCGCTGCGAAGTTGTGGGCGTCTTACCCTCAATTCTGGCCGGAGACAGTCCGGGCTATGATCGTCCACTCTGCCCGGTGGACGGATGCGATGCTGACGGAGTACCTCCCTAACGGCAGGTCGCAGCAGGCTCTGACCAGCCTGTTGCGGCACTGCGGCTACGGCGTCCCCAGCCTTGAGCGCGCACTTTGGAGCGCAGCCAACTCGTTGAACCTGATTGTCCAGGATTCACTCCAGCCCTATGAGAAAACGAGCAGTGGCATCAAGACTCGGGACATGCACCTGCATGACCTGCCGTGGCCACAGGATTCGCTCTTGGCGCTTGGCAACACGCAAGTGACTCTGCGTGTAACGCTGTCGTATTTTATTGAGCCGAATCCTGGGGAGCGTGGTAACACGGACAAGTACGCATACCAGTCGCACGCCTTGCGATTCGCGGTGCGCCGCCCGCTCGAAACTGAGGCCCAGTTCCGCGCCCGAATTAATCTGCGTGCTCAAGAAGAAGAGGCTGGGCTACCTGGATCCAGCGCAGGCGACGGCGGCTGGTTCCTCGGTCGACTTCGAGCTCGTGGCTCGATCCTCAGTGATAGCTGGACTGGAAGTGCGGCGGAACTGGCCAATCGCGGTCAATTGGCCGTCTTCCCGGCAATGGGTTGGTGGCGCAATCGTCCGGCGGTTGGCCGTTTCGACCGGACGGCTCGCTATGCGCTGGTGGTGTCCATCGAAGCACCGACGGTGGAACAGGACCTCTACGCAGTGGTCGAGCACCTGATCGCACAAACCCAGATTGCAGCCGCTGTTGCCACGTAATTGGCTGGAGCCTTCGTTCAGCCCCAACGGCCGCTGGGTGGCCGGCGCGGCAAGCAGACTACGGCCGCTCGCTCGCCGGGAGCTGAACGGCCGTCCCAGCCGACGACCAGAAGTCGGGGTTGCTCCCCTGCCCTTCTTCGCTTGACATTATCCCCCAGGGTCGGCAACCGTACCGGTCGTTCGGCCGAGAGCCAAGCAAACGTTCAAAACGTCTTGTCAAGCGACATGGAGATTTGCCCCCTGACACTTCATGCATGGGCGCATGCAACGTAAGCGTCCGCCCGAGACCGTCTTGACTGACGGTCAGACCTTGATCGGGTGGAGGCGCAAATCGATTGCCGAGATGTCAAACGCGGCGGGATCGAACGGTGCCCCGTACCATTCAAGCATGTCGTGGTGTTCAGGATGGTTCGGATCGGCCATCACCGCAACGAAGTCGGCATAGCCGGGAGCGCCGCCGACATCCTCGGGCGGAGTGGCATTGGCGCCGGTAAGGCAAAGCGCCGTATCGAAGAGCGGTTCGGGTGGCAGGCGGCGTTCGACCTTGATGCGGTGCTCCCAGTCGTCGCCGAAGTCGTAGACGTAGCGGAAGGATTTTGCGCCGTAGAGCGCGGTCGCGAGCCGCACGCGCTGTTCATTGCGAACGGGCTCGAAGTCGTAATCGGGATCGGGGACGCCGTAGCGCTCGCCGGCGATCTCGAACTCGTGCAGATGGCAGTCGTGCCAGCCCATCACGGCCTGGATGACCCGATGCAGCTTCGGCAGCGTAATGGTTTCCGGCACCACCACCCGGCGCCAAATGGCCGGCTTGATCCAGGCCAGTTCAATCCGCAATTGCAGCAGATGCGGCGCGGGCCGCGCCTTCGGGAGTCGTACGACAGTGCCCATGGTCAGGCGGCCTTGCGCCGGGGTTCGGATTGGTCGCGCCCCAGATTCCAGGGCAGCAAGTCTTCGATGCGGTTGATCGGATGTTCGGCGATGCGTGCCAACACGTCGCGCAGATACGCTTCCGGGTCCAGACCGTTGAGTTTGGCCGTACCGATCAGGCTGTAGAGGGCCGCCGCGCGCTCGCCTCCGGCGTCCGAACCACCGAAGAGGAAGTTCTTTCTTCCCAAGGCCACCACGCGTAGCGCCCGTTCGGCGGCATTGTTATCGATCTCGATGCGCCCATCCTCGGTGTAGCGGATCAGCGCCCGCCAGTGATTCAGCCCGTACTGGATCGCCTCGCTGATGCCGGATTTGCGCGACACGCGCCGGCTCTGCGCGTCCAGCCAACTCCGCAAGTCCTCCAGTAATGGACGCGCCTGGGCCCGCCGCACCGCGCGGCGGATGGGCGGTGACTCACCACGGACGCTCGCTTCGATCGCGTAGAGCTGACCGATCCGCGTGAGCGCCTCGGCGGCAATCGGGGAGGCCTGTGCCCGATGCACATCGAAGAACTTGCGTCTCAGATGGGCCCAGCAGGCGGCTTCCTGCACCTGCCCGGTCGCATAAATCGCATTGAAACCCGCATAGGCGTCGGCCTGCAGGATGCCGGTGAAGGCGCGCAGATGGCGCTGCGGGTGCTCGCCCTTGCGATTGGGCGAGTACGCGAACCACACCGCCGGATGGTCATTGCTGCCGGCCGGGCGATCATCACGCACGTAAGTCCACAACCGTGCGGTCTTGGTCCGTCCTTCGCCGGGTGCGAGCACCGGCAGCGGGGTGTCGTCGGCATGCACCTTGTCGGCGGCGAGCACATAGCGGCGCAGCGCCTCGACCAGCGGAGCAAGCAGTTGTGCCGATTGCCCGACCCAGTCGGCGAGCGTCGAGCGGTCGAGCTCGATGCCCGAGCGCGCATAGATGGCGCTTTGCCGATACAGCGGCAGGTGGTCGCAGAACTTGCCCACCAGCACATGCGCGAGCAAGGCCGGCCCGGGCAGTCCGCGCTCGATCGGCCGTGCGGGGGCTGCCGCCTGCATGATGCGATCGCAGCGCGAGCAGGCGAGCTTCGGACGCACGTGCCGGATCACCTTGAAGTGGGCGGGCACGTACTCGAGCATCTCCGAGACGTCCTCGCCCAGCTTCACGAAGGTGCTGCCGCAGTCGGGACAGTTGCCCTCGGCGGGCGCATGTTCGACCGTCTCGCGCGGCAGGTGATCGGGCAAGGGTTTGCGGGCGGGGCGTTTCGGTGACGACGCCGCGCCGGAGGTCGTGTCCGGCGACGCGTCTGCAGCGGCTTCGCGCCGGGCAGTCTCGATGCCCTCAAGGGCGAGCTCGAGCTGGGCGAGCGTGCCGTCTAATTGCTCCGAGCGGCGACCGAACTGCATCCGGCGCAGCTTGGCGATGATGAAGTTCAGGCGCGCGATCTCGGCCTGCTGGGCCGTCACCAGGGCCTTGAGTACAGCCTGGTCATCGGGAAGGGGCGTCGTCGCGTGCATGACGTGAGTCTACGCGATGCCGCGGTGTGTGAACAGCCCCCAGGGGGCATGCCCCGATCTTCAGGCCGCGCACTCGGGTTGCCAGGTCCGCTCGGGCCTTCGCCAGTCGATGCCTTCGAGCAGCATCGACAGCTGCGCCGCGGACAGATGCACGGCCCCCTCGGTCGCCTGCGGCCAGATGAAGCGGCCCCGTTCGAGGCGCTTCGCGAACAGGCACAGCCCGTCCCCGCTCCACCACAGCAGTTTCACGAGATCGCCCCGCCGCCCGCGGAAGATGAAGACGTGCCCGGAGAATGGATTCTCGGCGAGCGCCCCTTGCACGATCGCCGCCAGACCGTCCATGCCGCGACGCATGTCGGTCACGCCGGCCACCAGCCAGATGCGCGTGCCTGCCGCCAAGCCGATCATGCCCGTTCGGCCAGGCAGTCGAGGACCGTGCGCAGTGTGTCCCGACTGACCTCGCCGAGCACCCGCACGGTCGCGCCGCCGATCAGAATCTCGAGCGCGGCCGCCGGCTTGACGCCCTTCGGTGCCAACGGCTGGCCGACTGACGGCGACACGGTCATCACCGGCAACAGTTTCGGCCCTTCGCACACGTGCGGTCGCCGGGCCGCGCGATGCGCCGGCTGGGGTTCGCCGAACCACCCTGCACGGTAGTGGCGGCGCCACTTGAACAGCAGGTTCGCGTTGATGCCGTGTTCGAGGGCGAGCTTCGCCACCGAGATCCCCGGCTCGCAGGCGAGCGCGGCAAGGTGGCGTTTGAAGTCGATCGGGTAGTTCGGGCGCCCCTTGCGGGTCACCCGGGTGATGCCATTCGTGGCCAAAGTGGTCCCCACCAGAAATTTGGTGGGCACCACTTTGGGCGATCTAGATCACGGGAAAAAGGCGGTGCAGACCGGACGCTTACCATGCAACGGATAGGCGCGCCGGCAATCCGCGCTTGAACACGTTACGTGGCTCCAAGAGACCTTGAGAATTCGTTAAACGGATGCCATTCCATGTAGCCGGGCTTCGGAAATTCTTACGGAGCGCAAACTACGGGCCAACGACGGCTTCCACATGTTCCTTTGTGGCGGGTCGAGTGCCAGCAACGGATTAGCTCCCCTTCCAGGTGTAACGCACGCCGATCCACGCGCTGCGCGGCGTGCCGGGGGCGACGAACCGTTCATGGCGCCATTCGCCGGGATCCGCGGCAAACGCGTTGCCCGCGCCGACGAAAGGATTCTCCGCCAGCGCACCGGCGGTCACGTAGCGCTTGTCGAAGAGGTTGTCGATGCGGCCGAACAGGGTCCAGCCGCGCGCGAACCGGTAGTCGGCACTCACATTGACGACGGCATATCCGGGAAGCTTCCCGCGGCCTCCGAACTCGCCGTCGGGTTCATGGCGGTTGTTCTCGTTCCCGCGCACATATTGGCCGGAGTATGCGAGGAGGTCGGCCCCGAGGCGAAGGGCGTCGCCGGCGCGCCAGTCGAGACCGAGCTTCAGGCTGTGCCGTGGCAGTCCCGGAAGCCGGTCGCCGCGCGAAACGCGGATTTCGTCGTCGGGACAGCCGTCACCCTCCGTGCTGTTGTTCTCGGCGAGGATGCAGGCGGAGGACTGGAAGGTGGCCTCGAGGTAGCTGTAGTTCACCCGCCAGTCGAGGGCGCCTCTTTCCCCGGTCAGGCCCAGTTCGATGCCCTGGCGGCGGGTGCGCCCGAAATTGGTGAAATAGCCGAGGCTGCCGCCCGTGCCGACGAAGAGGATGTCGTCGCGGTTGGTGCTGCGGAAGGCGCTTGCGTTCCACTGCACGTTTCCGGCGAGCTTGCCACGCACCCCGAGCTCGAAGGTCCGGGTGACGACCTGATCGAGGAAAGGGTCAGCGGCCATCGCATTGGGCAGGCTGCAGGCATTCTCGGGATCCGCACAGCCCAGTTCGATCGGCGTCGGCGCGCGGTTGCCCTGGGAGAAGCCGCCGAAGACGGTAACAGCCGGCGCGGCTTGCCAAGTGAGGCCCAGCGCGGGGTTGAGCTTGTGATAGGTGAAGTCGCCGTTGAGGGTGTCGCCCATGCGGTCCCGGTTGATGACCCTGGTGCGATTGAAACGCAGCGAGCCGGTCATATGCACGGAGGGGGCCAGCATGACGGTGTCGGTGGCATGGACGCTGATGGTTCGGGTGCGGCCGAGCAGGCTGTTCACCTGATCCTCGTCCTCTGCCGCGGCGATGCCGCGGCTCCCGGTGAGTTCGCCGCCCTGCTCACTCTGGCGGAAGCCGGCACGGCTGCGGTCGTGGGACACGCCGACGGCGAACTGGTGCGCACCGGCGATGCGGCTCCACTGAAGAGCCAGCCCCGCGGCGTTCTGGTCGGTGCGGGTGCGGTTGAGCGCACCGCTTTCCGGGCCGTCGCCGGCGGTGAAGCCGGCATCGGCCCATTCCTCGAACTCGTTCTCATACTCGTCGTTGCCGTCGCCGTTGAGCGTGCGGGTGCGGGTGCGCCGCGCGTAGATCGTGCCGGAGATCTGGTCGTTGTCGTTCAGCCAATGGCTCCCGGAGAGCGCCAACAACGTGCTCCGGTTCTTCGTCTGGTCCGGATGGGTGAAGATCGCCTCACGCCGCTGGCGCTGCATGCTCTCCGGCACCAGACCGTTGCCGATCAGGTCGGTGCTGGCGTGAGCGAGGGTCAGCGCGACATCCGTCCCCCACTTGGTCCATGCGAGCTTGCCGAACAGCTGGCCGACCTCCGACGGAGAACGGTCGCGCCATCCGTCCTCCTTCATCCCCTCGGCAGCGACAAACCAGGAGAGTTCGTCGCGCTTGCCGCCGTGCTCCACGGATCCGCCGCGGCGATTAAAGGAACCACCGTACAGCTCCATCGCGCCGCCCGGGTGAGTGTCGCCGCGCTTGGTCTGGATTGCCAGCGCGCCCCCGAGGGTGTTCAGTCCGTAAAGCGGGTTGGAGCCGGGCACGAGCGTCATCGTCGCGATCGCCGCCTGGGGGATCAGATCCCAATTGACCACATCGCCGAACGGCTCGTTGACGCGCACGCCGTCGAGGAACACGGAGAGGCCTTGGGGTGTTCCGAGCAGCGGCGAGGCGGAAAAGCCACGGTAATTGACATCGGCCTGGTAGGGGTTGCCCTGGATCTCGTTGACATTGACGCTGGGCAGCCTGCGCTGCAGGTCCTCGGCCAGTGACACACCGCCCGCCTCGCGCAGTTGCCGGCTGTTCAAGGTCTGGACATTGGCGGGGACCTGTTCTCTTGGAAGGCCGATACCGGGTAGCGGCGTGGTGCCGACGACCTCCACCGGCGCGAGCTCGACCGTCTCGGCGGCCGCGACCGTCGTGACAGGTCCCAGGGAAGCGATCAGGATCGCGAGTGCTTTGCGGATCGGTGGCCGGCGGTCGGGCTGCATGATAGTCCTCGTAGTCTGCTGGTATCCGTCGGTGGGTCGCCTGTGCCGTGGTCCCGCCGGCTGCACGTCGCAGCGTACGCAGGCCGCGCCTTGCCTTCCATAGGAAAAATTCCCGATTTTCTCGATGCGCCTCCTATCGGGCCGACGTGATACTCCCCCCATGGAACTGACCTACGTACTGTTGCGCCGCGCAGCGGCGATTTCGCTTGCCTGTCTGCTCTGCGTCCTGCTGCTCGCGGTGTGGCAGGCGCGATCGGACGTGCGTCGGGAGGGGCTGGGCGCAGGGCAGCTTGCGCAGCTGAGCAGCCAGCTCGCCGCTTTGCAGAACGTTGCGGAAAGCGGGCTCCAGGAGAAGATCGGGGCCCTGCGCGAGGTGGGGCATTTGCGCCACCTCGACTTCCGGCTCGAAGATGCGGGCAGCGGGGAACTACTGGCGCAGTCGAAGGCGGAGGAGTTGCCGCCGCTCGCGATGCGACCCTTCCTGTGGCTGCTGAACCTCTTTGCGCGCCCGCATGCCGCGGAGGAGTCGTCCTGGCATCTCGAGCGTGCGGATGGCCGCAGCTTTCGCGTCACGCTGACCACGAATCCGTTCAGCGAGCAAAGAGAGGCATTCGACGACATCGTCGGCGTCACCGGTGTCCTGCTCCTCTATAGCCTGTGCCTGCTGGTGGCCCTGTACTGGGCGGTCCGTCATGCCTTCGCACCGCTGCGCCGCATTCTGGACACCATTGACGCATTCGAACGCCAGGACTATCGCGCACGGCTGCCGGCGATGCGTATCCGCGAAATGGATGTGATCGCGCGTGCGCTCAACCACTTGGCAGCGGCACTGGGCGAGATACAGGAGGAGCGACGCCTGCTCAGCCTGAAGCTGCTGACCCTGCAGGAGGACGAGCGCAGTCACATCGCCCGCGAACTGCATGACGAACTCGGCCAGTCGCTCACCGCGATGCGTGCGGACGCGACCTATCTGCTGCGGCGGACCGCTCAGCAGCCGGAACTGCACGCTGTCGTCGCGGAACTGGAGCAGCAATGCGCCCGTGTCCAGCAGGACATCCGCAACCTGCTGGGCTGGCTCGGCAAGCCGAACGATGCAACGAACCGCGGGCCGATTCCGATCGACGAGCTCGTCGAGGCCTTGGTCGAGAGCTGGCGTAACCGTCCGGGCCAAACGATCGAATACCGGCTGACGGTCGACCTCGGCGACATCGATATCCCGCAAGCTCTGGCACTGACCCTGTACCGCATGACCCAGGAGGCGCTGACCAACGTGGCCCGCCACGCCGACGCCAAGACGGCGGCAGTCCGCCTCGTCGCCCGCCCCGGGCGGGCCATCGAGTGGTCAGTATGTGACGACGGCGTCGGCATCGGCTCGTACAACGAGGCATTGCAGCAGGGCAACGGCTTGGCCGGCATTCGTGAGCGGGTCTGGGCACATGGTGGCGAACTGGAAATGCTGGATCGGGGGCCAACGGGCGCGGCGCCGGGGCTGCGTCTGGTCGCATGCTTTCCTTGCCCGGAAGCGGAACGCGCTTCAGGCGCCCCTAGCATGCGCAACGACGAACTGGAGGCCAACTGAATGACCTGCCTGCGCGTGGCAATCGCCGACGATCACGCCGTGGTGCGCACCGGCTTTAGACGGTTGTTGGAACTCGAGCCGAATGTCACCGTGGTGGCGGAATTTGGCGACTGCGAAACGGCATACACGTGGCTGTGCGCCAATCACGCCGATATTCTTGTTCTCGATCTTTCCATGCCCGGCCGCGGCGGCCTCGAAACGTTGCGGCGACTGAAAGCCAGAGTGCCAACGCTGAAAATCCTCGTCTTCAGCATGCATGGCGCGCCGGCAATGGTCAGTCAGGCGATGCAGGCGGGAGCCGACGGCTATTTGACCAAGAGCAGCGCGCCGGACGCGTTGATCTCGGCAGTGCTGGACCTCGGCGCGGGCGGGCACCCGTTGTCGCAGGAGGCCGCACACGCCTTGAACGAAGCCGGGAACGACAGCCAGGCGCCCCATTTGGTGCTGTCGCCACGGGAATTCCAGGTATTCACCCTGCTCGCACAGGGGCTGGCGGTAGACGAGATCGCCGGGCGGCTGTGTGTCAGCGGCAAGACCGTGGCCAATTATCAGACAGCTATCCGGCAGAAAACCGGTCTGGGCAACGCGCTGGAGATGTTTCGCTACGCGCGAACCCACGCATTGCTCGAGTGAGCCGAAATGCGCCTGCCCTCCACCCCTTATCGATTGGCTCGGCGGACTCCGGGCCAGCCCCTTTCTGGTAGATTACGGGACTGCGACGGACTCGTCCGCCGAAGAGAGCACGTCGGACCGTCTGTCACCATTACGCGCGACAAGAGCGCAGGAAAAGCAACTTCGCATTATGCGAAGAGTGAATGCACTCATCATCGACGCCACCCAGGACGCACGGCGGAGGACGACGCCGGCCAAGTGTGTGGCGACTGTCCGCTGTTCGAAGGTGCATCAAGGTCCGGTTGTGGCCGAGGCTGTATATTAACGGTTGACGATGCGCCAGCTGTCGGGCCGCTTCCACGCGGCCCTTGGCAACCCAAGTCATTCGATGACGACGAGGCGACGCTGTTGAGGTCGTAAAATGGGCCTGCTTCAGACTCTCATCGCCACCATCGGCGCCTCGTTTCCCATCAGCTTCATCACCGGCGTCAGGTTGTACGCCAGAACGTGCAGACTCGTCTCCGTTCTGACGCGTTCGAGCTCCCTGGTCAGGAAATGGGTTGCGCCCATCTAGGCCTTGAGGGTGCCAAAGGGGTGTTCGACGGTCCGACGGCGGATCCGTATGCTGTCAGGCGCGTCATCGAGCCGCGCCTGCATGACCTCCAGCTCTTCCTCATGCAATTCGCGATGGCCACCTGCTTTCATGGAGCGGCCTCCCCGCACAGGAAACATACGCCACCCCGATCAACCCGACTACGTTTCGGATTGAAGTGTCTGCAGGGCGCGGTGCCATTCATTTTGGCGCGTCCATGCCGAAATCATTTTCCGGCGTTGCGGGCGCGGGCACCGCCATGCACGCCGTGCACATGCCCACCCTCGTTACTCGCTCCCTGGCGCGGGGGCTGTGACAGCTCGTTCAGGATGCCGCAGTGGGCTGCGTCCCGCGCGTCGTGACACCTTTCGCGCAAGCTCCGGAGTTGCCGCTCCAGCGCGCGAAGTTCGCGGATACGTGCCGCGACATGGCCGATGTGCGCGTCGAGCAACGTGTTCACGTCGCCACAGTTCTCGCCCGGCGCATCCTTGAAGCGCAGCAGGATGCGAACCTCGTCCAATGCCATATCCAGCGATCGGCAATGGCGGATAAACGACAAGCGCTCCACGTGACTCGCGTCGTAAATGCGGAAATTTCCTTCCGTACGCGCCTGGGCAGCCAGCAACCCTTCGCGCTCGTAGTAGCGGATGGTCTCTACCGGGGTGCCGGTGACTCTTCCCAGTTCACCGATTTTCATCTTGCATTTCCCTCCACGCGGGGACAAATGTCGTGCCTGCATTCTAGGTGCTTGACTCTGTAGTGACTACAGATTGTTAAATGACCTTGTGACCAGACAAGGGAATTGAGCATGAGCAAATGCAACGTCGGAGACTGCGGTTGTGCCTCCGTACCGCGATCGCCGGGCGACTCTTCCGCCAACGCCCCCCAGTGGAAGCCATCGCGTCTCGACGACGTCGACTGCCCCACCGACGCGGCGCTGGTCCGCAACAACCTGGAGCCCCTCGACGGCGTGACGGGACTCGATCTTGCGCTGACACTGCGCACGTTGGACGTGAGCGATCACATGCACTCACCGGCCGCGGTCGACGCGGCCTTGGCGGCCAGCGGCGAGCTGGCACCACGCATCGAGATAACCAGCGCCCCGCTGCGCACGACGCTCACGATCGCCGGCATGGACTGCCCCACCGAGGAGGCGTTGATCCGGAGCAAGCTCGCCGGCATGGTCGAAGTGGCGGCGCTCGATTTCAACCTCGTCCAGCGTCGCCTGAGCGTGACGCATCGTCCGGGGGCATTGGACGCGGTCCTCGGCGCCCTAAAAGCCATTGGTCTCGAGGCGAAGGTCGAAGCCGGGGGTACGGAGAGCGCTGCGCCTCCGGCCAGATCCGCACCGATGACCCACCGGTGGCCAATGGTTCTGGCGGGAGTCACCGCAACATTGGCCGAGGGGGTGTATTGGCTCAACGGCGGCGACCACTGGATCGTACTGGCGCTCGCACTCGTGTCGATCCTCAGTGGCGGCCTGTCGACCTACAAGAAAGGCTGGATCGCCCTCAGGCATCGCAACCTCAACATCAACGCACTCATGTCGATTGCCGTGACCGGCGCGATGCTCATCGGACACTGGCCCGAAGCGGCAATGGTGATGTTCCTCTTCACGCTAGCCGAGGTAATCGAAGCAAAATCGCTGGACAGGGCGCGCGACGCGATCCGCGGCCTGATGGAACTCGCGCCCGACACCGCGACCGTGCGCCAGGGCGATGGAAGCTGGGTGGCCATGCCGGCCACGGCGGTGCCCTTGGAGGCCGTGGTACGCATACGTCCGGGTGAGCGGATCGCGCTCGACGGCGTGGTGATCAGCGGACGTTCTACGGTGAATCAGGCGCCCATCACCGGCGAGAGCCTGCCGGTCGATAAGGCCGAGGGCGACAACGTGTTCGCCGGAACGATCAATGAAGCGGGATCGCTGGAATATCGCGTGACGGCCGAGGCGAGCCATTCCACCCTGGCCCGCATCATCCACGCGGTCGAATCGGCCCAGGGTAGCCGCGCGCCCACCCAGCGCTTCGTTGACCAGTTCGCCCGGATCTACACGCCCGCCGTGTTCGCCGTCGCGCTGCTGGTGGCGAGCGTGCCGCCGCTGGCTTTCGGCGGTGCATGGATGGACTGGATCTACAAGGCCTTGGTGCTGCTGGTGATTGCCTGTCCGTGCGCACTGGTGATCTCGACGCCGGTCACGATCGTCAGCGGTCTCGCCGCGGCCGCCCGCAAGGGCATTCTGGTGAAAGGCGGCGTGTATCTCGAAGAGGGACACAAGCTCGCCACGCTGGCGCTCGACAAGACCGGCACGATTACGCACGGCAAACCCGCCCAGACGGACTTCATGGTGTTGAGCGGCGACGCGAACCAGGCCCATATCCTGGCGGGAAGTCTCGCCGTACGCTCGGATCACCCAGTCTCGCTGGCGATCGCCCGCGCCGCAGTCGAAATGGGATGGGTGTTACGCGAGGTGGCCGATTTCGCCGCCATTCCGGGCCGCGGTGTGCGTGGCAGCATTGATGGTCATGTCTATCAACTTGGCAATCATCGACTGATTGAGGAACTCGAGCTGTGTTCGCCCGAGATCGAAAAGACGCTCGACATGCTTGAGCGTCAAGGCAAGACGGCGGTGCTGTTGGCGGACCAGACCGGGGTGCTGGCGATCTTCGCAGTCGCCGACACGCTGCGCGAGACGAGCCGTCAGGCCATCGCCGATCTGCATTCCCTGGGCGTGAAGACGCTGATGCTCACCGGCGATAACGCCCATACGGCCGAAGCGATCGCCCGCGCGGTGGGTATCGACGAAGCAAGGGGCAACCTGCTGCCCGAAGACAAACTCAGCACCATCGAATCGTTGCTGGCGCACCCGAAGGGGGGCAAGGTCGGCATGGTCGGCGACGGCATTAACGACGCGCCCGCGCTGGCCCGCGCGGACATCGGCTTCGCGATGGGAGCGGCGGGCACGGACACCGCGATCGAGACCGCGGACGTGGCGTTGATGGACGACGACCTGCGCAAGATCCCCGCCTTCGTGCGCCTGTCGCAGGCCACATCCGATGTACTGATCCAGAACATTGTGGTGGCGCTTGGCATCAAGGCGGTGTTTCTTCTGCTGACCATGACCGGGCAAGCCACGATGTGGATGGCAGTATTCGCGGACATGGGGGCGAGTTTGCTGGTCGTGGCAAATGGACTGCGCTTGTTGCGGCGATAGGGGCGAAGACGTCCGAAGTTTTTCGGGTCGACAAGGCAAGGAGAGTGCGAAATGAAGAAGACGATCTTGATTGCAGCATTGGTAACCGCCTCCTTCTCGGCAGTGCCGGGGATGGCCCAGCAGACGGCGGCCCCGCCCGCGAAAGACGCTCAGGTTCGACAGCAGGCGCCCGACGTTGCCGAGTTCGACAAGCAAATGGCGCAGATGCAGCAGACCATGCAGCGGATGCAGGAGCAGATGGAGAAAATCCGCTAGACCCAGGATCCGCAGGAGCGACAGAAGCTGCTTCAGGAGCACTGGGAAACGATGCGCAACGGCATGGGAACGATGTACGGCATGTGGGGGCCGGGGATGATGGGCTGCTGTGCCGGCGGCCCGATGATGAGTGGGGGCATGAAGGGCGGCCCCATGATGGGCTGGCGCGGAATGGGAGACTACTACTCGAAACTCACTCCGGACCAGATGAAGCAGCGCCAGTACATGATGGATCGGTACATGGGCATGCAGCAGCAGATGATGGATCACATGATGCAGCATCAGAATTACATGTGGATACCGCCTTCTCGGTGAGGTGGATGGGTAGCCGGCCCCCGGTCTGCCGGCTTTGGCTTCAGGCCCAGTCGTTTCTGGTTGGGCTCCTTTCCCGACGGCGCTATCGACAAGCGCGTTCCCTGAAAACATTGCTGCATCATTACTGGAACTGAACCCGAATTGACCAAGATCGACCGATGCTTGCGGGGCAATACTCTATTTGGCACCGCCTGGTTTCTGATGCTTGCGTGTTTCGGGGTCAGTAGCGTCGCGACGCTCGGTACGCTCGCGCTCAGCGGAATCATGCAACTACCGTGTTGCGTACTGTGCCTGTATCAGCGGATCTTCCTGTTTCCCTTGGTTCCCGTATCTTTCGCGGGACTCATCATCTTCGACCGCCGGGTGGTGTACTTCGCACTCCCGTTAGCCGGTATCGGCTGGCTGCTCGCGGTTGTCCACCTGCTTCTGATTACGGAAACCATACCCGCGGCAGAGGCATTCAAGTCCTGCATCCAGGGCATACGCGACTCAAAGCTACAAGCCAATATGTGGTTCGGTTTCGAGACGATTCCACTGTTGTCGACGGTGGCGTTTTCCGTCATCGGCGCACTGTTGGTCGCGGCGCACTTCAAGAGCTCAAAATGAATACAAGCATTCGCATTGTCGCGCACCTCTTTGTCCTGGCACTGATGGGTACGCCAGCCCTTGGATGACCGTATTCACCGACAGGCGGGCAGGCCTGCTGGTGGTGGCGAACGAATTGCGGTCATTGCCGAATAAGATCGCGAACCCCGTGAGGCGTTGCCAATCTCGTAGAGCGAGGAGACGGTCTTGATCGCAGCATGGCTTGCCGCGCCACACCGACAGCCGCTCCTAAATTCCCCCCGACGGCTGCAGCGCAATGACCGCCATGCCGGCCAGTGCGATGGCCGCACCTGCGATATCCCAGCGCGTCAGCAGCACGCCATCGATGAACCGCAGCCACAGCAAGGCAACGGCGATGTACATGCCCCCATACGCCGCATAAGTTCGTCCAGCTGCGGTCGGATGCAGCGTCAGCAGCCAGGCGAACAGTGCCAGGGACAGCGCAGCCGGGATCAATAGCCAGGCGGTCTTGCCCTGCTTCAGCACCAGGAACGGCAGATAGCAGCCAATGATCTCGGCGAGCGCCGTGACCGCGAACAGCGCGCTCAATCTTGCCAGTTCGATCATGGGCGCCCCTGCAACGAAGCGATGAGCGGGCAGGTTACCGCCCCATGTGACGATCCGCAGCGGGTAACCAACTGGCTCAGCACCGCCTCGATGTTGCGCAGATCAGCGAGTCTCACTCGCACGTCCCCCAGTTTGCGCTCGGCGAGGCTGCGCGCCTCGTCGCAATGGGCGCCGTCCTCCAGTTTCAGCAGTTCGCCTACTTCATCCAGCGAAAAGCCGAGCCTTTGTGCAGATTTGATAAAGCGCACGCGGGCAAGGTCGTCGTCGGAGTAGCGGCGAATGCTGCTGCGCGGCCGCTCAGGTTCGGGAAGCAGGCCCTTGCGCTGGTAGAAACGGATGGTCTCGACGCCGACGCCTGCCGCCTCTGCCAGAACGCCGATGGTGAAACCGGCGCAGAGGGTTTTCATCATGCTTGACTCCGTACTTAAGTACGGAAGTAAGCTTACACCATGCACCCGAAAAGCTCGATCGAGACTCTCCCGCGCCGTGACGGGCGCGGCAGCCTGCTCACCGGCGGTGTGGCGGCCATCCTGGCTTCCGCCTGTTGCTTGGGGCCATTGGTGCTGCTTGCGCTCGGCTTCTCCGGTGCATGGATTGGTACGCTGACTGCGCTCGAACCCTATCGCCCGCTGTTCATCGCACTGGCCGTGGTGTCGTTGGTGCTGGCCTGGCGACGCATCTGGCGACCAGTCGTTGCGTGCCCGCCAGGCGCAGGGTGCGCGCTCCCGCCGGTCAACCGGCTGTACAAGCGGCTGTTCGCGGTCGTGGCCGTGCTGGTGCTGGTCGCGCTGGTTTTTCCCACCATGGCGCCCTGGTTCTACTGAGAGGAGATCCGCACGTGAGAATACGTCCGCTGGTGCTGGCATGGTTGGCCACGTTCGCCCTGCCGGCATGGGCGGCATCCACGACGGTCACGCTGTCCGTGCCGACGATGGACTGTCCGGTCTGCCCGATCACCCTCAAGAAAGCGCTGAGCAAGGTTGCCGGAGTGGAGGCGGTCACGGTGAGCCTCGACCGGCGCGAAGCTATCGTCACCTTCGACGACGTCAAGACCACTGTCGAGGCGCTGACCCGCGCCACGCGGGACGCGGGTTATCCGTCGGGCCTCACGGAGCGCAAGCCATGAGCGGGATCGATCTCGAATCGACGCTGTCCTGTCCGTCCTGCGGTCACGCGAAGACAGAAACGATGCCGACGGACGCCTGCCAGTGGTTCTATGAGTGCGAGCGGTGCCACACCGTATTCAGGCCGCTGCCAGGTGACTGCTGCGTGTTTTGCTCGTACGGCACCGTGCCTTGCCCACCGGTTCAGGCGCTCGGCCGCCCGCGTACCCCCAGGGGCATCAGCCACTCTCGCCCGACAGACTGAAGCCGATTGTCGTCCTGCCGGCCGACGACTGGGCGAAGGTGTTACCACCATGCATACGTGCGATCGCCGCGACGATCGACAATCCAAGGCCGTGATTGAAGTCCCCGTGTTCGCGCGCCAAATCCGCCCGATAGAAGCGGTCGAAAAGACGGGGCAGATCCTGCGCAGGAATCACTGGACCGACGTTGCTGACGGATAACCGTACGGCGCCGGCGGTGCCCGGCTCGATAGCCACGTCGATGACAGACCCCCGCTCGGCGAACCGGGTGGCATTGGCGAGGAGATTCGATAGTGCCCGCCGCAACAAGGGTGCATCGAATGCACCACTACTGTCCCCACGCACGCGAACGCTCACGCCGGCTTCCTGCAGCGCGGCATCGTGGAACTCGACCACCTCCGCAGCAACCCCGGCAAGCCTGCCAACAGGCTGCCGGCGGGCACGTTCGCCCCGATCCGCTTTCGACAGGAACAGCATGTCATTGACGAGACCCGCCAGGCGATGCAGGTCCTCGAGGTTTGATCCCAGCACGTCCCGCAACTCGGGAATGCCGCGTTCGCGGCTCAGGACGAGTTCGGTCTCGCCGATCAGTGTCGCCAGCGGCGTGCGCAGTTCATGGGCGACGTCCGCATTGAAGCCTTCCAGTTGCCGGTATGCGTTGTCCAGCCGCACAAGCAGCGCGTTGAACTGCGCGACCAGCGGCTGCAGTTCCTGCGCCTGCGCGGAGCCGTCCAGCGGCTGTCCGACATTTTCCGGACTGAGCGCGGCCGCTTGCCGAGCCAGGTCGCGAACAGGCAACAGCGCGCGCCGCACGAGCCACGCCCCCCCGCCGGAGACGAGCACGGCGCCGGCCAGCGCACTCGCCAGTAGCGTCCACGCCAGTTGCCTCAGCAATTGGGCATCGGAACTGCTGTCGAGCGCCAATTCGGCACGCAGCACGACTGCGCCCGACCACGGTGAAGGGATCTCGAATTTAACCCGACGCAGGTTCGCGGGGGGCTCGGGGGCCGGTGGCGTCATGTAGAGGAGCGTCTCGGCGTCCGCGGTCAGCCGCAGTTTGAGGTCGGCGTGGCCGATGAAGAAATCGTCGAGTTTGTGACGTAGGCTCGGCAGGTCCTCCGGCGTCGCGATCTCGCGGACAAGGTGGCGGATCACGTCCTGCTTGTGCCGCAGCTCCTCAGCCTGCCTGGCGGAAAAGTTGAGGCTGGTGGCCACATACACGACGGCGCAGACGAATCCGAGCCCGATGAAGGTCTGCACGGCAAGCCACCATGACAGCCAACGGCCAAGCGAACGCGAATTACGCATCCTCAGGGCTCCCGGTCTTCCAGGACGTAGCCCATGCCGCGCACGGTGTGCAGCAACTTCCTCGCGAAGGGGTCATCGAGCTTGCTGCGCAGGCGGCGCACGGCAACCTCCACAACATTCGTATTGCTGTCGAAGTTCATGTCCCACACCTGCTCGGCCAGCGCGGTGCGCGACAGCACCTGTCCGTGCCGACGCAAGAGCAAGGTCAGCAGCGTGAATTCCTTGGCCGTCAGATCGAGCCGCTGCCCGGAGCGCGACGCCTTGCGCCGCACCAGATCGAGTTCGAGGTCGGCCAGGCTGAGGACCGTGAGATCCTGACCGGCCGTCGGAATGGCGCCACGCCGCAACAGCGCGTGTACGCGTGCGAGCAGTTCGGACAGGGCGAAAGGTTTTACGAGATAGTCATCCGCCCCCGCCTGCAGCCCCTTCACGCGATCCTCCACCTTGTCCCGCGCGGTGAGCATCAGCACCGGTACGTGCTTGTCGCGCCGCATTTCGCGCAGGACGGCGAAACCATCCAGGCCCGGCAGCATGACATCGAGCAGGACGAGATCGTAATGCCCTTCGATCGCGAGGTAGCGCCCCTCGGTGCCGCTGTGGGCGACATCCACGACGTAGCTGCTCTCGGTCAGCGCCTTGCGCAGGTATTCGGCGAGCTTCGGCTCATCTTCGACGACCAGGATTTTCATGCGCGAATTATCGCGAAGAGCGCAGTGCGGCGACATTACGAATTCGTAATCGGGCTGTTCGCGATTCGACGTGGACGGTTTTCTACAGTACGTCCCGTGTCCGGCCGGACTGCAACGGACGTTGCCCGAGCCGGACCGTCCCCTGCATCGACGAAAGGAAGCCCATCATGTCCAAGATCCGTACCGCCACCCTCGTGCCCTTGCTCGCCGCCGTCCTCGCCGCGCCGACCGCGGCACTTGCCGGTTCGCTGTGGCACCCCGCCAACAATGAAGCCGGTTTCACCTTTCATCCCGACCATTCCACAAGCACCAAGACGCGCACCGAAGTGCTGAAGGAACTCGAAGAGGCGAAAGCCGATGGCAGCTACTCGTACCTGCTGCGCGGCCTGCCCCCGCCTTCCCGCGACGTCGGACCGGGCAAAACCCGCGAAGAGGTGATCAACGAGCTGCTGAGCATGACGCCCGAGGAGCGGGCACGCATGGACGAGCTCTATGGTGACAATTGACGCGGTGGAGATATGCGCGCGGGCCGGATGCCACGCAACACGTGACATCGCATGGCCCCACGCAGTCTCGCCGTGAGTCCTCAGCAGTCCAGTCCCCATTTTCATTTTCTTTCCTCTTGCCGCTACAATGCGCCGCATGCGCCGCTGGCTTGCGATTCTCTTCATGGTGTTCCTGCCGCTCCAACTGGGTTGGGCCGCGGTGAGCGCCTACTGCCAGCACGAGTCGGGGGCGGCGGCGAACCACCTGGGTCATCATGACCACCAGCATCAGGCCGCGGCTGGCGACGAGCCCGGATCGAAAGCAGCAGGAACCGATTTCGATTGCAGCTTCTGCCAGGCGGCGACTTGCACCGCACTGCCGAGCGATGTGGGAGCGTCATCGACCGACATCCTGACTTCCCTCGCCATCGCCTCCACTCCGATGGGGTTGCTCCCGGGACATCCCTCCGAGCCCGAACGTCCGAAATGGGGCCTCCCTGCCTGATCGGCAGGGTGGTCGCTTTCATTCTCTTTCCGGCAGTTTCACCGTTATGAACGGTATTGCCGCGCGTCCATTGCGATCGAGCTGATCGCGCCTTGCCGATTTTCCGTGTCTCGTCATCAACGGAGAATTGGATGTTTCGAAGAATTCGCATCAACTGGCTGCCGGGGCTGCTGCTCGGACTCGCGGCCAGTGGGGCGTGGGCACAAGCCACGCCCCCCGCATCACCGGTCGTAACAACGCTCCAACAGGCATTCAACGCTGCGTGGGCGCGTCAACCCGAAGCCCAGTCGTTTGACATGCGCCGGACGGCTGCGCAGGCGCGACGTGAGAGCGCCGACAACTGGTCGGCCGAACCGCTGGCACTCGAAGTATCGGGCAAGACCGACCAAATCCACCGCAACGACGGCAGCCGTGAATACGAGATCGGTCTCGCGGCGCCGCTGTGGTTGCCCGGCGAACGTGCATCGACCGCGGCCCTTGCCGATGCCGAAGTGCGCACGAGTACGAGCCGCACGCTTGCGGCACAACTGCGCACGGCCGCTGCGGTTCGGGCCGCGTACTGGGATTGGCAGCGCGCGCGGATCGATGTCCTGGTCGCACGCGAGCGGCTTGCCAGCGCCCGCGAACTCACCTCGGATGTATCGAAACGGGTTCGGGCCGGCGATCTCGCACGGGCCGACCAGCATCAGGCGGACGGAGCGCTCGCGACCGCAGAAGCGGCGCTCGCCGAAGCCAGCGGCGCGCTCGCGGGTGCGGAACAGCAGTTGCGCGCCCTGATAGGCATGGCACCTGCGCTTGCTGGCGAAGGGCTCGCCGTGGCCGAAGCAGAGCCCGTCCCTGCCACCCCCTCTGCACCAGAAGTGGGGCATCCTGCTGTCGCCGAACTACGCGATCGGGCGGAGCTTGCCCAACGCAGCATGAACCTCGCCGGGATTCAGGGCCGCGCCAATCCCGAGTTGCGTCTGGCGACGACGCGCGAGCGTGGCGCATCCGGCGAATCCTGGCAACAGACGGTGACGATCGGCGTACGCATTCCGTTCGGGTCCGATACCCGCAACCGCGCCCGCGTTGCCAGCGCCAGTGCCGAGGCGATCGAAGCCGAAACCCAGCTGAGGCTGGAACGCGAACGCCTGACGGCCGAAGTGGATACGGCGCGCGTCCGGGTCGAATCGGCGCGCACCCTGGTCGCCTCTGCCGAGCGGCGCGCGCAGTTGGCCCGCGAGTCGCGCGGCTTCTTCCAGAAGGCGTTCCGCCTCGGCGAAACCGATCTGCCGACCCGCCTGCGCATCGAACTCGAGGCCGCCGAAGCCGAGCGTCAGGTGGCGCGCACCCGCATCGAACTGGCCGCGGCCGTATCCGCGCTGCGGCAGGCCATGGGCCTTCTTCCCGAATGAACACCAGGAACCCGAACATGAAACCTTCCCCTACCCTGGCGGCGTGGAGTCTTGCCGCCGTCCTTGCGGGCTTCACGCCTCAGGCCTTGGCCGGCGAAGGCCACGACCACGGTGACGCCCCGGCGCCCATGGCCGGCCCGGCGCTACCGCGATTCACCGCCGTTTCGGAGCTCTTCGAGCTGGTCGGCGTGGTCGATGGCGAGAACATCACCCTCTATCTCGACCGCTTCGCCGACAACAGCCCGGTCAAGGACGCGACGCTGGAGCTGCAACTCGACGGCAAGGCGATTTCCGTCGAGCCACATGCCGACGGCGAGTTCGAAGCCACGCTGCAGGATGCACTCAAACCGGGCGTCGTGTCCGTGACCGCCACGGTCGTGGCCGGACAAGACACCGACCTCCTTGCCGGCGAGCTGGATCTGCATGAAGAGGCCACCGAGGTGCACGCCGAATCGGCCGGACCAGGCGTGAAACCCTACGCGGGATGGGTGGGCGCCGGCGTTCTCGTTCTTGGACTCGTCGGCTGGGCCGCGCTGCGCAAGGGAAACGCCCGCACCCGTTCGGCCGGAGGTGTCGCATGAAACCGGGAATTCTGTTGGTCATGCTGTGCCTTGTTACGGCAAGTGCATCGTGGAACGCATTCGCTGGCGACGGGCACGATCACGGCGACGAAGGCTCCGCGCCCGTCGGAGGCAACGGTCCGCGACGCTTGCCCGACGGCAGCGTATTCCTGCCCAAGCCGGCACAACGCCAGATCGGCGTGCGCACGCTGGTCACGGAAGCCGGCAACCTGCCGCGCACAGTGACGCTGGCTGGCAAAGTGGTGATGGACCCCAACGCGGGCGGAAAGGTGCAGGCGCTGGTCGCCGGCCGCCTCGAAGCCGGACCGCGCGGCTTGCCCGGGATCGGACAGGCGGTGAAGAAGGGCGAGGTGCTCGCGTACGTCGTGCCATCAGCGGGACAGATCGAGCGCTCGAACCAGATGGCCCAGCTCGCCGAATTGCGGGCTGCCAAAGTGCTCGCGGAAAAGCGCGTATCGCGGCTGAAGGAGCTCGCCGACACGGTGCCGCGCAAGGAGATCGAAGCGGCCGAGAGCGAACTCGCGAGTCTCGCGGCCCGCGCGACGGCGGTGGGTGCGGGGCTCAGCAATCGCGATGCGCTCGTGGCGCCCGTCGCGGGTGTGATCGCATCGAGCAACGCGGTCGCCGGGCAAGTCGTCGACGCGCGCGAACTGGTGTTCGAGATCGTCGATCCGAAACGGCTGCGCGTCGAGGCGCTGGCCTACGATGCCGACACCGCCATCGATGTCGCAGGCGCGAGCCTCGCGGTCGGCGAGCAACGCGTGAGACTCGACTTTCTCGGCGCGGCGCGCAGTCTGCGCGAGCAGGCGCTGCCGCTCGCTTTCGGTGCGGCGGGCGATTCCTTGGCGCGTTTCGCTGTCGGGCAACCGGTCGAGGTGTTCGTGCAAACGCGCAGCACACTGCAGGGCGTCAGCGTGCCCGCGGGATCGGTGCTGAAGAACCCGGCGAACCAGACCATCGTGTGGGTCAAGACCGCGCCGGAGCGCTTCGAGCCCCGCACCGTCACGACCGCGCCGCTCGACGGGGCGAATGTGGCGGTGACGTCGGGCCTCGCGGCCGGGGAGCGCGTCGCCACAAACGCGGCCACCCTGATCAACCAGATCCGCTGACGGGGAGCCCGACCGATGTTCAAGTGGCTACTCGACAATAGTCTCGGCAACCGGCTGCTGGTGATCATCGCCAGCCTGGTGCTGATGGCCTACGGCGCATTCACGCTCACACGCACGCCCGTGGACGTGTTCCCGGACCTCAACAAGCCGACGGTCACGATCATGACCGAATCCGGCGGCATGGCGGCGGAGGAAGTCGAACAACTCATCACCTTCCCGCTCGAAACGACGATGAACGGCCTGCCCGGCGTGGAGGCCGTGCGCTCCATCTCCAGCGCGGGGCTGTCCTTCGTTTATGTGACCTTCGACTGGAGCACGGAGATCTTCCGAGCCAGGCAGATGGTGTCGGAGCGCCTGTCCGCGATGGAGGAAGGACTGCCGGAGGACGTGATTCCACGCATGGGACCGATCAGCTCCGTGATGGGCGAAATCATGCAGATCGCGATCCCGATCGACACCGCGAAGATCTCGCCGATGCAGGTGCGCGAATACGCGGACTGGGTGCTGCGTCCGCGTCTCATGGCCATCCCCGGCATCGCGCAGGTCATCCCGATCGGCGGTGAAGTACGGCAGTTCCAGGTGCAGCCGGATACGCGACGCATGGCGGAACTCGGCATTGCGCTGGAACAGATGGAAGCGGCGATCCGCGGCTTCTCGTCGAACACCTCGGGCGGCTTTCTCGAGCTCACCGGCCGCGAATACCTGATCCGCAACCTCGGACGCACCTCGAATCTGGAGGATCTGAAGAATCTCGCGATTACCGCACGCGACGGTCAGCCGATCCTGATGCGCCAGATCGCGGCCGTGACCTTTGCCCCGGCGCTGCGACGTGGCGATGCGGGATTCGAGGGCAAACCGGCGGTCATCCTCGGCATCCAGAAGCAGCCGACCGCGGACACCATCCACCTCACCCGCTCGATCGAGGCCGCGCTCGACGAAATGAAGAAATCGTTGCCGACTGGCATGGATGCGCCGGTGGTGACTTTCCGTCAGGCGAGCTTCATCGAGGCGTCGATCGGCACGCTCCAGGGCAAGCTGATTGGCGCGTCCGTGTTCGTAGCGGCGATCCTGTTCTTCTTCCTTGGCACGCTGCGGCCGACGGTGATTGCGCTCACTGCGATCCCCGTGTCGATCTTCATGACGGCGCTGGTATTCAAGTATTTCGGCCTGTCGATCAACACCATGACCCTCGGGGGGTTGGCGATCGCGATCGGCGGCCTCGTTGATGATGCGGTGGTCGGCGTCGAGAACGTGCTGCGCCGGCTCAAGGAAGAGCGGGTCAAGCATCCCGATCACCGGCTCCACCCTATCGAACTCGTCGCGCACGCGACGATGGAAGTGCGCTCGGCCATCCTCTACGCGACGATCATCATCGTGCTGGTGTTCCTGCCGTTGTTCGCGTTGCCAGGTATGGAGGGGCGGCTTTTCGTGCCGCTCGGTATCGCGTTTATCGTCTCGACGCTGGCGTCGCTGGTCGTGTCGGTGACGGTGACCCCGGTCCTGTCCTTCTATCTGCTGCCGCGCATGAAGTCGCTTGAACACGGCGACACGCGCCTGCTAGCGTGGCTCAAAATGCGTTATCGCAGCACGCTGCAGGGGGTGCTCGATCGGCCCAAGGCGGCCGTGACTGCAGGAGCGATGGCCGTCCTGATTGCTGCGGTGGCCGTGCCGTTCTTCCCGACCACGTTTCTGCCGCCCTTCAACGAAGGCACCCTGCTGATTGGCATGCGGCTCAACCCAGGGGTCACGCTCGCCGAGTCGACCGCGCTCGCGCAACAGGCGGAGGTGCTCGTGAAACAGGTGCCCGAAGTCACGCACGTTGGTCGCCGCAGCGGACGTGCGGAACTCGATGAACATGCCGAAGGCGTGCACGTCAGCGAACTCGATGTCGGGCTCAAACCAGCATCTGAACTCACCCGCTCGATGGGTGAGATCGCTGCCGACATCCGCGCGCGGCTCGTGAACCTGCCCGCTGCGATCGCGATCGGTCAGCCGATCTCGCACCGCATCGACCACATGCTCTCGGGCGTGCGTTCGCAGATCGCGATCAAGATCTTCGGCGAGGATCTCGATACGCTGCGAGGCCAGGCTGATGCGCTGCGGGCGCGGCTCGCCGGCATTCCCGGTCTCGCCGATCTGGAAATCGAGAAGCAGGTGCTCGCACCGCAGATCAAGGTCCGCATCGACTATGCGGCGGCGGCACGTTACGGGGTGCCGGCACCGCAGATTCTCGCCGCGCTGCAGAACCTCGTCGAAGGCGAGAAAGTCACCCAGATCGTCGAAGGCGGACGGCGTTTCGCGCTGGTCGTGCGCCTGCCCGAGTCGGCGCGTTCGGTCGAGGGGCTCGCGCAGATTCTCATCGAAACGCCGACCGGGCATGTCCCGCTGTCGAAACTCGCGTCCATCGAGGATGGCGACGGGCCGAACCAGGTGAGCCGCGACGACGGCAAGCGCCGCATCGTGCTGTCGGCCAACGCGCAGCAGCGCCCGCTGTCGGAGATCGTCGAGGACATCCGCGCCGTGGTGGCCGACATGAAGCTGCCGGAGGGCTATTTCATTACGCTGGGCGGGCAGTTCCAGGCGCAGGAAGAAGCCTCGCGCCTCGTGGGACTGCTCTCGATCGTGTCGCTCGTGCTGATGTTTGTCGTGCTCTACAGCCGCTACAAGTCCGTACGGCTCTCGGTGCTGATCATGGCCAACATCCCGCTCGCGTTGGTTGGTGCGGTAATCGGCCTGTGGATCTCCGGCCAGCCGCTGTCGGTCGCAGCGCTCATCGGCTTCATCACGCTCGCCGGTATCTCGGTGCGTAACGGCATCCTGAAGGTCAGCCACTACATCAACCTGATGCGCATCGAAGGCGAAGGTTTCGATCACGCAATGATCCTGCGCGGCTCGCTGGAACGTCTCTCCCCGGTGCTGATGACCGCCCTGGTCACCGCCTTCGCGCTAGCCCCGCTGCTGTTCGAGGCCGAACGCCCGGGCACCGAGATCCTGCATCCGGTCGCCGTGGTGATCTTCTCCGGGCTCATCAGCTCGACGCTGCTCGATACCTTCCTCACCCCGGCGATGTTCTGGCTCTTCGGTCGCCGCGACGTCGAGCGCCTGCTCAACGACCGCAATGCCGAAGCGTTTTAACGCTGATGCGCCTACACAATCGAATCCTGAAAGGAGAAAACATGAAACTCTCGAAGCTCGTCGCCCTGGCTGCCCTGGTCGCCGTCGGTCCCGCTTTCGCGGCGGATAAGCACGACCATGCCCACGGACATGAATCCCTGCACGGTGGTGTGGTCGTCGAGGTCAAGGATATCGACCTCGAGCTCGTCGCCAAGCCTGACGTCATCCAGCTGCACCTGCGCGATCACGGTAAGCCGCTCGATGTGGCCAATGGCAGCGCGAAGCTCACGCTCCTGGCCGGCACCGAAAAGCAGGAAGTCGAACTGAAGCCTGCCGGCGACCGGCTGGAGTCCAAGGGGAGCTTCAAGGTGGGCGCCGGCACCAAGTTGGTGGCCGTCGTCACGCTGCCGGGCAAGCCCTCCACCACCGCGCGCTTCACGCTGAAGTGACGCCGTCCGGCTGCCTGCAGCACGTCGCTGCGGGTGGCCTTCCCATGTGATCAAAAAGGTGACCCAATGAAAGCTTTTGCTGCAGGAATGGTTGTCGTGGCCCTCGGTGGATTGGGCGGATGTGCGAGCCCCACCGTGCTCGAAGGGAAATACTCCGAGGCGGACGGGTGGCGTAAAGGAACCGTCGTCGAGATCGGCCCGGCGAAAAGTCTGAAGCGGCCCGCGTTTTATGACTGCAGGACCGAGGCGTCGGGCACGGAAGGCAACGATCAGTATGTGATGATCGCGCTGTTGAGCCATGGACACTCGCATGCGCGTGCCGCCAAGTTGCCCGCCGACTCGCAATTGCAGGTCGGCGACAAGGTTTACGTGAATTTCAAGGACTGCAGCGCGCCAATCCCGAAACGCAGCTCATGAACGTTCGACCGGTAGGCACTCTCTTGATGTACTTGCCGCGCGGGACGCGGGGGATCGTTGCGATTGATCAGCGGTCGGAGAAACCTTGGTTGGTCTGCTCAGGGCCCACACGATGAGTGACGACATCCATTACGAAGCTTGGGGCGATCGAGTCGACCCAGCACTGCTCGAAGCCGTTCGCGATGGCAACGTACCGGAAGTGCTGAGGTGGCTGGAGGACGGACTGCCGGCCAACTGGCAGGACACCGAGGGGTGCAGTCTGATCTTCCTCGCCGCCTATCACCGTCAGTGGGCTGTCATTGACAGCCTGTTGGCGCACGGCGCATCGGTCGACCTGCCCGATCGCATGGGATGGACTCCGCTCTTCTGGGCCGCCTTCAACAGCCATGCGGACATCGTCTCGTTCTTGATCGGGCGCGGTGCCAATCCCGACGCGCGGACTAACGACGGGGAGTGGCCCTTGTTCTGGGCGGTTTACAAAGGCCACACGGCCGTCGTCCGCTACCTCTTGCTCGGCGGCGCGAAGCGGAATCAACTCGATGTGGATGGTCATGACGAGCTCTGGCTCGCACGCACCTTGGCGCGACAAGAAATCGTCACCATCCTTGAAGGGCAGCGGACGCGGCACATGACTCACCCCCAGCCAGGGAATTCCGACGGGTTCGTTTAACCCCGCCCCACGGCTCCACTCGTACAAGTCGAAATAACTGCTTGGCAAACCGGAAGCCCACGTAAGCTTCAAACTGAAGTGATGTAGGCCCTTTTGCCGGAGTACGCGACACTGCCGCGCACTCCGGCGCTCTGATTTAGACCTGTCATATCCTCAAGGAATCATCATGTCAATTCATCGTTTCATCGTGGCACTGGCCATGACCTTCGGTGTTCCCCTCCATGCCACAGCCGATGGAGCCAAAAAGATCCAGGACAATTCGTTCCTGATCGAAGAGGCATACAACCAGGAAGCCGGCGTGGTACAGCACATTCAGAGCTTTATGTACCTCCGGCAGTCCAAGGAGTGGGCCTATACCTTCACGCAGGAATGGCCGATTCCCGACGAAACCCACCAGCTTTCATACACGATTCCAGTCCTGCGGGTCGCCGATCCAACTGCATCGACCGGCGTCGGCGACATCGCCCTCAACTATCGATATCAAGCGATCGGTAGGGAGGGCGTCGCCTTCGCGCCTCGCCTGTCGGTCATCGCGCCGTCCGGAGACTACCGAAAAGGGCATGGCACTGGCGCTATTGGCATTCAGGTGAACCTGCCCCTGAGCGTTGAGTTATCCGACTCAGTGGTCACCCATTGGAATCTCGGGGGAACCTACACGCCGAACTCCAGAGAGTCTGGCGGCGCCCGCGCTGATACCGTAGGGTCGAACTACGGTGCCAGCATCATTTACTTGGTGAGCGCGAACTTCAACCTGATGTTGGAGGCGGCCGGAACGAATTTCGAAGCAGTTCAGGCGGACGGCAGTAGACAACATGAGAAGACGATGTTCATCAACCCCGGCTTCCGCTATGCGACCAACTTCGATTCGGGTCTCCAGGTTGTGTCGGGAGTTTCCAGACCGATCGGTGTCGGCCCGTCTTCGGGAACGCAGGGTGTATTGCTCTATGTGTCGTTGGAGCACCCGTTCAAGTAAGGTCACGGCCCGATTGCCATCGAGAGAACACGCGTCGCCGTGCACGGAACCCCGAGTCTACAAGGGCCACACGTCGGTTGTCCGGCATCTTCTGGTCGGCGGTGCGAAGCGCAACCAGCTCGACGCGGACGGATATGACGAGCTCAGGCTCGCGCAGACGTTGGGGCGGCACGACGTCGTCACCATCCCTGAAGGGCAGCGCTCCAAACGTGACGTTTGACGCAATCGGCAGGTCGTCGACCGCCCATATCGTCATGCGCGAATGAGCTCAAGACACGCAGCCTGCCGACATTACGAATTCGTAATCGGGCTGTCTGCAATTCGACAGGGAAAGTCTTCTACAGTGAGTCCAGTACGCGGTTTCACAGATGCCATGATTGCGTACCCCCAAGATGGCTGAAGCAGATTCATCCTGCCCGACATTCCCTCTGCCGTTTCTGGAGGTCATCCCATGAAGACAATTATGGTTGCTACCGCTATTGTGGCCCTTGTAGCGCTGAGCGGATGTGCGAGCCCCACCGTGCTCGAAGGGAAATACTCCGAGGCGGACGGGTGGCGCAAAGGAACCGTTGTCGAGATCGGACCCGCGAAAAGTCTGAAGCGGCCCGCGTTTTATGACTGCAGGACCGTGGCGTCGGGCACGGAAGGCAGCGATCAGTATGTGATGATCGCGCTTTTGAGCCATGGACACTCGCATGCGCGCGCCGCCAAGTTGCCCGCCGACTCGCAATTACAGGTCGGCGACAAGGTCTACGTGAATTTCAAGGACTGCAGCGCACCAATCCCGAGACGCAGCTCATCACCCTCGGACTAGCAACAGTTCAATTGATGTGCGTATCGCGCGGGACGCCGGGGATTGTGGCGAAGGATCAACGCCCGCAGAGTCCGGGTTCGCCTCGTCAGGACCAAGACGATGCATTACGACATCCAGCACAAAGCCAGGCGCGATCGAGCGGCCCCGAAGCAGCTCGACGCGGTTCGCCAGGGCAAGGTCCCGGAAGTGCTGAGATGGCTGGAGGACGGACTGCCCGTCGCTTCGCAAAATACCGAGGGGGCACCTGATCTTCCTGGCGGCATATCACCGTCAGTGGGCCGTTATTGACAACCTGTTGGCGCGCGGTGCATCGGTCGACCTGCCCGATAGCCGGGGATGGACGCCACTCTTCTGGGCCGCTTTCAACGGCCATGCGGACATCGTTTCATTCCTGATCGGCCGCGCCAACCACGACGTGCGGAACTCGGACGGGGAGTGGCCTCTGTTCTGGGCCGCCTACAAGGGCCACACGTCGGTTGTCCGGCATCTTCGGATCGGCGGTGCGAAGCGCAACCAACTCGACGCGGACGGACATGACGAGCTCAGGCTCGCGCAGATGTTGGGCGGCACGACGTCGTCACCATCATCGAAGGACGGCGCGCCCAACGTACGAAGCATCCTCCTCCCTGAAACTCCGACGGTGCACTTTGATCCAGTAGCTACGCAGACGTCACGCAAGACGCATGGTTGCCGCAACTTGGTAGGCTGATCGAGCTAAAACCAAGACAGACACCGTCCGGCACGCCTTCCGGCGACGTATTGATCTACGAGTTCGCCCTGCGGATCGTCGGAAGAACGCCGGCGATGCAAGAACAACACCGGCTCGGGGCCGGTGTCAGGTGAACACTTGTAATGGGAGCGTCAGCGACCGCCGCGATTTGGATGCAAGGCCCTTTCAAGACGCCAGATTTCATCGCCCTTCATCATGATCTTCTGGCCATCCTTAGTCTCCATCACGTGCCCCTCCGCCATCCTTTCAACCCGGCCGAATTTGTTCTCCATGGCCATCTTGCCATCCTTGAAAACATAAACCGTCGATCCATCCTTCATTACATACGATTTTTCGACGTTACTCTCGTCAACTGCAAGGGCCGACGTCGCGACCAAGACAGAGGCTGCTGCGACAATGAGTTTTTTGAGCATGATTTACTCCTTTAAATTCGCAACCTGTGGCTGACAGTTTAGCGGGAGATCAACAGGCATATTCTCCGCATTAGTCACGCTCCGCGTGCTTCATGCCAGCCATAAGTTCACAGTTCAGATTTTCCAACAAAACTTGGCACGGACGTATCAACCTCCCCTCGGCGCAGACTGAGAAAACCTAGTATCAGCAACCGCACCACAAGAAGTCGGGCACTCCCAACAATTCAAGGGAGAGTCAACTACCTCCACGATCACGATGCAACTCGCGCTCGAGACGCCAGATTTCATTGCCCTTCATCATGATCCTCTGACCGTCCGTTGTTTCCATCGTGTGTCCTTCCTTCATGGTAACAAGGCGCCCCAATTTGTCCTCCATGGCCATCTTTCCATCCTTGAATACATAAACCGTTGATCCATCCTTCAACGGATACGACTTCGTCACGTTCCCCTCATCTACGGCCAACGCAGACGCGGTAACGAGGAACGATGCAGCAACAATTGCGAGCTTACTAAGCATAACAAACTCCTCGTAGAGGATATGTGAATCAAGAATGTTGGGGCTGTGCGCGCCGTACTTGACACCTTTGTTCTGCACAACGCCGTTGTTTACGCCCCACTCCCGATGCCCTGCCCTCACTGACCTCCTCGGTACATCGGATTCTCGTCAACATATACGGTTACCTGCTCCGTGCCAGGGATGATTTCCGACAGCGGAAAACTAGAGGTTCCCAAGGTATCGAAGGTCCACGTAACAGTTTTTTCTCCGACGCGTATTGCAATCGTTTCCATTCTCACAACGTTGATATGGCGGGTCTGATTGTCAATGGTTATGCTCCGCTCCGCCGTCGCCAGCGATGCGTATCCATAGCGGGCAGCCTGGCGTGCATGAGCGGCGCTTGCGGCAACCCGGATTAAAGCTCCAACTTGCGTTTCGCTCGGCGCGGAATACTGCTCACCAGCAAGTGCGCTCGCTGTTCCAAACAGCAGTATTGATGCATAAGCTACGCTAGATTTAGTAATTTGCATCCTTCACTCTCCCGCAGTATTTGGCTCTATCGCTCGACTTCGCTACACCACGAGTAGATATTAGTCTGGAGCGCCTTACGGCAGAATGACTTTCCGATTACTTCCTACTCATCCTCCTGCAACCTTGCGGAAAGCAACAACGTTGTTTAAGCAGGGATTACGCACCACCGACAGCAGATCGGCCTGCTCCGCCGTTACAGCGCGCAGGCCGATCAATCGTCGCCACGCGACGGTCGCAAACAATTCAGTTTGTCTGATGCTCGCGATGCAGCTCGTTCTCTAGACGCCAGATTTCGTTACCCTTCATCATTATTTTTTTTCCATCCTTTGTTTCCATCGCATGGCCTTCCTTCATCGTAACAACTTGCCCAACTTTGTTCTCCATCGCCATCTTGCCGTCCTTAAAGACGTAGACGGTGGAGCCATCTTTCAACTCATAGGCTTTCTCGACATTTCCTCGGTCCACTGCGAATGCCGAGGTGGCGATGATCACGGATGCGGCTGCGGCGATTGCTTTCGTAAGCATGATTGACTCCTGACAGTTAAGTGGTAGAACTTAAAAACTAACCTTTACTGCACGACGCCTTTTGGTTGTAAAACCGGTGTGCTATCTGCAAGAAGCACACTTGATCAACGCCCCCGATACATTGGGCTCTCATCCACGTACACAGTCACGCCGTCTACTCCAGGCAAAATATTCGACAAGGAGAAATTTCTCCGTGGATATGCATCGAATGTCCAATTAACCACTTTTCCTCCGAAACGGATCGAAACAGTCTCTAGCTGGACGACATTGATGTGCCGGGTGTTCTTATCTACGACTAAGATGCGCTCAGGAACTCCGGTTGATTCATACCCATAAGGGGCCTTCTGTCTCTCTGTGGGTTCGCTCGCTGATCCTCGAACGCCCTCGACCCAGTGCGAAGTGCCAGCTTCTGAATAGTCAGTGTGTGCAATTGCCGACGAGGCCGTTGTGAACAGCAGCGCCGAGATAGCAGTGGCACGGCAGATATTGCGGTTCATAATCATTCCCCAGGACCAATCAAGATGCTCCTTATCGAGCGACCGTAACCTGATGGTAGCAGCGAGCATCTGACATTGGCATGACTTAACAATTACATTCCTGTCATCGCTGTGTCATTTTGTAAAACCACTGTGAGCACGTATATAATTTATCCATGCACGCTCTGACAACGCAACAAATCCTTAGCCAAGAACATTCGCGCGCCGGAGAACTAAAAGTGCAAAATTCTGTCCTGACCGAGAATCGTTAAGTAGAGCACTTCTCGGAGTAGACGGGCAGCTCATCTTTCGAACGGATCCCAGATTTACGGAATCCACTTTGGATTTCCAGTCATGCTCATATGCGAACTGCTCGCTGCCCATTTCATGACACCTCCGGCGATTTCGTTGTGCGTCCGACAAGGATGGATTGGCAAGCTGGACGATCACGTTCGCCAATGAAATTTGGCTGGCGCTGCCATCCGCGATCACCGATTGGAGCTCGTCGATGATGTTCTTCCTGACCATGATGCCCCTTGCAAACTAGCCGATGACAAGTCACGACATGAGCTGCCAGTATTAATAACGAATGCGTACAGGCTATGATACGAAAAGGAATGTGACGTCGCTTGCGGCAACATTCAGTTGCCACTACACGGGCAAATGAATGATTCTGTGATTGCCCCGCGTTTGCACCGCCCCGGAGTTGTTGTCACGGGGCGTCTTCGCATTCAACTTGCTACGGGGAATTCGTTGCTGGAGATAGGAAAAATGGAGTCGCGGAAGCAATATGCAACATGGCTAGAGCTTGCTGTTGCACCTGAATGGATGCGAGGTTCATGCAAAATCAAGGTGCACGAGGTTGGCGGAAGAGGACGGCCTTGCTTTGCTATTTCAATGAACAACCGGTGGTTGTGCGCAGCCAGCGGATGCCTGACAGTATTCTTCGGCCTCGGTTCGGCGCTGCATTTCCTGAAGCTTTGGCGCATCGAAAAATTTGAACCTGGCGAGGCTCACATTGGCAGTGTCGAATGTAGTGACTCCCGCCACTGTCTCAGCATCGGGGGCGTTGGCAGCCTAAGGCGTTGCAGGGCCAACCCGAGTAAGTAACGCTCAAGGACCGGCTTCCGCTTCTTGTCTGGCAGGTTGATGCCGTTGTCGGGAGGGAGCGTCCATCTCATTGCTTACGCAGAGCCCACTCTGCTGGCGTCGAAGATGCGTTGATTTCGATACAGGTGCAGCGACGGGCATGGACTGCGCCGGCAGATTGACTGAAGGCGTCTGCCTTTCCCTCGCCTTGTAGACATCCCTCACTCGAGGGATGTCGGCTATATATGATTCTTCTTAGAGTCTTACCCTGTCTTCACGATCGCGTAGGATTGAAACCTTTCGATGGAAGCTCTTTATTTCGCCGTCCTCTTCTGAAACCTCGCCGACCCCGACGCCTCCCGTCTGGGAAGCGCGGTTTTCGGCAGTGATTGATTTCTAAAGCGGGCGCGCAGTAAGTCCTGCGAAGTGATTACAGGTGCTTATGGAACTTACTGTGATCGTGGAGAACTTTCTTCGCGTGTTGCGGCGTCGCTTCAGCACTCTTCTGTGCGGGAACAGCGAGCTTCTCTTGCATATGGTTATGGGGGCTGACGCGGCCTTCGGTCTTCTCGTTCTGCGCCGCCACAGGTGCAGTCGTTGAGGCAGCGTTCCCCGCGGGCGCCAGGATTGCAAACGCGGATAACAGAGCCGTGATAAGAATCAGCTTCGTTGTCATGGCACGATCTCCCACAAAAAACACTATCGAAGTGCGCTACTGTCGCCTTGATCTGCGCACACCCTACCGGTAGTGTGCTCCACATAGGCTGTCGAGAGCATGACGCGGATATTACACATTCGTAACTGGATCAAATCGCACTTTAGGACTTCTAGGGTGATTTAGTGGGTTCAGACACGCATTTCATGTCCACCATCTGACGCAGTACGGCCTCCTCGGCGAGTAGTGCATTCACCGCAACAGGGTCGAATTGGCTGCCGGACATGTGGAGTATCTCCGCCTTCGCCGCATCAAATGTGAGCCCCTGACGGTACGGCCGGTCTGACGTCATGGCATCAAGGGTGTCGACAACGGCAAATAGCCTCGCACCGAAGGGAATATCCTCACCCCGCAGGCCACGCGGATACCCGCCGCCATCGAACCTTTCTTCATGACTGCGCACGATATCGGCCGCCTCTTCCATGCCGGCCAGTCGGCCAACTAACCGATGGCCATCATCCGGATGCCGACGCATGATGGTCCATTCGCCTTCCGTGAGCGGCCCTACCTTCAATAAAACACCATCCGGCACTCCGATTTTGCCCAAGTCATGCAGAAGAGCACCCCAGTATATCTGGGCCAATCGCTGTTCATCGTTAGGAAAAATGCGCTTAGCCAGGACAACCGTGTGGCACGCAACACGCCGGGAATGCAAGCCAGTCTCATGCTCACGCAGATCAAGAGCATCTGCGAGCGCTTCTGCAAACGCAGCGTTCAGTTCACCACAGCGTGAGCACCCGCGGGACAACTCTTCGAGAAAACAGCGCTCACAAGTCTGCTGGCTTGATTTCCACGGCGTACGAGAAACGACACGGGTACCGCAGCAATGACACGTCCCTGCAAAGGTAGGTCGAAGCTCCAATGTGTGCCTCCCATGTAACGACGCCCCCATCACTCGGTTGCATCGGGCGGTTGCCGCCCCAGGACTGGGATGAATGCCGGCGTGCGTTCCCGGTACTGCACGTAGGCTTCGCCAAATTCAACGAGTACGTCACGTTCTTCTTGGTGCGCCAGGCGCGCGTACACGATAAGCAACACGGGAAATAGCGCCAACGTGATCAATGTGGGCCACTGCAACAGGAATCCAAACATCACGAGGACGAAGGCAACATACTGAGGATGCCGAATTCTTGCATAGGGACCGGTGTCCGCCACGCGATGCTCACGCTGTGCGCGATAGAGCACCGGCCAAGCTTTTGAAAGCAACCAGAAACCGCCGACGATGAACGCCGTGCTAAGGAGATGAAACGGGCCAAAATGCGGGTTAGATCGCCAACCGAACATGACTTCGAGCAGGTGGCCCGAATCATGAGCGAGGAAATCAACACCCGGAAAGCGCGAGGATAGCCAACCGGACAGCACGTAGATTGTGAGCGGAAACCCGTACATCTCCGTGAACAAGGCGACGATGAAGGCGGAGTAAGCGCCGAGCGAACGCCAATCGCGCGTACTGCGGGGCCTTGCGAAGCTGAACGCAAACGCGATGAAAAAGATTGAGTTGATGATGACCAGCGACCATAGGCCGTAGGAAGGGGTGTCGGTCATTTCTCATCTCCTTCCGTTTTATTCTGTGTGTCCCCCCGATTGTGCCCACCATGCCCACCGTGTCCGCCGTGCATGAAGATGTGCATCAACGGACAGGCCAACAGGAAAAGCCACGGCAAGATGCCGAGGAGATGAGCGCGGTGTTCAGTGAAGAGAAAAAACGCGGCCAGCGCGAGAAAGCCGAAGAATACCCATTTCACCCGTGAGTCAGCCCCCCCGCGTCTGTGGACCGGCTGTTCCCTATCATGTTGCTCTGACATGTCATAGCTCTCGGTTAGCGTCGGCGGTATTCGAAAAGTGCTTCGATCGGCTGTGCTATCCCGGGCCGTCGAACCTCGATGGCGATTCGGTATGGTCCATCACCGGACAGGATGAAGTAAGCGCCGAAGCTCAGCGCGTCGTCGATGTGCATGGGCTCAAGCCGCTTGTGCGTACCCGCCATGCCTAGTTCAGCGACGCTTGCCCGCACGTCGGCCTCGGTGATGCGTTGCCCAGCCGTATCGATGAGCGCGACGACCAGATGGTATGCATCCTTCTTGCTTGGAACTCCGCCATGCATGGCGCGTTCTTCATGAGGTGCCGGATGCTTGCCTGCCACCTGTGCCGGCATGAGCCCGTAATAGACTTCGATCCCTTGCACCGTCATGTGTTGCCCCAATTCGACCGCATGGGCGAACGCCGACGTGACCAGCATGACGAGCGCAGCCATCCAGCACCGAATCAATAGTGGGTACTCTTTTTTCATGATCCTTCTCCTTGCGTTGAGCCTGAACGTGCCACCCAGAAAGCCAGCAACTGCATCCAACGCCCCTGCATTTGGACAGAGCCGAACCCGTTTCGCTGCAGAAAAGCGGGAATCTCGCCGCGCAGGTTTCCGGCGGTCATTGGCATGGCCAACAAGGGCCAGAGCAGCCACCACCACAGCGGGTTCGCCGGCCGGTCGAGGTCGGCAATGACAAGACGTCCCGAGGGCTTCAGGACGCGGCGCACGCTCTTGAGCCCGGCTTCCTTCGCTTCCGGCGGCAGGTGATGCAACATCGCGCTCGCCAGCACCACGTCGAAGGTGGCGTCGGGAAATGGCAGCGTTTCGATGGCCGCAAGCTGGAAGCTCGCACGACTACCTGCGCGGGCGGCATTCTCACGGGCGACGACGATCATGGCCGGTGCCGCGTCAATGCCGATTGCCTCGCCCGACGCCCCGATCGCTTCTGCGGCGAGCCGGGTCAGAACGCCCGTGCCGCAGCCGACTTCCAGCACGTGCTCGCCTGCCTGTAGTGCGGCATGGCGCAGCGTCTCCATCCGAAAGGCCTTGCCGAGGCCGAGTTTGGGGAAGTACCAGTCGTAGATCGGTGCGGCCCAGCCCATAGTCATTCCCGCCGTGCGGGGGGGCGGGCCAAGGGGAAAGGCGCCTGACTGGCGCAACTGCAGGCCGCCCCAAACCAGCACTCCCGGACAGGCGAGCAGAACGGCAACAAGCGTCGCACTCGGCCACGTGAGTCCCCACAGCGACAAGACGACTGCTGCCACACCGATCGCCAAGGCAGGACAGATCCACATCCAGTTGTCGATTGATCGTCGGCTCATGGCAATCTCCGATAGCGAGGACAGCGCTGCTTTGGCTAGGGCGAGAATACTTTTTAGGGGACGAGCACGTCTCGGGATGTTGACCGCGTTATATGCGAGGACATCGTTTCCCTACCCCCTGTTAAGCGTTCTATGCCAACGCGTCAGAGTGTTGTGGTGCGAAGTCTTAGTGCATTCCCGACCACGGAGGCCGAACTGAGACTCATCGCCAGCGCCGCGATGAGCGGCGACAACAGGAGACCCAGGAACGGGTATAGCACGCCAGCCGCGATGGGCACGCCGAGCGCGTTATACAGGAACGCGAACGTGAGGTTCTGGTGCATGTTGCGCACCGTTGCTACGGACAGCGCGCGCGCGGTGGCGATGCCGCGCAGGTCGCCCTTGACGAGCGTAAGGTGCGCGCTGTTCATCGCGACGTCGGTGCCGGTGCCCATCGCGATGCCGACATTCGCGCGCGCGAGCGCGGGCGCATCGTTGATGCCGTCGCCCGCCATCGCGACGATGCGGCCTTCGGCCTGCAGCTTCGCGACGAGGTCGTCCTTGTCCTTCGGCTTGACCTCGCCGTGCAACTCGTCGATGCCTAGCTGTCGGCCGATCGCGCGCGCGGTCGTGAGGCCGTCGCCGGTCGCCATGATGATGCGCAGGCCGGTCGCGCGCAGCCCTTCGAGCGCTTCGGCCGTCGACGCCTTGATTGGGTCGGAGACGGCGAGCAGTCCGGCGATCCTGCCCGCGACCGCGAGGAACATCACGCTTGCGCCTTCCTGCCGCAACGCCTCGGCCCGTGCCTCGAGCGGCCGCCAGTCAACGCCTTCGTCTTTCATCAGCGCGGTATTGCCGAGCGCGACGGGCTGTCCGCCGACCGTGCCGCGCACGCCGATGCCGGACGAGGATTCAAAGGTGCCTGCGGTGCTAAGGCCGAGGGCGCGCTTTTTCGCCTCGGCGACGATTGCATGCGCGAGCGGGTGTTCGCTGCCCTGGTCGAGGCTCGCGGCGACGCGCAGGACTTCGGCCTCGGTCCAGCCAGGCGCCGCGGCGACGCCATGGAACGCGGGTTTGCCTTCGGTCAGAGTGCCGGTCTTGTCGACGATCAGCGTATCGACCTGGCGCATCGATTCGATCGCGGCGGCATCGCGGAACAGCACGCCGTGCGTCGCGGCCTTGCCGGTCGCGACCATCACCGACATTGGTGTCGCGAGCCCGAGCGCGCACGGGCAGGCGATGATCAGCACGGCGACCGCGTTGATGAGCCCGTACGCCCAACTCGGCTGCGGCCCGAAGAGGCCCCAGACGAACAGCGTCAGCAGCGCGATCGCGACGACGCCGACGACGAACCAGCCCGCGACGCGGTCGGCCATCCGCTGCATCGGCGCGCGCGAGCGCTGCGCCTGGGCGACCATCTGCACGATCTGCGACAGCACGGTCTGCGAGCCGATCTTCTCCGCGACCATGACGAGCGCGCCGCTGGCGTTGAGCGTCGCGCCGATCAGCTTGTCACCGGGCCGCTTCGTCACCGGGATCGGTTCGCCGGTCAGCATCGACTCGTCGACCGCGCTCGCCCCTTCCTCGACAGCACCGTCGACCGGCACCTTCTCGCCTGGACGCACGCGCAAGCGGTCGCCCGGATGGACGTGGGTCAGGGGGATGTCCTCCTCGCTGCCGTCTTCGCGGATCCGGCGCGCCGTCTTCGGCGCGAGCCCGAGCAGCGCCTTAATCGCCGCGCCGGTCTCCGAACGGGCCTTAAGTTCGAGGACCTGGCCGAGTAGCGTCAGCGAGATGATCACCGCAGCAGCTTCGAAATACACCGCGACGTGTTCTCCGATCCGGAACGACGGCGGAAACACGTCGGGTGCGACGGTTGCGATCACGCTATAGACGTAAGCGGCGCCGGTTCCGAGGCCGATCAGGGTCCACATGTTCGGGCTGCGGTTGCGGATCGACTGCACGCCACGAACGAAGAACGGCCAGCCGGACCAAAGCACGACCGGCGTCGCGAGCGCCATTTCGACCCACGGCCGCGCCGGTCCGAGCAGCGGATCGAACATGCCGCCCGACATCGCGATCGCAGTCACGATGACTGTCAGCGGCAGCGTCCACCAGAAGCGGTGGCGAAATTCCGTCAGCTCCGGATTGTCGCCCTCGTCTTCGCCGGGAAGCACCGGTTCGAGCGTCATACCGCATTTCGGGCATGTGCCAGGGCCCATCTGGCGGATTTCGGGGTGCATCGGGCAGGTGTATTCAGTGTCTGCCGCGACGTCCGGCGTCGCTCTAACGTGCAATGCCGGTGCCGGTTTCAGATAACGCTCCGGCTCCACCTTGAATTTGTCGTGACACTTTGCGCTGCAGAAGTGATAGACGTGACCATTGTGGCTCGCATGATGTGGAGAATCCGGTTTGACGGTCATGCCGCACACTGGATCCTTGGTCGCTACGTCATCGCGCGGATTATCGGAATCGTAATGATCGTGCAAGGCCAAGGCTTTTGGGGGGGGATGATCGTGTCGCAAGGCGGCATTCTCCCTGGTGGGGCACGGCGCGTCCGACACGGTGGGCGCGCACAGCGCGTAGCCGGCCATGCATCGCAATGTTGATCGATCAGACTCCAGACTGTTCTGAACGAACGCAACCGGTTTGGTACAGCGAGTGACGTCTTGACTGCACTGCAGTCCACCACGACGAACCATCGAGCCGGCTACAAACTCCCTGTCGGATCATTGCCATCGCCCCTGGATCCGATGGAGTTGTAGCTTACCCCGCCCATGCTGTCCCGCGCATGACGCTTCAATTACAACTCTGTAATCCTGCAACCATACAGCGCGGAGAAGCCGCGCTTTGGTTCGCGAACGACGAGGCCTTCAGACGCTAATGCACCGTTGCGCGTGGATCAGTGTCGCAAATTACAATTAGATAACTGCGATGTAATGCTGTCTTCATTGCCGCGTTAAGATCCGACTCCTACAATTTGAGCCGTTGCATGACTGTTTCCCGCGTTGGCCGAAGCGCGGTGCGGCAAGCCTAAAAATCGCTTGCCATATGAATGTCGATTTCCCGAGTGGATTATCCAGATTCTACCGCCCGCCACCCGCCGGCGAGGACGAGCAAAGGGTCAATTGCAGCGAGCAACTCCAAGACCTGCGCTGGCGTGAGAAGAAATCCGCATCCGCCGAAACGCGCTTCGCAAACTTCGTGACTGGCTGTGGTGCGTCGGAAAAAAGTACCGATAAGAGGTGTTCGATGGAATCAAAATCGTCAGTGACCCACGGTCACCTTTGCGTCTGCCGTCTGCTCGCCGCTGCCGTCGGCTTACCCCCCGGCGCGGTGAACTACCGCTTCTGCTCCCGCGTGCTTCAGAAGCGCTGGATCGTCGATTGCGACCATGGCATGTGCAACAAGCCCGCGACGCACGACACCAGCGGAAAATGGCACGACGTTGGGCCGATCGACCCCGCAATCAAGGCAGTCCTCGTTCACGAGGAGTAGCGGGCGCCTCACTGCCATTTGAGAGATAACGCATGGCCGCATGTGCATCACTCCATCGCATGTGCATACGGCGTGGAGGGGAAATCGCGGCACATTGGTCTTCGCGTCCTGGTCTTTGATTGCGGCGGTGTTCTACCCGCCTTTGTCGTGCTTACGACTGCTTCTATATGCTAGTTGTAATTCAGCCATTCCAACCGTACATGCCGCGGACATTTTCGCAAGCTTGTGTAATTGATGGCGCGGAGCTGACGGAAACGTAACCTTGTCGTCACTCCACCGTCAGCTCGACCGTTTCATGATGTAGTCACATAGAAGAGTCCGTTCAGGACGGCCTTTGCCCACGCGCAAGAACGACAGCTTCGCTTGGCAGGTGGGCATGTTTCGCGAACAGCCAACCGTAGAGTGGTTCGCTGCGTAGTGCACGGGAGATGAGACGATGCGATCAGAGCACGACACTGACACGCCCCCCGACCCACAGCGCCGCCGCTTACTGGTCGCCACTTCGGCAGCGGGAGGTGCCGCGGTGGCGGCGGGTGCGGTTCCATTCATCGTCAGTCTGACGCCGAGCGACCGAGCGCGGGCCCTCGGCGCGCCCGTGGAAGCGAACATCGCGAAACTTGGCGACGGCGAGATGACCACCGTCGAATGGCGCGGCCAGCCGATATGGATTTTGCGGCGCACGCCCGACATGATCGAAGGGCTCGAACGTATCTATGAGTTATTGCTCGACCCCGCCTCGCAGCGGCTGCAACAGCCACCCTATTGCCAGAACGCGACGCGCTCGATCAAGCCCGACGTTTTCGTCGCCATCGGCCTTTGTACGCACCTGGGCTGCGTTCCAACCTTCCGCCCGGAATTATCGCCGCGAGACCTCGGTCAGCCCTGGCCCGGCGGGTATTACTGTCCTTGCCACGGCTCCAAGTTCGATCTCGCGGGCCGGGTCTTCAAGCATGTGCCGGCCCCATCGAACTTGGTCATCCCGAAGCACAAGTACCTGTCCGATACGCGATTGCTGATCGGCCAAGACGATTCGGGCGCATGACCGCAGACACACATGGGATCGATGGGCGCGCTCGCCCATCCTTGGCACGGGAGGCAGGGCATCAACACGGGCGATCGCACCGAGGGGGTGTCGTAATCGAATCCGCTGGCCCGAGCAATACCGCTCACTACTCGCAAGAAAAAGAGGGGGAATCGTGAACAAGTCAAGAACCGCAAGCCTTATTCAGGCCATGATGCAGGCGGCAGCCGCGGCGCTGTTGTTCCTGCTGTTGAGCGCCCCGGCACAGGCGGTGCCGAGCTTCGGGCGCCAGACTGGACAGCCATGCGCGTCGTGCCATACTGTCTTCCCCGAGCTTACGGCGTTCGGTCGGCAGTTCAAGCTGCGCGGCTACAGCCTGGGTAACCAGCTCGACGACAACAATTTCCCGTTCAACCTGCCGCTGTCGGGCTCGCTGATTGGCTCGCACAGCTCGATCCGCGACTCCCGCGCGTCCGATCCGTCGGAGGACTTCCCACGCGCCGGCGAGACGATCCTGCAGACGGCGGCGGTCTACTACGCCGGCAAGATCACCGACTCGACCGGAGCCTTCGTCCAGTACGGCTACGACGGTATCGAGCGGCGCTGGGCGATCGAGATGGCCGATATCCGCTATGCGAGCAGCACAATGCTGAGGAACAAGGAGCTGCTCTTCGGCGTGACGCTCAACAACTCACCCGGCGTACAGGACGTCTGGAACAGCGCCCCGATGTGGTCTTTCCCTCATCTCGAGGACGCCGGAATCATGCCGGAGGTCGCACCGGCGCTCGACATGGCCCTCGCCGGCCAAGCGGCCGGGCTGGGGCTGTATGGCTTCTGGGACAACATCCTGTACGGCGAAATTGGCGTCTATCGCACGGCCAGGAAGGGGGTGCTGCGTCCATTCAGCGCGGGCGTGCCGACCGAAACGGTGGTCGACGGCCATGCCCCATACTGGCATCTGATGTTCAACCGTGAAATGGGCAATCAGAGCTTTGCCGCCGGCATCAAGGGAATCATTGTGAACATCTTCCCTGATGAAGATGAGCCAAGCGGCCCGACCGATCGCTTTCGCGACGTGGCCCTGGAAGCCCAGTACCAGTATATTGGCGCCGTTCACACGTTCACCGCCGACGCCACGTGGATGCGCGAGACGCGCGATTGGGACGCAAGCTTCCCGATGGGCATGGCCTCCAACGCATCCGACAAGCTGCGGACCTTCAAGGCCAATGTTCATTACTACTGGCAGCGCCGCGTCGGTCTCGGCGTGGGCTACTTCGACACGCAGGGCGACCGCGACATGCTGAAGTACGGCATGGCCGACGGCCCGAGCGCCATGGGCAGCGCGAGCGGCAGTCCTGACAACCGCGGCTGGATCGCGGAACTCAACTACCTGCCGCTCAAGGACACACAGAACCTGAAGCTCGGGCTGCGATACACCGCGTACTCGCGCTTCAACGGTGCCCGCAACAACTACAACGGCTTCGGCCGCGACGCATCGGACAACAACCTGCTCTTCGGCTACGTCTGGTTCATTTTCTGATTGAGACAAGGTGGGGGGGCGATGAAGCATTTCGACCAACTTGCGCAGCCCCCTACTCGAATTGCCGCCGGATGCGCCAGACGCCGACGCAGAATACCGCCCCGCCCAGAAGCAGGGTCCGAGGCACGGTGGCGATGAAGTGCTCCAGTCGCGACGACGTGAAGCCGGACAACGCCGTCAGCGCAAAGAACAGCGTCAGGCTACCCTTGATCAGCACGTGAAAGACGGGCCCGAGGACGGCGAAGACGCTCATCATCGACCCGGCCAGAACGACGAGCGTCATCGCGAGCACCTTGGGCACCAGGATCTGCAGCGGCGTGAGCGGCGAAACCAGCAGCAGCTGCTCGATGGTCCCGCGTTCCTTCTCGCGCGCAACCGTCCCGCACGACAGCAGAAGCATCGCCATCATCAGCAGTTCGGCGATGGGAAAAACCAGAGTTTTGATTCGGGTTGAACCAGGCACACTGCTCCTCACGAATGACCGGCAGCGTCTCAAGGGTCCCCGCGCCCAGACAAGCGAGCGCGAGTGCCGTTCCGAACTGGCCTGTTATATGCACTGCATAGGCCGCAGAAAGCAGGACGAGCGACGAATTGGTGGTATCCGCAGTATCCGCCTATGGATGTACGGCGGCCGGCTTGCCGCGCAGCAGCGACTTCTCGAAGTCGGTTGGAACGTCCATCGTGATCATCATATCGCCGCAGTCTAGGAGCCGGATGCCAGTTCCGAGTTTTCCGTCCGTGCCGTGCAGCAGGTAATAAGGCGCGGTGAACCGGCTCAACAACTCGCGCGAGGCCGCGCTCTTGTCGCCCTCGAGCACATACATGATCGCGTTCCGGAGTTCGAATCCGACACCCCCACCACCCATGCACTTCGGCTACGTGAGGTGGAAGTCGACAAGCCCGACTGAATTCGCTGCGCAGGCCCACGTGGCCACCACGCCGGGGCTCGGTCGGAAAACGGTTGCGCTGCAAGCATAGGTGACTGTGACGCGGCACGTTTTCTAGTCGCGCCTCACTTTCGAGATGCCGCGCCTTAAACGTGATCGCGTCTCACGCCCTCACTTACTGCTTCGACAGGCTGTTAATGATGCCCTTTTGGATTTCTACTCCAGTTGACCACCAAGCGGACCACAGAGACATGCCGATTCCGCTGCTCTCCGCAATGTATTTCGACAGGCCGTTGTCAAGGAATAATTCACGACCGGCTTCCGCGAGAGCAAGCGCACCATTCGTGGCATCCGTGCTCAAGTCAGCGAATCCCTTGCAGCATTTCAAACCAAGATCACAACAGGAGCGCGACAGATCGAGCTGTGCCTGGTAGGTTTCCCGCAAGTGATTCGTATGCGCTTGCAAATCCTTGTCGTTCACTTTGTCCTCCTATCGCTATTTAACGTCATGAAGACTCAACGCGCCGCCGTCCTCAACCTGATCGTCTAGGCAGTCACAGGCAAAGTGAGGGCCAAGTGCAGTGTGACGCTTCAGTGTTCGAGTGTTCGGGGTGCGTTGCACTCGTCAACTGCCCCCTCTGGGTAATGACGTCCCGTGCAAATTGATTGGGGGCACACCCTACTTCATATCACGCATATGATCGTGCTGCTTCGTCTGTTGGCTTCGTGGCGTTGTGGACTTGTCGGACACTGGATCTGCCGGCGTATTGGCTGTAACCCCCAGTCGCTCAGCTGCATGGTCATGCCGCGTCTTCGGTTGCGGAGCCTGGTTCTCGACGCTTTCGCTTTTCGTCTGTTCAGCCGCAACGTTGGGCTGCGGATCCACGGAATGCTCTGCACCAATGGCCATCGTTGCGGTAGCAGCAAGTAAGCTGGAGAACAATAAAGTCTTGAAGGTCATGCCACCCCCCTGAGGGACAAGTCAATCCTGTGACATGAGGCGTCTACCGCGCTCCTGCCACGCCGGTTTCGAGAACACAGACTACCCGCCGCCACCTGTCATGAACATGGCGAGCGGATTACATATGCGTTATTAATTCAGCCTGCTTCGCACGCAATCCTGCTCACTTAATCGCGAACCTTGCCGTCGCAGGCGATTTGCCAGGCAGCGTAACCACTGCGACCGCCTTGGTCCCGGAAGCCAGTTTGTAAGCCCCGGCGGATTCACAAAGTAAGCGCAACGCCGCACGAAATAGGAGGGCGAGCTGAGATACTCCTTGCATCCAATTCCCGCCAAGAAAAAGGATGCAACGATGCATAAGTACCACCAGCTCACCCAAGAAG
>NZ_QVLR01000042.1 GCF_014822185.1 Azoarcus sp. Aa7
CTGGCCGACCTTGTAGGTTTCGAGGATCTGGTAGCTCACGGTGTCGCGCGTGATGTTGAAGAACTTGCGGCAGCCGGCGGCGTGGTACCACAGCTCGTGGTGCAGGCCGCGCGGGTTCTTGCGGAAGAAGAGGTAATTGCCCCAGTCTTCGTCGCTGGTCGATTCCGGCGCCACCGGGCGGGCGATGTGCGCCTCGCCCTTGGGGCGGAACTCTTCTTCCTCGCGGTGTTCCGCGCAGTGCGGGCAGTAGATGTGCAGCATGGTGTGCGGCTCCTGTCAGTGCGCGACGCCCGCGGCGCCGTGCTCGTCGATGAGTTTCCCGGAGATGAAGCGGTCGATGGAGAACGGGGCGGCGAGCGGATGCGGCTTGCCTGCCGCCAGGGTCGCCGCGAACACGTTGCCCGAGCCGGGGGTGGCCTTGAAGCCGCCGGTGCCCCAGCCGCAGTTGAAGAAGAGGCCCCCGACCGGCGTGGCCGAGATGATCGGGCAGGCGTCCGGGCAGGTATCGACGATGCCGCCCCACTGGCGGTTCATGCGCACGCGCGAGAACATCGGGAA
>NZ_QVLR01000043.1 GCF_014822185.1 Azoarcus sp. Aa7
ATGAACCTGTTGCGGCTCAATACCACCCGCAAGGCGAGCATCAAGTCGAAGCGCATGCTGGCTGCCACCCTCGATGAATTTCGCGCCGAGTTGCTCGGAGTTATGACATGAAGGTGCGATTGCCCTGTCAGGAAACACTGTTTCTGCTGTCGGTCCCGGGCATGCGGGAGTCCATCGTTGAAGGATTGCAAACCCCGCCAGAAGAGTGCTCCAAGGGACCCGACTGGTGAGCTGGCGACTCGTCTATACCAAGCAAGCGCAGAAGGATGCCAGGAAGCTTGCGGCGGCCGGTCTGAAAGAGAAAGCCCAGGAGCTGCTGTCCATTGTCGCGGTCAATCCTTTCCAGAATCCTCCGCCGTACGAGAAATTGGTTGGCGACCTGAGCGGCGCCTATTCGCTGCGAATCAATATTCAGCGTCGTCTGGTTTACCAGGTTCTCGCCGACGAGCACCTCGTCAAGGTTCTTCGCCTTTGGACCCACTACGAGTAAGGCCTGATCCTCCGGGAGAGGCACTGTAGCGTCGGGAGGTTTTCCCATGAGCCGGCCACCCCGTCATTCAGAGGTTCGCGCGTAACGCCATGCCGACAACGATCCGTCCCGAGACCCCATCAGACGAAGTGGTAATCGAGCAAGTCACTCGACGGGCATTCCTCTCGCATCCTTTCAGCCATCAAACCGAGCAGTTCATCATCCGCGCCCTGCGGGCGGATCACGCGCTTTCGGTTTCTCTGGTCGCGGAAGAGGCCGGCCGCGTCGTGGGGCACATCGCGCTCTCGCCGGTAAGCATCAGTGATGGTGCTGCGGGCTGGTATGGACTCGGCCCGATTTCGGTCGAGCCGGAGTGGCAACGCCGTGGCATCGGGCGGGCGCTGATGGAAAGGGGGCTTGCCGAGCTCCGCAGGATCGGCGCGAACGGGTGTGTACTTGTTGGCGACCCGGCGTTCTACAGTCGTTTCGGGTTTGCGAACAATCCGGCTCTCGTGCTGGAGGGCGTCCCGCCCGAGTTCTTTCTTGCGCTATCCCTTGGTACTGCTTCCGCTCATGGCAATGTCCGGTTTCATCCGGCATTTCAGGCCACGCGCTGACCTATCAGTCCGCCGGCCTGGGCGAAGTTTCACCATGCCGACTTCCGGCTCGCCGGACTGTCCGCGTGCGGACTCAGATATTCCCGCAGGTGATCGATGAAGAACAACGCCTTGGTCGACAGGTCGTGAAGGTCGGCGGCTGACCCCGCGATCGATACCGCCGCCCGGTTGCGCTATCGCAGCGCAAGCCGCGGGACGCTCGCGTGCTGCGACTGGGGATTACCGATCAGGCTGACTGAGGGGCCGCGGCCCGCCGTGGCGAGGCCGGCCACGCCAGCCACAGCGCGGCGCCCGCAACCATCAGCCCGCCCACCCAGCCGCGGCTGCCCAGATCCTCGCCCAGCCACAGCGCTGCGAACAGCGCGCCCCACAGCGGCTCGCTGCCGAGCAGCAGGGCGACCTTGCTCGGGCTGGTACCGGCCAGCGCCCGGTTCATCGCCCAGAATGCGAAGAGCGTGCAAAACACGGTCAGGAAGCCGATCGCGACCCAGAACGCGGTGGCATGCGGTAGGGCCGGCAGACCGTCGGGCTGACAGAACCCGATCGATAAGGCGCCGCCTCCGACGATCACCGCCTGGATCGCAGTCAGGCCCATGCTGTCGATCCGCTTGCCGGCAATCAAGCGGGTCGTCAGGCAGGCATGGAAGGCCCGCAGGAGCGCCGCCAGCAGCATCAGCGCGTCACCTTGCCCAAGGCTGCCGCCCGCCAGCCCCGTGAGCAGCCAGGTGCCCAGTAGCGACACGATTGCCGCGAGCCATAGCTTGGCGGCCGGTCGCTTGCGGAACCACAGCCACTCCACCGGCGGCGTCAGCAGCAGGCACAGGCTGACGAGGAAGGCCGCGTTGCCGGCGCTGGTCCGGGCCACGCCGGCGGTTTCGGCAAAAAAGATCGCCAGCAAGCCGAGGCCGGTCGGCACGGCCGCAGTGAGGGTCGCCCGCTTCTGTGTCCCGGGCAGCCGTAGCCAGTGTGGCGCGAGCAGCAGCGCAGTCAGCAGGAAGCGGATCGCGATGACGCCAGCCACGGGGTAATACGCCAAGGTGGTCTTGACGACGCTGTAACTGCTGCCCCAGATGGCCGCAGTCAACAGCAGCACAAGCTCGGCAGGCAGGATTGTTCGGGACATGGAGGGCTCCTTGCGTTGTCTGGCCCCGAGTATGAAACTGGTCCCGTTTATTGATAATCAGCCCGAACGGCAAAGGATTTGTGCCTGATGAGAATAAATGAATTGCTGCCCCTGCTGCCCGACCTCGCCGTGCTGGTCACCGTGATCGAGGCCGGCTCGTTCAGTGCGGCGGCGCGGCTGCAGGGCAGTACGCCATCGGCCGTGAGTCGCCAGATCGCCCGCCTGGAAGCGGCCTTGGGCTTGACCCTGCTCGAGCGCAGCACGCGGCGACTGCGCCTTACGGCGGGCGGTCAGGAGGTGCTGCGCCATGCCCGAACGATGCTGGAGGCGGCGCGGGCGGCCTGTGACGGGGCCGCCAGCCATGCGAGCAGCGTCGAGGGACGAGTCCGTCTGGCGGCACCGAAGGCGGCACTGCGACAGCTGATCCATCCGCGCTTGCCGGCGCTGCTGGACATTTATCCGCAGTTGGCGCTGGAGCTGCAGGTGACCGACCAGGTGGTCGATCTGATCGCCGACGGCGTCGACATCGCCCTGCGCCTGGGCGATCCGCCGCCGGGCTACGTGGCGCGGCCATTCATGGAGGTACGCACCCTGCTCTATGCGTCGCCGGCCTATCTGGCCCGCGCAGGAACGCCGCAGCATCCGGCCGAACTGGCGCAGCATAGTTGCCTGCATCTGGCCGAACTGCCGGGCGACGACGAATGGTGCCTCGTGCGCGGCAACGAGCGCAGCGTGGTGAATGTGCGGGGCCGTTACGCGAGCAATCACAGCGAGATGCGGCGTGAGGCCGCCGAGGTGGGCCTGGGCATCGCCTGCCTGCCGGATTTCGCCGCGCGCGAGCAGCTGGTCAGCGGCACCCTCGTGCAGGTCCTGCCCGGCTGGCAGCTGCTGGGACGCTATCAGGGCAGCAGTTGGGTGGTCTACGCCGCCGACCGTTACCGCGCCCCGCGAGTGCGGGTCGTGGTCGATTTCCTGCTGCAGATCGCCGACCGCCTCGGCAAGGAGGCCGTGCAGCCCCCACGGAAACCCGACAGGCACGGCACAGAATGCGGGGACAGGCCCCGATAGGCACAAGTTTGCCCTTAACGCCATGCCTACAACTATCCGTCCCGAGGCACCATCAGACGAAGAGGCAATCGAGCAAGTCACTCGACGAGCCTTTCTCTCTCATCCAAACAGCCATCAAACCGAGCAGTTCATCATCCGCGCCCTGCGGGCGGATCATGCACTTTCAGTCTCGCTGGTCGCCGACGAGGGCGGCCGCATCGTGGGGCACATTGCGCTCTCGCCATCGGGCTCCATCGCCCGGCAGGTGAGGGCGGCGGGACAGTCATTAGCCGATCTGAAGCAGTGCCGGTTTGGTCGAACCGACGTTGGGCAGAATGAATGCACTCGGGTTGACTCGGCGTGGAATGGCATCTATCCAGAATGACGCCGTTCTCACTCGACCCTTGCGATTTTTCGCAAGGGTAGGGTGGTGAGCACACGAGCTTTCGGGGGTATCCGCGGACCGACAGTCAGGCGGCAAATTCAAGGGGCGTGGCGCGGGCGAACACTGTTTCCGCCGCGCGCGCACTATGCCTGCTCCGGTCTCTTTTCAGGAAGGAGTGCGATCATGTTTCACACGCAATCACGCTCAACGAGATCGGCAATCCTGCGGGCGGCGGCCCTCGGCTTGACTGTACTGGCAACGGGCATGTGGCCCGGCGCGACGCACGCACAAACGCCGATCAGCGGCTTGAGCGCGAACCCGGACGGCGGCGATCCGGACGATCCGCTCGCGGTGACGGAATGCAACGGCGCGTCGCAACGTGGTGTCCTGTATCGCAATAGCGAGAGCGAGCCGCACCTCGCGGTCAACCCGAACGACCCGTTGAACATGATCGCCGGGTGGCACCAGGACCGCTGGAGCTCGGGCGGCGCGCAGAGCCTGGGGGCGGCTTACACGTCCGACGGCGGCGTGTCATGGACGCAGGTGGTGATCCCGTTCACGCGCTGTTCCGGTGCGGCGCCGCGCTCTGCGGGAGATTACGAGCGCGGCTCGGATCCGTGGATCAGCTTCGGCCCGACCGGTACGGCGCATTACATGGCGCTGGTCACCGACAGGTCGGTCAACGCGAACGCGATGGTCACCGCGCGTTCGACCGACGGCGGTAACACCTGGTCGGCACCGGTGGTGATCGCGCGCATGCCCGCACAGGATCCGGTCTTGCGTTCGCTGTTCCACGACAAGAACACCCTCACCGCCGACCCGGGCGACGAGCGGCTCGTCTATGCGACCTGGACCTTGTTCCGCACCGGGATCACGTCGCTCGTGTTCGCGCGCTCCACGAACGGGGGGCTTACCTGGTCCAAGCCGACGCCGATCGCGACGATGGGCTCGGGGGTTGGGAGTTCCGAGAAGGCCATATTCCGCCAGGGCGCGCAGATCGTCGTCCTGCCCAACGGAACGCTGGTGAACGCGTTCTTCCGCGTTGTGCTCGACGACGCCACCGGGCGCGTGACCACCGAGCAGGCGATCCTGCGCTCGACCGATCAGGGGCAGCACTGGACACGCCTGGATACGCGGGTCGCGCCGTTCGAGAGCGCGTCGGCGGTCGATCCCGAGCTTGGCATTCCGGTGCGCGACGCGGGTGGATTGCCGAGCATCGCGGTCAATCCTGGTTCCGGCGAAATCTATATCGCGTGGCAGGACCGCAACGCCAACAGCGCGGGGCTCGTGGGTGCCTTCGTCGCACGCTCCTCCGACGGTGGCCTGACCTGGTCGGCGCCGGTGCGCGTCAATCAGGGCACGTCGGCTGATGTCCAGGCCTTCCTGCCGATCGTTGCGGTGAACGAGGATGGCACGGTGGGCGTGCTCTTCTACGATTTCCGCAACGACGTGCCCGGCGATGCGCCGTTGAGCACCGATGTGTTCCTGTCGCTGTTCACGCCGAACCTGGGCTTCGATGGCGAGCGCCGGCTGACGGCCAGCTCATTCGACTTGCGTCAGATGGTGATCACCGGCTCGCGCGGATTCTTCCCCGGCGACTACGTCGGGCTCGCCAGCGCCGGCGGTGATTTCGTCGCGGCATTCACGAGGAGCAACAACCTCGGTTTGCCGGTGGTCTTCCCGCAAGACGAGAACGGCTTGTTCCTCGACACCCACAACCGCCAGGACATCGTGTTCGTGCGCGAGACGCCGTAAGCGGTGAACGCAGCCGGAAAGGGCGGGTGCCGGCACTTCGCGCCGTCAATGGTTTGTGAAGGACGGCGCGTTTGCTCGTAGGTGCCGGACTAAACCGCTTGGGCGGTAAGGGAAACAGGGGACGGGGAAGTTCATCACCCGCGCCCTGCGGGCAGATCATGCTTCACCACGCCGACTTCCGGTTCGCAGGACTGTCCGCGTGCGTGCTGAGGTATTCCTGCAGGTGCTCGATGAAAAACGACACCTTGGCTGACAGGTTGAGCCGTTCCAGATACACGGCGTAGATGTCGGCCGGTGGAGTTTCGTAGTCCGGGAGCACCTGTTCCAGCCGGCCGCTGCGCAGGTACTTGGCGACGTCCCACTCGGCGCGCATCAGGATGCCCAGCCCGTCCAGCGCCCAGTTCAGCGCGACTTCGCCGTCGTTGGTGCTGAGCTTGCCATGCACCTTGATCGCCTCGCCTTGCTTGCCGCGCGCGAGGCGCCATACCCCGTAGGCCGATTCGTTCTGCCGCAGCACGATGCATTGGTGGCGGGCGAGATCCGCGGGGGTTTCCGGGCGGCCGTGGGTGCGCAGGTAGGCGGGGGAGGCGCACAGCAGGCGGCGGTTCGAGGCGATCTTCTTCGCGATGAGGCGTGAATCGGGGATTTCGCCGAAGCGGATGGCGACGTCGATCGCTTCGTCGGGCAGGCTCACCGGGCGGTCGGTGAGCTGGAGCTGGACCTCGACTTCCGGATAGCGCTTGGTGAACGCCGAGATCGCCGGCCCGATGTAGGAGCGGCCGAAGCCGAGCGGTGCGTTCACCCGCAGCAGTCCCTTCGGCACGGCGCGGCTGCCGGATACGCGGCTCTCCATTTCGGAGATGTCGCCGAGGATGCGCTGCGCGTTGGTGAAGTACACCTCGCCTTCGTTGGTGAGGCTGAGGCGGCGCGTTGTGCGGTTGAGGAGGCGCACCCCGAGTCGTTCTTCGAGCTGGGCGAGCCGCTTCGTGACCGCGGGCGGCGTCAGGTTCATCTCGCGCGCGGTCGCTGCGAGGCTTCCCATCTTGACCAGCAGGCAGAAGAAGGCGAGCTCGGAGTTTGGATTCATGGCGAGCTCCCCTCGGGTTCAGTGCCGGTTGATTATTAACTTGCAGGAAGCAATGTATTAACTTTTGCTCGATTCTAGCAAGAATCAAAGCCCTTACTCTCCTCCTCGCGTTCAATCCCAGCAGGGAGCGCCAGCCGAGCCGCGGAAGACGGTCAGCTCGTTCGCTCAAGCAAGTCCTATCGGAGGAGATATGTTCAAACGATTCATTGGAAAGTTGTACGTCCAGGTGCTCGTCGGCGTCACGGCCGGCGTGTTGCTGGGCATTTTCTACCCGCAGCTCGGGGCCGACCTGAAGCCGATCGGCGATGCCTTCATCAGGCTGATCAAGATGGTGTTCGCGCCGATCATCTTCGCGACCGTCGTGCTCGGCATCGCGAAGATGGAAAGCATGAAGGAGCTGGGGCGGGTCGGCGTCCGCGCGCTGATCTACTTCGAGATCCTGTCGACCTTCGCGCTGGCGCTCGGGTTGATCGTGGTCAACGTGGTCCAGCCCGGCGCGGGGATGAACATCGACCCGGCGACCCTCGACGCGAAGAGCATCGCGAACTACACGGCCTCCGCCGCGAAATCGATGACCTTCGTCGAGTTCATGCTGAACATGATCCCGTCGAGTCTGGCGGAGGCCTTCGTCAAGAACGAGATCCTGCAGATCCTGGTGTTCTCGTCGCTGTTCGGCGTCGCGCTGTCGCGCCTCGGCCAACGCGGCAAGCCGGTCGTCGACTTCCTCGAGTCCTTCTCGCACGGCATGTTCGACATCGTCGGCATGGTGATGCGCGTGGCCCCGCTCGCGGCGTTCGGCGCGATGGCCTTCACTGTCGGCAAGTACGGCCTCGGCTCGATCGCCTCGCTCGGCAAGCTGATGGCGAGCATGTACCTGACCTGCTTCGTGTTCGTCGCGGTGGTGCTCGGCTCGATCTCGCGGATGTGCGGCTTCAGCCTGTGGAAGTTCCTGAAATACATCCGCGAGGAGCTCTTCACGGTGCTCGGTACGAGCTCGTCGGAATCGGTGGTGCCGCAGCTGATGAAGAAGCTGGAGAACGTCGGCGTGCCGAAGCCGGTGGTGGGGCTCGTGGTGCCGTCCGGCCTGACCTTCAACCCCGACGGACAGTGCATCTACTACACGATGGCGGCGATCTTCATCGCCCAGGCGACCGACACGCCGCTGTCGCTGGTCGATCAGCTGGTGATCCTCGGCGTGCTGATGCTGACCTCGAAGGGTTCGGCGGGTGTGACCGGCTCCGGCTTCATCACGCTGGCGGCGACGCTCGCGTCGATGGGCAAGATCCCGGTCGCCGGCATGGTGCTGCTGCTCGGTGTCGATCGTTTCATGTCGGAAGCCCGTGCGATCACCAACACGATCGGCAATGCCGTCGGGACGATGGCGATCGCGAAATGGGTCGGCGACCTGGACGACAAGCGCGTGAAGGAAGTCCTGAACGGCAAGGCCGAAGAGTTCCGCGAAACGCCGGAAGCCACTCTCCCCGAATTTGCCGAACGCACTGCAGTGCAGGCGAAAGCCGCCTGAGAGAGCGGCGAACCGTCCGCGGGTGAGTGCCACCCCCGGCGCCGCCCCCGGCGCCGCCCGCGGACAGCAGTCCCCCAATCGGATTACTAACGGAGCAGCATCATGGATAAGGAAGTCGCAGTTCAGTCCCTGACCGACACGATGGCCAAGTTCACGTCCTACATCGGCAAGCGTCTGCCGACCGACGTGAAACAGAAACTGGCCGACCTTCGCACTCTCGAAACCAACCCGCTCGCGAAGTCGATCTACGACTCGATGGCCGAGAACCAGGAAGCCGCCGACAAGCTCGACCGGCCGAGCTGCCAGGACACCGGCGTGATCCAGTACTTCATCTCGGCAGGCGCGAAGTTCCCGCTGCTGGGCGAGCTCGAAGAGATCCTGCACAACGCGACGCTCGGCGCGACGAAGATCGGTCCGTTGCGCCACAACGCGGTTGAGACCTTCGACGAGAAGAACACCGGCACCAACACCGGCTCGAAGATTCCGTGGCTCGACTGGGAAATCGTGCCGGACTCGGATTGCGCGACGATCGACGTGTACATGGCCGGCGGCGGCTGCACGCTGCCGGGCAAGGCGACGGTGCTGATGCCGGGCCAGGGCTACGAAGGCGTCACCGAGTTCGTGTTCGACGTGATCACCTCGCGCGGCGTCAATGCCTGCCCGCCGCTGCTGGTCGGCGTCGGGGTGTCGACTTCGGTCGAGACCGCGGCGCGGCTGTCGAAGCGCGCGATCCTGCGGCCGGTCAATTCGAAGAATCCCAATGCGAACGCCGCGCTGATGGAGGAGCTCCTCGAAGAGGGTCTCAACGAAGTCGGCATCGGCCCGCAGGGTCTCACCGGCAACAACAGCGTGATGGGCGTGAATATCGAGGCCTCTGCACGCCACCCCTCGACGATCGGCGTCGCCGTGTCGACCGGCTGCTGGGCCCACCGCCGCGGCAAGATCCGCTTCAACGCCGACCTGTCCTATGAAGTCCTGTCCCACGAAGGAGTGGTGCTGTGAAAAAGATTCTGCAAACCCCGATCCGCGACGAAGACCTCGAAGATCTGAACGTCGGTGATGTGGTGTATCTCACCGGCCATCTCGTCACCTGCCGCGACGTCGCCCACCGCCGCCTGATCGAGCAGAAGCGCGAGCTGCCGGTCGATCTGGAAGGCGGCGCGATCTTCCACGCCGGCCCGATCGTGCGAAAACTGGACGACGGCAAGTTCGAGATGGTGTCGATCGGCCCGACCACCAGCATGCGCATGGAGAAGTTCGAGCGCGAGTTCATCAAGCAGACGGGTGTGAAGCTGATCGTCGGCAAGGGCGGCATGGGGCCGGAAACTGCGGCGGGCTGCCAGGAAGGCAAGGCCGTGCATGCGATCTTCCCGGGCGGTTGCGCGGTGCTGGCGGCGACCAAGGTCGAGGAGATCGAGCGCGCCGAGTGGCAGGACCTGGGGATGCCGGAGACGCTGTGGGTGAATCGCGTCAGGGAGTTCGGGCCGCTCATCATCTCGATCGACACCAAGGGCAACAACCTGATCGAGCAGAACAAGGCGCGCTTCAACGAGAAGAAGGCGCCGGTGATGGAGCGGATCTTCAGCCAGGTGAAGTTCATCAGGTAACGCGACAAGCAATTACGTGATGTCAGGTTGAGCAGGATGTCGCCGGATCGGCTGTTCCGGACAGGCGATTTTTCGTGTAACGCTATTGACGATAAACGGAGGAAAAATGTATCGTTTGTAAAAGCTATTGTTGGACATCAAACGAATGCATCAGAGTTTTCTCGCTCCTGCGGACAACGACGACCACGGGCTTCGACTTGTCGAGGTCGAGGCGCGGGTGGTCGCCATCGAAGGGCAGGTCGCCTGGCTTCAGCCGGAGCACCGCAGCGGCTGCGGTGCGTGTGCATCGGCTTCGCTGTGCGGCGCCGCGACGCTTGCTCGCGCGGCGGGGGGCGGCAGGGCCGGGCGTCTGGCGGCGCGCTGCGTCCCCGTCGCGGCCGACCGGCTTGCCGTCGGTGACAGGATCGTTGTCGGACTGCGCGACGATGCGCTGGCGCGGGCCGCGCTGACGGCGTACGCGCTGCCGCTGGCAGTTATGTTGGGTGCCGCGCTCGTGGCGGACAGGACTGGCGCCGGCGAGTCGATGACCGCCCTGGCAATGGCGGGCGGCCTGGCTGCGGGCCTCGCCCTTGCGCGCTGGGCCGGTGCGCGGGCGGCGGAGGGGCCGCGGGTGCTGCGCCACGCGAGGGTGCCTTCGGGCAGCACCGGCAATCAGGAGCGCGCGGCATGAACGAATATCTGCTGCTTCTCCTTTCGACCGCGCTCATCAACAACGTGGTCCTCGTGAAGTTCCTCGGCCTGTGTCCGACGATGGGCGTGTCGAAGAGCGTCGATGCCGCCCTCGGGATGGGGCTCGCGACCACCTTCGTGATCACGCTTGCCGCGGCGGCGAGCTGGATGCTCGAACACTGGCTGCTGGCGCCGTTCGACCTCGGTTTCCTGCGCATCCTGAGCTTCATCCTCGTCATTGCCGCCGCAGTGCAATTCACCGAGATGGCGATCCGCAAGACGAGTCCGGCGCTGTACGAGAGCCTCGGCATCTACCTGCCGCTGATCACGACGAACTGCGCGGTGCTGGGCGTGGCGCTGCTGAATGTGCAGCAGGGCTACGGCTTCCTGAAGAGCGTGCTGTTCGGCTTCGGCTCCGCGCTCGGCTTCACGATCGTGCTGCTCATCTTCGCGGGGCTGCGCGAACGGCTCGCGCTCGCAAGCGTGCCGGCTGCCTTCTCGGGGGCGCCTGCGGCCTTCATCACGATCAGCCTGTTGAGCCTCGCCTTCATGGGGTTCTCCGGACTCATCCCCGCCTGAGGAGATCACATCATGCTAGCGGCCATCCTCAGTCTCACGATCCTCGGCGCGGTGCTGGGAGCCGTGCTCGGTGTCGCTAACCGCTTCTTCCAGGTGGAGGGCAATCCGCTGGTGGAGGAGATCGAGGCGCTGATGCCCGGCTCGAACTGCGGCCAGTGCGGATTTCCCGGATGCGCCGGGGCCGCGGCGGCGATCGCGGCGGGCCAGGCTTCGCCGGCATGCTGCCCGCCCGGCGGACGTTCGCTGGCGGTGACGATCGCGCAGCGCCTGGGCGTGAGCGTCGATGTCGGCGGCGCGGACGACCCGGGGCCGCTGGTCGCGGACATCGACGAATCGATCTGCATCGGCTGCACGCGCTGCATCCGCGCGTGTCCGACCGACGCGATCCTGGGCGGGCCGAAGCAGATCCACAACGTGCTGCGCGATTCCTGCAGCGGCTGCGCGCAATGCATCGACCACTGCCCGACCGCGGCGATGGTGATGCAGCCCGTGCCGATCACGCTGCAGCAGTGGTTCTGGCCGAAACCGGCGTCGCAGGGCTGAGGAGGAGCAGGGGCATGGGTTTTCTCGATCGATTCCTGCGCGCGGCGCATTTCAGCGGTGGTGTGCATCCGGATGACCACAAGCGTCCCGCAGCGGATGCGCCGTTGCGCGTGATGGCGCCGCCGGCACGGGTGTACGTGCCTCTGGTGCAGCATATCGGCGCTCCGGCGCGCGCCTTGGTCGCCGTGGGCGATCACGTGAGGAAGGGCGAGCGCATCGGCGCGCCGCACGGGGCCGTGTCGGCGGCGATCCACGCGCCGACCTCCGGGCGCGTGATCGCGATCGGCGACATCGTCGCGCCGCATCCGTCCGGCTTGCCGGTGCGGGGGATCACGATCGAGAGCGACGGGCGCGACGAGTGGGGCGAGCTGGAGGGCTGCGACGACCCCTTCGCGCTCGACCCGGCGGAGATCGGCCGGCGCGTGGCGCAGGCGGGCGTGGTCGGATTGGGCGGCGCCGCGTTTCCGTCGGCGGTGAAGCTTTCGGGCGGACTCGGCGCGCGCGTCGAGCTGCTGATCATCAACGCGAGCGAGTGCGAGCCCTTTCTGTCCTGCGACGATCGCCTGATGCGCGACCGTGCTGCGGAGGCCGTCGATGGCATCGCGATCATGCTGCACGCGACGGGCGCCCGCGAGGCGCGGATCGGCATCGAGGACAACAAGCCGGAAGCGATCGCCGCGATGCGGGCGGCCGTTGCCGGGCACGCGCGCATCCGCGTCGAGGTGATCCCGACGCGCTATCCGATGGGGTCGGAGAAGCATCTCATCCTCGTGCTGACTGGGCGCGAGGTGCCGGCCGAGGGGCGTCCGTCCGACATCGGCGTCGTCGTGCATAACGTCGGTACCGCGGTGGCGGTGCGCAACGCAGTCCGGTTCGGGCGCCCGCTGGTGTCGCGCATCGTCACCGTGAATGGCGCCTGCGTGCGCGAGCCGGGTAACGTCGAAGTGCCCATCGGCACGCTCGCCGGGGAGGTGCTCGCCTTCTGCGGCGGCCTGCGCGCCGATCACGGCGGCCCGGCGCGCCTGCTGCTGGGCGGGCCGATGACCGGCATGCAGGTGCCGACGCTCGAAGTCCCGGTGATCAAGGGCACGGGCGGAATCCTGGTGCTCGACGCGGCGGAGGTCGGGGGCGGTCCGTGCATCCGTTGCGGTGATTGCATGCGGGCCTGCCCGGTCGGATTGTTGCCGCTGGAGATCGCCGCACGGGTCCGTGCCGGCGAGGTCGATAAGGCCGCGGGCTTCGGCCTCGCGGACTGCATCGCGTGCGGATGCTGCGCCTACGTGTGTCCGTCGCGCATCCCGCTGGTGCAGTACTTCCACCACGCGAAGGGCGAACTCGCCGCGCGGGCGCGCGGCACGCAGCGCAATGAAACGATCCGCACCCTGACGCGGGCGAAAGCCGAGCGGCTCGAGCGCGAGGAGTGCGACAAGGCCGAGGCGCTTGCCCGGCGCGCGGCTGCGTCCCTGGCAGCCGCAACGGCCGCCAAGCAGCCTGCCGCGGTCGCGGAGAAGGCAGTCGAGGACGCGAACCAGGAATCCGGAGTCTGCGCGTGAGCGGCCACGATCAATTCATGCCGGTACCGGCGCCGGCTCCTCATGCCCATGTGGGGGCGGACGTTGGGCGCACGATGCGCCGCGTGCAACTGGCGCTGCTGCCAGCGACCGTGTTCGGATTCTGGCTCTTCGGCTGGCCGGCGGTGCATCTGTTCCTGATCACGGTCGGGGCTTCCCTGCTCACGGAAGCCTTTTGTCAGCGTCTGCGCGGCTGCGAAAGCCGGCTGTGGGACGGTTCGGCGCTGCTCACCGGCTGGCTGCTCGCGCTCTCCCTGCCGCCGTGGGCGCCGGGCTGGATCGGTGCGCTCGGGGGCGTCATCGCGATCGCCATCGGCAAGCAGGTCTACGGTGGGCTCGGGCAGAACCTGTTCAATCCGGCGATGGTGGCGCGCGTTGCGCTGCTGGTGTCCTTCCCGGTAGCGATGACCCACTGGGTGGCGCCGCTGCCGCTCGGTTCGGCGGGGGCGCCCGGTTTCATCGAGGGGCTGCGCATCACGCTCGGGGCGCTGCCGGTGCCTGATGCGGTGACCTCGGCCTCGCTCCTCGGCCATGCCAAGACCGAGCTGTCGCGGGGCATCGACCTCGCGCAGGTGCTCGACGCGGCCGGCGGCACGCTTTCGGCGTGGCACGGTGCCCGTCCGGGCAGCCTCGGCGAGACCGGTGCCTTGCTGCTGCTTCTGGGAGGCCTCTACCTGCTGGCGCGCGGCGTGATCCGCTGGCACATCCCGGTCGGCGTATTTGCGGGACTCGCGCTGCCCGCCGCGGTGGCGCACGCGATCGACCCCGGCCACTACCTTTCCGCGACGACGCATCTCGCCTCCGGCGCGGTCGTGCTGGGCGCGTTCTTCATCGCGACCGACTACGTCACCTCGCCGAACACGGCGTCGGGGCAACTGCTCTACGGCATCGGCATCGGCCTGCTGACCTGGATCATCCGCAGCTGGGGCGGCTATCCCGAGGGGATCGCTTTCGCGGTGCTGCTGTTCAATGCGCTGACGCCGGTCATCGACCGCTATTGCCGGCCCCGGATCATGGGGCGGACGCGACGCGGTGCGCCGATCCGGGCGACGCAAGGGAGTGCCGAATGAGTGTTCCTGAGACGCCGAAGGGTATCGCCGCGATCCGCGAGCGGCTCGGCTACCAGCCCGTCCTGCTCGCCGTCGCGGCCCTGCTGGCGGGCGCGGCGCTGACGTGGGCACATGGTGCGACGAAGGCCCCCATTGCCGCCGCCGAAGCGGCCGATCTGCGTACCACCCTCGCGCAGGTGATGCCCGCAGGGTTCGCCGACAACGACCTGTTGGCGGATGTGGTGGAGGTCGACGGCGGGCGCGGGCCGGTGCGGGTGCACGTCGCCCGTCGCGCGGGCGCTGCCGTTGGCGCCGTCTTTCGCATGGCGGAGCGCGGCTACGCCGGCGAGGTGGCGCTGCTGATGGCCGTCGATGCGGATGGCCGCGTCCTCGGCGTGCGCGTCCTGAAGCACGCCGAGACGCCAGGGCTGGGCGACAAGATCGACCGCGCGAAGTCGCCGTGGATCGACGGCTTTGCCGGCAAGTCGCTCGCCGAACCGGCGCCGGCGCAGTGGGCCGTGAACAAGGACGGCGGCGTGTTCGACGCCTTCGCGGGGGCGACGATCACGCCGCGTGCGGTGGTGAAGGCGGTCCGCGCCGGCCTGGAATTCTTCTCGGCGCAGCGCGCCGAAATCCTGGGAGATCGCTCATGAGCCACGCACGCATCCTGCGCGAGGGGCTGTGGGGGAACAACGTCGTGTTCTCGCAGATGCTTGCGCTGTGCCCGACCATGGCGGTGACGACCTCCGGCACCAACGCGCTCGCGATGGGCCTGGCGACCACCGCGGTGCTGGTCGTGTCGAACATGCTCGTATCGCTGATCCGCGACGTGGTCAGCACCCAGGTCCGCATCCCCGTCTTCGTCGTGCTGATCGCGACGCTGGTGACGATCGTCGATCTCGCGCTGAATGCGTGGGCGCACGAGCTGTACAAGGTGTTGGGGCTCTTCATCGCGCTGATCGTGGTGAATTGCGCGATCCTCGGGCGCGCGGAAGCCTTCGCGAGCAAGAACGGCGTCGCGGCCTCCGCCGTCGATGGCCTGGCGACCGGACTCGGCTTCACGCTGGCGCTGACCGTGATCGGCCTGATCCGCGAGCTGTTCGGCGCGGGGACGCTGTTCGCGCAGGCGAGCCTGTTGCTCGGCCCGAGCTTTGCGTTCCTCGAGATGCGCGTGCCGGCCTACGAGGGCGCCTTGCTGATGATCCTGCCGCCGGGAGGTTTCGCCGTGCTCGGGCTGCTGCTGGCGGCGAAGCGCGTGTTCGAGGGTCGGCAGCGTGCGGACGCAGCGGCGTCCGTGCCCGTGGCGGCAAGCTGAAGGAGGTCGTCGATGCAGATCGTGGTGGCTTATTCGGAACCGGGGCAGCAGGTATCGCTGAAGCTCGAACTGCCCGAAGGCAGCAGCGTGAAGGCTGCCATCGAGCGTTCGGGCATTCTCGGACTGTTCCCGCACATCGACCTCGCGGTGCAGAAGGTCGGCGTCTACGCGCGGGTCGTCAAGCTGGACGCCACCCTCAAGGACGGCGACCGTGTCGAGATCTACCGCCCGATCACCTGTGATCCCAAGGCGGTGCCGGTGCGCAAGACGCGCAACAACGCGGAAGCGCCTGCGACAGGGGCCTGAGGGAGCCGTCCCTCAGCCGTCCTGCCCCGTCGCGAGCTTGTCCTGCGTCCGGTATTCGAAATCGCTCGCGTCGTGCCGCTCGTGGAGCTGGTCGGCCGGTTCGCCCCAGGTGCGATTGACCTTGCGGCCGCGCTGCACGGCCGGCCGCCGGGCGATTTCCTGTGCCCAGCGCTGCACGTGCGTGTAGGTGTGGGCTTCGAGGAACTCCGCCGCCTCATACACCTGATTCAGCACCAGCCCGCCGTACCACGGCCAGATCGCGATGTCGGTGATCGTGTATTCGCCGCCCGCGATGTAGCGCCGCTCGGCCAACTGGCGGTTCAGCACGTCAAGCTGGCGCTTCGCCTCCATCGCGTAGCGGTTGATCGGGTACTCGTATTTCTCCGGTGCGTAGACGTAGAAATGCCCGAAGCCGCCGCCGAGGAAGGGGGCACTGCCCATCTGCCAGAACAGCCACGACAGGCACTCGGTGCGCGCGGCCAGCGCTTTGGGCAGGAAGGCGTCGAATTTCTCCGCGAGGTACAGCAGGATCGAGCCGGACTCGAACACGCGGATCGGCGGGGTGACGCTGCGGTCGAGCAGGGCCGGGATCTTGGAGTTGGGATTCACCGCGACGAAACCGCTGCCGAACTGGTCGCCCTCGCTGATGCGGATCAGGTGGGCGTCGTACTCGGCCCCGGCGATGCCGCGTTCGAGCAACTCCTCCAGCATGATCGTTACCTTCACGCCGTTGGGCGTGGCCAGCGAATACAGCTGCAGCGGGTGCCTGCCGACCGGAAGCGCCTTCTCGTGTGTGGGGCCCGCGATCGGGCGGTTGATGTGGGCGAACTTGCCGCCGCTGGGTGCGTCCCATTTCCAGACTTTCGGCGGTGTGTAGGTGTTGTCGCTCATCCAGATGTCCTCAAGTCTTCAGCTCGGACGCCCAAGTCCTTCAGCGCTTCGCATTTAGAATATCGAGCTTTCATCGACACCGTGCTCCAATGAAAATTCCTTCGTCCGCATTTCTCGTGCTCTTGCTGTGCTCGGCCCCCGCGCTGGCGCAGACGACGTCCACCGCGAAGCCCGCCTCGATGCGCATGGCGCCCGTGCCCTTCAAGGGGGTGGATTACAGCGGGGTCTATGACTGCCGCGGCATGGACAGCCACGAAGGACCGTACAACGGCGTCGTGACGCTGGAACTGGTGCCCTCCCAGAGCCACGGCGAGTACGGGGCTTATCGCTTCAAGCTCGAGGTGTCCGGATACGGCGAGTACCCCGGCCAAGCTGCGGCGAAGGGCAGGGAGATGGGCATCTTCTTCGCGAACACCGACCCGGCGCCCAAGGATTACGGTACCGGGATCGCGTCGTTCGCGAAGGGCAAGAACGGCAAGTGGACCTTCACGAAGTACTACTACGAGCCCGAATTCAAGGGCGGAAACTTCGGGACGGAGACCTGCTTCCAGCGGTAGGTCGGGTTCGCGCCGCGGCGAGAGGGGGCTGCGGCTCCTGTTTGTTGCCCCTTCACACCCCGCATCCCGTTTCGACCGACATGTATTGCCCGGCCTGCTCGTGCAGCGGCTTGCCGGCATCGACCCGGGCCCGCGCCGGCAGCGCGACGCCGTTCTTCACCGCGACCACTTCCGCCATGATCGACAGCGCGATTTCGGCCGGCGTCTTGCTGCCGATATAGAGTCCAGCCGGGCCGTGCAGGGATGCCAGCTCGGACTCGGACAGGCCGAAGTGCGTTCCCAGCCGCTCGCGCCGCGCGGCCGTGTTGCGCCGCGAGCCGATGGCGCCGACATAGAAGGCGTCGGACTGCAGCGCATCGATCAGGGCGAGGTCGTCGAGCTTCGGGTCGTGCGTCAACGCCACCACGGCGGTGCGCGCGTCGGGCTTGAGGCGCAGGATCAGGTCATCCGGCATCTCGCGGCTGATCTCGACACCTGGCAGGGACCACGCTGCGTGTCGCTCGATGCGCGGGTCGCAGACAATCACCTCGAAGCCCAGACCGAGCGCGATCTGGCACAGGAAACGCGACAGGTCGCCGGCGCCGATGACGATGATGCGGAACTGCGGCCCGAGGTAGGTCGTGAGACGCCGTTCGTCCAGATGCGGCACGCCATCGCGGCGCCCGTCGCGCAACTCGACCCGGCCGGTGGCGAGATCGAGGATGCGTTCGACGCTGCGGCGCTGCTCGCACGCGGCCAGCAGTTCGTCAAGCCGGCTGTGCGGTGACACCGGCTCCAGCACCAGTTCGATAGTGCCGCCGCAAGGCAGTCCGAAGCGGTGCGCCTCGTCGGCCGAGATGCCGTAGCGCTGCACGGTCGGCGCGAGGGCAGGGCAGGCCGCGTGGATGCCGCCGCTGCGGATGCGCTCGATCAGGTCGTCCTCGATGCAGCCGCCCGACACCGAACCGACGGTTGCCCCGTCGGCGTTGATGGCCATCAGCGAGCCGGGCGGACGCGGCGAGGAACCCCAGGTGCGGGCGACGGTGACCAGCACGACCGGCAGGCCATCTGCCTGCCAGTTGCATGCGGTGCGCAGAACCAGGGTGTCGAGATCTTCCATCGTGTTCCTTCGATGATGTCCGGGTACCGTCCGGGCGCGTTCAGGCGAGCTTGAAGGGCAGTTCGCGAATCGGCGTTCCCGTGAGCTGCGCGATCGCATTGGCGAAGGCCGGCGCCAGGGGCGGCAGGCCCGGCTCCCCCATGCCGGTCGGCGGTTCGGCGCTGGGGACGATGTGCACATCGAACGCGGGCGCGTCCGTGATGCGCGCGACCGTGAAGCCGTCGAAGTTGCGTTGCTCGACTTCGCCGTCCTTGAACGTGATCGCGGCTCCCGGCAGGCACATCGACAACGCCATCATGGCCGCCCCCTGCACTTGCGCTTCCACCCCGCGCGGATTCACGGCGAGATTGCAGTGTACGCCGGCGGTCACGCGGTGCAGCACCGGCCGGCCCTGCTGCAACGAGGCTTCGACCACGTAAGCGACCACCGAGCTGAAGGACTCGTGCACCGCCACGCCCCAGGCACGGCCTTCGGGCAGGCGCCGCTTGCCGTAGCCGCTCTTGTCTACCACCAGCTGCAGGGCCGCACGGTGGCGCGGGTGCTGGTCGCCGAAGAGCGCCATGCGATAGGCGACCGGATCCTGCTGCGTGGCACGCGCGATCTCGTCGAGCAGCGTCTCCATCACGAAGGCGGTGTGGGTGGAACCTACGCTGCGCCACCACAACACAGGTACGTTGAGCTTCGGATGGTGCACGGTGAGGCGCATCGGCAGCGGATAGGGTTCGCGCATGCCTTCCACCGCACTGCGGTCGACGCCGTTCTTGATCATGCCGCCCTCGAACGGGGTGCCCGCGGCGATCGACTGGCCGACCAGGACATGATCCCAGGCGAGGACGCGGCCGCGCCCGTCGAAACCGATCCGTGCGCGGTGCAGATGCATGGGACGGTAATAACCGCCGCGGATGTCGTCCTCGCGGCTCCATACCATGCGTACGGGCGCATCGAATCCGGCGGCGCGGGCCGCCTTCGCGATTTTGCAGGCCTCGACCACGTAGTCGCTCGTGCCGACCGCGCGGCGGCCGAATCCGCCGCCGGCCATCTGCACATGCACCTTGACCTGCTCGGGCTTCAGCCCTAACACGCGCGCCGCGGCCTGTCCGTCGATGCCGGGAAACTGGGTGCCGACCCACAGCTCGGCCTTCTCCGTGCCGATCCGCACGGTGCAGTTGAGCGGCTCCATCGGGGCGTGCGCGAGGTAAGGAAAGACGAAGTCCGCGTCGATCCTGTGCGGTGCGCTGTCGAGCGGCGTCATGTCGGCGTCGAAGTGGCGCGGGCCGGGTTGCGCGGCGAGCTCGCGGTATTGCGCCAACTGGCGCGCGCTGTCGACGCTTTCGATGCCGCTCGTGTCCCACTCCAGCTCCAGCGCCTCGCGGCCCTGCTTCGCCGGCCAGTAGCCTTCGGCCAGCACCGCGACGCCTTCGCCCCCGCCTTCGAGCGGGACGCGTAGCACTGCCTTCACGCCTTTGACGCGGCGCGCAGCCTTGTCGTCCACGGTGCGCAGCCTTGCCCCGAACACCGGCGGGTGTGCGATCACCGCGGTGAGCTGGCCCGGCAGGCGCACGTCGATGCCGAAATCCTGCCGGCCGCTGCTCTTCGCTCCGCCGTCGAGGCGGGGCGTCGCCCGTCCGATGAGGCGGAAATTCTTCGGGTCCTTGAGGGCGACGCGTGCAGGAACGGGCTGCGCCATCGCGGCTTCGGCCAGTTCGCCGTAACCCAGGCTGCGCCCGCCCGGGCCGAGCACCTTGCCCGATTCGGTGCGCAGCGCCGCCACGTCGACGTTCCAGCGTGCCGCGGCGGCGGAAAGGAGCATCGCACGGGCGCGGGCACCGATTTCGCGGTACTGGACGAAGCTGTTCTTGACCGAGTTGGAGCCGCCGGTGAGGTGGATGCCGTAGGCCGGATCAGCATAGGCGGGGGAATTGTCGCCAAAGCGCGTCCGCAGCTTGCTCCAATCCGCGTCCAGCTCTTCCGCCAGGATCATCGGCAGCGCGGTCTGCACGCCCTGACCGAATTCGAGGCGGTTGATCGCCACGGTCACCACCCCGTCGGCGTTGATGTGCAGGAAGGCGGAAGGCTGCTGCGTCGGCTTGAGGGCCGGGGACTCACCGGCGACGCCTTGTGCTGCGGCCATCAGCGGAAAGGCGCCCAGGGCCAGGCCGCCGAGTCCGGTCAGCTTCAGGAAGCTGCGGCGGGACATCGCGGCGTGCGGAGCGGGATCGTCACGCTCCAGCAGGTCGCGCAGGGCGGGCGGCAGGGGGTCGGGGAAGGTGTCGGGCAGCATTGTCGGTCTCGGTCAGGCGATCGTGCGGGCCGCGTCGGCGATGGCGGCGCGGATGCGGGCGTAGGTGCCGCAGCGGCAGAGGTTGCCCGCCATCGCAGCGTCGATCTCTTCGGGCGTGGGCTGCTTGCCCTTGGGCAGCGACTTCAGGAACGCGGTGGCGCTCATGATCTGTCCGCTCTGGCAGTAGCCGCATTGGGCCACGTCGTGCCTGACCCAGGCGTCGCGCACGGCGGCACCGATGCGGTCGCTGCCGTCGGTGGCCGCTTCGATGGTGGTGATCTTCGTGCCTGCCGCGGCGGAGATCGGGGTGATGCACGAGCGGACGGCCTGCCCGTCCAGATGCACCGTGCAGGCGCCGCACAGGGCGGCCCCGCAGCCGAACTTGGTGCCGGTGAGGCTCAGCGTATCCCGCAGTGCCCACAGCAAAGGCGTGTCGGGGGCGACGTCGAGCGTGTGGTCGCGGCCGTTGATATCGAGAGTGATCATGTTGGTTCGATCCTGCATCAGTCGGATGTTGGGCGAGGCGGCACGGGTATCCGCGGAGGCCAAAGCGGGGACGGGCGTGAGTCGGAGTTTCCTTTTTGCGTGCCGTGAATCTTATGACCTGGATTGTTCATCGAATAGCGCGCAACATCTTGAACCACTAGCAAGTGAAACTTGCTAATCTCCCGTCGCTCCCGTTTCTGTTAACACGTTGGAGAGGTCCGATGCCGATCAACGAGATGCGTGCCATCAGCACCTTCACGAAGGCCGTGGAGCTGGGCAGCCTGCGCAAGGCCGCAGCGGCGCTGGGCGTGAGTCCGCAGGCCGCCAGCCAGGCCGTGGCTCAGCTCGAACAGCACCTCGGCGTGCGTCTGCTGCACCGTACGACCCGGCACATCGCGCTGACCGGGGAGGGGCAACAATTTCTGGAATCGGCCCAGCCCGCGATGGCGATGCTCGAACGCGCGCTGCGGCGGGTAACGGTTGCCAAGGATGAAATCGCCGGGCCCTTGCGCATCATCGCACCGCGATCGAGTTTCGCGTCGCTGCTGTGGCCGGTGATCAACGCCTTCTGCCATGAGCATCCCGACGTGCAGCCCGACCTCCATCTGGACGACCAGATCGCGAACTGGGTGCAGGAGCGCGCGGACGTGGGGTTTCGGATCGGCTCGCCGCCGGAAGAGGGCTTGATCGCACGCAAGCTCTTTGCTGTGCCGCTGGTGATCTGTGCGGCCCCGGCCTATCTCGAGCGCTACGGGATTCCGAAGAGCCTGGACGAACTCTCGGCCCATCGGTGCAGCGTGTTTCGCCATGCGGCGACCGGCCGGGTCTATCCGTGGTTCCTGAAGATCGGCAACGAAGTGGTCCAGCGCGAGTTTCCGCCGGCCTTGTCGACCAACGATGCCGAGACCGAACTGCAGGCGGTGCTCGACGGGCTGGTAATCGGCCAACTTGCGGGTTTTTCAGCCGTGCCGCATCTGCGTGCCGGCCGTCTCGTGCCGGTGCTCACGCAGCACATGACCGACCACATGAGCGTCCATCTCTTCTACGGAAGCCGGCGTGCACAACCGGCACGGGTGCGCAATTTCATCGACTTCGCGCTCGCGCGCCTGACGGACAGTCCGGACTACGTCCTCAGTGACAGCGAGATCCGGGATATGACCGGAAAGACGAGCGGTCCGCATTCGTAGGCGTCGACCGGGTTCGGCACCGGATCCATCCGGGCGATTCCTTACGCTGGAGAGATGCCGGGCTCGCCGTGAAGATATCGGGAGCCGTCCGGCCCGGGCTAATTGTTCCGCGTGCTCAGACGTCGGTAGAGGGTCGCGCGGCTGATGCCCAGCATTTGGGCGGCAAGGAGCACATTGCCCCCTGTTTCCTGCAGCGTGCGGTCGATCGCATCCTGCTCGAGCGCGGGCAGGAGTCCCTTCTTCGCGCCCGCCGAACCGGCCGGAATCGCCCGACTGAATAGCGTCGGTTCGGGGAAATGCTCGAGCCGCAACCGTTTGCCGTCACCGGCCATCGCATCCGCATAGCAGAGCGCATGCTTCAACTCGCGGGTGTTGCCCGGCCAGTCGTAGCGCAGCAGGGCATCTCGCGCCTCGTCCGAGAGCGCACGCGTTCCGTCGCCGATCCCGGCGAGCACGGTATCGATCAAGGCCTGCAGGTTGTCGCGTGTCCGCAGGGGCGCCAGCCTCAGCGCAAAACCATTGATGCGGTAATAGAGGTCGGCGCGGAAACGGTTTGCGCCGATCGCTCGCGGAATGTCCTGATGGGTGGCGCAGACGAGCTGGAAGTCGATTTTGCGGCTGGTCGTTCCCCCGAGCCTGGTAACCTCGCGCGCTTCCAGCACCCGCAGGAGCCGCGCCTGCAGGTGCAGCGGCATGTCGCCGATCTCGTCGAGGAACAGTGTGCCGCCGTCCGCCTGTTCGATCTTTCCCGCCATGCCGCCGCGCCGCGCCCCCGTATAGGCCCCCTCCACGTGACCAAAGAGTTCGCTTTCGATCAGGCTTTCGGGAATGGCCGCACAGTTGAGCGCCACCAGGGGACCGCCGCCGTGGCGACTGCGGGCATGAAGGCTCTGTGCGACCACCTCCTTGCCGCAACCGGTTTCACCGAGCACCAGCACCGGCAGGCCGCTCGCGAGGGCTTTTTGAGCGGCATGGATCTGACTCGCCAGCCGGGAGTCGCCGAATTCCGGCAGCGGCGCGGGCGGTTTGCCGGCCTCGGCCCCGCCGGCTCGCTGGCGGATGGGAACAGCGCTGCGCGCAGGCGTGCCTGCACGTGCGGCGAAAAGTCGCAGGCCCGAATGCAGCAGCAGGGATGCCGCATCCCGACTGCGGCCGAGTGCGTCGACGCAGTCCCGGAAGCGCCCCGCGAAGATGTCTTCGAAATACAGCGCCGGCCGGCGTACGTCGCCTCCGGTGAAACTGCGCGCCTCCTCGTTCATCGCGAGAATTTCGCCGTCTGTACCGAATGCGATCAGCAGCGCAGGTTCGCCCGCCGAAGGCCCCGCATGCCATCCGAGGGAAAGGGTGAGGTAGGCAGGCAAGTCGCGGAAGAGTTGGCCCTCGATCGCCTGTGCGCAATGGCTGACCAGCGCGAGCGCCCCCGGATCGGGAAATGGCGACTCGCGGGTGATGTCGACCACGCCGACCAGCTCGCCGTTCGGGGCGATGATGGGCGCGGCCGCGCAGTGGAAGATGTTCGTTGCCGAGAAGAAATGCTCGGGGCCGAAGACGCGTATCGCTCTCCGTTCGCTGATCGCACAGGACATCGCCGAAGTGCCGATGATGTCTTCGGACAGGTCCACCCCTTCGCGAAAGGCCAGCCTCATCGGATTGGGCCGTCCGTCGATCGAGCCGCCCACCGAAAGCGCGTATCCGCTTCCGTTGGTCAGAAGGACGGCATACCCGGCGCCCGAAATGGCCTTGGCGAGGCTGTCCAGGGGGGCTTGGGCCGCGCTCAGGAGCGCATGGTTGCCGTCGCGCAGGCCGCGCAGCTGCGCCCGGCCGACAGGTTCGAATTCGACCGGGTCACAGGCCGAGCGGTCGGCCGCGGTGCAGCGTGCCCACGAGCGCACGATCGCCTCGTCGATCAGATGTCCGGGAACATGGCCGCGCTCGAAAAACGCCTGGCGGGCGGCGACGGAATTCTGGAGCGACGGGTGGACAGCGGATTTCATGGCGGGCAACCTCACGGCACGAATGATCCGCCCCTCGAATGGGGCGGGCACACGCCACACTATCACCAAAGCCATGTTTATAGGCGCATAGACGTTACTTTGGTATGGCGCGCTCACTCGTGCCGCTTCCCCTGCTAGAAGGGGTACTGGATGCCCTGGTCCATCACGCTGATCCACTGTGTCTGGCTGAACTCCTCGAAGCTCGCCGGGCCGCCGAAGCGGCTGCCGTTGCCCGAAGCCCCCATGCCCCCGAAAGGCACCTGGAATTCGTTGTTCACCGTCTGGTCGTTGATGTGCACCATGCCCGCGCGCAGGCGGGCGGCCATCCGTTGCGCACGGGCGACCGACGCGCTGTGGATGGCCACCGCAAGGCCATAGTCGGAGCCATTGACCAGCGCGACGGCCTCGTCGTCACTGTCGAACACCGTGATCGGCGCGACCGGGCCGAAGATTTCGTCCGTATAGGCGGGCATGTCCGGCGTGACGCCGGCCAGTACCGTCGCGGCGAAATAGCGGCCGTCGCGCTTGCCGCCGGCGAGCACGCGGGCGCCCAGTGCGGCCGAGCGCTCGACCACCTCCGCGACCTTCGCCGCCTGACGGTCGTTGATCAGCGGGCCCAGATGCACCGGACCGGCGGCGGGGTTGCCGACCACGAGCTTCTTCGCGCGTGCGGCGAGGAGTTCCGCATAGCGATCGGCGACCGTGCGATGCACGAGATGGCGGCCCGCCTGCATGCAGATCTGCCCCTGGTGCAGGAAGGCGCCCCAGGCCGCGCAGGAGCTCGCCGTTTCGAGGTCGGCGTCGTCGAGGATCACCATGGCGTTGTTGCCGCCCAGTTCGAGCGCGACCTTCTTGAGCATCCTCCCGCAGGTCTCGCCGATCTGGCGACCGACCGCGGTCGAGCCGGTGAAGGAGATCATCTTCACGGCCGGATGGCGCACCAGCGCGTCACCGGTGGCAGGGCCACCGGGCAGCACGTGCAACACCCCCTTCGGCAGGCCGGCGTCCTCGAACACTTCGGCGAGCAGCAGTCCCCCGCAGATCGCGCTCTGCACGTCCGGCTTGAGGATGACGGCATTGCCCATCGCGAGCGCGGGCAGGACCGAACGCAGGCCGAGCAGGATCGGGAAGTTCCACGGCGCGATTACGCCGACGACGCCGATCGGCACGCGCTGCCAGTAGTTGCGGCGGCCCGGCATGCTCGACGGGAAGATCTCGCCGGTGGGCTGCATCGGCATCGCCGCGGCCATCCACGCCTGTTCGACGCTCGCGTGGAGTTCCCATTCCGCCTTCGGCGGGATGGACCCGCACTCGCGGATGTTCCAGCGGTTGATCTCGCCGGCACGCTCCTGCAGCAGCTGCGCGACCTTGCGCAGCACCGCGGCCCGCTGGTCGAACGGCAGGGCGGCCCAGGCGGGCTGGGCGTCGACGGCGAGGCGCGCGGCCGCGTCGACATCGTCGGTGCTGGCGGTGGCGAGCAGCGCGAGCCGCTCGCCCGTCGCCGGCTCGATCACCGGCACGGTTTCACCGCGACCGGCCACCCAGTCGCCCATGAAGATGCGCTGCTTCCAGCGCGGGGATTCATTGTGATTCATCGGTCGTTGTCCTCGCACGTTCAGGCATGGGCCGCATTGATCTGGTCGCTGATGTAGCTCGCGAGCGCGTAGACCGTTTCGGAGGGGTTGTAGCCGATGGACGTCGGCAACAGGCTGGCGTCGGCGATGTAGAGGCTGCGCACGTCGTGCGTCTCGCCCTTCGGATTGACGACGCTGCGTGCCGGGTCAGCCCCCATCCGGCAGGTGCCTTGCGGATGGAAGGAGGTGTAGCGGTAGCGCGACGGTTCGTTGCGCAGGCCGTCGATCACGCGGTCGATCTCGCCCTCGTTCCCGATCACGAGCGGCTGCGAGGTGGGGATGTGCACGCGCCTTGCGCCGGCCGCGAACAGTACCCGGGCGTTGGTCTTGAGACCGGCCTTCATCGCCTCGAAGTCGGCATCGTCCACGGCATAGCGGATCTGCTTGGCCCCGTCCTTCCAGCTCACCTCGCCGACGTTCTTGTCGTGAACCAGCGTGATCAGGCGGATCGTGTTGCGGTAGCGGCTCATGTACGAGACGTAGGGTTTGCCCGTGCCGGGCTCGGCCTGGAAGCTCGCCTCGACCGGATCCTGAACCGCATTCAGCAGCAGATAGCCGCCGTCCTCGGGCAAGGTGTGCTTGTCGACATAGAGCGAATGGGTGGCGCCGTGGAAGTCATCGACGTCCTTGTCGAACTCCGCGGTCAGTGACATCGTCGGGTGGCAGGCGAAGTTCTTGCCGACCTGGCCGCTGCTGTTCGCGACATTGCTCTTCAGAAGCAGCAGGGGCGTCTGCACCGGGCCGGCGGCGAGCACGACGATCGGCGCATCGACACGCAGGTCGGCCTTCCTGCGACCGGTGGCCGGGTCGATCACCTCGGCCTCGACGCCGCGCGCGCGTCCGTCCTTCGCCAGCACCTTCGTCACGCAGGTATCGGCGTAGATCGTGGCGCCCTTCGCGACCGCCCAGGGCAGGTAGGTCACGAGCATCGACTGCTTGCGATCGGACACGCACCCGGCAAAGCAAAACCCCGTCAGTCCGCAGTCCTTGACGTTGCGTTTGGCGATGCCGGGAGGAATCCCGAGCTTCTTCAGTCCGGCATTGATCAGCTCGGCGCCGTGGCTGGTTTCCTGTGGCGTGTTCTGGCGGATCTTCAGGTTGGCTTCGACTTTGTCGAAATAGGGCGACATCACTGCAGGCGTAAGATTGGTGAGCCCGAATTCCTTTGCCCACAGCTTCAGGTAGTAGTCGGGCGTGCGGAAACACAGCGCCGCATTGACGACCGTCGAGCCGCCCACACAGGCTCCCTGCAGGATGGTGATGTCACCCTCGGAGTTGGCCTGACCGCCGTGGTCCTGGTAGAGCGTACCCATGGCGATGGCCATCATTTCGCTGAACTTCTCGGAGGGCACATAGGGGCCGGCTTCCAGCACGACGACCTTCTTGCCCCTGGCGGCGAGTTCATATGCCGCGATGGCGCCGCCGGCGCCGGAACCGACGATCACCGCATCGGCTTTCAGGTGGATCTTTTGCTGCTTGATGTCCGCCGCCTGGGTGACTTTGAGCCCATGGGGTGCGACTTTCGTAATTGCTTTCCGGGTCATTTCTGTTCTCTCGCGCGGGTCACTGGGGCAGGGGGGCGTTGCCGAGCGGCTCGAGGCCCCACTTGCGACTGACGGGGCCGTCATAGCCGAGCGGCGCCCACGTCGGCGGATTCGCCCAGTAGGCGAGACCCACGAGCTTCTTCAGACCCATCGAAAGTGCACGATGCGGGGCTTCGGCCGCGTTCGCCCACTCGTCGCAGAAGCGGCTGGCGTCGGCATCGGACAGCTCCGCGAAACGCTTGCCGTAGCCGGCCAGCGGACCTTCGTTGAAGTATCCGATGCCGCCCTTGAGACCCCGCAGGATGTGCGGCTCCATCGTCGCGAGCAGCGCCGCGTCGAGGGTCTGCATCACGGGTATCCGGGCTGGCGGCACGAGCGTGCTACCCTCGGTCGGCAGCATCACCGCGAGCAGGCGCTGGAACACCGCGAGCTCGCCTTCGGTCATCACCTTGATGCCGGAGGGCAGGGCTGCGCGGGCTGTCACCGGCGCGAGCAGGCCGGTGGCCGACACCGCTGCGAGACCCGCCGCAGTGGCGCCGAAGCGCAGGAAGTCGCGCCGCCCCATGCGCCGGATTTGCGCCAGCGCATCGAGCGTGGCGGGAGTGAGTTCGGACATTGTTGTCTCCTCGATTTCGTTCTTGGTCTCGGTCCGGCAGCGCTCAGAACACCTTCACTACGCGCAGGTTGAAGCGGTTCGCCTCCTTCGCCCCGTTCTCGACGCTCGTCGCCTGCCCGTACTGCGCCTGCAACTGCACGGTCGGGGCGACGAAGGTCGCGAACGTCGCCAGCCAGCGGCCGTTGTTCATGCGGTCATCCTGGCTGACGCCGTTGAGCTTCGTCTCGCCGCCGTAGTCACGATAGTACGAAAGCGCGATATGCGTGGTCGGGGAGATCAGGTAGCGCAGGTGGGTCTGCAGCCCGTAGCTCGGGTCCTGCTTGCGCTTGAGGCCGAGGAAGTCATCGTTCTCGCCATAGATGGCATACTCGGCGATCACGTCGAGCATGAAATTCGCGGGCAGCGCCGTGACGTAGCCGGCGTGGAAGATCCCTTTCCAGCGGTTCTCGCCAACGTTCACCGGCCCCTTGTCGTCGTCGTAGTTGCCGACCGGCACCGACGCGAAGGCCGACACCCCGAACCACCGCTTGGCCTCGACGTTGTTCAGCAGCCACAGCGTTCCACCAATCAGCGGGTCGCCCACGCCGCTGGCCGTGGTCTTGCCGAGGGGGCCGAACGGAGTCTTCAGGCGCACCGTCCCGAAGGGGACGATCACCTGCGGGTCGGCAACGAATCCGCCGATATTGGTGAAATGGACCCAGCGCAGCAACCCGATGTCGGTGTCGAGCCGGAAGCGGCCGGGCAGCTTGTCGCCGGAGACGTAATAGGCGTCGCGCTCGGTGTGCTGTGCGTAGACGATGCCCAGATCGACGCCCGCCGGGAGCGCGGCATAGTCCCCCGGATCCGTCGCGATTTCGGCGGCTCCCGCACCCCCTGAGGCCAGACCCAGCATTGCGAACATGCCGGCGGTTTTCCTGAGTTTGTCGCTGTCGAAGGTGAACGAAACGTTCCTGCGCATTGGTTGAGTCTCCTCGCTATGTTTTTTTCGGATGTCAGGATCTCTGCTCGAGCGGATCCGCATCACGTTTTGCAAGGAGCATTCCCGCGGCGATGGCACGCCGGCGCTGCAGTGAAAGCAGCGCGAATTCAAATGCTTGGAGATTTGTGGGCGAGCAGGCGAGTGTCTGCGCGCGTGCCGTTATGAGAATCCGGGTCTCAATATGAGACTGAGACTCGCGTGCAGCGTTTGGAAGCGGGTCTTGCGACGTCTATACGGGAGCTGGAAGTCGCCTTGATCTTCCGCATCGGGATCGCGGTCTTCGCGCTTTGCACACCCTTGATGCGGGTCCCCCCGCACGACAAACGTGTCGTCACCGGTGAATAGCGACGGCGTGGCGGGGAATTCCAGGGCTCGCGGCAGCGCCCGCGCCGCGTGCGGGAAACGGGGGCGAGGAACGAGCGCGCCCCGTTCCCCGTCCAGCGAAGGGCGCGGACCCCGCGCGTCAGCCTGCCTTGACCGCGAGCACCGGGCAGTCCACCTTCAGCAGCAGGTCCTGCGCGGTGCTGCCGAGGAACAGCTTGCCGACCGGCGAGCGCCTGCGCAGGCCGATGATGACGAGGGATGCCTGGAGCTTTCCGGCCAGATCCTCGATTTCCTCGACCGCGCTATTGCCGCGCACGAACTGCTTGAACTCCGCCTCCACGCCGGACGAAGCGAGCAGCTTCTCGATGTCCTCGGCGTCCGCGGAGTCGGCGAGCGCCGGATCGTTCGCCGTGCCACCCGGGCCGGCATTGACGACGACGAGGCGTTCCTGGAAACGGCGCGCAAGCTCGATACCTTTCTCGAGCGCTGCGCGGCCTTCGGGGCGAGGGGCATAGGCGACGATGATGGTCATGATGATTCCTCGTATCAGGTGACGGCAGGGTCGCCGGCCGGATCGCGATGGCCGCGCCAGCCGGATCGCAAGTATCGTACAACACGGCATGCGGAACCGTATTCCTTTGTGCTGGTTCCGACGCGATACGTGCGCACCATTTTTTCTTCATCGCGTCGTTTCACGACGAAAGCTTCTACCGGGCTGCTCAAGTGCAGCATTGCCGTGTTCGTCGACCGGAGGAAGACGGAAAACGCAGGGCACCTCGGCCCTTGAAAAATTCAATGACAATTCGCCTGCAATCTTCACGGGCCAAGGGTGTCGAACTGGCACTTGTCCAGCCTGGAGAAGGAGAAGATCATGAAGAAGACTTCCGCCCGCATCGTTCCGATCGCGCTGCTCGCGCTTGCTGTCGGCTTCCACACGCCTGTCCTGCGCGCCGAATTGGTGGCCACCCCGGACGTCGCCAGCCACGCATCCGCAGATGCCGACCGCGCCAAGGTTCAGCGCTTCCTCGAACAGGCGACCGTCAAGGAACGGCTCCTGGCCATGGGCGTGGACGGGATCGCGGCCGCTGACCGGGTTGCGGCCCTGGACCAGCAGGAAATCCACGCCCTTGCGCAGCGCATCGACTCGATGCCGGCGGGGGGCAACATCACGACGATGGAGTGGATCCTCATCGTCCTCATCGCGATCCTCGTGGTGATTGCGCTCTGACGTGAAAGCTCCCGCATCTTGCCTGAGCGTTGCCGCAGCCCTGCTGCTGGCCGCCTGCGCGAGCCTTCCGCCGGGAGACTGGGGCAACCCGCCGGGTGATCCGTTCCCGGCGTGGGCCGAAAGGACGGATGCGCCGTTCCATCCGCAGGAGGAGTACCTGTGCGGCCCTGCCGCGCTGGCTACGGCCCTGGGGAGTGCCGGCATCCGGCGGGCGCCCGAGGATCTCGTCAATGAGGTCTACATTCCTGCCCGCCAGGGAAGCCTGCAGCCCGAAATGCTGGCTGCGGCGCGCCGCTCCGGCGCCGTGGCCTATCCTCTCGCCGCGGAACCGCAGGCGCTCCTGAAGGAACTGGCCGCGGGCCATCCGGTGGTGGTGCTGCAGAACCTCCGCCTTGATTGGGCGCCTCAGTGGCATTACGCGGTGGTGGTGGGCTACGACCTGCGCAACCGCGAGGTGGTGCTGCGCTCGGGGCACGAGAAGCGCCTCGTCATGGATATCGACGCCTTCGACCGCAGTTGGGCGAAATCCGGGCGGTGGGCGTTCGTCGCGCTGCCGGCCGACCGGCTCCCCGCCACGGCCACCGAAACCGATTATGTGAACGCGGCCGTGGCGCTGGAGCGGGTCGCACCGGCCGCCGCCGATGGCGCCTACCGTTCCGCACTCGGACGGTGGCCGCACAATCTCGTCGCCCGGATGGGGCTCGGCAACATCGCATACGGCCGCGGTGACATCGAGGCGGCCGAGTCGGCGTTCCGCCGGGCGGCGGCCGATCACCCGGATTCCGGCGATGCCTGGAACAACCTCGCGCAGATCCTTCATGAGCGGGGCCAGGCGCAGGCGGCGCGGGACGCCGCGGAACGTGCCATGGCGATCGGTGGGCCCCGGCTTCCGACGTATCGGCGCACCCTCGAATCAATCGCGGGCGGGTGACGGTCGGGCGGCCCGCCGTCCCTTCGGGAGGATGTGTCTGCTTGCTCATGCACGAACGCTGGCCAGATCGAGCGCATGAGGTAAGCTCGCCCATATGTTGAACCTGAGAACAATCCGGGCCATTTCGCTCGATCTGGACGACACCCTGTGGCCCATCTGGCCCACCATCGAGCGCGCGGAGAAGGTGCTCCATGAATGGCTCGTGCTCAATGCACCGATGACGGCGGCGCGGTTCTCCACTCCGGAGGCGTTGCGCGAGATCCGCAACGCGATGGAGCTGCAGCGGCCGGACCTCGCGCATGATCTCGCCGCATTGCGCCGCGAGTCGATCCGCGTCGCACTTTCCAGTTCCGGGGATGACCCCGGACTGGCGGAGCCCGCCTTCGAGCTCTTCTTCGCCGAGCGCCACAACGTGACCCTGTTTCCCGACGCGCTCCCCGCGCTCGAGTTCCTGGCCGCGCGCTATCCGCTGGTGAGCCTCTCCAACGGGAACGCCGAACTTGCACGCATCGGGCTGGAGCCGTTCTTCGTCGCCAGCGTTACCGCGATCAAGATCGGGCTGTCCAAGCCCGATCCCCGGATCTTCCACGCTGCTGCCCAGGCAGCGGGAGTGCAGGCGCAAGAGGTGCTGCACGTGGGCGACGACGCGCTGCTGGACGTCCTGGGCGCGCGCAATTCCGGGATGCAGGCTGCCTGGCTCAACCGGACGCAGGTGATGTGGCCGCACGAGGAGCGGCCGGACCTGGAATTGTCGAGCCTGGGCGAGTTGTGCAATGCACTGACATAAGGTGCTCCCCCGGCATTTCCTGGTCGGCCTCCGGGCTAATCGGCCGCAGCACTCGCGGCGAGCGCCTCGCGCAGGTCCGCGATCAGGTCCTGCGGGTGCTCGATCCCCACGCTGAGGCGGATCAGCCCCTCGCCGATCCCGCTCCGCGCCCGCGCGTCGGGCGAGATGAAACTGTGCGTGGTGCTGGCGGGATGGCAGGCGAGGCTGTCGACATCGCCCAGCGACACGGCCTGCGTGAACAGCTTCAGATTGTCCAGCAGCGCCGCGGCCGCCCGTCGGGTGCCCCGCGCAAGTTCGAACGAAACGATACCGCCGTATCCGCCTTCCATCTGCCGCCGCGCCAACGCGTATTGGGGATGGCTCGCAAGCCCGGGGTAGTGCGTCGCCGCGACTGCGGGGTGGGACGACAGGAAGGCGGCCACCTCGGCCGCGCCCTCGCAATGCGCCGCCATGCGGAGCGGCAGGGTCTTCACGCCGCGCAGGATCAGGAAGGCCTCGTGCGGGGCGAGATTGCCGCCGACGTGCCCCATCCCGGTCGCGCGCACCGGGGCAATCAGCCGCTCCGCGCCGGCCAGGACGCCGCCGGTGCTGTCGCCGTGCCCGCCGAGGTATTTCGTCATCGAATGCATCACCAGATCGATGCCGTGTTCGAGCGGACGGGTCAGGCACGGTGAGCAGAAGGTGTTGTCCGCGACCGTCGTGATGCCGCGCGCCCGTGCAAGCGCGGCGACGGCCGTCAGGTCGTGCAGGTGCAGCGTGGGGTTGGTCAGCGTCTCGACCCAGATCAGGCGTGTGGCAGGGGAGAGGCTCGCTTCGAGCCCGCGCTCGGCTGCGTCGACGACGCGGAGGCCGAAGCGCCCGCCGAAGGCGTTGAACAGGCTTTCCGTTCCGCCATAAAGCGGCCCGAGGAACACGATCTCGTCGCCGGGCGACAGCCGCGACAGCAACACCGACGACACCGCCGCCGTGCCGCTGCTGAAGGCGACCGCCGCCTCGGCGCCTTCCAGATCGGCAATCTTGTCCTCGAGCGCCTTGACCGTGGGGTTGGCGAAACGGCTGTAGCGATAGCCCTCCGCCTCGCCGGCAAAGATCGCCGCGCCGTTCTCCAGCGTGCCGTACGCGAAGGCGGAGGTCTGGCTGATCGGCGTGGCAATCGAGCCGCTGGCCGGATCGGGCTTCTGACCGGCATGCACTGCGCGGGTGCGTAGATGATTCATTGGCGGGGCACTTCCTATGGCAGTGGAGATATTCCGAATGAGCGGTCCACTGTGCAGTCTATCGCCGGAACCTATCCAACGGCGGCGGCAACGATGTTATCCACACGCTCTGTGGGAAAACCTGTGCATAACCTGTGTGCAGCGATGATAAGTCCGCGACGTAACGACGCTGCACGTGTGTGCCTGCCGATTGAGCATGTTGCAGGATGTTTCAGTCACATGAACGTCATCGGCCGAGGCCTTTCGTTACACTTTTATGATCAGGCGCGTGCCTGCTCGACTGTCTTGGAGGTGCCGCGGACGAAGTGCCGGGCTTGGTCGGGTTCGTCCGGCAGAGCCCCGCAGCGCATGCAGTGAGCGGGGCTCGCCTTGTTCTGGCGGTCAATCCCGCATAATGTGTTTATACGGTTTTAACGGTTGCAAGTGAGGTGTCTGATGAAAAGTTCTTCCAGCGCACGGGGCCGCGCCCCCGCGGATCCGGTGGCTGCACCGCGCGCGCGTTCGGGTGGGAAGGGCGTCGACGGGGCTCCGGCAGCCGCCGCGGCGAACCGGACGCCGACTTCAGCCGTTGCGGACGACGCTGCAGCAAAGGACGGGAAAGGCAGGAGGAACGGCCTCAGGAAACCGAAGCTCGTGCGTGACAGCTTCACGTTCCCGGCGGCGGATCACGCCCGGCTTGGCGAACTCAAGCAGCGCGCCCTGAAGTCCGGACGCGAAATCAAGAAGAGCGAACTGTTGCGGGCGGGGCTCGCTGCCCTGGTGGCGATGCCGGACGCGGCCTTCCTCGCGGCGCTCGATGGCGTGGAGCGGATCAAGACGGGGCGCCCGGCCAAATAGTGCGCGTGTCGCCGGCCTGTCCGGGTGGCGACGACCCCGATCCGGGGTTACGGAGCGAGCACCCGCACGACAATGTCTTCGCCGAAGCCGTTACGGAACATCCTTTCGGTGACGAATGCCCGCTCTATCGGCGTGAGCGCCTTCGCGAGGGTTTGCCCGACGCTGAAATGCCCCGAGCGAACATGTCGTTCGATGTGGCGGGCGGTTTCGAGGATCTTCTTGTGGCGGTTGGAAGGGCGCGCGCCCGCGCCGTCGCCGTCGATGACCGTGAGCATTCTTCGTGTGTGGAACCGCGGCCGGCAGGCCGGGGAGGTCGGGCCGCGACGGCAAGCCGCCGGAGCCTTTGCAGACGCCTCGTCACACCCTCCTTTCCCGTCTGCGTCTGGTTGCAGAGATCAACCCTGTCCTGCGCCCGCTTCATCGTCCCGGTTGCATCGTCCGGCCGATGGCGGTTTATATCGTTAAAACAGTTTATACGCTTTTATCGGGAGATCAAGGGCGGCTGTCACGGTACTGCGGCTCAAGCGTGTAGCGGCGATTGCCAGAGTTCGGCGGCAAAAAAAATCCCTGCGCACCGCCATCGGGTGCGCAGGGATCGGTGTGAGTACGGTCAGCGATGACCCGGAAACTTGCGGGTGGCTAACGCCTCAGACGGTGAGAGGTGGAGGGAGTCCTGCCTTACGCCGATTTCCTTGCGCGACGCGAGGTCTCCTCTTGCGATTCGGTCAGGCTTTCGCTGGCCGGTTCGCTGGCGCCGGTGGCGCGCTTGGCGAGCTGGAGGGCGGACATCACGGCGGCAAGGGCGAGATCCGTGCCGGCGGGTGCGGAGCGGGCTGCGTTGTCGATGTTCGCCGTGAGCTCGCGGTTGAATTCGGCGATCCGCGGCTCCATGAGTTGCAGGATCGCCTGTTGTCCTTCGCTGACGATCTCGTAGGCGCCGCGGACGCACGCGGTCGCATTGTTGATCACCGACTGGCCCAGCGCCATTTCGTGCGTGAGGAGTTCGCCCGTCTTCAGCGGATCCAGCAGCGTGGAGGCACGGCTGGCTCCGTCCTGCAACAGGGTGCGCGACGTGCCGAGGTTCAGCGCCATCAGACGTGCGCTGGTGTCGAAGGCGATGTTGAACACGGCGGTCATCGTGTCGAGGCCGGCCTTGCCGGAATCGACGAATTTTTCTGCGGTGGCGATCATTGCATACTCCAGTGGCTATCGGTGGGAAGCGGGGGGACTCCGGTGTGAGCCTGCGGCGCAGGTGCACGTCCGTCTAGATAGCAGACCGATGTTATGGATTTGTTGTCGCTGGCCGGGGCGATACGTTGCCGGGGCCGTGATCAAGGTCCCCGGGTTCAGGGCAACAATCGCCTATCCTGCATGGACAGGAATTGCCGTTTCGCTTTCTGGCGCGCAAGATCACGATTGATTTGCGATTGCTGCCTGCCGAACGCGTCACGTTCGGCGATGCTGCCCTGCGCGGCCTCGATCGAGCGCCGGCAGCGCCAGCGGTAACCGTGTCGGGTGAGATGGCGGTCCATCTCATCGCGTGGGTGGTGAACGCGGCAGCAGTGGCAAAACAGCGTCTCCGGCATCGAATTCAGGCTTTTCATGCGTTCGAATTGGTATCCGCGATCATTGCGAGGCTCCGGTGCTGACGGCGTCCGGCTGCCACGGATAGAGCCAGTCGTCCACGAACATCTCGTCGATGATTCGTTGCAGATCGAAGAATCTCCACCTCATTCGCGCTCCCGGGTGTCTGCGATGACTGACTCTGCTCACCCTATCAAGGGAACATGGCAATCTCGTTTCAACTCGACGACGCGTGCGCGATCAGGACGGGAAAGCCATGCCGCCCGGTTCCGGGACTACTGCCCTCCCACGCTCCCATTCCAGCTTTTCTGACGGTTCGATCGTGGCGAATTCCGCGATTTCCGAGCTGAGCGAACTGGAAAACGTCATCGAGGTGGGGAGGGGGCACCTCGAGACGCGTGTCGTCACCGAAATCGATGGAGGATCCGGCACCCGGTTCCCGCTCTATGCGATCGCATTGGGCAATCCGGATCGGAAGGTGCCGGCGATCGGTTTCTTCGGCGGCGTTCACGGGCTGGAAAGGATCGGCGCCGACGTCGTGATCGCCTACCTGAGACATCTCGTGATGCGCCTGCGGTGGGACTCCACTCTTCACCGGCAACTGGAATCCGTTCGCCTGGTATTCATGCCCCTCGTGAATCCCGGCGGCATGTGGCGCGGCACGCGCGCCAATCCGAACGGCGTCGACCTCATGCGGAACGCGCCGCTCGACGCGCACGAGCGTGTGCCGCCGCTGATCGGCGGGCAGCGGATCAGCGCCCGCTTGCCCTGGTATCGCGGTCGTCGGAACGGCGCAATGGAAACCGAGAGTCGCGCGCTGTGCGAAACCGTCGGCGAGGAACTGCTCTCACGGGACTTCAGCATCGCCCTCGACTGCCATTCGGGATTCGGGCTGATCGATCGCATCTGGTTTCCATATGCCCACACACGCACACCGCTGCGCCACCTCGCGGAAATCCATGCACTGAAGGACATCTTTCGCCAGACGCATACGCATCATCCGTACATCATCGAGCCGCAAAGCCGCCAATATCTGACCCACGGCGACCTGTGGGATTTCCTGCATCTGCGCGCCTGCGAGACGGCCGGACGCGTCTTCCTGCCGCTGACGCTGGAGATGGGGGCCTGGTTGTGGATCAAGAAGAATCCGCGTCAGTTGTTCTCCCGACAGGGAATCTTCAATCCCCAGGTCGCACACCGGCAGCAGCGCGTCCTCCGCCACCACCTGTCGCTGCTGGATTTCCTGTCGCGGGCGACGTGCAGCTACCGGCTATGGCTGCCCCAGGGTGAGGCACGTGCGAAACACCACGAGCTTGCCGTCGCTCACTGGTACCGATGAGCCGATGACGACCTGGATCTTCCTCCGCGGTCTCACGCGGGAAAGCCGTCACTGGGGCGACTTCGTGGACACGTTCCGCCAAGCCATGCCGGATTCGCGTGTCGTGACGCTCGATCTCCCCGGGAACGGCTCGCTGCATCACTTGACCAGCCCGACCGACGTGCACGAGATCGCCGCCTACTGCCAAAAGACATTGTCACGGCTCGGCATCCAACCCCCCTACAACCTGCTGGCGATGTCGCTCGGTGCAATGGTCGCGGTGGCGTGGGCGCACGCGTGCCCGGGCGAGGTTGCCCGCTGTGTCCTGATCAACACCAGCTTGCGCCCGTTCAGTCCGTTCTTTCGGCGTCTGCGCCCCCGCAACTACCTGCCGTTGCTGAAGCTGGCGCTGTTCGCGGATAACGGGCGCGAATGGGAGGAAAGGATCCTCTCCCTGACGAGCCGGCTGCGTGTTGGTGCGGCAGACATGCTGGATTCCTGGGTCGCCTTCCGCAAGGAATATCCGGTCACGAGGAAGAATGCGTGGCGCCAACTGTGCGCGGCTGCGCGATTCCATGCAGGGAACGAAAGTCCGGAAACGGCACTGCTGATTCTTGCCAGCCGGAACGACGGGCTGGTTCATGTGGATTGTTCCCTGGCCCTTGCGCGCGCGTGGAACTGTGCGATCAGTATTCATCCACGGGCGGGCCACGACATCCCGCTGGATGACGGCCCGTGGGTTGCAGCCCAGGTGCAGCAATGGGTGGAGAGACCGGACCGTGATCGGAGTCAACGGGCCTGAAAGCCCTGGTGCGGTCGGTTTGAGGACCGCACCAGGATATTCATCGGCGTTCCGGAAGCCGGCGAAATCACTTTCCAGCGAGCCCCCCGGAACGCCTTCCCCGGATCACTTCACGTCGAAGCGGTCGAGGTTCATCACCTTGTTCCAGGCCGCAACGAAGTCGCGCACGAACTTCTCCTTCGCGTCGTCCTGGGCATAGACTTCGGCCAATGCGCGCAGTTGCGAGTTGGACCCGAAGATCAGGTCCACGCGGGTGCCCGTCCACCTGGCTTCGCCGGTCTTGCGCTCACGCCCTTCGAAGCGGTCCCCGGCATCCGTGACCGGTTTCCAGACCGTCTCCATATCGAGGAGATTGACGAAGAAATCGTTGGTCAGGGTCTGAGGCCGCTGCGTGAACACGCCGTGCGGCGAGCTCCCCACGTTCGCACCCAACACGCGCAGGCCACCGACCAGCACCGTCATTTCGGGCGCGCTCAGGGTCAGGAGCTGCGCCTTGTCCACCAGCATCTCCTCTGCCGACACGGTGCACGCTTGCTTCTGGTAATTGCGGAAACCATCGGCCAGCGGTTCCAGCACGGCGAACGACTCGACGTCGGTGTGCGCTTGCAGGGCGTCCCCGCGGCCTGGGGTGAAGGGCACATCCACCGGGTGCCCGGCTGCCCTGGCTGCCGCTTCGACCGCAGCGCAGCCGCCCAGCACGATCAGGTCGGCCATCGAGGCCTTCTTGCCGCCCATCTGGGCGCTGTTGAACGCTTGCCGGATACCCTCGAGCGTCGCCAGCACCCTGGCCAGTTGCGCCGGCTGGTTCGCTTCCCAGTCCTTCTGCGGAGCGAGGCGGATGCGCGCACCGTTGGCGCCGCCCCGCTTGTCCGAGCCGCGGAAGGTGGACGCCGAGGCCCAGGCGGTGGAAACCAGCTCGGCCACCGACAGGCCCGAGGCCATGATCCTCGCCTTCAGGTCGGCGATGTCCCCGGCGTCGATCAGGGGGTGATCGACGGCGGGAATCGGGTCCTGCCAGATCAGGTCTTCGGTCGGCACCTCGGGGCCGAGGTAGAGGGACTTGGGGCCCATGTCGCGGTGGGTCAGTTTGAACCACGCGCGCGCGAAAGCATCGGCCAGGGCCTGCGGATCCCGATGGAAGCGGCGTGAAATGGGTTCGTAGATCGGATCGAAGCGCAGCGACAAATCGGCCGTGGTCATCATCGGCGGATGCTTCTTCGACGGGTCGTGCGCATCCGGAATCATGTGTTCCGGCTTGACGTCCTTTGCCACCCACTGGTGGGCGCCGGCCGGGCTCCTGGTCAGCTCCCATTCGTAGCCGAAGAGCATGTCGAAGTAGCCGTTGTCCCACGTGGTGGGATTCGGTTTCCACGCACCCTCGATGCCGCTGGTGGTGGTATCGCCGCCCTTGCCGGAACCGTGGCGGTTGATCCAGCCCAGGCCTTGCGCCTCGATGGGGGCGCCTTCGGGTTCGGGCCCGACGAGTGCCGGGTCGCCGGCGCCATGGGCCTTGCCGAAGGTGTGTCCGCCGGCGACGAGCGCCACGGTCTCCTCGTCGTTCATGGCCATGCGGGCGAAGGTCTCGCGCACGTCACGGCCCGAAGCCACCGGATCCGGGTTGCCGTTCGGGCCTTCGGGGTTCACGTAGATCAGGCCCATCTGCACGGCGGCCAGCGGATTCGCCAGCTCGCGGTCGCCGCTGTAGCGCTTGTCGCCGAGCCAGGTGTCTTCGTTGCCCCAGTAAATGTCCTCTTCCGGCTGCCAGATGTCCGCGCGTCCGCCACCGAAGCCGAAAGTCTTGAAGCCCATCGATTCCAGCGCGCAGTTCCCCGCCAGGATCATCAGGTCGGCCCAGGAAATCCTGTTGCCGTATTTCTGCTTGATCGGCCAGAGCAGGCGGCGTGCCTTGTCCAGGTTGCCGTTGTCGGGCCAGCTATTGACCGGCGCAAAACGCTGGTTCCCCGTACCGCCGCCGCCACGGCCGTCACCCGTGCGGTAGGTGCCGGCGCTGTGCCAGGCCATGCGGATGAACAGGCCGCCGTAGTGCCCCCAGTCGGCGGGCCACCAGTCCTGCGAATCCGTCATCAGCGCATACAGATCCTTCTTCAGCGCGGCCAGGTCCAGCTTCCTGAATTCCGCGGCGTAGTCGAAGTCGCCACCCATCGGGTTGGAGGCCGGAGCGTGCTGGTGCAGGATGTTCAGGTTCAACTGGTTCGGCCACCAGTCCCGGTTCGATCGCACGCCGACCGTAGCGCGCGCACCATGCATGCCGGCAAACGGACACTTGTTCTCGTTGCTCATGAATGATTTCTCCTTGCAAGGATGAACGGAGCAGAAGCGACACTCACCTTAACCGTGTTGCATTGCTGTTTCTATCGATTTCTGCCCATGGGGGCGATAGCCTGGATTCATCTGTGACAGGGATGCTCAGGGCATGCGTTGCCTCGCGGCCCGGCCTGGTGCGCAGCGCGCAAGCGTGCGGGATATCCCGCACCGAAACTACCTTGCTGCGCGCTTCCACGACGACTTCGAGTCGGCCGTGCTGCACGCCATTAACGGCGGTGGCCAGAACGAGGCCCGCGCGATGCTCACCGGTGCCTGGTTGACGCTCAATGCGGACTGTCAGGCATCCCCGGTTGCTTCCTCGACGGTCTTGAGGATGCAGACGAGCTTCAGCGGTTCGCACGAAGCCTCGCGGCGCAACTCGCGGAGGGGGCGTAGATGGAATTGCCGGTTGGGATTTTCGAGCGTGCAAGGGGTTGCTTGCACACTGCCCCGTTCTCGAATCCACCTGGCGGCGGGGAGTAAATGCGCTTTGTGCGAAATTTTCGCCAAGGCCGAAACGACAAGGGCCTGCACGAAGTGCAGGCCCTTGGCTTGTTTGGTTGCGGGGGCAGGATTTGAACCTGCGACCTTCGGGTTATGAGCCCGACGAGCTGCCAGACTGCTCCACCCCGCGTCGGAGAAACAGAACTATAGCGAACTTCAGGAGGGCGCGCAAGGACTATTTTCTAAAATCTTCTCGCCGACCTTCGCAGGTTGTCTTGCCGCGGCATTTATCGGATAGTGCCGGGTTTCCGTGCGGGCCGCGAATTGTCTTCAATTTCAGTGGCTTCGCGATCTTGTGACGATCCGCGATTTCAATGCTGGCAGGCGGGGCAAGCACCCGGACAAGGCGGGCGAGATCAGGTTTGGCGAAGGGCGGGGTTGAGTTATTGCGCAAATGAATAAGGGCGACCGGCCTGTGGCCGGTCGCCCTTTTCTCTCTCTGATGGGCAGGGGATTTTAGTTCAGCTGCTGGATGCCCGCGACCTGCCAGCCCTGGTTGCCGTCGACCGGCTTGGTGAGGTGCCAGAACTCGTCGAAGTCGACCGGAGCGGCGCCGGCTTCTTCGCGGATCAGGCCGCGGAAGCGGACAGCGACGCGGTAGCGGCGGTTTTCCTCGACGCATTCGACGACTTCGGCGTTGAGCTCCATCACTTCGGTCTGCTGCGGGGCCGTGCCGCGCTCGCGGATCTGCATCTGCAGTTCGCCGAAGACTTCGGGGGTCACGAACTCGCGCAGGTCGTCGAGGTTGCCGGCGTCGTTGGCAGCCTGCAGCCGGATGAAGTTCACCTTGGCCTGGCGGGCAAAGCCCTCGGCATCGAAACCGGCCGGCATGGCGTTGTTCGCCGGAGCGGCGACCGGTGCGGCGCTACCATAGGCCGGTTGCGCTTGCGACTGCATCGGGATGCTGCCGCCACCGGCGCCCATGCCTGCGTACTGCATTGCCGGCTGCTGCGTGCGCTTGCGCATCACCAGGCGGAAGACGGCGATTGCGGCGAACACGAGGAGGCCGATCATGAGCATGTTGGCGAACTCTTCGCCCATGCCGAGGTGCGAGGCGAGGGCGGCCAGGCCCAGGCCGGCGGCCAGGCCGGCGACGGGGCCGAGCCACGAGTTCTTGCGCGGGGCCTGGGCGGCGGCCGTCGGTGCGGTCGGGGTGTCTGCCGTGCGGGCGGTGGTCGTGGACGATTGCGCGGTGCTGCTCTGCGTGCCGAACGACTTGCCGCTGCCGAGGCGCTTGGCTTCGGCATCGTTCGCCGTCAGGCCGACGCTCAGGACGAGCACGCAGACCGTGAGCAGGAGTCGGGTGAGTTTCATAAGGGCAGGGTCTCCTCGAGAGTGTTTGAGTTCCGTGTCCCGCGGCCCCTTCAAGGGGGTGCGGTCCGCTGCACCGGTCGGTGCACACGACGCGTCGAGGATACGTAGACTTGAACTTCGTAGGAAGATGAATTTAAAGTACGTTTATTCAGAAAAAAAGGAAGTAATCATGCAGCCGCTCAACTACCGTCACCTATATTACTTCTGGGTCGTCGCGAAGGAGGGCGGTATCGCGCGGGCCGCGGAGCGCCTTGAGATGGCGGTGCAGACCGTCAGCACCCAGGTGCGCGAACTCGAACGCTCGCTCGGTTACGCTCTGTTCAAGTCGGTGGGGAGAGGGATCGAGCTGACCGAGGCGGGCGCGACCGCGGTGCGCTACGCGGAGCAGATCTTCCAGCTGGGTGAAGCCTTGCCGGCGGCCGTGCAGGAGGCAGCGAACGCGCAGGGCGTGCGCCTCGCGGTCGGGATCTCCGACGCATTGCCGAAGCTGGCGGTGCGGCATCTGCTGCAGCCTGCCGTGCAGACGCCGAACCTGCGCCTGCAGTGCCAGGAGGGCGATTTCGACGACCTGCTCGCCGACCTGGCCCTGCATCGTCTGGACGTCGTGCTGGCCGACCGGCCCGCGCCGGCGAACCCGAACCTGCGGGTGTTCAGTCATCGTATGGGGAAATCATCCGTGGCGTGGTACGTGCAGGCGGAGATCGCTGCGAAGGTCGAGCAGGATTTCCCCGCCTGTTTGGCGGAACTTCCCCTGCTGCTGCCGACGACGGATTCGGCGGTGCGCAGCCGCCTCGACGACTGGCTCGCGCGTCATGGCATTCGTCCGCGCATCGTCGGCGAGTTCGAGGATAGCGCGCTGCTGGCGACTTTCGGCGAAAGCGGGCTCGGTGCCTTTCCGGCCCCCGAGCTGTCGTCGGACGAGTTCACCCGCTCGCGCGGTCTGGCGTTGCTGGGGCGCTGCCCGGACGTGGTCGAGCATTTCTATGCGATTTCGGCGCAGCGCAAGGTCGACCATCCGGTGATCCGCAGCCTGCTTGCGGGCGCGGAGCATTCCGCCTCGTGATCGGACGCGGAACGCTTGTCGGGATTATCCAGCTGGGCTAAAAGGGGTCCATCGGACGGGAGTGGCGGCGATGAGCAGCTGGATGCAGTACTGGATGGTCGTGTTGAAGAAGACCGTGCGCCTGTGGCTGGATGCCCAGGTGTTCGTGCACGCAGCGGCGCTCGCATTTTTCACGGTGTTTTCGGTGGCGCCGGTCGTGATCGTCGCAGTGACGATCGTCGGCCTGGTGCTCGGCGAGTCGGCGGCGCAGGGCCAGATGGCACAGCAGCTGGAGGCGGCGATCGGGGCGCAGGCGGCGCAGGCGGTGCAGACGGCGGTGAAGGCCAGCCGCATCCAGCAGAGCGGCATCCTGCCGACACTTGCGGGCTTCGGCGCGATGCTGTTCGGCGCGACGACGGTGTTCGGGCAGATGCAGACCGCGCTCAATGCAATCTGGTGTGTCGCACCGCGGCCGACGCGCAGCAGCATCTTCATCTACGTGAAGGGGCGCCTGCTGTCGATGACGATCGTGCTGGCGATCGGGTTCGTGCTGCTGGTGTCGCTGCTGCTGAGCGTGGCGGTGCGCGCGGTGGTCGAGTTCGCGAGCGATTGGGTGCCGATTCCGCCACCGCTTCTGCTGCTGCTGGACTGGGGTGTGTCGCTGTTCGTCGTGACGCTGCTGTTCGCGACGATCTTCCGCGTGTTGCCGGACGTCGTGCTGCGCTGGCGCGACGTGTGGCTCGGGGCGCTGGTCACCGCGCTGTTGTTCGCGGTGGGGCGCAGTCTGATCGCGCTGTACCTGTCGACAACGGCGACCGCGTCGACCTACGGAGCGGCGGGTTCGCTGGTCCTGCTGCTGATGTGGGTGAACTACTCGTCGCTGATCCTGCTGCTGGGGGCCGCGTTCACACGCGCGAACGTGGAAGCGCGCGGGCGGGTCATTCGGCCGCGGGTCACTGCCGTGCGTGTGCATCGCGAACTGGTGCGGGACGATTGAAACGTGCCGGGCCGACCTCGCGGGGATCAATTTCATTGCCGACGGGCCGCGTTGATCAGGGTGACGGCCTCTGTCGCAGTGCGTGCGGGCCGGCAGCGGACCCTCCTTGCCCGGTTCGCGGCGAGTTCTGCGCGCTGGAGTTCGACGACGGTTCGCTGGGGCTCTCCTGCGTGATCCTCGACGACACGCTGGCGCGCATTTAGTGGCCGCCGCTTTCGGACGCCCGCGGACCGGATTCGGACATCAGGTTCGCAATCAGGCCGCGCAGCCAGCGATTGCCCGGGTCGTGGTGGAAGCGCGCATGCCAGTGCTGCTTGATCGTGTAGTCCGGTAGCGGGAAGGGGACGGGCAGGACGCTGAAGTCGCCGCGTCCGCGCAGCAGTTCGCCCAGCCGGCGCGGCACGGTCATCAGCAGGTCGGTGTGCTCCACGACGAAGGCTGCGCCGAGGAAGTTCGGGATGTCGAGCACGATGCGGCGCTTGATGCTCTGGCGGGCGATTTCCTGTTCGATCACCTGGTGGCCCGTGCCCGTGGTACGGAATACCGCGTGGTCTTCGGCCTCGAACTGTTCCCGCGTCAGGCCGCCGTGGATGCGGGGGTGGTCGGCGCTCGCGAGGCACACGTAGTGCTGGCGGAACAAGGCCTGCTGGTAGAAGCCGGCCTCCAGGATGGGGATGAAGCCGACGGCGAGGTCGGCTTCGCCCGATTCGAGTTTGCGGCCGGTGTCGTCGTCCAGCGGGGCGATCTGGATGCGGATGCCCGGCGCGGTCGCGCGCAGCTCGCCCCACAGGCGCGGCAGCAGCACCAGATGGGTGATGTCCGTCATGCAGATGCGGAAGCTCCGCTCCGACGTGGCGGGGTCGAAACTGCTGCGATGGCCCAGGGCGGCTTCGAGCGCGTCGAGCGCGTTGCGGATCGGCTGCACCAGTTCGTCGGCGAGGGGGGTTGGCTCCATGCCGCTGGAGGTGCGCACGAACAGGGGATCCGAGAAATGTTCGCGCAGCTTGCCCAGTGCGATGCTGACGGCAGGCTGGCCGAGTTCCAGCAGATCGGCGGCACGGCTCACGCTGCGGGTCTTATGGACAGCGTCGAAGACTTGCAGCAGGCGAAGGTCGGGGGCGCTCATTGCGTGACGATTATTCGAAATTCGAATTCATATTATTTCACGCATTGCATCGACGGAATATTTATCCCTCGATAAATTGCGCCCCATCACAACGAATCGCTGCGCGTCTTGATCTGACGCAAAGGTTTTTAACTTAACCGGCAGCGATATCCCGATGGAGGAGTCAGGAATGCAGGAACTTGGTCGTCTCGATGATCTGCCGCTCGCCTACCGCGAGTCGCTTGGCGCGCAAAACCTGGTGCCGCTGTGGCCCAGCCTGCGCTCAGTGCTGCCCCCCGGCACGCCCGCGCGCCGCACCAAGCCGGTGATGTGGTCCTACGAGGCGCTGCGCCCGCTGCTGATGCAGGCCGGCGAGCTGACGCCGATCGAGAAGGCGGAGCGCCGTGTGCTGGTGCTCGCGAATCCCGGTCACGGCCTCGAGAAGATGCAGGCGAGCGCGGCGATCTACCTCGGCATGCAGCTGCTGCTGCCGGGCGAGTGGGCGCCGTCGCACAAACATACCCCGAACGCGGTGCGCATGATCGTGGAAGGCGAGGGCGCCTACACGACCGTCGATGGCGAGAAGTGCCCGATGAGCCGCGGCGACCTGATCCTGACGCCGACCGGCCTGTGGCACGAGCACGGCCACGACGGCAAGGAACCGGTGGTGTGGCTCGACGTGCTGGACCTGCCGCTGGTGTATTACACGGAAACCTCCTACGCCATCGAAGGCAAGGAGCAGGAGGTGACCGGTACCCGCCTCGAGCGCAACTACGTCCGCGGCGGCGTCGTGCCTTCGCCGGTGTTCTCCCGCGGTAGCGCCCGCCGCTACCCGATGTTGCGTTACCCCTGGGCCGATGCCCGCGCCGCGCTGCTGAACCTGGCCGAGACCCAGCCTGAGATCGAGGCCGTGCAGGTGGCCTATGTGAATCCCGAGAACGGATCCGACTGCCAGAACATCCTCGGCTTCTCCGCGCTGATGCTGCGCCCGGGCGAGACGCTGAACCTGCCCGCGCGTTCGCCGGCGATGGTGTTCCACCTGATCGAGGGGGGCGCCGACGTGGCGATCGAGGAGAACCGCTTCGCGCTGTCGCCGGCCGATACCTGCTGCGCACCCGGCTATACGCCCGTGACGCTGAAGAACCGCTCGGCGAGCGAGCCGGCCTTCATCTTCATCGCCGACGAGAGCCCGCTGCACAAGAAGCTGGGCGTCTACGAAGTCCGCGCCTGACCCCCGAACCCCAACGACTTACAGAGAATCGACATGCCCGAAGCCCAATACCTGTTCCCGCCGTCGCCGGTGTATTCGCTGCCGGTGCGCGGCATCGAGTCCCGCTATCCGGTCAAGCGCATCTTCTGCGTCGGCCGCAACTACCACGCCCACGCCGTCGAGATGGGGCGCCCGGTCGACAAAGCCACCGCCCAGCCTTTCTACTTCACGAAGGCTGCGTCGACCCTGGTCGAGTCCGGCGCGACCGTGCCGTATCCGACCGGCACCTCGAATTACCACTACGAGATGGAGCTGGTCGTCGCGATCGGCGCGCCGGGCTTCCGCGTCGCCGAAGCCGATGCCGAGCGTCTGATCTACGGTTACGCCTCCGGCCTCGACATGACCCGCCGCGACCTGCAGCTGGTGGCCCGCGAGCAGGGCCGTCCGTGGGATCTGGGCAAGGACTTCGAACTGTCCGCCGTGTGCACCGAGATCGTGCCGATCGGCGACCTGGGCGTGCTGACGACGGGCACGATCAACCTGCAGGTCAATGGCGAGACCCGCCAGACCGCCGACTTGTCGCAGCTGATCTGGAGCATTCCCGAGCTGATCGCCGACCTGTCGAAGTTCTATCACCTGGAGCCGGGCGACCTGATCTTTACCGGCACGCCGGAGGGTGTGGGCGCCGTTAAGAGCGGCGATCGCATCACGGGCCACGTCGACCAGGTCGGCGACATCGAACTGACGATCGGCGCTGCCGAATAAGACCCGCGGACGGAGCGCGCAGCCGCTCCGCCAACCCTGATCGAGATGGAGGAGACACACATGACCGAGCAGCTTCCCGTAATCGTCGCCGGCGGCGGCATCGGCGGCCTCGCAGCCGCACTCGCGCTGGTGCGCCAGGGCTTCCACGTGCTGGTGCTGGAGCAGGCGGACCAGATCGGCGAGATCGGCGCCGGCATCCAGCTGGGCCCCAACGCCTTCCACGCCTTCGACGCGCTGGGCGTAGGCGAGAAGGCGCGCGGGCGCGCCGTGTATACGAACGAGATGGTGATGCACGACGCGCTCGACGAGACCCTCGTCGGCCGCATCCCGACCGGCGAAGCCTTCCGCAAGCGTTTCGGCAACCCGTACGCGGTGATCCACCGCGTGGACGTGCATCTGTCGCTGCTCGAAGGCGCGCAGGAGACCGGTCGCGTCGAATTCCGCACCTCGACCCGCGTCGAGCGCATCGAGCAGGACGCGAGCAGCGTTACGGTGTATGACCAGCACGGCAACGCCTTCCGCGGCGTCGCGCTGATCGGTGCGGACGGCGTGAAGTCGGTCGTACGCGCGCAGTTCGTCAATGATCCGGCGCGCGTGACCGGCCACGTCGTGTATCGCGCCGTGATCGACAGGAAGGATTTCCCCGAGAACCTGCAGTGGAACGCCGCGAGCATCTGGGTCGGCCCGAACTGCCACCTCGTGCATTACCCGCTGCGCGGCGGCGAGCAGTACAACGTCGTCGTGACCTTCCACAGCCGCGAGAAGGAAGAGTGGGGTGTCACCGAAGGCAGCCGCGAGGAGGTGCAGAGCTACTTCCAGGGCATCTGTCCGAAGGCACGTCAGCTGATCGACCTGCCGAAGAGCTGGAAGCGCTGGGCGACCGCCGACCGTGAGCCGATCGGCCAGTGGTCCTTCGGCCGCGTGACCCTGCTGGGCGACGCCGCGCACCCGACGACGCAGTACATGGCGCAGGGCGCGTGCATGGCCCTCGAAGACGCCGTGACGCTGGGCGAGGCGCTGCGCGTCAATGGCAACGACTTCGAGAAGGCGTTCGACCTGTACCAGCGTTCGCGCATCGCCCGTACCGCGCGCATCGTGCTGTCGTCGCGCGAGATGGGCCGCATCTACCACGCCAAGGGCGTCGAGCGCCTGGTGCGCAACGACCTGTGGAAGGGCCGCACGCCGGAGCGCTTCTATGACGCGATGGAGTGGCTGTATGGCTGGAACGTCGACAACTGCCTGGCGAAGGACTGAGCGGGAACATGTCGATGAAGCTCTACAACTTCTTCCGCAGCGGCACTTCGCACCGCCTGCGCATCGCGCTGAACCTGAAGGGGATCGACTACGAGTATGTGCCGGTCGACCTGCGCACCGAGGAGCACCTCGGTGCCGCCTTCAAGGCGGTGAATCCGCAGGCGCTGGTGCCGGCGCTGGTGTCGGAGTCCATTGAGGGCGACCTCACGCTGATCCAGTCGCCCGCGATCATCGAGTGGCTCGAAGAGCGCTATCCGGCGCCCGCGCTGCTGCCCGCCAACGCCGAGGACCGCGCCCGTGTGCGCGCCTTGGCGGCGATCGTCGGCTGCGACATCCACCCGATCAACAACCGCCGCATCCTCGAATACCTGAGGAAGACGCTGGGCTGCGACGAGGCGGCGGTGCTCGCGTGGTGCGGCACCTGGATCACGGCCGGTTTCGACGCGCTGGAAGCGCTGCTCGCGGCCGACACGTCGCGCGGGCCGTTCTGCTTCGGCAACGCGCCGACGCTCGCCGACGTGTATCTGATCCCGCAGGTCGAGAGCGCCCGCCGCTTCAACGTCGAGCTGAGCCCGTATCCGAACATTGTCGCGGTCGACCGCGCCTGCGGCGAACTCGACGCCTTCCGCCGTGCGGCCCCGGCACTCCAGCCGGACGCGAAGTGAAATTCGAAGTGAATAAGAGCTGTTACCCCGAGGAGACCCAAATGAAATTCAGGAAAACGATTCGCGCCCTGCTTGCAGGCATCACGCTGTCCGTCGCGGCGGCGGGTGTGCAGGCCCAGGCGCTCAAGCTGGGCCACATCACCCCGCCGACCCATGTGTGGCATCAAGTGTCGGAAAAGATCTCCGCGGACCTTGCGACGGCCTCGGGCGGAAAGATGAAGATCGCAGTGAGCCCGCTGCAGAAGCTCGGCAACGAGGCGCAGATGATCAACCTGATGCAGGCGGGCGCGCAGCAGTTCGGCATCTTCACCGTCGGCGGCCTTTCGAACCGCGAGGAATCACTCCTCGGGTGGTCGCTGCCGTATGTGTTCAAGGACGTCGCACACGCGACGCGCGCCGCAAAGACGCCGGCTGCGAAGGAGATGCTCAAGCGCCTGGAGCAGAACGGCCTGGTCGGCCTCGGCTACGCGTTCGCCGGCATGCGCCACGTCCTGTCGGTGCAGCCGGTCGCGTCGGCGAAGGATCTCGCGAACAAGAAGATCCGCTCCTTCCCGAGCCCGGTGTACAACGACTGGTGGAGCGCCAACGGGGCCGCGCCGACGGCGATGCCGCTGTCGGAAGTCGCCCCGTCGCTCACGACCAAGCTGCTCGATGCGGTCGACGTCGACCTCGACGCGCTGGTCGGCCTCAAGTTCCACCAGCAGGCGCCCAACCTCACGCTGACCGGCCACATGGCCTTCCCGGCCGTGATCGTGGTGTCGAAGAAGTGGTGGGACGCCCGCAGCCAGGCCGAGCGCGACATGATCACCAAGGTCGTTGCGGATGCCGAGCAGTGGGGCTACAAGACCGCGATCGACGCCGATGTGGCCAACCTCGCGAAGGCGAAGGCTGACGGCGCCAACGTCGTGAAGGCCGACATCGCCTCCTTCCAGGCCGTGGGCGGCAAGGTGCGCGACCAGTACGTCGCGAAGAACCCGCTGATCGCCGACTTCTACAAGCAGGCGAAGGACCTTTGATCCGCTCTTCCGGACGACTCATCGACACCATATAGCGACGTGCGGAACCGCCCGGAAGGGCGGTTCCGCCTCGACGCGCCCCAAAGGGGAACTCATCCGATGTTTGCTCACATCCAGAAGGCCGACAAGGGCCTTGCCGCGGTCGAGCGCGGCCTGGTGATCGCGCTCACTGCCGCGATCGCCTGCATCATGATTACACAGGTGTTCATGCGCTATTTCTTCAGTGCCCCGATCTTCTGGGCCGAGGAAATCTCGGTGCAACTCCTCGTCTTCGCGACGCTCGTCGGCCTTTCGCTGCTGGTGCACCACGGCCAGCTCGTCACGATCGACTTCCTGCCGCAGGCGCTCCCTCCGCGCCCACGCCACGCGCTGCTCGCCGTGCTCGGGCTCGTGATGCTTGGCCTGTTCGCCTTCGTGTGCTGGCTGGGTATCGAGTGGATCAGCCGGCCCGAGGTGCGCATCGAACTCGGCGCGACCACCCAGCTGCCGCGCTGGTACAACTACTCGGTGCTGCCCGCCGTGATGGCGGTGATGGCCTGGCACCAGTTCGCCGCCATCCTGCGCGACGCACGCGCGGCCCTTGACGGAGCCGTCAAATGATCACCCTCATCGTCTTCTTCGGCCTGCTCTTCGCGGGCCTTCCCATCGTCGGCACGATCCTCGTCGCCGCGGTCGTGTTCATGGCCACCAACGACCTGGCGGTGCTGTACGACTCGATTCCGATCCAGCTCTACGGCGCGCTCGAGATCAACAGCCTCCTCGCGATCCCGCTGTTCCTGCTGGTCGGCGAAATCATGAACAAGGCGGGTCTGACGCAGCGCCTGATCGCCGTCGCCGAAGTGCTGGTGGGCAGCATGAAGGGCGGCCTTGCCTATGCCAACCTGTTCACCAACGCGATGGCCGCGTCCATCCTCGGTTCCGCGGTCGCGCAGATCGGCGTGATGAGCAAGGTGATGATCCCGGCGATGGAGCGCACCGGTTACAACCGCGCGTTCTCGGGCGCCGTCACTGTGTCGGCCGGCCTGCTCGGGCCCATCATCCCGCCCTCGATGCTGATGATCATCTACGGCGTGGTCGCGGTGCAGCCGATCGCGCCGCTCTTCATCGCCGGCATCCTCCCCGGCATCCTGATCGTCGCCGCGCTGGCTATCGTGATCATGCTCTTCGGCATCTTCGGTCCCGGCCTGCCGGCGGGTGTGCGCGGTGAGCGCTCAGCCTCGGTGAAGGTTCTGCTCGAAGGCCTGGTTCCGGCGCTGATTCCGCTGGTCGTGATCGGCGGCATCATGGCCGGCGTGATGACCCCGACCGAATCGGGCGCCGTCGCCGCGGTCATGGCGCTCGTGCTGGGCTTCGTCTATCGCGAGATCGGCGTGCGCGACCTCGGCAAGATCCTCTTCGACGTCGGCACCAACACCGCCACCATCACCGGCCTCATTGCGGCCGCATCGGTGCTGAGCTGGGTGCTCGCCTTCCAGGGCGTGCCGGACGTCGTCGTCGAGTACATGAAGGGCCTGACCGATTCGCCCTTCGTGTTCCTGCTGCTGGTGATCGGGCTGATGCTGGTCCTGGGCATGTTCCTCGAGAGCATCAGCGTGCTGATCGTCGTCGTGCCGCTGCTGATGCCGGTCGTGACCAACCTCGGCATCGACCCGATCCACTTCGGCGTCGTGTGCACGGTGGCGACGGTGATCGGCCTCGTGACGCCGCCGGTCGGCCCCGGCCTCTACATCGCCATGGTGCAGGCCGACATCCGCATGGGGGCGCTCTTCGCCGCGACTATTCCCTTCCTCGCCGCGGTGATGGTGGTGCTGGTCGCGATCGCCGCAGTGCCGGAGATCTCGACCTGGCTGCCGGCCCTGATGACGGGCAAATGAGTGGGCCAACGAACAGGCAACCGAGCGGGCATCGCCCGCCAGTTGCCCGTCGATTCAACGAACACAGGGGATACCCTCATGACGACCACGTCTGATGCTGCCAAGAAGGAACCGCTCCACGACTTCTCCGACTGTCATTCCGGCATCCTGAAGAAACTGGACATGCTGGGCGAGCTGCCGGCGCTGCTCGATCCGGCGGCCCGCGCGCGGGAAATCGCCGCGACGGCGCTGGAATTCTTCCGCGAGGCGATTTTCGAGCACCATCTCGACGAAGAGCGCGAGCTCTTCCCGGCGGTGCTCCAGAGCGCGGAGAAGGGCGCCGAGCACGACAAGGTGCAGGCGCTCGCAAAGCGTCTCACCGACGAGCACCGCGAACTCGAAACGATCTGGAAGCGCCTCGAGTCCGAACTCAAGCGCGTGGCGAAAGGGCAGGACAGCCACCTCGACGCTGCCGAGGTCGAGCGCCTGGTCACGCGCTATCGCGCGCACGCCGAGTTCGAGGAGAAGGAGTTCCTGCCGCTGTCGCAGACGATCCTCGGCCGCAACTCGCATCACATGGCGGCCCTCGGCCTGTCGCTGCACATGCGCCACGCGCCGAAGAAACCCGCGACCTACATTTGACGCGTAAGGTGCCGGCGGCGAGATGCGCCGCCGGCACCTCAAGTGGATCGCCCGCAACTCAGGCGATCCGCTCCCACAGCGCCTTTTCCTCTTCGAAGCGATCCAGTTCGAGCCCCTCGAAATCCGAGCGTGCGACGATCGCAGTCACCTCGCCCTTATCCACGATGGGGAGGTGCCGGAAGCCCCCGTCGCCCATCAGGCGCAATGCGTCGATCGCATGGGCGTCGGGCGCTATCGTGACCGGCCCGGGCGTCATCACGGCGTCCAGCCGTGTTCGGGTGGCGTCGCCGCCTTGCCCCAGCATGCGTACGGCGTCGCGTCCGGTAAAAATGCCGAGCAGGTGGTGCGCGCGATCGGCGACCAATACTGCTCCGACGTGTCGCTCGCACATGCGCTCGCAGGCCAGTGCCACGGAAGCCTCGGGTGGCATCATCAATGGGTCCTGATTCTGGACGATGTCCGAAATGTAACGATTGGTCATGGCGATTCCCTCACGGCTGGCCAGTGGAAGCTCCCTCTCATTCAATCTAGCAGGCGAAGCGGCGGTCGGCCCGCAGGCGCGGCCCGTGGCGTAAGAATGCTCCGGGCGATTCATTCGAGCGGGTGTCCGAGCCCCGGGAATGGCCCGTTTCCAATTTCATTCAGATTTTGTTCATCAATAGACGCATAGCGTAAGCGCCTGGTCACCGATGGTTGCATCGGTGGCCGCGTCGGAAGCATGCGGGCCGCAGTGCACCGCGCCATCCATTCGGGTAAGTTGGACGAGGAACAGGGTTATGAAGACTGTATCGGCAAGAGGTTTGTTCATCGCCTGCGCGATCGCCGCCGCGGCGCTGGCCGGCGCACCGCAGGCAATCGCTGCGGACGCCCACAATCACGGCGCACATACACCGGCGCTCAAACTCAACGCGGGCAGCAAATGGCAGACCGATGCACCGCTGCGCGAGGGGATGGTGAAGATCCGCTCGAGCGTCGAACCAAAGCTCCATGCAATTCACGGCGGCCGGTTTACGGCGGCGCAGTACGAGGCGATGGGCAAGGCGGTCGATGAGCAGCTTGCGTACATCGTCGGCAACTGCAAGCTCGCGCCCGAGGCCGACGCGGTCCTGCACAACGTAGTCGCGGAGCTGTCGGGTGGGGCCGAAGTCGTCGCCGGCAAGCAGCCCGTCGATGACCGCAGCAAGGGTGTCGTGCATATCGTGAATGCCCTCAACAGCTACGGCCAGTACTTCGATCATCCGGGCTGGAAACCTGTGAACGCAGGGCACTGAGCGCTGATACCGCCCGCTTGTGCCGGGCAGCATCCTGAACCTCCCTCCGTCGCGGCGATCGTAAGCGATGGCCGCGGCGTACTATTTGTGGCACACAACAAGAGCCACGGGGAGGAAACAGGATGTTGATCTTCAGGCAACTCTTCGACGCGTCGTCTTCCACCTACACCTACTTGCTGGGCGACAGCCTGAGCGGCGACGCGCTCCTCGTCGACCCGGTCTTCGAGCAGGTGCGGCGCGACGCCGCATTGTTGCATGAGCTGCGCCTGCAATTGCGCTGGACGCTCGAAACGCATGTGCATGCGGATCACGTGACCGGCGCGTGGCTGCTCCGGGAACGGGCCGGGAGCCGCATCGCGCTGTCGCGCCATAGCGGCGCGAACGGCGCCGATCGGCTGCTCGACCACGGCGACCGCGTCGAGTTCGGCCGTCGCCACCTGGAGGTGCGTGCGACGCCCGGGCACACCGACGGCTGCCTCACCTTCGTGCTCGACGACCAGTCGATGGCCTTCACCGGCGACTGCCTGCTGATCCGCGGCTGCGGCCGCACCGACTTCCAGCAGGGTGATGCTCCGACGATGTACCGCTCGGTACACGAACAGATCTTCTCTCTTCCCGCTGACTGCCTGCTGTATCCGGCGCATGACTACCGCGGGCTCACCGTTACGAGCGTGGCAGAGGAGCGCAACTGGAATCCCCGTCTCGGTGGCGACAGCAATGTGGGCGACTTCGCCGGCTACATGAAGAACCTCGGCCTTCCGCACCCGAAGAAGATCGACGTCGCCGTGCCGGCCAACCTGAACTGCGGACGTCCGGAGGCAGGGGCCGTCGACGCGGGCGACCCCGCGTGGGCGCCGCTCACCTTCACCTTCGGCGGTATCTGGGAAATCCAGCCGCATGCGCTGGAAGAGGCGGGGGAGCGGGTGCAGGTGATCGACGTCCGCCAGCCCGACGAGTTCGACGGTTCGCTTGGCCACATCCGCGGCACGAAGCTCATTCCGCTTGATCAGCTCGCCGCACGCAGCGGCGAGATCGACGCGGCGCGGCCCGTGGTGGCGGTGTGTCGCTCGGGTGCGCGCTCGGCGCAGGCGGTCGTGATGCTGCAGCGTGCGGGATTCGGCGAGGTGGCGAACCTCGCCGGCGGGATGCTGCGGTGGCGGGCCGAGGGCTGTGCCGTCGAGGGCGGGGCGACGTGACGCGATCGCCCGCGCCGCTCCGCGGGCCTCAGCTTTTCTTCGTCTCGGTCTTGACGTTGGTACCGTCGGCCGGGTTGAGGTAGATCTCGACGCGGTCGCCGACCGTGTTCGTCCCTTTCAGCTCGTAGCAGTCGTCCTTGGTGACCTTGGCCTTCTGGAACTTGAAGCCCGCGTCGACCAGCGTGCGCAGCGTGCTTGCCACGGGCTGGGTGTTCTGCGGAGCGGCCGTACACTTCGGGCCGGCGAAGGCGGCGGTCCCGACCAGAAGGGCGGCTGCGGCGAAGGTGAAGTGGCGGATGTTCATGGCTGTCTCCTGTTCCGTTGCATGCCGGGGTGGCATGGGGCACATTCTGCGAAAGTGAAGGTGAACCGCTCCTGAAGTCCTCCGTCCAAGGTCGTGACGCGGCGTAACTTGTCCGTAAATGCGACAAGAGACGCAGACGTGACACAGCGACCGTCCGGAAAATGTACGATCGCTCATTGCACATGGAATCGGATGAATCATGCTGCAGTGCAGCGTGCATTTGAGTGCAGTTTGTGCACAATGATGCATGTAGTGATTGGCGCGTTCATACGCACGCTTTTCCCGAGACAGGAAGGACGCACTTGAAACCGACCGACATCAGCAATCCAGACTACCTGCACAAGGTCGTCGACTGTCAGTGGGCCTGTCCGGCCCATACTCCCGTGCCCGAATACATCCGGCAGATCGCCGCGGGCGACTTCTCCGCCGCCTACATGATCAACTGGAACTCGAACGTCTTTCCGGGGATTCTCGGACGGGTGTGCGACCGTCCGTGCGAACCGGCCTGCCGGCGTGGTCGCGTCGACAAGGAGCCGGTTGCGATCTGCCGCCTCAAGCGTGTCGCGGCCGACTTCAAGGACGACATCCGCGACCGTCTGCCGCGGCCTCCCGAGAAGAAGAACGGCAAGCGCATCGCGTGCATCGGCGGCGGGCCGGCCTCGCTGACGGTCGCCCGCGACCTGGCGGTGCAGGGCTATCAAGTCACGGTGTTCGACAGCGGATCGTCGCCGGGCGGCATGATGCGCAGCCAGATCCCGAAGTTCCGCCTGCCCGACAGCGTCATCGACGAGGAGTGCGGCTACATCGAGGATCTGGGCGTCGAACTGCGCCGGAACCACTGGATCGGCAGCCTTCGCGAAGTGCTCGCGGGCGACTGGGACGCCGTCTTCGTCGGCACCGGCGCTCCCCGCGGGCGTGACGCCGACCTGCCGGGGCGCAACCAGGCCGCGGCGCACATCCACGTCGGTATCGACTGGCTCTCGAACGTCGCCTTCGGCCACGTCACCTCGATCGGCAAGCGCGTGATCGTGCTCGGCGGCGGCAACACCGCGATGGACTGCTGTCGCTCGGCGCGCCGCCTCGGCGGTGAGGACGTGCGGGTGGTGGTGCGCAGTGGCTTCGAGGAGATGAAGGCCTCGCCGTGGGAGAAGGAGGACGCGCTGCACGAAGGCATCCCCATCCACAACTTCCTCGTGCAGAAGGCCTTCACGCACGCCCACGGGCGCCTCACCGGCGTGCTGTTCGAGAAGGTGCGCGCCGAATACGACGACAAGGGCCGCCGTTCGCTCGTGCCGACCGGCGAGCCGGACGTGCATATGGAATGCGACGACGTCCTGATCGCCATCGGCCAGGAGAACGCCTTTCCGTGGATCGAACGCGACATCGGCCTCGACTTCGACCGCTGGGGCCTGCCGGTGCTGAATGCGCAGACGCTGCAATCGACGCTGCCGCGCGTGTTCTTCGGCGGCGATGCAGCGCTCGGGCCGAAGAACATCATCACCGCGGTCGCGCAGGGCCACGAGGCCGCGATCTCGATCGACCTCTTCTGCCGCAAGCTGCCGCTGACGCAGCGGCCGCCGGCGACGATGAACCTCGTGAGCCAGAAGATGGGCATCCACGAGTGGAGCTACGACAACCAGGTGTCGGAAGACGCGCGCCGCAAGGTGCCGGTGCGGTCGATCGAGGAGGCGCTGAAGGACATCAAGTCGGAGTTCGAACTCGGCTACGACTTCAAGCTCGCCTGCGCGGAGACCGCACGCTGCCTCAACTGCGACGTCGCCACCGTGTTCAAGCCCAAGCTGTGCATCGAGTGCGACGCCTGCGTAGATATCTGTCCGACCGAATGCATCACCTTCACGCGCAATGGCGAGGAAGACGAGCTGCGCGGCCGCCTCAAGGCGCCGTCGTGCGACCCGGAGCAGGCGCTGTACCTCGCCGAGGGGCTCAAGACCGGGCGCGTGATGGTCAAGGACGAGAATGTCTGCCTGCACTGCGGCATGTGTGCAGAGCGTTGTCCCACGGGCGCCTGGGACATGCAGAAATTCCAGGTGAATATCGCGCAAGCCGGCGCGGAGGTCTGAGATGAATACCCCAGCGATCCAACACTGCAACGACTTCGTGCTCAAGTTCGCGAACGTCAACGGCTCGGGCTCGGCCTCGGCCAACGAACTCTTTGCGCGCGCGATCATCCGTATGGGCGTGCCGGTTGCGCCACGCAACATCTTCCCGTCCAACATCCAGGGCCTGCCCACGTGGTACGAGGTGCGTGTCTCCGAAGCCGGCTGGCTCGGCGCGCGCGGCGGTTGCGACATGATGGTCGCGATGAACCCGCAGACCTGGGATCGCGACGTTGCCGCGATCGACCGGGGCGGCTATCTCTTCTACGACTCGACCAAGCCGCTGCCGCCGTCGAAGTTCCGTGAAGACATCACCGTGCTGGGCGTACCGCTCACCGCGATGTGCAACGCCGAGTACGACGACGCGCGTCAGCGCCAGCTGTTCAAGAACATCATGTACGTCGGTGCGCTGATCGCGCTGCTCGACATGGAGTTCGCCGCGGCCGAGCAGCTCATCGTCGACCGCTACCGCGGCAAGGACCAGCTCATCAAGGCCAACGTCAATGCGCTGCGGCTGGGCTACGAGTATGCGAAGAAGAACCTGCCGTGTCCGATCGGCCTCACGGTGAAGCGGGCCGACGCGGTGGGCGACCGCATCATGATCGACGGCAACAGCGCCTGCGGTCTCGGTGCGGTGTTCGGCGGCGCCACCGTCGCGGGCTGGTATCCGATCACGCCTTCGACCTCCGTCATCGAATCCTTCTCGAGCTACTGCCGCAAGTTCCGCACCGACCCCGACAACGGCCGCGCGCGCTATGCGATCGTGCAGGCCGAGGACGAGCTCGCGTCGATCGGCATGGTCATCGGCGCCGGCTGGAACGGCGCGCGCGCCTTCACCGCGACCTCGGGTCCGGGCATCTCGCTGATGCAGGAGTTCTTCGGCCTGGCGTACTTTGCCGAGATCCCCGCGGTGATCGTCGACGTGCAGCGCGGCAGCCCCTCGACCGGGATGCCGACGCGCACGCAGCAGTCGGATCTGTTGTCGTGCGCCTATGCGTCGCACGGCGATACGCGCCACGTGCTGCTGTTCCCGCAGGACGCCTACGAGTGCTTCAGCCTCACCGCGCAGGCCTTCGACCTCGCCGAGCGGCTGCAGACGCCGGTGTTCGTGCTCTCCGACCTCGACATCGGCATGAACGACCAGCTGTGCGCGCCCTTCGATTGGGACGACAGCCGGCGCTACGACCGCGGCAAGCTCATGACCTACGAGGAGCTCGAGGCCGGCAAGGACTTCGGCCGCTACCTCGACGTCGACGGCGACGGCATCCCGTACCGCACGATTCCGGGCACCCACCCGACCCGGGGCGCGTACTTCACGCGCGGCACGACGCGCAATCCGTATGCGAAGTACAGCGAGGTCGGCAGCGACTACGTGTACAACATGGAGCGCCTGCGCCGGAAGTTCAACACGGCGAAGGATCTCGTGCCTGCGCCGATCCTGAAGAAGGCGGCACAGCCCACGCACGTCGGCGTCATCCACTACGGCTCCACGGCGCCCGCGATGGCGGAGGCCGGCGCGCTGCTCGCAGCCGACGGCATCCATGTCGATACGCTGCGCGTGCGCGGCTTCCCCTTCAGCGACGAAGTGATGCAGTTCATCGCCGAGCGTGACGCGGTGTTCGTCGTCGAGCAGAACGAGAGCGCGCAGCTGCGCACCCTGCTGGTCAACGAAGGCGAAATCGATCCGAAGAAGCTCGTGCGCGTGCTGCACTACGACGGTTCGCCGATCACGGCACGCTTCATCGCCGGCAAGATCGCCGACGCCCTGAGCGACCGCAAGGTGAGCCCCATCGGACAACCCCAGCGCAAGGTGGCCTCATGACCTATCTCGCCAAGCCCAAGCTCCTCGCGGCCGACGCGCCGCGCAACGCGCTCGGCTACACCCGCCGCGACTACGAGGGCGCGATCTCGACGCTGTGTGCCGGCTGCGGCCACGACTCGATCAGCGCCTCCATCGTGCAGGCGTGCTTCGACCTCGACATCGAGCCGCACAAGGTCGCCAAGCTGTCGGGCATCGGCTGCTCGTCGAAGACGCCGGACTACTTCCTCGGCAACTCGCACGGCTTCAACTCGGTGCACGGGCGCATGCCCTCGGTGCTCACCGGCGCCGCGCTCGCCAACCGCAACCTGCTGTACCTGGGCGTCTCCGGCGACGGCGACTCGGCCTCGATCGGCATCGGCCAGTTCGCCCACGCGATGCGCCGCGGCGTGAACATGACCTACATCGTCGAGAACAACGGCGTGTACGGCCTCACCAAGGGGCAGTTCTCCGCGACCGCCGACAAGGGCACGAAGAGCAAGAAGGGTGTCATCAACAGCGACAGCCCGATCGACCTTGCCATGCTCGCGCTGCAGCTCGGCGCCACCTATGTCGCGCGCAGCTTCTCCGGCGACAAGGAGCAGCTCGTGCCGCTCATCAAGGGCGCGCTGCGCCACGGCGGGCCGGCTTTCATCGACGTCATCAGCCCGTGCGTGACCTTCAACAACCACGCGGGTTCGACCAAGAGCTACGACTACGTGCGCGAGCACAACGCGGCGGTGAACCGGCTCGACGTGATCCTGCCCAAGGCGCAGATCGAAGCCTCCTACCCGCCCGGCAGCCTGCGTCGCGTCGTGCAGCACGACGGCTCGATCCTGCACCTGCGCAAGGTGGGCGTCGACTACGATCCGTCGGACCGCATCGGCGCGATGAACCACTTGCAGGAGCGTCAGGCGCTGGGCGAGATCGTCACCGGGCTGCTGTATGTCGACAGCAGCGGGCAGGACATGCACACCCACCTCAACACCGTGGAGAAGCCGCTGAACCAGCTCGGCGATGCCTACCTGTGCCCGGGCAGCAAGGCACTCGAGGCGCTCAACGCGATGCTGCGCTGAAGCGACGACGGCAGCAAAAAAATCCCCGCCGGATGTGCATCCGGCGGGGTGAATTTCCACAAAGGAAGAGGAAAGAGGTCGGTTTTCAGTCGGCGACGACGGCGTGCTGCTGCTCGCCGAGGCCGGCAATTGCGGCGTCGATGCGGTCGCCGGCGCGCAGGTAGCGCGGCGGCTTCATGCCCATGCCGACGCCCGCGGGCGTGCCGGTGAAGATCAGGTCGCCCGGCTGCAGCGTCATGACGCCGCTCACGTAGCTGACGATCTGCGCAGGGTTGAAGATCATGTTGGCGCTGTGGCTGTCCTGCATGCGCTCGCCATTCACCGCGAGCTGCATCGCCAGTTCGCCGGGGCTGCCGAGTTCGTCGGCGGTCGCGAGCCACGGGCCGATCGGCGCGAAGGTGTCGAAGCTCTTGCCCTTGGTCCATTGGCCGCCGCGTTCGAGTTGCCAGTAGCGTTCGGACATGTCCAGGCCCGTCATGTAGCCGGCGACGTGGTTCAGCGCATCCCCGACGGCGACGCGGCGCGCCGTCGTGCCGATCACGAGCACGAGTTCGAGCTCCCAGTCGGTCTTCTCCGAGCCGGGCGGCAGGACGATCGCGTCGTTCGGCCCGCTGATCGCGGTCTGCGCCTTCATGAACACGATCGGCTCCTGCGGGATCGGCAGGCTGGCTTCACGCGCATGGTCGGCGTAGTTCAGGCCGATGCACACGATCTTGCCGATGCCCGTGAGCGGCGCACCGAGGCGGGTGCCGGCAGGCACGACGGGAAGGCTCACCGGATCCAGTCCGCGCAGCCGCGCGAGGCTGGCCGGGGCGAGGGTCGCGCCGTTGATTTCGGGCAGTACGCCCGACAGGTCGCGGATCCTGCCCTCGGCGTCGAGTAGCCCGGGGAGTTCCTTCCCGGGGGTTCCGAAGCGAACGAGTTTCACAGCCGTTCTCCTTGAAGGGCGAGGAGGCGGCGCGCACCCGTGCGGCGCGCCTCACTCATGGTTGATCCAGCGTGCGAGCGGCTCGGCGATGCCGACGCAGGGCTTCGCGCCGGGGCGTGCGTAGGTGCCTTGCACGGCCTTGCGCGGGTTCAGCGCGACCAGCGTTTCGGCCTGCTTGACCGCAGCCTCGACGCAATCGACGACGGGCACCGGGATGCGGTCGCGCACGCGGCGTGCGAGCCCCGCGAGCGGTGCGCCGGCGAGCACGACGACATCGGCGCCGTCCTCATCCACGGCCTGCTGCGCGAGTTGGACGAGCAGTGCTTCCTTCTCGTCCTGCACGTCGGAGATCGAGCGGAAGCTGCCGCCCAGCGCGCGCACGCCCGCGCAGCGCTCGCGCAGGCCGTGCCATGCGATGCACTCGTGATACCAGGGTTCGAGGGATTGCGAGAAGGTTACGATGGCGAAGCGTTTGCCGAGCATGCACGCGGTGAGCATGCCGGCTTCGGCCAGGCCGATGACCGGGATCGGGAACAGTTCGCGCGCGCCGCCGAGGCCGGGGTCGCCGAAGGCGGCGATCACCGCGGCGTCGACGCCGGTGTGCATCTCGGCGAGCATTTCGAGCGCCACGGCGCCGCCGATCGCGGCTTCGGCGCGGGTCGCGATGTAGGGCACGCCGCGCGGGGCGGTCGCGGTGACGAGTTCGGTCTGCGCGCCGGCCACGCCCATCGCCGCGTTGGCGATGCGGTCGGTGACGCTCTGCGAGGTATTGGGATTCAGCAGCAGGATTTTCATCTTCGATCCATCCGATTTCACTTTAGGCTACTTCGCGGAACAGGCGACCCCAGCGCTTGATGTCGCGGGTGTCGACGCCGGCCAGGCGCAACTGCTTCCAGACGACGGTCGAGACCGTGTCGTACAGCGGGATGCCGGACTCGGCTTCGAGTTCATCGGCGAGCTGGGCGGCGCGCAGGTTGGTGCAGAAGGTCGTGATCGCCTCCGGGCGGGACTTCGCGACGTCGCGCACCATCGTGCGCAGCGTGTCCTCGCTCACTTCGGCAAAGTCGAAATTGACGCTGATGCCGAGGTGCTGCTCGGACGGCACCTCGATGCCGAGCGTCGCGTAGTTCGCGACGATGCGCGCCTGCACGTCGGGCACGTAGGGGGTCGCGAGGCCGAGCTTCTTCGTGCCGGTCTTGGCGAGGATCTCGTTCAGCGCGAGCACCGAGGTCGTCGCGGGGATGCCGGTGACTTCGGTGATGCGGCGGCACAGCTGCACGTCGCGCTCGAAACCGAGCCAGCCGGAGGAGGTGCCGCTCCAGCCGATCGAGTCGACATGGGCGTCGGCGAGCAGCTTCGCGGCTTCGAGGATCTTGCTGTCGTCGAACTGGCCGAGCGCCTGGTCCTTGAGCGAGATCTCGGTGACGGTGAAGCGGGAGAAGTGCGCGGACACGCCGGGCACTTCGGCGACGATGGCGCTGGTGAGCGGTTCGAGGGAGGTGTTGGACGAGGGCGTCAGCACGCCCAGGCGGATGCGTTTGCTCATGGGATCCTCGTTGGAGTCCGGTCGGGGGGCAAGGATGGGGCGCCGCGGCAGGCAATCACCGCGGTGCCCCGGGGGAGATCAGACCGGAATCTTTTTGTCGTAGTCGATCAGCATCGTGGAGCAGATGAACAGGCCGGCACCGGCGGCGGCGAACAGCATCAGCGCCATGTAGTACGAGCCGGTCGCCTGGACGATGAGGCCGACGAGGATGGGGACGCCAATGCCCGCGCAGTTGCCGCCCAGGTTCATCACGCCGCCGAGGAGGCCGACGCGGTTGCGGGTGCCGAGGATGGACGGGACGCACCAGAACAGGCCGCACCAGCGCAGGAAGAACAGCGTGACCGACAGCATCACGACGACGGTGACCGGATCGGTGATTTTCGCGACGCTGTAAATCGACACGGTCGCGATGATCGACGAGATGCCGAACAGCGTGCGCAGCACCTTGCCCTGCGAGGCGCCCGATTCCTTCCACTTGTCGGCGATCCAGCCGCCGATCAGTTCGCCGACGAAACCGGCGAAGAACATGATGAACACCGCGCCGCCCATCTGCTTGATGTCGAAGCCGTGCTGCTTCGACAGGTAGTTGGGCATCCAGGTCAGCAGGCCGTAGAACAGCGCGTTGAAGCACATCCAGCCGAAGAACATGCCCCACACCGAGCGGTAGCGGAAGAAGTCCATGACCTTGCCGCTGGTGATCGTCGGCGACGCGGCCAGTTCCTTGGCATGCGCTTCCTCGATGAACTCGGCTTCGGCGTCATTGACGCCCGGATGTTCGCGCGGATGGTTGCGGATGTAGGACCAGGCCCAGAGGCCCGCGATCACAGTGCCGACGCCGGCGATGACGAAGGCCGCGCGCCACGAACCCATCACGGCGATCAGCCCCGAGATCAGGATCGCGCCGAGTGCCGCACCCAGCGGGGCGCCGCCGTCGAGCAGGGTCGCGCCGCGGCCGCGTTCGTTCTGGGTCATCCAGATCGCGTTGAGCTTGCCCCCGGCGGGGTAGATCGGCGCTTCGGCCGCGCCGAGTCCGAGACGCGTGATCAGCAGGGCGACCCAGCCGGTGCACATGCCTGCGATGGCCTGGAAGAAGCCCCAGCCGAGCGTGGCGCCGGCGATGACATGACGCGGGCCGTACTTGTCCGCGAGCATGCCGCCGGGGATCTGCATGAAGGCGTAGGTCCAGAAGAAGGAACTCAGCAGCAGGCCCTGCGTTGCGGGGCCGATGTCGAATTCGGCGGCGATCATCGGCATCGCGACCGACAACGAGGCGCGGTCGATGTAGTTGATCGAGATGAGGAACAGCATCATCAGGAAGATGCGCCAGCGCACCTTCGTCTGCGTTTCCGGTACGGCTGCCGCCCGGTCGAGGGCAATTTCAGCTTTCATGCGGTGTCTCCTTTCCACAGCTTGGATGAGTTTTGGCCACTTCGCCACGGCCTCGTGACCGGGGCGGCGCCTCCAAATGGGTTGACGCTGCCTGCGTGGAGCGGGTGCCGGATCGCGGCCTCGCGCCTTTCTGCTTTTTGGGTGGCCGGGTCATGCGTGGAGTGTCGACCGGATAGGTCGCCGCCCGCGGATGACTGGTCACCGTTGTGAGACGAACTATAGAAGTGATGCCGACAGGTAGTCAATAAAGTGTCGACAAAAAAGTTTATAGATCGCTAACAAAAAAGCGCGCAGGGCGAGGGAACGGCATGAGGACTCGACAGATACTTCAGGATGGCTCTGGCGCACCGGAGCGCCCGCGGGAGGTTCGCGACGCGAAGGGGGTGTGCCTCGGGCAGGAGCGCCGCTCGAAGGCGGCGGCGGGGGTGGATGCGGTGGCGATCTGTCGCCGCATCCTTTCGGCGATCATCGAGCAGCCGCTCGACATCAGCCGCGCCGCTCGGGAGGACGATGATCCGGAGCGGATCTTCTCCTGAGCGGCGACGCGGAAAGGGCCGGGTTCAGTCGGCCAGCGCGGCTTCCAGGTCGAGTTCCTCGGGGCGGCCGCGCGAGAGGTCGAGGCAGGCTTCGACGTGTTCCAGGTGCTCGGTCATCAGGCGGATCGCGGTCGCCTCGTCGCCATCGGCGAGCGCCTGCGTGATCTCGGAATGCTCCTGGTCGCGGCAGGCCGGCACCGTGGGGGCGTCGTAGAGGAAGATGATCAGGCAGGTGAGGGAGGCCAGTTCGTGCATCAGGCGCGCGGCCAGCGTGCTGCCGGAGAGCTCCGCGAGCAGCACGTGGTACTCGCCCGACAGGCGGATGATGGCACGGCGGTCGCGCGCGGCGCGGGCGGCCTCCTCGGCTTCGACGTGGGCGCGCAGGCGGGCGATGATCGCCGGGTCCTTCTTCGCGACGATGCGGCGCACGACCAGCGCTTCGAGGGGCCGGCGGACTTCGAAAACCTCGCGTGCCTCCTCCACCGTGGGCTCGGCGACGAAGGCGCCGCGGTTCGGATGTAGTACGACCACGCGCTCCAGCGCGAGGCGCGCGAGCACCTGGCGCACGCGCGCGCGGCTCACGCCGAAGATCTTCGCCAGCTTGTCCTCGCCGAGCTTGGTGCCCGGCGGCAGGCGGTGCTCCATGATCGACGTGATGATGCGCTCGTAGATCTCCTGGTCCGACGCGCCGCCTTCGCCATCGTTCGCTTGGCGCTCGTCCTGCAAGGAGGGCGGCGCCGATGCGCCGGCGTCACGTCGTTTGACCGTCTTCTTCTGCATCCTGAAGTCCTGCGCCAGAGGGGGCCCGCAAGGTCGGGCCGAAGCGGAAATTCTACGATTCGGGCCGATGCGCTAGCAAGAAATGGCGCTGCCTGTCGGCATTCGGCCGGCGTTTCGCCGTCGCGAGTTCGGGTGCGAGCGGCCGAGTTGAAATCATCCTCGCGTGCCGCTGACGAGTTCTTGCGAGTAGCGCCGCTATTGCATGTTGAAAAATATATCGATAAATTGTCGACAATAGCGATATTTATATTCAACAGACGTGGCGATTCCAAGCGCGGAGTCCGGGCACGTCGACCAAGACCCCAATACATATGGAGACAACAATGGACGGTTTCGATCTGGTGGTGCGCAACGCCCACGTCGTGACGGCAGCCGACGAGTTCGACTGCGATATCGGGATCCGCGACGGCGTGATCGCGGCGCTGGGGAGGAACCTGCGCGCGGGCGGCAAGGAGATCGACGCCGCCGGCCGCTACGTGATGCCGGGCGGCATCGACGGCCACTGCCACCTCGACCAGCCGATGAGCGACGGCACGAAGATGGCCGACGACTTCTACTCCGGCACGCTGTCGGCCGCCTGCGGCGGCACGACGACGGTGTTGCCTTTCGCGTGTCAGTTCAAGGGCCAGTCGCTACGCGCCGCAGTGGACGACTACCACGCGCGTGCCGGCGGCAAGGCGGTGATCGATTATGCCTTCCACCTCATCGTCAGCGACCCGACGCCGGACGTGCTCAAGCGCGAACTGCCCGAACTGATCGCCGAAGGCTACACCTCGTTCAAGATCTACATGACCTACGACGATCTCAAGCTCAACGACCGCCAGATCCTCGAGACGCTCGCCGTCGCGCGGCGCGAGGGCGCGATGGTGATGATCCACGCCGAGAACACCGACTGCATCGCGTGGCTCACCGAGCAGCTGCTCGCCGCGGGGCACACCGCGCCGCGCTTCCACGCGGCGTCCCGGCCGATGCTGGTCGAGCGCGAGGCGACGCATCGCGCGATCTCGCTGTCCGAGCTCGTCGATGTGCCGGTGCTGATCGTGCATGTGTCGGGCCGCGAGGCGGTCGAGCAGATCCGCTGGGCCCAGGGCCGCGGCCTGCAGGTGTATGGCGAGACCTGCCCGCAGTACCTGTTCCTGACCAGCGAGCACCTCGAAGGCGAGGACCTGCACGGCGCGAAGTGCGTGTGCAGCCCGCCGCCGCGCGACAAGGCGAACCAGAAGGTGGTGTGGGACGGACTGGAGAACGGCGTGTTCCAGATCTTCTCGTCGGACCACGCGCCGTTCCGCTTCGACGACCCGCAGGGCAAGAAGGCGGCGGGCGAGGACGCCTCCTTCGATCAGATTCCCAACGGCATCCCCGGGCTGGAGACGCGCATGGCGCTGCTGTTCTCGGAAGGCGTGCTCACCGGTCGCATCGATCCGCAGAGCTTCGTCGCGCTGACCTCGACCAACGTCGCGCGCCTCTACGGCCTGTACCCGCGCAAGGGCAGCATCGCGGTGGGTTGCGACGCGGACATCGTGATCTGGGAGACCGATGTCGACGTGACGATCCGCAACGAGCTGCTGCATCACAACGTCGATTACACGCCGTACGAGGGCATGCATCTGAAGGCCTGGCCGGGCGTGACGATCTCGCGCGGCGAGGTCGTGTGGGCCAATGGCAGAGCGCAGGCGCAGAAGGGGCGCGGGCGCTTCCTCGAATGCTCGAAGCCGCTGCCGGCGCGACCGAAGAGCGAGCGAAAGCTGGTGCGGGAAGGCTAGGGCACGCAGTCGCCCGCTGCGATTCATCGATGCATGATGCGTATCATGATGGACGGCTAGCAAGCGAAGTCCGCCTCCGGTATCGTGGGGCGGACTTTTTTCTTCGGGACCGGCCACTCGATGCCGATGCGCAAACTCTATCGGGGCGGCGATCCGCGTCGCGCCCAGAACATTGCCGAACTGCGCGCGATGGCCGCCGCGCGTATCCCGAACTTCTGCTTCGAATACCTGGAAGGCGGTGCCGACGACGAGCTCACGCTGCGGCGGAACCGTGCGGGCTTCGACGCGATCAATTTCCAGCCGCGCACGCTGGTCGATGTGTCGGAGCGCGACCTCGGCTGCGAGCTGTTCGGCAGCCGCATCGAAATGCCGGCGATCATTGCGCCGACCGGCTTCAACGGCCTGCTGTCGCACGAGGGCGACCTGATGCTCGCCGAGGCGGCGCGGGATGCGGGCATCCCGATGTGCCAGAGCATGGTGTCGACGGTGTCGCTGGAGCGCATCGTCGAATCCGGCGTGCGCCACTGGATGCAGATCTATCCGTTCAAGGATCGCGAAAACCTCGCCGGCGTCGTCAAGCGCGCCGAAGTTGCGGGCTCCGAGGCGATCGTGCTGACGACCGACGTCGCCGCCTTCGGCAATCGCGAATGGGACCGGCGCAACTACCGTGCGCCGATGAAGCTCAATCTCGACAATATGGTCGATGTCGCGACGCGCTGGCGCTGGCTCTTCGACGTGCTGATCCCGCACGGCATGCCGCGCTTTCGCAATCTCGGCGACTTCCTGCCGCCGGGGCAGGACAGCGCGCGCAATGCGGCGACCTTCCTGTCGAGCCAGATGGACCCCTCGCTGGACTGGGACGACGTCGCGTGGCTGCGCGACCTGTGGCCGCGCAAGCTGATCGTGAAGGGCATCCTGCGGCCGGACGACGCCGAGCGCGCCAAGCAGTTGGGCGTGGACGGGCTGGTGATCACCAACCACGGCGGGCGGCAACTCGATACCTGTGTGGCGCCGATCGACGTGCTGCCGGAGATCCGCGAGGCCGTTGGGCCGGAGATGACGCTGATCATCGACAGCGGCCTGCGCCGCGGCAGCGACTTCGTGAAGGCGCGCGCGCTCGGTGCCGACGCGGCGATGTCGGGGCGCGCGACGCTGTATGGCCTCGCCGCGGCCGGCAAGCCCGGCGTGGCGCGGGCGCTGGAGATCCTGCGTTCGGAGATCGACCGCACGCTGGCGCTCCTCGGCTGCCCCGAACTGACACGGCTCGGGCCGGATTGCGTGCGCCTGCCCCAGCGCTGAGGGGGCCTGCACGGCGGCGCACGCGCGCCGTGCAACTTATTGACGTCGCGGGCGTTCCGAACGCTTACACTCTCGCCCTTGGCGGATTCTTCCGGTGTTTACCGCGGGCCTTGCGCATCCCTTGCGGGCCGTGACCGTTGCGCGATGTGCCCCTCGCCGATTCATTTCCCTGCAGCTTCTGAAAGGTATTCGATGCACCCGCTTCACGATATTGACGCACTCCTCCTGCTCGCCCTGGCGCTCGCTTCGAAGCGGCGCCCCGCCGAGCTTGCCGAAGCCGTCGCGGCAGTCGATCTGCTGCAGGGGGCGATCCCGTCCGAGGCCAAGCTGGCCGAGTCGTTCCAGCGCCTGTCGACGAACGGCCTCGTCTGCGCGGAGGAGGGGCGCTTCACGCTGAGCACGGCCTCGCAGGCGATCGTCACCGGCTTGCCGAAGAAGGCGGATACGGCCGAGCGGATCTTCGAAGTCCGGCAGCGGCTCGCCGCCCACGTCGCGCAGGGCGAGCAGGTCGCGGTCATGCCGACCGTCGAGCAGCTGAGCGCCGCAATCCTTGCACACCGCGCTTCGGGGCAGGGGGCGGGCAAGAACCTGCTGATGCCCAAGCCCAAGACCGCCGAAACCGAAAAGAAACGCGCGGGGCACTGGCGCAAGCCGGCCAGCGCGGCGCGTCGGCGCAAGGGCTGAGGCGCAAGGTGAGCATGAGCGACTCGATCCCGCCGCAGGCGGACCCGGCCGCCCCGGACCCGGCCGCCCCGGACCCGGCCGCGCCGGGTCCAACCCCGGCTGTGCTGGGTCCAGCCCTCGCCGGGCGGCCGTTCGGTGAGCTGCCGCTCTCGCCCGCGCTGCTGGCCACGCTGGAGCAGCTCGAATACCGCACGATGACGCCGATCCAGGCGGCCAGCCTGCCGCTGTCGCTCGCCGGCCACGACCTCATCGCGCAGGCCAAGACCGGTAGCGGCAAGACCGCGGCCTTCGCGCTGACGCTGCTCACCAACCTGAACCCGCGCCGCTTCGCGGTGCAGGCGATGGTGCTGTGTCCGACGCGCGAGCTGGCGGACCAGGTGACGCAGGAGATCCGCCGTCTTGCGCGCGCCGAAGACAACATCAAGATCCTGGCGCTGTGCGGCGGCACGACCATGCGTCCGCAGCGGGCGAGCCTGGAGCACGGCGCGCACATCGTCGTCGGCACGCCGGGTCGCATCATGGACCACCTCGACCGCGGCAGCCTCAGGCTCGATGCGCTCAACACGCTGGTGCTCGACGAAGCCGACCGCATGCTCGACATGGGTTTCTACGACGACATCGCGTTCGTCGCCAGCCAGTGCCCGGCGCGGCGCCAGACCTTGCTGTTCTCGGCGACGTATCCCGAGGGGATCGAGAGGCTCGCGCAGCAGTTCCTGCGCAACCCGCAGCAGGTGAAGCTGACCGAGCAGCACGAAGGCAGCAAGATCCGCCAGCGCTTCTACGAGATCAAGCACGAGGAGCGCCTTCAGGCCGTGGGTACGCTGCTCAAGCATTACCGCCCGGTCAGCACGCTGGCGTTCTGCAACACCAAGCAGCAGTGCCGGGAACTGGTGGAGGTTCTGCACAAGCAGGGCTTCCATGCGCTGACGCTGAACGGTGATCTCGAACAGCGCGAGCGTGACCAGGTGCTGATCCAGTTTGCCAATCGCAGCTGTTCGGTGCTCGTGGCCACCGACGTGGCGGCGCGCGGCCTCGACATCGCGCAGCTCGAAGCGGTCATCAACGTCGACGTCACGCCCGACCCGGAAGTCCACATCCATCGCATCGGCCGCACCGGCCGTGCCGACGAGGACGGCTGGGCGCTGACGCTGTGCAGCCCGGCGGACAAGCGCCGCGTGGCCACCATCGCGCAGATGATGGGCAGCGAACCGGAGTGGCACGGTCTCGGCTCGCTGCAGGGCGGCGACGACTCGCCGCTGGTGCCGCCGATGGTGAGCCTGCAGATTCTCGGCGGACGCAAGGACAAGATCCGGCCCGGCGACGTGCTCGGCGCGCTGACCGGGGAGGCGGGCTTCACGCGCGAGCAGGTCGGCAAGATCACCGTGACCGACCAGGCGACTTATGTCGCGGTCGTGCGCGAGATCGCGCGCGAAGCCGTGCGCAAGCTGTCCGCGGGCCGGCTCAAGGGCAAGCCGGTGAAGGTGCGCGCGCTCGCCGACTGAGTCGCCGCATCAGGGCTTGACGGTATCGGCCGCCGCACACCACAGCGGCCGGTCCGTGGCGTCCAGATGGCACAGATAGGCGCGCAGGTCGAACTCCAGCTGGTGGTAGTCGGGCGCCATGTGCCGGCACAGCTGGTAGAAGGCCTTGTCGTGCTCGCGCTCGCGGATGTGGGCCAGTTCGTGCACGACGATCATGCGCAGGAACTCCGGCGGCATGTCGCGGAACACCGCCGCAACGCGGATCTCGCACTTCGACTTGAGCTTCCCGCCCTGCACGCGCGACACGCGCGTGTGCGTGCCGAGGGCGTGCTGGATGACATGCAGTTTGCTGTCGTACGCAACCTTGCTCAGTTGCCCGGCATTGCGCAGAAACTCGTCCTTGAGCTCCTGCACGTAGTCGTACAGCGCCTTGTCGCTGCGCACCGCGTGCGTCTGCGGGTACTTTTTCAGCAGCAGGTCTGCGAGCCGGTCCTCCTCGATCAGCTTGCGCACCTGGGCAGCGAGATCGGGCGGGTAGCCGGCGAGGTAATTGGGCGAAGTCCGTGGGCGCATGGGATGTCGGGCGTGGCGTAGGCGGCGATTGTACCGGTGATGCGACCGGCAGCCCCGGGCCGGAGGCGGGGATGCCTGGCGCGGCGAGACTTCGTCGGGTTCCAGCGACTGGTCGTTCGGCTCGGCAGTCGACGTCGCATGTGTGCGTCGCGAATCGGAACCGGGGGATGGCGAAGTGCGACTTGCGTGCGCACGGTCATGCACTAGGCTGAACGAGGGCCCGTCGCGTGACCAGGCGGACATCAGCAGCAGCGCTTCCGGGTTTGCTGCTGCACGACTTCATCCCAAGGAGGTGCCAGATGAAGCTCTACCATTTTCCCGCTTCTCCCAATTCGCGCCGGGTGCAACTGACCGCGGCGTATCTCGGTATTACATTCGACGAGCAGCAGGTCGTCGACATCACGAAGGGTGAGCAGAAGACGCCCGAGTACCTCGCATTGAATCCGAACGGATTCACGCCGACGCTCGTGGATGGCGATCTGGTGCTGTGGGAATCGCGCGCGATCGCGCAGTACCTCGCATCGAAGAGGCCCGAGGCGGCGTTGCTCGGCCGCGACGATACCGAGCGTGCGGACATTGCGCGCTGGCAATGCTGGGACGTCGGGCACCTGATGCCGAACATGTTCACGCTGGTGTGGGAGGTGCTGGTGAAGGCGATGCTGAAGCTCGGACCGCCGGACCAGCCTGCGGTCGATCGGGCGTACGAGCAGGTGACGCGCTTCCTGGGCGTGCTCGATACGAGCCTCAAGGGGCGGCAGTATCTGGTCGGGGAGAGGTTGACGCTCGCGGATTTGGCGGTCGCTGCGTCCTTCACCTATGCCGAAGCGCTGAAACTGCCGGTCGGGGACTTCCCCCAGGCGAAGGATTGGTTCGGGCGGATGCAGGCGCTGGAGGCGTGGAAGAAGACGCAGCCCTGAGACTGCTCAGCGGTCGCCTGCATTGAGGCCTTGGGACTCCGATTCGTAGAGTTCCAACGGCAATCCGTCCGGGTCGGCGAAGAAGGTGAAGCGCCGGCCGGTGAGTTCGTCGAGACGGATCGGCTCGACGGCGATGCCGTGTCGTTCGAGTCCGTGCACGCAGGCATCGAGGGCAGCGACGGAGAAGGCGAGGTGGCGCAGGCCGCAGGCTTCCGGGCGCGAGGGGCGCGCGGGGGGATTGGGGAAGGAGAAGAGCTCGATCCGCCCGCCATCGGGCAGTTCGAGGTCGAGCTTGTACGAGCGGCGTTCGGCGCGCCAGGTCTCCGCGACAACGCGCAGCCCGAGCACTTCCGTATAGAAGTGCTTCGAGCGTGCGTAGTCCCTGCAGATGATCGCGACGTGATGAAAGCCCGCGAGGCCGATGCCGCTCATGCGCCGCTCACTTGTGCCGCTCCCGGCGTTCCCGGTCGTAGCGGATCTTCATGAACAGGATGCTGAGCGCGAAGAACAGCGTGACGACGTTCGCGAGCAGCACCGGCCACGAACCGACCAGCACACCGTAGGCGAGCCACAGCGCGACGCCGGTGGAAAACACCGTGTACATCCCCAGCGAGATCGCACGGGCATCGCGGGTGCGCCAGATGTGCAGCGCCTGGGGCACGAAGGAGGCGGTGGTGAGGATGGCGGCGAGGTAGCCGATGGTGTCGGTCGGGTTCATGGCAGATGGGGTTCGCGTGGGGCGGGCGGATTATCCGCTGTTCCTCAGTCCGGCGGCGATGCCGTTGATCGACAGGTGGATGCCGCGGCGGATGCGTTCGTCGTCGGCTCCGTCGCGGTGGCGGCGCAGCAGTTCGACCTGCACGTGGTTGAGCGGGTCGAGGTAGGGGAAGCGGTTGCGGATCGAGCGCTTGAGCAGCGGGTTCGCGTCGAGGAGCGCCTGCTGGCCGGCGATCTTCAGCAGTGCGGCGACGGTCGCCTCGTGCTCGGCGCGGATGCGCGGGAAGATCGCCTCGCGCAGTTGCGCGTCGCGCACGAGGCCGGCGTAGCGGCTGGCGATGGCGATGTCGCTTTTGGCGAGCACCATGTCCATGTTGGAGAGCAGCGTCGCGAAGAACGGCCACTCGCGGTGCATCGCCTGCAGGCGTTCGAGGCCGGCCGCGCCGTGGCGTTCGATGTAGGCGCTGACGGCGGCGCCGAAACCGAACCAGCCGGGCAGCATGAGGCGGCATTGCGACCAGCTGAAGACCCAGGGGATCGCGCGCAGGTCTTCGATCGCGGTGTTCTTCTTGCGCGACGCGGGGCGCGAGCCGATGTTGAGCTGGGCGATCTCGTCGACGATGGTCGATTCGCGGAAATACTGTTCGAAACCGTCCGTCTCATAGACGAGCGCGCGGTAGGCGCGGAAGGCCGTCGCCGAGAGTTCGTCCATCGCATCGAGGAAGTCGGCGCGCGGCGCGGCTTCGTCGCCGGAGAGCAGGCTCGCCTCGAGCGTCGCCGCGACCAGCACTTCGAGGTTGCGCCGGCCGACTTCGGCGTTCCCATACTTTGCGCCGATGACCTCACCCTGTTCCGTGAGGCGGATCTGGCCCTGCACCGCGCCGCCGGGTTGCGCGAGGATCGCCTGGTAGCTCGGACCGCCGCCGCGTCCGACCGAGCCGCCGCGGCCGTGGAAGAGGCGCAGGCGCATGCGGTGGCGGCGGAATGCCGCGACCAACGCGATCTCGGCCTTGTAGAGCTCCCAGCCGGAGGTGAGGAAGCCGCCGTCCTTGTTGGAATCCGAGTAGCCGAGCATGACCTCCTGCGTCCGGTCGCGCGAGGCGAGCAGTCGCTGCCACGCGGGAAGGCCGAGCAGGCGGTCCATGACCGGGCCGCTCGCCTGCAGGTCGGCGATGGTTTCGAACAGCGGGATCACGTTGACCGCGAGGGTGGAAGCACGCGGATCGAGGAGTCCCGCTTCCTTCAACAGCACCGCGAGTTCCAGCATGTCGGAGACGCTGTCGGCTTTCGAGATGATGCAGTTCGGCACCGACGCGGCGCCGTAGCGGCGATGGGCCTCGCGCGCCATGCGGAAGATCGCGAGTTCGGCGGCGGTCTCGTCCGAGTAGCTGAAGTGCGGCGAAGTCAGCGGTCGGGCGGTCGAGAGTTCGGCGAGCAGCAGGGCGATGCGTTGCTCTTCGGTGAGCTTCTGGTACTTGGTGCCGGGCTGGGCGACTTCGAGGAGCTCGGCGACGACGCGCTCGTGCACCTCGGAATTCTGGCGCAGGTCGATCGGCGCGAGGTGGAAGCCGAACACCGACACCGCGCGGCGGATGTGGCGCAGACGGCCACGCGCGAGATCACCCGAGCCGTTCGCGACCAGCGAGCGATGCACGATCGCGAGATCCGCGGTGAGCGCCTCGGAGCTCGGGTAGGGTGGGATCGCATCGGAGGCGGCAGGTCCGCCGAGGAGTTGCGTCCGCGTCGCGCCGAGCCGCGCGTGGATGCCCGCGACGGCGCGGCGGTAGGGTTCGTCGCTGCGATGGGGCGAGCGGTCGGGCGAGGCGTCGGCGAGCGCGAGCAGCTCGTCGGACGCCGGGACGAGCAGCGACGCGAGCGACAGCTGCGAGGCGAGGATCTCGAGCTCGTCGAGGTAGTAGTCGAGCACGCGTTGGCACTGCATCGCGAGCGCCTGTTCGAGCATCGTTGCGGTGACGAAGGGGTTGCCGTCGCGGTCGCCGCCGATCCAGCTGCCGATCTGCAGGAACGCAGGTAGCTCACGCTCCGCGAGGCCTTCGTCGCGCGTGGCGAAGTGACCAGCAAGCGCGTCCTCGATGGCCGCATACAGGCGCGGGACTTCGTGCAGGAAAGTGGTCTCGTGGTAGCCGAGGCCGTTCGTGACTTCGTCTATGACCGAAAGTTTGGCCGGGCGCAGCATGCGCGTCTGCCACAGCGTCAGCACACCGCGGCGCAGCGCGTCGTCGTTCTCGCGGCGCTCCTCGGGCGTGAGCGTCATGCGGTCGCGCTGGTCGAGCAGGCGGGCGATGGCGGTCTGGCAGTTGAGGATGCTCTTGCGCTGGACTTCGGTCGGGTGCGCGGTCAGCACGGGTACGATCTGTGCGGTGGCGAAGAAGTCCGACAGGGCCGTGGCGTCGAGGCCGGCGTCGAACGCACGGTTCATCGCGTGCGCGAGGCTGCCTTCACGCGGCGCGGAGCCGGCGACGAGGTGGGCACGCGAGCGGCGGATGCGATGCTGGTCTTCGGCGAGGTTTGCGAGGTGCGAGAAGTAGCTGAAGGCGCGCACGACATGCAGGGTGTCGTCGCGCGACAACGCATCGAGGGCCGCTTCGAGTTCGCCGCGCGCGCCGTGGTCGTCGTCGCGGTGGAAGCGGATCGAATCGCGGCGGATGCGCTCGATCGCGTCGAAAACGGCGTCGCCCTCCCGGGCGCGCACGGTGTCGCCGAGCAGCCGGCCGAGCAGCCGGATGTCGTCGCGCAGGGCTTGGTCCTTGTCGGTGTTCAGAGCAGGGGTCAAAGCGGGGCTCCGGAAAGGAGAGGGGCGCCGCGAGGGGATCCGCCCGCGCGACGCGTCCGTGGGTATAAAAAGAAACCGGCACCACCGCCAGGGAGTGAGCGTTAATGCGATGCCGGTTTGGAGAGCAATCGTTATGGTTCGACGCGAATCTCAGCGCGCGCGGAACGCCTTCGAGCCGGCGAAGCGCGCGTCGGCACCGAGTTCGCGTTCGATCGCGAGCAGGCGGTTGTACTTCTCGACGCGGTCCGAGCGGCTGGCCGAACCGGTCTTGATCTGGCCGCAGGCAGTCGCCACCGCCAGGTCCGCGATCGTCGTGTCGCCGGTCTCGCCCGAGCGGTGCGACACGATGGACGCGTAGCCCGCGCGGCGCGCCATCTCCATCGCGGCGAGCGTCTCGGTCAGCGTGCCGATCTGGTTGGGCTTGATCAGGATCGCGTTGGCGATGCCTTTCTCGATGCCGGCGGCGAGGATCTCGGTGTTGGTGACGAAGAGGTCGTCGCCGACGAGCTGCACGCGGCGGCCGAGGCGGTCGGTGAGTACGCCCCAGCCGGCCCAGTCGTCCTCGGCCATGCCGTCCTCGATGCTGAGGATGGGGTAGTCGCCGACCAAGTCCGCCAGGTAGCCGCAGAACTCGGCGCGCGAGAAGCGCTTGCCTTCGCCGTCGAGGCGGTATTCATCATCCTTGTGGAACTCGGAGGCCGCGCAGTCGAGGGCGAGGGCGATCTGCGAGCCCGGCTTGTAGCCGGCACGCTCGATCGCTTCGAGAATCAGGTCGAGCGCCTCGCGCGTGCCGCTGACGTTGGGCGCGAAGCCGCCTTCGTCGCCGACCGAGGTCGGGAAGCCCTTCTTGTCGAGAATCGAGCGCAGCGCATGGAATACGCCGACGCCGGCGCGCAGCGCGTCGCCGAAGCGCTCGAAGCCGTGCGGCACGATCATGCATTCCTGGATGTCGAGGCTGTTGTTCGCGTGCGCGCCGCCGTTCATCACGTTCATCAGCGGCACCGGCAGCTCGAAACCGCGCGAGGCGTCGCCGAGGTGGCGGTACAGCGGAATCGCCAGCGCGTTCGCGGCGGCGTGCGCGGTCGCGAGGGACACGGCGAGCAGCGCGTTGGCGCCGAGCTTCGACTTGTCGGCGCTGCCGTCGAGTTCGCACAGCAGCGCATCGATCGCGGCCTGGTCGCGGGCGTCGCGGCCCTTCAGCGCGGCGGCGATGGGGCCTTCGACGTTGGCGAGCGCCTTCGTGACGCCCTTGCCGCCGAAGCGGGTCGGGTCGCCGTCACGCAGTTCGAGGGCTTCGCGTGCGCCGGTGGAGGCGCCGGAGGGCACGGCGGCGCGGCCGGTGTGCCCGGAGTCGAGGCGCACGGTCGCCTGCAGGGTGGGGTTGCCGCGGGAGTCGAGGATTTCGAGGGCTTCGATCGATTGGATGGCGGTCATGGCGGTAGCAACAGAACGGGATGTAGGAAAAGGGCCGGTATCGAAAGGCCTGGAGAGCGGTGATACCGGCCCGGGAAAAGCGCGGGCGCGAGCGATCCCTTAGAGGATGAAGCGCGTATTCACGAAGTTCGACTTGTTGCCGAGCACGATGCTGTCGAGGAGCTTCTTCGACGCC
>NZ_QVLR01000044.1 GCF_014822185.1 Azoarcus sp. Aa7
GCATATTTAGGCCGTCATGGGAAAGCCTAAATGGAACAATGGGTTACGTGGGTATTGTCGCATCGGAATGGAGCATCGGGAAGCTGCAGCTGAATTCCATGACGAGGTGCTAAGTTGAGAGGATTGGGGCGCTGACGGCCCGGGACGGATGTCCTACCACTCGACCTTTTCGACGGTGCCGAGCGAGCGCCCGAGAAAACGCTCGCCGATGGTCTGGAAGCGCAAGGGCACATCGGTGACGACGAAGCGATAGGCCGTCGGCCCGGCGTGGGTGCTGGCAATGCCGAGTTCCAGCAGCTTGGCGGCCGCCAGTTCCGCCGTCGTGATCGCGGAGTCGACCAGGCGCACGCCCGGGCCGACGACATCACGCAGCAGCGGCTTCAGCAGCGGATAGTGCGTGCAGCCGAGAACGAGGCTGCCGACCTCCTCCGCGAGCACCGGTTTGAGGTATTCCTGCGCCGTCAGCCGCGTCACCGGATGATCCAGCCAGCCCTCCTCGACCAGCGGTACGAACAGCGGGCAGGCCTGCGAATACACCCGCACGCCGGGATCCAGCGCGTGGATGCGCCGCGCGTAGGCATTGCTGTTGATCGTCGTCGGCGTGCCGATCACGCCGATCCCGCGCCCGTTCGACTCCGCGACGGCCGCATGCGCGCCCGCCTCGATCACGTCGAGCACCGGGATGTCGCGCGCCAGGCGCCGCACCACGTCGGCCGCCACCGCCGCCATCGTGTTGCACGCGACGATCAGCATCTTGACATCCTGCTGCAGCAGGAACTCGGTGATCTGCGCAGTGAAGTGTTCGATCGTCGCGACGGACTTGACGCCGTAGGGCACCCGCGCGGTGTCGCCGAAATACACGATGCGTTCGAGCGGCAGGCGCTCCATCAGGGCACGCACGACGGTGAGTCCGCCGATGCCGGAATCGAATACGCCTATGGGTCGGGAGGAGTCCAATGCAGGAACCAGGTCGGGACAAAAACGGATTTTAACGCAAGCTCACGCCTGCCGTAGCCCGTGCCGCGCGAGTGCCCAGGCGACATGCTCGCGCACAAGCGCCGAGGGGTCGTCCGCCCGCGCCCGCAGCGCGGCCAGCACCGCCGGCGTGCCGGGCGCGTTGCCCAGCGCCACCGCGAGATTGCGCGACCAGCGCTCGAAGCCGATGCGATGGATCGCGCTGCCCGCCATCCGTTCCCGGAACTCGCTCTCGCTCCACGCGAACAGCTCTAACAGCTCCGCCTCGTCGAGCCGGTGGCGCGGCGCGAAGTCCGCTTCGGCGCCGAGCTGCGCGAAGCGGTTCCACGGACACACGAGCTGACAGTCGTCGCAGCCGTAGATGCGGTTACCGATCAGCGGCCGCAACTCCTCGGGAATCGCGCCCTTGAGCTCGATCGTCAGGTAGGAGATGCAGCGCCGTGCGTCCACCCGATAGGGTGCGACGATGGCACCGGTCGGGCATGCGTCCAGGCAGGCGCGGCAGCTGCCGCAATGCGGCGTCTCGGGCGCGTCGAGCGGGAGCGGCAGGTCGGTGAAGATCTCGCCGAGGAAGAAATACGAGCCGGCGCGGCGGTTCAGCAGCAGGGTGTGCTTGCCGCGCCAGCCGAGTCCGGACCGGCTCGCGAGTTCGACCTCGAGCACCGGCGCGGAATCGACGAACACCCGGAAACCGTGCGGCGCCTCGGCAGCGATGCGCTCCGCGAGTTTCTGCAGGCGGTTGCGCATCAGCTTGTGATAATCGCGCCCCAGCGCGTAGCGCGACACGTAGGCGCGCTGCGGATCGTCCAGCGCCGATTGCGCGTCGGCCGCGCGGGGCCAGTAGTTCATGCGCACGCTCACGACCCGCAGCGTGCCCGGCACCAGTTCCGCCGGACGCGCCCGCATCATGCCGTGCCGCGCCATATAATCCATCTCTCCGTGGAATCCGTCCGCCAGCCAGGCTTCCAGCCCGGGCTCGGCCGACGACAGATCCACACCGGACACGGCCAGGTCGGCGAAGCCCAGCTCGCCGGCCCACACCTTCATCCGCCCGACGAGCGCGCTCAGGAACGCGTCGGGAGCGACATCCGCAGGGACTTCATCATGATTCACGTTCATCACCGGGCAGATGATAGCAGCCCGCTCTCGGCGCACCTCGACGACGAATCCGACACCACAACCGCGGGCGCAGCCCTCGCAGCGGCCCTGCACGCGGGCCTCGTGATCTACCTGCGCGGCGACCTCGGTGCCGGCAAGACGACCCTGGTTCGAGGGGCGCTGCGTGCCCTCGGTCACGACGGAAAGGTGAAAAGTCCGACGTACACCTTGATTGAACCTTATATTGTTTCTAGATTACACTTATATCACTTTGATTTTTATCGCTTCGCAGTCCCAGAAGAATATCTGGAAGCAGGGCTGGACGAGTATTTCGACGGAAACGGGGTATGTCTGGTCGAATGGCCGGACAAGGCGATGCCTTACATTGCCGCACCGGACCTCGAAATCCGCCTCACCGTATCCGGCCCGGGCCGGCGCCTCGAAGCGCTGGCACTGACGGAGGCAGGACGGACATGCATACGCAAACTGGATTCGGAGCTGACCCGGAACCCGACATGACTGCCGCGCCCGGCGTGACGCGACGCGACCTGCTGAAATTCGCCGGAGCGACGCTGGCGCTGCTCGTCAGCCCGGTCGGCATGGCCGCAACCAGCCTCCTCGCGGTTCGCGTGTGGCCCGCAGAGGAATACACGCGCGTCACGATCGAAGGGAACTCGCAGCTCAAGTTCACCCACCTGCTCGTCACCGACCCGCACCGCCTCGTCGTCGACCTCGAAGGGGTCGAGTTCGACAGCGTGCTGCAGTCGCTGCCGTCCAAGGTGCTCGACTCCGACCCGTACATCAAGCTGATCCGCGCCGGCCGCAACCGCCCCGGGGTCGTGCGCCTGGTCGTCGAACTGAAGAGCGAGATCAACCCGCAGGTATTCACGCTGGCGCCGGTCGGCAACTACGGCCACCGCCTCGTGGTCGACCTGTACCCCAAGACGCCGGTCGATCCGCTGCTTGCCCTGATCGAGAAATCCTCGCCGATGGATGCCGCGGCGGGGCAGACGGGCGACACCCAGACTTCCGCCGACGCGCCCGCACAGATCGCGCGCCCCGACCAGGCCGAGCAGGCGTCCGGCACACGACGTTCCGCGCGCCCGGCCGCCAACCGCCTCGTCACGATCGTGCTCGACCCCGGCCACGGCGGCGAAGATCCGGGCGCGGTCGGCGCACGCGGCAGCTACGAAAAGAACGTCACGCTGTCGATCGCACGCCGCCTGAAGCGGAAGATCGACGCCGAACCGAACATGCGCGCCGTACTCACGCGCGACGGCGACTACTTCGTGCCGCTGGGCCAGCGCGTCACGCGCGCGCGGCGCGTGCAGTCCGACCTCTTCGTATCGATCCACGCCGACGCCTTCGTGCGCCCCGATGCGCGCGGCAGTTCCGTCTTCGTCCTGTCCGAAAGCGGCGCATCGAGTTCGGCCGCGCGTTGGCTCGCGCAGAAGGAAAACGACGCCGACCTCATCGGCGGCGTAAATCTCGCCAAGCAGGACGGTCACCTCGCCCGCACGCTGCTCGACCTGTCGCAGACCGCGACGATCAACGACAGTCTCAAGCTGGGCAAGGCCGTGCTCAACGAACTGGGCGACATCAACAAGCTGCACAAGGCGCACGTCGAACAGGCCGGCTTCGCCGTGCTGAAAGCCCCGGACATTCCCTCCATCCTCGTGGAAACGGCATTCATCAGCAATCCCGAGGAAGAGCAGCGGCTCAACGACGAGGCCTATCAGGACAAGATGGCGAACGCGATCCTGCGCGGGCTGCGGATCTATTTCCGCGACAACCCGCCGCTCGGCCGCACCAAGATCGCACAGCTGGATTGATTCGCCGGGACCCGCCGTGAAGGCGGTACGGGCGACCGCCTCCCGCGTCCGCCGCACCCGCAAGCACCTTCTGCGCCCGCCCCCCAGAGCGGGCGCGTTGCCGTTATAATTACGGCTTTTTTCAGGCGGTTATGCAGGTTTTTCGCGGGATTCCCGGGCACGCCGCACGACCCTCGGTGCTCACCATCGGCAACTTCGACGGCGTGCATCGCGGCCACCAGGCGCTGCTCCAGATGCTCATCGACACCGCGCGCGCAATGTCGCTGCCGGCGGTGGTGATGACCTTCGAGCCCCATCCACGTGAATACTTCTCGCCCGGCGATGCCCCCGCCCGCCTCGCCTCGCTGCGCGAAAAGCTGCTGCTGCTCACCGCGGCCGGCGTCGACCGCGTACACGTCTGCCGTTTCGACGCCCGCTTCGCAGCGGTGACCGCCGACCAGTTCATCGACGACATCCTCGTGCGTGGTCTCGGCGTGCGCCATCTCATCATCGGCGACGACTTCCGCTTCGGCGCGCGCCGCCAGGGCGACTTCGCGCTGCTCGAGGCGCGCGGCGCGCAACAGGGTTTCGCCGTCGAGGCGATGCACACGCTCGACGTGGCCGGCGAGCGCGCATCCAGCTCGGCCGTGCGCGAGGCGCTCGCCGAAGGCGATCTCACCCACGCCGCGCGCCTCCTCGGACGCCCCTACAGCATCGCCGGCCGCGTGATCCGTGGCGACCGGATCGGCCGCCAGCTCGGCTTCCCGACCGCCAACATCCAGATGAAGCACCGCCGCCCCGCGCTCGCCGGCGTGTTCGCGGTCAGCGTCGAAGGCCTGGGCGAGACGCCGGTCGCCGGCGTCGCGAACATCGGGGTACGGCCGTCCGTGACCAGTGCCGGCAAGCCCACGCTCGAGGTGCACCTCTTCGACTGGCACCGCGACTGCTACGACGCCCACCTGCGCGTGCATTTCCTCAACAAGTTGCGCGACGAGGCGAAGTTCGCTTCCCTCGACGCCCTCAAGGCCCAGATCGCCAAGGACGCGGCCGACGCCCGCGCCTGGTTCGTCGACAACCCGATCTGCCCCTCTAATTGCCCCTGATCGCCACCGAGGCCCGAACCCACCATGGCTGACTACCGCAAGACGCTCAACCTGCCCGATACCCCCTTCCCGATGCGCGGCGACCTCGCCAAGCGGGAGCCGGGCTGGATCGCCGTATGGCAGCAGAAGAAGCTCTACCAGAAGATCCGCAAGGCCGCGGCCGGCCGGCCCAAGTTCGTCCTGCACGACGGCCCCCCGTACGCGAACGGCGACATCCACATCGGCCACGCGGTGAACAAGATCCTCAAGGACATCATCGTCCGCTCCAAGACCATGGCGGGTTTCGACGCCCCCTACGTGCCGGGCTGGGACTGCCATGGCCTGCCGATCGAGCACCAGATCGAGAAGCAGCACGGCAAACACCTGCCGGCCGACCGCGCGCGCGAACTGTGCCGCGAGTATGCGGGCGAGCAGATCGAGCGCCAGAAGAAGGACTTCATCCGCCTCGGCGTGCTCGGCGACTGGGACAACCCCTACCGCACGATGCAGTTCTCCAACGAGGCCGACGAGATCCGCGCGCTCGGCAACATGTACCGCAAGGGCTTCCTGTTCAAGGGCCTGAAGCCGGTTAACTGGTGCTTCGACTGCGGCTCGGCGCTGGCCGAGGCAGAAGTCGAATACCAGGACAAGAAGTCGCCAGCGGTGGACGTTGGCTTCCCGCTCGCCGACGCCGACCGGTCGAAGCTCGCGCATGCATTCGGTCTCGACACCCTGCCGGAACAGTCCGTCCACATCGTGATCTGGACCACGACGCCCTGGACGATTCCGTCCAACCAGGCGCTCAACGTGCATCCCGAACTGATGTACGAACTGATCGAAACGCCGAAGGGCCTGCTGATCCTCGCCGCCGAGCTGCGCGCATCGGCCCTCGAACGCTACCAGCTCGACGGCCGCGTGCTCGCCGCCGCCCGCGGCGTCGCGCTCGATCGCATCCAGTTCCGCCACCCGTTCTACGACCGCGTCTCGCCCGTCTTCCTCGGCGACTACGTCGCGGCCGACGCCGGTACCGGCATCGTGCATAGCGCGCCCGCCTACGGCCTGGACGACTTCCAGTCCTGCATGCGCTACGGCATGCGCAACGACGACATCCTCAACCCGGTGCAGGGCGACGGCGTGTTCCACGAAAGCCTGCCCTTCTTCGGCGGCCTGTCGGTGTGGGACGCCAACCCCAAGATCGTCGAGAAGCTCGCCGAGGTCGGCAGCCTGTTCGCCTCGGGCAACCTCACGCACAGCTACATGCACTGCTGGCGCCACAAGACGCCGGTGATCTACCGCGCCACGACGCAATGGTTCGTCGGTATGGACCGCCTGCCCGGCCGCGACGCGGTCGAGCCGGGCGCGCCGACGCTGCGCGAACTGGCCCTCAAGGCCATCGACGAGACCCAGTTCTTCCCGTCCTGGGGCAAGGCCCGCCTGCACTCGATGATCGCCAACCGCCCCGACTGGTGCGTGTCGCGCCAGCGCAACTGGGGTGTGCCGATCCCGCTGTTCCTCGACAAGGAAACCGGCGAGCCGCATCCGAGGAGCCTCGAACTGCTCGAAGACGTCGCCAAGCGCGTCGAGAAGGAAGGCATCGACGCCTGGTTCAAGCTCGACCCGACCGAACTCCTCGGCGCCGAGGCCGCGCAGTACGACAAGATGCGCGACACGCTCGACGTCTGGTTCGACTCCGGCACCACGCACTGGACGGTGCTGCGCGGCTCGCACGCCGACGTCAGCCGCTGGCCCGCCGACCTCTACCTCGAAGGCTCGGACCAGCACCGCGGCTGGTTCCACTCGTCGCTGCTCACCGGCTGCGCGGTCGACGGCCGCGCGCCCTACGACGGCCTGCTGACCCACGGCTTCGTCGTCGACGGCCAGGGCAAGAAGATGTCCAAGTCCAAGGGCAACGTGGTCGCGCCGCAGGAAGTCTCCGACAAGCTCGGCGCCGAAATCCTGCGCCTGTGGGTCGCCGCGACGGATTACTCGGGCGAGCTGACGATCTCGAAGGAGATCCTCGACCGCGTCGTCGAAGTCTATCGCCGCCTGCGCAACACGCTGCGCTTCCTGCTCGCCAATACCGCCGACTTCGACATCGAGAAGGACGGCGTGCCGGTCGAGCAGTGGCTAGACATCGACCACTACGCCCTCGCACTCACGCAGCGCCTGCAGGAACAGGTCACCGGGGACTACGCGCGCTACGAATTCCACAAGATCGTCCAGGCGCTGCAGAACTTCGCCGCGGAAGACCTCGGCGCGTTCTACCTCGACATCCTCAAGGACCGCCTGTATACGACCCAGGCGGACTCGCGCGCGCGCCGCGCCGCGCAGACCGCGCTGTGGCACATCACCCAGGCGATCACCCGCATGATGGCGCCGATCCTCGCCTTCACCGCCGAGGAAATCTGGCACCTCATCGGCAAGGACAGCGAGGACAGCGTCATGCTGCACACCTGGCACGAATTGCCCGCGCTTGCCGACAGCGAAGCGCTGGTCGCCCGCTGGACGCTGATCCGCGAGGAGCGCGCGAAGGTGCAGAAGGTCCTCGAAGGCCTGCGCACCGAAGGCAGGATCGGCTCCTCGCTGCAGGCCGAAGTCGTCGTGCGCGCGAGCGGCGCGACGTACGACGCGCTGGCGAGCCTTGGCGACGATCTGCGCTTCGTGCTGATCACCTCGCGCGCCGAGCTCGTGCGCGCCGCCGACGAGGCGGCCGAGGGCGTCGACGCGGGCTCGTCGGCACACGCCAAGTGCGGCCGTTGCTGGCACTTCCGCGCGGACGTCGGCAGCCACGCCGACCACCCGGAACTGTGCGGCCGCTGCCACGACAACCTGTTCGGTGCCGGGGAAACGCGCGTCCATGCGTGATTCCGCCGCAGCCCCGCAAGCGGCCCGCGGCGCCCCCGCGCTGACGCGCCGCTTCTTCGGCTGGCTCGAACTCGCGGCGCTGGTGATCGGCCTGGACCAGCTGACGAAATGGCTCGCGCTGTCGAAGCTCGAATTCGGCGAGGCCATTCCGGTGACGGGCTTCTTCCAGCTCGTGCTGGTCTACAACCCGGGCGCGGCGTTCAGCTTCCTCGCCGACCACTCCGGCTGGCAGCGCTGGTTCTTCGTCGTCCTCGCCCTGGGCGTGTGCGGCTGGCTCCTCGCACTGCTGCGCCAGCACCAGCGCGAGACGCTCCTGCCGCTCGCCTTCAGCCTGCTGATCGGCGGGGCGCTGGGCAACGTGATCGACCGCCTCGTGCACGGCGCCGTCGTCGATTTCCTCTATTTCCACATCGGTCGCTATGGCTGGCCGGCCTTCAACGTGGCGGACTCGGCGATCACCGTCGGCGTCGCCCTGATGCTGTGGGCGCAGCTCCGCGCACCGCGCAACACCACTCCGGAGAACCCCTCGTGACGCAGACCGTCCAACAGAACAGCCTCGTAACGCTGCACTACCGCATTGCACTGGAAAACGGCCAACCGCTCATCAGCACCTTCGAGGGCACACCCGCGACGCTGCAGCTCGGCTGCGGCGACCTGCTCCCTAGTCTCGAGCGCGTGCTCGAAGGCCTCGAAGTCGGCACCCGCCAGCAGTTCACGCTGGCGCCGGAACAGGCCTTCGGCCCCTACAACCCGGACCTCGTCGAACACGTCAAGCGCGAACACATGCCCGACGAGGAGATCGAGCCGATGACGATCATGGAGTTCGGCGCACCGGACGGCACCCGCTACTCCGGCCTCGTACGCGAGATCGACGACGTCCGCGCGATCGTCGACTTCAACCACCCGCTCGCCGGCAAGACCATCCGCTTCGAGGTGGACATCATCGGCGTTCTCTGAGGCCCCCAGGCGCCCCGCCCCCGACCCCGACACAGAGACCACAATGAACGACCCTGAAATCCTGCTCGCCAACCCGCGCGGCTTCTGCGCCGGCGTGGAACGGGCGATCGAAATCGTCGAGCGCGCGCTGGAACGCTTCGGCGCACCGATCTACGTGCGCCACGAAGTCGTGCACAACAAGTTCGTCGTCGACAGCCTGCGCGCCAAGGGCGCCGTGTTCGTCGAGGAACTCGACGAGGTGCCGGCGGGCAACACCGTCATCTTCAGCGCCCACGGCGTGCCGCAGGCGGTGCGCACGGAGGCCGAGAAGCGCGGCCTGCGCGTGTTCGACGCCACCTGCCCGCTCGTCACCAAGGTGCACATCGAAGTCGCCCGCATGCGCGAGCAGGGCCGCGAGATCGTCATGATCGGGCACAAGGGCCACCCCGAGGTCGAAGGCACGATGGGCCAGGTGAAGGACGGCATCCACCTCGTCGAAAAGGTCGAAGACGTTGCGACGCTGCAGGTCGCCGACCCGGAACAGCTCGCCTACGTCACCCAGACCACCCTCTCGGTGGACGACGCGGCCACTCTCGTCGCCGCCCTGCGCGAACGCTTCCCGGCCATCGTCGGACCGAAGAAGGACGACATCTGCTACGCAACGCAGAACCGGCAGGACGCCGTGAAGTTCATGGCGCCACGCGTCGACATCGTCTTCGTCGTCGGCTCGCGCAACAGCTCGAATTCCAACCGCCTGCGCGAAGTGGCGGAACTGCTCGGCGTGCCCGCCCACCTCATCGACAACGCCGACGGCATCGACCCGGCCTGGCTCGACGGCAGGAAGCGCATCGGCGTGACGGCCGGCGCCTCAGCGCCGGAAGTGCTCGTCGATGCCGTCATCGAGCGCCTCAAGGCATTGGGCGGCGGTTCGGTACGGACCCTTGAAGGGGTCCCCGAGCGCGTCACATTCCCGCTGCCCAAGGAACTGCAGGCCGGCACCTGAACGTGCGGGCGCCGCGGCCGCGCACATGTTGCCAAGCCGCGCGCACGCAGGCTAAATATGCCGTCGTCGAGCATCGTGCGCCGCAGAATCCGGCCCGTGCTCCCCGCCGTACGCATACGCCGCGCTGTCCGTGCTCAACTCGGGGGCCGGAGAAATCCAGCCCCCCGGGAGTCCCTGCCGCAATGAACCGCAAACCTTCCTGCCGCGCACGGGCGCTCGTGCCGGCCGCAGTCCTCGTCCTGCTCGGCGCATGCAGCGGACCACCGACTGCCGACACGCCACCGGCAGCTGACGCCCCGCCGGCAACCCGGCCCGCGACGGCCGCGCGGCCCGCCCTCACGGTCCGGGCGACGACGCCGCAGCCGGTCGCATGGCACCGGACGATTCCCGCCACCGGCAACGTCGCCGCCTGGCAGGAAACCATCGTCGGCAGCGAGATCGGCGGGCTGCGCATCGCCCAGGTGTTCGCGAACGTCGGCGACCGGGTGAAGAAGGGCCAGGTGCTGGTTGCCCTCGACGACGCCGTCGTGCAGGCCGATCTTGCCCAGGCCCGCGCGCAGTTGCAGGAAGCCCGAGCCATGCACGCGGAGGCGCGCGCCAACGGCGACCGCGCACGGCGCTTCCAGCCGACGGGCATGATGAGCGAGCAGCAGGTCACACAGTACCTGACGGCCGAACAGACCGCCCGATCGCGCATCGACCTCGCAGCAGCCCGCGTGCAGCTCGCCGAGTTGCGCGTGCGCCAGACCCGCATCCTCGCGCCCGACGACGCCCTCATATCCGGTCGAGCCGCCACGGTCGGAACTGTGCCGCAGGCAGGCCAGGAACTCTACCGCCTGATCCTGCAGGGGCGCCTCGAATGGCGCGCCGAGGTCGCAGCCGCCGACATCGGCCAGATCCGCCCCGGCGACGGTGCGAGACTGACGCTGGCCGGCGGCGAATCCGCCGAAGGCCGCGTGCGCAGCATCGCCCCCTCGATCGACCCGCAGACGCGCAACGGCATCATCTACGTCGACCTTGCCGACAGCGCCGCGAAAGCCGGCATGTTCGCGAACGGCGAGATCATGCCGGCCGCACAGGAAGCGCCCCGGGCGCTGAGCCTACCGCAGTCCGCGGTTCTCCTGCGGGACGGCTTCTCCTACGCCTACCGTATCGGCCCGGACGACCACGTCACCCTGGTACGGGTCACGCCGGGCCGGCGCCGCGGCGACCGCGTCGAGATCCTGTCCGGAATCGCCGAAAGCGAGCGCTTCGTCGAGACCGGCGCCGGCTTCCTGAGCGACGGCGACCTGGTCGAAGTCGCTGCGCCCGTACCCGCGTCGCAGCAGTGAGGCGTCCCCGATGAACGTTTCGGCGTGGTCGATCCGCAACCCGGTTCCGGGCGTGCTGCTGTTCATCCTGCTGAGCCTGCTCGGCATGCTCTCCTTCGCACGCATGAAGGTGCAGAACTTCCCGGACATCGACCTGCCGACCGTCGTGCTGAGCGCGAGCCTGCCCGGCGCCGCGCCGGCGCAGCTCGAGACCGAAGTCGCACGCAAGGTCGAGAACTCGATCGCGACCCTGCAGGACGTCAAGCATATCTACACCCGCATCCAGGACGGCGTCGCGACGATCACGACCGAGTTCCGTCTCGAGAAGCCGACGCAGGAAGCGGTCGACGACGTCCGCGACGCCTTCTCGCGCGTGCGCTCCGACCTGCCGAGCGATCTGCGCGACCCGGTGATCCAGCGCTTCAATCTGTCGGGCCTGCCGATCGTCACCTATACCGTCGCCTCCGCCACGCAGGACGAGGAAGCGCTGTCGTGGTTCGTCGACAACACGGTCGCCAAGGCGCTCCTGTCCGTGCCCGGCGTCGGTCAGATCACGCGCGTCGGCGGCGCCACGCGCGAGGTGCGCCTGGAGCTCGACCCCGCGCGCCTGCTCGCGCTCAACGTCACCGTCGCCGACATATCCCGCCAATTGCGGCGCGTCCAACTCGAGTCATCGGGCGGGCGCACGGAACTGGGCAGCGGCGAACAGGCCGTCCGCACGCTCGCAACGGCGCTGAGCGCTACCGAACTCGCGGACATGGAGATCGTCCTCAGTGACGGACGCCACCTGCGCCTCGACAGCCTTGGCCGGCTCGAAGACACTGTCGCCGAACGCCGCTCGGCAGCGCTGCTCGACGGCAAATCCGTGGTCGGCTTCGAGATCGTACGCGCGCGCGGCGCCGGCGAGGTCGAGGTCGCCGAAGGCATCGCCCGACGCATCGCGGAGCTCGCCACGACGCATCCCGATTTCGTCTTCCGCGAGGCCTACAACTTCGTCGACCCGGTCCGCGAGGGCTACCACGGCTCGCTGTGGCTGCTCGCCGAAGGCGCAGTCCTCGCGATCATCGTCGTCTGGTTCTTCCTGCGCGACTGGCGCGCCACCTTCGTCGCCGCGACCGCCCTCCCGCTGTCGGTGCTGCCCGCACTGATCGGCATCGAATATCTCGGTTTCTCGATCAACGTCGTGACGCTGCTCTCGCTCTCGCTCGTGATCGGCATTCTCGTCGACGACGCGATCGTCGAGATCGAGAACATCGTGCGCCACCTGCGCATGGGCAAGACGCCCTACCAGGCCGCGATGGAAGCAGCCGACGAGATCGGGCTCGCGGTCATCGCCACCACCTTCACGCTGGTCGCCGTGTTCCTGCCGACAGCCTTCATGAGCGGCGTATCGGGCAAGTTCTTCAAGCAGTTCGGATGGACCGCAGCGCTCGCCGTGATGGCCTCGCTGCTCGTCGCGCGCATGCTCACGCCGATGATGTCGGCGTATCTGCTGCGCCCGATGGCGCATCAGGCGCACGAAGGCCGCCTCACCACGCTCTATCTGGCTTGGGTGCATGGCTGCCTGCGCCGGCGCTGGCTGACGATACTCGCCGCGCTCGGCTTCTTCGCCGGATCCCTGGCGCTGATTCCGCTCCTGCCCACCGCCTTCATCCCCGCCGACGACCTCGCCCAGACCCTGGTCTCGATCGAACTGCCGCCGGGCAGCCGTTACCGCGACACCCTCCATGTCGCCGAACAGGCACGCGAGATCCTCGAGCGCAACGAGCACGTGAAACGGATCTATACGGCCGTAGGCGGAGGCACCGCCGGCACCGACGCCTTCGCCGCCGGAGGGGCTCCCGAAGTGCGCAAGGCGTCGCTGACGATCAATCTAACCCACCGCAACCAGCGCTCCCTCACCAAGCAGCAGATCGAGGCGCAGCTGCGCGAGGCGCTGCGCACCCTACCCGGCGTGCGGGTGCGCGTGGGCCTGGGCGGGGCGGGCGAAAAATACGTATTCACGATCACCGGCGACGACGGCGACATGCTCTCCCGCATCGCCCGCCAGGTCGAACGCGAACTGCGCACGATCGACGGCATCGGCAACATCACCTCGAGCGCCAGCCTCGTGCGCCCCGAGGTCGTCGTGCGCCCCGATTTCGCCCGCGCCGCAGAACTCGGCGCCACCGCCGCGGCGATCTCCGATTCGCTGCGGATCGCGACCGCCGGTGACTACGACTTCGGGCTCGCCAAGCTCAACCTTTCGGAGCGCCAGGTGCCCATCGTCGTGCGCCTGCCCGAGGCCGCGCGCGGCGACCTCGACCTCATCGCGCGCCTGCCCGTGCCCGCCAGCCGCGGCAACGTGATGCTGGGCAACGTCGCCGACATCGGCATCGAAAGTGGCCCGTCCGAGATCACCCGCTTCGACCGCCGCCGCAACATCAATTTCGACATCGAGCTGACATCCCGCCCGATGGGCGAAGTCCAGGCCGCGATCGCCGCGCTGCCTGCATTGCAATCGCTGCCCGCCGGCGTCACCTGGCAACCGGTGGGCGACGCCGACGAGATGCGGACGCTGTTCAACAGCTTCGGCATCGCGATACTCACCGGCGTGCTGTGCATCTACGTCGTGCTGGTGCTGTTGTTCCGCGAGTTCGCGCAGCCGGTAACCATTCTCGCTGCGCTGCCGCTCGCGATCGGCGGTGCCTTCGTCGCGCTCCTGCTCACCGGCAAGAGCTTCTCCATGCCCTCGCTGATCGGCCTCATCATGCTGATGGGCGTGACGAGCAAGAACTCCATCCTGCTGGTCGAATACGCCATCGTCGCGCGCCGCGACCACGGCATGCCGCGCCTCGAAGCCGTGATCGACGCGTGCCGCAAGCGCGCCCGTCCGATCGTCATGACCACCATCGCGATGGGTGCCGGCATGCTGCCGATCGCACTCGGCCTCGGCGTCGACCCCTCCTTCCGCGCACCGATGGCCATCGCCGTCATCGGCGGACTGGTCACCTCGACCCTGCTGAGCCTGCTCGTCATTCCGGTCGTCTACACGCTCGTCGACGACGCGCTCGCGCGCCTGCGCAGAAGGGGCGACCGGCATGCCGCCGCACGCGACGGCAAGCCCGCCACGGACGCCGGCACGCCCCGCGCCTGAGCCCGATCAGAAAAAAGGGCCGCCCGCGGGCGACCCTCGTTCGACGCTCTTCGAAGGCGCGCAAGGCCCCTTCGATGCACTGTCTAGCGGAGATGCTCCCCCATGATGCGGCGATAGAACTCGTGGAAGTGCTGCATCCCGTCCTCGTACGGGGACTGGTAGGGGCCGACCTCGTTGCGCCCCTCCTGCAGCAACGCCCGACGGCCGCGGTCCATGCGCTCGCCGATCACGTCGTCCTCGATCGCCGTCTCCATGTAGGCCGCCTGCTCGGCCTCGACGAACTCGCGCTCGAACTCGACGACGTCCTCCGGATAGTAGAATTCGACGACGTTGGTCGTCCGGTTCACGTCCGTCGGAATCAGCGTGCTGACGACCAGCACGTGCGGATACCACTCCACCATCACGTTCGGATAATAGGTGAGCCAGATCGCGCCCTGTTCCGGCCGCTTGTCGCCGTAGTAGTCCAGCACCGCCTTGTGCCACTTCTGGTAGGTCGCGGACCCCGGCTTCGCGAGGGAGGTGATCCCCACACGCTGCACCGAATACCAGTCGCCGAACTGCCATGTCAGGTCGTCGCAGGTCACGAAGTTGCCCAGCCCCGGATGGAAGGGCACGACGTGGTAGTCCTCCAGATAGACCTCGATGAAGGTCTTCCAGTTGTACTTGCACTCGTGGATCTCGACGCGGTCGAGCTTGTAGCCGGAGAAATCGAACTGCCCGCCCACGTTCATGCCGGCGAGATCGGCTGCGGCCGAACGCGGCCCGGCGAACAGCAGACCGTTCCAGTTCTCGAGCGCATCGCGCTTCAGGTTGAGGCAGGGGTTCTCGGGGAAATGCGGCGCGCCGAGCAGCTCGCCCTTCTGGTCGTAGGTCCAGCGGTGGATCGGGCAGACGATGCGCTCGGTCTTGCCGGCACCTTCGAGCATGATCGCCTGACGATGGCGGCAGATGTTCGAAAGCCGATGAACGCCGTCACCGCTGCGAAACAGGAGTTTGGAATGATCGAGCCACTCGAGCGACCGGTAGCTGCCGACCTCCGGCACCATCAACTCATGACCGACATAGCCCGGCCCGGCCTGGAACAACAGGCGTTTTTCGAGTTCGAAGATGCTTTCGTCGAAATACGCCGACACCGGCAACTGAGACACCGCCGGGGACAATTTGGCCTTGGAAGCAAGGTCGGACACCCCCGAACCTCCCATGAAAAGTCAAGAAATTCGGAAAAACAAGCAGACCATTTTATGCGAGAAGTAATTTGACCGCCAGTAGCGCGATCGGTTACTTTTCTCCCTTTTACTGGCCCCGCTTCGAGTCATGGCAAAGACGGCAAACTCGCCGAAATCCTTCGAATCGGCCATCGCCGAACTCGAATCGATCGTGCAGGAAATGGAAACCGGCAACATCACGCTGGAACAGGCGCTGGAACACTACCAGCGCGGCGCCGGCCTGCTGAAATACTGCCAGGAAACCCTGCAGGCGGCCGAGCAGCGCGTGCTTCAGCTCGAGAACGGCGCGCTCGCCCCGCTCGACAACCCCGAAGACAGGAGGAGCCCGGAGTGAGCGGGAATCATTTCGCCGCCTGGATGGAAGGCGTCCAGCACCGCACCGAAACCGCCCTCGGCACGATCCTCCCCGAAGCGTCCATCGCGCCGCAACGCCTGCACGAGGCGATGCGCTACGCCGCTCTGGGCGGCGGCAAGCGCGTGCGTCCGCTTCTCGTCCATGCCGCCGGCGAGATCGCCGGCGCCGATCCCGAGCGCCTCGACTGCGTCGCCTGTGCCGTCGAGCTCATCCACGCCTATTCCCTCGTCCATGACGACCTGCCCTGCATGGACGACGACGTCCTGCGGCGCGGCAAACCGACCGTGCATGTCGAATACGACGAGGCGACCGCGCTGCTGGTGGGCGATGCGCTGCAGGCGCTCGCCTTCCAGACCATCGCCGAAGGCCGCGTGAACGACGACCCCGCCGTGCAACTCCAGATGGTCACGCTCCTCGGGCGCGCCTCCGGATCGCGCGGCATGGCCGGCGGCCAAGCCATCGATCTCGGTGCCGTGGGCAAACAACTCACGCGTGAAGAGCTCGAGTTCATGCACATCCACAAGACCGGCGCCCTGATCCGGGCCTCGGTGCTGCTCGGCGCGCAATGCGGCGCCCCGCTCGCCCCCGACGCACAGGCCCGCCTCGACCGCTACGGCAAGCTCGTCGGCCTGCTGTTCCAGGTCGTCGACGACATCCTCGACGCCCAGGCCGACACCGCGACGCTGGGCAAGACGGCGGGCAAGGACGCGGACCAGAACAAGCCGACCTACGTCACGCTGCTGGGTCTGTACGAAGCGCGCACGCTGGCCGACGTCCTGCTTGCCGAGGCCCGTGACGCCATCGCGTCCTTCGGCGCCACGGCCGCCAGGCTGGACGAACTGGCGAACTTCATCGTTCACCGCCGATTCTGAATTCCGCCCTGCCGGACATCCACATGCCTCAGTACCCCCTGCTGCACCGCATCGACTCGCCATCCGACCTGCGCCGCTTCGACCGGCGCGATCTGCATGCGCTCGCGACCGAACTGCGCGCCTTCCTCATCGAGTCGGTATCGAAGACCGGCGGACACCTGTCGTCGAACCTCGGCACCGTCGAACTCACGATCGCGCTGCACTACATCTTCGACACGCCCGATGACCGCATCGTCTGGGACGTCGGCCACCAGACCTACGGCCACAAGATCCTGACCGGACGCCGCGAGGCGATGAGCGGGCTGCGCCGTTTCGGCGGCATCTCCGGATTTCCGCGGCGCTGCGAGAGCGAGTACGACACCTTCGGCACCGCTCACTCCTCCACCTCGATCTCGGCCGCGCTGGGCATGGCGGTGGCCGCACGCGACCGTGGCGACAGCGAACGCCGCTCGATCGCGGTCATCGGCGACGGCGCGATGTCGGCCGGCATGGCCTTCGAAGCGCTCAACAACGCGGGCGACACCAGCGACGTGAACCTGCTGGTGATCCTCAACGACAACGAGATGTCCATCTCGCCGCCGGTCGGGGCGCTGACCAAGATTCTCGCGCGCATGCTCTCGGGCAGCACCTACAACGCCGCACGTCGCGCCGGCGAAAAGGTCCTCGGCGTCGCCCCGCCGATGCTCGACTTCGCCCGCAAGGTCGAGGAACACGTCAAGGGCCTCATCACGCCGGGCACGCTGTTCGAGGAATTCGGCTTCCACTACTACGGACCGATCGACGGACACGACCTCGACGCGCTGATCCCCACGCTGCAGAACCTCAGGAAGCTTAACGGGCTGCAGTTCCTGCACGTGATCACGCGCAAGGGCCAGGGCTACAAGCTCGCCGAGGCCGACCCCATCCTCTACCATGGCGTCTCGAGCTTCGACCACCGTGCCGGCATCCAGAGCGGCAAGGGCGGTGGCAAGCTCAGCTATACCCAGGTCTTCGGCGACTGGCTGTGCGACATCGCCGCGCGTGACGACAAGGTCATCGGCATCACGCCGGCAATGCGCGAAGGCTCGGGGATGGTGCGCTACGCGAAGGAATTCCCCGAGCGCTACCACGACGTCGGCATCGCCGAGCAACACGCCGTAACGTTCGCGGCGGGCCTCGCGTGCGAGGGCTTCAAGCCGGTCGTCGCGATCTACTCGACCTTCCTGCAGCGCGCCTACGACCAGCTGATCCACGATGTCGCACTGCAGAACCTGCCCGTCGTGTTCGCGATCGACCGCGCAGGCGTGGTCGGCGCCGACGGCGCCACGCACCACGGCGCCTTCGACCTGTCCTACCTCGCCTGCATCCCGAACATGGTCGTGATGACGCCCGCCGACGAGAACGAGTGCCGGCAGATGCTATACACCGCCTACAGGCACAACGGCCCCACGGCAGTGCGTTATCCGCGCGGCAGCGGCATGAACGTGCGCCCCGAGACGACGATGACCGAACTGCCCTTGGGCAAGGGCGAAATCCGCCGCCAAGGCAGGAAGGTCGCCCTGCTCGCCTTCGGCAGCCTGCTGACCAACGCACTGCTCGTCGGCGACGAGATCGACGCGACGGTCACCAACATGCGCTTCGTGAAACCCATCGACGCGGCACTGATCGAAGAACTGAGCGCCAGCCACGAACTGATCGTGACGCTGGAGGAAAACGCGGTGATCGGCGGCGCGGGTTCCGAAGTCGCACGCGTGCTCGAAAGCCTGCCGCACCGGCCCCGCCTGCTGCGGCTTGGCTTGCCGGACCATTTCGTCGATCATGGAGACCAAAGCCAGCTGTTCGAACAGGTCGGGTTGCACCCCGCGGGGATCCTGAGCGCCATTGAGCGCATCTATGTGCGCAATAGCTGAGCGAATTTGTCGGGAAATGGTAGCATTGACCGGCAGCAACCAAACAGAGAACGCCACATGAAATCCCACGAGAGCCACGCCATTCCTGACGTCCAGAACGCCAACGACAGTCGTCAGCTGGCCATCAACAAGGTTGGCATCAAGTCGATTCGCCACCCCATCCGCGTCAGCGACAAGAGCGGCGGCGTGCAGCACACGATCGCGACCTTCAGCATGTATGTCGGGCTTCCCCACAATTTCAAGGGGACCCACATGTCGCGCTTCATCGAGATCCTCAACGGCAACGAGCGGGAGATCTCGGTCGAATCGATCGAGCCGATGCTGCGCGAGATGGTCAAGCGCCTCGAGGCCGAGACCGGCCTCATCGAGATGAGCTTCCCGTACTTCATCAACAAGACGGCCCCGGTTTCCGGCGTCCAGAGCCTGATGGACTACGAAGTGACCTTCGTCGCGGAAATGCGCGAGGGCGGCGAGTACGTGTTCGAGATGACGGTCGTGGTGCCCGTCACGAGCCTGTGTCCGTGCTCGAAGAAGATTTCCGAGTACGGCGCGCACAACCAGCGCTCGCACGTCACCGTCACCGCGCAGACCAACGACTTCCTGTGGATCGAGGAGCTGGTCCAGCTCGTCGAAAGCCAAGCCTCGTGCGAACTCTACGGCCTGCTCAAGCGCACGGACGAGAAGTTCGTGACCGAGCGCGCCTACGAGAACCCGAAGTTCGTCGAAGACATGGTGCGCGACGTCGCCGGCCTGCTCAACGCAGAGAAGCGCATTGTCCGCTACGTGGTGGAATCGGAGAATTTCGAATCCATCCACAACCACTCGGCTTACGCGCTGATCGAACGCGACAAGCGCCACGACGCCTGAGCCGACGCGACACTCGAACGCAAAACGGGAGGCCGCACACAGCGGACCTCCCGTTTTCATTTTTCCCGCAATGGCCCGCGAACGGGCCGGAACACGTCAGTCGCGCGCGGGAACCATCATCTCCGCCTCGCCCTCCAGCACCACCTTGCCGCCCACTGTGCACACGGTGTCGAAGATCGCACGCCGCTTCGGCGTGTTCAGCTCCTTCAGCGTGACGCGCGCCACCACCGTGTCACCCGGTTTCACCGGAGCCTTGAACTTGAGCGTCTGCGACAGGTAGATGCAGCCCGGCCCGGGCAGCTTGTTCGCGAACAGCGCGGAGATGTAGCTCGCCGACAGCATGCCGTGGGCAATGCGGCCGCCGAACATCGAGGCCTTTGCGAACTCCTCATCGACGTGGGCAGGATTGCTGTCGCCGGAAACCCCTGCGAACATCAGGATGTCGGCATCCGTCACGGTGCGGCCAGTCGCGGCGGTCATGCCCACCTTCAGATCCTCGTAGCGGTATCCAAGGAACTCGGAATAGTCGCGCGTGTGTTCAGTCATCTCGGTTGGTTTCCCTTGAAACCCCTTCCCGGCACGCAACTGTCGCGCTCGGCGCGGGGCTTTGTATTTGTCAAAACAGCCGGCCCGGCTCTCCGGGATCGACCCGGGGAGCATAACCCAACCAGCACGACACATGTGTGACAGACGGCAAGCGCCTTCCCCGCCGCGGGCAGGTTCGTCGCGGTTAGCCCCCGTGTTCCTGCTCGTACGCGGACGGACTGACCCCTGCATGGGCGAGATATTCGCGCAGCTGCTTGATGTCCTGCTTCGTGCAGGCGCTGCCGTGGTGCGGATAGTGCAGGAATCCCTCAACCTTGTTCAGCACGATGCGAAAGCGGGCGCCGTGCGCCGGTTCGATGGTCGCGCCGAGGTGATTGAGCAGCGACTCGATCTCGCGCCAATGGATGTTGGCACTGACCGGATCCTGGAAGATGGCGCGCAACAGCGCGATATGCTTGTGGCTCATGATCTCGACCTCCTTCCGATGGCGCCCCTTCCGCCGCGGTCGCCGTCGCCTTTGCTCCGGTACGCCGTGCCCTCAGTCGTCCCGCGTGCGGCGGGAGTCCTCTTCCCATAGGTCGGGGCGATACTTCGCGCGGCGCTCGAGGCGCTGCTGGATACGTTGCGCTGTCGACACTATCCCAATCGGGTGATGCGTGGCGAGCATTCGCGCACGTTCCAGCAGTTGCCGGCGCCGCGGCGGAAATCCACGCCCCTTGCATGCGAAAGCGATGCGGTTGCTGTCGTGCTCGGCGCCGATCGCGACGAAGCGGTCCTCGAAGCTGTCGCGGATGCGCGACGCATACAGCCCGTAACGCCGGTCCCCGGACCACAGATTCACCGCCATGACCCCACCAACGGCGAGCATCGTATGGCAGTCGTCGTAGAACCCCGCAGCACACAGGCGTTCGGGTTGACCACCGCGATCGAAACCGTCGATCAGCAGGACATCGGGGGCATGCTCCCGCCGGCGCACGTAGTCCGCACCATCGGCGCACACCACCCGAAAACGCCCGCCGTCCGGCGGGATGCCGAACGCGTCGCGCAGCGCGATCACGTCCGGATCGATCTCGACGGCGGTGAACCGGACCTCCGGCAAGGTGCGCAGACAGTATTTCGCCAGCGACCCGCCGCCGAGTCCGATCATCACGATGTCGCGCGGCTCGGGATTGAAGAGCAGGAATCCCATCATCGCCCGCGTGTAGTCGATCTCGAGGGTGTCGGGATCGTCGAGCCGCATCTGGCTCTGCACCGTCATGGCCTCGAAGTGCAGCGCACGCATGCCGTCCGTTTCGACGACATACGGACGCCCCTCCTCGCCTGCCGTTGCCGCGAGAGCGCAATACCGCAACAGGGAATGCTGATCGAGCGCCATGTCCATGCGCCGGTCGCCACGCGACCGGCGATTCAGAATCTACGTCACCGTGTGGTGACAATGATGGTAACGCGCCGCAAACCCGAACGCATCTTCCGGACCCGGAAATGAAAAGACCGCCTTGCGGCGGTCTTTTCACGGATTCTTGGTCGGGGAAAGAGGATTCGAACCTCCGGCCCCTGCGTCCCGAACGCAGTGCTCTACCAGGCTGAGCTATTCCCCGACGCCTTGCAGTTGTCAGCGATCTCGACCAACTGCAAAGTCCGATAATTGTAGCAGCGCTTCCTTGAAAATGGAAGGGGGAAGTGCAGAAAGTGCATCAGCCGCCAGCTTAGCCTCGGCGCGCGCGTAACGGCGCGTCTCCTCCAGCGCCCCGGACTCGTGGATCGCGACGAGGATCGCCTCGAAGTCGTCGCGCCCGCCCGTTTCGATCGCCCTGCGCACAAGCGCAGCCTGCTCCGGCGTGCCGTGCTGCATCGTATGAATGAGCGGCAGCGTCGGTTTGCCTTCGGCCAGGTCGTCGCCGAGGTGCTTGCCGGTCGCGGCCTCGTCCGAGGAGTAGTCCAGCACGTCGTCGATGAGCTGGAAGGCCGTTCCCAGGTGCATGCCGAAGGCGGCGATCGACGCTTCCATCTTTTCGTCCGCACCGCCGAGGATGGCGCCCAGGCGCATCGCAGCCTCGAACAGCTTGGCGGTCTTGTAGCGGATCACGCGCAGGTAGTCTTCGATCTCGACGTCGGCGTTGTGGCAGTTGAGCAGCTGCAACACCTCGCCTTCGGCGATGATGTTGGTCGCATCGGCCAGCACCTGCATCACGCGCATGTTGTCGACGCCGACCATCATCTGGAAGGCGCGCGTGTACAGGAAGTCACCGACCAGCACCGAAGCGGCATTGCCGAACATCGCGTTCGCGGTCTTGTTGCCGCGCCGCAACTCCGATTCATCCACGACGTCGTCGTGCAGCAGGGTCGCCGTGTGGATGAACTCCACGACCGCCGCCAGCTGGTGATGGTGCGTCCCTTCGTACCCCATCGCACCTGCTGCGAACAGCACCAGCGCCGGACGCATGCGCTTGCCGCCGCTGTGGATGATGTACTCCGCAACCTGGCGGATCAGGACGACGTCGGAATGGAGACGCTGGCGGATGACCGCATCGACCGCCTGCATGTCGGCGGCGATCGGCGCGTAGAGCTGCTTGGTTGACAAGATGAAGCGCCCGGCGGAACAAAAGGAAGATGGTAGGGGGGCGGGCAGCGTGCCGTCAAGAATCGCACGCGGGCCGCCTACGCGCGCTCACGGGCGCGGCGACCGGACGATGTCGGGACGGTCGGTGATCACGCAGTCGACACCCCATTCGAACAGCGTGTCGGCCCGCCCGGGATCGTTGACCGTATAGGTCACCACCCACAGGCCGGCTTCGCGCGCTGCCGCGACGCAGCCGGCATCGAGGTAGCGGTGATCGGCATGGAGGGCCGCAGCGCGCAGCCTGCGGCAGCGCGCGAGCCAGTCGGACGGCACGGCCCCGACGAGCAACCCCCGGCGCAAGCCGGGTGCAAGCGTCGCAGCGATCTCGAGTGCGCGTTCGGAAAACGACGACAGCAGGACCGCGTCGGGCGCAGCGGCCCACAACGTGCGCGCACGCCGCACGACGCGCTCCGCCGTCTCGGCATCGGTTCCGTGCGACGGCTTGATCTCGAGGTTCACCGCCAGCCCCAACGCCTGGCAGCGGGCCGCGGCGAGATCCAGACAGGGAACGGGTTCGCCCGCGAAGCGCGGATCGAACCAGGAACCCGCATCGAGCGCGAACAGGGCGTCGTCCGAGGTGTGCGCGACCGGCCCGTAACCACTCGTGGTGCGCTCGAGCGTTTCGTCGTGGATCAGCACGGGCGAAGCGCTGCCGCTGAGCATCACGTCGAACTCGACGCCCCGGCAGCCGTTCGCAGCCGCCGCGGCAAGCCCGGCCAGGGTATTCTCCGGCGCAAGCGTTCCGCCGCAGCGATGCGCAAGCACCGCAGGGAGTGGAAACTCCGGGCGGTGCATCCCGAACTCAGCGCGAAACGGGGAACATCGCCTGGACACGCGTCACCGCGGTATCCAGGGCTTCCTTGGCCGGCTTGCGGTCGGCCCACACGGCACTCAGCTCCTCGTCGAGGACGCCCAGCACACGCGCGCGACCGATGAAGCTCGACGCGCTCGAATCCGCCGTTGCGGGCTTGTTGCCGAGCTGGGCGACGGCGACCTTGACGTTCTCGAGGTCGGCGCCGAGGACGTCGCTCTGCGCGGCGAACAGGCCGGCGCGGTTGAGCGGCAGGTAGCCCGATTCACGCTGCCATGCGACCTGGTTTTCGGGTTGCAGCCAGAAGGCGACGAAGCGCGCGACGCCCTTGTACTCGGCCGGCTTCTTGCCCGCCGCGACCCACATCGCCGCGCCATCGGCAAGGGTGTTCTGCGGGGCGCCGGGGAAATCCTCGTGATACGGCAGCGGCGCGATGCCGATGTCGAATCCGGCCTTGCGGCGGAAATCGGTCCAACTGGACGAAGGGGCGGCGATGACGGCGCACTCGCCCGACGCGAAGCGCTGCTCGGCCTCGGACTGGGCGTCGAAGGTGTGGAGATAGCGCGCGCGATGCCAGCTCGCCATCATCGCGACGTGCTTGACCTGCAGCATGCCGTTGAAGGCGGGACGCTCACCCTTGCCCTGGCGCGCCGCGACCGGCTCGTTGTGCCAGGCGCTGGTATTGCCGATCATCACGCGCCCGGGCTGGGACACGGTGTAGGGACACTTCGAGCCCGCATCGAAGAGCTGGCCGAGCGCCTGCTGCAGGTCGAACCAGGTCTTGGGCGGCGCATCGGGGTTGAGCCCCGCGCGCTGGAATTCCTTGCGGTTGATGTACATGACGGGCGTCGACAGCCCCACGGGAAGCGCCAGCAGCTGCCCCTTGGCGTCCGTAAGGGCGCGATCCATCATCGCCGGCGGCTTGAGCGTCTGTAGCGGCACCCCCGCTTCGCGCATCACGCTGGAGAGGGCCTTGTAGCGCGGCTTGCCGGCACCGAGGAACTGGTCTTCGTCGCTACCTTCCAGGATCGCCATGTGCGGCGCGTCGGTGTCGCTCCAGGCCGCGGCCTGGACGACGAGGCGATAATCCTTGCTGCCCTCGTTGAAGCGGGCGACGAGCTTCTGCAGTGCCTCTTCGCGCTCGGGGCTGAGCTGATGCACGAGACGGATCTCCGTCGGCCCCGCCGGCTCTGCGGCCGCCTTGGCGGGTTTCGCCTTGGCCGCATGCGCAGCGACCGGGAATCCGACACACACCATCGCGGCGACACCGGCCACGACACCATTGCGCAACACTCGAGCCAAGGGCTTCATTCCTGCTTCCTTAACGACCGTAGAATGCCAAAGTCTTCATTATAAGACCCTTCGGCCCGGCTGGCCCGGGCCGGCTTTCCGACATTGCGTCAAGATTTTTCCTCCGCGGACGTTATAGATCCTGACCCCCGTGACCGGTACAAGGTAGCCCTCATGCTCGCGCAACGTGTGATTCCTCTTTTCCTGCTCCTGAGCCTCGGCGCCTGTGACCGGCTGAGCAACGCACTCGACCTGCCCGACCCGCAGAAGACGGCCGCACTTGCCGAAGCCGAGGGGAAGGCGATCGGCGGCGCCTGCCGGCACGCAGGCCGCTCGCTGGAAGACTGCTACGCGCTCAATGCCAAGGCGCAGAAGGCAGCCATCTTCGCGGGCTGGCGCGAGATGAACGACTACATGATGCAGAACAACCTGCCGAACGTAGCGTCGCAGGTCGCCCATCCCCAGGCGCCGGTCCCGGCGGCGGCCCATCCGACGGCAGGCAGCGCCCCTGCCGCTGCGGACGCCGGCACGGCCGCGGCGCCCGCGGAAGATCGCACGGCGAAACGCCCGCGCGCGGCACAATGACCGGCCCGTCATGAAAGGCAGCCCGCAGAGCGGGCGCCGGATGCATTGCGGCGCTATGCGGCTCCTCCGCCACGGCTTATCATCCGCGGCCATTCGATAACAGCACACAGCGCGGGCGTTCCCGCAGCGAGCCCCTCCATGCCCCTGACCCCGTCGCCGCGATCCGGCTTTGCCGCCAACGGCCTTCTTGCCCTTTGTCGTGCCGGCTTCGAGAAGGAAGCCGCGGCCGAACTCGATGAATTTGCCGCCGGGCTCGGGCTGATGGGTTTCGTGCGTGCCCAGCCGGGGAAGGCGTTCGTCGTGTTCGAAACGCCCGAGCCGGTTCCGTTCACGGAACTCGCCGAGCGCTGCGACTGGCGCAGCCTGATTTTCGCCCGCCAGCTCCTGCCGTGGTTCGCGCACATCACCGACCTGCCCGAGCGCGACCGCGCGACGCCCATCGTCGCGGCAGTGCGTGCGAGCGGCCAACGCTTCGCCGACCTGCTGCTGGAAACACCCGATACCGACGAAGCGAAGCAGCAGTCCGGCTTCTGCAAACGCTTCACGGCGCCGCTGCAGCGCGAGCTCGACAAGGCCAACACCTTCCGCGAACGCGCGAAGGGCCTGCCGGCGCTGCACGTGCTGTTCGCCGACGCCCATACGGCCTGGCTGTGCGCCGCCCTGCCGGGACGTGCCGCGCTGTGGCCGATGGGCGTGCCGCGCCTGCGCATGTTGCGCGAGGCGGCAAGCCGGTCGACGCTGAAGCTCGCCGAGGCGTTCTTCACGCTGCTCACCGAGGAGGAACGCAACGCCAGCCTGCGCCCGGGCCTGCGCGCCGTGGACCTCGGCGCCGCGCCCGGCGGGTGGACCTGGCAGCTCGCGCACAGGGGGCTGCGTGTCACGGCGATCGACAACGGCCCGATGGCGCCGTCGGTGATGGCGACGGAGATGGTCGAGCACGTGCGTGCGGACGGATTCACGTGGCGACCGCCGCGCCCCGTCGAATGGCTGGTGTGCGACATGGTCGAGCAACCGACGCGCATCGCAGCGCTGGTCGCCGACTGGATCGGTACGGGCCGCTGCCGCAGGGCGATCTTCAATCTCAAACTGCCGATGAAGAAGCGCCTCGAAGCAGTCGAACAGTGCCGCGCAATCATCGCCAAGCGGCTCGGGCCGCACGGGCCATTCGAGCTGCGCATGAAGCATCTGTACCACGACCGCGAAGAGATCACCTGCTACCTCGCGCTGCGCAATCCGGGCGGTGTCTGAGAGCGGGGTTCCGTCAAGGGCGACCGCTGCCTGCATCGCAACAAACGGGCGCGATCGTGCATGTATAATGCGCGTTTTAAAGCACCCGGCCTGCCGGTTGGCGCGAGCCCTTTCCGGAACTCCGACGTTCCGGTCTCAGTTCCTCCAGTCGCCTCTTCTGGCGTCGCGCCCGACGCGACAGGCCCCCATGGAAGATAGGCGCCTATGAGCTTCGCCGACCTCGGATTGAATCCCGAGTTGTTACGCGCTGTGGCCGATACCGGCTACACCACCCCTACCCCGATCCAGCAGCAGGCCATCCCTGTCGTGTTGTCCGGCCGCGACGTGATGGGCGGCGCCCAGACGGGCACCGGCAAGACCGCCGGCTTCACGCTGCCCTTGCTGCAGCGCCTTTCCCGCCACGCCAGCACCTCGACGAGCCCAGCGCGCCACCCGGTGCGCGCGTTGATCCTCGCGCCCACGCGCGAGTTGGCGATGCAGGTGTTCGAATCGGTAAAGACTTACAGCAAGTACGTCCCGCTGCGCAGCACCTGCATCTACGGCGGCGTCGACATGAAGCCGCAGATCCAGGAACTGCGCAACGGCGTCGAGATCGTGGTCGCCACGCCCGGACGCCTGCTCGACCATGTGCAGCAGAAGACGATCGTGCTGAACCAGGTCGAGATGCTGGTGCTGGACGAGGCCGACCGCATGCTGGACATGGGCTTCATTCCCGACATCCGCCGCATCCTCGATCTGCTGCCGGCCTCGCGCCAGAGCCTGCTGTTCTCGGCGACCTTCTCGGACGAGATCAAGAAGCTCGCCGACCAGATGCTGAAGGAGCCGCAGCTGATCGAGGTCGCGCGCCGCAACATGGTGTCCGAAACGATCACGCACCGCGTGCACCCCGTGTCGGCCGGCCTCAAGCGCAACCTGCTGGCACACATCCTGCGCCACGAACCGGACACCCAGGCGCTGGTGTTCGTCGCAACCAAGATCGAATGCGGACGCCTTGCGCACTTCCTAGAGCGCCACGGTATCGCTGCCGACGCGATCCATGGCGACAAGGGACAGGCGCAGCGCACCGACACGCTCGAGGCGTTCAAGTCGGGCAAGCTGCGGGTGCTGGTGGCGACCGACGTCGCCGCGCGCGGGCTGGACATCGACGACCTGCCTTCGGTGATCAACTTCGAGTTGCCGCACACTGCGGAAGATTACGTGCACCGCATCGGCCGCACGGGCCGAGCGGGCCGCCAGGGCCGCGCGGTGTCGCTGGTGTGCTCCGAGGAGAAGCATCACCTCGCCGAGATCGAGAAGCTGATCAAGCTGCAGATTCCGCAGGAAGCCGTACCGGGCTTCGAGCCCGAACCCGACTTCCATGACGCCGGCGCGCGCGGCAGGGGTCGCCGCGGCCCGTCCGCGAAGACGTCCGATGCACCGCGCGAGCCGGCACCGCGGGAGCCGGCACCGAGCGCCCGCAGCACGGCCCCCGCCCGCAACGTCGACGCGCGGCGCCGCGGCAAGTCGACGATCGCCGCTGACGGTTTCGATTTCAGCAAGCCCTACGAGCCGACCACTCCCGTCGCAGCGACCGCCGCAAGCCTGCAACCGGCAGAAGCCGCGACCGACAAGCGCGGTGCGCCGCCACGCCGTCACGTACGCCCCATCGCGGTCCTGCTGGGCGGACTGGGACGCAAGTAAGCCGCCCGGCAGGCGATTGCCGTCCGGCACGCGGCTGCGCGCAACGGACGGCAATCGGGTGGAATTGGGGGCGCCCTTGCCGCCTATTCGGCGCAATCGTTACGACACGTTCAAGTATTCTGGGGCCACGCCGAAACGTCGCCCGAATACGTGGAATGATCGACCCCATGAACGCAGCCCGTCGCCCGCAGGGTAACGAAAACCCCGAAGAGCCCTTCATCCCGGATTTCTCCGAAGGCGCGGAGACGGGGCTCTACCTTGCCCTCTTCGAGCTGATCGACGAGGGCCTGATCATCACGGGCGACGAGGTCGTGCTGGAAGCCAACAGCGCGGCCTGCCGCCTTCTCGAACGCGACTACCGGCAGATTGCCGGCAAGCCCCTCGCCGACCTCTTCCCTTCGGAGCGCGACTTTCTCGATGCACGCGCCCGCCTCTTCATCCAGGGCGAGATGCGCGGCAGCCTGCGCGTGTCCTTGCCGGGCGAGCGGCACCGCGATCTGCGCTTCGTTGCCGCCGCGCGCATCCGGCCGGGTATCCACGCGCTGATCCTGAGCCCCGACGTCATTGCCGAGGCCTACGCCAGCAGCACATTCGACGAGACGCCGACGGTGGATGCGCTGTGGCCGCGGCTTGCCGCGGCGCTCGAGCAGCCGGTCATCGTCATCGACGAGCGCGACCGCATCGCCGCTGCGAATGCGGCGGCCCTCGGCGCGCTGGGGCTCACGCGCGGCAACCTGGTCGGGCAGGCGATCGACGACTGTCTCGACATCGACTGGCCGGCCACGGACGCCGCCCAGGTCGCACGCCTGAAAGTGCCGGGACGTGCCGGCGAATTCGCCGCACGCGTACTCGCCGGACCGAAGCCGGACTGGCGTCTGCTGATCCTTCCACCCGCACAGCACGGCACGGCAACGGACAATCCCGCGTCAGCGGCCGGCGAGAACGTGCTGGAGCGCATGTTCGTCGACAGCCCCTTGCCGACGATGCTGTGCGAGGGGCCGCAGCTGCGCATCCTTGCCGCAAACGCGGCCGCGGCACGGGTGTATGGCTATTCGCGCGAAACCCTGAGCACGATGGAGATCAGCGCCCTGCGCGCGACACCGGGCGACGGCCGGCACGCCGCCGAACCGGGCATCTGGCAGCACCGGCGCAGCGACGGCAGCACTTTCGACGTCGATGTGGTCACGTATGCGCTGGACTCGGCCGCCCATCCCGGCCTCTCGGTGTTGATGCACGATCTGCCCGAAACGCCCCTGCTGGCCTTCGAGACGCGCTTGCGCCAGGCCGTCGATCTCGGTCAGCTCGACGTCCATTTCCAGCCGCTGGTCGACGTCCGCGACGGCGGCGTGCATGCCGGCGAAGCCTTGCTGCGCTGGCATCACCCTGAACTCGGGCTGATCCCCTTCCAGCGTTTCGCCGGAGTCGCCCGCGATTCGGGGCAACTCGTGCGCATGGGCGACTGGGTGCTGCATGCAGCCTGCACGGCCGCAGCGGCATGGCCGCGGCACGAAGGCCGCCTCGTGCGCGTCGTCGTGAACGTGGCACTAGAGCAGCTGCTGCACGGCAACCTCGCGGAACGCGTACATCACGCACTCAGCGCGTCGGGCCTCGACCCCGCGCGGTTGGAGCTGGATCTCGACGAGCGCGTGCTGAACGACGAGCACACCCGCCTGATCGGAATGCTGCAGACGATCGCAGAAAGGGGGGTACGGCTGGCGGTCGACGATTACGGCCGCGGCCTGTCGTCGATTCCCCGGCTCAAGCGCTATCCGCTGCACGCCCTGAAACTCGACCCCCTGCTGGTGCGCGAGGTCGGAATTCGCGAGGACAGCGAGGCCGTCGTCGAGGCGATCACCGGCATGGCCGGAGTGCTCGGTCTGGAGGTGCTCGCGCGCGGGGTCGAGACGGAAGCGCAGGAAGCCTTCCTATCCGCCCTTGGATGCCGCTTGCAGCAGGGGCCGCTCTTCGGCCAGCCCATGGCTACCGACGCCTTCCGCGACTTTCTCGCCTAGCGGCGGATCAGTAAGCGAGCAGCGTCCGGCAAGTTTCGGCGCGGCCGGTGATGCGGCTGAAGCTTGCGAGCTGCGCCTTCACGAAATCGTCCGGCACGCGGTCGTCGGCGCAGTAGTCGCGCAGTTGCAGCGCATGAGCGAGGTTCTGGAGATCGCGCTGCGTGCGCGACAACGCGGGATAGCGGTAGCCGGTGGTATCGCGGAAGGAACGATCCGGTTTGGGTGTTTCAGGCGCTGCAGCAGGGGCGGACGGCGCGTCCGCTTTCGCGGGCACGGTCTGCGCCGGCAGGGCCGCAGGGAACAGCAGGATCAAACTCGCAAACAGGGCTCGCAGCAGCATCGGCCAGTCCTCGCCAATCACCGGTTCCCGATATTACGGCACGACCCGCCGCAGACTGAAGCGACCTGCAGCCCCCTTGCGGGAGCCGCAGGCCGCGTCCGGACGACGCTCAGACCTCCAGCGCCTTCACGTGGGTGATGACTTCGCCGATGATCTGCTGCGCGCTGCCGTACAGCATGCGGCAGTTGTCCCTGAAGAACAGCGCGTTCTCGATGCCCGAGTAACCCGCGCCCTGGCCGCGCTTGACGACGATGACGTTGTGCGCCATGTCGACGTTGAGGATGGGCATGCCGTAGATCGGGCTCGACTTGTCGGTGCGTGCGACCGGGTTCACGACGTCGTTCGCGCCGATCACCAAGGCCACGTCCGCCTGCGGGAAGTCGGCGTTGATCTCCTCGAGGTCGAAGATCTTGTCGTAGGGCACGCCGGCTTCGGCGAGCAGCACGTTCATGTGACCCGGCATGCGGCCCGCGACCGGATGGATCGCGAACACCACCTCGACGCCGCCCTCTTCAAGCAGTTGCGCCATCTCCCACACCTTGTGTTGCGCGCCCGCCACCGCCATACCGTAGCCCGGCACGATGATGACCTTGGAGGCGTAGCGCATGACCGAGGCCGCATCGAGCGCGGAGAGCTCCTTCATCGTGCCCTCGATCGCCTCGCCACCGCCCGCAGCCTCACCGGTGATCGGCGTGAAGATGATGTTGCGGATCGGCCGGTTCATCGCCTTGGCCATCAACTGCGTGAGCAGCGTACCGGAGGCGCCCACGACGATACCCGCGACGATCAGCGCCGGGTTGCCGAGCACATAGCCCTCGAGGCCCACCGCCAGACCGGTGAAGGCGTTCAACAGCGAGATCACCACCGGCATGTCGGCACCGCCGATCGGGCTGGTGAGGATCGCACCGAGCGCCAGCGCGACGACGAAGAAGGCGATCACGATGGCCGATGGCGGCGTCTCGACGACGACGATGGCCAAGCCCAGCAACACGGCGAGCGCGGCGAGACCGAGGTTCACCATGTTCTGCGCCGGCAGCCGCCAGGCCTTGGTCATGATGCCCTGCAGTTTGGCGAAGGCGATGCACGAGCCGGAGAAGGCGACCGAACCGATCAGCGCGCCGAGCACCGCCAGAGTGGTGCCGGCCACGCCGTGCGAGCCGCCGCGCGCGAACTCGAGCGCCGCGATCGCGGCCGCCGCACCGCCGCCCATGCCGTTGTAGATGGCGACCATCTGCGGCATGTCGGTCATCTTGACCACGCGCCCGCTCCACCACGCGATGCCGCCGCCAAGCACGATGGCGGTGATCATCAGGCCGTAGTTCTGCATGCCCGGCGTGTAGAAGGTGACGAGGGTGGCCGCGATCATCGCGTACCCTGCCCAGACGATGCCCTTGCGCGCGGTGACCGGCGAGCTCATCGCCTTCAGGCCGAGGATGAACACCACGGCGACGCCGAAATACGCCAACTGGATGAGGCCGCTCATTGCGCACCTCCCGACTTCGACTTGAACATCGCGAGCATGCGCTCGGTGACGACATAGCCGCCAGCGGCGTTGGCCGCACCGAGGAACACCGCGACGAAGCCGATGGCCAGTTGTGCCGGATCCTCCGGATCGGCGTGACCGAGGACGACCATTGCGCCGACGAGCACGACGCCATGGACAAAGTTCGACCCCGACATCAACGGGGTATGCAGGATGACCGGCACGCGCGAAATCACCTCGTATCCGGTGAATGCGGCCAGCATGAATATGTACAGCGCGGTAATGCCTTCCACTTTGCGTCCCCCTTTACAGTCCCAGAACCTGCTTGACGCCCGCATGCCGCAGCTCACCCGCGTGGGTGAGGCAGCAGCCGGCCATCACTTCGTCCTCCCAGTCGAGCACGAGCTCGCCGTCCTTGATGAAGGGGGAGATGAAGTTGAAGAGGTTCTTGGCGTACATCTCGGACGCATGCACGGGCATGCGGCTGGCGATATTGGTGGGGCCAATGAGGAGCACGTCGTTGATCCAGGTCTTCTCGCCGGCGACCGTGCCTTCGACGTTGCCGCCGGAGTCGGCCGCCATGTCGACGACGACCGCACCCGGCTTCATGCGTGCGACCATGTCGGCGGTGATGATCCTGGGCGCCTTCTTGCCTGGGATTGCGGCGGTGGTGATCAGCGCGTCGCACTGCGCGACAGCCTTTGCGAGGCGTTCGGCCTGTTTCGCCTTCTCCTCGTCGGTCAGTTCGCGCGCGTAGCCGCCCGTACCGGCAGCGGACACGCCGGTGTCGACGAACTTCGCGCCCAGCGATTCGATCTGCTCGCGCGTCTCGGGGCGCACGTCGTAGGCCTCCACCATCGCACCGATCCTTCGGGCGGTGGCGATGGCCTGCAGGCCCGCGACACCCGCACCGATCACGAGCACCTTGGCCGGACGGATCGTGCCGGCCGCATAGGTGAGCATGGGGAAGAACTTGGGGCTGTGGTCGGCGGCGATCAGCGCGCACTCGTAGCCGGCGACGGCGCCTTGGCTGGAGAGGGCATCCATGCTCTGCGAGCGGGAGATCCGTGGCAGCAGTTCGAGCGCGAAGCTGCTGATCTGTTTTTCCATCAGCTGCTGCACGCGCTCGGCGCTCGACCACGGCTGCAGCATGCCCAGCAGCACGGCGCCCGGCTTCATCGCCGCGATCAGTTCGGCCGACGGCGGCTGCACGCACAGCACGACATCGGCCGCGGCGCACACCTCCGCGCCACTCGACGCGAGCTGGGTGTCCGCGAACATGTCGTCGCGCTGATGCGCGGGCATGCCCGCGCCGGACTGAATCACGACCTTGGCACCGAGGCCGAGGTATCTCTTCACTACATCGGGAACGACCGACAAACGTCGCTCACCCGTAATCGCTTCCGCTGGCACTCCAATCAACAGAGCCATTGGCTGTCCTCCCAGACTGGGTTGGTAAATGTGTACGCTTGCGCGGGCCAACTCCGACGGCGGACATAGAAACACCGCGGCCGACAGCTCCGCAGCGCAATTTCCGTTTTCGACTCTCCGATGATCCGCGACTGAATCTGCAGGTGCTGGCGCCATCACCTGTTCTATTGTTTCGATGCAAACTGCAAATTCCTTGCAATTTGCGCGGGGCGCTTGACGGATAATACCGATTGCGATTTGCAGCGCAACCTGTTCATGCAAGAAAGTTCCCGATGAAGACCTCACGCAACGGCACCCGACGCCGGAAAACAAAGGCCATCACCACGGCAAAGGCCGGTCTTCCACCCGGTTCGCTGGTCCACGTCGGCGCAGTGAAGACCGATCGCCCCGAGATCACGCTGATCGCCTACGACGAGAACGGAATCGAGGAGCGGCGCTTCGCGAGCATCGTCGAATCGCGCGAATACGAGCCGGCACACGGGCGACTGTGGCTCAACGTGCACGGTCTGCAGGATGCCGGGATCCTCGGCGAGATCGGGCGGCGCTTCCAACTGCATCCGCTGGTGCTCGAAGACATCCTGAACACGCACCAGCGACCGAAGATCGAGGACTATGGCAGCTACCTGTTTTGCGTCCTGCGCGTGTTCGAGTACGACCCGGCGTCGCGCACGCTCGGTTCCGACCAGATCAGCGTGATTCTGGGGGAAAATTTCGTCCTGACTTTCCAGGAACGGCGCACGGGCATCTTCGAACCGATCCGCGAGCGCCTGCGCGCCCCCCTGGCGCCCGCGCTGAAACGCGGCACCGATTACCTCGCCTACACCCTGCTCGACGCCGTCATCGACCGGTATTTCATCGTCGTCGACCAACTCGGCGACACAGCCGAACAGCTCGAGGACGATGCGCTCGCCAGCCCCACCCCGGCACTGCTGCGCACGATCAATCAGGTCAAGCACGACACCCAGCTGCTGCGACGGGCGATCTGGCCGCTGCGCGAGGTCCTGAACAGCCTGCTGCGCGGAGAAAGCGCCTTCTTCCAGCAGGAAACCCGCCTCTACCTGCGCGATGTCTATGATCACACCATCCATGTGATCGAGACGCTCGACGCCGTGCGCGAGCTGCTCGGCGACCTGATGGACATCTACCTGTCGGCGGTCGGCAACCGGCTGAACGTCGAGGTACGCATCCTGACGGTGCTGACGACGCTGTTCCTGCCGGCGACGCTCATCACCGGCATCTTCGGCATGAACTTCGAACGGATGCCCCTGATCGCGGACGGACAGGGCTTCTACGTCGCGCTGGCACTTATGGCCGCAGTCGCTGCGACGATGGCCGCGGCGTTCTGGCGGCGCAACTGGCTCAGGCTATGAGGCGGGAGTCTCGACGAGCTTGATCAGCGCCAGGGAGATGTTGTCGCCCGAGCCTGCCCCGCGCTTGCGCGCCCGCTCGATGAGCACCTCGGCAGCATCACGGGCGCGGCGCGAGCACACCTCCGCAGCGATCTCCGCATCCGAGAGCAGGCCCCAAAGTCCGTCCGAACACAGGAGAAAACTGTCGCCGGCCTGCGGCCGGACTGCCTGTCCGAGGGTCACCTCGGGAGGCCTTTCGCTTCCCAGGCAGGACAGCAGGACATTGCGCTGGGGGTGAATGCGGGCTCCGGCGTCATTGAGCTGCCCCTTGCGCTGCAGGTCGCCGACAATGGAATGGTCCTCGCTGCGGGCCAGTAGGCAATTATCACGAAAGTGATACAAGCGAGAGTCGCCGCAATGCGCCCAGCGTATCTCGCCGGGCTGCAGCACGAGTACTACCGCGGTGCTGTGAGGTTCCTTTTCGCTCGTCAGACGCGTGAGGCGGATGATCAGGTGAGCCTCACTGACGATGGTGTTCAGCAGGCTCCCGGGATCCTCCGAGCGCGGCGAATAGTCATCGAAGTTCTGCCGTGCCTTCAGCAGCACCTGTTCTGCCGCCATGGCACCGCCGGTATGCCCGCCCATCCCGTCGGCAAGTACCGCCATGAGAATCCCGGGCTGGCGCGGGTGCGCGAACACACCCACCCGGTCCTGCTGTTCGCGCCGATCTCCGATGTGGCTTGCAACGCAGGTTTCTACTGTAATTGGCATGGGCGACAAGGCTCGTTCTTTTGCGCCGATATTACAGTGCCTACCCATTTGGCGGTAGATCGCGCACCGCCCGCCTGCACGTCCTCGTGACGAGAATCACACCCCGAAAGGGGCGCCGGGGGTCCATCCCCGGCGATCCCGCCGCACGGGAGCGGCGAGCGCGCGAAAGCGCCGCACGTGTCGCCTGCGCAGCGAAGCGGCTCACCCCGGGTGGAGTGCGCCGCAGACGCTCAGAGCGGGAAGCCGTTGAGCCGGCTATCGACCAGCTCGACCCAGTGCCTCACCGGTGTCGAGGTACCGGCCTGAAGATGGGTCATGCAGCCGATGTTGGCCGAAGCGATCATTGCCGCCCCGCCCTCACCGAGCGCCGCGAGCTTGTTCGCACGCAGCTGCTTCGAGAGCTCCGGCTGCAGCAGCGAGTAGGTGCCCGCCGAACCGCAGCACAGGTGCCCGTCGCGCACCGGCGTGAGCGTGAAGCCGGCGGTCGTCAGCAGGCTCTCGACCACCCCACGGATCTTCAGGCCGTGCTGCAGCGTGCACGGCGACTGGAAGGCCACGGCCACCGCTTCGCCGCGCCGCGTCTCGAGCAGCTCCTGCAGTTTTTCGCCCTCGGCCGCGACGATCTCGCTGACATCGCGCGTCATGGCGGAAATGCGGGCCGCCTTTTCCGCATAGGCAGGGTCCTGAGCGAGCAGGTGCCCGTAATCCTTGACCTGCACGCCGCAGCCCGAGGCCGTCATCACGATCGCCTCGACCTCGCCACGCTCCACCGCCGGCCACCACGCGTCGATATTGCGCCGCGCGTCGTCGCGCCCGCCTTCCTGGTCGTTGAGGTGGAAGCGCACGGCGCCGCAGCAACCGGCGCCCGGCTGTTCGACAAGCGAGATACCGACGGCGTCGAGCACGCGCGCCGTTGCCGCGTTGATCGACGGCGCCATCGCGGGCTGAGCGCAGCCGGCCAGCGCGATCATGCGCCGGGCATGGCGCGGCTTCGGCCACGGGCCGCTGTGACGCACGTCGGGCACCTTGTCCCTCAGTGCTTCGGGCAGCAATCCGCGCACCGCGCGACCGACCTTCATCGCGACGCCGAACACCTCGGCACGCGGCACGAACTCGCGCAGCGCCCAGCGCTTGGCCGCCTCCGCGCCGCTGCGCGGCACACGCCGCTCGACGATGTGGCGACCGATGTCGGCGAGACGGCTGTAATGCACGCCCGACGGACAGGTCGACTCGCAGGAGCGGCAGGTCAGGCAGCGATCGAGGTGCAGTCGCGTCTTCTCGGTGACGTCATGACCTTCGAGGAGCTGCTTGATCAGGTAGATGCGCCCGCGCGGCCCGTCGAGCTCGTCGCCGAGGAGCTGGTAGGTCGGACAGGTCGCGGTGCAGAAGCCGCAATGCACGCAGGCGCGCAGGATCGCCTCGGCCTCGCGCCCTTCCGGCGTGTCCTTGATGAAATCGGCAAGTTGGGTCTGCATGTTCAGATTCCGTCGTAGAGGCGGCCGGGGTTGAAGATCCCGGCCGGATCGAAGGCCTGCTTGAGGCGTCGCTGGATCGCCATCACCGGAGCAGGGAGCGGCTGGAAGACGTCGCCCGCACGGTCCGCCCCGCGGAAGGCCGTCGCGTGGCCGCCCAGTGCGGCGACACGCTCGCGGATCGCCACCGCGGGCGCATCCGAACGCAGCCAGCGCAGCGCGCCGCCCCACTCGATCAGCTGCTTGCCCGGGAGCTTCACCGGCGCCGCCGAACTCGGCAGCGACAGGCGCCACAGCACCTCGCCCGTTGCCGCGTCCGCGAAGAACCCGTCCGCCTGTTCGCGGATGCCCTGCCACAGGGCTGTGGCCGCATCGTCCGCCAGCACGTCGCCGCCCAGCTTGCGTTCGGCCGCACGCACCGCCGCCTCGGCGCCCGACAGGCGCAGGTGCAGCGCACCATCCGCCCAGGTCGAGGCCGAGACCGGCAACGGCTGCCCGCCCCAGTCGTTGAGGCGATCGATCGCCTCCTTCTCGCCGATCGCGAAGCGCAAGGTGGTCTCCGCGACCGGACGCGGCAGCACCTTCAGCGACACGTCGAGGATGACGCCCAGCGTCCCGAGGCTGCCGGCGATGGCGCGTGACACGTCGTAGCCGGCGACGTTCTTCATCACCTGGCCGCCGAAGGAGAGCGCCTCACCGCGTCCGTCGAGGATGCGCACGCCGAGGACGAAGTCGCGCAGCGCCCCGGCCGTCGCACGCCGCGGGCCTGACAACCCGGCCGCCACGCACCCGCCGACCGTCGCACCGGCGCCGAAATGCGGCGGCTCGAACGCGAGCATCTGTCCGCTACCGGCGACCAGCGCCTCGAGTTCCGCCAGCGGCGTGCCCGCCCGCACGGTCACGACCAGCTCGGTCGGCTCGTAGCTGACGACGCCCGCATGACCGCGGGTGTCGAAGACCTCGCCGACCGGGGTGCGTCCGTAGAAATCCTTCGTCCCGCCCCCGCGCACCTGCAGCGCCGTTCCCGCCGCGGCGGCCGCACACACCCGCTCGCGCCACTGTTCAGTCAAATCGCTCATTCGTTCTCCGCCTTGTTCCCTGCCTTGTCCTTTGTGCCGCGCCCTGCCTTCTCCGGCGTCTTCGGCATGCCCGGTGTCCGGTCGTGCCGCTCGGCGATCGCCCGCAACGCGAGCCACGAGCCGATCAGCGACATGACGGGCACGACCACCAGAAGAAACTGGATCCAGCCCCGATCCATCAGAAGCGGGGGATATCCGGATACGGGACATGCCCGTTGCTCACGCGCATGCGCCCGTACTCGGCGCAACGGTTGAGCGTCGGAATCGCCTTGCCCGGATTGAGCAGCCCCCGCGGATCGAATGCGCCCTTCACGCGGAAGAACATCGCCAGCTCCGGCCGCGTGAACTGGCTGCACATCTGGTTGATCTTCTCGATGCCGACGCCGTGCTCGCCGGTGATCGTGCCGCCCAGCGCGACCGACAGCTCGAGGATGTCCGCACCGAAGGCCTCCGCACGCTCGAGTTCGCCTTCCTGGTTCGCATCGAACAGGATCAGCGGATGCAGGTTGCCGTCGCCGGCATGGAACACGTTGATGCAGCGCAGGCCGTGCTTGCCTTCCATCTCCTGGATCGCGTTGAGCATCTCGCCCAGGCGCTTGCGCGGAATCGTCCCGTCCATGCAGTAGTAATCGGGCGAGATGCGCCCCGCCGCCGGGAAGGCCGCCTTGCGACCGGCCCAGAACTTCATGCGTTCGGCCTCGTCGCGCGACACGCGGATCTCGGTCGCGCCGCTGCGCTCCAGCACCGCGCGCACGCGCTCGATCTCCTCGGCGACCTCCTCGGGCGTGCCGTCGGACTCGCACAGCAGGATCGCCTTCGCGTCCAGCGGATAGCCCGCATGCACAAACTGCTCGACCGCCGCCGTCGCGGGCTGGTCCATCATTTCCAGCCCGGCGGGGATGATGCCAACGGCGATGATCTCGGCGACAGCCTCGCCCGCCTTGATGACATCATCGAAGGCCGCCAGCACGCACTGCGCGAGTTGCGGCTTGGGCGTGAGCTTGACGGTCACTTCGGTGACGACCGCGAGCATGCCTTCGGAGCCGATCACCAACGCCAACAGGTCGTAGCCCGGCGCATCGAGGCCGTGGTTGCCGATCTCGACGATCTCGCCGTCGATGGTGACGCCGCGCACGCGCAGCACGTTATGCACCGTCAGGCCGTACTTCAGGCAATGCACGCCACCCGAGTTCTCCGCGACGTTGCCACCGATCGTGCACGCGATCTGCGACGAAGGGTCCGGCGCGTAATACAACCCATGCGGCGACGCCGCCTCGGAGATCGCGAGATTGCGCACCCCCGGCTGCACGACCGCCGTGCGTGCATGCGGATCCAGATGCAGGATGCGATTGAAGCGCGCCAGCGACAGCACGACGCCGAACTTGTGCGGCAGCGCGCCGCCCGACAGGCCGGTGCCCGCACCGCGCGCGACGACGGGCACGCCGATCTCGCTGCACACCTTAAGCACCGCGACCACCTGTTCCTCGGTCGTCGGCAGCGCCACCACCATCGGCATCTGTCGATATGCCGACAGGCCGTCGCATTCGTACGGACGCAGGTCCTCCGCGTCGTACATCAGCGCGCCCGCGGGCAGCACCCGCGCCAGCGCCTCCACCACGCGAGCCTTGTCGACGGAAGAGAAATCCGCCTCCTGCTCGCCCAGGACCACCGGGTCTGCCGCAATGTTCATCGTCTCTCCTCCACTTCGTGCAACTCCTCGTTACGCGCGTCCACCGCGCGCGCGCCCTTCATCGCAACCACCTCGCCCCAGCGCCGCTCGTCCAGCCCGAGGCGCCGCACCGCTCCGGCGAGATGCTCCGTGGCGGCCGCCCGCGCGGCGGCGCCATCGCCCGCCGCAATCGCCTCGAATATCCGCACGTGCTCGGCCTGTGAGTCGCGCGCCCGGCCGGCGCGATGCCCCGCCTCGTTCCAGGTCGGCGCGCGCGAATCGGAAAACTGCTGTCCCATGAACGCCTGGAAACGCTCGATCTGCGGATTGTGCGTCGCAGCCGCGACCGCGACGTGAAAGGCGTCGTCGTCCGTGTGGGCGTCGGCGCCGGTCTCCAGCGCGGCCGCCATGCGCTCCAGCGCCGCGCGCATGCGATCCAGTTCCTGCGGCGACCGCCGCAGTGCAGCCAGTTCGGCCGCACCAGCCTCGACGAGGTAGCGCAGCTCGAAGATGTCCGATACCTCGCGATCAGAGACGGTGCTGTCGGTCGTCCCCTCGCCATTGGCGCCCCCCCGCAGCAGCCGGAAGGTCCCCTGGCCCGGCCGCGCCGCGACGTATGCACCCGAACCCTGTCGCGTCATCACGCAACCGTCGGCCTTCAGCCGCGAAATCGCCTCGCGGATCACCGCCCGGCTCACGCCGAAGCGCTCGCACAAGACCTTCTCGGTCGGCAGCAGCGCTCCCGCTTTCAGCCCCTGCTCGCTGATCCAGGCTTCGAGCTGGCCCGCGACGACGACACTCAACCGCGGCCCGCGCCCCGATCTTTCACTTGCCCCCATATGCTTGGCCGCCCCAAAGTTGTCTGACAACATTTGCATCATAGTTCCACTTGGACCCAATGTCAGCATTGGGGAATACCCGCATCCGGCAACATGCCGGCAAAGCTACCGGCGCCTGCGCCTAAGCGCTGATTTCCTTGACGATTCTTTGACCCATCGTGTAAAGTGCGCGATTCTTTGCAAACCCATCAACTGGAGCAACACCATGTACGCGGTGATAAAAACCGGCGGCAAGCAGTATCGCGTCGTCGCCGGCGAAAAGATCAAGGTAGAACAGATACCGGCAGACGTGGGCTCCGAAATCACCATCGACCAGGTTCTCATGGTCGGCGAGGGCGAGTCGGTCAAGATCGGCACCCCGGTGGTTTCCGGCGCCGCAGTGAAGGCCACCGTGGTTTCCCACGGCCGTCACGAAAAGATCACGATTTTCAAGATGCGCCGCCGCAAGCACTACCAGAAGCACCAAGGCCATCGTCAGAACTACACCGAGCTTCGCATCGAAGCGATCTCGGCCTGATTAGCCAAGGAGGTAATTCGTCATGGCACACAAAAAAGCTGGCGGTAGTTCCCGTAACGGCCGCGACTCGGAATCGAAACGACTTGGCGTGAAGCGCTACGGCGGCCAGTTCGTGCTCGCCGGCAACATCATCGTTCGCCAGCGCGGCACCGAATACCACCCGGGCGAGAACGTCGGCATCGGCAAGGACCACACCCTGTTCGCGCTGAAGAACGGCACCGTGCAGTTCACCGTGAAGGGCGCTTCGCGTCGCCGCACGGTCGTCATCGTACCCGAAGCCGCCTGAGTTCCGGCGTCAAGGTTCGAAAAGCCCTATCCTTGCGGTAGGGCTTTTTTGTTTTTGCCATAAGCACAACTCGGCACAGCACCCATGAAGTTCATTGACGAAGCGCGCATCGAGGCGATCGCCGGCGACGGCGGCAACGGTTCGGCCTCCTTCCGCCGCGAAAAATTCATCCCGCGCGGCGGCCCCGACGGCGGCGATGGCGGCCGCGGCGGCAGCATCTTCGCGGTGGCCGACCGCAACCTCAACACGCTGGTCGACTTCCGCTACACGCGCATGCACCGCGCGCAGCGCGGCGAGAACGGCGGCAACAAGGATTGCTACGGCAAGAGCGGCGAGGACATCACGCTGCGCATGCCGGTCGGCACCGCGATCACCGACTACGAGACCGGCGAACTCATCGCCGACCTCAACGTCGATGGCAAACGCGCGCTGATCGCCCGCGGCGGCAAGGGCGGCCTCGGCAACCTGCACTTCAAGTCGAGCGTGAACCGCGCCCCGCGCAAGCGCACCCTCGGCGAGGAAGGCGAGCGCCGCATGCTGCGCCTGGAACTCAAGGTGCTGGCCGACGTCGGCCTGTTGGGCATGCCCAACGCCGGCAAGTCGACCTTCATCCGCTCCGTCTCGGCCGCCAAGCCGAAGGTCGCCGACTACCCCTTCACAACGCTCGCGCCCAACCTCGGCGTCGTGCGCACCGACGAGAACCGCAGCTTCGTCATCGCCGACATCCCCGGCCTGATCGAGGGTGCGGCCGAAGGTGCCGGCCTCGGCCACCAGTTCCTGCGTCACCTGCAGCGCACCCGCGTGCTGCTGCACCTCGTCGACCTCGCGCCCTTCGATCCGGAGGCCGATCCGGTGCATGACGCGAAGGCGATCGTCGAGGAACTGCGCAAGTACGACGAGTCGCTCTATAACAAGCCGCGCTGGCTCGCCCTGAACAAACTGGACCTGATCCCAGAAGAAGAGCGCGCCGAACGCGTCGCCGCCTTCCTCGATGCCTATGGCCCGGTGGATAGTCACTTCGAGATTTCCGCCCTCACCGGCGTCGGCGTCCGTCCGCTGATTTTCGCGATTCAGGACTTCCTCGACGCCGACCGCGCCCAAGCCGAAGCCGAGCGCGCAGCCCACGCCGCCGAGGAAGCCCGACTCGCCGCCGAAGCCGAAGCCCGTGCCGAGGCTGCCTACCAAGCCCGTCTCCAGGCGGTCCTCGCCGAAGAAGAGGACGGGGACGAGGATGAAGACGACCTCGATGAAGAGGACCGCCCGGACAAATCCGGCAGCTGATCCCGGATCCGGCCTCGCGCCGGATCTTCCTCCCCGTTAGCCCACGCTTGCCGTCACAGATCATGCGAAACAAGATCCGCAACGCGCGCCGCCTGGTGGTCAAGGTCGGCAGCGCCCTCGTCACCAACAACGGCGCCGGCCTCGACAAGGCCGCGATGGCGGACTGGGCTCGCCAGTTCGCCGCCTTGCGCGACTCCGGCAAGCAGGTCTTGCTGGTGTCCTCGGGCGCCATCGCGGCCGGCATGCAGCGCCTGGGCTGGACGAAACGCCCGCACGAGATGCACAAGCTGCAGGCCGCCGCCGCGGTCGGGCAAATGGGACTCGTCGAAGCCTACGAGGACGCCTTCTCGCGCCACGGCATCCGCACCGCACAGATTCTGCTCACGCATGACGATCTCGCCGACCGCAAGCGCTACCTCAACGCACGCTCGACCCTGACGACGCTGCTCGAGCTCGGCGTCGTGCCGATCATCAACGAAAACGACACCATCGTCACCGACGAGATCAAGTTCGGCGACAACGACACGCTGGGTGCGCTGGTCGCGAACCTCATCGAAGCGGACGCGCTGATCATCCTCACCGACCAGAAGGGCCTCTACACCGCCGATCCGCGCCAGGATCCGGCGGCGACGCTGGTTTCCGAGGGACGCGCCGAGGACCGCGCCTACGAGGCGATGGCGGGCGGCGCCGGCTCCGGCATCAGCAAGGGCGGCATGATCACGAAGATCCGCGCGGCCCAGCGCGCGGCCCGCAGCGGCGCCCACACCTGCATCGCCAGCGGCCACGAAGACGACGCGCTGGTGCGCCTCGGCCAGGGCGAAGCGCTGGGAACCCTGCTCTACGCCACCAGCTCGCCGCTGCAGGCGCGCAAGCAGTGGCTCGCCGACCACCTGCAGCTCGCCGGCGACCTCGTCATCGACGACGGCGCCGTGGCGGCGCTGCGCAGCGGCCGCAGCCTGCTGCCGGTGGGTGTGATCGAGGTTCGCGGCGACTTCGAACGCGGCTCGGCGGTCGCCTGCCGCACGCCGTCAGGCGAGGAGATCGGCCGCGGGCTGGTCAATTACAACAGCACCGAATGCCGCCGCGTGGCGCGCAAACCCAGCACCGAGATCGAACCGTTGCTCGGCTACATCAACGAGCCGGAACTGATCCACCGCGACAACATGGTGTTGCGCTAATCTGCCGACGCCGGAACGGCTGCACCGCCCTCCGCGCGGGCACCTGCTGCGGGGCCCACCCCGGATGCCGTCCCCGCCGCGGCGCCACCGCCCGGCGCGAGCGGCCTGAACACCCAGTCGGCATAGCTCTTGACCTCGCCCGTGAGCCCGCCCAGCTCCTTGGGCAGGTCGTGCTGCCTGATCGGGACGCCTTGGGCGAGGCTGTAGACCCCGGAGACTCGTCCGCCCGCCTTTTCGAAACCCCAGACGGGCTGCCCCGTGAAAGGATCGCGATAGATCCGGCGCAGGTGCCTGACGAGCACCGGACCACGCCGGTCCTCGACGAGTTGCTCCAGCCCCTCCGGCAGGCTGTGATCCGCGCCGGCCTTCACATAGCTCGACAGCGCACGCGAGAACTCCACGCCGATCACCAGCAGCTCCGCCTCGCGATCGCGCTGCGCCGCCTGGTGCCAGACCAGCCCGGTCTGCGCCACCAGCAGGCCCAGACCCGCGACGATGAACAGCACCAACAGGTAGGTATATCCGGCCTGCCGCGCCCTGGCCGCACGGAGTGCGGCAGTCATGCCGTCGGTGCGCGGACGGCCGCGCGCAATCTCACCACTCGGCAAAGCGCGTCCCGTCCTTTGCCGTGCCTTCGGCGCCGCTGTGCAGATCCCACACCCCCGCCTCCTCTTCGCCCGGAGGCGGCACGAACAGCCACGAATCGCTGCGCTCGGTGAGCGGATCGACGGGAACCCTGCGCAGGTAACGCTTCGCCACGAGGGTGTCGAGATCGGGTGGCCACTTGCCGATGTCCGAGTGGTAGCGGTCGATCGCATCGCGCACGACTGACAGCGTCTGGCGCAGCGACACCTCGCGGCTGCGGTCCAGGTGTTCGAAATAGCGCGGCGCCGCGATCGACATCAGGGTCGCGATGATGGCCAGCACCACCAGCAGCTCGATGAGCGTGAAGCCCCCCGCTGCCTTCCTGATCTTCACGCCGCCGCTACCATTCACGATATGGCACGCCATTGAGTCCCGCGCGGGTCGATTTCGAGTAGACGTCATACACGTCCTTGCCCTCGGCCGGCTCGTCGGGCGGACTCGCATAACTGCGCAGCCCCCACGTTTCCGCGGCAGGCACGGTCGGATCGGGATGGAAAGGATCCCGCGGCAGACGACGCAGGAAGTAGATGCGCTTGCCCGCGGGGTTGCTGACGTCCGGCACGCCGTTCACGAGGGCCGCAAGATCCGGCGGGTAACCCGATGCATCGACGCGCTGCTCGATCCGTGCCTCGACGTAAGCCGCCTTGTAGGCGTCCAGCCCGGCACGGATCTGGAGTAGGGCGATGCGCAGCTCGGACTCCCGCTCGCGCTGCGCCGCCAGTTCGGCGAGCGGCATCGCCCCGACCGCGAGGATTCCGATGATGGCCACCGTCACGACCAGTTCGATCAGGGTGAATCCGCGCGCCACCTGGTTCTCACTCGACGATGCGCACCACGCCCCCGGCCGACAGCGGCACGGTCTCCTCGCCGGTTTCGCGCCGCAGTTTCATGCCGGTCACGACGAGTGTCGCGGCGCCCGATGCGTCGGGCTTGCTGCGCAGGCGCAGCGGCAACTCGGCCTTGCCGTCACTGAGTGTCACCGGCAACTGGACCGAGCCCGGCGTCGTCGCCCCGTCGGCGTCCAGACGATTGGCATCGTAGGCGATAGTGACCTCGGCGCTGGTCGCGCCCGCGGCCCCGGTCACGCGCATCACGGCATTCACCGATTCGCCGCGGCGAGCCGTTTCGGGAACGATCAGCACGACTTCGGGCGCTTCCTGTTCCTCCTTGGCCTCCGGCACCTCGGCTGCGACCGGACGCTCCTCGGGGACCGGCCGCGGCAGGGCGGGAGGAGCGCCAGGCGCGGCAACCGCCCGCGAGTCGCCGACGAGCCCCAGGCTGCGCGGCGCGGTCGGACCGATCCGCAGCGGCTCGGCACCGATGTTCGATTCCGTCCCTGCGGGCATTTCGGCCAGCAACGCGACGGGCGGCAGGACGTTGCGCACGATGCGCGGCGTAATCAGCAACGCGATCTCGGACTTGTTGTTGCTGTCGCGCTGGGCCGAGAACAGCCTTCCGAGCACCGGCAGATTGCCCAGTCCAGGCAGGCGCTGCGCAGAGGAGCGCTCCTCGTCGTTGATCAGTCCCGCGAGCACCTGCGTCTCGCCGTTCCGCAGGCGCAGCGACGTGGACGCGCTGCGCGAACCGACCTGGTAGGCCAGCGAACTGGAGGGGCCGGGCACTTCCTTGACGATGCTGCTCACCTCCAGGCTGAGCTTGATCCCGACCTCGTCGTCGCGATAAACGGACGGCTCCACCTCCAGCTTCAGACCGACATCGAGATAGGACACCGAAGCCGACACACCGACGTTGGCTGTCGAGGTCGTGGTAAACACGGGCAACTTGTCGCCGATATGGACTTTCGCCTTGTCACGGTTGCGCACGCGGATGCGCGGGTTCGCGAGCATTCGCGAATCGCCGTCCTCGCTGCGCAGGCGCAGCACCGCGCCGGGGTTCGCGATGAAGGGCACGAGGTCCTTGCGGTTGTGGCGCAGGTCGATGTTGCCGTCGAGCAGCTTGCCGCCAAGCTGCGTCGGACCGGTAATGGTCACGTTGTTGATAATCTGACTCGAGCCTTCGAGGGTCGGCGTCAGCAGCCCGTAACCGACCTGATCCGGGAAATCGATCCCCAGGTCCATCAACTTGTTGCGGCTGACCTCCAGCACCTCCAGCTCCAGCATCACCTCCGGCTCGGGCACGTCCAGGGTCGCAACGAGCCTTTCGGCCATGCGCACTGCGTCAGGCGTGTCCTTCATCACGAGCAGGTTGAGCTTCTCGTCGATGAAGACATCCTTGCTTTTCACCAACTGCTTGATCAGGGTCTGTGCCGCCTTCGCTTCCGCGTTGGCGAGGTAGAAGCTGCGCGTCACCAGTTCGACGTGGTCGCGTTGCTTGGCAGTCGTGATCGGGTAGATCAGGACGGTATTGGCATTCAGCAACTTGCGTTCGATACCCTGCGTCGCCGCCAGCAGGCGCAGCACCTCGTCGACCGAGTTCTCGCGCACGAACAGCGTCACGCGGCTGTCGGCGCGCACGTCCTTGTCGAACACGAAATTGAGCCCGCTCGCACGCGACAGCGCCTCGAACACGACGCGCAGCGGCGAGTCGCGGAACTCCAGCGTCACCGGCTTGGCCATCGCCCCCTGCAGGGACTCTGCACGCGGCTTGCTCGTGCGCTCGGCACGTTCGTCCAGTTCCAGCACCAGTTCGCGGGCCGCCCGGTCCCCGGGCGCCTCGGCATACACGCCGCGCGCGATACGCCCGGCGGTCGACGCGTCACCGGCCGCCAGTGCCGCCCTCGCCTGCCCCAGCCGCTCGGCGCGGCGGCGCGCACGCTCGACGTCCTCGAGCCCGAGCCGGGCCCTGGCGTTTTCCGGGTCGAGCTTCTGCACGTCGCGGTATAGCGTCGCCGCTTCATCCAGTTTCCCCGCCCCGTGCGCCTTCTCGGCCACACCGAGCCTCTCCGTCACGACCTGATCGCGCTGGCGCACGTAATAGCTGCGCAGTTCGAGGTTCTCGGGGTCCTTCTTCACGGCCTGTTCGAGCCGCAGCAGGGCCCCCACGCGATCGCCGGCGGCGAAATCGCCGCGGCTCTGCTCCAGCGCCGCATTCGTCGCGCACGCGGCGAGAAGAAGGACCGAAAGCGCCGGGAGCACGATTCTCCGCAGCGCCCCGGACAGCGGGAATTCGTTCCGCGCCGGAGCACCGCGGCACGCCGAGCCGCTCACGGGCCTTGAACGAAGGACTTGGCAATCCCCGTAAAGCGATAAGGTCGAAGTCTTCGGTTTCATGGATTCTGGCGATTGAGAGTCTGCATTTTCTTGAGCGGCAGATAAGTGAATTCGACCGCGGACGGGGTAATGCGCTCGACACGGTAACGGCCTGCAATTTCCTCTCCCGGGCGCGCCAGGCGGACCTGCGTGCCCTCGAGCAGAAACACGGCTTTGCCCTGCGCGTCGTCGATCGCGCCGACATAGCGGAACGGCAGCGGCGGCGCCTGCGGCTCGGCGGGGGCCACCGACACGGGCGGCGGCGGAGGCGGAGCGAAGCTGACGATACGCGCCAGAGGATCGGAAAGCTCGGGCCACGGCGCCCGCTCCGCGTCGAGTCTGGCCAGACTCCCCCCGGAGGATGCTGGCACATCGGCCGACGCCCCCTGCCCGGAGGCGGCCTGCGACCGGGTTGCGCGCTCGACGGGCAGCACCACCGCGACCTCGCCCGAATCCTCATTGACCGCCCACCAGCTCGCGACCAGCGTTGCCAGCAGGGCTACAGTCAGGAGAACGTGGCGCCTCGTCATGAGCGCCCCCGCAGATAGAGTTGCAGGCGGACATCCGCCTCCACCGTCGCGGCATCGCTCGTGTCGCGCTTGAGACTCACCGACTCCAGCGCGATTTCGGGCATTTCCCGCAACAGCGCGCCGAGCCAGACGTAGAGCGCCTCCGCGTCGGCCTGCACGGGAATCGTGAGGCTGACGAGCGTCAGCGGCGTGCCGGCCACCGCAGTGCTGCCGTAGTCGGTGCGCTGCACGCGGATGCCGTGCGCCGCACCGTGTTCGTTCAGGTGACGCAGGCTGTCGGGCAGCGCACCTACCGGCGGGAAACGGTCGAAGAAGGCCACGACGCGGGTGCGCTCGTCGTCGCCCGGGGCCGGCGCGCTTGCGTTGCGCTCTATCCGGCCCTGCTCCTCGGCAAGCGCGCCGGCACGGCGATCGTTGTCCGCACCGCCGGCATAACCGCCCAGCACGGCGGCCACCAGCAGTACGACGCCGAGCGCACCGGGAAGACCGGCATTCATCGCGAGACGGCCGATGTACTCCCTGACGAGGCGGAAGGGCGACCCGCCGCTGCGCGGCAGGCTCCCCTGTGGCACAGCGGCCCCGGCAGCCTCGCCGCCGGCCGCTGGCACCATCGCAGCGACGAGACGGGGGCACCAGCAACGAACGAACACACCGGCACCGGGCATCACGGGCGTCCGCTCCATTTCGCATTCACGGTGAATCGCACCGCATCCCGGGTGCCGACTCGCACCCATTCGTAATTCGCCAACTGCGCTTCGCGTATCCCCTGCACCGCCCCGAGTCGGGCCAGGAACTCGAACATTTCCGCCAGCGAGCGGGCCTGCCCCGCGACCGCGAGCCTGCCCCGAGCCTGATCGGCCTGCAGGCTCAGCCAGGTGACTCCCTCGCCCTGCGCCCCCGCCACACCACCGAGCATCCCCCCCCAGTCCGCGTTCAGGCGTGCCGCGACGCCGATGACAGCCTTCGCCTCTTCGGCCCCCACCGGGTTCCTCTGTGCCGCGGCCACGGGCTGCGCGCGCCGCGCCGCTTCACGCGCACGCGCGACGGCCACCTCGCGCGCATCGATTTCGGCGCTGGCGCGACGGTACTCGACAAACTGGAGCGCACAGGCAAGCAGACCGGCAGCGAGCAGCCCCCACCCCGCGGCGCTCACGCGCCGGCGCGTTTGCAGCAAATCGAGATCGACCGGCAACGGGACCCGTCTCATCCTTCCCACCCTCCGGCGTGCAGCGCCACCTTGCGCCATCCGGCAGGAACCCGCGGTCCCTCCCCGATGCAGTACAGAACCCCGGCCTCGCCCGGTACGCCCGAGCGCAGCGACTGGGACTCCAGGTACAGGCCCAGCGACGTATCCCCCGCCGGCCCCAGCGGCTGGCTGCGCAAGGACTGCCACTGTGCGTCACGCCAGAATCCCAGCGTGACCCGCCCCTCGCGCTGCACCGCCAATGCGCCGAAAGGGCTTTCCAGCTCGGGGCGCGCACGGTTATAGGCGTCGAGGAACTCGCCCGTGACGCTGCCGAAACGCAGCCGGTGCTCGCTTCCCCACGCGGCCACCGCCTCGACGTGCGCGGCGGGCACGGCGCACGCGATGACGGGGAAATCGGTCGCGCCGCGCTCGACGACGATGCGCCACTCGGGCGCCCCGACCCCGTGCACCTCCCTGAAACGGAGCGCAAGAAAGGCCTCGCGCTCGGCCCCGCCACGCAGGCCGGGCGGCCACTGGACGATCAGATAGCGCACCACCGCATCGGCGAACAGCACGTCCCAACGCGATCCGCGCTGCACCCCGCCATCCGGTGCCGCAGCCAGCGCGGCCAGGGCGGCATCGGGCGCCCACTCGTAGGCCAGGCGTTTTTGCGTCGCGCCGTGCCCGACGCGGATCGCATCCTGCTCGATCAGCAGGCTGCGGACCTCAGCCGAGAAGCGTGACACGATTCACCTCCTGCAGCGTGGTTTCCCCGGAAGCCGCCACCGCGAGCGCCGCGTCGCGCAGGCCGCGGAATCCGTTGCGCCGGGCCGCTTCCTTGACCGTCCGGATCGGCGCGCGCGCCACGATCAGCTCGCGGATCTCGTCGTCGAGCAACAGCACTTCGGCGACCGCGCGCCGCCCGCGGTACCCCGTCCCGCGGCACTGGCCGCAGCCATGGCCCGCACGGAAGCGGAAACCGCTCGCATCGCCGATGCGCGAGCGCGTGATCAGTTGTACGTCGGGCGGTACGTCCTCGGTACAGTGCGGACAATTGATGCGCAACAGGCGCTGGGCGACGATGCCATTGAGCGCGGCGACGAGATTGAACGGATCGATCCCCATGTGCATGAATCGCCCCATGACGTCGAAGACGTTGTTCGCATGCACGGTGGTGAACACCAGGTGGCCGGTGAGGGCCGCCTGCACCGCGATTTCCGCGGTTTCACCGTCGCGGATCTCGCCGACCATGATCTTGTCCGGGTCGTGCCGCAGAATGGACCTCAGGCCGCGCGCGAAGGTCAGGCCCTTCTTCTCGTTCACCGGGATCTGCAGCACGCCGCTGAGCTGGTACTCGACCGGATCCTCGATCGTGACGATCTTGTCGAGCCCCTGGTTGGTCTCGGCAAGCGTCGCGTACAGCGTGGTCGTCTTGCCAGAACCGGTCGGCCCGGTGACCAGCAGCATGCCGTAGGGTTCGCTCGCGAGGTGACGCAGCGCGCCCCGGGTCTCGTCGTCGAAACCCAGCGTCTCCAGCGTCAGCCCGCTCATCTCGCGGCTGAGGTGCTCCTTGTCGAGGATGCGCAACACGGCATCCTCGCCGTGGATGCTGGGCATGATCGAGACGCGGAAGTCGATCTCGCGCCCGCCCGACCGGACCTTGAAGCGTCCGTCCTGCGGCACCCGGCGCTCGGCGATGTCGAGTTCCGCCATCACCTTGATGCGGGAGATGACCTGCTCCGCGAGCTCGTTGCCCTGCGCGCTGCCGACACGCACCAGCACGCCGTCGAGGCGGTACTTGATCACCAGCCCGCCGGGGACCGACTCGAGGTGGATGTCGCTCGCGAGCTGCTTCAGGCCGTCATAGAGGGTCGAATTGACCAGTTTGACGACGGGACTCGCGTCGGCGCTGATGCGCTTGAGCGACAGATCCTCGACACCGTCCCCCTCGCCGCCCTCCTCGCGCGACTCGATCAGTCCGGCCGCCCGGCGGACCTCGTCCTCGTGCCGCGCCAGGCAGGCCGCGAGATCATCGTGGTCCACGAGCACCAGCGCGTAGGCTTCGCCGAGACGCCCCCCCAAACCGTCGAGCAGATCGGTGTCGAAGGGATCCGCGATCGCCACCAGCAATCCACCGTCTTCGTCGCGCAGCGCCACGCATTCGCGGCTCAGGGCCATCTCGAACGGAATAGCGTCGAAGTCGGGCTCCAGCGCCATCAGGCGCCCGTGCCCCATCGACGCAAGCGCGAGCGTACGGGCCAGACGTGCGACGCGAACGGCCGGATCCGTTTCCAGCTTCACAAGCCCGTCGACGACACCCTCGCCGCTGGCGGCTGCGGTCGCCATCTCGGCAGCGGTAAAGGGAGCGGTAGCCGGCTCCGCCGTCAACGATTCGCTCATCGAATGCTCTCTGCAAGCAAGAATATCGGAATGTACATGAGCACGACGATCAGGCCGATCGCGCAACCGATCAGCAGCATCAGCAGCGGACCGAACAGGCGTGTAAGCCACTCTACCTGCCGCGCAGTATCCTCTTCGTGAAATTCCGCCGCACGGCTGAGCATTTCACCGAGATTCCCCGCATGCTCGCCGACTTCCAGCATGCGCAAGGCAACCGGCGTGGTCAGGCCGCGCGCCGCCAGCATCGAGGAGAAGCTGCGCCCCTCGCGGATCGCAGCAATCGCCGCAGCAAGACCGGCCTGCAGCGGCGGTGAAAGCAGGCCCGAAACCATCCCGAGGGCGGTCACGACGGGAATACCGCCGGAAAGCAGCATGCCCACCGTCCGGTAGAAGCGCGCGAGCTGGAACACCCGCATGCGCTCGCCGATGAAAGGCATCTTCCACATGTAGCGCCCGACCGTTGCCCACAGCGCCCTGCTGCGCACGACCAGGGCCCCGCCAGCCAGCATCGCCGCGAAGATCGCCACCAGCAGCAGGGCATGCCCCTCGACGAACTGCCCCCACTCCAGCAGGAGACGGGACATCCACGGCAGGTTGCTGCCTACATTCTGGTAGATATGCGAAAAGCGTGGCACCACATACCCGAGCAGGAACAGAACGACGAGACTGCCGACCCCGACCAGCAGCAAGGGATAGATCGCTGCGCTGACCAGCTTGTCGCGCAGACGGTCGCCATCCTCCTGATAGGAGATGTAGCGCGCAATGGCCCGTTCGAGGTCGCTGGTACGCTCCGCCGCCCGGATCAGCGCGACATACAGCGCCGGAAACGCCTGCGGCGCCGACTCGAGCGCGCTCGAAAGGCTGCGCCCTTCGCGCAGCGCGTCGCGCATTCCCTGCAGCACCGACCGGATCGCCGGCCAGCGCTCCTTCTCCATCAACGCGGAGATCGCCTCGGAAAGCGGAATGCCCGCGCGCAGCAGTGCCAGCAATTGCTGGTTGAAGAGGAGCAACGGAAAGCGGCCGCCACCGCGCCCCCGCTCCAGCGCCTTCAGCGACAGGACGGAGAGCCCCCGGGCCTCCGCCTGCGCTCGCACGTCCGCCTCGCACCCCGCCTCGAGCTCGGTTTCAACGACAGACGCATTCGCCCCCAGGGCTCTGACACGATAACGCATGCATCACCAAAGAATCGTCAATTGCACAGCATCGTCATGGAAGCCGGCATCCCCTCGGGGACCGCGAATCCTGGGCGACGCGCCTTGCGGCGCCGGTGGCATCAATGCCTGCCCTGAACCAACATTAGCATAGAAAGCAGTATCGAATTCCTACATACTTTACCGTGCGGGAGGAACATTCCTCATGATCCAGCTCATCGCGTGCCGACGCTGTCCCATGCCTCTGCGAGACAGTGCGACCGGCTTGACTTCGCAGCCCCGGCTGCAGGTGTCGCGCACGGCTGTGGCCACGTGCGTCGTGCTCGCGATCTGCGGCAGTTCGCCGTGCCGGGCCGATCGCCTTTACGGCTATGCCGACGAGCAGGGCGTGTTCAACTTCAGCGACGCCCCGAGCGATCCCAGGCACCGCCTGATCCTCGACGTCAGCCCTCCGCGCCCTGCCCCGGGCAGTGCCGGGGCACGAGCGAAGGCGGCCAGCGTGCGCCGCAGCCCGGATCAGCTCACCCCGCTGATCCATGACGCCGCCCGCCGGCACCGCCTCGACCCCGCCCTCATCGAAGCCGTCGCGTTCGTCGAAAGCCGCTTCGACGAGCGCGCCCGCTCGCCCAAGGGGGCGCTCGGCCTGATGCAGCTCATGCCGGCCACCGCCACCCGGTTCGGCGTCCGCGATCCGTTCGACGCGCGCCAGAACCTCGCTGGCGGAGCGCAATACCTGAGGGAGCTGCTCGACCGCTTCGCTTCGCTGCCGCTGGCGCTGGCCGCCTACAATGCAGGAGAAGGCGCAGTCGAGAGACACGGCGGCAGCGTTCCTCCCTATGCGGAAACGATGATGTATGTCCCCAGGGTGCTGGAACGCTATCAAGCCCTCCAGCAGACCCGTCCGCACGGAGATTCCGCGCCCGATGTCCCCGCAGGCCGTGCACGCGCAGCCCCGTGAGCATGCGGGCAGCAGCATCCGGGCGGCCGCCCCCTCAGACGGGCACTCCGTCACGGCGCACGCAACGCGCAGGAATCCCCGCCCACTCCTCGCCCGGCCCGATCCGGCTCCCCATCGGCACGACCGCAGCTGCCCAGACCACCGCGCCGTCGCCGATCTCCACGTCCGGCATCACCACCGCCTTGACGCCGACCGTGACGTTGTTGCCGATGCGCACGCGACCCAGGATGAGCTCGCTGCCGCGGATGAGGTGGCCGGTCACCAGACTGTCTTCCCCCAGGATCACGAAATTGCCCAGCGACACCATCCACGGCTCGATGATCTTGCCGCCGATCATGATGTTATGCCCCACCCTGCTGCCGAAGAACCTGTACAACACTCCGCGCAGCGTCACCGGGCAAGCATAGGTGTGAATCAGCACGCTCAGATTGAACAGGTTGAGGAAACCGAGCAGCTTCCACACATTCGCCTCGCGGCCCGGCACCGCGAGGCTGAGCCGGCCGGCAACGAGGGGATAGCGGGCATGCACGGCGCGACCGATCAACCCGGTCGTGGCGATCACCAGCAGTGCGAATACCGCGATCGCGATCAGCGGCGCGAACGACGGCACGGCGTCAACCGCGTGAAACGCCAGCGACGCGCCGGCGAATGCGACGAGCAGGCTGAGCGTGAGCGCAACCCCGCCCAGGATGGCATCAATGGTGTGAAACGGCACCTCGTCCCCCTTTGTTGTTGCGATTCGCGCGAGTCGCTCCGGCAAGGCGCGCATCGGAACACTTCATTTTGTCCGCCATGATCAGGCCGCAGCACCATGCACAGCCGGCTTCCTGCACAGCAGGCGGGTGGCGGACCGCCGTCGGCCTAAGCCGCATGCCCCAGCACGACCGTTTCCGTCGGCGAGCGGAGTTCATACGATATTCCCCGCCACGTGATGCGCCGCGTGGTCGAGGAGTAAAGGGTATTTACCAGACTCAGCAGTGAAGCGAGCGGCGCGCACAGCACGTATCGCCACCGCAGGCACTCGAGATCGCCCGCAATCGCAGGCAGCAGTCTCTTCACGCTGCCCAGCAGCAGCACCGCATTCGCAAGGCTCAGCGGCACCAGCACCAGGCAGCCCGCCCCGACGAGCCACACCGGCGCGCCGGTCAGCATATAGGCCGCGGCACTGCCGAGACCATACAGCGGTAGAAGGTTCGCAAACGAGTGCACGAGGGCCGCGGACCACCAGAGGAAGGGGAAATACACCCGCGAGATGATGCTCTGGCGGTTCGTGAACTCGAGCGTTTCGCGCAGCGTCGAGCCTTCGTGCGAAATCGCGATGCACGAGGTCACGAAGCGCAGCTCCAGGCCCACCCGGCGCACCGCGAGCGTAAACGGGAAGTCGTCGGAAACGGCGCGGTCCCACGCCTTGTCCACTTCCGCCCGCCGGAACACCTCGCCCGAGATGGCCATCGCGCCCCCCCAGGCGAAGTTGTGCGCCGGGTCGCACAGGAAGGGGAGCGCGCCCGCATTCCACGTGCTGCGCAGCATGGCTCCGAGGGTCGGCTGCGGCGGCAGGTACCAGCGAAAGCCCGTGGTCGCTCCGACACCGCTCTCGCCCAACGGTGCGATGAGCCGGGACACGAAACCCGGATCCGGCCGGATATCCGAATCGGCGAAGACCAGCACGCCCGCCCCGGCATCCACGCTACGCACGGCCGCGAGCTGATTCGTGAGTTTCTGCGCGCGCCTGTTGTCGATACCGGCCACCACGATCGTCGCCGCGTGGCGTGCTCCGGCGAGCTCATGACGCCCCAGCGCCCGCCGCAATTCCGCGCAGGCCGGATCGTCCGCGGCGGCGACGGCAAATACCAGATGCAGATCGGGACAGTCCTGCATGAACCACGCGTCGATGTTGTCCTGGAATCCCGGGTCTATCCCCTTGCACGGCAGCACGAGGAAAACAGGGCGGTGCAGCGCCGCAGCTGTCGCACGTTCCGGCACACGATCGAGATAACGCTGCATCCGGAACGTAAATACGAACGGCAACAGCCCCAGCACGACCGTCAACAGAACCAGCGCAGTATTCAGTGCCATCATTCCCACACCTCGGTTGCAGACGGATGTACCGGCTTGCGGTATCAGCGACCGCCATCGGAAAGCAGATCCCGCACGGCCTTGCGCAGGGAGCGGGACTTGGGCGCGGACGACTCGCCGACGCGGCAGAAGAAGCACAACGGCTCGTGCTCCTGCATGCCCGCGAGGGCCTCGAACTGCCCCGCGAGATCCCTGACTCTCCCATCCAGGCCGGCCGACGCCGACAGCGAGGCCCCGGCGCGGCAATACCAACGGAAGATCACCGGCGTCATCTGCGGCTGCAGATGCAGCCCGAGCGAGGTGGCCGTGAGCCACAGGCGCTGCAAGGCAACGCCCGCATGGACGTAATCGGGATGTTCCTGCAGACGCATGCGCGGTCGCAATGCAACGTGCGCCGCACAGCGGACGCCGGGCAGGAGATCGAGCTGCATGCGCGGCAGGACGGTGCCGGCAAGATAGCGGTTGAAGAATCGGACGCGCCGCCAGCTTCCCAGCACCCACTGCATCAGCCGGGCCGTCAGGAAGTCCACACCCACGGCCTGCTCCGGAATGCGGTCCTCGCTGAAGCGCGCCCCCCAAGCGATGATCCGGCGATGGACCTCATAGGCCTCAGGACAAGCAAGGCGGATGTACGCACTCTTCCACAGCAGGCGGGCAACCGCGACGCGCTCCCGGAGCGAGCCGAAGAACTGAACCCGATACTCGCGGCCGACTGCCGCGGCAAGCGTGCGCATCTCGTCGTCGGACAGCGGTCGCATGCGCATCGGCCTTCTCTGCACGACCCTTTCTTCGATGAAGGGAAACAGGGGATCGGCCGGCCGCTCCGACCGGTTCACGCTGACCTCATAGACGGGCGCCGAATCCGGGCATCCCGGCAGCAAACGCCAGCTCGCGTCGCATCCGTGGCCGCTGGCCGCAATTCTCAGGGTCTCGAGCAAAGCGCCGTGCGCCATGTGGCTGGCATGCCCGCGGAAGTCGTACACACACCACTCCCGCGTATCGTGGCCATGCACCAGCACGCGATCGCCCCCGGCGAGTTCGAAGCGCCATGGCTGAGTGTTGTCGCCGCTGGGTGCCCAGCGTGCGAGATCGAGGATCTTCAACAGCACTTCGCGGTCAGGCACGGCCCGCCCCCTGTTCGCGCATGCGGCGCAACTGCCGGCGGGCGACCCACAGCCCGAGACGCTGCAGCGGGTTGCGGTTGCCGCCGGGACGCCACGTCCGGACCATGCGGCTCCTGTAGGCATCGAACTGCCACCCCCAAGGTGCGGCCAGCACCTGCCCACGGCCAAGGAGAATCTTCAACGACTCCGCAGCCGCGGCTCCGGCGCACAACTGGCATGCGATGATCGTCGACGGACCGCGCCGCTGCGCGAGATCGACCTGCGCGGGATCGGCAAGATAGGCCCGCTGGAGCATCGCCGGCGACAGGCCCAGCAGGAAGCGGATCGCCCTCTCCTCCTCCTCGCAGCCATCCAGACGGAAATACTCCTCGAAACTCGTCCGCCCGGGCAGGAAGGCAAGCATCGCCGCCCCCATGCCGAGCGGCGCCGCGGTGATCGCAGGAATGCCCAGTCGGTGACACGCCGCAAACGTCGCACGCCGGATGTCGAATGCAAAGAAATCCAGCCCGTCGACGTAAAGATCGACATCCTTCAGGAAGGCGTCGAGATTGTCGCTCGACACCCCCGCCGGAAAACGGCGCAGATCCAGCCCCGGATTGATGTCGAGCGCCATCCCGGCCAGCACATCGACCTTCGCGCGCCCGGCCGAGGACATCATCGCGCCCGCCTGCCGATTGAAGTTCACGAGATCGAAGGTGTCGAAATCGGCAATGTTGAACGCACCGATGCCGAGGCGCGCAAGGGTCAGAAGGTGGATGCCGCCAACGCCGCCCATCCCGGCGATCGCGATGCGCTTGCCGCGCAGGGCGGATTGTTCCGCTGCGGTCACCCAGCCGATGTTGCGCGCGAACGCTGCATCGTAATCGAATTTCATGTTTACCGAAGGTCCTCACTGCGGCGCGCATTCACCACGCACCGGGAACGGGCACCGACATGCCAAGCGACGGATTCTGGCATGCCTCACGGAAGAAGAGTATCGGAGACACTTGGACTATGATTGTCGGAAAACAACGCTGCACGAAGACAAGCCGGGAAACACGCGGGATAAGCATCCGGACCGGGCGCCGAGATCCGCACACATAACCGACAATGCAAGGAGACTGGCGTTGCTGCTGTTCGAACGTTTCAACCTCGGCCACGGATTCCGGAAATACTTCCAGATCCACCCCGCGATCGACGACGCACTGCGCGACGACGTCTATCGAGTCCGACATGAGGTGTATTGCGAGGATCTCGGATTCGAACCGGTGCGCCTCGACCGTCTCGAAAGCGACGAATACGACGTACACAGCGAGCATTGCCTGCTGCGCACCAGTTCCGAGCCGATCAAGCTCGTCGGTTGCACGCGCCTCGTGCTGACTAACCCGCTAGAACGCTCCCGCCCGCTTCCCTTCGAGCACACTTGCGCCGCGACGCTCGACCGGTCTATCGTCGACCCCGCCCGCCTGCCCCGCGAAACGATCGCCGAGGTGTCGCGGCTGGCGGTGCGCGCCGACTACCGGCGCCGGCGCGGCGAATCGCGCACCAGCCCGCTGATCCGTGACGAGGACTTCGGTACGAGCAGTCAGCCGCGCTTCCCCTACATTCCGATCGGCCTCTACCTCGGGGCCCTCGCCCTTGCCGAACGCCACGGCATCGAGACCGTATTCATGCTGACGGAACCCCGTCTTGCAACCCATCTGGCACGACTCGGCGTGGACGTCCGCCAGATTGGCGGCGCCGTCGAGCACCGGGGAACCCGCATTCCGTCGATGATGAACGTTCAGAGCATCATCAAGGGCATGCGCTTCATGCTGAAGCCGATGTGGGCCACGATTCGCGAGGAAATCCATGCCGCATACGCGGACAAGGCCTCCGCAACGCGTCCCGCATGAGCACGCACGGCGGAACTCCCGCCTGCGCGCGAAAAAAAACCGCGCCTCGAGGCGCGGTTCCTTGCGGCTTCCCGATACTCCGGCTCAGCCCGCCAGAGCGGCCTTGATCTGATCCAGCGTGCTCGGATCGTCGATCGTCGTCAGGTCGCCGGCGTCACGACCTTCCGCCAGCGCCTGGATGGAGCGGCGCAGCATCTTGCCGGAACGCGTCTTCGGCAGGCCCGAGATGAAGTGCACGCGTGCCGGACGGGCAATCGCGCCGAGGAGGTTGTCCACGGTCTTCATCACTTCCTTCTCGAGTTCGGCACGTTTTTCGGCGGAATCGACACGGGAAGCGTCCTTCACCACGGCGAAGGCCATCGGCATCTGACCCTTCAGCTGGTCGGCCACACCGACGACTGCGACTTCGGCGATCGCGGTGTGCGCCTGGATCGCTTCCTCGATCTCGCGGGTGCCGAGACGATGGCCGGCGACGTTGATCACGTCGTCCATGCGGCCGAGGATGGTGTGGTAGCCGTTCTCGTCCTTGATGCCCCAGTCGGACGACGAGTAAATCACCGGATGGCTGAAGGTGCTGAAGTAGGTCGAGACGAAGCGGTCATCCTGCCCCCACACGGTGGTCAGGCAGCCCGGCGGCAACGGCGGGACGATACCGACGATGCCCTTCTCGTTGGCGCCGCACTCGCTGCCATCCTCGCGGAAGATGCGCAGGTCGTAGCCATACACCGGGAAGGCGGGTGAGCCCAGCTTGATCGGGCTCTGCTCGATGCCGCGGCAGATCGCCAGCATCGGCCAGCCGGTCTCGGTCTGCCAGTAGTTGTCGATGACCGGGATGCCCAGTTCGTCCATGATCCACTTATGGCTGGTCTCGTCGAGCGGCTCGCCGGCCAGGAACAGGTGCTTGAGCGAGGACAGGTCGTACTTCTTGAGGAAGGCCGGATCCTGCTTCTTCAGCACGCGCACGGCGGTCGGCGCCGAGAACATCACCGTGACCTTGTATTTTTCGACGATCTGCCACCAGATGCCGGCATCCGGGCGCAGCGGCGTGCCTTCGTACATGACCGTCGCCATGCCGGCGAGCAGCGGACCGTAGATGATGTAGCTGTGACCGACGACCCAGCCGATGTCGGAGGTCGAGAACATCGTCTCGCCCGCATCGCCGGTGAAGATGTGTTTCATCGACGCGGCAAGGGCGACGGCATAGCCGCCGGTGTCGCGCTGCACGCCCTTCGGCTTGCCGGTCGTACCCGAGGTGTAGAGGATGTAACTCGGCTCGGACGACTCCAGCCAAGTCACCGGAACCTTGGCGTCCATGTGCTTCGCGCGCAGTTCGCCGTAGTCGATATCGCGACCGGCAACCTTCGGGAAGCCCTTGTCCAAGCCGCGATCGACGATCAGGACCTTCTGCGGCGGGAACTCGGCCAGCTTGCAGGCCTCATCGACGAGGTGCTTGTACGGCACGGGCTTGCCGTTGCGCATGCCGGCGTCGGAGCTCACCATCAGCACGGGCTTCGCATCGTCGATGCGGGTCGCCAGCGAACCGGCGGCAAAACCGCCGAACACCACCGAGTGGATCGCGCCGATGCGCGCGCAGGCGAGCATCGCGAACGCCGCCTCGGCGATCATCGGCATGTAGATCAGGACGCGATCGCCCTTCTTGACGCCGAGGTCCTGGTAGATCGCCGCCATGCGCTCGACTTCGCGCTGCAGTTCGGCGAACGAATAGACCTTCTCTTCGTCGGTTTCGGTCGACACGTAGACCAGCGCGCGGTCGTTCGGACGCTTCGCGGCATGGCGGTCTACGGCATTGAAGCAAAGGTTGGTTTCCCCCCCCTTGAACCACTTAACGAACGGCGGATTGGAAAAGTCGCAGATCTGCTCTGCGGGCTTGTTCCAGTCGATGAGCCCGGCCTGCTCGGCCCAGAACTCGTCGCGTTTTTCGATGGAACGACGGTGAAACTCGTTGTACGCGGTCATAAGCTTCCTCTCCCTACTATGATCCCTGCACTTCTTGCTTTAGATATGCCTTCCGGCACCGCCGGCCCCTTTCCTCCAAGGGACAGCGGCGCCACCTTTCACAGCTTTGTTGTTATTGTTCCCCGGGGCAGCGACTCAGGCCTTCTGCGTACCTTGCGCGGCGACCCCGGAGGCAGAATTGTAGTTACTAAGGCGGTCCAGCGGAATCCCGCAGCCAAGGCGGGACTCGATCAGCTGCAGCAGCGGCATCAGCGCGGCGACTGCTGCCGGCAGCTGCGCGTCGAGCGCAGCGCCCTCTCCAACGCGGATCTGCCCGAGCAGCTGGTCGATGCTCACGACCTGCCTGAGCAGTCGATCGACCGCGTCCTGCGTGACTTCGCCCTGGTCGCCCACCACGCGGTTTCCGCCGGCCTGCCGTCCCGCCTGGGCCCGCTTCACGGCCATGCCGATCAGCTCGCTGACGCTTTGCGCTTCGTCCACCGACGAGCTTGCGACGCCTATCGTCACGCTGATGCGGATGCGATCCTCGCGGTAGGTCATCACCAGCTTTTCCATCGCCTGCTGCATGCGCAGGGCGAAGGCGCAGATGCCCCCGAGATCGGTGCTGGGCGACAACACGACGAACTGGGAGGGCGCGATCTGGGTGACGGTATCCTCCTTGCGCACCCGCGTCGCGAGGATGCCCGACAGCTTGCGCCCGACGAGCTGGGCGACGTGGGCGCCGTAAGTCGTGATCAGCTGGTCGTAGCGGTCGATCTCCACGAGCATCGCGCTGAGGTCGGCCTGATGCCGGCGGGCCAGCGCCAACTCCTGTTCGCCGCGCCAGTTCATGTACGACTCGGTGACGAGTCCCGACACGGGGTCCACCGGGCTCTGCTTGGCCAGTGCGGCCCGACTCTCCTCCAGTTCGCGCCGCGTCTGCGCCAGACGCGTCAGCGAGTCGAGGCGCGCCAGAAGCTCGGTCGCACCGATGCCCTTGGTGATGAAATCGTTGGCCCCCAGCTGGCGGGCGCGTTCGCGCACGGCATCGTCTTCCTCGCCGGAAATGACGATCACCGGGAGCTCCTGGATGCGCGACAACTTGGAGGCCCGGATGCGCTGAAGCAGCCCGTAACCGTCGAGCTGGGGCATCCCGATGTCGCTGAGGACGAGCTGGATCGACGGGTCGACGAGCAGTGCCTGCCAGCCGGCTTCGCCGTCGGCCTCCTCGCGGAATTCGAACCGCCCGCGGATGAGTTTGACGATGGAGGCCCGCACCATGCGCGAGTCGTCGACGATCAGCACCTTGGGCAGCGGCTGATTTTCCTGTTCGCTCATGGCCGGAATCTCCCCTTGCCGCTTCAGGCGCCGATCCGCACGACCGTACGCCCCTTGATCGCACCCTTGATATACGCGTCGAAGGCGTCCGGCAGCTCGTCGAGCGTGATGGTGCGCGTCACGGCCGCAAGGTGGCGGGGTTTGAGATCAGTGGCGAGGCGGTCCCACACGCGCTGACGGGTCGGGAAGCCTATGTAGCCCGAGTCGATGCCGAGCAGGCTCACGCCACGCAGGATGAACGGGAACACCGTCGTATTCAGGTTGAAGCTCGCCGCATTGCCGATGCTCGCCACGGTACCGGCCTGCTTCATCGTCGCCAACACCCAGTGCAGGATCTGGCCGCCGACGTTATCGACCGCGCCGGCCCACTGGGCGGCCTCGAGCGGACGCACTTTGTCGAGGTCGATCGTGCTGCGCAGCTTCACCTCCGCCGCGCCGAGCATCTTCAGGTAGTCGCTTTCGACTTCCTTCCCGGTGAGCGCGACCACGTGATAGCCGAGCCGCGCAAGCATGTCGATCGCAAGGCCGCCGACGCCGCCCGTGGCGCCGGTCACGATGACCGGCCCGTTGGCCGGAGCGAGACCGTTGTCCTCCATGCGCACGACGCCCAGCGCCGCTGTGAAACCGGCGGTGCCCAGCGCCATCGACTCGAACAGGTCCAGCCCCTGCGGCAGGGGCACGACCCAGCCCGCGGGCACGCGGGCGTATTCGGCGTACCCGCCGTGATGCGCCACGCCGATATCGAAACTGGTGGCGATGACCTTGTCGCCAGGCTTGAAGCGCGCATCGGCGCTCTCGACGACCTCGCCGCTCATGTCGATGCCGCCGACGCACGGGAAGCGGCGGATGATCTTGCCGGCACCGGTCGCGGCGAGGGCATCCTTGTAGTTGATGCTGGAGTAATGGACCCGGATCAGGACTTCGCCTGCATCCAGATTAGCCGCGTCGAGGGTCGCCATGCCGCTGACGATCTTCTTGTTTTCGTCCTGATCGATCAGAAAAGCCTTGAAGGGTGTATTCACTTGCGCTCTACTCCTCTCTCGTCGGGACGCGACACCGTGCCGCGCTTTTTGCGCCGATTATAGCCAAATAGCCGCACGCCACCCCGGCAAATGGCATCCGCTCTTCATTTCGCCCGATCCGCTGCCGATAATTCCGACATCAGCCTGGTCCCGACGCTCATGGCCTTCATCGACACCCCGCTCGCATCGGTCGACGCCTATGTCGAATTCGTATCGGCACAGGACGTACCCGTGCTGCGCCGGACCGTCAGGGAATTCGAGAGCCTCGCGGCGCACGACTCGACCGGCGCCAGGCACGTTGCGGCCGCCGTGCTCGCGGACCCGCTGATGACGATGAAGTTGTTGACGACACTGCAGGCCCGGCGCGGTGCCCGGCAGAATCACGACATCACGACCGTCGAGCGGGCGATCATGATGATGGGGCTCACGCCGTTCTTCGAAACCTTCTCCGGCATGGCCACCGTGGAAGAGCGCCTGGCCGCGCATCCGCACGCACTGGTCGGCGTGCTCAAGACCATCGGCCGCGCACGCCGCGCGGCGCACTTCGCGCGCGACTGGGCCATCCTCCGCCACGACCTCGATGTCGACGAAATCACCGTGGCGACGCTGCTGACCGACGCCGTCGAGATCATGTGCTGGACCTTCGCGCCTGCGCTGACCCTGCGGGTGTTCGAAATGCAGCGCGCAAACCGCTGGTTGCGGCGGAGCGAGGCGCAACGTACGATCTTCGGCGCCACTGCGCAGGAGATACAGGAAGCGTTGGTGCGCGCCTGGAACCTGCCCGAACTGCTCATCACCCTCATGGATGCGGACCAGGCGGACAATCCGCGCGTGCGCAACGTGCGGCTGGCGGCCGACCTTGCGCGGCACCTGCAGACGGGCTGGGACAACGACGCTCTCCCCGACGACATCGCGGAAGTCGGCAAGCTCGTCCACATGAGCCCGGAACAACTGCTCACGCGCCTTGGCACCCCCGCCGAAGAACTCCACCGCTTCTTCCCGCCGGCGACCTGAGCCGCGCGCGCACCGCCTCCACCGCCGGCTGGCCGCAAATTGCGTATATCATGCTGCGGCAACAAGGGGAGAGATAACCATGAGCATGTCCGCTGCCGTCGCGCTGGGCGCGCTGGTCGTCGCTGTGCTGTATGCGATCGTCGTCTATAACGGCCTCGTCCGGCTCAAGCACAACATCGCCAAGGCATGGGCGAACATCGACGTGCTGCTGAAGCAACGACACGACGAATTGCCCAAACTCGTCGAAGTCTGCAAGCAGTACAAGCAGTTCGAGCAGGAAACGCTGCAGCGGGTCACCGAAGCGCGTGCGCGCGTCGCCAGCGCGCGCGAGCATCAGGACGTCACCGCGCTCGGCAAGGCGGAAGGGATGCTGCGAACCGGACTCGGGCAGATCTTCGCCGTCGCCGAAGCCTACCCCGAGCTGCGCGCCAACGAGCACTTCATGCAGTTGCAGACGCGCATCACCGCCCTCGAGAACGGTATCGCCGACCGCCGCGAGTGGTACAACGAATCGGTCAATCTGCTCAACGTCCGCATCGAGCAATTCCCCGACGTCTTCGTCGCCCGCATGTTCCAGTTCGAACCCAAGCCCCTGCTCGAATTCGCGAACGCCGAAAAGTCGGACGTCGACCTGAAGACTCTGTTCAGCACCTGACCGGGCGGCCAACCGCCGTATGCTGACCCGCCTGCGCCGCGACATCGCGAATGTCACGCTGCCGACGCTGCAATTCCTCACCGTCGCGATCATGCTCAAGACCGCACCCGGCAAGGGTTGGGGTCTCGGCATCAGTGTTCTCGTCGCAAGCGGACTCGTCGGCTGGCTGCGCTCGCTCAGGGCGGCACGCATGATCTCCGACACGCCGACCTCGCGCATCGCATCCGCAGCCCAGGGCTACGTCGAGCTGACCGGCCGCGGCCGTCCCTTCGACGGAACACCGCTGCTGTCGCCGGTAAACGGACTCCCCGTGCTCTGGTATCGCGTGAAGACGGAACGCCGGCAGAGCGACGGCAAATGGCGCCATGTCTCCACCGACGAGAGCGACGCATCCTTCCTGCTGGATGACGGCAGCGGCGTATGCGCCGTGGATCCCGAAGGCGCTGACATGATGGTCACCCGCAAGGAGACCTACACCCGGGATGATATGCGACACACGCAGTGGTGCCTGATCAACCAGGACCGCATCTACGTGCTCGGAGAATTCGCCACGCTCGGCAGCATCGCCCCCGATTTCGACATCGGACGGCAGACGCGCGAACTGCTGGATCACTGGAAATCGGACCGCAAGCGCCTGCTCGAACGCTTCGACCTCGACGGCAACGGCGAAATCGATCTCCGCGAATGGGAGCTGGCGCGAAGCCAGGCGCGCCGCGAAGTGACGAAACTGCGCGACGAAGTCCTCTCCGCCGCGGAAGCACATGTCGTGCGCAAACCCGCATCGAAGTCGCTGTTCCTCGTTTCCGACCTCGACCCGAACCGGCTCGCCACGCGCTATCGCTGGTGGTCGGCGTACCACATCGCCGTATTCTTCGCCTCCGCTGCGGGTGCGGCGGCCTGGCTCAACAACGTCGGCGGCCTTGCGCCGTAGACTTCAGCCGGAGCGACTCTCCAGCGCCTCCCAGCGGACCAGTGCATTCTCGATTTCCGTGTCGAGCTCCTCCAGACGGCTCTTGATGCGTGCCACCTCCAGCGGCGCCTGCTGATAAAGCGCCGGGTCGGCCATCCTCGCATGCAATGCCGCCTGCTCGGCCTCGAGCGCGGCGATGCGCTCCGGCAAGGCCTCCAGCTCGCGCTTTTCGTTGAACGACAGTTTCCCGCCTTTCGCGGCCCCTGGCTTGGGGGCGGCCGGCGCAACCAGTTTCGGGGCCGCCGCCCTCGTCTCCTCGCTCTCACGCTCCGCCGCGGCCTGCTTCACCCGCTGCCAGTCCGCGAAACCGCCGGCGTACTCGCCCCAGCGCCCGTCGCCCTCGGCAGCGATCACCTGGGTCACGACGTTGTCCAGGAACGCCCGATCGTGGCTCACGAGGAAAAGCGTGCCGTCGTAGTCCGCCAGCAGCTCCTCGAGCAGGTCGAGCGTCTCGATATCGAGGTCATTGGTCGGCTCGTCCAGCACCAGCACGTTCGCAGGCCGTGCGAACAGCCGTGCGAGGAGCAGTCGGTTGCGTTCGCCGCCCGACAGCGATTTCACCGGCGAGCGCGCGCGCTGCGGCGCGAACAGGAAATCACCGAGGTAACCAATCACATGCTTGCGCTCGCCCCCGATCTCGACGAAATCCGATCCCGGGCTGATCACCTCGGTCAGCGGCAGCTCCGGGTCGAGCTGGGCGCGCAGCTGGTCGAAGTAGGCGACCGTCTGGCGCGTGCCGCGGCGCACGGTACCCGAATCCGGCGCGATCTTGCCGAGAATGAGCTTGAGCAGCGTGGTCTTCCCCGCCCCGTTCGGGCCGATCAGGCCGACGCGGTCGCCGCGCATGATGCGCGTCGAAAAGTCGCGCACCACCACGCGGTCGCCGAAACGCTTGGTGACGTCGGTCAATTCCGCGACCATCTGGCCGCTCTGCTCGCCCTTGTCCACCGCGAGCTTGACGTTCCCCAGACGGTCGCGCCGGGCAGCGCGGTCACGCCGCAACGCCTCGAGCCGCCGCACGCGTCCTTCATTGCGGGTGCGGCGGGCCTCGACGCCCTTGCGTATCCACACCTCCTCCTGAGCCAGCACCTTGTCGAAGCGCGCGCTGGCTTTCGCCTCGGCCTCCAGCTCCTCGACCTTGCGCCGCTGGTAGTCGCCGAACTTGCCCGGGTAGCTGCTCAGCTTCCCGCGATCGAGTTCGACGATGCGCGTTGCAACGTTGTCGAGGAACACCCGGTCGTGGGTGATCGCGACGACCGCGCCACGGAACTCCCGGATCAGTGATTCGAGCCAGACGATGCCGTCGAGGTCGAGATGGTTGGTCGGTTCGTCGAGCAACAACAGATCCGGCTCCAAGACCAACGCCCGGGCCAAGGCCACGCGCTTGACCCCGCCCCCCGAAAGGCTGGACACCAGCGCATCGCCCGCAAGCGCAAGGCGGACGATGATCTCGTCGACGCGCTGGTTCAGCCGCCACGCGTCGGCCGCATCCACCTCGTGCTGCAGGGCGTCGAGCCGCGCCAGTGCCTCTGCGCTCGCCGACTCGGCAACGGCATGCATCGCATCATGATAATCAACGAGCAGGCGCGCCGCCTCGCCCAGTCCGTCCGCGATCGTCGCGAACACGTCGCGATCGAGGTCGAATTCTGCCTCCTGCGGCACATAGGCGACCTTGAGGCCGGACTGGCGCCACACCGTGCCGTCATCCAGCGTCGCCTGGCCGGCCAGCGCCTTCAGCAGACTGGACTTGCCCGAACCGTTGCGGCCGATCAGCGCAACTCGCTCCCCGGCATCGAGCTGAAACTCGGCGCGGTCGAGCAGATCGACGTGACCATAAGCAAGGCAAGCGTTGTCGACGGAAAGGAGCGGCATGGGATGTTACTCGCGGTAAAGGATTCGCATTTTAGCGGTCTGTTAAGATGCCGGGCTCGTCCGATTTTTGCGCACTGCAACATCGAATGACCGCCGCGGCACCAATGGAGACCGGATGGATCGAGTGCTGGAACGCCTGGATGACCCCGACTGCGACGAACTCGCACAGTGGAAGGACCTCATCGGTCAGTTGCGCCCGCCCAGCGCTGGCGACGCCGCGGGCGCTGAGTCCCGACTACGGCAGCTCATCGATATGCTCAAGGCACGTCCTGACCTGCGCCAACACCTCAACGCGGCGTTCCGCCGGCTGTTCCGCAAACGCAAGCAGGTGTCGCTCTACGCGTCGTCCGGACTGCTGCCGTCGACCGGATTCTTCTCCGAAACGGCGCGACGCATAACCGGGCGCCTGCTGCCCGACTACCTCGACACCGCGTACATGAAGGACGTGCTCGCGGTCCTGTTCTGGCGCAATGACGACGAAGAGTGGGTCAACGCCGTCTCCGATGAACTGTGGTGCGAGCTGATCTGCACCGTCCTCGGCGACGAAGCGCCCGCATCGGAAACCGACAGCCGCGCGTTGCCCGAAGCGATCGCCGAAATTCTCGAAGCCCTCCGCGTACTCTCCTACCACGCCAGCGCGATTGGCCTCGACGCCGAGTTCATCCGTATCGACCCCGAACTCGAAGAACACGAATCGGCCTTTCTCGCGCAAAACGCCGAGCTGGTCGCCTACATCCGCAATTACGCACAGTGGTGGGAAACACCTGCCACGCTCGTGGAGGACGAGCGGCACGTCCAGGTCATGCTGGACCAGTGCGAGGAAGCCCTGCTGCGCATACGCCGGCGCGCAGCCAAGCTCGGCACCAGCCTCACCCTGACCTTCAAGCTCGAACGCCTGCACCAGCACCTCCGACGCATCGGACGCCTGCTGCGCCTGCTTGCAGGGTTACGGCAACGACGCATGCTCGCGGACGTAGCCCCCGAGATCGTCGATCTGTTCAAGGAGCTCGTCCGCGCGGAATGCCGCAAACACCGCCTCTCCGACTATCTCGGCAAGAATGTGGAACTGCTTTCGCTGCGCATGACCGAGAGCGCAGGCAAGACGGGCGAACGCTACATCACGACCACCCGCCGCGAGTACTTCGGGATACTGCAGTCCGCTGCATTCGGTGGACTGATCATCGCATGCATGGCCGCCTTCAAGCTGGTGCTCGCAAAACTGGGCCATGCCCCGCTCACATCCGCTCTCAGCTTCTGCCTCAACTACGGCATCGGCTTCGTCATCATCCATATCATCGGCGGCACCGTTGCCACGAAGCAACCGGCCATGACGGCCAACGCGATCGCCGCATCGATCGGCGAGAGTCAAGGGAAGAGCCGGGATCTCGACGACCTGGTCGAGCTGATTGCCCGGACGGCGCGCAGCCAGCTCGCTGCGATTGTCGGCAACGTCGGTGTGGCGATCCCCGCCGCGATGGTGATCGCACTTATCGTTCACGCCACCACCGACGCACATTTCGTGTCGCCGGAAAAAGCGCTCGTGCTGCTGGACGAGATCGATCCCGCCGGGGGCGCAGTGTTCTTCGCCGCCATCGCCGGAGTCTGTCTCTTCCTCTCCGGTCTCATCGCCGGCTATTACGACAACCTTTGCGCCTATGCGCGCATTCCCGAGCGTCTCCTGCAGCTGCGCTGGCCGCGTCGCCTCCTCGGCGCACATCGCATGGAGCGCATCGCCCGCTACGTCGAGAACAACCTCGGCGCGCTCGCAGGTAACTTCTTTTTCGGTTTCCTGCTCGGCGGCGTCACCGCAGTGGGCGTACTGTTCGGTCTCCCCCTCGACATTCGCCACATCGCCTTCTCGTCTGCCTATGTCGGGTTTGCCGGCGCGGGCCTCGATTTCGCCCCGGGTTGGCAGGCTGCAACCCTCGCCGCCTGCGGCATTGTGCTGATCGGCCTCACAAATCTGGGCGTCAGCTTCTCCCTGACGCTGTACGTGGCAATGCGTGCGCGCCGGATCACCTTCGCCCAGGGCCGCACCCTGGTCTGGATGACCCTGCGACGCTTCCTCTCGCGCCCTCGGGACTTCCTGTTTCCACCGCGCAACGAGCGTACCGAAATGACGCCCGAACGCGACGCCGAACCAAAGCCGCACGATGCAATCGACCACTGAGCGCCCATACCGGTTACGCGCCGCGCTTGGTGCGCAACGCGCAACCGGATAGAATTGCGCGCCCCTCCCTGTAGTTCAATGGATAGAACGAGCGCCTCCTAAGCGCTAGATACAGGTTCGATTCCTGTCGGGGGGACCATTACATTGCGATGGCATGGATCCGTGCTAGCCGACCGGACGCCATATCCGGCACCGTCGCTCGACAAACCTCGCCAGGCGCCCGCCCCCACGACAGCTCCGCGCCCTCTGGCACACGTACTACTAGCGCACCAAGGGGTGCGGCACCTCAATTGAGTAGCCGTCCTTCAGGTTGCACCGTCCTTGCGGATTAAAGTTCGCGTCGCAGCCGCGCGGCAATCTGCTCCACCACCGTGCGGGCCTCGGGAAACCATTTTCCCAAGGTGATGAAGCCATGCACCATGCCATCGACGCCGAGGTGTTCGACCCTTCCACCTTCGGCGCGAACCCGGTCGGCAAACGCCACACTGTCATCGGTCAGGGGGTCGCACTCCGCCGTTACCAACAGCATCGGCGGCAAATCCCCCAGCCAGCCCGCCTTCATGGGCGAGGCCCGCCAGTCGTCCACCTCCGCGCCCGGCAGATAGCGTTCGAAAAACCAGACGAGACTTTCACGATCGAGAAGATAACCGGACGAAAAGAGCTCACGTGAGGGGCGACTGCTCTCAATCTCGGTACAAGGATAGATCAGACACAGGAAACGCAGAGCGGCCGTACCCCGATCACGGAGCATGAGCGCTGTCACCAGCGTGAGATTTCCTCCCGCGCTGTCACCGCCCAATCCCAATCGATCCGTATCAATAGTCAGCTGAGCGGCATTAGCCCTGACCCACTCGACAGCAAACAGCGCATCCTCCACCGCGGCCGGAAAAGGATACTCGGGTGCGAGTCTGTAATCCACCGACAGCACCGCACAGCCTGCCCGATTCGCAAGCTGCCTGCACAGTCCGTCATGGCTTTGCACGCTGCCGACGCACCAACCCCCGCCGTGAAAATAGATCAACAGGGGCAGCGCCTCGGCCGGACTTGCCTCTAGCGGTCGATAAAGGCGTGCAAGAAGTGCGCTGCCATCGGGACGCGCCATTGGAACATCCAGCGTCGAAGCGACCGCCTCCGGTTCGCCGCCGAATACGAATTGCAGCTTTTCGAATGAATGCCGCGCCTGAGCGACCGTAAGCTCGTGAAACCGCGGGGCACCGACCCGATACACCATGTCGAGCAAAGCTTGCGCCTGATCTGTGAGAGCCATTGAGAGATACCTGACAGCAGAAGCGATCGCGGACCCCGTGTTGCGGGGCATCGCGAGATCCTAGCAGATTGAAATGGGGTCCCCGACTCCGGTACGTCGTAGACGTAAAAAAGCCGCTGACCCTGGAGTAGGGGAGCGGCTTTTTCAGGTGTAGGTAGTCTGACGATGACCTACTTTCGCACTCACGAAGAGCACTATCATCGGCGCGGTCCTGTTTCACTGTC
>NZ_QVLR01000045.1 GCF_014822185.1 Azoarcus sp. Aa7
CGCTCCACGCTTCCTCCCCACGCTCAGTCGCCCTCACGCAGTTGCGCTTCGCTTCGTTCGCTGTGATCAACTTACGGCGGGACTTTCACCCGCAAGAGTGCGCCCATGCTGGGCGCACCAAAAAAAACGGGCGCCGAAGCGCCCGTTTTGACCAATTCCGGAAGGACCGGAATTAGAAGCTGTGACGCAGGCCGACGCCGAAGCCGTTCGGATCCTGGCCAGCACCGACAAAGCCGCCGCTGCCGACGCCCGACAGGTAGAAATCCACATCCGAGTTACGCTCGTTGTTCAGGCGGGTGTAGTACGCCTTGACCATCGTGCGCTTGCTCAGGGAGTAGGTGTAACCCAGGGTCCACTGCGCGAAGTCGGTGTTGTCGCAAGCGTCGAAGTCGCAAGCATCGCCCTTCAGCTCTTGCGAACGAGCGTACTGCAGATAGACAGCCTGGTTGCCGGCAAACTTCTGCTCGACGCCGACCATCCATGCATTGCGCTTGATGTCCGTATCGAAGCCAGCTTCCGACTGCTCGTACTTGGCGCGGTCGTACAGGGCCGACACGGTGGTGTTGGTCGGGAAGGAGTACTTGGCGGCAACACGGGTGTTCTTCATGTCATCGCTAACGCCAGCGGCATTGCCACCGAAGCCGGCGACCTGCAGGTCCTTGTACAGGGCATAGCCGGCCGAAACGTACACCGGGCCATTCTCGTATGCACCGGCGAACTGGTAGGACTGGGCGTTGATACCTTCGCCGCCGTTCACGTCAGGCGACACGCGCTTTTCGCCGGCGGAATAGGTCACTTGACCAATCAGGCCGCTGAAACTCGGCGTCGTGTACATGACGGCGTTGTTCAGGCGGACATCGGTCGGGGTCACGACGCCAGCGATCGTGCCGTAGGTGGCAGCCTGGAAGCCGATGCCGGTTGCGGCCGGGTTGAAGTCCACCTTAGCGCCAGCGGCGCGCATGATCGAGCTCACCTTGCCGAGTTGCAGAGTACCGAAACCGCCGGTCAGGCCAACGAAGGTGTCTCGGGTGGCCAGGGTGCTGGTACCGGTACCGTCGGCATTGAAGCCGCTTTCGATCTGGAACAGCGCCTTCAGGCCGTTGCCCAGGTCTTCGGTGCCGCGGAAGCCGATCAGCGAGCTGTTCGAGGTAACGCGGGTGCGACGATCGATTTCGGGGGCATCGCCACCCTTGGCAGCCACGGACTCCGCGGTGACATCAACGACACCGTACACGGTGACGTTGGTCTGCGCGAAAACCGGAGCGGACGCCAGGCCAGCGATGGCCAGGGCGATCAGTTTCTTTTGCATGTATTTCTCCTCTAATTGAAGCTGAAGCCGCGGTCGTGACCCCGGCCCGACTTACCTCTCAAGCGAGAAGTTGCCACGATTGTGCGCAACGGGCCGGCGGCGGCGCAAGAATCGTTCGCACGGAACACCGCAAATGGATAAAAGTTGTTGCATGGGTGCAACAGGCGCCGGATCGTTCAGCCACCTGTCCTTGCCCGGCCGCCCCCTGCACCGGGCGGAAGCCCTGTTCCGGTGCCGTTCTCGGGGGAGAGGCCATCCGGTCCGGATAGCTTTCAGGGGGATTTCAACGTGGACGGCATAGTCGGTCGCGCCATGCGGGGAACTCTTTTCCTCCCTTAGCACTCGGAGTCGCTGAGTGCTAATATCACGCGCATGGAGGATTACCGTACATGAGCCAAGCCCTGTCCTTCCCCGTCCCGTCCGCGGTCGGCAGCATCGATCAGTACATCCAGTCGGTCAATCGCATTCCGATGCTCACGGAGCGCGAGGAGGTCGAGCTGGCGACGCGTCTGCGCGACGAAGGGGACGTGGATGCTGCCCGGCGCCTGGTGATGTCGCACCTGCGCCTGGTGGTTGCGATCGCGCGCGGCTACCTCGGCTACGGGCTGCCGCATGCAGACCTGATCCAGGAAGGCAACATCGGCCTGATGAAGGCGGTGAAGCGCTTCGACCCGGCGCGCGGCGTGCGCCTGGTGTCGTTCGCGATCCACTGGATCAAGGCCGAGATCCACGAGTACGTGCTGAAGAACTGGCGCCTGGTGAAGATCGCGACGACGAAGGCGCAGCGCAAGCTGTTCTTCAACCTGCGCAGCCTGAAGCGGGATTCGACGACCCTGAGCGGCGACGAGATCCACGCGGTGGCGGCGCAGCTGGGGGTAAAGCCGGAGGAAGTCGTCGAGATGGAAACGCGCCTGACCGGGCGTGACATCCCGCTCGAGGGCGACAACGACGACGATGACGAGCGCTTCGCTCCGATCGCCTACCTGCCGGACCCGCACGCGGAGCCGCTGGAGGTGCTGGAGCGCGCCGAGCTTGCGCACCTGCACGACGTCGGATTGCACGAGGCGCTCGCGAGCCTGGACGAGCGCAGCCGCACCATCGTGCAGCGGCGCTGGCTGACGGAGGGCGACAGCGCGACGCTGCACGAGCTCGCGGCGGAGTATGGCGTTTCGGCCGAGCGCATCCGCCAGATCGAGGCGAAGGCGATGCAGAAGATGCGCGGTCTGCTCACGGTCTGAGCAGCCGGCCTCCCCCACTCGCGAACGGCAGCTTCAGGCTGCCGTTTTCATTTTTTGGCCTGCAGGCTGCGGATGTCCGCCACGATGTTGTCGGCGGTCTCGCCGTGCTTCACGTACAAGCGAACCCGTCCCGTGGGATCGAAGACGTAGGTTCCCGTCGAGTGGTCGACGGTGTAATTGTTGCCGGACGTGTCGCCGCTTTTCTGGTAGAAGACGCGGAATTCCTTGGCGACCGCGGTGGTCTGGGCGGCGTCGCCGCGCAGCGCGATGAAGCGCGGATCGAACACAGGGATGTACTGGGCGAGGAGTTGCTGCGTGTCGCGCTCGGGGTCCACGGTGACGAACAGGACCTGCAGGCGCTCCGCGTCGGGGCCGAGCTGGCGCATGACCTCGGCCATGGTCGCGAGGTTCGTGGGACACACGTCCGGGCACTGCGTATAGCCGAAGAAGAGCGTGACGACCTTGCCGCGGAAATCGGCCAGGGTGCGCTGTGCGCCGTGGTGGTCGGACAGCGCGAGCCCCTTGCCGTAGTCGGCGCCGGTGATGTCGGTGGCGCGGAAAGTGGGGGTGGCGGAGGGGTTGGAGCAGGCCGCGAGAGTGGCGACTGCCAGCGTTGCGGCGACGATCAGGGGGCGGAGCATCTTTCCTGGGACCGGGACATGGAGGGAATCAGAAACGCAGGTAATGATCCGCCAGCAGGGCCGCGAAGAGCAAGAAGAGATACAGGATGGAGAAGCGGAAGGCGCGTCGTGCGCGGGCGTCGCTGTAGTCGACGTACAGGCGCCATGCGTGTCCGAGGTAGCAGCCGCCGAGCGCGATCGCGGCGATGAGGTAGGGGATACCGCTCATGCGCGTGGCGAACGGCAGCAGCGTGACGCCGAAGAGGATGCATGTATACAGCAGCACCGACAGCCGCGTGAATTCGGGGCCGTGGGTGACGGGCAGCATCGGCAGTCCGGCGCGCGCGTAGTCGGCGCTGCGGTAGAGCGCGAGGGACCAGAAGTGCGGCGGGGTCCAGGCGAAGATGATGAGGAAGAGGAGCAGCGCGTCGGCGCTGACCTCGCCGGTGACGGCAGCCCAGCCGAGCACCGGGGGCATGGCGCCGGAGGCGCCGCCGATAACGATGTTCTGCGGCGTGCGCGGCTTGAGGAAGATGGTGTAGACGACCGCGTAGCCGACGAAGGTGGCGAGCGTGAGCCACATTGTCAGCGGGTTGACGAGCTGGTACAGGATCAGGAGGCCACTGCCGCCGAGTGCGCCGGCGAAGGCGAGCGTTTCGCGCGGGGTGAGTTCGCCGCGCGGCAGTGGGCGCCCGCGGGTGCGGCTCATGCGCGCGTCGATGCGCGCTTCGATGAGGCAGTTCATCGCCGCTGCGGCACCCGCGACGCAGGCGATGCCGACGGTGGCGGCGAGCACGATGGCGGGCGACGGCAAGCCGTCGGGGACGGCGAGGAACATGCCGATGATGGCGCAGAAGACGATCAGGGAATTCACCCGCGGCTTCGTCAGCACGTAGAAGGCGTGCAGACGGGCGGTTGCGACGTGGGAATCAGGCGTAAGAATTTTCGCGGCCCGCATGACCTGCCCTCCTCTGCACGGCCGTTGCGGGACTGCGGGCCCCGCGGAGGCTGTGGTTGATCCAGACCATCACGATGACGAGCGCCGCTGCGCCGGCGTTGTGCGCGACCGCGAGCGGCAGCGGAAGACTGAGCACGACGTTGGCGATGCCGAGGGCGAGCTGGGCGGCGAGCGCAAGCAGCAGGACGGCCGCGAGACGGCGCGTCACGGAGCGGCGCAGCAGTGCACCGCCGAGCGCGATCAGCGCCATGCCGGCAATCACCGCTCCGACACGATGCGACCAGTGGATGGCGGTGAGCGCCGCCAGCGGGAGCACTTCGCCGTCGGCGGTCATGCCGAGTTCACGCACGACATGGAAGGCATTCGCATAGTCGGCCGCCGGCCACAGGCTGCCCTGGCAGGTCGGGAAGTCCGAGCAGGCGAGCGCGGCGTAGTTGGTGCTCGTCCAGCCCCCGAGCGCAATCTGCATCGCGAGCAGCGCGAAGGCCGCGCGCGCAAGGATGACGAGGCCGCGCGGAACCTCGATCCTTGCCGACGCTTTGGCATGCAAGGCAAGCCAGGCGAGCAGCGCGAGGGTCGTGAGGCCGCCGAGGAGGTGGGCCGTGACGATGGCCGGCTTGAGGAGCAGCGTGACGGTCCATTTGCCGAGCAAGCCCTGGAAGATGACGATTCCGACGAGGGCTGCGGGGAGCCGCGGGGCGACGCCCGGGGTGCGGCGGTGACGCCAGGCCAGGAGCGCGATGGCGAGGATGAGGAGGCCGAGGCCGGCGGCGAGGTAGCGGTGGATCATCTCCTTCCACGCCTTCGGGAGGCTGACCGGTCCTCGAGGATCGGCGGCGTGGGTTTCGCGGATCGCGTCGGCGGCGTGGTGCGGGCTGAGCTGGCCGTAGCAGCCCGGCCAGTCGGGGCAGCCCAGGCCGGCATCGGACAGGCGGACGTAGGCGCCGAAGACGACGACGAGGGTCGTGAGCGCGAGAGCGAGGAGAATCAGGCGGCGGTAGGCGGTCATCGCGCGGCGCGATCGTCGGTGGCGGGGGTCGAACGAACCGGGGGAGTCGACTGCGCCCGCCCGAGCGCGGAATACTTGAGCAGGCGCTGCAGGTCCTTGATGACGCGGCGCGGCTCGGCGTTCTCCGGGAAGCGCATCATCACGCTGCCGCGCGGATCGACCAGATAGACGTGACGCCCCCGCTCGGCGGCAGGCAGCTGCGCGAGCCAGGCCGGGGTGGCGCGGGCAAGGCGCAGCCCGTCGTGGGCCGCGAGCAGCTCGCCGGCCGGCGTCGCGGCGTCGGAGACCAGCCACAGGCGCGCGACGCGCTCCATCTCTTCCCCTTGGGCGAGACGGGACTGGCGCATCAGGTACAGGGCATCCGCGCAGGTGCGGTCGCAGGCGGCGGATGCGGCGAACAGCAGGGTCCAGCGGCCCTCGAGTTCCTTGCGCGCGACATCCGGCTGGCCAGCGACGCCCGGCAGTGCCGCGTCGGGCAGGGACGCGGGCACGAGCAGTTCGCCGTAGTTGGCCCGCCCTTCCGGCTGCCAGACGTAATACGCAAAATAGGAGGCGAGGACGGGCAGCACGCAGACGAAGGCGAGCAGTGCCAGCGTGCGGCGGCCGGCGCGGGTGCGCGCGACGGCATCCGGTGCGGGCGGGGGCTCAGAGAGGCTTGCGCTGGTCATGCCGGGGACTCCGGAAGGCGTTCCACAGGTACCACAGGGTGAGTGCGGTCGCGAGGGCTGCGAGGGCGTACCACTGGAGAGCGTAGCCGCGGTGGCGCTCGATGCCAGCATCGGGCTCGGGCCAGTTGCGGATCAGGCCGTCGTCGGCGGGGCTGGTCTGCTGCACGTAGAAATCGGCCACCGGCAGTCGCGTTTCGCTGCGGTAGCGGGCGAGATCGAGCACCTGCCAGACGCTGCCCGAGGGCGCATCGGCGGCGAGCATGAAGGGTTTTTCGCCGGAATGGCGGACTCGGCCGCTGACGACGGTCGCGCCGGGCGGATTGGCGATCCGGGGGGGCGGTTGCGAGCGGTCGGCACCCGCGCCGATCCACCCGCGGTTGACCAGCACGACGCCCCCCTGCCCTGCGAGTTGCAGCGGCGTGAAGACGTGGTAGCCGGCGCGCCCCTCGTGAACGCGGTTGTCGATCAGGATGCTGCGCCCGGGGAGCCATTCGCCACGCAGTTCGACGCTTTGCCACTCGGACGGGGGCGTCGAGTCGAGGGGCTGAGCGAGGGGCTGGGCGGGGCGCTCGGCCGCGGCACGGTATTCGGCCTGCAGTTCGGCCTTTTCCGCCGCGCGGCGCGTCTGCCAGTTGCCCAGTTGCAGCGTGAGCAGCGCAAGCGCCACGCCCGCGAGCAGCGGAACGGGATGGAGACGGGCGTGACGACGCAGGCTCATTCGCGGGGGCTGGTTACAGCAGGTAGACCACGACGAAGAGCAGCAGCCATACGACATCGACGAAGTGCCAGTACCACGCGGCGGCCTCGAAGCCGAAGTGGCTGTCGGGGGTGAAATGTCCGGCCAGCGCGCGGCCGAGCATCACCGTGAGCATGATTGCGCCGACCGTGACGTGCAGGCCATGGAAGCCGGTGAGGAGGTAGAAAGTGGAGCCGTAGATGCCGGTGTCGAGGCGCAGGTTGAGTTCGGCGTAGGCGTGGCGGTATTCGTAGATCTGCAGGCTGAGGAAGAGGACGCCGAGCAGGATGGTGACGAGCAGGCCGAGCTTGAGCTGGCTGCGCTTGTCGTGGCGCAGGCCGTGGTGCGCCCAGGTGAGGGTCGCGCCGGAGCTGAGCAGGATCAGGGTGTTGAGCGCGGGGATGCCCCAGGCGCCCATCGGCGTGAAGGGGTCGGGTTTGTCGGGGCCGGCCGTGGGCCAGCCGCCGGCGAAGCCCTGCCACAGCAGTTCCATGGTGTCGCCGGTGGCGAGCCAGGGGACGGAGAGGACACGGGCGTAGAAGAGCGCGCCGAAGAAGGCGGCGAAGAACATGACTTCGGAGAAGATGAACCAGCCCATCGACCAGCGGAAGGAGCGGTCGACCTTGCGGCCGTACTTGCCGCCTTCGGACTCGTGCACGACCTGGCCGAACCAGCCGAACAGCATGAAGACGAGGATCGCGATGCCGAGGAAGAACGCCCAGGGTCCGGCCTTGAAGCCGTTGAGCCACATCGCGGCACCGCTGCCGAAGAGCAGCAGCGCGATCGAGCCGAAGATGGGGTACTTCGAGGGTTCGGGGACGAAGTATTTTTCGAAGGTTTGCGTCATGTCCGTATTCCCTCCTCTCCAAACCTCATGAGCCAACCACCATGCGCGCGACGGCGACGAGGGTGAGCACGAACGCGAGCCCTGCGAGCAGGCCGGCGACGACGACTGCGCGCGGGTCGAGCGAACGGGTGTCGTGTTCGTAGTCGTGGCGGCGCCGTATGCCGATGAAGGACCACAGCACGGCGCGCAGCGTGGCGAGGAAGCCGGCGCGGGGCGGCGTGGCGGGATCGTTGTGGGGCGGCGCGTGGCGCGGGTCGTCGTTGTGCATGGCGATCACGAACGGCCTCCGGCGCCGTCTCCGGCGACGCGGCGGCCGGCGATCTCGAAGAAGGTGTAGGAGAGGGTGATGACCGTGACGTCCGCGGGCAGGCCGGGGTCGACGACGAAGGCGACGGGCATGGTGCGTTTTTCGCCGGCGGCGAGCGTCTGTTTGGCGAAGCAGAAGCATTCGAGCTTGCGGAAGTACTGGCCGGCGAGTTGCGGGCCGTAGCTGGGGACGGCCTGGCCGGTGACGGGTTCGCTGCGGGTGTTGGAGACTTCGTAGGCGACGGTGGCGAGTTCGCCGGGGTGGACGCTGATCTGGGTCTGCAGGGGGCGGAACTGCCACGGCAGGTCGTGGATGTTGGCGTCGAACTGGATCGTGACGGTGCGCGTGAGGTCGATCTGGGTGTTGGCGGCGGTGTCGGGCTTGAGCAGGTTGTTGATGCCGGTGACTTCGCAGATCTTTTCGTAGAAGGGCACGAGCAGGAAGCCGAAGCCGAACATGACGACGGCGGCGACGGCGAGGCGCACGAGCAGGCGGCGGTTTTCCGCGGCGATGCGGGCTCGCGTACTCATGGAGCGAGCCCCTTGAACTTGAAGAGCGCCGCAAAGAAGAACAGCAGCGCGACGACCGTCAGCAGGAGGGCGGTGCGGCGGTTCGCGGCGCGGCGGGCGGGATCTTCGCTGTGGGTCATGATGCCGTAGCCTTCGATCCGCACCGGACGGGGCATCCGCTCTGCAGGCTGCGGAACTCGCCCTGCGGGCTCAGACAGTCCTCGCCTGCGCCGCGGATACCCCATCCGGCGCTCGCGTCGGGTAAGCGTGACCGCCTGTTCATTTCACCACCGGCGCTTCTTCGAAGGTGTGGTGCGGCGCGGGGGACGGGACGGTCCATTCCAGTCCTTCGGCGCCTTCCCAGGCACGTGCGGCGGCCTTTTCGCCGCCGCGCACGCATTTCACGACCGCGGCGAGGAAGATGAGCTGGGAGAGGCCGAAGCCGAAGGCGCCGATCGAGGCCAGCATGTTGAAGTCGGCGAACTGCAGCGCGTAGTCGGGGATGCGGCGCGGCATGCCGGCCAGCCCGAGGAAGTGCATCGGGAAGAAGGTGATGTTGAAGAAGACGATCGAGCACCAGAAATGCAGCTTGCCGATGCGCTCGTCGGGCATGTGGCCGGTCCACTTCGGCAGCCAGTAGTAGGCGCCGGCAAAGATCGCGAAGAGGCTGCCGGCGACCAGCACGTAGTGGAAGTGGGCGACGACGTAGTAGGTGTCCTGCACCTGGATGTCGATCGGGGCAATGGCGCAGATGAGGCCGGTGAAGCCGCCCATGGTGAACACGAAGATGAAGCCGACCGCGAAGAGCATCGGCGTCTCGAAGGTCATGGAACCGCGCCACATCGTCGCGACCCAGTTGAACACCTTCACGCCGGTGGGCACGGCGATGAGCATCGTCGCGTACATGAAGAAGAGCTGGCCGGCCGCGGGCATGCCGGTGGTGAACATGTGGTGCGCCCACACGCTGAATGACAGGATCGCGATCGACGAGGTCGCATAGACCATCGATGCGTAGCCGAACAGCGGCTTGCGCGCGAAGGTGGGGATGATCTGGCTGATGATGCCGAAGGCCGGGAGGATCATGATGTAGACCTCCGGGTGGCCGAAGAACCAGAAGATGTGCTGGTACATCACCGGGTCGCCGCCGCCGGCGGCGCTGAAGAAGCTGGTGCCGAAATGGCGGTCGGTGAGGACCATGGTCACGGCGCCGGCGAGCACCGGCATCACGGCGATCAGCAGGTAGGCGGTGATGAGCCAGGTCCAGCAGAAGAGCGGCATCTTCATCATCGTCATGCCGGGCGCGCGCATGTTGAGGATGGTGACGACGATGTTGATCGCGCCCATGATGGAGCTCACACCCATGATGTGGATCGCGAAGATCGCGAGATCCATGCCCATGCCCATCTGCACGGAGAGCGGCGCGTAGAGCGTCCAGCCGGCAGCGGTGGCGCCGCCGGGGACGAAGAAGGAGCCGATCAGCAGGGTCGCGGCCGGCGGCAGGAGCCAGAAGCTCCAGTTGTTCATGCGCGCGAAGGCCATGTCGCACGCGCCGATCATCAGCGGGATCTGCCAGTTCGCGAAGCCGACGAAGGCGGGCATGATGGCGCCGAACACCATGACGAGGCCGTGCATGGTCGTGAGCTGGTTGAAGAACTCGGGCTGCACGACCTGCAGGCCGGGCTGGAACAGCTCCGCGCGGATCGTCAGCGCCATCACGCCCCCCGAGAGGAACATGATGAAGCTGAAGACCAGGTACATCGTGCCGATGTCCTTGTGATTGGTCGTCGTGATCCAGCGCATCAGGCCGGTGGGGCCGTGGTGCTCGCCGTGCAGGTGATCGGGCATTACCGCCGCCATGCTGCCTCCTTGACGATTCAAGCGTTCAGGCGTTCCGTGGCTTCACTTGCCCCGCGCCGCCGCGATCTGCGAGGGCTGGATGGCTTCGCCGGTCTTGTTGCTCCAGGTGTTGCGCGTGTAGGTGATCACGGCCGCGATGTCGGCGTCGGACAGCAGCGCGCCGAAGGCGGCCATCGGCGTGCCGGGACGTCCCTTCAGCACGACCTCGATCTGCGCGGGCGCGTCGCCGAGCACGATGGCGGCTCCGTCGAGCGGCGGGAAGGCGGGCGGCAGGCCCTTGCCGTCGGCCTGATGGCAGGCGACGCAGTTCGCCGCGAAGACCTTGGCGCCGTGCTCGACGAGTTCGGCGAGCGCCCATTCGCGCGCCCCGGCGCTGGCGGCGGCGGCCATCGCGGCCTGGCGGTCGGCGACCCACTTGGCGTAGGCCTCCTGCGACACGACATGCACTTCGATGGGCATGAAGCCGTGGTCCTTGCCGCACAGCTCGGCGCAGTTGCCGCGGTAGACGCCTTCCTGGTCGGCACGGAACCATGCGTCGCGGATGAAGCCGGGGATGGCGTCCTGCTTGACGCCGAAGGCCGGCAGCCACCACGAATGGATCACGTCGGCGGCGGTCATCAGCACGCGGATCTTCTTGCCGACGGGGACGACGACGGGGTTGTCGACCTCGACCAGATAATGCTCGCCCTTGGTGGCCTTGCCGTCGACCTGCTCGCGCGGGGTCGACAGGTTGGATACGAAGCGGATGCCCTGCCCTTCGCCCTGCAGGTAGTCGTAGCCCCACTTCCACTGGTAGCCGGTGGCCTTGATGGTGATGTCGGGGTCGCGCGTGTCCTTCATCTCCAGCACCGTCCGGGTCGCCGGCCAGGCCATGCCGAGGAGGATGAGGATGGGGATAACGGTCCAGGCGATCTCGACCGCAGTGTTCTCGTGGAAGTGGGCAGCGACCGCGCCCTTCGACTTGCGGTGGTGGATCACCGCCCAGAACATCACGCCGAACACGATCACGAAGATGAGCAGGCAGATCAGCAACATGAGCGTGTGCATGTCGTAGATCTGCGCGGCGATGCCGGTGGCAGGGGGCTGGAGGTTGTAGCGGCTTTGGGCCTGGAGGGCCGGCGCGGCGATCACGAGGGATACGGCGACTGCATGACGACCGGCAAGACTCATGTCCCAACCCCCATCGAATGCGGCGGCTCCCGCGAGCCGTATTTCAGCGAATGCAAATTGATCATGCCATAGCGTGTTCTCCGGTCGCAATACGAGTTTTTGAGCTTTATCAATATATTGCAGCGCAATATGTGATATCTGCACGGCCGCAGCCGCGATCAGGGTGCGGCGAGACGGTGACGCAATGCGCGCAGGATGAGGCCGATCAGGGGGATGTGCTCGTAGAGCTGGCGCGCGGGATCCCAGTGGTCGATGTGCTCGACGACCCGCCCGTCGGCATCGAATCGCAGGTGCGTGGCGCCGCGGATCTCGCGGCACGCGCGCCCGGTGCCGAAGCGGAAGCTCCACGCCAGCATGGCCTCCTGCTCGCCCGCGAGACAGCTCGTCACTTCGAAGCGCGGCGCCTCGACGGTCGCGAACATGTGGCGGAAGATGCGCGCGATGGCGTCAAGGCCGGTGACGTCGTTGAAGGGATCGACGAAACGCGCGTCCGGCGCGTAGAAGTCCGCGAGGGACGCGAGCGACTGCGGCGTGAGCGTTGCATAGAAGTCGGCGAGCCTTTCGGCGGCTGCGCGCGTCATGACCCGGTTACCCGCCGCACGAGCGGAAAGTACAGCCGATAGGGCAGGACGCGCAGCAGCTTCATCAGCCGCGTGAAGCGGCGCGGGAAGTGCGTCTCGAAGTCGCCGCGCGCGAAGCCGGCGACGATTTGCGCCGCAGCGTCCGCGGGCTGCATCAGGGCGGGCATCGTGAAGGGGTTCTGCGCCGTGAGGCGGGTCGCGACGAAACCCGGACTGATGAGGTGGACCGCAACCCCACGCGGCGCGAGGTCGAGATACAGGGACTCGGCGAAATTGACGAGTGCGGCCTTCGACGGTCCGTAGGCCGCCGCCTGCGGCAGTCCGCGGTAGGCCGCGACACTGCCGACGATCGCGAGTGCACCGCGCCCCTGGGCGAGGAGAGTCGGAAGGACGCTTGCGACACCGTCGATCACGCCGAGCAGATTCACGTCGAGGGTCGCGCGCACCGCCTGCGGCTCGAGCTCCCACGCGCGCATCGGCCGGTAAGTGCCGGCATTGAGGACGACGAGGTCGATGCCGCCCCAGACGGCGAGCAGATCGTCGCGCACGCGCGCGTATTCCGGCGCTCCCCGCGTGACGTCCATCGTCAGCGCAAGACTGCCGGGGCAGTCTGCGGCGACCGCGGCGAGGCGGTCGGCATCGCGCGCCGAGAGCGCGAGCCGCGCGCCGCGGGCGGCCAGATCGCGCGCCAGCGCCGCGCCGATCCCGGTCGAGCCGCCGACCAGCCAGACGCGCAGGCCGCGCCAGTCCCGGATCGGCGGATTGAGCGGCTCAAGGAAGCGCATGCGCATTTCTCTTCACGAAGGACAGGGTCACTTCGCCGAGACGCACGCCGAACTTGCTCATCACCGAGCGGTTCAGCATCACGCGTTCGTCCATCAGGAACATCCAATCGTCGAAGTCGACGTGCCAGACCCGATCGCCGACCGGCAGCGCGAGCACGTAGCGCCAGCGCAGCGCGTTGCCGCGCGCTTCGCCCTGCGCCTCGCCGACCACATCGGACGCGACGCCGCCGTAACGGTGCGCGTCATGCCGCGTGATCGTCCATACGCGCTGCTGAGTGGTGCCGTCAGAGTAGGTGAAGCGCTCGTCGAGCGTGCCGACATCCCCGCGCCAGCTCGCCTCGATGACGACATGGAAGCGTTTCACGACCTTGCCCGAGCGGTCCTGGAACATGCCGTAGGCGTCGAGCGTGCCATTGAAATAGCTGCGCAGGTCGAGGACCGGCGTTTCGGCGGCGTACTCCTGCACATCGATGCCGGCGCAGCCGGCCATCCCCGCGACCATCGCAAGGGCCATCAGCATTCGGCGCATCGCTGCTCCTCCTCCATCAGATCACGCCGGTAATGCCACAGCAGAACCGCAGCCAGCGCCTTGAGCGCCACCGGCAGCAGTGCATACACGCCCGCGAGGACGGCCAGCGCGTCGGGGTCGCGGGTACCGGGTGCGTAGCCCAGCCGGTCGAGGAGCGGCAACGCGAGCCCGGCGGCAATCGCGAGATTGGCCTTGGAGACAAGGTTCCACCACCCGAACCAGGCGCCCGCGCGCGGCCCCGCCGAACGCTCGCGGGCGAGCAGATCCGCGAGCATGGCCGCCGGCAGGGCCAGGTCCGCCCCCAGGGCCGCACCCGAGAGCACGCAGATCATCGCGAAGCTGCGCAGGTCGCCCGCGCCGAGCGTCGCCGCCCAGGCAAACACCGCCATCGCGAGCAGCATGGCGAACAGCCAGGCACGGTGCTTTCCGAAGACCGACGCGCAACGCACCCACAGGGGCATGCTCGCGGCCCCGGCGAGGAAATACAGGATGAGGAACAGGCCGGATGCGGATTCGGCCTGCAACACGTCGGAGACGAAGAACAGCACCGTCGCGGCGGGGATAGCGGCGGCGATGCCGTTCGCAGCGAACACCACGAGCAGTCGCGCGAAGGGACGAAAGGCGAGCGCGTCGCGCATGGCCGAGCCCAGGGACACCGCGCCGCCTTCCACCTTCACCACCGCTGGCGCGAAGCGCAAGGTGAGCCCCGCGCCGAGCAGAAGAATGAAGGGGAAGGTCCAGCCGAGCCACGCCAGGCCGCTGGCGGAGTCGTTCCCGAGCACGGAGGGCAAACCGGCCGCGAGCACGACGCCCGCCAGCGCGAAGCCCTCGCGACTTGCGACCACGCGCGTGCGCCCATCGGGCGTATCGGCCAGTTCCGCGCCCCACGCGGCGTAGTTGATGGTGGCGAGCGAGTAGCCGAGCGTGACGAGCAGCAGCGACGCCGCCAGCCACAGGAGCCCGGCACCGGCCGGCGGACCGAACAGCGCGATGAATCCTGCGGCCAGCAGCGGCAGCGCCGCGACGATCCACGCACGTCGCGCCACGAAACGATCGCTCGCCCAGCCGATGATCGGATCGGTGACGGCATCGACGATGCGCACACCGAGCAGGACGGCGCCGATCGCCGCGAGCGGCAGGCCGAGGCCATCCGCGTAGAGCTTGGGCGCGTGCACATAGATCGGCAGCGCGGCGAAGGCCAGCGGCAGCCCCAGCACGCCGTACGCCAGGGCGGGTCCGCGCTCAACCTTCATCGCCGATCCCCAGCAGGCTTGAACGCAGGCCCGGCTCGCGCGTGCGCGGGTCGAGCCAGATCGCGAAGAAGGCGCGCGCGAAGTCCGCGTCACGCAACTCAGCCGTCAGCGCCCCGCGATGGTAGAAAGCCACCCGGCCGTCGGGCTCCGCCAGGCCGACGATCGTGTCGCCGGGCTCGACGGACGGGAATGCGCGCGCCAGCAGCGGTCGCCAGGCCTCGCGCCGCTCCGCGTCCGCGAACCCGAGACGCGCCATCTCGTCGAGACTGGCCGCGACGAGGCGCTCGCCGCGGATCGGTCGCGCGTAGCGGATCTCCAGCGCGAAGGGACGCTCGGGGCGCCAGGACGCGGCACCGCGCGTCCACAGGCTGGCGTCGTAGAGCGCGAGACCGAACCAGCGCATCGTGCCCTGCCCGACGACGCCCCAGCCCGCGCCGACCCCTGGCGCCCGCGCCTCGAGTCCGGATGCGACCGCGGGCCCGCCCGCCAGCACGCACGCGAGCGCGATGCAGCCCGCACGCAGCAGCGGCCGCAGCCCGACCCGCTCAGCGATGGGCAAGTTCGAAATGATGGACATCGATGTCGCCGGCGAGGAAACCGGCCTCGCAGTAAGCCAGATAGAAGCGCCACAGCCGCATGAAGCGCGCGTCGAAGCCCTGCGCCGCGACCTCGGCGCGCTTCTCGTCGAATTGCACGCGCCAGCGTTCCAGCGTGCGCGCGTAGTCGCGCCCGAAGGCGAAGTCCCCGACCAGTGCGAGTCCGGCCGTCTCAGCCTGGCGGCGCACGATGGCGGGCGTCGGCAGCATCCCGCCGGGAAAGATGTAGCGCTGGATGAAGTCCGTTCCCCGCCGGTAGCGCGGGAACAGGGCTTCGTCGATCGTGATCGCCTGCACCACGCAGCGACCGCCGCGCCGCAGGCGGCGCGAGAGCGTCGCGAAATAGGTCGGCCAGAAGCGCTCCCCGACCGCCTCGATCATCTCGATGGACACGACGTGGTCGTACTCGCCGAGCACGTCGCGGTAGTCGCACAGCGCGAAGCTCGCGCGATCGGCGAAGCCTTCGCGTTCGGCACGGGCGCGCGCATGGGCAAGCTGCGCGGGCGAGAGCGTGATGCCGAACACGAGACAGCCGAACTCTTTTGCCGCGATCTCGGCGAAGCCACCCCAGCCGCAGCCGACCTCGAGGATCGTCTGACCCGGCTGCGCACCGAGGCGCTCCAGGATGCGCCGATACTTGCGCCGCTGGGCCGCCTCGAGCGACTCCGCGGCATCGCCGAAGAGGGCCGCCGAATAGCTCATCGTGGGATCGAGCCACAGCGCGTAGAAGTCGTTGCCGAGGTCGTAGTGCGCCTCGATGTTGCGCCGCGCCCCGCTGCGCGTGTTCGCGCGCAACGCGTTCCACAGGCGGTAGCCCACCAACGGCAGCAGGCGCCCGTAAACGGCGCGCGCCAGGCGTGTGCGGTTCTCCGCCAGCAGCGTTAGCAGTGCGGTCAGGTTGTCGGTGTCCCAGAGCCCGGCCAGGTAGGTCTCGCCGAGACCGATGTCGCCACGCGCCAGCGCCGCCGCGAAGGTCTCGTGGTCGCGCACGCGCCAGTACGCACGCAGCGGGCCATGACCGAGGCGCAGGGTCTCGCCGCCGGGCAGCTCGAGCGCCAGCGCCCCGCCCTCGAGCGATTCGAGCAACCCCAGCGCGAGTCGGGTCGCGCGCGGCGCACTGGACGCCGACCAGGCTACCGGTTTTGCGAGCGTATTTTCGAGGGGATTCATCGCGTGGTTTCCTCCAGCGGGGGCAACGGTTTGTGAAAGAAGCGGACCCTTTTCAGCCACAGGCGCAGCGCCTGCCAGTGGATTCGCGCGACGACACCTAGGGTCATGAGCGGATAGCGCAGAAACCAGGCGAGCATCGCCGAGCCATCGAGGGGTCGGGCGCGCCCGCCGACCGCGGTGCTGAGGCGGCGCTCGCCGCCCTCCCAGTAGTCGATCGCGACGGCCGGCGCGCGGCCCTCTGCGCTGAAACGGAAGCGGTATTCGCCTGCCACGGGCAGGAAGGGCGACACGTGGAACGCCTTGACCGCGCGCAGCTCGTCGCCGGGGCGGATCGGCCCCAGGTCGCGGTGATGGATGAGGTAGTTGTGATGTTCGCCGAAGGTGTTGCTCACCTCGGCGAGCACCACCCGGAGGGCGCCGGCACGGTCGTGACAGAACCAGAAACTCACGGGATTGAAGAGGAAGCCCAGCATGCGCGGCATCGTCTGCAGCACCACCTCGCCGTCGGCGACCCCGACCAGCCCGTGGCGCGCGAGCAACCCGCTCAGCCACGGCAGCAGCGGACCGCCGTCGCGCGGACCGTGGTCGCGGCTACGAAACGAGAAGACGTTCGCGCGCTCGACCCCGAGCAGCGGCACGGACAGGTCGCCGAGCTGCGACAGGGGCAGGCGCAGGAAGGCGGTCGGATAGACGAAGCGGTTATGCACGGGCGCGTGGCGCTCGTGAAACACCGCGCCGAAACACACGGCCGGCATCAGCGGATCGTGGGCCGCGCTCATGCGCTGCACGCCTCCACGACGTTCTCACTCCCGCGCCAGGGCACGCGACCGCCCAGCGCCTCGACAATCGGCAACGCAGACTTCAGGCCGTCCTCGTGAAATCCGTAGCCGGTCCACGCGCCCGCGAACCACGTGCGGCGCACGCCCTGGATGCCGCCGAGCGCACGCTGCGCCGCCACCGCAGCGGCGTCGAACACCGGATGGGCATAGTCGAAACTCGCCAGCACGCGCGCCGGGTCCGGTTCGCGCACGGGATTCAGCGTCACCACCACCGGCGTGTCGAAGGGCACGGGCTGCAGCCGGTTGATCAGGTAGCTGACCGAGACGGCGCCCGCCACGGGCTCCGCACTCTCCCCGCCCGGGGCCGCGGCGTAGTTCCACGCCGCCCAGACGCCCTGCCGCCGCGGGAGCAGGCTGGCATCGGTATGCAGCACGGCGCGGTTGGGCTGATAGCGCACCGCCGCCAGGATCTCCCGCTCGCCTGCCGTCGCATCGCCGCCGAGGATCGCCAGCGCCTGGTCGCTGTGGCACGCGAACACGACCTCGTCGAAACGGTCGACCCGCTCCGGGGTATGGACCCACACGGCGTTGGCGTCGCGAAACACCCCCAGCACCGGCGTGTCCAGACGCAGGTCGTCGAGTTGACTGCACATGCGCCGCACGTACTCGCGCCCGCCCCCGCGCACCGTCATCCACTGCGGCCGATCGGCGATCTGCAGCAGCCCGTGGTTGTCGCAGAAGCGCACGAAGGTCTCGAGGGGATAATCGAGCATGGCCCGCGTCGGGCAAGACCAGATCGCCGCAGCCATCGGCAACAGGTACCAGTCGCGAAACTCGCGGCTGTAGCGGTTCGCCGCCAGGTATTCACCCAGCCGCAGCCCCGCCGCCCCGTCGCCGCCAAGGGCGAACCGGGGGGCCTCGCGGTTGAAGCGCAGGATGTCGCGCAGCATGCGCCAGAACCCCGGCCGCGCCGCATTGCCCGGCTGCGCGAAGAGGCTGCGCAGACTGGTTCCCGACCACTCCAGGTCCGGCTGCGCGAGGCTCACGGAAAACGACATCTCCGTCTCGACGGCCTCGACGCCGAGCAGGCCGAAGAGCGCGATCAGGTTCGGGTAGGTGCGGCGATTGAACACCAGGAAGCCGGTGTCGACGGGGTGAGTCACCCCGTCCAGCGTCACGTCGACCGTGTTCGTGTGCCCGCCCGCCTGCTTGCCGGCCTCGAAGACGGTCACGTCATGCTCGCGCGACAGCATCCACGCGCAGGCCAGCCCGGAGATCCCCGCGCCGACGACCGCAATCCGCCGCGCCGGACGCGGCTCCCACGGGAAGGCTTCGCGCATGTTCATGATGAGCACCCCTGCACCGTCGCCGGCGCGTAGTCGCCGCGATGAAGGAAGAGTTTCAGTGCCAACCCCTCGTCCACGGCATAATTGTCCTGGACAGAAACCACTGCCGACGGATCGACCGGCGTGGCCGCAGCGGCCCGCGGAGCTGTCACGTACATGAACAGCGCAGCACCTGCGACGACCGTCGCCGCAAGCAGCAGGGTGCGTTGCATGATAGAGAACCTAAGGGTCTTGGCTTTCATTTTGTCCTGGACAAAATTTGTACACGGCTCTAACTTAGAGCCATTCGCACACCACGTCAAGGATTTGTCCACGACAACATGAAAAATCTCGCCAACCATCCCGACGGCTTCGGCATTGCCGCGGTCGAGCGCGACACCGGGCTGCCCAAGGACACGCTGCGCGTCTGGGAGCGCCGCTACGGCTTTCCGCAGCCCCTGCGCGACGCCAACGGCGAGCGCGTGTACCCCGCCGCACAGGTGGACAAACTGCGCCTCATCCGCCGCCTTCTCGACCAGGGCCTGCGCCCATCGCGCATCGTCGCGGCCAGCACGGACGAACTCGCGCAGCTGCTCGAGGCGTCGCCCGAGGCCGCTCCGCCCGCGGCCCCCGCCGGCTGGAACACCCTGCTCGCCTTCATGCAGCGGCAGGACGGCGCAGCCCTCCAGCGCGCCCTGCAACAGAGCCTGCTGAAACAGGGCCTGCAGCGCTTTCTCACCGACACGCTCACCCCCCTCACCGATGCGGTCGGGCAGGCGTGGCTGCGCGGCGAACTGAACGTGGCCGGCGAACACCTGTACACGGAGCAGGTGCACAACGTGTTGCGCGGCGCCATCGCGAACCACGGCGGACATGGCGGGGCGCCGTCCATCCTGCTCACGACCTTCCCGAACGAACTGCATTCGCTCGGCCTGCTGATGGCCGAGGCCATGTTTGCGCCCGAGGGCGCGCACTGCACCTCGCTCGGCACCCAGACGCCGCTCGCCGACATCGAGCACGCCGCCACACAGGGCGGCATCGACGTCGTCGCGCTGTCCTTCAGCGCTGCCTATCCGCCGCGCCAGGCGGTCGAGGGCCTCAACACGCTACGCGCCCGCCTGCCCGCCAGCATTGCACTCTGGGCCGGCGGTCTGGCCGTGCGCGAGCAGCAGCGCAAGCTGCCGGGAATCCGCGTCATCGCAGACCTGCACGACGGCATCGCCGCCCTCGCAGAGTGGCGCGCCGCGCATCCCGCATGACGCGCCGGCAGGCGCATCCCGGGCGCGCGCGCTAGAATCGCGCCTTCCGGGACCGCACGCGGTCCCCGTCCCGCTCTCAGGAACCGATGCCCTACCCTCGCCCCGCCTTCGAAGGCAAGATCTGCCCCCCCGAGGAGCTGCGCGCCCGCACAGCAACGCTATCGCGCCCGCTCGTGTTCACCAACGGATGCTTCGACATCCTGCACCGCGGGCATGTCACCTACCTCGCGCAGGCGCGCGCGCTCGGCGCGGCGATGGTCGTCGCGCTGAACACCGACGCGTCGGTGAAGCGGCTTGGCAAGGGCGACGACCGACCGGTGAATCCGCTGGAGGACCGCGCCGCCGTGATGGCCGCGCTGGAATGCGTCGATCTCGTCACGTGGTTCGACGAGGACACGCCGCTGCAGCGCATCCTCGACGCACGCCCGGAGGTGCTGGTGAAAGGCGGCGACTGGCCGGTGGACCGCATCGTCGGCGCCGCGGAAGTGAGCGGCTGGGGCGGGACGGTGCATTCCATCCCGTTCGAACACGAGCGCTCGACGACCGCCCTGATCGGGCGCATCCGCAGTCTCTGACGCCGGCGCGGCGCTCAGCCCGCGGACGGCCCCCCTGCGCTCACGCCCGCCTGTGCCGTGAGCGGGGCGACACGCGGCAGGCGCACGCGCATCGTCGTCCCTGCACCCAGGCGGCTGTCGACCGTGATCGTGCCGCCGAGCACGTTCGACAGCAGGCTGTGCACGATGTGCAGACCCAGGCCGCTGCCGCCCTTGCCGAGGCGCGACGTGAAGAAGGGCTCGAAGATGCGCCCCTGCAGCTCGTCCGGAATGCCGCGTCCGTCGTCGCTCACTTCGAGCAGCACCCATTCGGCGTTGTCCGCGCGACCGACGATGCGCACCTCGCCTTCGCTGCGCCCCTCCAGCCCGTGCAGCACCGCATTGTTGATGAGGTTCGCGAGCACCTGCCCGAGCGCACCTGGGTAGCTGTCGAGCCGCACTGAAGCATCCACTTCGGTTGTCAGGCGGAAAGGCAGCCGCTTCAGTGAGGGCCGCAGTGTCATGACGATCTCGTCAACCACCTCGCCGAGGGGGAACTCGCGCCGCTGCGCGCTCGACTGGTCCACCGCGACCTGCTTGAAGCTCGCGACCAGCGCCGCGGAGCGCTCCAGGTTGCGCTCGATGATCGCGTTGCCCGCCTCCGTCTCTTCGAGATAGCGCTCCAGCGTTGAGCGCCGCAACCCCGATTCGAGCTCGCGCCGCAGCGCGCGCGTCTGGTCGCGCACGGTGTTCGCGGCGATCAGGCTGTTGCCCAGCGGCGTGCCGAGCTCATGCGCGACACCGGCGACGAGCGCGCCGAGTGCAGCCATCTTCTCGGAGCGAACCAGTTCCTCCTGCGTCCGGCTCAGGGTTTCGAGTGCCCCCGAAAGCTCCCCGTTGCTGCGGTGCAGTTCCACCGTGCGCTCGGCGACGCGCGCCTCCAGCGTCTGATTGAGCTCGTGCAGCGCTTCCTGGCTCGCGACGATAGCGGCCTCGCGTTCGCGGATCGACTGCCCCATATGCTGGAACGCCGCGGCGAGGCGGTTGAACTCGCGCACCTGCGAAGTCCGCCACGCGAGGTCGTAGCGACCGCGCTCGACACCCCGGGCGAAGACGGAGAGATCGCGGAACAGACGCGCGAAATACCCCGACTGGATCGCTGCACCGACGAGGCCCACGATCCATGCCGTCGCCAGCCCGACCAGCATGATCAGTTCGGCCGTCTGCGAAGCGCGGAAGGCCTCGCTGCGCGGGCGCATCACGAGCACCTGCCAACCGACGGGCGACACCGGCACGGTGCTACCGACCATGTCCACGCCGTCGACATGCAGTCGCACCTGGCGGCTGCCGTCGTCGTGCTCATGCACGCCGGAATGGGGCTCGTCGACGATCTCGGGCAGTGTTCCCGCAGGCAGGCCGGCGGTGTCCCCGATCACAGCGCCGCGGCCGTCCAGCAGCAGCGTGCGCAAACCGCCATCTTCCATCACGCGCGATACGGCCTGCATGAGCGACGCGGACGACAGCTCGCCCAACAGCGTCACGCCCGCATACCGCACGGCAACCACCGCTGCCACATTTGCGCTGACGGGGGACAGTGCCACATCCGACCATTGCACCCCTGACTCCCCCACCGCGACGGGGAACAGTGCATGCCCGGAAAAGTCCCTGCCGATCAGATCGTTGCGCAGCGCACGGCGTGATGCCGGGAGCCCGGCGGCGAAGACCCGCCCATCATCGTCGAGCGCGTAGATCGAGGAGAGGCTTCCGTTGTCGTCGATGAGGCGGTCGAGGACCCCGGAAACGGCATCCCCGCTCCATGGATCCCCCGATACGAGGACACGTGATATCGCCCGCACGGCAACCTCCGGGCCCATCACCAGCGCCTCGATCTGCGCCGCGATGGCGTGAGCGATCTGGTGCTGCCGCAGGGTCGTGTCGCGGTCGATCTGCGGCAGCAACCAAGCGTTCATCAGAAGATAGACGACGGCGAACGTCAGCGTCGCGACCAGGAGCGAACGCAGAAACAGCAGGCGGGACAGGCGGACGGGACGCATCACCGCACCGCCGGAGCGCGGCTAGCGCGTTCAGCGGCCGTCCTGGGCATGCGCTTCAAGCCATGCCCGCCAATCCCCGGCCGGCATCGGCCGCGCGAAGTGGTAGCCCTGGCCGAGCTGGCAGCCCATCGCCTGAAGCCGCGCGGCCTGCCCGGCCTGCTCGATGCCTTCGGCGATCAACTCGATGCCCAGCCGGTCGCCCAGCCCGCACACAAGGCCGGCAATGTCGCCGCCCTTGCCCTCACCGCCGATGTCATTGATGAAGGCGCGGTCGATCTTGAGGCGGTCCACGTTCATCCGCTGCAGACGGCTGAGCGACGAGAAACCGGTACCGAAATCGTCGATCGCGATGTCCAACCCCATCGCCTTGACGCGCCCGAACAGCTCGATCATGCGGTCGCCCTCGCCCATCGCGACCGACTCGGTGATCTCCAGCTCGATCTGACGTGGCGACACGCCGCTGTCCTCGATCGCCGCACGCAGGCGGCCGAGGAAGTGCGGATCGCGGAACTGGATCACCGAAACGTTGATCGCCATGCGCACCGAACCGTGCCCCGCCTGCGCCATGCGCGCGGCCTCCTCGCAGGCACGCCGCAGCACCCACTCGCCGATCGCTACGATCAGGCCGGAACGCTCGGCGAGCGGAATGAAGCTGTCGGGCGGGATCATCGTCCCGTCGCTCGTGCGCCAGCGCAGCAGGGCTTCGGCACCGACGCAACGCCCGGTCGCGAGTTCGATCTGCGGCTGGAACACGAGGAAGAGTTCGTTCGCGCCGAAGGCGCCGCGCAGGTTGTGCAGCAGGTTCACGCGCCCGCGGATCTCCTCGCTGACGCCGCGGTTGTAGCGCACCACCGAACCGCGCTCGGCCTGCTTCGCGCGCTTGAGCGCAAGATAGCCGTCCTCCAGCGCCTCGCTGCCGTCCCCGGCGACGTCGTCGAGGCGGACGATGCCCACGGTCACGGACACGATGACGCTCTCGCCTTCGACCTCCAGCGGATCGGAGAACAGGCCGTCGAGGCAGCTCACGTCTGCATCGTGGGCCGTCCAGAACACCGCGAAGCTGTCGCTGCCCACCCGCGCGACACTGACATTCGTGCCGCATCCGGCAACGATGCGCGCCGCCACGCCCTTGAGCAGCGCGTCGCCGTATTGATAGCCGAAGGCGCCGTTGATCTCGCCGAAATGGTCGACGTCCACCACCGCCAGCACGCCGCGGCGGCCGTCAATTTCGCGCAGATGTGCGTCGAGCAGCTCCAGCAGCTGCCGGCGGTTGGGCAGATGCACGAGCGGATCGAAATACGAATACTCGTTGAGCCGCTGCACGAGGTCGACGTTGTCCAGGCACACCGACACGTTCGCACAGAACACTTCGAGCAGGGACGGATCGAGCTCGTCGGCCAGGTATCCGGTTTCCACGTAGGCGGCGAGATCGCGCCCGGGCCGCGAGCCGAAGTACAGCGCGATGCCCTGCCCCGGTTCTACGACGTTCGCACGCTGCATCAGCGCGCGCTCGAGGATCGTGCGGATGGCCGGATCCTGCAGCGCTTCGAGCGGCTGGCGGCAGGCATGGCCGAAGCGGCCGGCTGCCGCGATCACCTCGCACGGGGCGCCGGCGTCACGGCGCGCGCACACCAGCCCTTCGGGCGGCAGCGCGAGCAGCCCGGCGATCTGCGTGATGACGCCGCCCGCGAAGTCGGCAAGCCCCTCGCAGCGCAGCAGTTCGGCGCTGCCGCGCACGATATGCGCCAACCCGGCACGGCTCGCGTTGACGATGCGGATCTGCTGGTAGGCACGGATCGCGGCAGTGAGTGCCGCGTACAGCCGGGTACGGGAGAGCTCCGACTTGTTCTTGTAGTCGTTGATGTCGTAGTCGCGGATCGCGTCGAGTTCCGGTGCATACCCGGGCTGGCCGGTGCGCAGGATGATGCGCACGTCGCGCATGTGGAAACGATGGCGGATCTCGTCGACGAGCAGCAAGCCGGCATCCTGCGTTTCCATCACGACGTCGAGCAGAATCACCGCGATGTCGCGCTCTTCGGCGAACAGCGCGCGCGCCTCGGCGGCGGAACGGGCATGCACGAAAGCGAGCGGACGCCCGAGGATCTCGGTGTTGGCGAGACTCAGCTCGGTGCTGCGATGGACGTCTTCGTCGTCATCGACAATCGCGACCATCCACCGGGCGGAAACGGCGGCCGGCACGGGCTGCGGTTCGGCCGCGAATTCGAGCAGATCTTCGTCGGGACGATTCATCTACGACATTTCACCCCTGGACTCCCCGCCGCGACTCGCCCACGGTGTCGCGCCAGTCGGACGTTATGCTTTCCTCGAATTGCGGAAATTCGCGATCGTGCTCCATCAGCAGACGGAGGATCGTGCGCGCATGGTCGCCGGGAAACCCCCGCCGCTGACCGTCGCGGGTGTCGTTCATGAGCCGGTTGATGAACTCGCGGCAGTCGCGCGTTCCCCACAGCTCGTCGATCCGACTGAGGTGAGGATAGGCCTCGTAGAGCTTCGAAACGTTGGTCTTCCGCATGGGATCCCCCAGCCGTGCACAACCCGCAACTTTCGTATTAGTCGAACGATAACACCGTCATCGACCTGCGTCGAATCCGGGCCGCGCCAGCAATAATGCCAGCTGCATTACAATGAAACCCCGCAACCTCGTGCACGCCCTGTATCGACCCGGGCGGCACCGGTAGAATGGCAGCGATGACCGCGCACACCCCAACTTCCCCGCTCCACATCCTCGAACACGTCTTCGGCTACACCGCCTTCCGCGGCGAACAGCAGGCCGTTGTCGAGCACGTGACGGCAGGCGGCGACGCGCTGGTGCTGATGCCCACCGGGGGCGGCAAATCGCTGTGCTACCAGGTTCCGGCCCTGCTGCGCCCCGGCACTGCCGTGGTGGTGTCGCCGCTGATCGCGCTGATGCAGGACCAGGTCAGCGCCCTGCAGGAAGCGGGCGTGGCGGCAGCCTACCTGAACTCGAGCCAGGCGGCCGACGAATCCGTCACGGTGGAACGCGAGCTCGTCGGCGGTCGGCTGGACCTGCTGTACGTGGCGCCGGAACGCCTGCTCACCGGCCGGCTGCTGGCGACGCTGGACCGCCTGCACGAGGCCGGCCGCATCGCGCTGTTCGCAATCGACGAGGCGCACTGCGTGTCGCAGTGGGGCCACGACTTCCGCCCCGAGTACCTGCAGCTCTCGGTGCTGTCGGAACGCTACCCGGGCGTGCCGCGCATCGCGCTGACCGCGACGGCGGACGCCGAGACGCGCGAGGAGATCGCGCAGCGTCTGGGGCTCGCCACCGCACGCCGCTTCATCTCCAGCTTCGACCGGCCGAACATCCGCTATCGCATGGTCGACAAGGACAACCCGCGCAACCAGTTGCTCGCCTTCATCCGCGACGACCACGCGGGCGATGCCGGCATCGTCTATTGCCTGTCGCGGCGCAAGGTCGAAGAGACCGCCGCGTGGCTGGAGGAACAGGGCGTCCGCGCGCTGGCCTATCACGCCGGGATGCCGCAGGACGTGCGCGCGGCGAACCAGAGCCGCTTCCTGCGCGAGGACGGGCTGGTGATGTGCGCGACAATCGCGTTCGGCATGGGCATCGACAAGCCCGACGTGCGCTTCGTCGCCCACCTCGACCTGCCGCGCTCGATCGAGGGCTACTATCAGGAGACCGGCCGCGCGGGCCGCGACGGCCTCGCTTCACAGGCGTGGATGGCCTGGGGCGCACAGGACATCGTGCAACAGCGGCGCATGATCGACGAATCCGAGGGCAACGAGGACTTCAAGCGCCGCGCCCGCGCGCGCCTCGACGCGCTCGTCGGGCTGGTCGAGACCACCGGCTGCCGCCGCCAGCATCTGCTCGCACATTTCGGCGAGACGGGGGCGCCCTGCGGGAACTGCGACAACTGCCTGGAACCGCCGAGCACCTGGGACGCGACCGATGCCGCACGCAAGGCGCTGTCGGGGGTGTTCCGCACCGGCCAGCGTTTCGGCGCCGGCCACGTGATCGACGTGCTGCGTGGCGAGCTCACCGACAAGGTGCGCGACTGGGAGCACGACAAGGTCAGCACCTTCGGCATCGGCGCCGACGTGGAGGAGAAGACCTGGCGCACGCTGTTCCGCCAACTCGTCGCCCGCGGCCTGCTGGCCGTCGACCACGACCGCCACAACGCGCTGACGCTGACCGATCTGGCGCGGCCGCTGCTGCGCGGGGAGGCGGAGTTCGCGCTGCGGATCGCGCCCGAGAAGCGGCGCACGAAACGCATGCGCAGCACCCGCATGGAGATCCTCGACGGCGTGCCGCTGACGCTGTTCGACCGCCTGCGCGCCTGGCGTGCGGCGACTGCGCGCGAACGCAATGTGCCGGCGTATGTAATTTTTCACGACGCCACGCTGCGTGAAATCGCGCTCGCGCGGCCGGCATCGGTCGAGGAGCTGGCGCGCATCTCCGGCATCGGCGACCGCAAGCTCGAGGCCTACGGGACGGCGATCATCACCGAGATTGCACGCGAAGTCTGATCGCGCGCGGCTTTCAGGCCGTCAGCAGGGTCGGGCGGGCGAAGAAATAGCCCTGGAAGAGATCGAATCCAAGCTCGATGCAATGGCGGGCACGCGTCAGCGTATCCACCTTTTCCGCCAGCAGCTTCGCCGGGTGCAGCTGCAAGCGGCGCACCAGCTGCTCCAGCGCTTCCGGTTCGAGCTGGAGAATGTCAATTTTCACGACATCCACGATGTCCAGCAGCGGCTCCAGCTCGCGGCTCACACCGCAGACGTCGTCGAGGGCGAGGCGGTAGCCGAGGTGCTTCAATTCGGAGCAGCGATCCACAACGGCACAGTCGATCGCGATGGTTTCGAGCAGTTCGAGCACCACGCGATCGCGCGGCAGGTTTTCGATGCGGCCGCTCATCAGCATTTCCGCGTCGACATTGACGAAGCCGGCACTGCCGCCGATCACGCTGTTCAGGCCGAGACGGCCGAAGGCATGCGCGATGACCTGCGCCGTGGCCCGCGCGTCGTCGGTAACGCGGGCTTCGCCCGACTCATCTTCGCGAAAGAGCAGCTCGTAGGCGGCGACCTTGCGCTGCCGGTCGAAAATCGGCTGGCGCGCGAGAAAAACGTCGTTCCTGGATTTCATGGTTGCCTCCTCGGCGGGCGAAATTCCTGCCCCGCAACCGTAACGAGCAATACTCGTGCCGTACCTGTACTAACGCGCGGACCGCGCGTTCCGCCGACAGACGATGTGAATTGCCCCACGCGCCGGCGTCGATTCGGGTGATTTTCCCCACCGATAGTGGGGGACGGGTCGTCGGTGTCCACATTCCGCAACAGTGCGTTGCCAACTTGTTAACGGCCGGCTTGACCCGAATCATCCGGACGCGCGAGGTCGACTGGTAAAATTATGTTTCAGAACCGGTTTTCGACCCCGGCCGCCACCGGCGGCGACACACGACACGAACAAGACATGAACGACCCGCACGCAGCGACCCTGCAGGCAAGCACGATTTCCGCACAGACCCGGATCAAGGTCTGGGACATTCTCGTCCGGATCTTCCACTGGACCCTGGTGGTGTCCTTCACGACGGGCTACCTGATCACCGACAAGTTCCCGCTGCACGCCTACGCCGGATACACGATCTTCACGCTGATCGTGATCCGCATCGTGTGGGGATTCGTCGGCACGCAATACGCCCGCTTCTCGGCCTTCACCTACAGCGTCAACGAGACCGTGCAGTACTTGCTGTCGGCGCTGCGCATGGGCAAGGCACGCGAATATCTCAGCCACAACCCCATGGGCGCGCTCATGGTGTACCTGCTGCTGACGATGCTGCTATGCAACACCGTGATCGGCACGATGCTGTACGCCGCACAGCAACTCGAAGGTCCGCTGGCCGAGATCGTGCCGACGATGTGGGACGAGAACCTCGAGGTGATCCACAAGTTCATGGCGAAGGCCTTGCTGACGCTGGCGTGCTTCCACCTCGGCGGGGTGCTGTGGGCGACCTGGTGGCACCGGCAGAACTACGTGCTCGCGATGTTCACCGGCTACAAGTCGGCCTTCACGCGGCGCGACCACCGCGAAGGGTCGGGCGAGGCGTGGACACCCGAGGAACGCGCCCGCCACGTCAAGCAGCAGCGCTGAGCTTCACCGCCGCCGACGCGGGCGCAGACGCCCGCAGCAAGCTCACTCGACCGGCTCCACATGCGTCGTCAGGCGCGCGCCGGCCTGCAGCTCCACCGCCCGCTCGACTTCATCGGCCAGCGCATGGGCGCGGGCGACCGACCAGTCGCCCGGCAGGCGGATGTCCACATGCGCGAAGTGCATCGCTCCGGCAACACGGGTCTTGAGGTTCGCGAAACGGCAGCCGCGGGCGGTGAATGATGCGAGCACCGCCTCGATGCGTTCGATGTCCTCGGCGGCCAGCGCACGGTCCATCAGCCCATCGACCGAGCGCTGCATCAGCCCCCAGCCTTCGCGCAGGATGTTCAGCGCGACCGCCGCGGCGATGAGCGGGTCCAGCCACCCGAGACCGCTCGCGCTCGCGAGACCGACGCCGACCACCACGCCGGCTGTGGTCCACACGTCCGTCATCAGGTGACGGGCGTCGGCCTCCAGCGCCAGCGACCGGTGCGCCCGCCCGACCTCGAAGAGGATGCGCGCGACGACGAAGTTGACGAGACTCGCCCCGACCGACAGCGCGGTGCCAATGCCCAGTTCGCCCAGCGGCTGCGGATGAAGCAGGCGCTCGCCGGCGACGAACAGGATGGCCAGCGCGGCGATGAAGATCATCACGCCCTCGAAGGCGGCGGAGAAGTATTCGGCCTTGCCGTGGCCGTAGGGGTGCCCGGGGTCGGCCGGCGCTCGCGCAAAGGACACCATCAGCAGCGCGAAGGACGCACCGGCGAGGTTGACGAGGGATTCGAGGGCATCCGAGAGATAGCCGACCGAACCGGTCAGCCACCACGCGCCGGTCTTCATTCCTATGGTCGTGAGCGCGGCAGCCACGGAGAGCAGCAGTGCCTGTTGGGGAGTGAGCGTGCGCATGATGTCGAAAATGATGCAATGCGCAATATGGTAAACCACGGGCAGCGGCCACGTCCGGCGGGCTGGCGGACCTCGCATCGAAGTTCCTGCGCGGCTGAATGCGGCCCCCGTCGCCGGCGTAGCGCTCCTCCACCGGAGGAGTCGCTACCCGGCGACGGGTGAGCGACGACTCAGCGCTTGAAGCGCTCCTCGGCGATCGCGTCGGCGACTTCCCCGGTCGGGCGCTCTTCCTTGCGCGCACGCGCGAAGATTTCCATCAGGTTGTCGTAGATGCTCTCGATGTGGGACTTCAGCGCGGCGCGGTCGAAGTTGCCGGTGCGCTCGTAATACACGTCGATGATGCCGCCGGCGTTGATGACGTAGTCGGGCGCGTACAGGATGCCCTTGTTCATCAGCGCGAGGCCGTGGCGCGGCTCGGCGAGCTGGTTGTTGGCGGCGCCGGCGACGATCTTGGCCTTCAGTTGCGGAAGGGTCTGGTCGTTGATGATCGCGCCCATCGCGCACGGGGCGAAGACGTCGACGTCGAGACCGAAGATTTCGTCCGGCGCGACGACCGTCGCGTCGATCTCCTTGGCGGCACGCAGCAGCGGTTCGCGGTGGATGTCGGTGACCCACAGCTGGGCACCGGCTTCCTTGAGCTGGCGGGCGAGGTCGAAGCCTACGTTGCCGAGGCCCTGCACGGCGATCTTCAGGCCGGCGAGGGAGTCGCGGCCGAGGCGTTCCTTGACCGCGGCCTTGATGCCGACGAAGGTGCCGTAGGCGGTCGCGGGCGAGGGGTCGCCGCTGCGCACGCCACCTTCGGTCGGCTTGTCGATGATGCCGGCGACGTGGTCGGTGAATTGCGACATGTACTTCATGTCGTCGACGCCGGTGCCCGAATCTTCCGCGGCGATGTAGCGGCCATTGACGCGCTCGACGGCCTGGGCGAAGGCCTTCAGCAGCTCGGGCGTCTTGTCGGTACGCGGATTGCCGATGATCACGGACTTGCCGCCGCCGAGCTTGAGGTTGGCCATCGCCGACTTGTAGGTCATGCCGCGCGACAGGCGCAGCACGTCGCGGATGGCTTCCTCTTCGCTGGCATAGGGCCACATGCGGCAACCGCCGAGGGCCGGGCCGAGGTTGGAGTTATGCACCGCGATGATGGCCTTGAGGCCGCTCTTTTCGTCGCTGCAGAAAACGACCTGTTCGTGGTCGGCGAAATCGCTCAGGTTGAAAACGCTCATGATGTCTCCTTCATTGGTCTGGAAAGGGTGCAACGCGCCCTCCGCCACGGCTCGTGGCCGTGACGGAAGGTTTGCTGCGAGGGGGGAACGGGAATTAGCCGGGGATGACGGCGATGGTCTTGCGGGCCTTGGCGCCGTTGCCGTCCGCCGGGCGCTCCTTGCGGCGGAATGCCGCAAGCAGTTCACCTTCGCGCATCCGCGCGTTGCGCAGGTAGCGCTCGCGGATGTGGCCGAAGCCGCGGATCTGCTCGGGCAGGTTCGCGAGTTCGACGGCGGTCTCGAAGTTCGCCTTCTCGAGTCCGGTGAGGATTTCTTCGACCACGCGCTCGTAGTCGGCGATCAGCTGACGGTCGAGCTTGCGGTCGTGCGTGCGGGCAAAGGGGTCGAGCGTGCTGCCGCGCAGGCCCTTCATCTTCGCGAGCATGCGCATCGCCTTGAGCATCCACGGGCCGTATTTCTTCTTCTGCAGCTGGCCGGTCTGCGGATCCTTGTCGGCGAAGGCCGGCGGCGCGAGGTGGAAGACGAGCTTGTAGTCGCCTTCGAACTGCTCCTCGACGCGCTTCAGGAAGTCGCTGTCGGTATAGAGACGCGCCACTTCGTACTCGTCCTTGTAGGCGAGCAGCTTGTGGTAGCCGCGCGCGACGGCCTCGGTCAGGAGCGTCATGCCGGGCCGGACCTTGGCTTCGGCGGCACGCACGCGCTCGACCAGCTTCGCGTAGCGTTCGGCGTAGGCGGCGTCCTGGTAGTCGGTGAGGAACGCCTTGCGACGGGCGATCACTTCATCGAGCGAGGCCGACAGCGTGTGATGCTCCGGCGTGCCGTGCTGCGGCTTGGCCGCCTTGGCGACCGCGTCCGGATCGACCGCGGCGCGGCGGCCCCACTGGAAGGCGGCCTTGTTGGCCTCGATCGCGGCGCCGTTGAGCTCGATCGCACGCATGATCGCGTCGCGCGTCAGCGGCACGAGGCCGCGCTGCCAGGCGAAGCCGAGCATGAAGAGGTTGGTCGCGATCGAGTCGCCGAGGATCGCGGTCGCCAGACGCGAGGCTTCGAGGAACTCGACATTCTGGCTGCCGACCGCGTCGACGATCTGGGACTCCATCGAGCCGGCCGGGAACTGCGGGTCCGGGTGCTTGACCACGTTGCCGGTGCGCGCCTGGGCGGCGAAGCCGCGGACGAATTCGCTGGTGTTGGTCTGGTCGCGGTTGATGACGACGCGGGTGTGGCTGGTGCGCATCTTCGCGAGCGATTCGTCGCTCGCCGACACGACGAGGTCGCAGCCGATGACGACGTTCGCTTCACCGGCGGCGACGCGGGCGGCGAAGATGTCCTCGGGCCGGTTGGCGATTTTGACGTGCGACCACACCGCGCCACCCTTCTGCGCGAGGCCGGCCATGTCGAGGATCGACACGCCCTTGCCTTCGAGGTGCGCGGCCATGCCGAGCAGCGCGCCGATCGTGACGACGCCGGTGCCGCCGACGCCGGTGATCAGGATGCCCCAAGGTGCATTGGTCGAGGGCAAGGTGGGTTCGGGCAGCGACGCGAACACGTCGGCCACCGCCGTCGCGGCCTTGCCCTTCCTGAGCTTGCCGCCTTCGATCGTGACGAAGCTCGGGCAGAAGCCCTTCACGCAGGAGAAGTCCTTGTTGCATGAGGACTGGTCGATGGTGCGCTTGCGGCCGAACTCGGTCTCCACCGCCGCCACCGACATGCAGTTGGACTTCTCGCTGCAGTCGCCGCAGCCTTCGCAGACGAGGTCGTTGATGACGACGCGCATCGCCGGATCCGGGAACTTGCCGCGCTTCCTGCGGCGGCGCTTCTCGGCCGCGCAGGTCTGGTCGTAGATGATCGCGGTGATGCCCGGCACTTCGCGCAGCTCGCGCTGCACGGCGTCGAGCTCGTCGCGGTGGCGGATCGGCACGCCGTGCGGCAGGTCGGCCGGGCCGTAGGCGCGCGGCCCGTCATTGACTACGATGATGTTGCCGATGCCTTCGGCGGCGAGCTGGCGCGCGATGATCGGCACCGACAGCGTGCCGTCGTGCGGCTGGCCGCCGGTCATCGCGACGGCGTCGTTGTAGAGGATCTTGTAGGTGATGTTCACCTTAGCCGCGACCGCCGCGCGGATCGCGAGGATACCGGAGTGCATGTAGGTGCCGTCGCCGAGGTTCGCGAACACGTGCGGCGTCTTCGTGAAGGGCGCCTGGCCGACCCAGGGCACGCCTTCGCCGCCCATCTGGCAGAAGGTCTGCGTCGTCTCCGGCGACAGCCAGGTGGCCATGTAGTGGCAGCCGATACCGGCGATGGCGCGCGAGCCTTCCGGGACCTTGGTCGAGGTGTTGTGCGGGCAGCCCGAACAGTAGTGCGGCACACGCTGGATCGACAGGCGGGGCTTCGCGAGCGCGGCTTCCTTGGCGTCGAAGAACGCGAGCCGCGCCTTGATGCGGTCGGACGTGTAGAAGCGGGCGATACGCGCGGCGATCACGCGGGCGATCATCGCCGGGGTCAGGTCGCCGGCCGCGGGCAGCATCCAGTCGCTGTGCGGCAGGGCCCATTCGCCCTTCTCGTCGAACTTGCCGATGACGCGCGGACGCACGTCCTCCTTCCAGTTGTAGAGTTCTTCCTTCAGCTGGTACTCGAGGAACTGGCGCTTCTCCTCGATCACGAGGATCTCGTCGAGGCCGTCGGCGAACTCGCGCACGCCTTCGGCTTCCAGCGGCCACACCATGCCGACCTTGTACAGGCGGATGCCGATCTCGGCGGCGGTCGCCTCGTCGATACCGAGGTCCTCGAAGGCCTGGCGCACGTCGAGGTAGCTCTTGCCGGCGGTGATGATGCCGAGCTTGGCGTTCGGGCTGTCGATCACCGTCTGGTTGAGCTTGTTGGCGCGGCAGTAGGCGAGCGCGGCGTACAGCTTGTGGTGCATCAGGCGCTTTTCCTGCACCAGCGGGGGATCGGGCCAGCGCAGGTTGAGGCCGTCGGCGGGGATCGGGAAGTCCGTCGGGATCACCGTCTCGACCGCAAAGGGGTCGATGTTCACCGAGGCGGACGTCTCGACGGTGTCGGTCAGCGCCTTGAACGCGACCCAGCAGCCCGAGTAGCGCGACAGCGCGAAGCCATGCAGGCCGTATTCGAGGTAGTCCTGGATGCCCGCGGGGGCGAGCACCGGCATCATCATCGCCTTGAAGACATGCTCGGTCTGGTGCGGCAGCGTCGAGGACTTGGCGCCATGGTCGTCGCCGGCGATCACCAGCACGCCGCCGTGCTTCGAGGTGCCGGCGGCGTTGGCGTGACGGAACACGTCGCCGGTGCGGTCGACGCCCGGGCCCTTGCCGTACCAGATCGAGAACACGCCGTCGTACAGCGCGTTCGGATCGAGGTTAACCTGCTGCGTGCCCCACACGGCGGTCGCCGCGAGGTCTTCGTTGAGGCCGGGCTGGAAGCGGATGTGATGCGGTTCGAGGTACTTCTTCGCCTTCCAGAACTCTTGGTCGACGTTGCCGAGCGGCGAACCGCGATAACCGGTGACGAAGCCGGCGGTGTTGAGCCCCGCGGCCTGGTCGCGCAGCCGCTGCATGATCGGCAGACGCACCAGCGCCTGGATGCCGGTCATGTAGGCGCGGCCGGAAGTGAGCGTGTACTTGTCGTCGAGGGCGACGGAGGTGGAAGCCTGCGGGGAAAGGGTATTCGACATGGCGCGTTAACCGTCGCAGCCTCTGGACGCGTGGCGCTCGTGACGCCCCGATCCGGCCTGCCGACGTTGTCTCCTGTATGGTTGCTGTTGTGTGTGTCCGCGGCATCGAACACGAGTGAGCATCGTAAGGAGAACGTGACGGGGAGAATTTTCTTGTTGAGGCCGGAATCGCCCGTCCGCGGTAATAATTTTCCCCGCCGGGCGATTTAAGGAAATTTCATCCATATTGCCGGCATTGCACCGCAACATGAGGCACCCGAAAGGGCCAAACCGGTTAAAAATGACCCGGCGCCGCGCAGCGCCGGACCAACGCCCGACGGATCAGCCGTAACGGCGCGCAGCCTCTACCGCGAGGCCGGCGCCGATGCTGCCATACAGATCGCCTTCCACGCTGCGCGCGGCCGGCAGTTCAGCCGCGATGCGGGCGCGCAACTGCGGCACGGCGCTCGCGCCGCCGGTGAAATAGATCGTGTCGACCTGGTCGCGACGCAGACCGGCATCGTTCAACAGCCCGCTCACGCAAGCCGCGACGCGATCGACCAGCGTTTCCGTCGCCGCGGTAAATTCCGCCCCGGTGATCGTATGGCCGAGCCCGGCCTCGAGACGGTCCAGATTGAGTGCTGCGGTCGGCGCGGCGGACAGATCGATCTTCGCCTGTTCGACCTGCAATGCCAGCCAGTGACCTTCGCGCGCGCTGATGAGTTTGGCGAGGCGATCGAGTTCGGTCCGCGCGCTCGCGTCGCGGTAGATGTTCTGCAGGTCGGCCCAAGCCTGACGCGTGTAGGCAAAATTGATCGTATGCCAAGTCGCGAGTTGGAAAAAAATGCTCGACGGCAGTTCCGCGCCGCTCTTCATCCGGCTGCGATAGCCGAGGAGCGGCATCACGCATTCGAGACTCAGCGCGCGATCGAAGTCGGTGCCTCCTATATGCACGCCGGCGTTGCCGAGCAGGTCCTCGCGGCGGTCGTGGCTCTCGTCGGAGCGGCGCGCACGTTCCGGTGACAGGCGCAGGAGCGAGAAGTCCGCCGTGCCGCCGCCGATGTCGGCGATCAGCACGAGTTCCTCGCGCGCGAGCGACAGCTCGTAATGCAGCGCTGCGCCGATCGGTTCGAACTGGAAGCTGACGTCGCGAAAACCGACCTGTGCGGCAATCTCCGCCAGCGTCTGCTGCGCCTTGCGGTCGGCCGCCTCGTCGTCATCGACGAAGCGCACGGGCCGACCGAACACCGCCCGATCGAAGGAGCGTCCCGCCTGCGCTTCGGCGCGCGTCTTCAACTCGCCGATGAAGCTCGCGAGCAGGTCGCGGAAACCCAGCGCACGACCATGCACTTCGGTCTGGCCGTCGATCAGGCTGCTGCCGAGCAGGCTCTTCAGCGCCCGCATCAGGCGGCCTTCATAGCCATCCAGGTATTCCGCGAGCGCGGCACGGCCGAAGCAGGTCGTTTCCTCGTCGGCATTGAAGAACACCGCGGAGGGCAGCGTGGGCTTACCGTCCTCCAACGCGAGAAGCGTCGGCGCCCCGGGACGCAGCCAACCGACCGTGGAGTTGGAGGTGCCGAAGTCGATGCCGCAGGCGCGGGCTGGCTGGTCCATGAAGTGTGCGTCAGGGGATGGGGCTGGAGATGCTACCGGAGCGCAGCCGACGGAACCAGCGGGCAATGGAAAAGTCTGCGCCGGGAGGCCGGTTGTTGCACCGCGCCAGAGCCTTCCGGCACGAATCCCACGGCAAACACCCGAACCCCGGAAAAATTTTCCTCATGGTGTACGGAAAACCCGCAAAAGCCGCAAAACAATTCCGCACTGCGATCCGTACCATTCATCACCTCGCAACCGCCCCCACGAGCGGCTGCAGAAAAAAATACAAGCAGGAGACAAACCATCGTGGATTGACCGGTTGCCGCGCGAGCGGCCGGTATCCGACTGTCTCCGTCATGCTTGTGCAGCAGTACCCGCGCACCGCCCACAAGGAGGAGACATCCATGCAATTGAACAAACTGATTTTCGCCCTCGCCACCGCCAGCCTCGCCGCCGGTGCCGTCCATGCCAAGGAAGTCGTCGTGCGCATCGGCCACGCCGGCCCGCTGACGGGCCCGGCCGCAGCCTTTGGCAAGGACGGCGAGAACGGCGCACGCCTCGCGATCGAGGACGCCAACGCGAAGGGCATCAAGATCGGCGGTGACACGGTCAAGTTCGAGCTCGTCAGCGAGGACGACCAGGCCGACCCGCGCACCGCGACCACCGTCGCGCAGCGCCTGACCGATTCCGGCGTGAAGGGCGTGGTCGGCCACGTCACCTCGGGCGCATCGATCCCCGCCTCGCGCATCTACGAGCAGGCCGGCATCCCGGTGATCACCCCGTCCTCGACCAGCCCCAAGCTGACCCAGCAGGGCTACAAGATGACCTTCCGCGTCATCGCCAACGACCTGCAGCAGGGCAACGCACTCGGCAAGTACGCGGTCGATCAGTTGAAGGCGAAGAAGATCGCCGTGATCGACGACCGCACCGCCTACGGCCAGGGCCTCGCCGACGCCTTCGCGAACTCGGTGAAGACCTCCGGCGGCCAGATCGCCGGGCGCGAATTCACCAACGACAAGGCGACCGACTTCATGGCGATCCTCACCAAGATCAAGGCCATGAACCCCGACGCCGTGTTCTACGGCGGCATGGACGCCCAGGCCGCGCCGCTCGCGCGCCAGATGAAGCAGCTCGGCATGACGGCCAAGCTGCTGACCGGCGACGGCGGCTGCACCGGCGAGATGATCAAGATGGCCGGCGACGCGCTGTCGGCGACCACCTTCTGCACCCAGGCCGGCATCCCGCTCGACAAGATGCCCGGCGGCGCGGCCTTCCGCACCCAGTTCAAGCAGCGTTACGGCAACGACATCCACGTCTATGCCCCCTACGCCTACGACGCGATGATGTCGGTCATCGAGGCGATGAAGGTGGCCAACTCGGTCGAGCCGGCCAAGTACCAGCCCGCGCTGCGCAGCCTCGCCTACCAGGGCGTCACCGGCCCGGTCGCGTTCGACGACAAGGGCGACATCAAGGGCGGTTCGATCACCGTCTATAACTTCGACGCCGGCAAGTGGGCGCCGCTGCAGACCATCCAGTAACAGTTCTCCTCGCGCCGGCCGGCAGTTCCGCGGTCGGCGCACCTCTTCCCCAGATCACGACGCTCGCCCTGCGTCCGCCCGTCGGCGGACGCGGTGGCGGCGCTCGTCCGGCAATCCGGCGGCGCTTGCCGTCGCGGTGTGCACAACACCAAGGGTGAATCGATGGAAACCTTCCTGCAACAAACACTGAATGGCCTGGTGTCGGGCAGCATCTATGCGCTCGTCGCCCTCGGCTACACGATGGTCTATGGCATTCTGGGCCTGATCAATTTCGCCCATGGCGACCTGTTGATGGTCGGTGCGCTGGTCGCACTGCAGACCGTCTCCCTGCTCTCTGCCGCGGTCCCCGGACTTCACCCCGTGATCCTGTTGATCGCAGGCGTCGCGACCGCCGTACCGGTGTGCATGGCGGTGGGCTACCTGATCGAGCGCATCGGTTACCGCCGCCTGCGCAACGCACCGCGGCTGGCGCCGCTGATCACCGCGATCGGCGTCTCCTTCCTGCTGCAGACGCTGGCGATGATCATCTGGGGCCGCGAATTCCACGTCTTCCCGCAGCTCGTGTCGACGAGCCCGATGGAGCCGATGGCGGGCGTCGTCGTGTCGCCGCTGCAGATCTTCACGATCGTGGTCGCCTTCGCGCTGATGGGCGGGCTGATGCTGCTGGTGAACAAGAGCCGCCTGGGCCGCGCGATGCGCGCCACGGCCGAGAACCACCGCGTCGCCGGCCTGATGGGCATCAACGCCAACGGGGTGATCGCCGCGACCTTCATCATCGGCTCCGGCCTCGCCGCACTCGCCGGCGTGCTGTTCGCGTCGAACTACGCGATCGCGCACTACGCGATGGGCTTCACGCCCGGGCTGAAGGCCTTCACCGCGGCGGTGCTCGGCGGCATCGGCAACCTGCCGGGCGCGATGGTCGGAGGTCTGGTGCTGGGCCTCGTCGAGAGCTTCGGCGCCGGCTACATCGAGCACCTGACCTTCGGCTTCCTCAACTCGAGCTACCAGGACATCTTCGCCTTCGTGATCCTCGGCGCTGTCCTGATCTTCCGCCCGTCCGGCCTGCTCGGCGAACGCGTCGCCGACCGCGCCTGATCCCACAGGAAAGACAGACATGACCACGAACTCCACCGCCCTTGCGCTACCGGCGAGCTTCGCGCTCGACCGCCGCGTCCAGCGCCCCCTCGTCATCCTGCTCGCGCTCGCCGCGCCCCTCATCGCGCTCGCCATGGGCAAGAGCTGGGTGCGCGTACTCGACTTCGCGCTGCTGTACGTGCTGCTCGCGATCGGCCTCAACCTGGTAGTCGGCTTCGCCGGCCTGCTGGACCTCGGCTACATCGCGTTCTACGCGGTCGGCGCCTACACCTGGGCCTTCCTCGCGTCGCCGCACTTCGGCATCCATCTGCCGTTCTGGATCGTGCTGCCGCTCGGCGCAGCCTTCGCAGGATTGGCGGGCATCGCACTCGGTTTTCCGACCTTGCGATTGCGCGGCGACTACCTCGCGATCGTGACGCTGGGTTTCGGCGAGATCATCCGCATCTTCATGAACAACCTGAACCAGCCGATCAACATCACCAACGGCCCGCAGGGCATCGACTCGATCGACCCGCTGACGATCGCCGGGCTCGACCTGTCGCGCGACCTCGACCTCTTCGGCTTCCAGATCTCGTCGCTGCTGCTGTACTACTACGCCTTCCTCGCCTGCGTGGTGTTCGCACTCATCCTCGTGCGGCGCCTGCAGATCTCGCGCATCGGCCGCGCCTGGGCGGCGATCCGCGACGACGAACTCGCGGCCAAGGCGATCGGCATCGACACGCGCATGATGAAGCTGCTCGCGTTCGCGCTCGGGGCGACCTTCGGCGGCGTCTCGGGCGGTCTGTTCGCGGCCTTCCAGGGCTTCGTCAGTCCGGAGAGCTTCAGTCTGATGGAGTCCATCGTCGTGCTGACGATGATCGTGCTCGGCGGCATGGGCAACCTCGCCGGGGTCGTCGTCGGCGCGATCATGCTGACAGCGCTGCCGGAAGTCCTGCGCCACTTCGCCGTCCCGATGCAGATGGCGCTGTTCGGCAAGACCCTGCTCGACCCCGAAGTGCTGCGCATGCTGCTGCTGTCGCTGGCGATGATCGTGATGATGCTCGTCCGCCCCGCCGGCCTGCTCCCCGCCCGTACCCGCTATGCCCACCGTGACCGGAGGACCGCATGATCACCCTGCTCGAATCGCGCGCCGTGAATAAACGCTTCGGCGGCCTGAAGGCGCTCACCGACGTGTCGCTGACGATCCGCAAGGGCGAGGTCTACGGCCTCATCGGCCCGAACGGCGCCGGCAAGACGACCTTCTTCAACGTGCTCACGGGCGCCTATGGGATCGATGGCGGCGAATTCGTCATGAACGGTGCGGAGTTGCCGTCGGCCACGCCGCATCTGGTCGTGCAGCATGGCATCGCGCGCACCTTCCAGAACATCCGTCTGTTCCGCGAGCTGACGGCGCTGGAGAACGTGATGGCCGGCCATCACATCCGCTCGTCCGCAGGCGTGTGGGGCATCCTCACGCAGAACCGCGCCGCCCGCGAGGAAGAGCGTCTGATGCAGGAACGCGCGCTGGAGATCCTCGACTACGTCGGCATCGGCCGCCACGCCGACACCGTCGCGCGCAACCTCTCCTACGGCGACCAGCGCCGCCTCGAAATCGCCCGCGCCTTGGCGACCGAACCGCAGCTGCTGGCACTCGACGAACCGGCCGCGGGCATGAACGCCACCGAGACCGCGGGGCTGCGCGCGCTGGTCGAGACGATCCGCAGCGACGGCATCACCGTGCTGCTGATCGAACACGACGTGAAACTCATCATGGGACTGTGCGACCGCGTCGCCGTCCTCGACTTCGGCAAGAAGATCGCCGAAGGCACCCCGGCCGAGGTCCAGCGCGACCCCGACGTCATCCGCGCCTATCTGGGAGGCCACCGTGCGCACTGAGAACTCTGTTTCCAACCAGTCCCCCATCCTCGAAGTGCGGGGACTGAAGGTCGCCTACGGCGGCATCCAGGCCGTCAAGGGCATCGACCTCACCCTGCGCAAGGGCGAACTGGTGTCGCTGATCGGCGCCAACGGCGCCGGCAAGACGACCACGCTCAACACGCTGGCCGGGGTCGTGGCACACAACGGCGGCGAGATCCTCTACGCGGGGCAGGAGATCGGCAAACTGCCCTCGCACCTGCGCCTGCGCAAGGGCCTCGCGCTCGTGCCGGAAGGCCGCGGCATCTTCACGCGGCTGACTGTCGCGGAGAACCTGCAGACCGGCGCCTACACGCGCCGCGACACGGACGGCATCGCCGCCGACATGGAGAAGGTGTTCACGCTGCTGCCGCGCGTGAAGGAGCGCCTGCATCAGGTCGCCGGCACGCTCTCGGGGGGCGAGCAGCAGATGGTCGCGATCGGCCGCGCACTGCTATCGCGCCCGCAGGTGCTGCTGCTCGACGAGCCCTCGATGGGCCTCGCGCCGCTGGTGGTCGAGAAGATCTTCGAGGTGATCCACTCGATCACGCGCGAAGGCATGGGCGTGCTGCTGGTCGAGCAGAACGCCAACCTCGCGCTCGAGGTGTCCGAGCGCGCCTACGTGATGGAAGGCGGACGGGTCACGCTGGAAGGCACGGGCAAGGCGCTGCTCGACGACCCGAAGGTGCGCAGCGCCTACCTGGGCGAAGACATCGAGGAGCTGGCCGCGGCCTGAGTCGGTCCGCCGTCACGCCGACGGCGTTGCCCGCCCTACAGCGGCAGCGCCGTCTCGTTCTTGATCTCGCGCAGCGCGACGCTCGAATTCGTGACGTCGACCTCCGGGATCTTCAGCAGGAAGTTGTGCATGAAGGACGACAGCGCCTCGAGGTTCGGCAGGTAGAGCTTCAGCAGGCAGTCGGTCTCGCCGAGGAGCTCGTAGCACTCGATGACCTCGTCGCAGCCCTTCACCGCCTGCTCGAAGCGGTCGAGCACTTCGGCGCTGTGCTTCTTGAGCTTCACGCGCACCCACACGCAGGTCTCCAGACCGAGCTTCTTGCGGTCGAGCAGTGCGACGTAGCCGCGGATCAGCCCGGCCTCCTCCAGCTCGCGCACCCGCCGCCAGCATGGCGACGACGACAGCCCCACCTTCTCGGCGAGATTCTGCGTGCTGATCGTCGAGTCCTTCTGCAGCAACGCGAGGATGCGCCGCTGTACCGGATCGAGTTTCATGTCTCCCCTCTTGTTGTCGTGACGGGCGAACGGGCGCCCGTGGCGACGCGCCGAACGGGTGTCCGGCGACGCGACGCCGGGGCCTATGCGTGGCCCCTTGTCGTATTACGCGATCAGAAAACCTTCAGCAGCTCGACCTCGAACACCAGGGTCGCGTTGGGCGGGATCACGCCGCCGGCGCCGCGCGCGCCGTAGCCCAGTTCCGGCGGAATCGTCAGCTTGCGCTTGCCGCCTTCCTGCATGCCCTGCACGCCCTCGTCCCAGCCGCGGATCACATGGCCGGCACCCAGCGGGAAGTCGAACGGGTCGTTGCGGTCCTTGCTCGAATCGAACTTGCGGCCGTCGGTCAGCCAGCCGGTGTAATGCACCGACACGCGCTTGCCCGCGACGGCGGTCGCACCGCTGCCGACTTCCAGATCATCGATGACGAGGCCGCTGGCGGTGGTGGTTTGGGACATCGGAACTCTCCTGCGGGGTTAAAACCGCGATTCTAACCGCCCCGCCTGCGCCGGCTGGCAAACTTCTCGCGGAACTTCGAGATCTTCGGCGCGACGATGTACTGGCAGTAGGGTTGGTCCGAGTTGTTCGCGTAGTAGTCGTGGTGATAGGGCTCCGCGGGCCAGAAGGTGCCCGCACGCTCGACCTTGGTGACGATCGCGCTCGGATACACGCGCGCCTCCCCCATGTGCTCGATGAGATCCAGCGCCGTGTGCAGCTGCTCGTCGCTCATTGCAAAGATCGCCGAGCGGTACTGCGTGCCGATGTCGTTGCCCTGGCGGTTCAGGCTCGTGGGGTCATGGATGACGAAGAAGATATCGAGCAGGTCGCGGTAGCTCACCACCGCCGGGTCGAAGACGATCTGCACCGCCTCGGCGTGGCCGGTGCCGCCGTCGCAGACCTGCCGGTAGGTGGGCGCCTCGACACGCCCGCCGATGTAGCCCGAGGTCACCGACTCCACACCATCGACTTCCTTGAAGACGGCCTCGAGGCACCAAAAACATCCCCCCGCGAGAATGGCGGTCTCGCGTGCTGCGGGTGTTTCGTTCTTCGTCATGCATGTGTCTCCGTGGATGCCCGCGATTAAGACAGCATCGCCGGGCCGCGATTCCCGTCATTCGAACGAGATCGTGTAATAGATATCCGCCGCGTTGTCGCTCCCCCCGCGCGCCACCAGCGACACCCTTCGACTGAGCTGGTAAGTCAGCTTGACGAGGCTTTCGGCCCCGCCCAGGCTCTGCTCGAAGGACAGGACGAGGTCCGACGACAGGCGCTTGCCCAGCGTCAGGACCTGCCCGCCGACGTTGTCGCCACCGCTTACGATGGTACCTTCTCCCACAACGCGGCTGGTGGCAGTTCGGGTGACACCGCCAACTTCTCCCTGCCCGATGCTCAATTCGTCGAAGCCCAGGCTGCGCGACAACTGATCGGTCATCCCGCCGCCCGGCCCGCCCAGCAGGGCTTGCGCCGCGGGCAGCAGCAAGCCCATGTCCCCGCCGCCGCCCGCGCTCGGCGCACGCCCGAGCACGATCCACGACAGTTTCTCGGGGTCGGGCACGTTCGGCTCCGACACCAGCCGGATGCGGGGACGCCGCGCACTGCCGACGATCTCGATGCCCGCCTCGACCGGCAGGCCCTTGCGCAGCGCGACGACGTTCAGGCCCGGATTGTCGGGCGCCCCCTGGAAGTTGATCAGCCCCCGTTCGATCGCCAGCAGCTGGCCGTAGCCGCGATACGTGCCGCCGGCCGTCGCGATCGTGCCGATCGCGCTCGGCGGCACGCCATCGCGCAGGCGCAGCCGCAGTCCCCCGGTCAGGCGCGTATCGACACCCAGCGCCGACAGGTAGAAATGATCCCCCAGCGCCACCGCGACGTCGGCCGCGACCCGCAGCCCGCCACCATTGGCGCGCGGCTCGCGGCCGAGGATCACTACGTCGTCCGAGAGACTCGGCGCAGGCGTATCGGCCAGTTCGACGTAGCCGGCGTCTGCGCTCAGGTTCGCCGCAAGATCCACGTGCGTCCAGGTGCTGTTGGCCGCACCGACGCCGGACAGGATCAGCCAGCGGTCGCTGCGCTGCAGGATCGGCAGGCGCTCGGCGTCGAAGTCGAAGCGGCCCTTGCCGCTGTCGAGCGCGATCTCGCCGCTTGCGCTGAGGCGCCCCGGCGTCGCCGTGAGCCGCGCCACCGGCGGGCGGGAGTCGCGCGGACGCACCCGGTTGGGCGACGCGAATTCGAGGCGTGCGAGCCGCAGGCGGTCGCGATCGAACTCCGCGAGCAAGTCTCCGCCCGACAGGTGCAGGCCCTGATCCACCAGCGCCAGCGACAGCTCGCGCCCCGTGATCGTGCCGCTCGCCCGCGGTGCGGCCGGCGTGCCGGCGAGCGCCAGGCTCGCACCGAGGCTGCCGCCGGTGACGACGTTCTCCTGCATCAGCCGACCGACCCAGGCCACCGACGGCATCGCCAGGTGCGCCGAGCCGAGCAGCGCCGCATCGGGCGCGAGACGCCAGCCGCCGTCCGGCGTGCGCTCCGCCTGTGCGGTCGCGGCGCCGGCCAGTTCGCCCAGCTCGCTGCCGCGCGCCTCCAGCGCCAGCGCGAGGCGGTTTTCGTGGGCGCCGAGGCGCGCCTCCAGATGCTCCAGTCCCAGACGCGCCGGAATCTCACCGGTCACGGTCAGGTCGCCCGCCTCGCGGAACACGCGCGCCGAACCTTGCGCCACCTCGCCCAGCGTCAGGTCCCATTCCGCCCCGAGCACCAGCGGCCCCGGGCCGCGGCGCGGACGTCCGTCGGGACGCGACACCAGGCCGAAGGCGAGACCGGTCAGGGAACCGCGCGCGACGACGCGCTGCGGCGACCAGCTGGTCTCGTCGAGGCGGATGCGCCCGCGTTCGCCGGCATCGAGCGCCGCCGCACCCAGCATCAGGCGCTGCGGTCCCAGCTCCAGCGGCGCCGGCGCGGTCAGGCGCACGGGCCAGCGCCCCGCCGCCTCCAGTGCAGTCAGGCGTCCGCGCCATGCGCCGCTTCCGTCCGCCGTGCCGGCATCCGGCGCGTCGCCGGCGAGGCCGCCTTCCAGCCGCAGGCGCAGGCTGTCGCCGCCCAGACCGGTGGCGACGACATCGACGGCGTGCGCACGCCGGGTTCCGCCAATCCGCAGGCTCGCCTGCGTCACCCAGTCCGGTTCTTCGGCGGCCCGCCCGCCGGCCGTCGGCTTCTGCGCATCCCGGGCAACGGACTTCAGCCCCCGCAGCCCCATCGCAAGACGGACCTCGCCGTCCGCCCCCGCCGCGAGCAGCCCCTCGCCGTCGGCCGACGCCACGCGCACATCGCCCGGCAGGCGCAGCGCCTCGGCAACGAACTTCACGCTACCGGCCGGTTGTGCCGCGCCCCCGGAAAGGCTTCCCGCGAACGTCAGCCGGCCGCCGAGCCGCGAATCGAGCGCCGCGAGTTTTGGCGCGTCCACGTCCACCTTCAGCACGTCCCGCGGTGCGCCCCAGGCACCTCGCGCGCGCACGCGATTGCCGGCGAGATCCAGATCGAGGTCGCCATCGGCGAGGCGTACCCCTTCCACGACCGCGCGCAGTTTCCCGCGCACGGGCTTTCCGCGCAGTTGTCCGGGCTGCAGGTCGACGGCCGTCTCGTAGCGGGATACCTCGCCCAGGTTCGCAGCGAGGCGAAAATCCAGATTCAGCTTCGCCTCGGGGGCGTCGGCGATGAACAAGCGGGGATCGAAGGACGACACTTCGCCGCTCGCCGCAAGGCTGCGCACCCCGGTCTCCCCCTGCGCGGTCACCACCGCCCGGGCACGCATGCGCGCCTCCTTCACGCGCAGGTCGAGCTCCGCGCTCTGGCGCTCGCGGTCACCGTCCGCGTGCAGCCGGCCGACAAGCACCGAGGGCGGCAGGCGCCCGTCCAGGCGCTGCAGATCGACGCCCGCCAACTGTAGCGAGGCGCTCAGGCGACCGAGCGGGTCGGCCGTGGGGAGCGCCGGTACCGCCTTTTCGGCGCCCTCCGCGCCCGCCCCCGGCGCAGCAGCGCGCCCCCCCGG
>NZ_QVLR01000046.1 GCF_014822185.1 Azoarcus sp. Aa7
TGCCGACCGTGCGCATCAGGGACTGAAATCGCTCGCGCGGGGTGGCTTGAACCGGTTCGCCGCGCGCACCGGTTCAAGCCACCCCGCGCGAGCGATTTCAGTCCCTGATGCGCACGGTCGGCATGCTGCCGGTGCTGATCCTGCTCGCCGCCGGCTTCGGCATCCTCGCCGAGGGCTTCTTCACCGCGCAGAACCTGTCGATCGTCGCGCAGCAGGCGTCGATCAACATCGTGCTCGCCGCCGGCATGACCTTCGTGATCCTGACCGCCGGCATCGACCTGTCGGTGGGGGCCATCCTCGCGGCCGCGGCAGTCGTCTCGGTGATGAGCTCGACGCTGCCGGGCGGGGGCATCCTCGGCATCGCCGCGGGCCTCGCGGTCGGCCTCGCGTTCGGTCTGGTGAATGGCAGCCTTGTCGCCTTCGCGAAACTGCCGCCCTTCATCGTCACACTTGGCGCGCTGACGGCGGTGCGCGGCATGGCGCGGCTGATCGGCAACGACCAGACGGTGTTCAACCCCGACCTGCCCTTCGCCTTCATCGGCAACGACAACCTGCTCGGCGTGCCCTGGCTGGTGTGGATCGCGGGCGCGGTGATCGCCGGCTCGTGGTTCATCCTGCGCCGCACCGTGCTCGGCCTGCATATCTACTCGGTCGGCAGCAACCCCGAAGCGGCGCGCCTGTCGGGCATCAAGGTGTGGAAGGTGCTGCTCTTCGTGTATGCGATGTCGGGCCTGCTCGCCGGCCTCGGCGCGGTGATGACCTCGGCGCGCCTCCTCGCCGCCAACGGCCTGCAGCTCGGCCAGTCCTACGAACTCGATGCGATCGCCGCAGTGATCCTGGGCGGCACGAGTTTCGTCGGCGGCGTCGGCTCGATCCTCGGCACGCTGATCGGCGCGCTGATCATCGCGGTACTGACCAACGGCCTGGTGCTGCTGGGCGTGTCGGACATCTGGCAGTACATCATCAAGGGCCTCGTGATCATCGGCGCCGTCGCGCTCGACCGCTACCGCCAGAGCGGCGCGCGTACCTGATCGCCTCAGCCCCATCCCCGCTTTCCCATCACGCTGCGCCCCGGATTCCGGTCCCGGGTCGCGGCTAAACATAAGACCGGTTCAGGAGACATCCATGTTCGTTCGCAAAGCACTCGTCGCCGGCATCGCGCTGGCCTGCGTCACCGGTTTCGCCCAGGCACGCGATATCAAGTCCGTCGGCGTGACCGTCGGCTCGCTCGGCAACCCCTTCTTCGTCACGATCGCGAAAGGCGCCGAGGCGAAGGTCAAGGAGATGTACCCGAACGCGAAGGTGATCACCGCATCGGCCGACTACGACCTGAACAAGCAATTCACGCAGATCGACAACTTCATCTCGGCCGGCGTGGACCTGATCCTCCTCAACGCCGCCGACGCGAAGGCGATCGAACCCGCCGTGAAGAAGGCGCAGAAGGCCGGCATCGCCGTCGTCGGGGTCGACGTCGCCGCGGCGGGCGCCGATGCGACGGTGCAGACCGACAACGTACAGGCCGGCCGCATTGCGTGCGAGCACATCGTCAAGCGCCTGAGCGGCAAGGGCAACGTGATCATCCAGAACGGACCGCAGGTGTCGGCGGTGATCGACCGCGTCAAGGGCTGCAAGGACGTGTTCGCGGCCGCGCCCGGCATCAAGGTGCTCTCCGACGACCAGGACGGCAAGGGCTCGCGCGAAGGCGGCATGAACGTGATGCTCGGCCACCTGACCCGCTTCCCCAAGCTCGACGCGGTGTTCACGATCAACGACCCGCAGGCCATCGGCACCGACCTCGCCGCCCGCCAGTTGAAGCGCAAGGGCATCGTCATCTCGTCGGTGGACGGCGCGCCCGACATCGAGAACGCGCTCAAGACCGAAACCCAGGTCGAGGCTTCCGCGAGCCAGGATCCGTGGCTGATGGCGCAGCAGGCCGTCGTGATCGGCAATGACCTGCTCAATGGCAAGAAGCCCGCCAACCCGATGGTGCTGATCCCCTCGACGCTGGTCACGCGCGACAACGTGTCCGGTTACAAGGGCTGGTCGTCGCCGCGCTGACGGCTCCTGGCGTTAGTACGGACTCCGTAGGGCGGGAAAGCGAAGCGCATCCCGCCACGCGTTTGTCTGGGACCTTCCGTCGTGTGGTTTGGCGGGATGCGCCTTCGGCTTTCCCGCCCTACGTCCGATCCATCACTACGCGCTCCACAGCTGATACCCGGCATCGCATTCATGCGATGCCCCAACTCCAACGAGACGGTTCACGATCATGTTTCTAGTCTGCGGCGAGGCTCTGTTCGATGTCTTCATCGGCGACGAGACCGACAATGCCCTGCATCTCGACGCGCGCCCTGGCGGCTCGCCCTTCAACGTCGCTATCGGGCTGGCGCGGCTCGGCCAGCCGGTGGCCTTTCTCAGCGGCCTCGCGAAGGACATGCTCGGTGATCGCCTCGCGCGGGTGCTCGCCCGCGAGGGGGTGGATACGACCCCCTGCCCGCGCTTCGACGCGCCGACGACGCTGGGGATGATCGAGCTCGACGCGGCCGGCGTGCCGCGCTACGCGTTCTACGGCAACGGCGCGGCGGACCGCCTGCTGTCGGCGGCGCAGTTGCCGGAGTTGGGCGACGAAGTGCGCGCGATCCACCTCGGCTCGTACGCGACGGTCGTCGAGCCGGTCGCGACCGCGCTGGAAACACTGGTGCGCCGCGAACGCGGCCGGCGCCTGATCGCCTACGACCCGAACGTGCGGCTCAACGTGGAGCCTTCGCTGGAGCGCTGGCGCGAGCGCTCCGACACACTCGCGGGGCTCGCGCATCTGGTGAAGATCAGCGACGAGGATGTGCGCCTGCTGTACGGCGAAACGGACGAGGCGGCGCTCGCCGCGCGCTGGCTCGCAGCCGGGGCGAAGCTGGTCGTCGTCACGCGCGGCGCGGACGGGGCGAGTGCATGGAACGCGCAGGGACGGGCCGATGTGCCCGCGCCGCGCGTGACCACCGTCGACACGGTGGGTGCCGGCGACACGTTCCAGGCCGCGATGCTCGCGCATCTCGCGGAAACCGGCCGCCTGTCGCCCGACGCCCTCCCGGCCATGGACGCAGGCGCCCTCGCCCGCCTGCTCGACTTCGCTGCCCGCGCCGCCGCGATCACCTGCTCGCGCCGTGGGGCAGACATGCCGCGGCGCACAGAGATCGCGGCGGACTGAGCCCCCGTGCGGGGCGGCTCACCGCGCCCTCGGCCGCTTCGTCACCAGGCGAAGCGGGTGCCTACGGTCACGTAGCGCGTGTCCGTCGCGCGGCCGAATGCGGGGTTGAAGTCGAAATCCGAGCGGCCGAGCTCGCCATACAGCGTCACGAAACGGTTCATGCCGTAGTAGAGGCCGGCCAGCGTGCCGCGTGCCTCATGGCCGCGTGTCGCCGCGGTGTCGTCGACGCGGGTCACGCCATGGCTCAGGCGAAGCGTCGTCTTCGGCGTCACACGCGCAGTCGCCTGCACCCACCAGCCCTTGCTCTCGCGCTCGCGCCCGACGGCATCGAGCGCGTCGTAGTCGAACATCAGCGCCGAGCCCAGGCCTTTTCCGGAGAAGGCCGACGCGAAGAGGCCGAAGGCGCCGAGCTTCAACTGTGCGCCGGCCGACACACCGCGGCCGGTCACGCTGTCGCCGCCCGCGCAGGTCGCTCCGCCGGGCATCCGGCAGTCCTGCGCGCGCTGGTACACGCCGTCCGCATACACCGTGTAGCTGCCACCGGGGAGGGTCCCGTCATAGGCAAGCTCCGCCTCGACCCGCGGCAAAGTCGTCTTGCTCGCGAGGCCGGCCGAGGGCAGGAACACGTTGCCCATCTGGCTGGGGTCGTAGAGCCCCACCGAGAATTTCAGCGGATTCGTGCGCGGGCTGTCGTAGCGCAGACCGCTGTTGAAGTTCGCATACAGGTAGCCCGAATGCAGTGATCCGGCGCCGAGGGCGCCGCCGCCGTTTGCGTTGTCGTAGGCGAAGAAGCCGCCGGCAAGTACCGACTCGTCGGCGAGGATGGGCCGCCCCTGGTAGATGCTGTAGTGCTTGCCGATCGTGACCTGGCCGAAATCGCCCTCGAAGCGCGCCCAGATCTCGCGCGGGTCGATGGCTTTCGACGCGGTGTCGGCGACGTTGCCGCGGTTCTTGAAGTTGCCCTCTCCCGAATGCGGGTTCACGCGCAGCCCAAGGCGGCTCGACATGCGCACGCCGTCCGTCTCGGGCACCGCGAAGTTGAAGCCGATCATGTTGGGCGAGTCGCCCGAGGTGATGCGGAAGGCATCGTTGGCATCGGCATCGCCGTGTGTCGAGCTGGCGTTGAGAATCACCCAACCGTCGACGCCGAAGCGGTAGCCGTCCTTGTTGTAGACCTCGATCTCGGCCTGCACGGAACAGGCCAGCAGCAGCCCGCACGCGGTGGCGGCGAGGCGGATCGGATTCCGGGTCGTGTGCATCGTGTCTTCTCCTTTGGTATGGGATAGGCGGGGGACGGCGTCTCCTCCCTTTCCCCCGCCGTGATCGCGACGCGCCGCGCGAATCGGAGTCGCACGGCGCCGCTGGGGCTGGACATAGCAACCGCGGTGCCATGCGCCCGCGGCCGAATCACCCGGGTCATACCGAAGTCATGGCGACGCGCCTGCACGCCATGAATGCCAAGACTTTCCCTGGAAGAAGGGTCGGCCGTTCGCGGACGAACGGACGCCCCCCGGCCCCGTACGACAGGGGCGGGAACCTGCGACAGTAGCGTCGCAGCGATGCGACATCTGTCGCACCTGGCGCGACGCCGCTGCGACACCGTCGCAAACCCCGCGAGGATTCGTCAGCACAGCCACACGGTGTGCCGTATCGACAAACAATCAATCACTTACACGCACGCCTTCGCATTCCATCCGGATTATGCGAAGACTGGCACCCCTCTTGCGATAAGCCCTGCACACAGCCGCCGGATCGCCCGGCGCCAGATGGGGCGGGCGGCGGCGATGGCACCCCACCAATCGACGAGGAGGTTTGCAGCGATGGACGCGACAGCCGAGCAACTGCTGTGGATGTACGAAAAGATGATCGAAATCCGGGAGTACGAGGAGACCATGGCCCGGGTCTATCTCGAGGGCAAGCTCCCGCCCAGGATCCAGAAAGGCCTCGCCTTCGACATCGGCGCAGGGCCGGTGCCGGGCGAGATGCACCTCGCCGCGGGCCAGGAGCCGGTCGCGGTCGGCGTGTGCGCGCACCTGCGCCGTGACGATACGGTGGTCGGCGCGCACCGCCCGCATCACTTCGCGATCGCGAAGGGCGTCGATCTCGACGCGATGACGGCCGAGATGTTCGGCAAGGACACGGGTCTGGGCCGCGGCAAGGGCGGCCACATGCACCTCTTCGACCCGGCGGTGAAGTTCTCCTGCAGCGGCATCGTCGGCGCCGGCGCCCCGCAGGCCTGCGGGGCCGCGCTGGCGGCGAAGAAGCTCGGCCGGGACGCGGTCGCGGTGGCCTTCTTCGGCGAAGGTGCAGCCAACCAGGGCGCCTTCCACGAGGCGCTGAACCTCGCCGCGCTGTGGAAGCTGCCGGTGATCTTCGTCGTCGAGGACAACAAGTACGGCATCTCGGTCGAGAAGTCGGCCTCGACGGCAATCGCCTCCAACGCCGACCGCGCGGCCGGCTACGGCATGCCCGGCGTGCTGGTCGAGAAGAACGACGCGATCGCGGTGTTCGATGCGGCCGGCGCGGCCATCGCACGCGCGCGGCGCGGCGAGGGCCCGACGCTGATCGAGGTGAAGACCGACCGCTACTTCGGCCACTTCCAGGGCGACCCCGAGACCTACCGCCCGAAGGGCGAGGCGAAGGCGCTGCGCCAGCACGACCCCATCCCCGCGCTCGGCGCGCTCGTACGCGACCTGGGACTGCTGGATGCGAACTCGGACGCGGCGTTGCGCGAACGCATCGTCGCGCGCGTGCAGGCCGCCTACGACTTCGGCCGCAACAGCCCCTACCCCCGGCCCGAGGACGCGCTGCTGCACGTCTTCGCCGAATGAACCCGCGCCCGGAACGAGACAAGGAGACCACGATGACCACTGCAACCCCAGCCAAGGCGCGCACGCTGACGATGGCGCAGGCGATTTCCGAAGCGACCGCGCAGGAGATGGAACGCGACCCGCGCGTCTTCGTCATGGGCGAAGACGTCGGCAAGTACGGCGGCATCTTCAGCGCGACCACCGGCCTGCTCGACAGGTTCGGCCCGGAGCGCGTGATGGACACGCCGATCTCGGAAACCGGCTTCATGGGCGCCGCGCTCGGCGCCGCCGCCGAAGGCCTGCGGCCGATCTCGGAGCTGATGTTCGTCGACTTCTTCGGCGTGTGCTTCGACCAGATCTACAACCACATCGCGAAGAACCACTACATGTCGGGCGGCGCCTGCAAATACCCGCTCGTGATCACGACCGGCATCGGCGGCGGCTACAACGACGCCGCGCAGCACTCGCAGTGCCTGTACTCGATCTTCGCCCACGTGCCGGGCCTGAAAGTGGTCGTACCGTCGAACGCCTACGACGCCAAGGGCCTGATGACGACGGCGATCCGCGACGACAACCCGGTGGTCTTCCTCTACCACAAGGGCATCATGGGCCTGTCGTGGATGTCCTATTTCGAGGGCAGCACCAACGCGGTCCCCGAGGAACCCTACGCGATCCCCTTCGGCGAGGCGCGCGTCGTGCGCGAAGGCAGCGACGTCACGATCGTGACGCTGTCGCAGATGGTGCAGAAGTCGCTCGTCGCGGCCGAGCAGCTCGCCGCCGACGGCATCTCGGCCGAGATCGTGGACCTGCGCACGCTGGTGCCGCTCGACCGCGCGACCGTGCTGAAGTCGGTCGCGAAGACCGGACGCCTCCTCGTCGCCGACGAGGACTACCTGAGCTACGGCCTCTCCGGCGAGATCGCCGCGCTCGTCGCCGAGCACCTCGACAGCATCCGCCTCAAGGCTCCCGTGCGCCGCCTCGCGGTGCCCGACGTGCCCATCCCCTTCAGCCGCCCGCTCGAACAGTTCGCCATTCCGCAGGTGGACAACCTCGTCGCCAGCGTGCGCGGCCTCATGAACGCCAAGATTTATTGAACCAGGAGACAGACATGATCGACATCATCCTCGACGACGCGGTGTGGGCCGACGTCGATGAAGGCACCGAAGCCCTGCTGCAGGAATGGCAGGTCAAGGCAGGCGACACGGTGGAGGCCGGCCAGGTGCTGGCGGTCGCCGAGCTCGTGAAGACCAGCCACGAGATCTTCGCGCCGGCTGAGGGCCGCATCGCCGCCATCAAGGTGCCCGAGCAGGAGACCTTCGGCCGCGGCGCGGTGATCGCGCAGCTGGAGGGCTGAACGATGAGCGCCACAGCCTCGCTCGCACCCGCACCGCCTCCCGCGCCCCCGGCCGCCGCACGCCGAACCGTACCGCTCAGCGGCCTGCGCGGCGCGATCGCCCGCAACATGGGCCAGGGTTGGCAGGTGCCGCGCGTGGCCCACTCTGTCGACGTGGATCTGAGCCGCATCGAGGCGCTGCGTGCAGAACGCGTGGCGGCCGGCGAGAAGCTCAGCGTCAACGCCTTCGTGCTGCGCGCGACGGCGCTCGCGCTGCGCGCCCATCCGCGGCTCAACGCGCTGATGCGCGAGAAGGAGGTCGAGCTCGTCGACGACATCAACCTCGGCGTCGCGGTCGCCCTCGACGACGGGCTGATGGTGCCGGTGATCCGCAACGCCGACGCGAAGTCGATTGCGGAACTCGCCGACGAGACGCGCAAGCTCGCGGAAGGCGCACGTGCCGGCGCACTCACCGGCGGTGCCTACCAGCGCGGCACATTCACGGTGACAAACCTCGGCGCGGCCGGTATCGACCGCTTCAGCCCGATCATCAACCCGCCGCAGGTCGCGATCCTCGGCGTCGGCCGCACCGCGATGCGCGCCGTCGTCCGGGACGGCGCCATCGTCGCGGCGCCGGTCGCGACGCTGACGCTGGTGTTCGACCACCGCGCGGTCGACGGCCAGCCCGCGGCGCTGTTCCTCGGCGAGATCGCACGTCGCCTGGAACGCGCGGAGTTCGACTGATGCCTGCCGCCGCCCTCGCCTCCCCCGCTCCGCTCAGCGCCCCCGCGCTGACGCTCGCGCGCGCCGCCGCCGAACAAGCGTGGAACGCGCGCCAGCTCGCCGCGCCGGTCACCGCGCCGCGCGTGCGGGTGTGGTCCTACCCGGCGCCGGGGGTCGTGTTCGGCTGCGCGCAGGCGGCGCTGCACGATGAGGCGGTGCGGGCGGCGCACACCGACTGCGAGCTAGTGCAGCGGCGCGCCGGCGGCGGCGCGGTGCTGGTCGGGCCGTGGATGCTGTCCTCGTCCGTCGTGCTGCCGCCCGACCACCGCCTGCTCGGCGGCGGCACGGTGTCGAGCTACCGCTGGCTGGGCGTGCTGCACGCGGGCCTCTTGCGCGACTTCGGCATCCCGGCGCACGCCCTGCCGCCCGACGAGATCGCGCGCCGGCCGGCCGACCCGGCGCTCGCATGGGCCTGCTTCGGCGGCCTGTCGCCATGGGAGGTCGTCGCCGGCGGCCGCAAGATCGTCGGCCTCGCGCAACTGCGCGGCCGCCACGGCGTGCTGCTCACCACCGGCACCCTGCTTTACCACCCGGACTGGCCCTTGCTGTGCCGCACGCTCGGCCGCCCGCAGGACGACGCCGCGCGCCTCGCCGCGGTCACGACCTCGTGCGCCGAGCAGCTCGGCACCGGCGTGCATACCGAAACCCTCGCCGAGGCACTGCAGCAGATGCTCGCCGACGTGCTCGGCGATCTCGAGGAGGCGGCCTAGCCCCTCGTCCACACCACAAACAGGAGACAAGCATGGACAACAAGATCCCCCCCGCATCGATGCGCGTGCTCGGCAAGACCGTCACGCTCAGCCGCCGCGGCTTCCTCAAGGGCAGCGGCCTGACGGCGCTGGGCATCGGCGCGCTCTCCACGGGCACGCTGATGACGCCGGCGCGCGACGCACTCGCCGCGAACTTCACCCACCTCGGCGCGGACGTCGGCAAGACGCTGCTCGTGCTGGCGCGCGACATCTTCCCGCACGACAAGATCTCCGACCGCTATTACATGCTCGCGATCGAACCCTACGACGCCCGATGCGCGACCGACGCGGCGCTGCGGACGCTGATCACCGAAGGCATCGCCCAGCTCGACCGCCTCGCGCGCAGTCGGTACGACAAGCCCTATGCCGAGGTGCCCACCGAGGCCGAACGCGTGGCGTTGCTCTACACGATCGAACACGGTGCCTTCTTCCAGAAGGTCAAGGGCGACCTGGTGACCGGCTTCTACAACAACAAGGCCGTGTGGCCCTTCTTCGGCGAGGAAGGCTCAGCCTGGGAAAAGGGCGGCTACGTCAATCGCGGCTTCGACGACATCGACTGGCTCGCCAACGCCTGACGCGCACAACAAGAGACGAGGAGACATACATGGACAAGAAATTCGCACTCGACGACAACAGCGTCGTCGTCATCATCGGCTCGGGCGCGGGCGGCGGCACGCTCGCCGACGAGCTCACGCGCCAGGGGGTGGATGTCGTGATCCTGGAAGCCGGCAAGCACCACACCCAGGAAGACTTCGAGAACGACGAGTGGGCGATGTTCTCGAAGATCTCGTGGCTCGACAAGCGCATCTCGGCAGGCGGCTGGCACCACACCCAGACCTACCCGAACCTGCCCGCCTGGATCGTGAAGGGGGTCGGCGGCTCGACGATGCACTGGTCGGGGCTCGCGCTGCGCTTCACGCCGCACGAGTTCCGCATCCGCAGCACCTACGGCGAGATCGCCGGCGCCAACCTGCTCGACTGGCCGGTCAGCTACGCGGAACTGGAACCCTACTACGAGCGCGCCGAGCGCAAGATGGGCGTGGCCGGCACCCAGGCGAGCGGCCTGCCGCCGATGCCCCCGAGCAACCACACCAAGGTCATCGAGGCCGGCGCGCGCAAGCTCGGCTACAAGGAGATCGTGCGCCCGGTCGCGTCGAACACCCAGCCCTACGACGGCCGCCCCGCCTGTCAGCAGATCGGTTTCTGCATGCAGGGCTGCAAGGTCGGCGCGAAGTGGTCGACGCTGTATTCCGAGATCCCGCGCGCGATGAAGACCGGCCACGCCGAGCTGCGCCCGCAGAGCATGGTGCTGCGCATCGAGCACGACAAGCGCGGCCGCGCGACCGGCGTCCTGTATGCCGACAAGGACGGCCGCCAGCACCTGCAGAAGGCCCGCGTCGTGTGCGTCGCCGGCAACTCGATCGAGTCGCCGCGCCTGCTGCTGAATTCGGCCTCCAGCCTGTTCCCCGACGGCCTCGCGAACTCCTCGGGCCAGGTCGGCAAGAACTACATGAACCACACCACCGCCGCCGCGCTGACGATCAACAAGGGCCCGGTCTACATGTATCGCGGCTTCGACATCGCGACCGTGATCTCGGACGAGGTGCACAACCGCCCGGACCGCGGCTTCGTCGGCGGCTACCACCTCGAGGGACTGGCGCTGCACCTGCCCTTCACCGCGGCCTTCATGAAACCGGGCGGCTGGGGCCGCGAGGTCACCTCGGCACTCGAGCAATACGACCACATGAGCAGCGTGTGGGTGTGCGGCGAGGACCTGCCGCAGGAAGAGAACAGCATCACGCTGCACCCGACCGAACGCGACCAGCACGGGCTGCCGATCCCCATCGTCACGAAGACCGATCACACCAACGACGCCGCCATGCGCCGCCACGGCCTCGCGCAGTGGCGCAAGCTCTCCGAGGCGATCGGCGCGACGCGCGTGATCGACATGCCGCCCTACCCCGCCAGCCACAACATGGGCACCAACCGCATGAGCGCGAAGCCGCGCGACGGCGTGCTCAACAAATGGGGCCAGACCCACGACGTGAAGAACCTGTTCGTCTCCGACGGCAGCCAGTTCACGTCGAGCGGCGCCGCGAACCCGACGCTGACCATCGTTGCGCTGGCGATCCGCCAGGCCGAATACATCGCCGGTGCGATGAAGCGGCGCGAGCTGTGAGGCGCGGCCGCTGACGCATTGCCTGCCTGTTCTCCCTCCTTCAGGCAATTTCGCGGGCGGCGCGGCGATCGCGCCCCCGCATTTTTCTTGAGCCGGCGAGCAGGCGTGGATTAATCTGCGAGTAACGCACACAGAGACCGCCCGACGGTCCGCGCGCGGGCACACCGCCGGCCCCGGCGCATCCCGCCCCGCAGGAGGAGACAAGATGCTGGCGCAAATCCAGCGCGAACACATCGACCATGTGCTCGCCGTATCACACTCGGACACCGCTGCCACCGATCCCATCCACCGCTCGTGGGTGCGCTGCGTGCACGACTACGGCCTCGACCCGAGCCGCCCGACGCGCGCGCACATCGTCGAGCAGGCGCAGCTGCGCGAGCACAAGGACCAGATCGAGGAGTTCCTCGGCGTCGCGCGCACCGGCATGGAGCAGCTGTACAAGCGCATGGCCGGCATCGGCTACGTGCTGCTCCTCACCGACGCGCACGGCATCGCGGTAGACTTCATCGGCAACGACGCATGGGCGAGCGAGCTCAAGCAGGCCGGCCTCTACCTCGGCGCGGACTGGAGCGAGGAACGCGCCGGCACCTGCGCCGTGGGCACCTGCATCGTCGAGCAGGCGCCGATCACTTGCCACCACACCGACCACTTCGACGCCTCGCACATCACGCTGACGTGCAACAGCGCGCCGCTGTTCGACCCGACCGGCGGGCTGCTCGGCGTGCTCGACGTGTCCGCGCTGATCTCGCCCGCGTCACGCGACAGCCAGCACCTCGCGCTGCAGTTGGCGACGATGTATGCGCAGATGGTCGAGGACGCGAACTTCCTGCGCTATTTCCGCGACCGCTGGGTGCTGCGCCTGAACTCGGCATGGACCATGGTGGATGTCTCCGGCGAGATCATGCTCGCCTTCGATGCCGAAGGCGTCATCGTCGGCGCCAACAACGGCGCCCGCCGCAACCTGCGCCCCCTCCAGGACGCCACCGACACGCATACGCGGCTCGTCGGCCGTCCGCTCGGCGACGTATTCCGCGAAGGCATCGACGCGATCTGGCGCATCGCCCGAGCGGGGTTCGTCTCGGACCGCACAGCGCTGTCGACGGCCAGCGGCGAGGTCTACTACGGCGCGGTGCTGCCGCCGCGAGTCGCACCGCGCACGGCTGTCACGCACGCGCCAGTCGAGCAACCCGTCCCCGCCGCGCTCAAGCGCCTCGCTGGCAATGACCCGCTGATGCAGCGTCTGATCGGCCAGGCCGCACGCCTGGTGAACCGCCCCGTGAACATCCTGATCCACGGCGAAACCGGCACTGGCAAGGAAGTGCTCGCGAAGGCCCTGCACGAATCGAGCAGCCGCGCAGGCGCGACCTTCGTCGCGGTCAACTGTGCGGCGATCCCTGAATCCCTGATCGAAAGCGAACTCTTCGGTTACACGCCGGGCAGCTTCACCGGCGGACGCAGCAAGGGCATGCGCGGCCTGATCCAGCAGTCCTCAGGTGGCACGCTATTCCTCGACGAGATCGGCGACATGCCGCTGCAGCTGCAGACGCGACTGCTGCGCGTACTGGCCGAACGCGAGGTGCTTCCGCTCGGCGCAGACAAACCCGTGTCGGTCGACCTGCGCGTGGTCGCCGCCTCGCACCGCGACCTGCGCAAACTGATCGCCGAGGGCCGCTTCCGCGAGGACCTCTACTACCGCCTGTGCGGCGCGATCCTGTACCTGCCCGCGTTGCGCGAGCGCCGCGACCGCGACTACCTGATCGACCAGCTCCTCGCCGTCGAAGGGGCCGAGCTCGGCACGAACGCGACGCTGGCGCCGGCGGCTCGCGCCGTGCTGCACGACTACGCGTGGCCGGGGAACGTCCGCCAACTGCGCAACGTCCTGCGCTTCGCGCTCGCCGTGTGCGACGGCGAATCGATCACGCCGGACGATCTGCCGGCCGAACTGATGGCCGCCGCGGCCCCCGAACCGGAAGAAACACGCGCAGTGCCCGCGGTTGCCGGCGGCTCGGAAGCCGCGCAGCTCGAATCGGCCCTGCGCCGGCACCGCTGGAACGTCACCGCCGCAGCGGCCGAACTCGGCATCTGTCGCGCCACGGTTTACCGCCAGATGAAGCGCCACGGCATCGTCCCTCCCAACCTGGCGTGACCCCGCCCGGGGGCGCGCCGTTCGCGGCGCCCGGCCCGATCGAGTAGGCTCTCTTCAGGCCGTGCGCATCTCCTCGCACACCCGATCGATGAGGCCTTCGTCGATCGGGTGCCCCGCCGCGGGAAACAGACTCAGGTCCACGCGCGCGCCCATCGATGCCAGGCGGTCGGCGGCCATGCAATAACCCTGTGCGCCGGAAGCCGGCGCCGTGCCCGCGTCAGTCAGGACGGTGGCCGCTTTGTTCCCGTTCGGGCAACAGTCATGCACTTCCGTGGCTGTTTATCTAACGCGACGCGTCACATACCTTCTCTTCGATAGGGCAAAGCCCACAACAGAGAGAGGACAGGATCATGCTTGTGAACGGCAAATGGGCGGAAAAGTGGCACCCCGTGCAGCAGAGCGACGCCGACGGGCGCTTCATCCGCCAGCATTCGGGCTTCCGTGACCGGATCGGCGCAGACAGCGCGAAGGACTTCGCCGCCGAAGCCGGCCGCTATCAGCTTTACGTCGCCTACATCTGCCCGTGGGCATCGCGCACGCTGATCGCGCGGCACCTGAAGGGCCTCGAGAACGCGATCGACGTATGCGCGGTCGACCCGCGCCTGGGCGACCAGGGCTGGGCCTTCACGGGACGCGACGGCAGCGACCTCGACCGCGTCAACGGCGCGAACTACCTGCACGAGATCTATACCCTGGCCGACCCGACGCACACCGGCCGCGCGACGGTGCCGGTGCTGTGGGACAAGAAGACGCGCACGATCGTGAATAACGAGTCTTCGGACATCGTCCGCATCTTCGACAAGGACTTCGGCGCCCTTGCGACGGGAGACGTCGACCTTCGCCCGGCCGGGCTGGAGGCGGAGATCGACGCGGTAAACGAGCGCCTGTATACGGGATTCAACAACGGCGTGTATCGGGCCGGTTTCGCCGGCACCCAGAAGGCTTACGAGGAAGCGGTCGCCGACGTGTTCGCGACGCTGGACTGGATGGAAGGCCGTCTCGCACGGGCGGACTGGCTGGTGGGTGGCCGGCTGACCGAAACCGACATCCGCGCCTTCGTCACGCTGGTGCGATTCGATCTCGCGTACTACAGCCTGTTCAAGTGCAATCTGCGACCGCTCTCTGCCTACCCGGCGGTGCGCGCCTACCTCGTGCGCCTGCTCGCGATCCCGGCCTTCGCCGCGAGCGTCCGCCCCGACCACATCAAGGCGGGGTACTACTCCATCGCTGCGCTGAATCCCTCGGGCATCGTCCCCGTCGGCCCGGAACTCGACTACCTGGAGCCGCTGCGCGCCGCCCGCGGCGATTGCCCGAGCCAGACCGCCGCGTGAGGGGGCGCCGCGTCGACGGCGGCTTCCCATACACAGTCTTACAAAGCAGTCGGGCGCAGCGGTACACGATGCTTGCCGGCAGAACGTTGACCGCTCACAAGGAGGTCAATCATGGCTCGCTCATTCATCAAATTCCTCATCGCATTCCTCGTGGCCGGCCTGCTCGGCGGCTGCATCGTGCTCCCCGTTGGCCACGGCGGCTACGGCCACCACAACCGCCACTGGGGCGAACGCCAGTGGGGCGAACGCCACGACGGCGGCTACCGCTACTGGGGCGACCGCGACGGTTCCTGGCGTTATCGCGACCGCCGCTGATCCCTTCAACCCCCGCCCGCAGCGAGGCGGCGCGACGCGGCCGGATCGCGGAACACCAGCGGCGCGCTCCGGCCGGAGCCCGATTCGGCGCGGGCCAGGGCCTCGACGACCAGCCCGTGCGCGGGTGACTTGTCGCACACCGGATCGGCCGCCGCCGGATCGCCCGCCAGCATGTAGGCCTGGCATCGGCAGCCACCAAGGTCCTTTTCCTTTTCCGGACAAGTCCGGCACGGCTCCTTCATCCACCCGTCGCCGCGGTAGCGGTTGAAGCCTTCGGACTCGTACCAGATCTCCCGCACCCCCATCTCGCGCACGTTCGGAAAGGCGAGCCCGGGGAGCATCTTCGCGGTGTGACACGGCAACGCCGTGCCGTCGGGGGTCACGGTGAGGAAAACGTTGCCCCAGCCGTTCATGCATTTCTTCGGGCGCGTCTCGTGGTAGTCGGGCACAACGAAGAAGATGCGGATGCGGTCGCCGTACTTTTCACGGTATTCGTTGGTGATGCGCTCGGCACGTTCGAGCTGGGCGCGCGTGGGCAGGAGCTGGTCGCGGTTCAGCAGCGCCCACGAGTAGTACTGGTTGTTCGCGAGTTCGAGGTATTCGGCACCGAGCTCGACCGCCATCTCGATGATGCGGTCGATGTAGTCGATGTTCAGGCGATGGATCACGCAGTTCATCACCATCGGCCAGCCGTTGTCCTTGATCAGCGCGGCGACGCGCTGCTTGAGGTCGAAGGTGCGGGTGTGCGACAGGAAGTCGTTGAGCTCGCGCGTCGAGTCCTGGAACGAGAGCTGGATGTGGTCGAGCCCCGCGGCCTTCAGCGCCGCGGCGCGCTCGGGCGTGAGGCCGACACCCGAGGTCAGCAGGTTGGTGTAGAAACCCAGCCGGTGCGCTTCGGCGACGAGCACTTCGAGGTCGTCGCGCAGCATCGGTTCGCCGCCCGAGAAACCACACTGCACGCTGCCCGCCGCACGCGCCTCGCGCAGCACCCGCAGCCAGTCCTCGGTCGAGAGCTCCGGCCCGCTGGTCGCGAAATCCACCGGGTTGTAGCAGAACGCGCAGTGCAGCGGGCAGCGGTAGGTGAGCTCCGCGAGCAGCCACAGCGGCGGGCCGGGTTGCGCTGGAATGCTTGTAGCGGACATCGCGACTCCCCCTACCCTTCGATCCACTGCTGGCCGCGCGCGAGTTCGAGGAACTTCGCGACATCGTCCGCGAGCCCGCTCGCCCCGAAGGCCTGCTCCAGCTCTGCGACGACTTGCGCCACCGTGCGGCTGCCGTCGCAGCGGCGCATGATCTCGCCCGCGCTCTGGTTGAGCTTCACCATCCCTTCCGGGTAGAGCAGCACCCAGGCATTCTGCGCCTCCTCCCACTGCAGGCGGAAGCGGCGCGACACACGCGGGCAGGCGTCCGTTCCGGTGACCGCGCTCATGCCCGCGCTCCTGCTTTCTCCCCGCGGATTTCAATCTCGCACTGGCTCAGCATGATCGCGTCGGCGAGCGCCCATAGCACGTCGAGCTTGAACTGCAGGATCTCCAGCGCCCGCTCCTGCAGCGCGCGGCTGCGACTGAAGTAGTCGAGCGTGAAGCGCAGGCCGTGGGCGACGTCGCGCCGCGCCTGCGTGAGGCGGTTGCGGAAATACTGCAGCCCTTCGGCATCGACCCACGGATACTGCTGCGGCCAGGTGTCGATGCGCTGCTGGTGGATGTGCGGCGCGAAGAGCTCGGTCAGGCTCGACGCGATCGCCTCCTGCCACGGGCGCTGGCGCGCGAAATTGACGTAGGCGTCGACGGCGAAGCGCGCCGCGGGCACGACGTGGCGCAGCGAGGTGACGTCGTCGCGCGTGAGGCCCACCGCCTCGCCGAGGCGGATCCACGCTTCGATGCCGCCCGGGTCCTTCACGCCGCCAATCTCGCAGCCATCATGATCGAGGATGCGCTGGATCCACTCGCGGCGGATCTCGCGATCGGGGCAGTGCGACATGATCGCGGCGTCCTTCACCGGAATCGCGATCTGGTAGTAGAAGCGGTTGGCGACCCAGCCCTGCAGCTGCGCGCACGTGAGCCGCCCCTCGGCCATCATCACGTGGAAGGGGTGATGGATGTGGTAGCTCGTGCTCTTGCCGCGCAGGCGGGCCTCGAACTCCTCGCGGCTCAGCGGCGGTGCATCCGCCGGACAGGCTTGCAGGGCTCGTGCAGCGGCATCCTCGATCGCGACGTCGAAATCCATCTTGCTCTCTCCTTCCAGTGCAACGTTCGGGGCGGGACCGCCCCTCAGAACGACAGCTCCATGCCGTCATAGGCCACCTCGATGCCGTGCGCCGCGAGCTCCGCACGTTCGGCGCTGTCCTCGTCGAGGATGGGGTTCGTGTTGTTGATGTGGATCAGCACCTTGCGGGTGCTCGCGGGCAGGCGGTCGAGCCATTCGATCATCCCGCCGGGGCCGGACTGCGGCAGGTGCCCCATCGCGCGCGAGGTCTTCTTCGACGCACCGAGGCGGATCATCTCGTCGTCGGTCCACAAGGTGCCGTCGACGAGCACGCAGTCGGCCATCTGCATCGTCGCCCACACATGCGGCTCCATCTCGCCGAGGCCCGGCGCGTAGAACACCCGCCGCCCGCTTTTCCGATCGACCAGCGTCACGCCGATGTTGTCGCCGGGCCGCGGACGGTCGCGGTGCGGCGAATACGGCGGCGCGTTGCTCGTGAGCGGCAGCGCCTCGAAACCGACGCCGGGCACGCCGTGCATCGCGAAGGCGCCGAAAAGCGGCACCTCGCTCCAGTCGAGGCCGCAGTAATGCGACAGGACATTGAAAAGCGGATTGCCGACCGAGAGGTCTTCCCTCACCGCGGCGGTGCACCACAGCTGATGCGCAGCGCGGTGCTCGCGCAGCATCAGCAGCCCCGTCGTGTGGTCGATCTGCGCATCGATCAGCACGATCGCGCGAATCGCCGTGTCGCGCAGCGCGCGCGCCGGCTGCAGCGCGGGAAAGGCGCGGATCTGCTGCAGGACGTCGGGCGAGGCGTTGAACAGCACCCAGTTCTCGTCGTCGCCGCTCACCGCGATGGACGACTGCGTACGTGCGTGGGCACGCACCGTTCCGCGCCGCAGGCCGTCGCAGTTGCGGCAGTTGCAGTTCCACTGCGGAAATCCGCCCCCCGCCGCCGAACCGAGCACCCTGATCTTCACGCCCTCACCTCCTCTTGCGCCGGCACGAACCCGCACGCGCGGGCCATGCCGGGGACGCTCAGCGCGTCGCGATGTACATCGTGATTTCGAAGCCGAAGCGGAAATCGCAAGCCGAGGGGGTTTCCCATTTCATGATGTGTCTCCTGTGTCGTCTGTCGTGGTTCGAGGAAGCGACCGCGGCCTTATTGCCGAGCCGGAACACAGGATGCACCACCGCTTCCGAGCGCGCATCGCAAAAGTGGGGAAGTTCACCTAGCGATTTTCATGAGATGCGCGACAGGCCTTCTGCGCCCGACTCGGCGATTGCGTTAGGATCCACTGCATGCAAGCCACCGATCCGCCCCCCGATCCCGCGCCATCGCCGCCCTTCCCGCCGATCGAACCGTGGCAAGGCGGGTGGCTCCCGGTGGAAGGGGGGCATTCGATCTACTTCGAGCAATGCGGCAATCCCGATGGCCCGCCTCTGCTCATGCTGCACGGCGGACCGGGGAGCGGGTGCTCGCCGCGGATGCGGCAGCTGTTCGACCCTGCGCGCTTCCGCATCGTGCTCTTCGACCAGCGCGGCTGCGGACGCAGCACGCCGCGCGGGGAATGCGCGCACAACACCACGGCCGATCTCGTCGCCGACATCGAGCGGCTGCGCCGGCATCTGGAGGTGGGGCGCTGGCTGGTCACGGGCGGCTCCTGGGGAGCCGCGCTCGCGATCACGTATGCCGCCGCGCACCGGGAGGCCTGCCTCGGCGCGATCCTGCGCGGCATCTTCCTGACGGGCCCTGCGGAGCTGGAGTGGTTCTTCGTCGGCGCCGGCAGGCAGTTCCCGCAAGTCTGGCAGGCGCTCGACGAGGCAACGCCCGGCGATCGGCGTCATGCGCTCGCACATCGCTTGTTCGACGCTGTGCTCGGGGACGACGAGAGGGTCGCGGCTGAAGCGGTGCGCCGCTGGATGCAGTGGGAGGCGACGCTGGACGGCGGCGCCCCTGCGCCGTTGCCCGAGTTTCCGGACGCGGACACGCGGGCGGCGCTGCTCGCGAAGTATCGGGTGCAGGCGCATTACCTGCGTCATCACTGTTTCCTCGGCGAGACGCGTTTGCTCGAACTCGCCGCGACGCTGGGCTCACTGCCGGTCGTGATCCTTCACGGGGAGAAGGATCTCGTCTGCCGGGTCGAGAATGCCCGGCGCCTGCATCGTGCCGTGCCGGACAGTCGGCTGCGGATCGTCGCGGAGGCCGGGCACAATCCCTTCGTACCGTCGATGCAGCAGGCGATGGTCGAAGCGGCGGCGCACTTTCTGGACCCCAGCGAATGAACGGATCGTGAGGGCGGCGGCCCCGGCGCGTCACCGTTGATACTGCGATAATTGATCGAATTCGTAGGGCGGGAGCAGCGCAGCGTATCCCGCCAATCCAGCCGCCGGAATCCGCCCGACCGCCGCGTGGCGGGATACGCCTTCGGCTCCTCCCGCCCTACGCAACCGTGCGAACGCCGTGACGGGATCGGCGCCTCCCGTCCCTTCGGACCCGTGCTATCAGCGCGCCGCGCGCACGGCGGCGATCAACCCTTGCGTCGATGCATCGTGCTCGCCGCGAGCCCCACCGGCGAGTTCGCCGGCGATGCGGGTCGCGATCTGCTTGCCCAATTCCACGCCCCACTGGTCGAAGGCGTTGATGCCCCAGATGACGCTCTGCACGAACACCTTGTGCTCGTAGAGGGCGATCAGCGCGCCGAGCGAGCGCGGCGAGAGGTCGGGCAGCAGCAGCGTGTTGCTCGGGCGATTGCCGGGGAATACGCGGTGCGGCACCAGCGCCTCCAGTGCCTCGCCCGACAGGCCGCCGGCCGCGAGTTCGGCGCGCACCTCGTCGGCGGTCTTGCCGACCATCAGCGCCTTGCTCTGCGCGATGCAGTTCGCCAGCAGCAGGCGGTGGTGCTCGGCCAGATCGTGGCTCGCCGCAAGCGGCGCGATGAAATCGACCGGAATCAGGTCCGTGCCCTGGTGCAGCAGCTGGAAGAACGCGTGCTGGCCGTTGGTGCCGGGCTCGCCCCAGATCACCGGGCAGGTCGCCGTTTCGACCGGTCTGCCGTCGCGCGTCACGGACTTGCCGTTGCTCTCCATCTCGAGCTGCTGCAGGTAGGCCGGCACTCGTGCGAGCGCCTGCGCATACGGCGCGATCGAGAGGCTCGATGCGCCGAAGAACGCGCGGTACCACACGCCCAGCAGGCCCATGATGACCGGCATGTTCACTTCGAGCGGGGCCTCGGCGAAGTGGCGGTCCATCGCGTGCGCGCCCTCGAGCATCGCCGCGAAGTTGTCGCGGCCGACGTACAGCGCGATCGGCAGCCCCACCGCCGACCACATCGAATAGCGCCCGCCGACCCAGTCCCAGAAGCCGAACATGTTGGCGGTGTCGATGCCGAAGGCGGCGACGCGCTCGGCGTTGGTCGACACGGCGACGAAGTGTTTCGCAATGTCGGCCTCGGTGCCGCCGTTGGCGAGGAACCACGCGCGCGCGCTCGCGGCGTTGGTCATCGTCTCGATGGTCGTGAAGGTCTTGGAGGCGATGACGAAGAGCGTGCGCGAGGGTTTCACCTTGGCGAGTACGCCGGCGAGGTGGTCGCCGTCGATGTTCGACACGAAGTGCATCGTCAGGCGTTCGTGGCCGCAGGCGGCGAGCGCCTGGCAGGCCATCGCCGGGCCGAGATCGGAGCCGCCGATACCGATGTTCACGATGTCGGTGACCGTTTCGCGCGTGAACCCGCGCCAGCGGCCGTCGCGCACGCCCTCGGCGAAGTCGCCCATGCGTGCGAGGACCTCGCGCACGGCAGGCATCACGTCGCGACCGTCGAGTTCGAGCGGTGCATCGCCGCGGTTGCGCAGCGCGACGTGCAGGACGGCGCGGTCTTCGGTGGTGTTGATGCGCTTGCCGGAGAACATCGCCGCGCGCGCCGCTTCGAGACCGCGGTCGCGTGCGAGCGCGGTGAGCAGCTCCAGCGTGCGCGGCACGATGCGGTTCTTCGAGTAATCGAGGAAGAGGTCCGCGGCGCGCAGCGAGAAGCGCTCGAAGCGGCCTTCGTCGGCGGCGAAGAAATCGCGCAGATGCTGCTCGCCGAGCTCGCCGCGATGCGCGGAAAGCGCACGCCAGGCGGGGGAATTCGTCAATGAGGTCATTTCAGGCTTCGAATCCGCGGATGCGCTTGTCGCGCAGGGTCTGCTTGGTGCGCTCGAGGCGCTTGATGAGTTCGGGGCCGCTCGCGAGCGCGACGCTCACCGACAGCACGTCGATGATCGCCAGATGCGCGATGCGCGAGGTCATCGGGGCGTAGACGTCGGGGTCTTCGGGCACGTCGGCAGCGAGCAGCACCGTTGCCGTGCGAGCGAGCGGCGAGCCGCTGGCGGTGATTGCGATCACCTCGGCACCCGCTTCGCGCGCCAGTTCGCACGCGCGGATGATCTCGGGCGTGCGCCCGCTCGCGGAGATCGCGACGACGACGTCGCCCTCTTCCAGCAGCGTCGCGGCCATGCCCTGGGTATGCGGATCGCTGTAGGCTACGCACGGTATGCCGAAGCGGAAGAACTTGTGCTGCGCATCGGTGGCGACGATACCGGAATTTCCGATGCCGTAGAACTCCATGCGCGCGGCGCGCGTGATGAGCTCGACCGCGCGTTCGAGGCGCGTGGCGTCGAGCTGATTGCGCACGCTCATCAGCGCGCCGATCGTGCGGTTGAACACCTTCGGCGCCACTTCGTCGAGCGAGTCGCCGGGACCGACGTCGCGATGCACGTAGGGGACACCGCTCGCGAGGCTTTGCGCCAGGCGCAGCTTGAATTCCTTGAAACCGGTGAAGCCGAGCGCATTGACGAAGCGCGCCACGGTGGGCTGGCTGACGCCCACGCGGTAGGCGAGTTCGGCGATCGAGATGTTGAGCACCTCGTTCGGATGAGCGAGCACGAACTGCGCAACGGCGCGTTCGGACTTGCGCAGCTCGTCGAAAGACGCCTCGATGCGGGCGAGCAAGGGACTACCCCGCCGGGCGCCCGTCTCGTCCGGGCCATCGCCGGGCGAATTGATGATCGGTTGGTTTTCCATTTCAGTAGCCTGGTTCCAGTGTTGCGCGGCTTCGTGCGCCGCAGCCTCGGTTCGGAAGCCTAGCCCATCCGCATGTCACGTGGAGGGGCAGAAGAATACATGCATCGGCGTGCGTCGTTGTCGCAGAAGTGTGGCGATCGGAAAACTTTCGTGTCCACCCGCCGCGGCCTCGATCACGCTGCGCTTCGCCGCGCCGGCGATCGGCAGCAGGATACGGCGCGCATCGAGCAGCGCGGAGAGTCCCAGCGTCATGCGCGCATGCGGCGCGGCGGGCGGGACGGTCGCTGCGAGCGCGGGACCGGATTCCGACAGCAGTTCGCCCAGCCGCGGGATGCCGGGGAAGATCGACGCGAAATGCCCGTCGTCCCCCATGCCCAGCACGACGACGTCGAAGGGGCGCTGCATTTCGCCGAGCCGGGCCGCGCACGCGGCGAGCCCGTCCCCGGGCGAGTTTTCGCCGCCATACAGCGGCACGAAGCGCGCTTCCGCCGCCGGCCCCTGCAGCAGGTTCGCGCTCACGAGGCCGGCGTTGCTGTCGGCATGGTCCGCCGGCACCCAGCGCTCGTCGGCGAGCGTGACGGTGACGCGCGACCAGTCGAGCTTGCGCTGGCCCAGCGCGCGCAGGAACGGTACCGGGCTGCGGCCGCCGGAGACGACGAGGCTCGCACGGCCGCGCTGGCCGATCGCGTGACGCAGGATCGCGGCGACGCGATCGGCCAGCGCCGCGGACATCGTCGCCGCGTCGGGAAAGACATCCTGCGCGACGTGGCGCGGGAGTTCGAGTGCGTGATCCAGTTCCATCGCGAGTTCCATCGTCAGGAGTCCTGCAGCCAGGCGAGACCGTCGCGCCCGACCAGTGCGCTGGACGCGGCCGGCCCCCAGGTGCCGGCGGTGTAGGGCCGCGGCGGCGTCGGGTCCTGTTCCCAGCCTTCGAGGATCGGCTCGACCCAGCGCCACGCGGCGTCGAGTTCGTCGCGCCGCATGAAGAGCGTGAGCTTGCCGCGGATGACGTCCATCAGCAGCCGCTCGTAGGCGTCCCACTGGCGGCCATGATAGGTGTCGGCGAAGTCGAGGTTCAGCGCCACCGGACGCAGGCGCATTTCGTCGCCGGGCACCTTGGCCATCAGGTGCAGCTCCAGGCCTTCGTCCGGCTGCAGGCGGATCACGAGCCGGTTGGGCGCGCGTTCGCCGGAGAGCGACGGAAACAGGGCGTGCGGCACGTCGCGGAAGTTCACGACGATCTCGGCGAGACGCTCCTGCATGCGCTTGCCGGTGCGCAGGTAGAAGGGCACGCCGGCCCAGCGCCAGTTGTTGAGTTCGGCCTTCAACGCGACGAAGGTCTCGGTGCGGCTACCCGCGGGTATGCCCGGCTCCTCAAGGTAGGCCGGCACCGGACGGCCGTCGACCGCGCCCGCGCGGTACTGCCCGCGCACGGTACGGGTGGCGACGTCCTCGGGCGTCATCGGGCGCAGCGAGCGCAGCACCTTGAGCTTCTCGTCGCGCATCGCGTCCGGATCGATGCTCGCCGGCGGCTCCATCGCGACGATACACAGCAGTTGCAGCAGGTGGTTCTGCACCATGTCGCGCAACGCGCCGGTGTTGTCGTAGAACTCGCCGCGGCCTTCGACGCCGACCGTTTCGGCCAGCGTGATCTGCACGTCGCGCACGCATCCGCGGCTCCACAACGGCTCGAACAGCGTGTTGCCGAAGCGCAGCGCGATCAGGTTCTGGACCGTTTCCTTACCGAGGTAATGGTCGATACGGTAGATCTGCTCTTCCTTGAAGATCGCGCCGACCTGCTCGTTGATCTGGCGTGCGGAGGCGAGATCGCGGCCGAGCGGCTTTTCCAGCACCACGCGGCTGTCGGGCGTCACGAGCCCCGCCGCGCCGAGGTTTTCGCAGATCGACGCGAACAGGCTGGGCGCGGTCGCCAGATAGAACACGCGCACGCGCGCGGGGTTGTCGGCGAGCGCGGCCCCCAGGCGTTCGAAATCGCCGGCCTCGCGTGCATCGAGCTGCACATAGTCGAGCGTGGTCGCAAAGGCCGCCCAGGCCGCATCGTCGAAATCACGCGCGGTGACGAACTTGCGCGCCGCTGCCTCGACTTTCGCGACATAGGCCTCACGCGTGAGGTCCTCGCGCCCCACGCCGACGATGCGCCAGCGCGCGGTGTCGCCGCCGGCGACGCTGTCGCGGTGACGGTAATACAGCGCCGGGAGCAGCTTGCGCATCGCGAGATCGCCGCTGCCACCAAACAGGATCAGGTCGAACGCTTCAAGAGGGATCAATTTTTTGCCTCGTCCATGTGTTCTTGTAGGGCCGCCGCCGTTTCAGGCCTGCCTGAACGTGACGGTAGTAAATCTACAACCAATTAAAGTCGGAAAAATGTAGTAAGTCAACAAGATCTTTCTCACTTCGGCTTCCTGCAGAACCCCGCCCAAGCTCCGCATATATTGTGACTAATTCGTGTTTTATCTGAACTCAAAGCGCTTTCGTTTTTTGACTAAATCGATCGCCGTGTCTACATGAAAGTGCTTTTTGTGCAAAAAGGGGCTTGCATTTCTACATGTAGTAAATCTACACTTGTGTCAAAGCAAGTCGCCAAGGCGCTCGAAAGGAGTGCCCCGAGCGGCACCCCGACACAAAGGAGGCTACATGTCCCTCAACCCCATCCTCGCCCGCGTCACCGACCGCATCCGCACCCGCAGCGCCGCGGCGCGCTCGGCCTATCTGCTGCGCGTCGACGCTGCGACCCGCGCAGCCGGCACGGCACGCAAGCATGTTTCCTGTGCCAACCAGGCGCACGCCTACGCCGCCTTCGAGCCCAACGACAAGCTCACGCTGCGCCAGGCACGCCTGCCCAACCTCGCAATCGTATCCGCCTACAACGACATGTTGTCCGCGCACCAGCCGTTCGAACGCATGCCGGCGCTGATCAAGGACGCGGCGCGGCGCGCCGGGGCAATTGCCCAGTTCGCGGGCGGCGTGCCGGCGATGTGCGACGGCGTCACGCAGGGCGAGGCGGGCATGGAACTGTCCCTCTTCTCGCGCGACGTGATCGCGATGTCCACGGCGGTTTCGCTGTCCCACAACGTGTTCGACGGCACGCTGTGCCTGGGCGTGTGCGACAAGATCGTGCCGGGCCTGCTGATCGGCGCGCTGCAGTTCGGCCACCTGCCCACCATCTTCGTCCCGGCCGGCCCGATGACCAGCGGGATCGGCAACGACGACAAGGCGCGCGTGCGGCAGAACTTCGCGCAGGGGCTTGCGACGCGCGAGGAACTGCTGGAATCGGAAATGGCCGCCTACCACGGCCCCGGCACCTGCACCTTCTATGGCACCGCGAACAGCAACCAGATGCTGATGGAGGTGATGGGCCTGCACCTGCCGGGTGCGGCTTTCGTGAATCCGGGCACCGAGCTGCGCGACGGCCTGACGCGCGCGGCCGCCCAGCGGCTCGCGGCGATCACGCGCCTCGGCAATGAATACATCCCGATCGCGAAGGTCGTCGACGAGCGCACGATCGCCAACGCGATCGTGGGTCTGCTCGCGACCGGCGGCTCGACCAACCACACGATCCACCTCGTCGCGATCGCCGCGGCAGCCGGCATCTACATCGACTGGAACGATTTCGACGAACTCTCCGCCGTCGTACCGCTGCTGACGCGCATCTACCCGAACGGCAGCGCCGACGTGAACCACTTCCACGCCGCGGGCGGCATGGGTTACCTGATCCGCGAATTGCTCGGCGCCGGCCTGCTGCACGGCGACGTGATGACGGTGATGGGCGAAGGACTGGCGCGCTACACCCAGGAGCCCTGGCTCGACGGCGAACACGTCGCCTGGCGTACGTCCGTCGCCGAAAGCCTCGACAGCACGGTGCTGCGCCCGGCCGCCGAACCGTTCAGCGCCGATGGCGGCCTGAAGCTCCTGAAGGGCAACCTCGGCCGCTCCGTGATCAAGGTCTCAGCAGTGAAGCCGGAGCACCGTGTCGTCGAAGCACCCGCGATCGTGTTCAACGGCCAGGACGACATGATGGCCGCCTTCAAACGGGGCGAGCTGGCGCGCGATTTCGTCGCGGTGGTGCGCTTCCAGGGCCCGCGCGCGAACGGCATGCCCGAACTGCACAAGCTCACGCCCGCGCTGGCGGTATTGCAGGACCAGGGTTACCACGTCGCGCTCGTCACCGACGGGCGCATGTCCGGTGCCTCCGGCAAGGTGCCGGCGGCGATCCACGTGACGCCCGAGTGCCTGGCCGGCGGTCCGCTCGCCAAGGTGCGCGACGGCGACGTGATCCGTCTCGACGCGGAGACGGGCACGCTGGAAGCGCTGGTCGATGCCGCCGAGTGGGCCGCCCGCGAAGCGGCCACCGCGAACATCGACGCCAACCAGCACGGTGTCGGTCGCGAACTTTTCTTCAACGCTCGAGCGAATGCGAGCGGCGCCGAACAGGGCGCCAGCACCTTCGGCTCGACCCTGCCCGGCCCGCAACTGGCCACCTGACCCCTCTTTCGGAGATCGAATTCATGGACATTTCCACCCTGCTCGCCGCCAGCCCCGTGATGCCGGTGATCGTGCTCGACAAGGTTGCCGACGCGGTACCGCTCGCCCGTGCGCTGGTCGACGGCGGCATCCGCGTGCTGGAGGTGACGCTGCGCACCGCGGCGGCGCTCGAAAGCGTGCGCGCAATCCGTGCCGAGGTCCCCGAGGCGCTGGTCGGCGTCGGCACCGTCGTCACGCCGGCGGACCTCGCCGCCGCGGCCGAGGCCGGCGCCACCTTCGCGGTGAGCCCGGGCGCCTCGCCGGAGCTGCTGCGCGCCGGGCGCGAATCGGCGATCCCCCTGCTGCCGGGGGTGATGACGCCGTCGGATGTGATCAACGCCCTCGCGGCCGGCTACACGGCGATGAAGCTCTTCCCCGCGGCGCAGGCCGGCGGCATCGGCATGCTCAAGGCGCTGGGCGGTCCTTTCCCGCAGGTGCGCTTCTGCCCGACCGGCGGCATCGACGTCGCGAGCGCGCCGAACTTCCTCGCCCTGCCGAACGTCGCCTGTGTCGGCGGATCGTGGCTCACCCCGGCTGACCGCGTGCGTGCCGGCGACTGGGCGGCGATCACCGAACTCGCCCGTGCGGCCGCCGCGCTGCGCCCGGCGGGGGCCGCGTGATGTCTGCCCGACCGGCGCACGCTGCAATGGCCTCCGCTTATCCCTACCACGTGCGCAACGTCGTACGCGCGGGAATCGATGCCGTCGAGCTACGCGACGAACGCAGCGGTGCTTTCGCGGTCTTCACGCGCCACGGCGCGACCTTGCTGGACTGGTGTGTTCCGCACGCCGGCGAAATGGTCGCGCTGACCGACGGCTACGTATCGGCCGAAGACCTCGCCGGCCAGAACGGCGTGCGCAACGGCATCCTCGCCCCCTTCCCGAACCGCATCGCCGACGGCCGCTATGCCTTCGAGAATCGCATTTACGATCTCCTCCCGGGTGTTCCCGCCGGCGAACGCCTGATCTACCACGGCGTCCTCAGGCAAATGGACCTCGCGATCGCCGAAGTCCAGGAGAGCATCGACGATGCGACCGTGCTCTTCACCGGCTTGCTCGGCCCCCACGCCGTGCCGGGCTATCCGTTTGCACTGGAGCTCGGCGTACGCGTGAGCTTCACCGCGCGCAGCCTTGCGCTCAACGTGACCGCAACCAATGTCGGCAAGCACGCCGCGCCCTATGCGGCGGGATGGCATCCGTATTTCCGCCTCGGCGACGCGGCGATCGACAGCCTCGAACTGACGGTGCCGGCGACGCGCTGCATCCTTACCGACGATGCCCTGATTCCGCTGGCCGGCGCGGCCGCCTTCGCCCCGGTCGCCCCGGTCGTCACCTCGCCGCTGCCGGATTTCCGCCAGCCCCGCGCGCTCGGCGCCGCGGTGATCGACGGCTGCTACGCGGACGCGACACCCGACGCCGACGGCCTGATCCGCAGCCGCCTGCGCGACCCCGCGACGGGCCGGCAGCTGACGATCTGGCAGCGCGGCGGCCTGACCCATGTGTTCACCGGCGACACGCTTGCGCGCGACCCGCGCCGTTCGATCGCGATCGAGCCGGTCGAAGTCATGACGAATTCCTTCAATCGCCCCGACTGCGAGACGCTCATCCGCCTCGCGCCCGGGGCAACACGCAGCTTCGCGTGCGGAGCCGAGTTTCACGTCGAGTCCGACCGCGCGTCCGATCCTTCAACCCCTTTTGCGGTCGTGACCGCGTGAGACCCCAGATGCCAGGCAAGAACACCAAGATCATTGCAACCGTCGGTCCCGCGAGCGCCGACACGAACACCCTGCGAGCCCTCGCGGAATCCGGCGCGGATGTCTTCCGCCTGAACTTCAGCCACGGCACGCACGACGACCACCGCGCCGTGTATGACCGCATCCGCGCGCTCGAAGAGAGCCTCGGCCGCCCGATCGGCGTGCTGATCGACCTGCAGGGCCCGAAGCTGCGCCTCGGCACCTTCGCCGAAGGCGGCGTGACGCTCGCCCGCGGCGACCGCATCCGCTTCGACCTCGACCCGACGCCGGGCGACGCGAACCGCGTGTCGATCCCGCATCCGGAGATCATCGCCGCGGTCGGCCCCGGCCACGTGCTGCTGATCGACGATGGCAAGATGCGCCTGCAGGTGGTCGCCAAGAGCGAAGGCGTACTCGAAATGGAGACCCTCACCGACGGACGCCTGTCCGACCGCAAGGGCGTGAACGTTCCCGACGTCGCGCTGCCGCTGTCGGCACTGACCGCGAAGGACCGCCGCGACCTCGCCTTCGGCCTGGAACTGGGCATCGACTGGGTCGCGCTGTCCTTCGTGCAGCGCGCCGAGGACATCGTCGAGGCGCGCGCACTGATCGGCGACAAGGCGCTGCTGATGGCGAAGATCGAGAAGCCCTCGGCGCTTGTCGAGCTCGAAGAGATCATCGCGCAGGCCGACGGCATCATGGTCGCGCGCGGCGACCTCGGCGTGGAACTGCCGCCCGAGGACGTGCCGGGGCTGCAGAAGCGCATCGTGCGGCTGTGCCGCCGCGCCGGCAAGCCGGTCGTCGTCGCGACGCAGATGCTCGAATCGATGATTTCGGCCCCCGCCCCGACCCGCGCCGAAGCCTCGGACGTCGCGACCGCGGTGTTCGATGGCGCCGACGCGGTGATGCTGTCTGCCGAGACTGCGTCGGGGAAATATCCGGTCGACGCGCTCGCGATGATGACTCGCATCATCGCCCGCGCCGAGGCCGATCCGCTGCAGCGCCAGCTGATGGAAGCGGTCGGGGCCGACCCGAAGGGCAACACCACAGACGCGATCGGCACCGCGATCCGCGCCGTGGCCGCCACCCTGCCGCTGTCGGCCACGGTGGCCTTCACCGCCTCCGGTTCGACGGCGCTGCGCATCGCGCACCAGCGTCCGCGCTCGCCGATCCTGGGCCTGACGCCGTCGCAGTCGGTCGCGCGCCGCCTGTGCGTCGTGTGGGGCGTGCGCTCGCGCCGCTCGGTCGCGGCCTGCGCGGTCGAGGAGATCGTCAATGTGGCGATCGAGCACTGCCGCGCCGAGGGCCTCACCGCGCCCGGCCAAGCCGTCGTCGTCACCGCCGGCGTGCCCTTCGGCACCCCCGGAAGCACCAACCTGCTGCGCCTCGCGTGGCCCGCCGGGGAAGGCACGAACCCGTAGGGCGGGAAAGCGAAGCGCATCCCGCCACGCAGCGCCCGGAAAACCACCTACGGCGCATGAGGCTTTCGGCTCATCCGCCCGACGAATCAGTGAATTGACACATTTGGAGAGAGACACATGAATGCCACCCCCATCCAAGCCCGCCTGCAAGCCCTGTTCCCCACCGAAGCCGACATCCCGGCCGAATGCCGCGTGCTCGCGCCGTTGCATCAGCGCGCGATCCTGTTGAACGGCGAGATGCAGATCTGGAAGGGCGAAACGCGCCCGGTGCATTCCCCGGTCGCGCTGCGCGCCGCCGACGGCAGCCTGACCCACGTCGAGCTCGGCAGCTTCCCGGTGACCGGCACCGCCGAGGCCGACG
>NZ_QVLR01000047.1 GCF_014822185.1 Azoarcus sp. Aa7
GTGGTGAAGAGGGCTTCGATCTGGTTGCTCATGGGCGGAGGAAGGTTCAGCTCAGCAGCGCGGGGTTGTACCACCGATCGTCATGTTTGTTGAGAAGTCAATTTCCACGGGAAACGGCATAGAGCCACTTTTCCGGCCAGGGTGAAAACTCCAATATCGAGGAAGCCGCAGCGTTGTTCCGCATTCTCGAAGACATGGACAAAGAAGTGTACATGGCGGTGTATGACCAACTCGGCGCAACAGCCTGCCGCATCCTGGTTCCGGGTTATTCGGAAATTTATCCGGTAGAGGATCTGATCTGGGATAACACCAACAAAGCGCTGTCGTTCCGCGCCGACATCTTGAACTTGCATCGCCTGGATGATGCCAGCCTGGTAGCGCTGCTTGAGCGTCTGGAAGACAGTGAGCTTGATGATTACACCGACATCATTACATTGATCGGCGTCGAGTTTGACGAAAATACGACCTGGGGTCAGCTAACGATTCTGGAGTTGAAGCTGCTGATTCATCTCGCCTTGCAGCAATTTGAAGCGGCGAAGGAGCGGGTGGAAGCCTTCCTGCAATATAATGAAAACACGGTCGAGCGCGGATTGTTTTATCAGGCCTTGAATGTGGTGCTAGAGGTGCTGCTGGACGACGACCTGGAACTGGACGATTACGAGGTCAATTTCCGCCGGATGTTTGGCAACCCGCGGATGGACGCGGTGATGGGGACAGTGGACGGCAGCGTGCGCTTCTTCGGCCTAACGCCAACGAGCATGAAACTGGAAGGGCTCGACAGGCACCAGCGCCTGATCGATAGCTACAAAAAACTGCACATGGCGCGGGCCAATGTGGCAGCTTTATCCAGTTGGGGTTACGAGTCAAGGCTGGATCAACGACAAGAGTGACCGGGTGGCTCCCTACGCGCTTCGGCACCCGTTACGTACACGGCCAAGCTCCGCTGCGGCCTGGCCTGACCGGTCGGGTGCCGTCCTACGCTGATGACGCAGGCGGCCATTGAGCCCCATCAGCGACTGCACGGCAGCTCAGCACAGCAGTTCTTCGTTCCGCTGGAGCTGAGCGGCCGTTACAGCCGAGCACCCGACGTCCGCGGGGTAGATAAAAAAGCGCCCGGCAAGCCGGGCGCTTTCGTTGAGAAATCGAGTTTTCAACTATATTTGTCAGGAACAATCACTTTATTGCTGCCAACCCCTCATTCCACCGTAACCGATTTCGCCAGGTTGCGCGGCTTGTCCACATCGGTCCCCTTCACCAGAGCCGCATGATAGGACAGCAATTGCAACGGCACGACGTGCAGCACCGGCGACAGCATGCCGTAGTGCTCGGGCATGTGCAGGATATGCACGCCTTCTGATTGCGGGATCTCGCTGCCGGCATCGGCGAACACATACAACTCGCCACCGCGCGCGCGCACTTCCTGCAGGTTCGATTTCAGTTTTTCCAGCAGCTCGTCGGCCGGGGCGACTGCGATTACCGGCATATCCTTGTCGACCAGCGCCAGCGGACCGTGCTTCAGCTCGCCGGCCGCATAGGCTTCGGCATGGATGTAGGAGATTTCCTTGAGTTTGAGCGCCCCTTCCATGGCGATCGGCCAATGCTGGCCGCGGCCGAGGAAAAGCGCGTGCTGCTTGCCGGCAAAGCGCTGCGCCCAGCGTTCGATCTCCGGCTCGAGATCGAGCACCTTCTGCACAGCGACCGGCAGGTGGCGCAGCGCCGTCAGGTAGCGCACCTCCTCCGCTTCGGGCAGGCGGCCGGCCAGCTTCGCGAGCGACAGGGTCAGCAACGCAAGTGCGGCCAGCTGCGTCGTGAAGGCCTTGGTGGAGGCGACGCCGATCTCGGGGCCCGCGCGCGTGATGAAGCGCAGCGCGGCCTCGCGCACGATCGCCGACTCGGGCACATTGCAGATCGCCAGGGTCCGCTCCATGCCCTGCGCCTTGGCGTGCTTGAGCGCTGCGAGCGTGTCGGCGGTCTCGCCCGACTGCGAGATCACGACCACCAGCGTGTCGGGGTTCGCGACCGACTCACGGTAACGGTATTCGCTCGCGATCTCGACGCTGCACGGCAGCTTCGAGATCGCCTCGATCCAGTAACGCGCGACGAGACCGGCGTGGTAGCTCGTGCCGCACGCCAGCACCAGCACGCGCCCGACGCCGCCCAGGAGTTCCGGCGCGCGGGTGCCGAACAGCTGCGGCGTCACCGAGCCGCCGCCGGCGATGATTTCGAGCGTGTTCGCGAGCGCCTGCGGCTGCTCGAAGATCTCCTTCTGCATGTAGTGGCGGTACTGGCCCAGTTCGACCGCGTCGGCGGACAGGCTGGACACATGCATTGCACGCTCGACGGGCGTGCCGTCGGGGCGCGCGATGCGGTAGCCGTCGAGGCGCAGTTCGGCGATGTCGCCGTCCTCGAGGTAGATCACCTTGCGCGTGACCTGCAGCAGCGCCGCCGTGTCGGAGGCCGCGTACATCCCGTCCTCGCCCACGCCCAGCAGCAGCGGCGCGCCGTGGCGCGAGACGATCGCGCGCGAGCGGTCGGTTTCGCTGATCACGCCGATCGCGTAGGCGCCGACGAGCTCGCTGGTAGCCTGCCGCACCGCCTCGAAGAGATCGGGCTGGTTCGCGAGCTTGCTGTGGATCAGGTGGGCGATCGCCTCGGTGTCGGTCTCCGAGACGAACTCGTAGCCCTGGGCCATCAGGCGTTGCTTGATCGCCTCGAAGTTTTCGATGATGCCGTTATGCACGACGGCCAGCCCCGCCGAAACGTGCGGGTGCGCGTTGCGCTCGGACGGCACGCCGTGCGTCGCCCAGCGCGTGTGCGCGATGCCGATGCCGGCATCGAGCTTCTGTTCGTCGGCGCGCGCCGCGAGCTCGGCCACACGGCCGGCCGCGCGCACGCGCTGCAGCCCGCCGTTGAGCACGGCAAGACCGGCGGAGTCGTAGCCGCGGTATTCGAGCTTGCGTAGTCCCTCGAGGAGGACGGGGACGACGTTCTTCGTCGCGATGGCAGTGACGATGCCGCACATGATGTTTTCTCCGGCTTACTTCTTCTTCACCGGCCGCTTCCAGCCGGCGATGGTGATCTGTTTGGCCCGCGACACGGTGAGCTGCTCCGGCGGGGCGTCCTTGGTCAGCGTCGTGCCCGCGCCCAGCGTCGCCCCGCGGCCGACGCGCACCGGCGCGACGAGCTGGGTGTCGGAGCCGATGAACACGTCGTCCTCGATGATCGTGCGGAACTTGTTCGCACCGTCGTAGTTGCACGTGATCGTGCCCGCGCCGATGTTCACGCGCTGACCGACGTCCGCATCGCCGACATAGGCGAGGTGATTGGCCTTCGAATGGTCGGCGATCGCGCTGTTCTTGACCTCGACGAAGTTGCCCAGATGCACGTCATCGCCCAGCGTCGTGCCGGGGCGTGTGCGCGCGTACGGGCCGATCACGCATTCGCGCCCCATCACCGTGTCCTCGATGTGCGAGAAGGGTGCAATCCGCGTGCCCGCACCGATGCGTGCGTTGCGGACCACGCAGTTCGCGCCGATGCGCACGTCGTCGCCGAGCTCCACGCGCCCCTCGAACACGCAGCCGACGTCGATCTCGACGTCACGGCCACACTCCAGTTCGCCGCGCACGTCGATGCGCGCCGGGTCGAGCACCGTCACCCCCGCGTCCATGAGGCGCTGCGCGATGTTGCGCTGGTGGATGCGCTCCAGTTCGGCGAGCTGCGGCTTGCTGTTCACGCCCAGCGTCTCCCACACCGCGTCCGGCTGCACCGTGACGATCTCGACGCCCTCGGCGACCGCCAGACCGATGATGTCGGTCAGGTAATACTCGCCCTGCGCATTATCGTTGCCGATGCGCCCGAGCCAGTCGCGCAGGCGTGCGACCGGCGCCACGAGGATGCCCGTATTGACTTCGCGCACGCGGCGCTGCTCGGCGCTGGCGTCCTTCTCCTCGACGATGCGCGTGACGCGACCGTCGGCGTCGCGCAGGATGCGCCCGTAGCCGGTGGGATTGTCGAGTTCCACGGTCAGCAGCGCGAGCTTGCCGCTGCCGGCGGCGGTCTGCAGGCGACGCAGTGTCGGCGCGCCGATCAGGGGGACGTCGCCGTACAGCACCAGCGCCATCTCGCCGTCGGTGAGCTCCGGCAGCGCCTGCTGCACCGCGTGCCCCGTGCCCAGCTGCGGCTCCTGCCGCGCCCAGCGCAGCGCTGCGTCCTGCAGGCGCTCGCGCACGACCTCGCCGCCATGACCATACACGACGCAGATGCGCGACGCGTCGAGGCTGCGGGCAGCCCCGATCACATGCGCCAGCATCGGCCGCCCGGCGATCGGCTGCAGCACCTTGGGCAATACCGAACGCATGCGCTTGCCCTGCCCGGCCGCGAGAATCACTACTTCCATGAAAGCCTCGTCCCTGTTCGAACAGCGCGCGATTTTAACATGCACCCGACCCGCCCCCCGGCGCGGCACACAGCACTGTCGCACGGATGGAACACGGATGCGGCAGCGCAAACAGGTTTTTACAGCACAGCAGGCAAATCTCTGATAACGCGCCTAAAATACAGTTTTTGCATCGCAACGGAAACACACCGACCATGGATCGCAACGTCACCGACTTCATCCAGAACCGCATCTTCGACGAGATCCAGGTGGGCGACCGCGCCCAGCTCGTCCGCACCTTGCGGCCGGACGACATCCACCTCTTCGCCGTCATGTCCGGCGACGTGAACCCGACCCACGTCGATACCGAATTCGCCCGCTCCAGCCAGTTCCGCGAAGTCGTCGGCCACAGCATGTGGGGCAGCACGCTGATCTCCACCATCCTCGGCACCGAATTCCCCGGCCCCGGCACCGTATACGTCTCTCAAGGGCTCAACTTCCACCGCCCGATCACGATCGGCGACACGCTCACGATCACCGTCACCTGCCGCGAGAAGTTCGAGCACAACCATCACATCGTGTTCGACTGCCTCGCGCTCAACCAGGACGACCTGAAGGTCATCGACGGCGTCGCCGAGGTGCAGGCACCGACCGAGAAGATCAAGCGCGCCCGCATTCACCTCCCAGAAGTCACGATCTCGGACCGCGAGCTGCGCTACGGCCACCTGTTGTCGATCACGGCGGGCAAGGCGCCGATTCCGATCGCCGTCGTCCACCCCTGCGATGCCGAGTCGCTGCGCGGCCCGATCCAGGCCGCCCAGGCAGGCCTCGTCATTCCGGTGCTGGTCGGTCCGGAAACGAAGATTCGCGCCGTCGCCGAGCAGGAAGGCATCGACCTGCACGGCGTGCGCATCATCGACGTCGCGCACAGCCACGAGGCGGCCGAAACCGCTGTCACGCTGGCGCGCGAGGGCCAGGTCGAGGCACTGATGAAGGGCTCGCTGCACACCGACGAACTGATGAGCGCCGTCATCTCCAAGGCCGGCGGGCTGCGCACTTCCCGCCGCATCAGCCACGTGTTCATGGCCGACGTACCGACCTACCCGCACCCGCTGCTGATCACCGACGCCGCGATCAACATCGAGCCCACCCTCGAGGACAAGGTCGACATCATCCAGAACGCGATCGACCTCGCCCACGTGATGGGCCTGCCCGAACCCAAGGTCGCGATCCTGTCCGCGGTCGAGACCGTCACGTCGAAGATCCGCTCGACCATCGACGCCGCCGCGCTGTGCAAGATGGCCGACCGCGGCCAGATCAAGGGCGGCCTCCTCGACGGCCCCCTCGCCTTCGACAACGCCGTATCGCTCGTCGCCGCCAAGACCAAGGGCATCCGCTCGCTGGTCGCCGGCAACGCCGACATCCTCGTCGTGCCGGACCTCGAGTCGGGCAACATGGTCGCCAAGCAGCTCGAATACCTGGCCAACGCGCTGATGGCCGGCGTGGTGCTCGGCGCGCGCGTGCCCATCGTGCTCACCAGCCGTGCCGACACCGCCGAAACGCGCGCCGCTTCGTGTGCGATCGCCCAGCTCATGGCGCACAAGAAGCGCGAGGCGCGTCTCGCATGAAGTCTGTCCTCGTCATCAACGCCGGTTCCAGCAGCCTCAAGTTCGCTCTTTTCCCGATCGAACCGGAACTCGCCCGCAACCCCGCCCTGTCCGGACAGATCGAAGGCATCGGCGCCACGCCGCAGCTGTCCGCCAAGGACGCCGACGGCAATCGCTATCAGGAATTGGTGCTGACCGGCGGCAGCCAGGGCGAACAGCACAAGGACGCGCTCAACCACCTGTTCCGCTGGCTCAGCGCCCACAATCCCGATCTCCACATCGTCGCGGCAGGACACCGCATCGTGCACGGCGGGGAGCTCCACAGCGCGCCGGTGGTGCTCAACGAATCGGTCCTGCGCGACCTGGAGGGCTTCATTCCGCTCGCCCCGCTACACCAGCCGCACAACCTGCGCGCGGTGCGCGCCGTCGCGACGCTGATCCCGGAGATTCCGCAGGTCGGCTGCTTCGACACCGCCTTCCACCGCACGCAATCCCCCCTGGCCCAGGCCTTCGCCCTGCCGCGGGCGATCAGCGCCGAGGGCGTCAAGCGCTACGGTTTCCACGGACTGTCCTACGACTACGTGGCGCGCCAGCTCCCCGACGTCATCGGCGAACGCGCCAACGGCGCAGTGCTGATCGCCCACCTGGGCAACGGCGCGTCGATGTGCGCGCTGCGCGAGGGCCGCAGCGTCGCCACGACGATGGGCTTCACCGCCGTCGAGGGCCTGATGATGGGCACGCGCACCGGCAGCCTCGACCCCGGCGTGCTGCTCTATCTGATGGAACAGAAGGGCATGAACGCCAAGACCCTGACCAACCTGCTGTACAAGGAATCCGGCCTCCTCGGGGTCTCCGGCATCAGCCAGGACATGCGCACCCTGCTCGCATCCGATGCCCGCGAGGCACGCGAAGCGGTCGATCTGTTCTGCTACCGCATCGCCCGCGAAATCGGCTCGCTCGCCGCCGCGGCCGGCGGTCTCGACGCCCTCGTGTTCACGGGCGGGATCGGCGAGCACGCCGCGCCGGTCCGCGCCCAAGTCGCGAAACTCTCCGCCTGGCTGGGCGTCGCCATCGACCCGGAAGCGAACGACGCGCACGCGCTGCGTATCGACGCCCCCGGCAGCCGCGTAGCCGTCGCGGTCGTGCCGACCAACGAGGAAGGCATGATTGCCCACTACACGCTGGAGCGTCTCGCGCACTGATCGCCGGCAGGCGGCCACAAAAAGGGCGACCCACGGGTCGCCCTTTTTCATTTCGTCCGCTGAAAACGATTCAGCGCGGCAGAACCGTCTCGCCCATCAGGAACTGATCCACCTCGCGCGCGCACTGACGACCTTCCCTGATCGCCCAGACGACCAGCGACTGACCGCGACGCACGTCGCCGGCGGCGAACACCTTCGCCGCGCTGGTCGCATAGCAGCCGGCACCGTCGGTCGTCGCCTTCGCGTTGCCGCGTGCATCCTTCTCGACGCCGAAGGCCTCGAGCAGCTTGCCCAGCGGGTTCGTGAAGCCCATCGCGAAGAAGACCAGATCGGCCTTCACCTCGAATTCCGAGCCGGCAACCTCCGACATGCGTCCGTCCTTCCACTCGAGGCGCACCGCCTTCAGGCCGGTGACCCTTCCGTCCTTGCCGAAGAATTCCTTCGTCGCGACGGCAAAGTCGCGCTCGCAGCCTTCCTCATGCGACGAGGAGGTACGCATCTTGATCGGCCAGTACGGCCAGGTCAGCGCCTTGTTCTCTTCCTCGGGCGGCATCGGCATCAGTTCGAACTGCGTCACGCTGGCCGCACCGTGGCGGTTCGACGTGCCGACACAGTCGGAACCGGTGTCGCCGCCGCCGATCACGACAACGTGCTTGCCTTCGGCCGAAATCGGGTTCGGGCCGTCACCGGCCACCGCCTTGTTCTGCGGAATCAGGAACTCGAGCGCGAAATGCACTCCGGCGAGTTCGCGGCCCGGCACGGGCAGATCGCGCGGTACTTCCGACCCCGCGGCGAGGACCACTGCGTCGAAGTCCTTCTGCAGGGCTTCCGCGCTCACGAACTCCTTCGCGTCGTTGGCGATGCCCGGCTCCGTCGCCTCGGCCCCGACGATCACGCCGGTACGGAAGCGCACACCCTCGGCCTCCATCTGCGCCATGCGACGATCGATCAGGCCCTTCTCCATCTTGAAGTCGGGGATGCCATAGCGCAGCAGACCACCGATGCGGCTGCTCTTCTCGAACACCGTCACGTCATGGCCGACGCGCGCGAGTTGCTGCGCGGCGGCGAGGCCCGCCGGGCCGGAACCGACGACGGCGACCTTCTTGCCGGTCTTCGCTGCCGGCGGACGCGGCTGCACCCAGCCCTCCTCCCATGCCTTGTCGATGATCGCGTGCTCGATCGACTTGATGCCGACCGCGTCGGCGTTGATGTTCAGCGTGCACGCGGCCTCGCACGGAGCGGGGCAGATGCGGCCGGTGAACTCGGGGAAGTTGTTGGTCGAGTGCAGAACCTCGATCGCCTCCTTCCACTGGCCGCGATACACCAGGTCATTCCAGTCCGGAATGATGTTGTTGACGGGACAGCCGTTGTTGCAGAACGGGATGCCGCAATCCATGCAGCGCGCGCCCTGCACCGCCGCCTGCTCATCGGTGAGACGCAGCACGAACTCCTTGTACTTCTTCAGGCGCTCGGCAACCGGCTCGTAGGCCTCCGACAGACGCTGATACTCCAGAAATCCGGTGGGCTTGCCCATTTTTACGCGGCCTCCAGTTGCTTCTGCTTCTGCGCAGCCATCTCGGCCAGCGCACGACGATATTCATGCGGCATCACCTTGACGAACTTGCAGCGCCAGGCGGTCCAGTTTTCGATTATTTCGCGGGCACGCGCGCTGCCCGTGTAGCGGGCGTGCCGCTCGATCAGGCCCTTCAGGATGAGTTCGTCGCCCATCTCGAGGTGGTTGATGTCCACCCGGCCATGCGATTCGAGATCGTCGCCGGACTCCGAGCCCTTGCGCGCCTCGATCTCCTCGGGCACCGGCTCGAGCGCGACCTGCGCCATGTTGCAGCGCTGTTCGAACGTTCCGTCCTCGTCCAGCACGTAGGCCACGCCGCCCGACATGCCGGCCGCGAAGTTGCGCCCGGTCTGGCCGAGCACGACGACCGTGCCGCCCGTCATGTACTCGCAGCCGTGGTCGCCCACGCCCTCGACGACGGCGGTGGCGCCGGAGTTGCGCACCGCGAAGCGCTCGCCGCCCACGCCCGAGAAATAGGCTTCACCCTCGACCGCACCGTACAGCACGGTGTTGCCGATGATGATGTTCTCGGTCGAGGCGCCGCGGAAGGACGCCTGCGGGCGCACGATCACGCGGCCACCCGACAGGCCCTTGGCGACGTAGTCGTTGCCTTCGCCGACGAGCTCCAGGGTCACGCCGCGTGCAGCGAAGGCCGCGAAGCTCTGGCCCGCCGTACCGGTCAGGGTCACGTGGATCGCATCGTCGGGCAGACCGGCATGGCCGTACTTCTCCGCGACACGCCCGGACAGCATCGCGCCGACCGTGCGGTTGATGTTGCGCACCGGCAACTCGATGCGGACCGGCTCGCCGCGCTCGAGCGCGGGCTTCGCCAGATCGATGAGCTGGTTGTCGAGCGCCTTCTCGAGGCCGTGCTCCTGCACTTCCACATGACGCTTCGCCGCGCTCGCGGCGACCTTCGGACGATGGAAGATGCGGCTGTAGTCGAGGCCGCGCGCCTTCCAGTGCTCGATGCCCTTCTTCATGTCGAGCAGTTCCGGGCGGCCGATCAGGTCGTCGAACTTGCGGATGCCGATCTGCGCCATCAACTCGCGCACTTCCTCGGCAACGAAGAAGAAGTAGTTCACGACGTGCTCGGGCTGGCCGGTGAAGCGCTTCCTGAGCTCCGGGTCCTGCGTCGCGACGCCGACCGGGCAGGTGTTCAGATGGCACTTGCGCATCATGATGCAGCCTTCGACGACCAGCGGCGCGGTCGCGAAGCCGAACTCGTCCGCGCCCAGCAGCGCGCCGATCACGACGTCGCGGCCGGTCTTCATCTGGCCGTCGACCTGCACGCGGATGCGGCTGCGCAGGCTGTTGAGCACCAGGGTCTGCTGCGTCTCGGCGAGGCCCAGCTCCCACGGGCTGCCGGCGTGCTTGATCGACGACCACGGCGAAGCGCCGGTGCCGCCGTCGTGGCCGGCGATCACGACGTGATCCGCCTTGGCCTTGGCGACACCCGCCGCGACCGTGCCGACGCCGATCTCGGACACCAGCTTGACCGAGATCGAAGCCGCCGGCTGGGCGTTCTTCAGGTCGTGGATCAGCTGCGCCAGATCCTCGATTGAGTAGATATCATGGTGCGGCGGCGGCGAGATCAGGCCGACGCCCGGCACCGAGTGGCGCAGGAAGCCGATGTACTCGCTGACCTTGTGGCCGGGCAGCTGACCGCCCTCGCCGGGCTTCGCGCCCTGCGCCATCTTGATCTGGATCTGGTCGGCATTGACCAGGTACTCCGCGGTGACGCCGAAGCGGCCCGACGCGACCTGCTTGATCGCCGAACGCAGGCTGTCGCCCGCCTTCAGCTCGAGGTCGCGCGCGATGCGGTTCTCGCCGACGATCTGCGACAGGCGCATCGCCTGCGTGATCGGCTTGAAGCGCATCGGATCCTCGCCGCCTTCGCCGGTGTTCGATTTGCCGCCGATGCGGTTCATCGCCACGGCCAGCGTCGTGTGCGCCTCGGTCGAGATCGACCCGAGCGACATCGCGCCGGTCGCGAAACGCTTGACGATCTCCTTCGCCGGCTCGACCTCGTCGAGCGGCACCGGAGGACCGGCAGGCTTGATCTCGAACAGGCCGCGCAGCGTCATGTGGCGCTTGGTCTGATCGTTGATCAGCTTGGCGTATTCCTTGTAGGTGTCGGCCTTGCCCGAGCGCGTCGCGTGCTGCAGCTTGGCGATCGATTCCGGCGTCCACATGTGGTCGTCGCCGCGCACGCGGTAGGCGTAGTCGCCACCCGCATCGAGCATGTCGACCAGCACCGGGTCGTTGCTGAAGGCCTTGCGGTGCAGGCGGATGGCTTCCTCCATCACCTCGAACACGCCCATGCCCTCGACCTGGCTGGTAGTGCCGGTGAAGTAGCGGTCGCACAGCGACTGCTTCAGGCCGACCGCCTCGAAGATCTGCGCGCCGGTGTAGGACATGTAGGTCGAGATGCCCATCTTGGACATGACCTTCATGAGGCCCTTGCCGACCGCCTTGACGAAATGCTTGATCGCCTTCGCACCGGCCTCTGCATCACCGGCGATCTGCTGCAGGGTTTCCATCGCCACGTAGGGATGGACCGCCTCGGCACCGTAACCGGCCAGCACGGCGAAGTGATGCACTTCACGCGCGGTGCCGGTCTCGACCACCAGACCGGCGCGCGTGCGCAGCCCCTTCGACACCAAGTGCTGATGGATGGCGGAGGTCGCCAGCAGCGCGGGGATCGCGACCTTCTCGGCGTCGACCTTGCGATCCGACACGATCAGGATGTTGTAGCCCTGCAGCACGGCATCCTCGGCCTCGGCGCACAGCGTCGCCAGACGCGCCTCGACGCCTTCCTTGCTCCAGGCGACCGGATAGCACGCATCCAGCTCGGCCGAGCGGAAACGGCTGTCGGCGTAACGTGCGATGTTGCGGATCTTCGCCATGTCGTCGAAGTCCAGCACCGGCTGCGTCACTTCGAGGCGATACGGCGGGTTGATCTCGTTGATCTCGAGCAGGTTCGGACGCGGGCCGATGAAGGACACCAGCGACATCACCAGCTGCTCGCGGATCGGGTCGATCGGCGGGTTCGTCACCTGCGCGAATAGCTGACGGAAGTAGTTGTAGAGCGGCTTTTCCTTCGCCGACAGCACGGCCAGCGGCGAGTCGTTGCCCATCGAGCCGGTCGCTTCCTCGCCCGTCTTGCCCATCGGCTCGAGGATGAACTTGATGTCCTCCTGGGTGTAGCCGAAGGCCTGCTGGCGATCCAGCAGCGTAGCGCCGGGCTGCGCCGCGTCGACGCCTTCCGGCACCGGCAGATCGTCGAACTTGATGTTGATCCGACGGATCCACTCGCGATAGGGCTTCGCCTGGGCGAGCGACTCCTTCAGCTCGCGGTCGTCGATGATGCGCCCCTGCTCCAGGTCAATCATGAACATCTTGCCCGGCTGCAGGCGCCACTTCTTCACGATCTTGCTGTCGGGGATCGGCAGCACGCCGGATTCCGACGCCATGACCACGAGGTCGTCGTCGGTCACGAGGTAACGCGCCGGCCGCAAGCCGTTGCGGTCGAGCGTCGCGCCGATCTGGCGGCCGTCCGTGAAGGCCACCGCGGCGGGGCCGTCCCACGGCTCCATCATCGCCGCGTGGTATTCGTAGAAGGCACGGCGCTTCTCGTCCATCAGCGTATGCGACTCCCACGCCTCGGGGATCATCATCATCACCGCGTGGGCGAGCGAGTAGCCGCTCATCACGAGCAGCTCGAGCGCGTTGTCGAACGAGGCCGAGTCCGACTGGCCCGGGTAAATCAGCGGCCAGATCTTCTGGAGGTCGTCACCGAGCAGCGGCGAATGCGTGCCCTTTTCGCGCGCACGCATCCAGTTGTAGTTGCCGCGCAGCGTATTGATCTCGCCGTTGTGGGCAATGTAGCGGAACGGATGGGCGAGATCCCACTTCGGGAAGGTGTTGGTCGAAAAGCGCTGGTGCACGAGCGCGAGCGCCGACACCGTGCGCGCATCGGCGAGATCGCAGTAGTACTCGCCGACCTGCGTCGCGAGCAGCAGGCCCTTGTAGTTCACGGTGCGAGCCGACATCGACACCATGTAGAACTCCTTGCCGTGCTTGAGCTGCAGCGCGTTGATCGCGTTCGCCGCGCGGCGACGGATCACGTACAGCTTGCGCTCGAGCGCGTCGGTCACGGTCACGGTCGGGCCGCGGCCGATGAAGACCTGGCGCATGACCGGCTCCTTGGCCTTCACCGCCGGCGACATCGGCATGTCGCGGTTCACCGGGACATCGCGCCAGCCGAGCACGGACTGGCCTTCGGCGCGCACCGCGCGGCCGATTTCTTCCTCGCACGCGAGGCGCGACGCCTGCTCCTTCGGCAGGAACACCATGCCGACACCGTATTCGCCGACGGGCGGCAGGTCGATACCCTGCTTGGCCATCTCTTCGCGGTACAGCGCATCGGGAATCTGGATCAGGATCCCGGCCCCGTCGCCCTGCAACTCATCAGCGCCGACCGCGCCCCGGTGGTCGAGATTCTTCAGAATCTCAAGCCCCTGGGCGATGATTGCATGACTCTTGACACCCTTGATATGGGCGACGAAGCCCACACCACAGGCGTCATGTTCATTTGTCGGGTCGTACAGACCCTGCTTCTGGGGGAGATCCATCACGTTCTTCCTCGACACAACACGTTTGCCGGCCAAAACCGGCATTGATCGGGCGACGGCAGCGCCGCATGCAAATAACGCACCAAAATCGTGCAGGCGTCAAAAAGAGCCGGGTGCGCGCGCACACCGGCTCCGTTCGGCCGGTGCTCGACGCACGGCCACTGCTTGGCTTTCAGGCGGACTTAGGAATATACCTCCGCGAAACCCGTGTTTCAAGAAATTTTTGCGTTGCGGTAAGCCTATGATGCTTCAATGAATTTCGCCAACCGCGAAGAGTCGGCGGTGCTCTTTCATGGCGTAGCGGTCAGTCATTCCGGCAATATAGTCGGCGATTGCACGCGGCGTGTCGGCACGCGCACGCATCTGGTATTGCGGCGGAAGAAGGCGGGGATCGCCCATGAACGCGCCGAAGAGGTCCTGGATGATGCGCCGCGCCTTATCCGTCATCCGCAGCACCTGGTAGTGCGCGTAGAGGTTCTGACGCAGGAACGCCTTCAGCTCGCGCAGACGCGGGGCGAGCTCCTCCGAATACGCGACCAATCGCCCGGCGTGACGCACATCGGCGAGCGACTGCACGCCAGTGCCGACGATGTTCGCCCGCGTCGTCGCGATGAGGTCAAGCGCCATCTCGTTGATCATGCGCCGGATCGTCTCGTGGATCAGCCGGCGCCCGCCGAGACCCGGCCAGCGGGCCTCCGCGTCTCGGCGCGCGTCCGCGAACACAGCGACCTCGTCGAGCTGCTCCAGGGTAATCAGCCCGGAACGCAGACCGTCATCGACATCGTGGTTGTTGTACGCGATCTCGTCGGCCAGATTGGTGAGCTGCGCCTCCAACGAGGGCTGATGACCGTCGAGGAAGCGCTGCCCCAGTTCGCCCAGCTCCTTGGCACGCTCGCGCGAGCAGTGCTTCAGGATCCCCTCGCGCGTCTCGTAACACAGATTCAGGCCGTCGAAGGCAGCGTAGTGCTCCTCGAGAAGATCGACGGTTCGCAGGGACTGGAGATTGTGCTCGAACCCGCAATACGCCTTCATGCAGGCGTTGAGGGCGTCCTGACCCGCATGCCCGAACGGGGTGTGCCCCAGATCATGGGCGAGCGCGACTGCCTCGACCAGATCCTCGTTGAGCTGCAGCGCCCGTGCCACGCTGCGCGAGATCTGCGCCACTTCGATGCTGTGCGTCAGGCGCGTGCGGAACAGGTCGCCCTCGTGATTGACGAAGACCTGCGTCTTGTATTCGAGCCGCCGGAACGAGTTCGAATGCACGATGCGGTCGCGGTCGCGCTGGAACTCGCTGCGTATGCCGGGCGAGGGCTCCGGATGAATCCGTCCACGCGAATTCGCCTCGGTGACCGCCCAGGGAGCGAGCGCCATCATGCGCAACGCGCCTCGATGGCTGCGGCGATCGCCTCGTGCGTCGCATCGGCGTGGATGACGCCCCTGCCGATGCCGCGCAGCAGTATCAGCCGCAGCCGCCCGGCCTCCACCTTCTTGTCGTGCGCCATCAGCTCCAGATAGCGTGCCGCACCGAGCCGCGGGCCATGCACCGGCAGCCCGGCACGCCGGTGCAGCACCTCGATGCGCGCGACGTCGTCTGCGCCGATCCAGCCCAGGTGGGCCGACAGTTCCGCCGCCATCATCGTTCCCGCCGCCACGGCCTCGCCGTGCAGCCAAGCCCCGTAACCCATGCCGGTCTCGATCGCATGCCCGAAGGTATGGCCCAGATTCAGGAGTGCCCGCTCACCCTGCTCGGTTTCATCGGCGGCAACGACTTCCGCCTTGTTCGCACATGAACGCTCGATCGCAAAGGCCAGCGCTTCGGGCTCGCGCGCGATCAGGCGCTCGATGTTCACCTCCAGCCACTCGAAGAAATCGGGATCGCGAATCAGGCCGTACTTGATCACTTCCGCCAGGCCTGCTGCGAGTTCGTTCGCCGGCAGCGTATCCAGCGTTCCCGTGTCGGCCAGCACCAGCTTGGGCTGGTAGAACGCGCCGATCATGTTCTTGCCGAGCGGATGGTTGATCGCCGTCTTTCCGCCCACCGACGAGTCGACCTGCGACAGCAGCGTCGTCGGAATCTGGATGAACGGCACGCCGCGCTGGTAGGTCGCGGCCGCAAAACCGGTCATGTCGCCGATGACGCCGCCCCCCAAGGCAAGGAGGGTCGTCGAGCGCTCGCAGCGCTCCGCCAGCAGCATGTCGAAAATCAGGTTGAGGGTCGGCCAATCCTTGTGCGCCTCGCCATCGGGCAGCGTCACGGCATGCACCTGCACGCCGAGTTCGCGCAGCCCGCCCTGCAGCGGATCGAGGTAAAGCGGGCCGACGACCTCGTTGGTGACGATCGCAACGCGCGGCGTCCTGAGGAAAGGAAGGATCAGCGACGGATCGCCGATCAGGCCGCGGCCGATATGGATCGGATAGCCGCGGTCGCCAAGTGCCACATTGAGGGTTCGCATGTCACTTCTTGAAGTTTTCGATGGCCTTCTCGATCACGCGCACCATCCCGCCGGGATTGCCGCGGCCGCCATCGACGATGATGTCCGCGACCGCACGATACAGCGGATCGCGTTCGCGGTAGAGGTTCTCGATGCGTTCGCGCGGGTTGGGCACCTGCAGCAGCGGACGGTTGCGGTCGTGACGGGTCCGCTCCCACAGGACGGGTGTCGGCACGTTGAGGTACACGACGATACCCCGCTCCGACATCATCGCGCGGTTGTCGGGATTGAGCACGACCCCGCCGCCCGTCGCCAGCACGAGGTCGGATTCGCGCGTCAGCTCGTCGACGAGCTGAGTTTCGCGCCGCCTGAAACCTTCCTCGCCTTCGATCTCGAAGATCGTGGAGACCTTGACCCCCGTGCGAGCCTCGATCTCGTGATCGCAATCGACGAAGCGCATGCGATGACGCCGGGCATACTCACGACCTACCGTGGTCTTCCCGGCGCCCATCATGCCAACCAGAATCACTAACACCAAACCGGCATCCCATACGTAATGCCAGCAACTATACAGCAGGCGAACGAGCCTGCGCGCGTGCCGATCACTTGAGCGTCAGGGTGTCCGAGACGATCCGCGGTGTCAGGAAGACCAGCAGCTCGCGACGCGCCGACTGCGTATTCGTGGAGCGGAACAGGGCGCCAAGGTACGGGATTTCGCCGAGCAGCGGCACACGGTTTACGGTCGTGGTCTCCTCTTCCTCGAACACGCCGCCGATCACCACCGTCCCGCCGTTCTCGACCATCACTTCGGTCGTCACGCTCTTCTTGTCGATCGGCGGGTTGCCGAGGATGCTGCGCGAGAAGTCCGCCCTGTCCTTACTCACTTCGACCTTCAGCTGGACGCGGCCGTCCGGCGTGATCTGCGGGCGTACCTTCAGCATCAGCACGGCGTCCTTGAAGCTGACGGTCGGCGGCTCGGTGCCGCTCGAGGGTGTGACGTAGGGAATTTCCTGGCCCTGCTTGATCGTCGCCTCGACCTGGTTGGCCGTGAGGATGCGCGGGCTCGACACGACGCGGCCGCGTCCGTCGGACTCGAGAGCCGCGAGCTCCAGGTTCAGGAAGCGCGTCAGCGAACGGTTGAACAGGGTCAGGTTCAACGCACCAAACGGATTGGTCGGCAGGAAGCCATTGCCGCTCAAGGCATTCTCACCAACGCGATGAATGATTGTGTTGATCGGGGTACCGGGGTCGGTGCTGATCTCGCCGGTCGAAGAATCGAAATTGCCGAATTCGGACGAACCGAAACCGATCTTTGCTCCGTCGCCGAGGTTCTTGCTCTTGCGATCCCCGTAACCGAGACGCACGCCGAGATCGCGCGCGAAATCCTTGTTCGCCTCGACGACCCGCGCTTCGATCATGACCTGGCGCGGCGGAACGTCGATATCCTTGATGAGGCTCGCAAGGGCCGCCAAGCGGCTCGAGACATCGGTGACGAACAGCCGGTTGCTCCGCTCGTCGACGACGACGCTGCCACGCTTCGACAGCATCGTCTGGTCCTTGCTCTTCAGGAAGTCGAAGATTTCCTTGGACTTGTGATAGTTGATCTGGAAGCTCTCGGTCTGCAGCGGCTCCAGATCGCCGATCTGCGCCTTCGCTTCGAGTTGCAGCTTCTCGCGCGTCGCGAGCTCCTCGCCCGGAGCGATCCAGATGACGTTACCCGACTTGCGCATGTCCAGGCCCTTGGCCTGCAGGATGATGTCGAGCGCCTGGTCCCACGGCACATCCTTGAGGCGCAGCGTCAGATTGCCCTGCACCGAGTCGCTGGTGATGATGTTGAAGTTGGTGAAGTCCGCGATGACCTGCAGCACCGAACGGACATCGATGTTCTGGAAATTCAGCGAGAGCTTCTCGCCCTTGTACTGGCCCCGCCCAGCCCCCTGGACCAGCTTGTTCGGATCTTCGACGACGCGGCGCACCTCGAGCACGAACTGGTTGTCGCTCTGGTAGGCGTTGTGCTCCCACTTGCCGTTGGGCGTTACCTGCAGGCGGACGTTGTCGCCCTGCTGCTGTGCGGTCATCGACGTCACCGGCGTGGCGAAGTCGGTGACATCCGAGCGGCGACGCAGGTGCTCGGGCAAGGAGGTCTTCAGGAATTCGACGACCAGGCCGCCACCCTGCTGACGGATGTCGATGCCTGCGTCAGGACTGGAGAGCTGCACGACCACCCGCCCCTCGCCATCCTTGCCGCGGCGGAAATTGATGTCGCGGATGCTGCTTCCATCGGCGACCGCGTCACGTTTCGGCGCGGCGAAATTGGCCATCGCCTGCGAGACCTGCGTCGTCGTGGCGCCGGAAGGAGCCGCGGCACCGAGAGAAATGATGACGGAGCGTCCCTCGATGCGTGATTCGAAGGGCGTGACCTTGGTGACATTAAGGACGAGGCGGGTGCGGTCGCCGGCCTGGACGATGTTCGCGCTGCGCAGGTCGCCCTGGTCGATTTCCTGCACGCTGCGGCCCAAGCCGTTGATCGTTCCGGGAAAATCGAATGCGATCCGCGCGGGGTTCGCAACGCTGAAACTCGCCGGGGGCGCGGCGAGGGGCTCCTTGAGCGTGAGCTTCAGCAGTACGGCCCCCCCCTGCTGGGAAACCTCGAGGTCTTCGATGCGGTTCGTCGCGGCCTGGCTTTGCGACGACGCAGCCTGCGCAAGGACGGCGGGCGCAGGAACAGCCAGGGTGAACGCCGCACACAGCAGCGCAATCATGCGTTTGTGATTCATTTCCGTGCCTCCTGCTGCTCCTGCAGCAGCAATGTGCTGATGCGCTCGACCCAATCGCCGTTCATGTCTTCAACCAGTTCTTTCAGGGTGACTTCGGATTCCGAGATCGCCGTCACGAGTCCGAAATTCTGGCCCATGTAGTTGCCGACCTTGACCTGATGCAGGCTCTGGTCGGCGCGTACCAGGGCATGCACCTTTCGGTTCTGGGTGAGCACGCCGACAAGTTGCAGGGATTCGAGCGGATAGGCTTCGAGAGGCTCGCGCCTGCGATCGAGGTCGGGGCCGCCACGGCGGGTGGTTTTCGTTTCGGGCTCGATGCGACTCACCACGAAGGGGTCGGCGGCGCCTTCCGCTTCGTACTTCACGACCGGGACCGGCTTCATCTCGGGCAAGGGCTTGATCGTTCCGGTCATCCCCTTTTCCTGCTCGGTCATCCACCCCTGGATGTCCTCCTGGTCGCCTGCACAGGCGGTGAGAACAAGGGCGCTTGCAAGTATCAGAAGGCGTTTCATGGCTTTCTCACTTGCCTCCCTTTGCCTTTGCGGCCTTCTCCTGCTGGCGCTTCTGCGCGAGCTCCTCTTCGTCGAGGTAGCGATACGTGATCGCCTTCGCTTCCAGCTTGAGGCCGCCATCCTTCTGGGTTTCGATCGCGACGTTGTCCAGGGTCACGATCCGGGACATGCGGGCAACGTCTTCGGCGAATGCGCCGAGGTCGTTGTAGGCGCCGACGATGCGCACATCGATCGGCATCTCGGCATAGAAGTCCTTGACCGCTTCAGGACCCGGCTTGAAGAGTTCGAACTGCAGTCCGCGGCCGACGCCAGCCTGGTTGATGTCGGAAAGCAACGAGTCCATTTCCGCGCGATTCGGAAGCTGCTTCAGCAGCGCGCCGAACTGGCGGTCGGTCTCTTCGAGCTGGAGCTTGTATGCGTCCAGATTCACGGCAAGCTTCTTCTTCGTCACCCAGTCCTGGCGCAGCTGCACTTCTTCCGCCTCGCGCTGTTCGAGGAGCGCTACCTGATCGCGCCAGTCGAACCACCATGCGAGAGCGAGGACTGCGACGAGCAACGCGATGAACACCGCGATGCGCGGTGCCATCGGCCACGCGCCGGGGTCGTTGGGATCGAGGCCCTTGAAATCCTGCGAGAGACGCTCGAAATCGATGCCTTGGAGTTTGCCGAGCTTCATTTCCTGGCCCCTTGATCGCCTTCGGCCTTGGGCCCTTCGATACCGATGTTGAGCGCGAAGTCGCTGACCCGCCGCTTGTTCACGGATGCGGCCTTGATCTCGACCAGCCCCGGGTTGGCAAGGTAGGGCGATTCGTCGAGGCTGCGCATCAAAGCCGAGACGCGCGAATTGGACTGCGAGTAGCCGAGCAGGGCAATCTTCGGGCCGGTCTGCTTGATGGAGCGCAGATACACACCGTCGGGCACGCGGCGCGCGAACTCGTTCATGACGTTCACGGCCTGGGCACGCGTGGTCTGCAGGGACTCGATGACCTGCTTGCGCGCCAGTAGGGCGTCGATCTGCTCACGCAGACGCTTGATTTCGGCGATCTGTGCGTCCAGCCTGGTGATCTCGGACTTGAGGAAGTCGTTGCGGCGTTCCTGACGCTCGACGTAGCCGGCGATCACGGTATGCACGACCAGCGCGACCAGCAGGCCGGCGACGACCATCGCGGCAGACACGACGTAGAACTGCTGGCGTCGTTCACGGCGCTTGAGTTCGCGATGGGGCAACAGGTTGATTCGAATCATGAATCGAATCTCCGGAGCGCCAGTCCGCAGGCAACCATCAGCGACGGTGCATCGGCCAGCAGGTTCTTGGGTCGCACGCGCGACGACATCGACATTCCGACGAAGGGGTTCGCGACGATGGTCGGGACCTGCGTACGGCCGGCGACCACGTCGGAAAGACCGGGCATCACCGAGCAGCCGCCCGCAAGGACGAGGTGGTCGACCTGGTTGTACTGCGTCGAGGTGAAGAAGAACTGCAGCGCCCGCGACACTTCGAGGGCCAGGCTGTCCATGAACGGCCGCATCAGGTCACGCTCGTAATCCTCGGGCAGGCCGCCCGCACGTTTCGCGGCTTCGGCGTCCTCGACACTCATGCCGTACTGGCGCGCGATTTCCTGTGTGAGCTGCATGCCGCCGAACGCCTGTTCGCGCGCATAGAGCTGCTGGCCGTTGCGCAGGACACTGACGTTCATGACGTTCGCGCCGATGTCGATCACCGCGACGATCTTGTCGGCGCCGCCGCCCGGGAGCTGCTTTGCGACGAGTTCGAAGGCCGCTTCCGCCGCGAAGGACTCGACGTCCATCACCGCGGCCTTGAGGCCGGCGGATTCGACTACGGCGACGCGATCTTCGACCTTTTCCTTGCGCGATGCGGCGATCAGGACCTCGACCTCTTCGGGGCTGCCCGGCGAGGGGCCGACCACCTGAAAGTCGAGATTGACTTCATCCAGCGCAAAGGGAATGTACTGACTGGCCTCCGACTCGACCTGGAGTTCCATTTCCTGGTCGCGCAGGCCGCCCGGCAGAATCATCTTCTTGGTGATCACGGCCGAAGCAGGAAGCGCGACGGCGACCTGCTTGATGCCCCCGCCCATGCGGCGCACGGCACGCATCACGGCGTCGCTCACTCCTTCGAGATTGGCGATATTGCCGTCAACGACGGCGTCACGCGGCAGGGATTCGATGGCGTACCGCTCCATGCGGTACGCACCCTTTTCGCCCTCTGACAGCTCGACCATCTTCACCGATGAAGATGAGATATCGAGGCCGACCAGTTGGCGCGCCTTGGGGCGAAATAGGGAGAAGTCCATCACAAAGAAAATCCTTAAATTTCTTTATGTTAGGCGCCGAAACTGAATAAGCTTCTGAGATGCTAGCAACAAAGTGTTGCGAGTGCAAACACAGACGGCGGCAGATGCTTTGGAGGCACCGGGTGCGCAAACGTATAATTGCGCTCCCGCCTCCCTCTTTGGATTCCCGATGCGCTGGGTCTTTTATCCCCTCGCGGCACTCATCGCTCTTGTCATTCTCGGCGCGGCAACCATTGCGGCAGTCTCTGCATTCGCATGGCCGAACCTGCCGTCGCTCGACGTTCTGACCGATTACCGCCCGAAGATTCCGCTGCGAGTATACACGTCAGATGGATATTTACTCGGGGAATTCGGCGAGGAGCGGCGGGTCGTCGTGGCGATGGACGAAGTTCCGGCGATTCTCAAGCAGGCCATCCTCGCCGCCGAGGACGAGCGCTTCTACGAACACCCCGGAATCGATGTGATCGGGATCGCGCGTGCCGCGCTCGCGAACGTCGTGTCGGGCGGGCGCGGCCAGGGCGCGTCGACGATCACGATGCAGGTGGCGCGCAATTTCTTCCTGACACGCGAGAAGACCTTCAACCGCAAGCTCTACGAGATTCTCCTTGCATTGCGCATCGAGCGCAGCCTGAGCAAGGATCAGATCTTCGAGCTCTACATCAACCAGATTTACCTCGGCCAACGGTCGTACGGATTCTCGGCCGCAGCACGCGCCTATTTCGACAAGCCGCTGAAGGACATCACGGTGGCCGAAGCGGCCATGCTCGCGGGGCTGCCGAAAGCGCCGTCCGCCTACAACCCGATCGCGAATCCGCGCCGGGCGATCCTGCGCCAGCATTACGTGCTGCGCCGCATGGTCGAAGCCGGCTTCATCGACGAGAAGACCTTCGAGACGGCCCGCGCGGAACCGCTCGTGCTGGCGAACGGACGTTCGGCATCGAGTCCGCTGCGTGGCGACTTCGTTGCGGAGATGGCGCGCCAGCTGGCCGTCGAGCAGTTTGGCGAACAGGCTTACGATTCGGGCATCCGCGTGATCACGACGGTGACGCGCGACGAGCAGCAGGCCGCCTACAAGGCCGTCCGCCAGGGGGTGATGGATTACGACCGGCGACACGGTTACCGCGGCCCCGAGAGTTTCGTCGACCTGAGCGGCGTAAAGAACGACGACGAGGAGCGGCTCGACGAGTTGCTCTCCGACGTCGCCGACTACGATGACCTGCTCGCCGCGCTGGTTCTCGAGGCGTCACCCAAATCGGTCACCGTCTATCGCCACGGCGAAATCTCGAAGATCACGGGCGCAGGACTGGCCTTTGCGGCCCCGATGCTCAACGAACGGGCCCCGCAGGCACGCAAGGTGCGGCGCGGCGCGATCGTGCGTCTCCGCGATCTCGGCGAGAAGGGCTGGGAGATCGCGCAGTTGCCGGACGTGGAAGCGGCGTTGGTCGCGGTCGACTCGAACACGGGTGCGGTTCGCGCACTGATCGGCGGCTTCGACTTCAATCGCAGCAAGTTCAACCACGTGACCCAGGCCCTGCGCCAGCCGGGATCGAGCTTCAAGCCCTTCATCTATTCGGCTGCGCTCGAACGCGGGTTCTCGCCGAGCAGCGTCGAAGAGGACGGGCCGTTGTTCTTCCCGGCCGGGATCACCGGCAGCAAGGACTGGGAGCCGAAGAACTACGACGGCAAGTACGAAGGACCGATGACGCTGCGCGAGGGGCTGGCACGATCGAAGAACATGATCTCGATCCGGCTGCTGCGCTCGATTACACCCGAGTACGCTCAGGACTATGTTACGCGCTTCGGTTTCGATGCGGCCCAGCACCCGCCCTATCTGACGATGGCGCTCGGCGCCGGCATGGCGACGCCGTGGCAGATGGCGACCGGCTACGCAGTGTTCGCGAACGGCGGTTACCGCATCGAACCCTATGTCGTGAAAGAGATGATCGACGGTCAGGGGCATGTCGTCGCCAAGGTGGACCCTCCCGTCGCGGGCGAGAGCGCGCCACGCGTGATCGACCCGCGCAACGCGTGGCTGATGACCTCGATGATGCAGGACGTGGTCCGGCGCGGTACGGCAACGCGGGCGCTGACCCTCAAACGCGGCGAACTCGCCGGCAAGACGGGAACGACCAACGACTACGTGGACGCCTGGTTCGCCGGCTTCCACCCGGATCTGGTCGCGGTGAGCTGGATGGGGCACGACCAGCCGCGCAATCTGGGACGCGGCGAGACCGGCGGTTCGGCCGCCCTGCCGATGTGGGTGAATTTCATGCGCACCGCGCTGAAGACCCTGCCGGAGAAGTTCCCGGCCCGCCCGGACGGGCTGGTTGCCGTCCATACGGGTTCGGGCCGCGACGAGTTCGTCTATAGCGAGAATGTCCCGACCGAACCGTTCATGCTCCCGACAGGCACTGAGGATCTGCCCCTGCCGGTCGAGGCGCCGGACGAGGCGCTGCCACAGACGCGCCCGACGGCAGCACCGGCGCCGGTGGTGGAGCGCAGTCCGACGCCAGTGCGGCGACCGTAGGAAGGAATCCCCGGAGCGCCGCCGGTTCAGCCTGCCTTGACGGCGACGGACGCCCCGGACTGCTGGCTGACGAGTTGCGACAGCATCGCGTAGAGCTCGACGCCGTCACGCGTGGCGATCCAGCGGCCGGCGTCGTGGCGGAAGTGGAAGCCGCCGGCCTTGGCGGCGACCCAGATCTCGCGGGCGGCCGAGTGACGGTTGATCACCATCTTGCTGCCGTTCTCGAATTCGATCTCGAGCACGCCGCCGGGCATGGTCTCGATGTCCAGTTCGGCACCGCAGACTTCGAGCGCGGCTTCGATCCGCACGAGTTCGGCTTCGGCCAGCGCGTTGAACGCCGATTCTTCCATGTTCGCTCCTTCTGTTAGCATTTCCGTTTTTTCGACCGACGACATCATGCGAGCCATTCCGACTGCTGCCGCGCTATGCTGCGCCCTTGCCCTGAGCGGCTGCGGCATCAAGGGGCCGCTGTACCTGCCCCAGGTTCCGCCCGCACCGGCGAAGGCGGCTCCGGCCGCCGGCGTCGATCATAGCAAAGCCCCCACTGTTCCCCACGACCCCAGATGACTTCCCGATTTCCGACTCCGACCCTGACCGAGGGCAGCGACGGCCTTCAGCTCGAAGGCGTGGCGCTTGCCGCCATCGCCGCGCAGCATGGCACGCCGGTATATGTCTATTCGCGCCGCGCGCTGACCGAGGCCTTCTGCGCCTACCGCGAAGCGCTCGGCGGCCGCCACGGGCTGGTGTGCTACGCGGTGAAGGCGAATTCGAACCTCGGCGTGCTGTCGGTGTTCGCCCGGCTGGGCGCGGGCTTCGACATCGTGTCGGGCGGTGAGCTCGCGCGGGTGCTGGCCGCCGGCGGCGACGCGGGCAAAGTGGTGTTCTCGGGCGTGGGCAAGAGTCGCGACGAAATGCGTCAGGCGCTGAAGGCCGGAATCCGCTGCTTCAACGTCGAGTCGGAAGCGGAGATCGACCGCCTGAACGAGGTCGCAGGTGAACTCGGCAAGGTCGCGCCGATCGCGTTCCGTGTGAATCCGGACGTGGATCCGAAGACTCATCCGTACATTTCGACGGGCCTCAAGAGCAACAAGTTCGGCGTCGCGATCGATGCGGCGGCGGATCTTTACCGCCGCGCGGCGGGCCTGCCGAACCTGCGTGTTAGCGGGGTGGCGTGCCACATCGGCTCGCAGCTGCTCGATCCCGCGCCGATCGCGGAAGCGGCGGGGAAGATCCTCGACCTTGTCGACCGACTGGCGGCCGAGGGGATTTCGCTGGATCACATCGACCTCGGAGGCGGACTCGGCATCCGTTACCGCGACGAGCAACCGCCGACGGTCGCGGAGTACGTCGCGCCCCTGCTGAAGCTGTTCGAGGGGCGCAAGGAGGCGCTGTGCTTCGAGCCGGGGCGCTCGCTGGTCGGCAACGCGGGCCTGTTGCTGACACGCATCGAGTACCTGAAGCCCGGCGAGGAGAAGAACTTCGCGATCGTCGATGCGGCGATGAACGACCTGGCCCGCCCGGCCCTGTACGACGCTTACCATGAGGTCGTCGCGGTGCTGCCGCGCACGGAGGCGGCGAAGAACTACGAGATCGTGGGACCGATCTGCGAGAGCGGAGATTTCCTCGCGCATGATCGGGAGCTGGCCGTCGCGGAGGGCGATCTGGTCGCGCTGCTGTCCGCCGGGGCCTATGGCATGGCGATGAGTTCGAACTACAACACCCGTCCGCGCGTCGCCGAGGTGATGGTGGATGGCGACCGCATCGACCTGATCCGCAGGCGCGAGACCGTCGAGTCGCTCTACGCGCTCGAGTCGCCGTTGAACTGAGCGCGCACATCGACGCGCTTCCCTTCGGCCTGCGCCTCCTGAATGAGGGCGCGGCCGAAGGCCTTCCAGGCCGGTCCGCCGTGCGTATGGACGCCGGTGTCGGCGCTCTCCTCCATCACACGCAGCATCAGCACGCCCAGCGCGAAGAGTTCGCCGCGCGCGCGCAGACGGGCGTCCGGGTCGGCGAGAAGGGCCTGCGTGTGGTCGGCCCCCCCTTGCAGAGCTTCGCGCGCGAGCTTGCGCATGCCGGCCGCGTCGTCCCAGTCCAGTTTGAGCACGATGCCGCGCTTGAGGATTTCGCGCTCAAGCTGGCAGGCGTCGCGCTCGAAGTGTTCGAATCCGCTCATGGCTCAGCGTGCAATGTCTTCGACGCAGCGGCTCAAGGCGGCCTGCCAATGTGGCATGGCAATGCCGAAACGCGCCGCGAGCCGGTCGGCGGCGAGGCGCGAGTTGGCCGGACGTGCGGCCGGCACGGGATAGGCTGAGGCCGGGATCGGTTCGACGCTCGCGACCTTCAACGCGAGTTCCGGCAGCGAATTTCGGGCTGCGACGAAGATCGCCTCGGCGAATCCGTGCCAGCTCGTGTCGCCGGCCGACGTGAGGTTGAAGATGCCCGACGCGAAGGCACCATCGCGCCGTTCGCGCTGTGCCTGGGCGACGATGTGCGCGGTGACGTCGGCGATGTTGCGCGCCCAGGTGGGGGCGCCGTGCTGGTCGGCGACGACACGGAGCTGTTCGCGTTCGGCGCCGAGGCGCAGCATCGTGCGCACGAAGTTGCCGCCGCGGGCGGCAAACACCCAGGTGGTGCGCAGGATCAGGTGATCGCAGCCGCTTTCCCGGATCGCCACTTCGCCGGCGAGCTTGCTGCGGCCGTAGGCATTGACGGGGGCGACGGGGTCGTCTTCGGTGTAGGGACCGTTCTTGCTGCCGTCGAACACGTAGTCCGTCGAATAATGGACCAGCAGTGCGCCGGCCGCCTTCGCGGCGCGCGCGAGTTCGCCGGGCGCGATACCGTTGATCGTGGTCGCGAGCGCTTCCTCGGACTCGGCCTTGTCGACGGCCGTGTAGGCGGCGGCATTGACGATGACGTCGGGGGCGAGGTCGGCGACGAGTGCCGCCAGGGTCTCGGGTCGCGAGAGGTCGCAGCGGCTGCGGTCGAGCGCAACGACTTCGCCGAGCGGCATCAGGCTGCGCGCGAGTTCCCAGCCGACCTGGCCGTTGGCGCCGGTGACGAGCAATCTCATTCGAATACCTCGCATTGTGCGAGGGGCTTGCCCTCGCGGTCTTTTGCCGACAGTTGCGGCTCACTGGCGAGCGGCCATTCGACGCCGACGATCGGGTCGTTCCACGCCAGGCAGCGCTCGTGTTCGGGGGCGTAGTAGTCGGTGGTCTTGTAGAGGAAATCCGCGGACTCGGACAGCACGACGAAGCCGTGTGCGAAGCCGGGTGGGATCCACAGCTGGCGGTGATTGTCTTCGCTGAGCTCGACCCCCGTCCAGCGGCCGAAGCTCGGCGAGCGGCGGCGCAGATCGACGACGACGTCGAACACCGCGCCGCGCACGACGCGCACGAGCTTCCCCTGCGGCTGGCGGATCTGGTAATGGAGCCCGCGCAGCACGCCGCGCGCGGAGCGGGAGTGGTTGTCCTGCACGAACTGCTCGTCGAGGCCCGTGGCGTCGCGGAAGGCGCGTGCGTTGAAGCTTTCGAAGAAGAAGCCACGTGCGTCGCCGAACACTCTGGGTTCGATGATCAGCACATCGGGAATCGCGGTTGGAACTACCTTCATCAGAACACCTTCTCTTCGAGCACGCGCAGCAGGTACTGGCCGTAGCCGTTCTTCGCGAGCGGCTTGGCGAGCTCGGTGAGTTGCGCGGCGTCGATCCAGCCGGAACGCCAGGCGATCTCCTCAGGGCAGGCGATCTTGAGGCCCTGGCGCTTCTCGATGGTCTGGATGAAGAGGCCGGCTTCCAGGAGGCTTTCGTGGGTGCCGGTGTCGAGCCAGGCGTGGCCGCGGCCCATGACCTGCACGTCGAGCGCGCCGGCCTCGAGGTAGTGGCGATTGACGTCGGTGATCTCGAGCTCGCCGCGCGGGCTGGGCTTGAGGCCGCGCGCGATGTCGACGACGCGCTCGTCGTAGAAGTAGAGACCGGTGACGGCGTAGCGGCTCTTCGGTTTCGCCGGTTTTTCCTCGATGCTGATCGCGTGGCCGCTGGCGTCGAACTCGACGACGCCGTAGCGCTCGGGATCATTCACCGGATAGGCGAAGACGGTCGCGCCGTGCGCACGCTGGCCGGCCTGCCTGAGGTCGTCCGCGAGTTCATGGCCGTAGAAGAGGTTGTCGCCGAGCACGAGGGCGGACGACGAGCCGGCGATGAACTCCTCGCCGATCAGGAAGGCCTGAGCGAGGCCGTCCGGACTGGGTTGGACGGCGTATTGCAGACGCAGGCCCCAGCGGGCGCCGTCGCCGAGGAGCTGCTCGAAGCGCGGGGTGTCCTGCGGCGTGGAGATGATGAGGATGTCGCGGATTCCCGCCAGCATCAGGGTACTCAGCGGGTAGTAGATCATCGGCTTGTCGTACACCGGCAGCAGCTGCTTCGACACGGCCAACGTGGCCGGGTGCAGGCGGGTGCCGGAACCGCCGGCGAGGATGATGCCCTTGCGCGTGCTCATGTTCAGCGATCTCCGTAGTGGTGCGCGACCCACTCGCGATAGGCGCCGCTCTGCACGTCCGCCACCCAGTCCTGGTTAGCGAGGTACCACGCGATGGTCTTGCGGATACCGGTCTCGAAGGTTTCGGCGGGGCGCCAGCCGAGTTCGCGTTCGATCTTGCGCGCGTCGATCGCGTAGCGGCGGTCGTGGCCGGGACGGTCGGCGACATAGGTGATGAGGCGGGCGTGCGGGCCGGCGGGGTCGGGGCGCAGTTCGTCGAGCAGCGCGCACACGGTATGCACGATCTCGAGGTTGGGCTTCTCGTTCCAGCCGCCGATGTTGTAGGTCTCGCCGAGACGGCCGTGCGCGAGCACCTCGCGGATCGCGGCGCAGTGGTCGCCGACGTACAGCCAGTCGCGCACGTTGCGGCCGTCGCCATAGACCGGCAGGGCCTTGCCGGCGAGCGCGTTGGCGATCATCAGCGGGATGAGCTTTTCGGGGAACTGATAGGGGCCGTAGTTGTTCGAGCAGTTGGTCGTGAGCACCGGCAGGCCGTAGGTGTGGTGCCAGGCGCGCACGAGGTGGTCGGATGCGGCCTTGCTCGCGGAGTACGGGCTGTTCGGCTCGAAGGCCTTGGTCTCGGCGAAGGGCGGGTCGTTCGGGCCGAGCGAGCCGTAGACCTCGTCGGTCGAGACGTGCAGGAAGCGGAAGGCGGCCTGCTCCGCGCCGTCGAGCGCGGACCAGTAGGCGCGCGCCGCTTCGAGCAGCGTGAACGTGCCTTCGACATTGGTGCGCACGAAGGCGGCGGGGCCGTGGATCGAACGGTCGACGTGGCTTTCGGCGGCGAAATGCACGAGCGCGCGCGGGCGATATTCGGCGAGCAGGCGGTCGAGAAGCGCTCGGTCGCAGATGTCGCCCTGAACGAAGATGTGGCGACGATCGCCTTGCAGCGCGGCGAGATTCTCGAGGTTGCCCGCGTAGGTCAGCGCGTCGAGATTCAGCACCGGCTCGTCGCTCGTGCGCAGCCAGTCGAGCACGAAATTGGCGCCGATGAAGCCTGCGCCGCCAGTCACGAGAATCATTGATTGCCTCTTCAGCCGGTTTGCCTCACGCGCAGCGACGTAAAATACCGGTCCGCGCACAACGCGTAATTTGCAATTATATCGCGACCGCATAGCCGCCGCGCCCTCGATGGCTTCGCGAGTATGTTGCACGATATCGACGACCACCTCATGACACCCCGATCCATGTTCCGTTTTCTGGCTGCCCTGCTTTTCTGCGGAATGATGGCCTCGGCACATGCGGCTTCCCTGCCGCCATCGGTGCGGCAGGCGCTCGACGACGCCCGCATTCCTGCCAGTAACGTGGCCGTGTGGGTGCAGGCCGTAGATGCGCCGATCCCGCAGCTGGAGGCCGGTGGCGAGCGGCCGATGAATCCGGCTTCGGTCATGAAGGTCGTGACCGCCTTTGCGGCACTCGACCGGCTGGGGCCGGCCTTCACCTGGACGACGCGGGTGGCGACAGGTGGACCGGTGGCCGCGGGGGTCCTGGACGGCAGCCTGTATCTGACGGGCGGCGCCGACCCGATGCTGAACTACGAGCGGCTGGGGAGGCTGCTGCGCCAGGTGCGCGCGCTGGGCGTCACGACCGTGCGCGGCGATATCGTGCTCGACGGTTCGGCGCTGGCGCTGCCGCCGCACGACCCGGCGGCCTTCGACGGGCGCGCGCTGCGCCCCTACAACAGCGGCGCGTACGGGCTGCTGGTGCACTTCAACACGCTGCAGCTGCGTCTGGTTCCTGCTGCCGAGCCGGGGCAGCCGGTGGGCCTTGCCCCCTATCCGGCGCTGACGGGCGTCGACATCGACAATCGCATCACGACTGCGCCGGGTCCGTGCGGCGTGTGGTACGGCAATCTCGACGCGGCGCTCGAGGCAGGGCCGCAGGGCCCTCGTCTGGTGCTGTCGGGGAGCATGCCGGGGAGCTGCGGACAGCGCGACTGGGCGACGGCGCCGCTTTCGCCGGAAGCCTTCGGGCGTGCGCTCGTCGCGGCGCTGTGGAGCGAACTGGGCGGCAAGGTCGAGGGCGCGGTGCGCAGCGGCGTGACGCCGGGCGATGCGGCGACGCTGGTCACGGAGACCTCGCCGCCGCTTGCGGAGGTGGTGCGCGAAATGAACAAGTGGTCGAGCAACGTAATCGCGCGCCAACTGCTTGCAACGCTGGGACGGGAAGGCGGCGCGAGCCTGGACATGGTCGCGGGCGGCACCGAGGCCGTGCGCGCCCTGCTCGCCGCGGACGGCATCGCGACGGCGGGCCTCGTGATCGAGAACGGCTCGGGTCTTTCACGCGTCGAGCGCGTGAGTGCGCGCACGCTCGCAGAAGTCCTGCTGGCGGCGTGGCGGCGGCCCTTCATGCCGGAGTTCATCGCGGCACTACCGATCGCCGGCGCGGACGGAACGGCGCGCAGGCGGCTCTACGACAGCCCGGCGCGCGGCTACGCGCACATCAAGACCGGCTCGATCAATGGCGTGAAATCCCTGGCCGGGTACGTGCTGGACCGGAATGGCCGGCGCCACGCGGTCGTGATGATGGTGAACCACGCCGAGGCCGGGTCCAGCCAGGCCGCGCAGGACGCGTTGCTGGAATGGGTGTGGGCGGGCGGCGGCACGGCGCCGACGCAATAGCTGGGCGGCAGCACGACCGCGTGCAGCTTCAGGCGTCCGTGGGCATCGGCATGGTGCTGCGGTCGAGCAGGTTCAGCCAGCCGCGGATGACGCGGTAGACGATCCACAGGCCGGCACCGACCAGCAGCACGAACGCGAACGGGATTCCGATCAGGGTGACGATCATGGCGGCCGCGACCAGCACCCACAACAGCGCAAACCAGAAGGTGCGGATCTGCCAGCGGAAGTGGCTTTCGAGCCAGGTGCCGCGCACCGCGTCGCGCTTCATGTAGTTGAGCACCACCGCGAGGATGGATGGCAGGCTCGCGACGAAGCTGCCGATGATGGTCGCGGAGCCGACGACGCCCGTGACGACCGCGAACGCATGCAACGCATAGATAACGTGCGCGAGCGTGACGAGCCCGCCGAGGTCGGCGGGGGCGCTTTCGGTCCGGTAGTCGGGCATGGCTGGCTCCGTAGTGATGAGGATTCCGGTGGATTCTTACAGGCCCGACTTTACAGGTCCGCTTTTACAGGCCCAACTCGGCCCACATCGCATCGACGCGCTGCCTGACTGCGGCGTCCATCACGATCGGCCGCCCCCACTCGCGGTTGGTCTCGCCCGGCCACTTGTTGGTGGCGTCGAGCCCCATCTTGCTGCCCAGGCTCGCGACGGGGCTGGCGAAGTCGAGGTAGTCGATCGGGGTGTTATCGACCATCACGGTGTCGCGCGACGCATCGACCCGGGTCGTCATCGCCCAGATCACTTCCTTCCAGTCGCGGATGTTCACGTCATCATCGACGACGATGATGAACTTGGTGTACATGAACTGGCGCAGGAAGCTCCAGATGCCGAACATCACGCGCTTGGCATGCCCCGGGTACTGTTTGCGGATGCTGACGACCGCGAGGCGGTAGGAGCAGCCTTCGGGCGGCAGGTAGAAGTCGGTGATCTCGGGAAACTGCTTCTGCAGCAGCGGCACGAACACTTCGTTCAGCGCGACGCCCAGCATCGCGGGCTCGTCAGGCGGCTTGCCGGTGTAGGTCGAGTGGTAGATCGGGTTCTTGCGCATCGTGATGCGCTCGATCGTGAACACCGGGAAGTCGGAGACCTCGTTGTAATAACCGGTGTGGTCGCCGTAGGGGCCTTCGGGCGCGGTGTCGTCGGGGTGGATCACGCCTTCGAGGACGATCTCGGCCGAGGCCGGTACCTGCAGGTCGGAGCCGAGGCATTGCACGAGCTCGGTCTTGGCCCCGCGCAGGAGTCCGGCGAACTGGTATTCGGACAAGGAGTCGGGCACCGGCGTGACCGCACCGAGGATGGTCGCGGGGTCGCAGCCGAGGACGACGGCGACCTTGAACGGTTCGCCCGGATGCGCGAGCTGGTGTTCGCGGAAATCGAGCGCGCCGCCGCGGTGGGCGAGCCAGCGCATGATGACGCGGTTGGGCCCGAGCACCTGCTGGCGGTAGATGCCGAGGTTCTGGCGCTTCTTGCCGGGGCCGCGCGTGACGACGAGGCCCCAGGTGATCAGCGGCGCGACGTCGCCGGGCCAGCAGTGCTGGATCGGCAGTTTTGCGAGGTCGACGTCGGTGCCTTCCCATACGATCTCCTGGCAGGGCGCCGAGCGCACTTCCTTGGGCGACATGTTGAGCACCTGGCGGAAGGCGGGGAACTTCTCCCAGGCGTCCTTGAGGCCCTTGGGCGGCTCGGGCTCCTTGAGGAAGGCGAGGAGCTTGCCGACTTCGCGCAGCGGCGTCTGCCAGTCGCCGTCGGGCAGTTCCTCGCCCATGCCGAGCGCGACACGCTGCGGGGTTCCGAAAAGGTTGGCGAGCACCGGCATCGCCTGCGGCACGCCGCGCGTGACGGGCTTTTCGAACAGCAGCGCCGGGCCGCCGGCGCGCAGTACGCGGTCGGCGATCTCGGTCATCTCGAGGTGGGTGTCGACGGGAACGGTGATGCGCTTCAGTTCGCCGCGCCGTTCGAGCTGGGCGATGAAATCGCGAAGATCGTGGTAACGCATGGAATCCTTTCGGGTACGGCGGTATTGCGGTTCAGCGGTTGGCGTTGATCGCGTCGCGCGTCTCGAGGGCGGCGCGGCGGGCCGCCTCGGCATAGTCTTCGCCACTGCCGGCGAACAGGATCGCCCGCGAGGAGTTGATCATCAGGCCGGTGCCGTCGGCGGTGCCGCCGGCCTGCATGGTCTCGGCGATGTCGCCGCCCTGGGCGCCGATGCCGGGCACGAGCAGCGGCATGTCGCCGACGATGCGGCGCACGCGTGCGATCTCGTTGGGGAAGGTCGCGCCGACGACGAGGCCGCAGTTGCCGCTCGCATTCCAGTCGTTCGCGACCAGGCGCGCGACGCGCTCGTACAGCCGCTCGCCACCGCCGACGTCGAGAAACTGCAGGTCGCTGCCGCCCGGATTCGAGGTGCGGCACAGCAGGATCACGCCCTTGTCGGCGTATTCGAGGTAGGGCTCGACGGAGTCGCGGCCCATGTAGGGATTGACCGTGATCGCATCGGCGCGGAAGCGCTCGAAGGCTTCGACCGCGTACTGTGCCGCGGTGCTGCCGATGTCGCCGCGCTTGGCGTCGAGGATCACCGGCGTATCGGGGTGGCGCTCGTGGATGTGGGCGATCAGGTCTTCGAGCTGGTCTTCGGCGCGCTGCGCGGCGAAGTAGGCGATCTGCGGCTTGAAGCAGCACACGAGGTCGGCCGTCGCGTCGACGATGCCCTTGCAGAATTCGAGGATGGCGTCCGGACGCCCCTGCAGGTGGGCGGGGAAGCGCGCAGGATAGGGATCGAGGCCGACGCACAGCAGGCTGTTGCGGCGCTGCCAGGCGGCCCGGAGGGCGGTCATGAAGTGCATGGAGGCGTCCTGATGGGTTCGGGGCGAATGATAAGCCGGATGACGCCCTTGCGCGCCCTCGGATGCGGCAAAATGAAAAGGGCCGCGACGGCGGCCCCGGTCTGCTCGGCGAGTGTCGGCCTACATGCCGATGTTGAGCATCTTCATCGCCTTCGCGAGCGTCGCCTCGGACTCGGGATGCTTGCCCGCCTTGTGCAGCTCTTCGCCTTCCGCGCGCAGTTTCTTCACTTCCATCATCTGCTCGGCGGTCAGCATCGGGTTCTTGCCGAGGGCCTCGTCGATCTTCTTCATGTCGGCGGGGCAATGACGGGCAAAGGCGCTGGTCGACAGCAGCATCGCACACACGCCCGCAAACAACAGGCTTCTTTTCATTGCAGTCTCCTCTGGGGTTGCGCCGCAAAGAATCGGGCGCATGTATTCGACCGTGATCGATGCGGTCGGTTCACCCTAGCTCAGGCCGCGGGAAACGCAATGTAATCAAGGACGATGCCGGCGAAGATGCTCGCCCCGACCCAGTTGTTGTGCAGGAAGGCCTTGAAGCACGGCGCGCGTTCGCGGCCGCGGATCAGCGTGTAGTGGTAGCCGGCGATGCCGCAGGCGCCGAGCAGGCCGGCGAAGAAGAACACGCCCCGCCCCGCGGCGACGCCGACCGCTGCAAACAGCACGAAGGCGATCGCGTAGCACAGCATCACCGCGGCAACGTCGAAGCGGCCGAAGGTGATCGCGGAGGTCTTGATGCCGATCCTGAGGTCGTCGGGACGGTCGACCATCGCATATTCGGTGTCGTAGGCGACGGTCCAGAAGATGTTGCCCAGCAGCAGCCACCACGCGATCGCGGGCACTTCGCCCTGCACCGCGGCAAAGCCCATCGGGATGCCGAAGCCGAAGGCGATGCCGAGGTAGGCCTGCGGGATCGCGAAGAAGCGCTTCATGAACGGATAGCTCGCGGCGAGGAACAACGCCGGCAGCGACAGCCACAGCACGATGGGCGCGAGCGGCAGGATCAGCAGGAAGGCGGCGAGCGAGAGGCCGGCGGCGAGGAGCAGCGCCTCGCGGGTGCCGATCGCGCGCGTCGCGAGCGGACGGTTTTTCGTGCGCTCGACGTGGCCGTCGAAATCGCGGTCGGCGTAGTCGTTGACGACGCAGCCGGCCGAGCGCATCAGCACGGTGCCGACGACGAAGATCGCCAGGACCTGCAGCGGCGGGACGCCGTCGGCGGCGAGCCACAGCGCCCACAGCGTCGGCCACAACAGCAGCAGGATGCCGATGGGCTTGTCGAGGCGCATCAGCCGCAGGTAGATGGGCAGGCGTGCGGACAGGGGAAGCGGCGCAGACATCATTCGGGCAGGTCCAGGATCGTGGGCAGGAAGGCCTCGCTGACGAGCAACGCGCGGCCGTGCAGGCGGAACAGCGAACGCCGCGCCCACACGCGCGGCGGCATCGCCATCGGCGCGACCGCGGCCGAGGCGAGATGATAGCGCGCGTCGCGGCGGTCGAGACAGGCGCAGGTCAGCGCGCGACGGGTGATCGCGGGGTCGGCGAAGAGCGCGGCGCCGAGCGGCCGCGCGCCCATGCCGTGGAAGAGGTTCCACGCGCCGCGCACGTTGGCGCGCGGCAGCAGCGAGCGCGCGAACACCACCGGCACGCCGTCGGCGATCAGCAGCACTTCGCGCAGCCACGCAAGCTCGCCGCGACGCAGGCCGAGCAGCGTGGCCTCGTCGCGGTGCGGCACGGCGAGGCACTGGCGCAGCACGCGCACCGAGAAGCTGCCGCAGCGGACGCGGATGCGCGCGGTGAGCGAGTCCGGATCGGTGAGCCAGGGGCGGAGCATGCGGGAAACGGTCGCACGCGGCGGGCGCTTCAGCCAGGTTTCTTTGTGGGGACGGGTGCGCATGGAAGGACGACGTCGGGACGACGCGCATCATACCGGCCGAGAGCCCCGGCCCCAAACCGGCGCGTCCGCCGCTCAGGCACGCAGCAGGCCCTCGCGCCCGCCCAGCCAGCGTTCCATCAGCTGCGTCGCGACCTCGGGCGCTTCGCGCAGCAGGCGTTCGGCGAGCGCGCGCGCGGGCTCCACAAGATCGGCGTCACCCTCGAGGTCGGCATAGCGCAGCAGCGGCACCCCGCTCTGGCGCGCACCGACGAATTCGCCGGGGCCGCGGATGCGCAGATCCTCGCGCGCGATCGCGAAGCCGTCGCTGTGTTCATAGATGACCTTCAGGCGCGCACGGCCGTTTTCCGACAGCGGGTGGGCGTAGATCAGGATGCAGGCGGATTCCGCGGTGCCGCGCCCGACGCGCCCGCGCAGCTGGTGCAGCTGCGCGAGGCCGAAGCGCTCGGCGTGCTCGATCACCATCAGGCTCGCGTTGGGCACGTCGACGCCGACCTCGATGACCGTCGTCGCGACCAGCAGTTGCAGTTCGCCGGCCGAGAACGCCGCCATCGTCGCGGACTTCTCGTCGGGCTTCAAGCGTCCGTGCGCGAGGCCGATCCTGAGTTCGGGCAGCGCGGCGCCAAGCGACTCGAAGGTCTCGACCGCGGTCTTGAGCTGCAGCGCCTCGGACTCCTCGATCAGCGGGCACACCCAGTAGGCCTGCGCCCCGCCGAGGCAGGCGTCGCGCACGCGCGCGATGACCTGGTCGCGGCGCGACTCGGCGACGAGCTTGGTGAGGATGGGAGTGCGGCCGGGCGGCAGTTCGTCGAGCACGGTGACGTCGAGATCGGCGTAGTAGCTCATCGCCAGCGTGCGCGGGATGGGCGTCGCGGACATCATCAACATGTGCGGATGCAGCCCGTCGGCGCCCTTTTCGCGCAGCGCGAGGCGCTGGCGCACGCCGAAGCGGTGCTGCTCGTCGATGATCGCGAGGCCCAGGCGCGGCAAGGTCACAGGATCCTCGATCAGCGCATGCGTGCCGACCGCGAGCAGCACCTCGCCGCTCGCGAGGCGTGCGAGCTCGGCCTCGCGCGCCTTTTTCCGCCGGCTGCCCGAGAGCCACGCAATGCCGACGCCGAGCGGCTCCAGCCACGCGGCGAGCTTCTTCCAGTGCTGTTCGGCGAGGATCTCGGTCGGGGCCATGAGCACGGCCTGGAAACCGTTCTCGGCCGCCTGCAGCATCGCGAGCGCGGCGACAATGGTCTTGCCGCTGCCGACGTCGCCCTGAAGCAGGCGCTGCATCGGGTGCGGGGTGGCGAGGTCGCGGCCGATCTGCGCGACCGCACGCGCCTGGGCGCCGGTGAGACGGAACGGCAGCTGTGCGAGCAGCGCACCGGTGAGTTTGCCGTTGTCGCGCAGGATGGGCGCGTGCCGCGTGCGGCGGGCGTTGTAGGCGCGGCGCAGCGACAGCTGCTGGACCAGCAGTTCCTCGAACTTGATGCGCTGCCACGCGGGATGGGCGCGGTCCTCCAGCGCATACGGATCCATGTCGGGGGGCGGCTGGTGCAGCGTGCGCAGGGCGTCGGCGAAGGGGGGCAGCTGCAGGCCGCCGGGCAGGGGCGCGGGGAGCAGTTCGGTCATCGGCGGGCGCTGCAGTTCGCGCCCGATGAGCTTGCGCAGCGCCGACTGGGCGAGCCCCGCGGTGGTCGGGTAGACGGGCGTGAGCGCCTGCGGCAGGGCCTCGCCGGCCTCGACCGGGTGCACGCGCGGATGCACCATCTCGTTGCCGAAAAAGCCGCCGCGCACTTCGCCGAACACGCGCACGCGGCGGCCGGGGGCGAGTTGTTTCTGCTGCGAGGGGTAGAAGTTGAGCCAGCGCGCGGTGAGCGTGCCGCTTGCATCGCGGATCTGCGCGACGAGCTGGCGGCGCGGGCGCAGCGTGACTTCGCAGGACACCACCTCGCCTTCGACCTGCACCGGCGCGCCGGCGCGCGCCGCGGCGATCGGCGTGAGCCGGGTCTCGTCCTCGTAGCGCAGCGGCAGATGCAGGACGAGGTCCTGCGGCCGGCGAATGTCGAGTTTCGCCAGCCGGCCTGCGAGTTGCGGGCCGATGCCGGCCCAGGTGTGCTGATCCTTAGCCAAGCACCAGGATGGCGTCGGCCTCGACCACGCCGCCCTTGGGCAGCTCCTTCACGCCGACTGCGGCGCGCGCCGGGAAGGGTTCGGCGAAGTAGCGCGCCATCACCTCGTTCACCTTGGCGAAGTTCGCGAGATCGGTGAGGTAGATCGTCACGCGGACGGCGTCGGCGAGCGAGCCGCCGGCCGCTTCGGCAACCGCCTTGAGGTTCTCGAACACGCGCACGGTCTGGGCCTCGAAGCCCTCGACCATCTGCATCGTGGCGGGATCGAGGCCGATCTGGCCGGAACAATAGACGGTGTCGCCGACCTTGACGGCCTGCGAGTAGGTGCCGATCGCGGCGGGAGCGTTGGGTGTCGAGATGATGCTGCGACTCATGGTCGGGTTCCTTTGCTATTACGGACGATCCGGACTGGGGATCGGATGAAACAACGCCCCGGCGCATCCGGCACCGGGGCGCGGGGGGTACGTCGATCAGCCTTCGGCGCGCAGGGTCACGTCACAGCCCAGACGCGTGATGACCTTCTGGATTCCGCGGCGCGAGGACACGTTGATCACCAGCGGCGCCATGAAGTTCGCGCGCATTCCGGCGGTCGCCGGGTTGCCCGCTTCGCCTTCGTCCTTGCGCACGATCACGGCGACGAAGGCATCGGCAGGGTTGGTGAGCTTGAGTTGCTCCGCTTCGTCGTCCGAGAGACCGAACTCGTAATTGACGCCCAGACTGTCGGGGCCGGTGATCGAGAAGACGGCCGCGGGATTGTCGAGACTCTGCAGCAGGAACAGGGACGAGGTGGAGTCGTGCTCATGCACCAGCGCAAAGTTCTTGCACTCTTCGAAACCGGGGAGCCCGGCCGGGAACTCGATCACCTTGTCATCGGGAATATCGACGGTACCGAACACCTGACTTTCGATCTTCATGGAGCTCTCCTCTGATTGTCCTGCTTGCGAAATCCTGACATGACCGCGCACAGGGCGGGCCTGCCTGCCCTTCCCGGTCCGGGACGCTATTTGCGCGGAGCCAAGATCATGCCATCCAGCTTGCGTTCGCGGCGAATTTTTTCCTGTGCCGCAAGCGCGGACTCGCGGTCCGGATAGGGGCCGAGCACGACCCGGGCCTGCAGGTGCGCCGGATAGCCCTTTCGCTCGAGTTCCCGACGCATGCTTTCGGCATTGGCCGTATCGAGGAACACGCCCAGCTGGATGAGGTATCCGGGCCCGGGCGGCGGTCCGGCATGCAGGCGCGGCGCATCGGCACGGGACGACGCATCGGCCGTGTCCGCCGGGGCTGCCGGCGCATCGGCCGCCTGCGCTGGCGCGGGGGAAATCGAGGGCGCTGCGGGGACGACCGAAGCGGTCCATCCCGGCGGCGACGCACCCGGAGCGACCATTGCGCCGTCGGACGCGGCCGGCAGCGGCGCGGATCGAGTCTCTGCGCTCCGGGCTTGCACGGCTTCGGCGGGCGCTCCCTGCTCCGCCACGACTGGCGCCGCTTCCACCGCAGGCGCGACCGGGGCTGCAGGCGCGGCGGGGCCAGGCGGTTCGGCCGGCACGGGGACGGCGGGCGGCGCCAGCGGCGCGGCCGTATCGCTGCCCTCCACCAGCCAAAGCGACGCCGTCAGCGCCATGAGGGCAAGGATCGCCATCAGCGCCCGCTTCAGGCTGGCCTTGCGCAGATTTTCGACATCCGCGCCCGCGGTGAGCGAGCCGCTCATGCTTCCTTCCCGGGCTCGCCGGTCTGGCTGCGCGCCAGCGATTGCACGAGCTCGGCCTCGGCGACGGTGATGCCGCAGCGCTCGGCGATCGTTTCGGCATCCAGCCCGCGGCGCGCGAACACCAGCGCCTCGTTGTATTCCGGCGACGCTCCGTGGGTCACGACACCCGCGTCGGCCTGTTCCTTGTGCACATGCAGCTGCGCGCGGATTTCGTCGAGTTCGCGCCGCAGTTCGGCCAGCGCGCTACCCTGCTGCTCGAGCTCGCGCCGCAGCTGACGGACCTCCAGTTCGTGCTGGAATGCGTCCGGGGCGGTCTCTGCGCCGGCGGGCGCGGGCACGGGAGGGCCAACGCTGTAAAGCGGGCCGGGTTCTTCATCGTCGTCGCTTTCGGCGACAACGGCATCGACGTGTTCGGGCGCATCGGCGGGCGCATCGGCGGGCGCTTCGGCCGGCGGCACGTCCGGCACGGACGCCGACGCGCGCGGCGCGCGCGATACGCGGTAGAGCTGGTAGCCGACATAGACGGCGAGCAGCGCGATTGCGGCGAGGATGAGTTCACGCAGTCCCATTCGACCTCACGCAGGGGGCAGGACAACAAGGATCGTGCATCGGGGAGGCAGGCCGGAACGGGCGCGACGACGGATAAGTCGGGGATAATACTGGCGCCCCACCTTCCCGACAATGCAGATGGCCTTCGACTCCGCGCTCGCCCTGTTCTGGCTCAAGAAAACCGTGTCGATCATGGTGCAGCCGCCGCTCGCCCCGCTGCTGCTGATCGTCGTCGGGCTGCTGCTCGCGGGACGCCGGCGACGTGCCGGTCTCGCGCTGGCCTGGCTCGGCGTCGCGGCCACGCTGCTGCTCTCCACACCGGCGAGCGTCGGCTGGCTGCTGCACGGCCTCGAGACGGCGCCGGTCGTCGATGCGGCCGGACTACGGCAGGCGCAGGCCATCGTCGTGCTGGGAGCCGGCAAGCGGCGCAACGCACCGGAATACGGAGGCGAAACGGTGAACCGCCTCGCGCTGGAGCGGTTGCGCTACGCGGCACGGCTGGCGCGCAGGACGGGGCTGCCCGTGCTGGTCAGCGGCGGCGCGCCGACGGGCGACGTGCCGGAGGCGGTGCTCATGCAGGCGGCGCTCGAAGAGGACTTCCGCGTCCCGGTGCGCTGGGTCGAGAGAGCCTCGCTCGATACGCAGCAGAATGGACGGTTTTCGGCAGTGCCGCTGCATGCCGCGGGCGTGCGCCGCATCCTGCTCGTGACCCACGCGGCCCACATGCCGCGCGCGCAGGCGGCCTTCGAGGACGCCGGGCTGCAGGTCATACCGGCACCGACTGCATGGCTGGGCGGCGCGGGAGCGGGCGAGCAGGTGCTCGGGGAGCTCCCCGGGCCGACCTCCGCCTATGCCGGCTGGTATGCCGTGCACGAGTGGCTGGGGCTGCTGGCGTACCGCCTGGCGCGCTGACCCCCGGCAGACGCGCCCGGCGCGACCCGGGGATGCATCGCCGGGACTGTCCAGCGCGACGGGGCGTCTATGATGACAGGACGGGCCGGGAACGAAGGCCCCGAGACCGCCCCAGCCGGCACCTATCCGGAACCCGCGCGACGGACCGGCATGCCGGGAACGGGATGGCAAGATGAAGGCGCGCAAGGAGCACACATGAGCAATAACGCGTCCCCCGACAGCAGTATCGAATCAATCGTCGTGCCGCGCGCGAGCGATCTCGGCGGCGGCTTCAAGGTCCTGCGCGTGCTGCCCTCGGCGCAGCGGCGCATGGTCGGCCCCTTCGTCTTCCTCGACCAGATGGGCCCCGTGCAACTCGACGCCGGCACCGGCCTCGACGTGCGCCCGCACCCGCACATCGGGCTCGCGACCGTCACCTACCTGTTCGACGGCGAGATCCTGCACCGCGACAGCCTCGGCAGCGTGCAGCCGATCCGCCCGGGCGAGTTGAACTGGATGACCGCAGGGAGCGGCATCGTCCATTCCGAACGCACACCGCCCGAACTGCGCCCGGGCGGACCACGCCTCGCCGGGCTGCAGGCTTGGGTCGGCCTGCCGGCGCGCGACGAGGAAACCGCGCCCGCATTCGCGCATCACGGCGCCGGCGAACTGCCCGTCATCGCCGAGCCGGGCATGCGTATCCGCGTGATCGCCGGCGAGATCTTCGGCGTCCGTTCGCCGGCCGAGACGCGCTCGCCGCTGTTCTACGCCGACGTCACGCTCGTCCCGCAGCAGCGCCTGCACGTTCCGGCGGAACACGAAGAACGCGCGGCCTATGTCGTCGACGGCGCGGTCCGGATCGACGGCGAAGCCTTTCCGCCCGGCCAGCTGCTCGTCTTCCGCCGCGGCGCCGACGTGACGCTATCAGCGCTGGGACCGACGCGCCTCGTGCTGTTCGGCGGCGAACCGCTAGACGGCCCGCGCTTCGTCTGGTGGAATTTCGTCGCGAGCACGCGCGAACGCATCGAGCAGGCCAAAGAAGACTGGCGCGCCGACCGCTTCGCCCCGGTGCCGGGCGAAACCGAACGCATCCCGCTGCCCTGACGGCAGCTCCACCCCCCCGCAGGAGAAACCGATGAGCTCGACCCTGAACGAGGAAGGACGCAATCTGCTGTTCCGCAACGCCCGCACGCACAACGAGTGGCTGGACAAAGCGGTCAGCGACGACACGCTGCGCGAGCTGTACGAGTTGATGAAATGGGGCCCGACCAGCGTCAATTGCTGCCCCGCGCGCATCCTGTTCCTGCGCACCCCCGAAGCGAAGGCCAGGCTCCTGCCGGCGCTCGCGCCCGGCAACGTCGAGAAGACGCGCAGCGCCCCGGTCACCGCGATCATCGGCTACGACGGCCGCTTCTACGACATGCTGCCGAAGCTCTTCCCGCACGCCGACGCGCGAGCGTGGTTCGTCGATACGCCCGAGCTCGCCGAGGTCACCGCACGGCGCAACAGCTCGCTGCAGGGCGCCTACTTCATCATGGCGGCACGCGCCGTCGGACTGGATTGCGGCCCGATGTCGGGCTTCGACCAGACCCGGGTCGACCATGAATTCTTCCCCGCCTCGGGCGGCACCGGCAGCGAATTCAGCCAGGAATACTTCCCGGACAGCCACGTGAAGACGAACTTCCTGTGCAATCTCGGCTACGGCGATCCGGCGAAGCTCTACCCGCGCAGCCCGCGGCTCGACTTCGGCGAGGCCTGCAAGCTGCTCTGAACGCATCGCAGCCCGCGCCGGGCGCAACGGGGTACGCCGCGCCGGGCCATGAACCGCGCCGCCCGCCCGTCAGGCGCCGCGGAATCCCGGCTTGCGCTTCTCGAGGAAGGCGTTGATACCCTCGACGAAATCCCCGGTCGCACTGCAGCGCGCGAAGGCCTCGGCCTCGCTCTGCAACTGGGTTTCGATCTTCGCATCCGGCGACGACGCCAGCAGGCGCTTGATTTCGCCGTAGGCGTGGCGCGCCCCGTTCTGCAGGCGCCCCACCAGCGCCGCGGTTTCGGCGTCGAGTTCCGCGGCAGCGACGACACGATTGACGAGGCTCAGGCGGAACGCCTCGGTCGCATCGAAACGGTCGCCCAGCAGCAGCAGCTCCGCGGCCTTGCGCCGTCCCACGATGCGCGGCAGGAACCACGACATGCCGCCGTCGGCGGACAGGCCGATCGACGAATAGGCGGTCGTGAACTTCGCGCTGTCCGCACACAGCGCGAGGTCGCACCCCAGCATCAGCGACAGGCCGAAGCCCGCGCAGGCGCCGCGCACCTTGGCAATCACCGGCTGCGGCAAGGACTGCAGGATTTCGACGGCCGGATTGATGTGCTTTTCGATGATCGCGCGGAAGGCGATCATGCGTGCCTGGGGCCCCAGATGGAACTGGGTCGCGAAATCCTTGAGATCGCCGCCGGCCATGAAATGATCGCCGGCCCCGGCGATCACCACGACGTCTACATCCTTCAGGTCGCGCAGCCTGCGCACCACGACCAGCAGGTCCTCCATCATTTCGATGGACAAGGCATTGAGCTGCGCCGGACGGTTCAGCGTGAGGGTCGCGACGCGGTTATCGACGTCGAGCAGTACGGTGTTGGCCATGAATATCTACCCTTCCGATTATGTCTGCCGCATCGCGGGCACGGCGTCGCGGCGTTGGATCCTGGTTTAGCAGTATGCCGCGAGACGGCGTGCGTTGTAATCCGGCCGGAGCGGGGGCGGGGTGGGAGGTTTTCAGCTGGCGTAGGGCGGAAAAGCGCAGCGCCTTCCGCCGCATGGCAGAGGTGATCGATGGGCAGCGGTGGCGCAGTTGGCAAACTCGGCCTTCGGCTCATCCGCCCCACGACAACTAAAGGCGTCGCGATCGTCTCACACCCGCTCGAACACCCCCGCAGCCCCCATGCCGGTGCCGATGCACATCGAGATCATCCCGTAGCGCAGGTTCGCGTCGCGCTGCATCGCGCTCATCAGCGTCGCCGCGCGAATCGCCCCGGTCGCGCCCAGCGGATGACCCAACGCAATGGCTCCGCCCAGCGGGTTCACCTTCGCCGGGTCCAGTTCCAGCTGCCGCATCACCGCCAAGGCCTGTGCCGCGAAGGCCTCGTTGAGCTCGACCCAGTCGATCTCGCCCGGCGCCACGCCGCCCGCCTTCAGCGCGCGCGGAATCGCCTCGATCGGCCCGATGCCCATGACCTGTGGCGGCACACCGGCGACGGAGTAGCTCACGAAGCGCGCGATCGGCGTCGCGCCGTAACGCTTCACCGCCGCCTCGCTCATCAGCAGTACGGCCCCCGCGCCGTCCGACATCTGGGAGCTGTTGCCGGCCGTCACCGACCCGCGCGCCGCGAACACCGGCTTGAGCTTGCCCAACGCCTCCAGCGACGCATCCGCGCGCGGCCCCTCGTCGGTGTCGGCGACGCGCTCGACGACACGCACCGCCCCGCCCGCGCCCGGCACGTGCGTGCGCACCATGTAGGGCGTGATCTCGTCGCGGAAGTAGCCTGCCGCAATCGCCGCGCAGGCACGCTGGTTCGACTGCAGTGCGAACGCATCCTGGTCCTCGCGGCTCACCTTCCACTGTTGCGCGACCATCTCCGCGGTGAGCCCCATGCCGTAGGCGATACCGATGTTCTCGTGCTTGGCGAAGATCGCCGGGTTGAGGCTCACCTTGTTGCCCATGATCTGCGGCATCGCACTCATCGACTCGGTGCCGGCCGCGATCATCACGTCGGCCTCGCCCAGCCGGATGCGCGCCGCCGCGTCCGCGACCGCCTGCAGCCCCGACGAGCAGAAGCGGTTGATCGTGATTCCCGGCACCGTGTCGGGCAGACCCGCCAGCAGCAGGCCGATGCGCGCGACGTTCATGCCCTGCTCGGCCTCCGGCATCGCGCAGCCGACGATCACGTCGCCGACCTCGTTCGCTTCGAGGCCCGGCACCTTCGCGACCACCGACGACAACACATGCGCCAGCATGTCGTCCGGACGCACGCTACGGAACATGCCGTTGCGCTTGGCGACCGGCGTGCGCGTCGCGGCGACGATGTAGGCTTCCTGAATCTGTCTGCTCATTTCGTTTTCCCCATCCGTTCCGAGGGTTAATTCCTGAGGGGCTTGCCGGTTTCCAGCGTGTGCGCGATGCGCTGCTGCGTCTTCTCCTGCTTCAGCAGATCGACGAACAGCGCGCGCTCGACGTCGAGGATCCACTGCTCGGACACGCGTGAATTGGTTTCCACCTCGCCGCCGCACAGCGCGGTCGCTGCCGCTTTCGCGACCTTGTAGTCGTAGGCCGAGATGAAGCCGCCCTCGGCCATGTTCACCAGCATCAGCTCGCAGGTCGCGATGCCGTTGCGCCCCGCGACCGTCACCGCGCGCTGCACCAGCGGCGGCCGGTAGCCAGCCTCGGCGATCGCCCGTGCCCGCCGAATCGCGACGTACAACAGCTCCTGCGGATGGAACAGCACGTCGTCGGTCGGTTTCGCGAAGCCGAGCTGCACCGCTTCCAATGCGCTCTTCGCCACGGTCGCCATCGCGATCGTCTGGAAGCTCTGCTGGATGTAAGGGAACACATCGCCGCCCGCGGCCTTCTGCGCGAGGGTGTGCGCCTGCAACGCGAACTCCTTGCTGCCGCCCCCGGCCGGAATCAGGCCCACGCCTGCCTCGACGAGGCCGACGTAGCTTTCCAGCGCCAGCACGCGATGCGCCGAGTGCATTCCGAACTCGCAACCGCCGCCCAGCGCCATGCCCTGCATCGCCGCAACCACCGGCACCTGCGCGTGCTTGAGCGTCATCGACGCGTGCTGGAACTTCGCGACCGTGCGCTCGAGCATGTCGAACTGCCCCGCCTGGCAGGCAGCGGCGACCTGATGCAGGTTCGCGCCGACGGCGAAGGGCGCCGGATGCCACAGCACGACGCCATCGAGGTCGCGTTCGGCGCGTGCGACCGCTTCCAGCAGGCCCTCGAGCACCTCGTCGCCGATCGCGTGCTGCTTCGACTTGAAGGACAGGATGCCGATGCGCACGTCCTGGTCGGGGCGCGTCCACAACCTGACGCCGTCGTTCTCCCACAGCGTCTCGCCGCGGTCCGACGGCGCCTCGCCCAAGACCTGCTCGGGATAGAGCTGGCGCCGATACACCGGTAGGGTCGAGCGCGGCTTCAGCGCCCCCGTCTCGGCCGAATACGAACCGGCCGCCTCATGCACGCCCTTGCGCTCGAACACCCAAGCCGGCAGCGGCACCTTGGCCATCGCGCGGCTGTGATCGATGTCGAGCTGGATCGCCTTCGCGATGTCAGTCCAGTCTGCCGCCTGCCAGGTCTCGAACGGCCCCTGCGCCCAACCGAAGCCCCAGCGCATCGCCAGGTCGATGTCGCGCGCGTTGTCGGCGATGTCGCCCAGATGCACCGCGCAGTAATGGAACACGTCGCGGAAGATCGCCCACAGGAACTGCGCTTCCAGCAGCTCGCTCGCCGCCAGCAGCGAGAAGCGTTCGACCGGATCCTTGATCTTGAGCATCGTCTCGACCGCCGGGATCACGTCGCCCGCGCTCGGCCGGTAGCCTTGCGTCTTCAGATCCAGCACCTGGATCTGCTTGCCTTCCTTGCGGTAGATGCCGGCGCGCGTCTTCTGCCCCAGCGCGCCCTGCGCGATCAGCGCCTGCAGCCAGTCGGGCGATTTGAAGTGGGCGTGCCACGGATCGTCCGGCAACGTCGCCTGCATCGTGCCGATCACGTGCGCAAGCGTGTCGAGGCCGACGACGTCCGCGGTGCGATAGGTCGCGCTCTTGGGACGGCCGATCAGCGGACCGGTCAGCCCGTCCACTTCGTCGAAGCCCAGCCCCAGGCGCGCCGTGTGGTGCATCACCGCGAGGATCGAGAACACGCCGACGCGGTTGGCGACGAAGTTCGGCGTGTCCTTCGCATGCACGATCGACTTGCCCAGCCGCGTCGTCAGCCAGCTCTCGAGCTGGTCGAGCATCGTCGGCTCGGTGTCGCGCGTCGCGATCAATTCGACCAGCGACATGTAGCGCGGCGGGTTGAAGAAGTGGATGCCGCAGAAGCGCCCGCGCAGCGCCGCCGGCATGCCTTCGGCGAGGCCGTTGATCGACAGCCCCGAGGTGTTCGACGCGAAGATCGCGTCCGGGCGGATGAAAGGCGCGACCTTCGCATACAGGTCCAGCTTCCATTCCATCTTCTCGGCGATCGCCTCGATGATCAGGTCGCAGTCGCGCAGCTTCTCCAGGTCGCTGCCGTAGTTCGCGGCATCGATGAAGCCCGCGCGGTCCTTCGCCGCGAACGGCGCCGGGTCGAGCTTCTTCAGGCCCGCGAGCGCCTTGTCGACGATCGCATTCGGCTTGCCGTCCTTCGCCGGCAGATCGAACAGCAGCACCGGCACATCGGCGTTCGCGCAATGGGCAGCGATCTGCGCCCCCATCACGCCCGCACCGAGCACCGCGACCTTGCGGATGATGAAATTGCTCATGCCAACTCTCCGGTCAATGCAAACGACATGCCGTCGGCACGACCGCACCCACGGCGAATGATGCTCTCTTCTTTTTAGCGGAAGATTGCGGCGGATGCCGCGAAATGGGCGGCGACCGGAATCGGCCACCGCCCGGCGATCAGGTCGTCAGAACGCCATCGAATACTGCGCCCCCAGGATCCACACGCTGGACGTGTATTCGCCGGTCACGCGGCCGCGACCGAGCGCGGTCTGGTCGTTGTCGATCTTGGTGTCCGGCACGTATAGATACGCCGCGCCGAGGTCGAGCGTGTTCGTCTTGCTGAGCTTCCACTGCGCTCCGGCGCTGAACCAGGTCCGGTCGTTGTCCGGCAGCGAGGTCAGGCGGCGCTCCTTGTCCTTCACCGGGGTCTGGTCGTAGGCGATACCGAACTTCAGTTTCCACGCATCGTCGAGCTTGTAGTTGGCGCCCAGCGCGACGCGCCACGTGTCCTTGAAATCCGCTTCCAGCGTCTGGGCAATCGATCCGGCCAGCGGCCCGGACGTCCGGACGATATGGACCTGATCGACGCTGCTCCAGCCGGTCCACGACAGGTCGCCCAGCATCTCCCAGCGATCGTTGAGCTTCTGCGTGACGCTGACGATGAAGGTGTCCGGCAACTCGACGTCCGCTTCAGCCTTCACGGACCGCAGGGACGGAACGACCGCCGCAAAAGCCGTCGCCGGGCCTTCCACCTTCAGGTCGCCCTTCAGCGTGTGATCGACCTTCGAACGATACGACACCCCGACCTTCATCGCCGGCGACAACGTAAACAGCGCGCCGATGTTCCAGCCCCATGCGTCGGAATCGGCATCCAGCGTCGCAAAGGTCGAACTCAGGCCCGGTACCGGCGCAATGCCGTTGGGCAGCACGGAGGCGGCCCGCTCGTACTCGGCTTCCAGACGCTGCCAGCTGACGCCGCCGCCGATCGAGACCTTGTCATTGACGCGGAACGCGATCGAGGGGTTGATGTTGTAGGTTTTCAGATCGAATTTGATCGATTGCGCGCGGCCGACCCAGTCGTCGTCGTACTCGGTGACCAGCCCGAAGGGCGCGCCGAGGCCGACGCCGACATACAGGTCCTTGTTCAGCGCCCACGACAGGTAGCCGTTCGGCAGCGCCGCCCACGAGCCCGCGTCGCCGCCGCCGCCGCTGGTCGGGATGCGTGGCGCGTTCAGGATCACGCTGCCCTTGTTCTTGAAATCGAAGGTCGGCCGCACCGCGGAGATGCCCAGCGACACCTCGCGTGCCTGCAGCTGCGTCATGCCGGCCGGGTTGAAGAAGATCGTGCTGGCGTTTTCCGCGACCGCGGCGGAACCCGCGTAGGAATTGCCAAGGCCGCTGGCGTTCTGTTCGAGCAGTTGGAAGCCGGCAGCAGACGCCGCCCCCGAACCGAGCGCAAGCAGCGCGGCAGGCAGCAGGCGGGCAATCGTCGTTTTCTTCATGTGTCACATCTCCTCGTGAATTGTCTGTGCAATTTCGGCGCTGCAAATCGGGACCCGCGGCGCGGGCTCCCCAAAACATCCACGCGAATCCCGGCGCCCCGGGGCCGCGCGAAATTCTTCGAATACGGCTCAGGCGGGCGGCACCGGCCGCTTGCGCCCCTTGTCGTCGAGCGCGACGTAGGTCAGCGTCGCCTCGGTGACCTTCACGACCACCGGATTCTCGGGGTCGCGCTCGGCATACACCTCGACGTCCACAGTGATGGAAGTGCGGCCGACAGACACCACCTCGGCATAAAAACTTACAAGGTCGCCGACCGAGACGGGTTGCTTGAAGACGAAGGAATTCACCGCGACCGTCGCCGTGCGACAGCGCGCACGCCGGTGCGCCGGGATTGCCCCGGCGATGTCGACCATCGCCATGATCCAGCCGCCGAACACGTCGCCCGCCGGATTCACGTCCGACGGCATCGGCATCACGCGCAGGGCCGGTTGCTTGTTCTCGGGCAGCTTCACCGATTCGACTGCGGCTTCACTCATAAGAGCTTCCTCGTACTCATCCTGCATTGACAACAGCACCAAGTCGGCCGGCCGAAAGCTCGCCGGACGGCGTTTTCCCCGAATCCGGGGAATAGTACAGCGGCCCGCCGGTGAAGGGCGCGAAGCCTGTCCCGAATATCACGCCTGCATCGGCGAGATCCGCATCGGCGACCACGTCGTGGTCGACACAGCGCCGCGCCGCCGCGACGAGGGGGGCGACGATGCGTTCCGCCAGCCCGGAGGGAATCGACCCGACCGCCCCCTTCTGCGCCTTGCCGTCGGCCCAGCGGTAATAGCCCTGCCCGCTCTTGCGGCCGAGTTGCCCGGCCGTGACGAGCTCCATCAGCCGGCGCGGCGGCGCGGCGGCTTCGCCCGCGAGCGCCTTGCCGGCCGCCACCGCAATGTCCAGCCCGACCGTGTCGACCAGCTCGACCGGCCCCATCGGCATGCCGAAGGCGACCAGCGCGGCGTCGACCGTCTCCGGCGACAGCCCCTCCTCGACGCAGCGCAAGGCCTCCAGCATGTAGGGGCCGAGCACGGCGTTCACGAGGAAACCCGGCGCGCTCTTCACCGGCAGCGGCAGCTTGTCGATGCGCCGCACGAAGGCCGCCGCGCGGCGCAGCGCCTCGTCGTCGGACGCCTCGCCGCGCACGACTTCGACCAGCGGCATCAGCGCGACCGGGTTGAAGAAGTGGATGCCGACGAGGCGCCGCGGGTCCGCCAGCGCGGTCGCGATGTCCTCGATGCGCAGACTGGAGGTGTTGGTCGCGAGCACCGCATCGGGCTTCGCGCGCCGCTCGATGTCGGCGAACAGCGCGCGCTTGGCGTCCAGGTTCTCGAAGATCGCCTCGATCACGAGGTCCGCACGCGCGGCGCCGTGCCCCTGCGGATCGGGGATCAGGCGGTCGAGCGCGAAGCGCACCTGCCGCTTGTCGCCGCGGAACTTGCGCTCGAAAAACTTGGCCGCACGCGCGACCGCCGGTGCGATGCGCTCGACGGACTGGTCCTGCAGCGTCACCGTCATGCCCGCGAACGCGCACAGTGCGGCGATGTCGCCGCCCATCACGCCAGCACCGACGACATGTACGTGGCGCAGGGCGAAGTCCGAATCCTTGCCGAAGCCCTTCAGCCGCTCCTGCAGGAAGAACACACGCACGAGGTTCTTCGCCGTCGGCGAGCGGAAGATCGCCTCCAGTGACGCAGGATCGTCCGCGGGCACCGCGAGCGCGTTGCCGCCGTACCTCTGCCAGATGTCGAGGATCGCGTAGGGTGCCGGGTAGTGCTCGCGCCGCGCCTTCGCGGCGACCTGCTGGCGCGCCTTGTTCGCGACGACCGCCTTGAGCGGGCCGTTCAGCAGTTTGTGCATGAAGGGCAACGCGCGCGGCGGCTGGCCGGAGCGCACCAGCATGCGTGCGGCGTTCTCCATCACGCGCGGCGGCACGCATTCGTCGGCCAGGCCCAGCTTGTGCGCGCGGCGCGCGTCCAGGCTCTTGCCGGTGAGCATCAGGTCGAGCGCCGCCGCCGGGCCGATCAGCTCGGGCAGGCGCTGCATGCCGCCCCAGCCGGGCACGATGCCCAGCATCACCTCGGGCAGCGCGAGCTTCGTGCCCGGCTCGTCGACGACGATGCGGTAACGGCATGCGAGCGCGAGTTCCAGCCCCCCGCCGAGGCAATGGCCGCGGATCAGCGCGAGCGTCGGGAACTGCAGGCGCGCGAGCCGGTTGAAGAGCTCCCAGCCGCGCTGCACCAGATCGCGCGCGCCCTGCGCGGAGTCGATGCGCGTGAACTCCTCGATGTCGGCACCGGCGACGAATCCGGCCGGCTTCGCCGACGCGATGATCAGCCCTTTCGGCGGATCGGCTTCGAGCTGCGCGAAGGCCGCGGCCAGCTCGTCCAGCAGCTCGCGCGACAGGGTGTTCGTGCTCGCGCCCGCGCGGTCGAGGTAGAGCCACGCGAGACCGTCCGGATCCCTTTTGCGCACCAGTTCCAAGTGCTGGAAATTCGGGCTCACTGGACTACCCTCCCTGCGTCTCCCCCGAACGTAGGGCGGAAAAGCGCAGCGCCTTCCGCCGCATGCCGGCTTCCGGCATTGAACATGCGGCGGCTCAGTTGGCAAATTCGGCCGCTGCGCGGCTCATCCGCCCTATGGAACCCGACGTTCATGGCAGCGCCTCCACCAGCATCGCGCCGCCCTGCCCGCCGCCGATGCAGATGCTCGCGACGCCACGTTTCAAGCCCTGCCTCCGCAACACGTTCAAGAGATGCAGCACGATGCGCGCACCGCTCGCGCCGACCGGGTGGCCCTGCGCGATCGCGCCGCCGTCGAGGTTGAGCTTTGCTTCGTCGAGCCGGCCGCAGGCATCGGCGAGGCCCAGCTCGTCGCGACAGTAGTCCGCGTCGTCCCACGCGCGCAGACACGCGATGACCTGCGCGGCGAAGGCCTCGTTGATCTCCCATGCGTCGATGTCGGCGAGCCCCAGGCCGTGGCGCTGCAGGATGGGCGTCGCGGCATGCACCGGCCCGAGGCCCATCTGCGCGGGGTCGAGCCCCGCCCACTGGCTGTCGGCGATGCGCCCGAGCGGGTTGAGCCCATGGCGCTCTACGGCCTCCGAAGAAGCGAGCACCAGCCAGGCCGCGCCGTCGGTGATCTGCGAGCTGTTGCCGGCAGTCACGCGCCCATACTTGCGGTCGAAGAAGGGTTTCAATTTCGCCAGGTTCTCGGGGGTCGAGTCGGCGCGCACGCCGTCGTCGTCCGCATACACGGTGCCGTCGCGGTCGATCAGCGGGACGAGTTCACCGAAATGCGCGCCGAAGTGCCCCGCCTCGCGCGCGGCGAGCACGCGGGCGTGGCTGCGCGCGGCGAAGGCGTCCATCTCGGCGCGCGAGATGCCGAAGCGATGCGCGAGGTTCTCGGCGGTCTGGCCCATCAGCTGGCCGACGATGGGGTCGGTGAGGCCCTTCATGATGCCGATCACCGGCGCGAGATAGCCGGGTTTGAAGCGGCGCAGCGCGGCGAGCTTCTCGCCCACGGTTTTCGTCGCGTACCAGCCCGACAGCCAGCGCACCATCGCATCGGAAAGTAGCAGCGGCGCGCGCGACAGCGCATCGACGCCGCCCGCGAGCACCAGTTGCGAACGTCCCGCCTGGATGTTCGCGATCGCCGAGTCGAGCGCCTGCATGCCCGAGGCGCAGTTGCGCATCACCGTCCAGCCCGGCACCTTCTGCCCGCAACCCATGCGCAGCGCGACGACGCGGCCGATGTTGACCTCGTCCGGCGATGGGCTCGCGCAACCGAGGATCACTTCGTCAAGCTGATCGGGCGCGAAACGCTGGCGCGCTAGCAGGGCCGCGCCCGCGGCGGTCGCGAGATCGGCGGCCGCGAACGGCCCCGGCGTATTGCGCGACTTGAGGAAGGGCGTGCGCGCGCCGTCGACGATGAAGATGTCCCGGTTCATGCGGCGGCCTTGACTGACGTGGACGCCTGCGGCGCGATCTCGCCGAGCGCGGCGCGCAGGCCGAAGTCGTAGGGGAAGTCGTCGACCCGGATCACCTTGTCGCGCAGCTCGCCGCGGCGCTTGAGCAGCGCGAACTCGTCGGCGGTGATCACGCCGGCTTCCAGGGCGCACTGCCACACCGCATCGACGCCGCCGCCGATCATCAGACCCGGCTCGAAACGCCCCGCCTTCTGCGCATGGCGCAGCTTGGCCTCGATCGGCTCCGCGGCGATGGTCGCGGCGAGCGCGGCTTCCAGCGCACCGATCGGCTCCTCGACATCCGTCGTCAGGTACACGTCGGAGGTCAGCCGGTCCCGCGTCGCGGAGGGTTCGATCAGCAGTTTCGCGACTTCATGCCCGAGTTGGTCCGAGGGCACGACATAGGGCCGCCCGAGCGGGAACACCACGATGCGGCGCAGCAGCGTCGCGAATACGCGGTTCGGGAAGTTCGCGATCACGCCCTCGAAGGCGTTCTGCGCCTTGAACATGCAGTCCCAGATCGCCCAGTGCATCAGCGGCGCATCCGCCGCCTGCCTGCCTTCGGCCTCGTAGCGGCGCAGCGTCGCCGAGGCGAGGTACATCAGCGACAGGATGTCGCCGAGGCGCGCCGAGAGCTTCTCCTTGCGCTTCAGCGCGCCGCCCATCGTGCCCATCGAAATGTCCGAGAGGAAGGCGAACGCGGCGGAGAAGCGCGTGAGCTGCTGGTAGTAGCGCCGCGTCTCGGGGGCAATATTGTCAGGCACGGCGACAAAGTGCGAGCCGGTGAGCCCCATCACCAGCGCCCGCGCGGCGTTCGACACCGTGTAGCCGACGTGCCCCCACAAGGCTTCGTCGAAGGCGGCGAGGCCGTTGGCCTGCGCCGCATGCATCTCGTCGAGCACATAGGGGTGGCAGCGGATCGCGCCCTGGCCGAACAGGATCAGGCTGCGCGTGAGGATGTTCGCGCCCTCGACCGTGATACCGACCGGAATCTGCTGGTAGGCGCGCCCCAGCATGTTCTGCGGCCCGAGGCAGATGCCCTTGCCGCCGATCACATCCATGCCGTCATTGACGGTCTGGCGCGCGCGCTCGGTGACGTGATACTTGACGATCGCGGACACCACCGAGGGCTTCTCGCCGAGGTCGATCGCGCCGGCCGTCATCACGCGCGCCGCGTCGCTGAGATAGGTGTTCGCGCCGATGCGCGTCAGCGCCTCCTCGACGCCCTCGAAGCGGCCGATCGCGGTCTTGAACTGATAGCGCACCCGCGCATAGGCGCCGACCGCGCGCGCGGTCATCTTCTGCATGCCGGTATTCGAGCCCGGCAGCGAGATCGAACGGCCCGCCGCAAGGCACTCCATCAGCATGCGCCAGCCCTGCCCGGCCATCTGCGGCCCGCCGATGATGAAGTCGAGCGGCATGAAGACGTCGCGCCCGCGCACCGGCCCGTTCATCCAGATGCCGTTGAGCGGGAAATGGCGGCGACCGGTATCGACGCCGGGGTGCTCGGCCGGCACCAGCGCGCAGGTGATGCCGAGGTCCGGCTCGGCGCCGAGGAGGCCGTCCGGGTCGTACAGGCGGAACGCGAGGCCGAACACCGTGCACACCGGCGCGAGCGTGATGTAGCGCTTGTCGAAGGACACGCGCATGCCCAGCACCTCGCGCCCCTGCCACATCCCCTTGCACACGACACCCGCGTCGGGAATCGACGCGGCGTCCGAGCCCGCCCACGGACTCGTCAGCGCGAAGGCCGGGATCTCCAGCCCCTTCGCGAGGCGCGGCAGATAGTGAGATTTCTGCTCCGGCGTGCCGTAGTGCAGCAGCAACTCCGCCGGCCCGAGCGAGTTCGGCACCATCACCGTAATCGCCGGGGCGGAGGCACGCGTCGACAACTTGGTCACGACCTGCGAATGCGCATAGGCCGAAAAGCCCTTCCCGCCATACTCCTTCGGGATGATCATGCCGAGGAAGCCCTTGTCCTTGATGTACTGCCACACCTCGGGCGACAGGTCCTGGCGCAGGTTGTCCTGCCAGTCGTTGGTGAGGCGGCACAGCTCGCTGGTCTCGTTGTCGAGGAAGGCGCGCTCCTCGGCGGAGAGCTTGGGCCACGGATAGGCGAGCAGCTTCGACCACGCCGGCGCGCCGCGGAAGAGCTCGCCCTCCCACCACACCGTGCCGGCCTCCAGCGCATCCTTCTCGGTCTGCGACATCGACGGCAGCGCCTTGCGGAAGACGCGGAACACCGGTGCCGTCACCAGCGTGCGGCGCACCGGCCGCAGCAGGAAGATGGCCATCACGGCCGCAAAGACCGCCAGCGCCGCGACGATCGCCGCCGGCGCCCAGCCTCCGGCCCAGCCGCTCGCCGCCAGCCAGACCAGCCCGACCCCGGCCCAGGCAAAAAGGGGCGCTCGCCCGTAGGCGAGCGCGATTGCCAAGGGAGGGAGCAAAGCGATTAACCACCAGATCATTGTCGTCTCCTAATCCATCCTCGATCCGCCCCGGCTCTGTCGCGATCTGCGCCGCGCTGTGCCGCCCGGGCGGGCTCTTGTTCATTTCATTGGCGCTTCGATGCGCCCCTTCCGTTCTCGCCCGGCACGCCCTGCCCCGGTAGCGGCGCCCGCAGCCCCCCCAGCAGGAAGGACATCAGCCGCGACAGGAGCCGCTCCGGGTCTGCATCGTCGAAGGTCCCCGCAAAGAGCTGCAGCGCATCCGTGCCGGCGATCGCGTAGGACATCGCCCCCATCATGAAATGGAAGCGCCACAGGATTTCCTCCCGCGGCACGTCGGGCAGCGCGCGGAACAGCGCGACCGTGAAGCGCTCGACAACCCCTGCGTATTCCTCGGCGAGGAACTGGCGCACGAAACCGTTGGGCTCCGTATAAGTTCGACCGAGCAGGCGCATGAAAGTGTGGCCGCCGTGCTCGGTATCCGCCGCCATCTCCAGCGCGGTGCCGAAGAAGGCCTCGACGATGCGGCTGGGCTTCAACGGCGTACCGCCGGCCTCGGCCTCCAGCCGGTCGAGCGCCGCGAGCCGCCGCCGGTTCAGCTCCGTGAGCCGCCGTTTGAAGACTTCCTGGATCAGCGCGTCCTTGCTGCCGAAGTGGTAGTTCACGGCCGCGATGTTGGCTTCGGCGCGGCTCGTGATCATGCGCATCGTCGTCGCCTCGAAGCCATGCTCGACGAACAGCGCCTCGGCCGCATCGAGGATGCGGTCGCGGGTTTCGGGGGCGGACTGGCGGTCGGTGGGTGCGCGCATGACAGCTCATCAATCAAACGATTGTTTTAATCATACGTTTCATTGATGGGAAGTCAAGAAATATTGATGGGCGGGTGCGGCCGATTTGCACGCAGGTCCCGACCGCACACGCGCGCACTGATAAACGCCCCGAACCCCGCCCCCGTTTCTCGAGCAAGTGCAATGACATCCCGCCACGCTCCGTCGACATGCAGGCTGATCCACGGGACGGCATGGCTCGGAAAGTTGCGCAACATCAAACTTCATGCGGCGCGATGGTGCCGTCAGGTGAATCGCATGCTAGAAACAACAAGGCTTCAGACCATGCGCAGGTGAATCGATGAGCACATGCCCTCCCTCGCTGCGGCGTATCGCGACGCTATATGTCCCTGCGCTGCTGTGCGCGATTCTCCCGGCTTATGCCGCAGCGGACGCGACGCTCGCATGGTTGCAGCAGACCCGAGGCGTCTCGGTCGCGCTGGATGCGAATGACTCCGTGTATACGGTGGACTACGAGCAGGCGCTCGGCGCGGAGATGACGCTGACGAAGCGCCATGCCAACGGCACCCCTGCCTGGGTCGCCGCTTACGACCAGACCGACGCAACCAAGTGGGAACGCGCGAGCTGGGTCGTCGCCGACAGCGTCGGCAGTGCCATCGTCTGCGGCACCCTCATGTCCGGCTACTCCAATCCCGTGGAAGCCGCCAGCATCGTCATGAAGTTCGACGCCAACGGGGCCCTGGTCTGGCGGCGCGTATTCGAGAGCGGGTTCGACGGCTCGTCCGTGAAGAAGTGCCTCGTTGACCACTCCGACAATGTTTACGTGTTCGGCATGGGCAGCGGCCCCAGCGGGCGGGTGACCAAGGTCAAGAAATTCGACCCGGATGGCACGGCGCTATGGTCGTACTTCGATTCCGCCGGCATCGGCGCAGCGGTGAACGTCAAGCTCACCCCGGATTACCACCTCTTGCTCACGGGGCGCTCCATCGCCGGGAGCTTCAACGGCTACGCCAAGATCGACCTGAACGGCAACGCCGTGTGGAATCTGCCGGCGGTTGCCAGCCTCACTGTTGGCGATTCCGCTGGCGACGCGTTCGGCAACACGTACGTCGTCCACGGCCAGTACGGGGTTGCCAACCCCGGGACTGTCGTCAAGAAACTCGACCCCGCGGGCGATCTCCTCTGGGAAAACGTCTACCCGCTCGCGGGCTTCCGGATTGAAGCCGGCAGCGACAATGGTGCGGTGGTGAGCGGGTTCCCGAACAGCGGAACCCCCGGCGCAGCCTTCGTGAAACTGAACGATAAAGACGGCGCCTTGATCTGGTCGAACCTCGATGCGGACGGACCGCTCGCGCTGCTCGCCCACGCCCACATGTTGCTGGACGTGGACAACAACGCCTACCTGGCCGCCGGCACCATGTCCGAGATGGCGGTGACCCGCATCAACGCCGATGGCACATCGGGCTGGACACGAACCATCCCATACGGCTACGCCCAGGCCATCGCACTCGGCAACACGGACCGGAGCGTCTACGTGGTCGGCGGCACGACGGCCCGGCTCACACAGGGCGACCCGACGCTCGTCCCCGCCCAACCAACGCCGCTGAGCTATTTCGATCTCAAGCCGAACAGCATCTACCTTGGCTGGAGCGACAATTCGACGAACGAGACCGGATTCACGGTCGAACGCTGCCAGGGCGCAGCGGCCGTGTGCGACGCAAACCCGGGCAACTGGGCAGTGATCGCCACCTTGGCCGAAAACGTATCGACTTACGTGGACGGCGCACTGTCCAGCGAAATGACCTACAGCTGGCGCGTCCGGGCCTTCAACGGCGCAGGCGCCTCGCCCTACTCCAACCCCCTCTCGGTCACCACCCCGCCGCTGCCGCCCCTTGCTCCCTCCAACCTCAAGGCCCAGGCCAAGCGGGTCGGGCCGGCAGTCGAGGTGCGCCTGAGCTGGCTCGACCGCGCCGGCAACGAGACAGGCTTCACGGTGGAACGTTGCACCGGAATCGGCTGCACCAACTTCGCCGCCATCGCATCCCTGCCCGCCAACACCCAGAAATACACCGACCCCGCAGTCGCGCGCGCGACGCGCTACCAGTATCGCGTCATGGCGTCCGGCAAGGGCGGCAATTCCGGATATTCGAATATCGCACCGATAAAGACGCCTTAGCGGTCTGCTGCCACCCGTTCGTCGCCTTCCGTGGTCCAGTTGCCGCAGGTCATGTCGCCGGCGAGCGGCGCCAGCACCGACAGCGACGCCGCGACGATTCCCACTGCCCTCCGTGCGCTTTTCATGCTCGATCCATCTTCGTGTGATCGGAGTGCATCAGGGATCAAGACTGCGCATTCGGCTCGCCGGCCTTGCCCCGGTCGCGCCGCTCGCTCCATTCGCGCGCGGTGCGTTCGAGATGCCCGAGAAAGACGGCCGCGACCGGGGATAGCCGCTTGCCGCGCGGATGCAGCGTGAACCAGCTGGACTGGAGCGGAAAACCCGCAACTTCGAGGATCGCGAGCTGGTCGTCCGCGGGCCGCGCCGCCAGGGCGTGGCGCGAGATCACCGCGAGGCCGAGGCCGCCGGCGACGGCCTGCTTGATCGCCTCGTTGCTGCCGAGTTCGAGGCGAACTTCCGGCACGAAGGCGTTGCGCGCGAAATGCGCGTCGCAGGCGAGGCGCGTGCCGGAGCCGCGTTCGCGCAGGATGAAGCGCTCACGGGCGAGATCGGCGAGTTCGATCCGTCGCCCACCCCGCCGGTGCCCTTCGGGGGCGATCACGACGAGCGGGTTGGGCAGGAAGGCGTGCCGTTCGAGGTCCAGGTTCTCGGGCGGCATTGACATGATGTAGAGATCGTCGCGGTTTTCGCGCAGGCGGGCGACGACGCCATCGCGGTTGAGCACTTCGAGCGCGATCTCGATGTTGGGGTGCTCGGCGCAGAAACTGCCCAGCAGGCGCGGCACGAAGTACTTCGCGGTGCTCACCAGCGCGACGCGCAGCCGCCCGCGCTCCAACCCCTTCATCGCGTCGATCGCCTGCTCGAACGCAAGCCACTCGTCGAGCATCGCGCGCGCGGTCTCCGCCAGCGCCTCGCCTGCCGCGGTGAGGTAGAGGCGCTTGCCGATCTGCTCGTAGAGCGGCAGGCCGACGGCCTCCGCGAGCTCGCGCAGCTGCATCGACACGGTGGGCTGGGTGACGCGGCAGGCCTCGGCGGCAGCGGTGACGCTGCCGTGGTCGGCAAGGGCAAGGAACAGGCGCAACTGGCGGAAAGTGGCGTTCATAGAGTTTTATCGATACATATCATCATGAATATCGATTATTTATTATTTTCACCCGTCGGTAACATCGCAGCCAACGTCAATTGTGTGAAGGTGAGGTCCGCCCCTCGATGAAAACTCATACGTCCGAAACTCAGGCCAGCGTCACCCCCGCACTTGCGCTGCAGTTCCTCAGGGAGGGCAACGCCCGCTTCGTCAACAACCTGCGCGTGAGCCGCGACCTGTTGCAGCAAGCCAACGCGACGCGCGACGGCCAGTGGCCGTTCGCCACCATCGTCAGCTGCATCGACAGCCGCACATCGGCCGAGCTCATCTTCGACCAGGGCCTCGGCGACATCTTCTCCGTGCGCATCGCCGGCAACGTGATCAACACCGACATCATCGGCAGCCTCGAATTCGCATGCCACGTAGCCGGGTCGAAGCTCATCGTGGTGCTCGGGCACACCTCGTGCGGCGCAATCAAGGGCGCATGCGACCACGTGGAGCTGGGCAACCTGACCGAGTTGCTGTCGAAGATCCAGCCGGCCGTGTACGAAGAGAGCCAGACCCCGGATCCGGCGAAGCGCAACTCGAAGAACGCCGCGTTCGTCGAGAACGTGGCCGACCTGAACGTGCGCCGCTCGGTGCGGTCGATCGTGAACCGCAGCTACATCCTCGAACACATGATCGCCGCCGGCAAGGTGGGCATCATCGGCGGCAAACACGACCTGGCCAGCGGCGAGGTGACGTTCTTCGACGACACCTGGTTGCACGACAACGCGTCGATGCAGATCATCGCCGGCTAGCTCCGCTCCTGGGCTGGCTGAGCGCGAGCCGCGCCGTGACCGGGAAGTGGTCGGACGGATAGCGCCGGCCCGCGCACCAGGTGTCGGCGCCGGCCGCCTCGGTGCGGAAGTGCGGCGAGGCGAGGATCCAGTCGATCGCCTCGCGCACGGACGCGCGGCCATAGTCGTGATAGGTGCCGATCGCCGCACCCGCTTCCTGCAGCACCTCGCGCAGCGCGCCACCGGTGGTGAGCTCGCGAAAAGTTTCCGAGTCGCGCTCGGCGTTGAAATCGCCCGTGACGACGACGCCCTCGTCCCCCGGAACGGCCAGCGCCCAGCGTCGCAGCAAGCGTGCCGACTCTTCGCGCGCCATGCCCTGGTAGTCGAAATGGGTGTTCAGGAAGACGACCGGCGGCGCACCGGATGCTCCCGGCTGCAGCCTCACCCAGCTCGCGGTGCGCGGATAGGCCGCCCCCCAGGACTGGCGCCCGGGCGTATCCGGTTCGTCGGCGAGCCAGAAGTGGCCGCGCGCGATCTCCGCGAAGGCGGCACGGCGGTACAGCAGCGGCGCCATCTCGATCGCCGAATCGCCTTCACCCAGCCGATGCACGCCGACGAATTCATAGTCGGGCAGGGCCGCGCGCACGAAGGCCGCCTGCTCGTCGTCGCGGCATTCCTGCAGGCCCAGCAGGTCCGGGTCGAAGGCGCGGATGCGCTCGATCACGAGCCCCTTGCGGTGCGCCCACGCGTGTTCTCCGTCAGGCGCCGAGGCGCAGCGGATGTTGAAAGACATCACCCCGAGCTGCACGGTCTCCTCCCCTGCGAAGCGGGGACGCGCCCCCCCCCTTTCAGGGCGCGCCGGGATCCTGCTACCTAGATCACGGTTCACCCGCGTACGATTGCGCTAGTCTAAGCATTGCAACAATACTTTCACGCGACGGGGACGGCCAGATGATCCTTGCAGCGACGCTCGACGGGAGCACGCCGGCACCGTCACGGACGACAGCACGCGGCGGCAGGATCGTCCGCACGCATGCGTCGGACGCGCCGCAACGGGCTGGAGGCCGCTGATGGCGCCCGCCCGGCCGTCGCCCGAATCCCCGCCCGCCTCCCCCGGCCACGCGGTGCGGCGCTTCGCCCGCCTGGCGCTGCCCTACTGGAAATCCGAACGGCGCTGGCTCATCGCCGGGGCGACGCTGTCCTTCCTGCTGCTGACGATCGGGCAGGTCGCGCTCGTGATGTGGACCTCCTACTGGAGCCGTGCCTTCTTCGACGCGCTGGAGGCCCGCTCGCTCGACGCGCTGCTGCAGCAGATCCTCGTCTTCGCACTGATCCTCGCACTGACGATGGCCCTCACCGCGGTGCACATGCACGTGAAGCGCTGGCTGCAGCTCGACTGGCGGCGCTGGCTCACCGCCAACCTCGTCGAGCAGTGGATGACGCATTCGCGCCATTACCGCCTGCAGTTCATCAAGGGCGAGCACGACAACCCCGATCAGCGCATCGCCGAAGACATCCGCATCGCCACCGAGGCGGCGATCAGCCTCGCGCATTCGCTGACCTACTCGCTGCTGGTGGGCTGGGGCTTCATCGCGATCCTCGCGGAAGTCTCGGGCAGCGCGCCGATCCCGGGAAGCGAATTCGAAGTTCCCGGCTACATGGTGCTACTGGCCTTCATCTATGCGGGCGGAGGAGCGACGGTCGGCTACCTGCTCGGCCGACCACTCGTGCGCGCCTCGAATCGGCTGCAGAGCGTCGAGGCCAACCTGCGCTTCAGCCTGGCGCGGGCACGCGAGAACGCCGAGGCGATCGCGCTGACCCACGGCGAGGGCATGGAGCGGCGCAGCGCGGTGCAGCTCTTCGGCGACGTCGCGCGCGGCTGGAACCGCCAGACGCTGGCCTACCTCGGCATCGTGTCGTTCTCGACCGCCTACGGCAACCTGATGCCGGTCTTCCCCATCCTTGTCGCCGCACCGCAGTTCATCGCCGGCGCGCTGACGCTGGGCGGCCTGATGCAGTCCGCACAGGCCTTCGAGCGTCTGGCGTCGGCGTTGTCCTGGCCGATCGACAAGCTGGGCGAGATCGCGATGTGGCGTACGTCCGCGGGGCGTGTCGTGAATCTGCACGCCGCCATGCTGAAGCTCGATCTCATAGACAGCCGCGGCGAAACGTCGCGCATCAGGATCGGGCATTCGACCCGGCCCGAACTCCAGCTGCGCGCCCTGTCGCTGCAGACGCCGGCCGGCGAGCCGCTGCTGCGCGACCTCGACCTGTGCGTGCGGCGCGGCGAGCGCATCCTGATCGTCGGCGACGCACACGTGACGCTCGCGCTGTTCAAGGCGGTGGCCGGCCTGTGGCCGTGGGGCGGGGGCGAGATCTGCCTGCCCGATGGCCAGGAGATGGCCTTCCTGCCGCAACGCCCCTTCCTGCCGACGGACACGCTGCGGGCGGTGCTGTGCTATCCGCAGCCGCCCGAGCGTTACACGACGACCGAACTGCGCCGCGCGCTCGAATGCGCGGGCATCGACTGGCTCGCTCCGCGGCTGGACGAGAGCGACGACTGGAACCACGTGATGCCGCTACGCGCGCAGCAGCGCCTGAGTACCGCGCGGCTCTTCCTGCAGCGGCCCGCCTGGGTGTTCCTCGAGGACACGACCGACGCCTTCGACTCGAGGAGCGAAGCCCACATCATGGAGATGCTGCACCACGAGATGCCCGACATGAGCCTGCTGTCGGTGATGCGCCACGGCGGCCTGGAACACTTCTTCCACCGGCGCATCGAGCTGCACCGCAGCGGCGCACCGGAAACCGCCGCGGAGCAGGCCAACGCGCCTTCAGCAGTCGTCGCGGGTCCAGCCGAAGTCGGACGGTAGCCAGCCGCGCTCGACGCAGTCGCGGAAACACCACGCCGGCGTGGTCTCCGTCCTGTAACTCCAGAAGAACCAGCCGAGGTACTTCTCGAAGGCGAGGAGCTGCGCCGCCGCATACCCGCGGTTCGCGACATCCTGCTCGAATGCGTCCATGTGTTCCAGCGCGTGGTTGAACGGCCCCTCCGCCCACAGCGACACGACGCGCAGGTCCAGCCCCAGGCTCCATTCGCCGCACACCGCGGGCAGCCCCAGTTCCGTGTTGATCGCGTCCGCCTCGTCGCGCCATTCGCCGCCGGCCTTCGCCATGTGCGCGAAGATGTCGGAGTCGATGTCGCGCCGGTCGAAGCACTGGTAGCGGTGCAGATCGAACATCACGTTACGGTACTGGGGCGCCTGCATGAAGCCGACGTATTCGCGGAAGGAGCGGAAACCGTCGTGAAACACCACGGCGACGCGTTCGGCCGGACAGTAGCGGCGGATGCGCTCGTAGGCCTCGAGGTAGAAGTCCTTCAGGTACTCGGTCGGTACGTCCCAGCGCGGCTCGTTGAGGCATTCGATCGCGTACAGCGCCGCGTGGCCGCGGTAGCGCCGCGCGATGCGCTCGAGCACCGACAGCGCGTGCTCGCGATACGCCGCCTTCGTGTGCCACTCGCACACGTTGAGGATGCCGCCGTTGTCGAAGCCGTTCTGGCAGCCGGGCGCGGCGTGCAGGTCCAGCATCACGCGCAGGCCGAATTCGGCGGCCCAGTCCATCGCGCGGTCGAGCACGTCGATGCCGCCTGCGACGAAGGGATGCGGGTTCGTCCCGTAGGCGCGGTGGTATGGATAGTCCGGACCGAAGATCCAGTGCCCGAACGGGATGCGCACCGCGTTGAGGCCGCGCTCGGCGATCCACGCGAAATCCTCGCGCGTGATCCAGCGGTTCCAGTGCCCGCGCAGGCGCTCGGCAGCGGCCGGCCCCAGCTCGGCGCAGAAGCTCGTCTCGTCGGTCGCGGCAAGCCCCGCAAAGAGGCTGGGCACCATCCACCGCTCCAGCAGCAGCCAGCTTCCGAGATTGACGCCACGCAATTCCGGAGTGATCCAGTCCATGCCCTCGCCCTCCTCCGCTTTGCCCTGCCGGCGACCATCCGGGCCGTGGGGAATGACACTCCCGTTCTGGATAATGTATTGCACCCCGGACGCCCGGTCCCTGCAGTTTCGCACAGAGACGATCGCCCGCCTGCGGCAGACTGGCGACATGCGATGCGCGCGGAGTGGCACGATGGGCGACAGATGGTGGCAGCGGGCAGTCGTCTACCAGATCTACCCGCGCAGCTTCATGGACACGAACGGCGACGGCATCGGCGACCTGCCGGGCATCCTCGCCCGCCTCGACTACCTCGAATGGCTGGGCGTCGACACGCTGTGGCTGTGCCCGGTCTACCGCTCGCCCAACGACGACAACGGCTACGACATCTCGGACTACTGCGCGATCATGGCCGAGTTCGGCACCATGGCCGACTTCGACCGCCTGCTCGCCGCAGCGCACCGCCGCGGCCTGCGCATGATCCTCGACCTCGTCATCAACCACACCAGCGACGCGCATCCGTGGTTCATCGAATCAAGGTCTTCACGCGACAACCCGAAGCGCGACTGGTACCTCTGGCGTAACGGCAGGAACGGCGGCCCGCCGAACAACTGGGAGAGCATCTTCCGCGGCCCGGCGTGGGAACACGACGCGGCGACCGACCAGTGGTACCTGCACCTGTTCACACGCCGCCAGCCCGACCTCGACTGGGAGAACCCGGCCGTGCGCGCGGCGATCCACGCGATGATGTGCTGGTGGCTGGACAAGGGCGTGGACGGCTTCCGCATCGACGCGATCACGCATATCAGGAAGGCGCCGGGGCTGCCCGACATGCCCAACCCGCAGGGCCTCGCGCAGATCGCCGCCTACCCCTGCCACATGAACGTCGCCGGCATCCTCGACTACGTCGACGAGCTTGCCCGCGAGACGCTCGCCGGGCGCGACGCAATGACCGTCGGCGAGGCCAACGGCATCGGCCCACAGGAGGCAGAGGAATGGGTCGGGACGACGCGCGGGCGCCTGTCGATGATCCTGCAGTTCGAGCACTGGCACCTGTGGTCGAATGCCCCGCAGGCGGCGCTCGACGTGCGTGCGCTCAAACGCATCCTCGGCCGCTGGCAGCGCGCGCTGCACGGGCGCGGCTGGAACGCGCTGTATCTGGAAAACCACGACCTGCCGCGCGTCGTCTCGCGCTGGGGCGACCCGCAGCACTACCCGCGCGAGAGCGCGACCGCGCTCGCGACGATGTACTTCCTGATGGAAGGCACGCCCTTCATCTACCAGGGACAGGAACTGGGCCTCGCCAACGCCGAGTTCGCCAGCCTCGCCGAGTTCCGCGACAGCTTCGCGCACAACCGCATCGCCGAGATGCGCGCGTCGGGGATGAGCGAGGATGCGATTCTCGACGAGATGCGCCGCACCGGCCGCGACACCTCGCGCACGCCCATGCCTTGGGACGACGGCCCGCAGAGCGGTTTCACGACCGGGGCGCCGTGGCTCGCGGCGCACCAGGATTACCGCCGCCTCAACGTCGCGCGCCAGCAGGCCGACCCGGACTCGGTGCTCAACCACTACCGCGCACTGATCGCGCTGCGCCGGCGCGAACCGGTGCTGATCCACGGCCGCTACGCCGCCCTCGCAGCGCGAAGCACGCGGATCTACGCCTACACCCGCGGCGAAGGCAACGAACGCATCGCCGTGATCTGCAACCTGAGCGCCCGCCCCGCGACCTTCCGCCACGCGGGCTTCGCGCTCGACTCCGCCGGCCTGCTGCTCGCGAACCGCCCGGTCGCGACACACGGTCCGCGCCGCGCGCTGAGCCTCGCGCCGTGGGAGGCGCGCGTCTATCGGGTCGCGACCGCGTCCTGAGCCGCGACAGGCGGCGCAGCGGCCGCCTCGCCGTCCTCCGCCGCCTCGACCATCCCCTCCGGCAGCACCTTCGTCGGCTTCACGCCGAGCTGCTTCAGCATCTCCGCCTGCCGGATCACGTTGCCGCGCCCGCTCGCGAGCTTGTTGTGCGCGGCGTCATAGGCCGTCTGCGCCTGCTTCAGGCGGTTGCCGACCGATTCCAGGTCCTCGACGAAACCGACGAGCTTGTCGTAGAGCTCCGCGCCGCGCTTGGCGATGTCCTGCGCGTTGCGGTTCTGCGCCTCCTGGCGCCACAGGTGGGCGACGGTGCGCACGACGAAGAGCAGCGTCGACGGACTCACGAGCAGCACGTTCTTCTGCCACGCGTCCATGAAGAGCTCGCGGTCGTGCGTCACCGCGAGCATGAAGGCCGGTTCGATCGGCACGAACATCAGCACGAAATCGAGCGACTTCAGGCCGTACAGATCCTGGTAGTTGCGTTCGGACAGGCCCTTGATGTGTGCGCGCACCGAATCGAGATGGCGTTTCGCCGCGGCGTTGCGCTCGCCCTCGTCCTCGGCGCTCGCGTAGTCCTCGTAGGCGGTCAGCGACACCTTCGCGTCGACGACGAGATGGCGGTCCTCCGGGAGGTGGATCACCACGTCGGGCTGGCCGCGCGAACCGTCGTCGCGCGTGTGGCTCTCCTGCACGTCGTATTCCTCGCCCTTCCTCAGGCCGGAAGCTTCCAGCACGCGCTCGAGGATCAGCTCGCCCCAGTTGCCCTGCGCCTTGCTCGATCCCTTGAGCGCACGCGTCAGGTTCTTCGCGTCCTGGCTCAGCGACTGATTGAGCTCCATCAGCTGGCGCACCTGCTCCGCCAGCGCGCTGCGGTCCTTGCCCTCCTGCACATAGACCTGCTCGACCTTACCCTGGAACTCGTGCAGCTTCACGCGCAGCGGGTCGAGGAGCTGGCCGAGGTTGGTCCGGTTCTGCTCGGTGAAGCGCTTCGACTTCTCCTCGAGGACGTCGTTGGCGAGGCTCTTGAACTGGTCGGTGAGGCTCTCGCGCGCCGTCATCAACATCGCGAGCTTGTCGTCGGCCGCGCGACGTTCGGCGTCGAGGCGGCTATCGAGCGCGGCAAGCCGGCTGCGCGCCTCCGCGAGCTGTGCGGCTGTCGCCGCGAGCTGCTGTTCCAGCCCGGCGACGCGCGAGGCCCGTTCGGTCGCCGCCGCGAGTTCGACGCGCACCTCCGCGCGCCCCTGTTCGATCGCCGCCGCAGCCGCCTCTGCCGCCCGCCCGCGCAGCAGCAGCCACACGAGCAGCGCACCGGCGACCACCCCGCCCAGCACCGCGACCAACACCACCCCTGCCGAACCGCTCTCCATCGTTCCGCCATCCCGTTTCGTCTGCCGCGCCCCGGCCAGGGCGGGCGAAAGGCGAAATGGTAGCGCCCGCACGTTAGAATTACCTGATGAGACGCGCACCCGCCACCGCCCTGCCCGGCCCCGAGCCGACCGAACGCCACGACTGGCAGACGATCAAGAGCCTGTTCCCCTACATTTGGGCCTACAAGGTCCGCGTCCTGTTCGCACTGTCCTGCCTCGTCGCCGCCAAGGGCGCGAACGTCACGGTGCCGCTGATCTTCAAGCAGCTCATCGACCGGCTCGCGCTCACCACCGAACAGGCCTTCATCGTCGTGCCTGCGGCGCTGCTGCTCGCCTACGGCGTGCTGCGTTTCTCGACCTCGCTGTTCACCGAGCTGCGCGAGATCGTGTTCGCGCGCGTCACGCAGCAGGCCGTGCGCGAGATCGCGCTGCGCGTGTTCCGCCACCTGCACGCGCTGTCGCTGCGCTTCCACCTCGAGCGGCAGACCGGCGGGCTCACGCGCGACATCGAACGCGGCACGCGCTCGATCGGCTCGCTGATCAGCTACACGCTGTACTCCATCCTGCCGACCCTGATCGAGATCGGGCTGGTCGTCGGCATCCTGCTCATGAAGTACGACGCCGTGTTCGCGCTGATCACGCTCGGCACGCTGGTGCTCTACATCTTCTTCACGATCCACATCACCAACTGGCGCACCGTGCTGCGCCGCCACGCGAACGAACTCGACTCCGCCGCCAACGCCCGCGCGATCGACAGCCTGATCAACTTCGAGACGGTGAAGTACTTCAACAACGAGGACTTCGAGGCGCGCCGCTACGACGAGCAGATGCAGAAGTGGACCAACGCCCAGGTCACCAACCAGATGTCGCTGTCGGCGCTCAACATCGGCCAGGCGGCGATCATCGCGGTCGGCGTCACGGCGATGATGTGGCAGGCCGCAAGTCGCGTGGCAACCGGCGCGATGACGATCGGCGACATCGTGCTGGTCAACGCCTTCCTGATCCAGCTCTACATCCCGCTCAACTTCCTCGGCGTGCTGTACCGCGAGCTGCGCCAGTCGCTCACCGACATCGAGCGCATGTTCGGCCTGATGCACCAGCACCGCGAAGTCGCGGACGCGCCCGACGCGCTCGCGCTGCCGCCCGGCCCCGCGAGCGTGTACTTCGAGCATGTCGGCTTCGCCTACGACCCGAAGCGCGCCATCCTGCACGACGTCGACTTCGCGATTCCCGCCGGGCGCACCGTCGCCGTGGTCGGCCATTCGGGCTCGGGCAAATCGACCCTCGCGCGCCTGCTGTACCGCTTCTACGACGTCCAGCAGGGCGCGATCCGCGTGAACGGCCACGACCTGCGCGCGCTCACGCAGGCGAGCCTGCGCCGCGCGATCGGCATCGTCCCGCAGGACACGGTGCTGTTCAACGACACGCTGTTCTACAACATCCAGTACGGCCGCCCCGACGCGAGCCGGGCCGAGGTCGAGGCCGCCGCACGCGCCGCGCAACTCATCGACTTCATCGCACGCCTCCCCGACGGCTGGGAGACGCGCGTCGGCGAGCGCGGGCTGAAGCTCTCCGGCGGCGAGAAGCAGCGCGTCGCGATTGCGCGCGCGCTGCTCAAGAACCCGGCCATCCTGATCTTCGACGAGGCCACCTCGGCGCTGGACTCCAAGACGGAGAAGGCAATCCAGGCCCAGCTCGACCTCGCCGCCGAAGGGCGCACCGCGCTCGTGATCGCGCACCGGCTATCGACCATCATGAACGCGGACGAGATCATCGTGCTCGACCAGGGCCACATCGTCGAGCGCGGCACGCATGCCGAATTGCTCGCGCGCGGCGCCGACTACGCCCGCATGTGGGCCCTGCAGCAGCAGGAGCGCGAGGAAGCGCTGCTGGCGGACTCCAGTCCCTAAGCCCGGCGCTGCGCACACCCCGCAGGCAGTGTTGTCCGCAAGTTCTGGGGGCGCACCGATCCGATACACTTACGGCATACGACAAGACAAGATCCGTTAATGGACGCGCACGACGCACCCGCCTTCCTTCACGAAGTCATCCTGTTCCTCGCGCTCGCCGGCGTGCTGATCCCGCTGCTGCAGCGGCGCAGCATCAATCCGGTGCTCGGTTTCCTCGCGGTCGGGATGATCGTCGGCCCCTTCGGCCTCGGCCAGCACACCGACAGCTCGCCTTGGCTGCGCTACCTGACCTTCTCGCGCCAGGAAGACGTCGCCGTCTTCGCCGAGTTCGGCGTGATCTTCCTGATGTTCATGATCGGGCTGGAGATGTCCGTAGACCGCCTGTGGGCGATGCGCCGCCTCGTGTTCGGGCTGGGCCACCTGCAGGTCGGCCTGTCGGCACTCACGATCGGCGGCATCGCCTACGCGTTCGGCAACAGCATCGAATCGTCCGTCGTGCTCGGCCTCGTCCTGAGCTTCTCCTCGACCGCCGTCGTGATGCAGCTGCTCACGCAACGGCGCGAGCTCGGCACCCCGCTCGGCCAGGCGACCTTCTCCGTGCTGCTGTTCCAGGATCTCGCCGTCGTGCCGCTGCTGGTCCTGGTCACGGTGCTGGGCCAGAAGTCGGGGGACAGCGTCGCCGCGCTGATGGCCATCGCCGCGCTCAAGGGCGTCATCACCGTCGGTCTGATCTACTTTATCGGCAGCCGCGTCGTACGCCCGCTCTTCCACCAGATCGCGGCAAGCCGCCAGTCCGAATCCTTCATGGCCGTGACGCTGCTGACGACCCTGGGCGTCGCCGTGCTCACGCAGGCGGCCGGATTGTCGATGGAGATGGGGGCGCTCCTCGCGGGCCTGCTGATCGCCGAGACCGAGTTCCGCCACGAGGTCGAGGTCACGATCGAGCCCTTCAAGGGCCTGCTGATGGGCGTGTTCTTCATGTCGGTGGGCATGGGCATCGACATCAGCGCGATCCTCGCCAGGCCGCTGCTGCTGCCGCTGTCGGTGATCGGCGTGCTCGCGATCAAGGCGCTGATCCTGATCGTGCTGTTCCGTCTCTTCGGCCTGTCCTGGGGGCGCGCGACCGAAGGCGGCATCATGCTCGGACAGGGTGGAGAATTCGCCTTCATCGTCATCGGCATGGCGCTCGGCCTCGACCTGCTCGATCCGCAGGTCGGCCACTTCATGCTGCTGGTGGTCGGCCTGTCGATGCTCGTCACGCCGTCGCTCACCCTGCTCGGCCGCAAGCTCGGCAACAGCATCGACGCGCGCGTCGGCAAACCCGTCTTCGCCGAAGACCGGCAGCTCGAACAGCTCAGCGGCCACGTGATCATCGCCGGCTACGGCCGTGTCGGCCGGCTCATCGGCGAACTGCTGTCCGAGCAGGGCATCCCCTACCTCGCGCTGGAATCCGATGCGAAGCTCGTCAAGCAGATGCGCGCGGAAGAGGCCCCGGTGTATTTCGGCGATGCGAGCCGCCCGGAGCTACTGCGCCGACTGCACCTCGAACGCGCCGTTGCGGTCGTGCTGACGATGGACCGCACGGCGGCCGCGCTGCATGCCGTCAAGGGCATCCGCGCCACCTCGCCCAACATCCGCATCGCCGCCCGCGCGCGCGACGAGGCCCACGCGCAGGCCCTGCGCGACGCCGGCGCGACGGTCGTAATCCCCGAAACCCTCGAATCGGGCCTGCAGCTCGCCGGCTCGGTGTTCGAGACGCTGGGCGTCCCCGGCGACGTCGCGACCCGCCTGCTCGAACAGGAACGCGCGCGCCGCATCGCCGTGTTCCGCCCCAGCTGATTCCCCGCCGGAGGAAGCCGCCATGCCGACCCTCGCCCTCATCGCCACCGGCGGCACCATCGCCGGCGCCGCCGCATCCGCGACCGACACCACCGGCTACACCGCCGGCGCGCTCGGCGCCGACACCCTGCTCGCCGCGGTCCCGCAGCTGGCGAACGTCGCGGAGATCCGCGCCGAACAGCTGTTCAATCTCGACAGCAAGGACATGACGCCGGGCCACTGGCTCGCGCTCGGCCGCCGCGCCCGGACGCTCCTCGACGACCCCGCGATCGACGGCATCGTCGTCACGCACGGCACCGACACCCTGGAAGAGACCGCCGCCTTCCTGGCCCTGACGCTCGCGAGCGCCAAACCCGTGGTCCTCACCGCCGCGATGCGCCCCGCGACCTCGCTCTCGGCCGACGGCCCGATGAACCTCTACAACGCCGCCTGCGTCGCCGCCCACCCGGAGAGCGCCGGCCGCGGCGTACTCGTCAGTTTCGGCGACGCCATCTTCCCGGCCCTCGGCGTGCGCAAGTGCCAAACGCACCGTCTCGACGCCTTCACCGGCGGCAGCGCCGGCGCCATCGGCCGCACCGACCCGCTGCACTACTTCGCGCCGCCCCCGCTCAGGGCCTGGGCGCACATGCCCCTCGCCCCCGGGCTCGACGAACTGCCCCGCGTCGACGTCCTCCACGTCGGCGCCGGCACCCCGCCCGCACTCCTCGACCTGATGATCGCGAACGGCGCGCGCGGCATCATCCTCGCGCTGCCCGGCAACGGCAGCCTGCCCGCGGCATGGGACTCCGCTGTCGCCGGTGCCGTCGCACGCGGGATTCCGGTAGTCCGCGCGTCCCGCGTCGGCATGGGACCGGTCGCGCGCAAGACCCTGGACGATCGCCTCGGCACCCGTCCCGCAGGCGAACTACCCGCCTCGCAGGCCCGCGTCGCGCTGATGCTGACGCTCGCAGCGGGCGATCCCGCCTTGCTCGACCGCCTGCTGGCCGACGACTACATCCCGTAGTCCTCGCCTCCGCCCGCCAGCGCCACATCCACCATGCGCCGCGTCAGGTGCGGCGCGAAGAGCTCGATGAAGGCATACACATAGCCGCGCAGGTAGGCATTACGCCGCAGCCCCACGCGCGTCGTGCTCGACTCGAACAGGTGCGACGCATCCACCATGCCCAGCCCCTTGTCGGTCGAAGCATCGAAGGCCATGCGCGCGACGATGCCGATCCCCAGGTCCATCGCGACGTAGGTCTTGATCACGTCCGAGTCCAGCGCCGTCAACACCACGTTCGGCCGCAATCCGCGCCCGAGGAAGGCCTTGTTGATCAGGCTGCGCCCGGTGAAGGCATCGTCGTAGGTGATCAGCGGGTAGCGCGCGATCGCCTCCAGCGTCAGCGGATGCTCCTTCAGGATCGGGTGGCGCGGCGCCGCGACGATGCAGCGGTTCCACTGGTAGCACGGCAGCATCACCAGCTCGTCGTACTCGGCGATCGCCTCGGTCGCGATGGCGATGTCCGCCTCGCCCGACATCACCATGTCGCACACCTGGCGCGGGCTGCCCTGATGCAACGACAGCTTCACCTGCGGAAAACGCTGCATGAAGTCGCGGATCACGCGCGGCAGCACGTAGCGCGCCTGCGTGTGGGTGGTCGCGATGGAGAGGTCTCCCGCGATCTCGTTGGTGAACTCGTCCCCGACCTGGCGCAGGTTGTCGGCGTCGCGCAGCATGCGCTCGGCGATCGCCAGCACCTGCCGCCCCGGCGCCGTCACGTCCACCAGGCGCTTGCCATGGCGCACGAAGATATCGACCCCCAGCTCCGCCTCGAACTGCCGGATCTGCTTCGACACCCCCGGCTGGGACGTGAACAGCGCCTCGGCGGCCTCGGAAACATTCAACCCGCGACGCGCGACTTCGTGGATGTAACGCAGCTGCTGGAGGTTCATCGCCATCTCTTTATAACCAAAACTTCTTAAAGTTTAACGCAAACCATCTTTTTGATCCCGTACCGCGCACATACGATGCACTGCACCATACAAGGGGAACGTTTTCATGGACTTTGCCTACACAGTCGCCGGGTTCGCGGTCGGCGCCATCGTCGGATTGACCGGCGTCGGCGGCGGATCGCTGATGACGCCGCTGCTCGTGCTGCTGTTCGGCATCCATCCCTCGGTCGCGGTCGGCACCGATCTGCTCTACGCCGCGATCACCAAGACCGGCGGCACCCTCGCCCACGGACTGAAAGGCACGGTGGACTGGGCGGTGACAAAGCGCCTCGCCACCGGTAGCATCCCGGCGGCCATACTCACGCTGGTGCTGGTCGGCACTTTTGCACCGGGCGGCATCGACGGCGCAGCCGCACTGATCAAAGTCGCGCTGGGCGTCGCGCTCCTGCTGACGGCGGTGGCGCTGATCTTCCGCAAGCAGATCCAGGCCTATGCCCTCAGGCACGTTGGTGCCGAAGCCAACCCGGTGCGCACGGCGCGGCTGACGGTGCTGACGGGTGCGGTGCTCGGGGTGCTCGTGTCGATCTCGTCGGTCGGCGCCGGCGCGCTGGGGGTCACCGCGCTGTTCTTTCTCTACCCGGCGATGCCCGCGCTGCGCATCGTGGGGTCGGACATCGCCCACGCGGTGCCGCTGACCCTGGTCGCCGGCATCGGCCACTGGATGCTCGGCAGCGTCGACTGGTTCCTGCTCGGCAGCCTGATCGTCGGCTCGCTGCCCGGAATCTGGGTCGGCAGCCATATTTCGACCAAAGTGCCGGACCGGATCCTGCGCCCGATCCTGGCAACCATGCTGGTATTGGTAGGCGCCAAACTGGTCAGCCACTGAGCCGCAACAGAACATTACGGATTCAACGAGAGAGACGCGATGTACCGATACGACGCCTATGACCAGAAACTCGTGGATGAGCGCGTCGCGCAATTCCGCGACCAGATGCGCCGCCACCTCGCCGGCGAGCTCAGCGACGACGAGTTCCGCCCCGTGCGCCTGCAGAACGGCCTGTACATCCAGCGCCACGCGCCGATGTTCCGCGTGTCGATCCCCTACGGCCACCTCGCCAGCCGCCAGCTGCGCAAGCTCGCAGAGCTCGCACGCACCTACGACAAGGGCTACGTGCATTTCACGACGCGTCAGAACGTCCAGTTCAACTGGTCGCCGCTGGAAGTGATCCCGGAGATGTGCGCGGAGCTCGCCAAGGTCGAGATGCACTCGATCCAGACCTCCGGCAACTGCATCCGCAACTTCACCTCCGACCCCTTCGCGGGGGTGGCCGGCGACGAACTCATCGACCCGCGCCCGTGGGCCGAGATCCTTCGCCAGTGGGCCACCTTCCACCCCGAATTCGCCTACCTGCCGCGCAAGTTCAAGATCGCCGTGAACGGTGCGGAGGAAGACCGTGCCGTGATCCAGGTGCACGACATCGGCCTCGACCTGAAGAAGAACGAGGCGGGCGAGATCGGTTTCCGCATCCTGGTCGGCGGCGGCCTCGGCCGCACCCCGATCATCGGCCGCGAGATCGAGTCCTTCATCCCGTGGCAGCACATCATCACCTACTGCGAAGCGATCCTGCGCGTGTATAACCGCTATGGCCGCCGCGACAACAGCTACAAGGCACGCATCAAGATCCTCGTCAGCGCGCTGGGCATCGACGAATTCCGCTGGCAGGTGCGCGAGGAATGGGCGCACGTGAAGGACGGCCCGAACACGCTGACCGTCGAGGAAGTGCACCGCGTCGCGGACTTCTTCGAGGATCCGGCCTATGAGGCCCTGCCGGCCGACGACGCCGCTTACCACCACCACATCGCCGAGGACCTCGCCTTCGCGTCGTGGGTGAAGCGCAACGTCCGCGCGCACAAGAAACCCGGCTACGCATCGGTCACGCTGTCGCTGAAGAAGCCCGGCGTACCTCCGGGCGACATCACCTCCGAGCAGCTCGACCTCGTCGCCGACTGGGCCGACCGCTTCAGCTTCGGCGAGGCCCGCGTCACCCACGAACAGAACCTCGTGTTCGCCGACGTCAAGAAGTCCGAGCTCCACACCCTGTGGCAGCTCGCCCGCAAGGCCGGCCTCGCGACGCCCAACATCGGTCTCCTCACCGACATCATCTGCTGTCCGGGCGGCGACTTCTGCTCGCTCGCGAACGCCAAGTCGATCCCGATCGCCGCCGCGATCCAGGAGCGCTTCGACGACCTCGACTACCTGCACGACATCGGCGACATCGAGATCAACATCTCCGGTTGCATGAACGCCTGCGGCCACCACCACGTCGGCCACATCGGCATCCTCGGCGTCGATAAGAACGGCGAAGAGTGGTACCAGGTCACGATCGGCGGCAGCCAGGGCAACAGCACCGCGATCGGCAAGGTCATCGGCCCGTCGTTCGCGCGCGCCGAGATGCCCGACGTGATCTCGGAACTCATCGGAACCTACATCGAAGAACGCCACGAAGACGAACTCTTCATCGACACCGTGCGCCGCATCGGCCTCGAGCCGTTCAAGACGCGCGTGTATGCCGATCGTCAGCCCCACAGGAAGGTCGCGAATGTCTAAAGTCATCCAGAACGGCCGCATCGCTTCCAGCGGCTGGCAGATCCTCAGCGTCGCCGAAGGCGAAGACGCCGCCGCTGTCGCCATTCCCGCCGGCCGCGTGATCGTGCCGCTGGCCGCGTGGCTCGCGCGCCGCGAGGAGCTCGCCGCACGCGGCGACGTCGGCGTGTGGTTCGCCAGCAACGAAGGTCCGGAAGCCCTCGCCGACGACATCGGCCGCGTCGCCGTGATCGCCGTGAACTTCCCGAAGTTCGTCGACGGCCGCGGCTACTCGACCGCCGCACTGCTGCGCACCCGCTACGGCTACACCGGCCAGCTCATCGCCTTCGGCGAGGTGCTGCGCGACCAGTTCGACTACCTCACGCGCTGCGGCTTCGACACCCTGCAACCGCGCGAAGGTCGCTACACCGACGCCCAACTCGACGCCGCCGTCGCGAGCCTTGCCGACTTCCCCACCCCCTACCAGGCCTCGGTCCTCCACCCGCAGCCGCTGTTCCGCCGCGTTGCGCGCGCCGGAGTGAAGGCATGAGCGGCGCGGTGAGCCTGCTGCGTCCGGCGGCGAAGAATCCGGCCATCCATCCGGCGCTCACCGACCCGCTGGTCGAGGCCGTCAGCGGCAAGACCGACGCTGCCCTCGCGCTGCTGCGCGCGGCGGTCGCCGAATTCGGCACGGCCGGCGAGATCACCTTCGCGAACAGCTTCGGCGCCGAGGACATGGTCCTTACCGACCTGATCCTGCGCGAAAAACTGTCGATCGAGATCTTCTCGCTCGACACCGGCCGCCTCCCCGCCGAAACCTACACCCTGATGGGCGAGGTCGAGCAACGCTACGGCACGCGCCTGAAGGTCTTCTTCCCGAAGGCCGACGCCGTCGAGACCTACGTGCGCACGCACGGCATCAACGCCTTCTACGAGTCGGTGGAGATGCGCAAGGCGTGCTGCCACATGCGCAAGGTCGAACCGCTGCAGCGTGCGCTCTCTGGCAAGAAGGCCTGGATCACGGGGCTACGCGCCGCGCAATCGACGACACGCACCGGTCTGCCGACGCGCGAATTCGACGAGGGCAACGGGCTGGTGAAGTTCAGCCCGCTGTCGGACTGGTCCGAGACCGAAGTGTGGGCCTACATCCGCATGCACGAGGTGCCGTACAACGCCCTGCACGAACAGTTCTACCCCAGCATCGGCTGCGCCCCCTGCACGCGCGCGATCGCGGTCGGCGAGGACGTCCGCGCCGGACGCTGGTGGTGGGAAGACCCCACGTCCAAGGAATGCGGGCTTCACGTCAAGAAGGGCTGACACCATGAAACACCAACCGGAAACCGAGCAGGCAGACAACCCCGCACACCGTCACTCGCCGGCGGCACCCTATTCGCACCCCGGCCTGCGCCGCCGCCTGGCGGCGCTGCATGCCGGAATGAAGGCGGCAGTGCGTGCGCTGCGAGCCAAGAACACCAGTAACTGAGAACGAAGATGTCCACGTTGACCCGTCAAACCCTGTCCCACCTCGACTGGCTCGAAGCCGAGGCGATCCACATCATGCGCGAGGTCGCCGGCCAGTGCTCGAACCCCGTGCTGCTATTCTCCGGCGGCAAAGACTCGATCTGCATGCTGCGCATCGCCGAGAAGGCGTTCCGCCCCGGCCGTTTCCCCTTCCCGCTGATGCACATCGACACGGGCCACAACTACAAGGAAGTCACCGACTTCCGCGACAAGCGTGCTGCCGAACTGGGCGAGCGCCTGATCGTGCGCTCGGTCGAGGACTCGATGGCACGCGGCACGGTCGTGCTGAAATCGGCTGACGAATCGCGCAACAAGCACCAGTCGGTCACGCTGCTCGAAGCGATCGAGGAGTTCGGCTTCGACGCCTGCATCGGCGGAGCCCGCCGCGACGAGGAAAAAGCGCGCGCGAAGGAGCGGATCATGAGTTTCCGCGACGAGTTCGGCCAATGGGACCCGAAGAACCAGCGCCCCGAGCTGTGGAACCTGTACAACGCGCGCAGTCACAAGGGCGAGAACATCCGCGCCTTCCCGATCAGCAACTGGACCGAGCTGGATGTGTGGCAGTACATCGAACGCGAACAGCTCGAACTGCCGTCGATCTACTTCGCCCACGTCCGCCCCGTCGTGCGCAAGAACGGCCTGCTGCAGCCGGTCACCGAACTGACCCCGGCCAAGCCCGGCGACGTCGTCGAGGACGTGCTGGTGCGCTTCCGCACCGTCGGCGACATCACCTGCACGGCACCGGTCGAATCCGATGCCGACTCGGTCGAAAAGATCCTGCTCGAAACCGCGACGACGACGATCACCGAGCGCGGCGCGACGCGAATGGATGACCAGACCTCCGAAGCGTCGATGGAGCAGCGGAAGAAGGAAGGGTATTTCTGACGCAGCGTTGGAGCACGGTTGCCGGAAGTGCGGGTGCTAATCGAGCTGGGCGGGGAATTTGCTCCGTCGGCTGCGGAACTCGCAGTACAGCGCGCTTCCGCGCTGTCTGCTCAGACAGTCCTCGCCGCTCCGCAAACACCCCGCCCAGCTCTTGCTGAGTGCAGGTTGAACCGAGAAGCAAAGGCGTTCCGTGCAGTACGACCGCAATGGAATGACAACATGCGAAGCAGCAACGAAATGCCTGCAAAACCAACCCCGAACGTAGCCGGGGCCGTGCGGGGTGTTCGCGGCGCGGCGAGGACTGTCTGAGCGCAGGCGCGGAAGCGCGCCGCTGCGCGAGTTCCGCAGCCGCAGAGCGAATACCCCGCACGGCCCGGGCGGCTTAGCAGCACCACGCCCCGAACGAATGGCAACAAACAGAATTCTCGAAAGAACTGAAGGAAAGAAAACCATGTCCGCCCTCGAAAACCTGCCCGACACTGACCACGGCCTCCTGCGCTTCCTCACCTGCGGCAGCGTCGACGACGGCAAGAGCACGCTGATCGGTCGCCTGCTGTTCGACACCAAGACCATCCTCGCCGACACCCTCAACGCCATCGAGAAAACCTCCGCCAAGCGCGGCATGAGCGCCGTCGACCTCTCGCTCCTCACCGACGGCCTGCAGGCCGAGCGCGAGCAAGGCATCACCATCGACGTCGCCTATCGCTACTTCTCCACCGGCACACGCAAGTACATCATCGCCGACGCCCCGGGCCACGAGCAGTACACCCGCAACATGGTCACGGCCGCCTCGACCGCCAACCTCGCGATCATCCTCATCGATGCGCGCAAGGGCGTACTCACGCAGACCCGCCGCCACTCCTACCTCGCCAGCCTCGTCGGCATCCCGCACCTGCTCGTCGCCGTGAACAAGATGGACCTCGTCGACTACGACCAGGCCACCTTCGAGCGCATCAAGGCCGACTACCTTGACTTCGCCGGCAAACTCGGCATCAAGGACGTGCGCTTCATCCCGCTGTCGGCCCTCAACGGCGACATGATCGTCGACCGCGGCGAGCGCCTCGGCTGGTACGACGGCCCCACGCTGCTCGAGATCCTCGAGACCGTCCCCGCCGCGCACACCGAACAGGCCGAAAACTTCCGCTTCCCCGTCCAGTTCGTGTGCCGCCCGCAGGATTCCGCGAACCCCGAACTGCACGACTTCCGCGGCTTCATGGGCCGTGTCGAATCCGGCGAAATCGCCGTCGGCGACGCCGTGACCGTCCTGCCCTCGGGCCGCAGCAGCACCGTCAAAGACATCCAGATCGGCGGCGTCGGCATCGAGCGCGCGATCCACGAACAATCGGTCACGCTCCTGCTCGCCGACGAGATCGACATCTCGCGCGGCGACATGATCGTCAAGACGGCGGAACAACCCGAACAGCTCAAACAGGTCGATGCGACCCTGTGCTGGCTGTCCGAGACGCCGCTGTCGCCCGCACGCACCTACGTGCTGCGCCACACCACGCGCGAGGTGAAGGCCAAGGTCGCCAAGATCGACTACCGCCTGGACGTCAACACGCTGGAGCATGAACCCGCGACCGCCCTGGCGATGAACGATATCGCGCGCCTGACGCTCAAACTCGCACAGCCGATCTTCGCCGATGCGTACGCCGAGAACCGCGCCACCGGCGCCTTCATCATCATCGATGAGAGTACCAACAACACCGTCGGCGCCGGCATGATCGGCTGAATACGGCGCGCCCGCAGACCCGAGCACGCGCACCCCGACCGTCGATCCGACGGCCGGGGTGCAAGCGCTTTTCCCTTTCCGGGCCCGGCTGTGGGAAAATCCCGCCTTGCCGATTTGTCTGCTGTCCGGCACAGCAACGCAATATAGAAGACACACATGAAATGTCTCGATGATTTCCGCCTGCGGTTCGGGAGCAGGGAATACGTACCGATCATGATTGGCGGGATGGGCGTAGACATCTCGACGTCCGACCTGTCGCTCGAAGCAGCGCGCCTCGGCGGCATCGGGCATATCTCCGACGCGATGATCCCGACGGTGAGTGACCGCCGCTACGACACCAAATACGTGCGCGACAAGCTCAAGCAGTACAAGTACAACGTCGCCAACGCCAACAAGTCGGAAGTGCAGTTCGACCTCGGCCTGCTCGAGGAAGCCCAGAAGACCCACGTCACGCGCACCATGGAACGCAAGCGCGGCGACGGGCTGATCTTCATGAACTGCATGGAAAAGCTCACGATGAACGGCCCCAGGGAGACGCTGCGCGTGCGCCTGCGTGCCGCGATGGATGCCGGCATCGACGGCATCACCCTCGCGGCCGGCCTGCACCTGGGCTCCTTCGGCCTGATCGAGGACCACCCGCGCTTCCGCGACGTCAAGCTCGGCATCATCGTCTCCTCGCTGCGCGCACTCGTGCTCTTCCTGCGCAAGTCCGCACGCACCAACCGCCTGCCCGACTTCGTCGTCGTCGAAGGCCCGCTCGCCGGCGGCCACCTCGGCTTCGGTATGGACTGGGCGCAGTACGACCTCCACACCATCGTCGCCGAGATCCGCGACTACCTGATCGCCGAAAAGCTCGACATCCCCTTGATCCCGGCCGGCGGCATCTTCACCGGCAGCGACGGCGTATCCTTCCTCGAAGCCGGCGCCGCCGCGGTACAGGTCGCCACCCGCTTCACCGTGTCGCACGAGTGCGGACTACCGCCTGACGTGCAGCAGCATTACTTCGGCGCGAAAGAAGACGACATCGAGGTCAACAACACCTCGCCCACCGGCTATCCGATGCGCATGCTCAAGAGCAGCCCGTCGATCGGCTCCGGCATCCGCCCGAACTGCGAAGCCTACGGCTACCTGCTCGACGGCAACGGCAACTGCGCTTACATCACCGCGTACAACCGCGAACTCGCGCTGCATCCGGACGAGAAGCGGCTCAAGGTGATGGACAAGACCTGCCTGTGCACGCACATGCGCAACTTCGACTGCTGGACCTGCGGCCACTACACCTACCGGCTCAAGGACACCACGCACCGGCGCGCCGACGGCACCTACCAGATCCTGTCCGCCGAGCACATCTTCCACGACTACCAGTACAGCAAGGACAACAAGATCGCGCTGCCTGCGGTCGAAGCCTGCGAACCGGTCAAGTCGGCCTGATACCCGGCCGGCGCAAGCCGGTCGTGCGAAGGGCGTGTCCGCCACACCGGCGGCCACGCCCTTCTTGCATCCGCTCCTCCCGCCGCTTCGGCCCCCGACGTCCGCCGGCAGGGGAACGCTCGCGACCGCGCTGCACTCATACGATCGGATGCTTCGTGCATGCCGCACACCGGATGCGTTCCGGCGCCAGGAATGCGTATGCGCAGAACGATTTGGGCGCTGCTCGCGCTCGCACTGCTGATCCTCGGCTTCCTGCTGCACAACCGCCCGGCCGCCGCCCCGACGGCCGGCGAGGTCGTCGTGTTGCGCATCGACGGCGTGATCGGACCGGCGACCGCCGACTTCTTCGCACGCGAACTCGCCCGCGCGCATGCGCGACAGGCTGGCCTGATCGTGCTCGCAATGGACACGCCGGGCGGACTCGATACCTCGATGCGCGCCATCATCAAGGACATCCTCGCTGCGCCGATCCCCGTCGCCACCTGGGTCGGCCCCGAAGGCGCGCGCGCCGCCAGCGCCGGCACCTACATCCTGTACGCCAGCCACATCGCGGCGATGGCGCCGGCCACCAACCTCGGCGCCGCCACGCCGGTGGCGATCGGGATGCCCGGCGGCAAGCCGGATGGCGACACCGCGCGCAAGGACAGGACGAACGAGAACGCCAAGGGCAAGGACGGCAAGGCCGCCGGGAGCGCTGCGGACATCGGCGATGCCATGATGGAAAAGGTGCGCAACGACGCCGCGGCCTACCTGCGCAGCCTCGCGCAGCTGCGCGGCCGCAGCGGCGACTTCGCCGAGCGCGCGGTGCGCGAGGCCGCCAGCCTGTCCGCGGACGAAGCGCTCGCCGCGGGCGTCATCGACCTGATCGCCGCCAACCTGCCCGAACTGATGGCGAAGCTCGACGGCCGCGAGGTGAAACTCGACGGCGGGCGCACGCAGCGCCTGTCGACCGCCGCCGCGACGATCACCGAAATCGCGCCCGACTGGCGCATGCGCGTGCTCGCCCTGCTGTCCAATCCCCAGCTCGCGCTGGTGCTGATGATGATCGGCATCTACGCGCTGTTCTTCGAGTTCACCAGCCCCGGCTTCGGCGTGCCGGGCGTCGCCGGCGCGATCTGCCTGCTGATCGCCCTGTACGCCTTCCAGCTGCTGCCGGTGAACTGGGCCGGCCTCGCGCTGGTCGCCCTCGGCGCGATCCTGATGCTCGCGGAAACCTTCCTGCCGAGCTTCGGCGCGCTCGGCGTCGGCGGCATCATCGCCTTCGTCGTCGGCGGACTTTTCCTCATGGACACCGAGGCGCCCGGCTTCGGCATTCCCCTGCCCTTCCTGCTCGGGCTCGCCGTCGCGAGCGCGCTGACGATCGCGGCCGTCGGCAGCTTCGCCGCCCGCACACGCCAACGCCCCGTCGTCAGCGGCCGCGAGCAGATGACCGGCATGCTCGCAACGGTCAGCACCGTCACCCCGGAAGGCGCATGGGCCCTCGTCCAAGGCGAATCCTGGCGCGTGCGCAGCGATTCGCCCCTCGCGCCCGGGGATCGCGTACGTATCACCGCCCTCGACGGGCTCACCCTGTACGTCGAGCCGCTCACCCCCGATCCGGCCAATCGCCGCGAAGGAATCCCGCCATGATCTTCGATCTCAACCTGGGCCTCGGCACGATCCTCCTCCTGCTCGTCGCTCTCGCTGCGAGTTCGCTGCGCATCCTGCGCGAATACGAACGCGGCGTCGTGTTCATGCTCGGCCGCTTCTGGAAGGTCAAGGGCCCCGGCCTCATCATCGTGCTCCCGGGCATCCAGCAGATGGTCAAGGTCGACCTGCGCGTCGTCACGCTCGACGTGCCCGCCCAGGACGTGATCTCGCGCGACAACGTCTCCGTGAAGGTCAATGCGATCATATTTTTCCGCGTCATCGACCCGCAGAAAGCGATCATCCAGGTCGAGAACTACCTCGTCGCCACCAGCCAGCTCGCGCAGACGACGCTGCGCGCGGTGCTCGGCAAGCACGAACTCGACGAGATGCTGGCCGAACGCGAGCGCCTCAACCTCGACGTGCAGCAGATCCTCGACGCGCAGACCGACGGCTGGGGCATCAAGGTCGCCAACGTCGAGATCAAGCACATCGACCTCAACGAGAGCATGATCCGCGCGATCGCCCGCCAGGCCGAGGCGGAACGCGAGCGGCGCGCCAAGGTGATCCACGCGGAAGGCGAAAAGCAGGCCGCGGAGAGCCTCATGAACGCGGCCGAAATGCTCTCGCGCCAGCCCGCAGCGATGCAGCTGCGCTACCTGCAGACCCTCACCCAGATCGCCGGCGACAAGGCCTCGACGATCGTTTTTCCCGTTCCGGTCGACCTGCTGAAAGGGCTGCTCGACGGACTGTCGCACCCGCCCCGGACCTGAGCCCGCCGCGCCGCGCTCACTGCTCCGCGAAGGCGATCGTCACCCGCTTGTTGCGCTTGCCTTCGGAGCGGATGCGCACGACCTTCAGCGGCCCGACTTCGCCGGTGCGCCGCAGGTGGGTGCCGCCGCAGGGCTGCAGATCGACGCCGGGAATGTGAATCGTGCGCACGCTGCCCTGGCCGCGCGGCGGCTGCACCGACATCGTCTTCACCAGCCCGGGATTCGCATCCAGTTCCGTCTCGCTGATCTCGCCCGCCTCGACCGGCGTATCGGCTGCGACGAGGGCGTTGAGCGGCGCCTCCGCGCCTTCGGCGAGCACATGCACGACCGTTCCGCCCTCGCCCTTCATGGCCTCGACAACGGGCACGCGCGTCCCGTCCGGCCCGATCAGCACCCCGCAATCCCCCGGCTGCCCGCCGCCGGTCGGGTAGAACACGCTGCGGTCGAGCACGACGCGGTTTGCGTCGACGGCGACCACCTGCGCGACACAGGAACGGGCATAGGCATCCAGGCGAAACAGCGCTTCGGTCATGCGGACCTCCAGTAGTTTCAGGGCAGAACCATCGCCAGCGCGATCGGCAGGAACACGACCGCAGCGACGTTGCCGAGCAGCACCATCGAGGCGACCGCCTCGGGTTCCTGATGGTAGCGTTCGGCGAAGATGTAGTTCAGCACCGCCGGCGGCAGGGCGCCGAACACGACCACCAGTGCGCGCTCCTGCGCCGAGAGGTCGAACACCTGCAGCACCGCGAACGAGAGCAACATGCCCGCCACCGGCCGCGCGACGGCGGCATACAGACCCAGACCGAGCGACGCGATGCGCGAGTCGGTCAGGCGCACACCCAGCGCGAACAGCATCAGCGGAATCGCGATATCGCCCAGCATCTTGATCGCCAGCATCAGCGGAGGCCACATCTCGATGCCGGCGATCCCGACCGCCAGGCCCGCGAAGGTCGCCAGCACCGACGGCACCCGCCACACCGTCCACACCTTGATGCGATGGTCGAGTAGCCACGCACCGAAGGAGAAGTGCAGCAGGTTCGATACCATGAACATCACCACTGCCGGAGCCAGCGCCGCATCGCCGAACGCCAGCACCGCCAGCGGCAGCCCCAGGTTGCCGCAATTGTTGAACATCAAGGGCGGCACGAAGCTCTTCGGCGCGATACCCGAGAGGCGCGCGAGCACGTAGCCGACCGCCCCCGAACCGATCACCATCAGCAGCGTCGCGACCGACAGCGAGCCGAACTCCGCGACGCGGAACTCCTTGTTCGCAAGCGCCGCGAACACCAGCGCCGGGATGAACACGTCCATGTTGAGCTTGTTCGCATGCGACAGGTCCGGCCGCATCCGCCGACCTACGAAGTAGCCCAGTGCGGTCAGCGCGAACAGCGGGAAGAGGATCGAAACGATGCGGATCAGCATGGAGGGCGAAAAGGTTCAACGAAAACGCCACAGGACGGCGGCGACAAAAAAGGGCCCGACAGGGCCCCTCGCGATGCGCAGGCGCAGGCGCAGGCTCAGAAGCTTGCGCCGATCAGCAACTGATGCAGGTCGATGCCGTCGTTGGGCATCTCGATGTCGCCGTTCGAATAATGCGAATAGCGCCAGCCCACCGAAAAACGGCCGCCGAACTCGAACCCCAGCCCCGCGTGCTGCGAAAACTGGAAGGCCGTCGAGAACACCTTGGGCCCGAGGTCCGTGCGACTCAGGAGCGCGGCACCAAGCCCCAATTCCGCGTAGGGCTGAAAGTTGCCCTTGCCGCGCACCATGCGCAGCAGACCGATCGCACCCGCCTGGTTCAGCGTGTCCGGACCGGCGCTCGAACCGCTGTAACGAAAATGGCTCAACTCCAGTTCCGGGTGCACACCGGCATGCCACGAGCCCCAGTCGCCCTCCCACACCGGGCCGAGGCGCACGGACAAGCCCGAGCGATCGTAGTTGTCGTGCTCGCCGTGGAACACGCTGACCGCCGGCTCCGCCGCCGACGCGACACCGGCGGCCAGTATCGAAGCCGCCATGCACACCAGGAACTTCATTCAGCACCTCACAGGACGTAACGCGCGAGATCCTCGCGCTGTGCGAACACCTCGAGCCGACCATCGACGTATGCCGCGTCGATCACCAGCTTGTCCACGCCACTCTTGCCGGCCTCGAAGGAAATCTCCTCGAGCAGTTTCTCCATCACCGTATATAGGCGCCGTGCGCCGATGTTCTCGGTCTTCTCATTCACCTGGAAGGCGATCTCGGCGAGGCGGCGGATGCCCGCGTCGGCGAACTCCAGCGTCACCCCCTCGGTCGCGAGCAAGGCCTGATACTGCCGCACCAGGCAGGCATCCGTCTGCGTGAGGATGCACACGAAATCCTCCACCGACAGGCTCTCCAGCTCGACCCGGATCGGGAAGCGCCCCTGCAGTTCGGGGATCAGATCGCTCGGCTTCGACAGGTGGAACGCGCCGCTGGCGATGAAGAGCACATGATCGGTCTTGATCATGCCGTACTTGGTCGACACCGTCGTGCCCTCGACCAGCGGCAGCAGGTCGCGCTGCACGCCCTGGCGCGACACGTCGGCACCATGCACGTCCGACCGCGCGGCGATCTTGTCGATCTCGTCGAGGAACACGATGCCGTTCTGCTCCACCGCACGGATCGCGTCCGCCTTCACTTCCTCGTCGTTGATCAGGCGCACGGCTTCCTCGTCGGCAAGCGCCTTCAGCGCCTCGCCGATCTTCATCTTGCGCAGCTTCTTCTTGCCGCCCCCCAGGTTCTGGAACATGCCCTGGATCTGCTGCGTGAGCTCCTCCATGCCCGGGGGCGCGAAGATCTCGGCCGTCATCGCCTGTGCGGCGACCTCGATCTCGATCTCCTTGTCGTCGAGCTCGCCCTCGCGCAGCTTCTTGCGGAATTTCTGCCGCGTCGCCGTGTCCTGCGGCTCCGGGTCGGCGGCGAACCCGACCGGGCGCGCCGGCGGCAGCAGCGCGTCCAGCACGCGGTCCTCGGCCGCGTCCATCGCCCGGTCGCGCACCGTCTTCATCTCCCGCTCGCGCCCGTCCTTGATCGCGATCTCCACCAGATCGCGGATGATCGTCTCGACATCCCGGCCGACATAGCCCACTTCAGTGAACTTCGTCGCCTCGATCTTGATGAAGGGCGCGTTCGCCAGGCGCGCCAGGCGGCGCGCGATCTCGGTCTTGCCGACGCCGGTCGGCCCGATCATGAGGATATTCTTGGGCGTGATCTCGCTGCGCAGCGGCTCCTCGATCTGGGCACGCCGCCAGCGGTTGCGCAGCGCAATCGCAACGGCCTTCTTCGCCTTGCCCTGTCCGACGATGTGCTTGTCGAGTTCGGAGACGATCTCCGGCGGGGTCATCTGCGTCATCCCTCGATCACCTCGATCACGTGGCTCTGGTTGGTATAAATGCACAGGTCGCCCGCGATCTGCAGTGACTTGCGCACGATTTCCTCGGGCGGAAGCTCGGTGTTCTCCAGCAACGCGCGCGCCGCCGACTGCGCATAGGCGCCACCGCTGCCGATCGCGACGATGCCCAGTTCCGGCTCCAGCACGTCGCCATTGCCGGTGATCACCAGCGAATTGTCGCGATCCGCGACCGCCAGCATCGCCTCCAGCCGCCGCAGCACGCGGTCCGTGCGCCAATCCTTGGCAAGTTCCACCGCGCTGCGCAGCAGGTTGCCCTGATGCTTCTCCAGCTTCGCCTCGAAGCGCTCGATCAGCGTGAAGGCGTCCGCCGTGCCGCCCGCGAAACCCGCGAGGATCTTGCCCTGATAGATCGGCCGCACCTTGCGCGCCGTCGCCTTGATGACGATGTTGCCCAGGGTGACCTGGCCGTCGCCTCCCAGCGCGACACGATTGCCGCGGCGCACCGAGAGGATCGTGGTGCCGTGATACTGTTCCATTCGATTTTCCTCGAGTCCGAAAGGACGGCGAATCCGGTCAGCTGCGCAGCAGCACCACCGCGACCTGATCGACCCCCATCACCCGCAGCAATGCCGCGACCATCGCGTTCACATCGCGCAGCACGACCGTCTTACCCTGCGCCTGCAGGGTTGCAAGAATATTGAAAAGCGTGCCCGCGCTGACGAAATCGATGCGGCGCAACTGGCCACAGTCGACCTCGACGCTCTGCAGGCCGCTCGCGTGCGCGGCCAGCTTGCGGATCTTCTCGACCGCCGCGCTGGTAAGGTCCCCGTCGAGCACGAAATCGTCGCTCGCGGGGGCATCCAGATCGAGCGCGACCTCATGGACTGCCGTCGTCGAGGCCGCCTGAGCGACCCGCACCTCCCAGGACGGCGGCGACTCCTCAAAGGTGATCGCGTAATCCACCGCCAGGTTCTCGAAACGCTCCTGCTCGCCGATGTGCTGCAGCATCTCCAGCAGCAGCAGCCAGATGTCCCGCCCGCCAGGTTCGCCGGTGCGCACCTGCCCGGCCAGCATCTCGGCGAGTTGGCCGCAGTTCAGCAGCGACACCTTCACGCGCTCCGCCGCGAGTTCGCGCAACACGTTGCGGAACAGCGTGCATCCGTTTTCATCGACCGAGCGCAGGCGCCCGAGATCGATACGGATCGCGCCGCTCTTCTTGCCGATGATGGCGATCTGCTGGAACTGCGCCGCGGCCTGGCCGGAAAGGCTGCCCGCCATGTTCACCATCGGCGCCACGTTCGAGCGCGCATGTTCCGGCGCACTCGACAAATCCGTCCACGGCGGCGGCGACCGCTCGAAGCGCGTCGCGTAGTCCAGCACCCGCGCCTCGAAACGCTGGCGCTGCCCGGTCAGCCGGTACAGGTCGAGCAGCATCATCCACAACCCCTCGCCCGTATGGCTGCCCTGCCCGTCCAGCACCGCATCGAGCGCCGCTTCCGCCTCCACCGTGTTGCCGTTCGCGTACAGCACGGCGGCCTCCTCGTAGGCGGCACCGATACCCGCAGCCATCTCCTGCACCTCGACCTGGCCGGCGCAATGCGCCAGGGCGTGCGTCGGGTCGCCGACCGAAAAATCCAGTTTGGACAGCTCGGGCGGCTCCGCCTGAGGCGCCGCCGACGAAGGCGCCGTACCGGCCGACGCACCTGAGGGCTGCGTACCGGGAGCGGGCTTCTTGCCGAAGAATGGAAGAACCACGTTACGACCTGTGCGAACGGAAATTAACTAGTCGGGGATGTGGAAGGATAGCATTTCGGACCCGCCTCTTGCGCCCCCTGCTGCGGTGCAATCGGACGCAAGGCCGACCGCACCTTACCTTTTGCAAAACAGTCCGGACGCCGCGGGTGTAAAAGAAGGCGCGCCGTCGGCTAGAATGCTGCGATGCACACACCTCGCCCGTCGTCGATCTCCGGCGAAAACTGCGTATCTTCGCTGCCGGTCCGCGTCTATTACGAGGACACCGACGCCGCCGGAGTCATCTACTACGCCAACTACCTGCGCTACTGCGAGCGCGCGCGCACCGAATGGCTGCGCGCGGCGGGCTTCGAACAGCAGGCGCTGCTGACCGAACAGCGCATCGGTTTCGTCGTCCGATCCGTCGCCGGCGATTATCTGTCAGCCGGAATGCTCGATGATGCGTTACATGTCACGACGGGCGTCGAAACGCTCCGCGGCGCGAGCCTGGTGTTCGTGCAGAAGGTGATGCGCGGCGACGAAGTCCTGTTCCGGGGCCGCTTCGTCATCGCCTGCGTCGACCTCGACAGGAAACGCCCGACCCCGCTCCCCGCAGACATGCGCCAAAAACTGGAAAAACTCGTACAAGCATGACCGCCACTCACGATCTCTCGATCATCAGCCTCATCGGCCAGGCCAGCGTCCTGGTCCAGTTCGTCATGGCCCTGCTCGCAGGCCTGTCGCTCCTCTCCTGGTACTGGATCTTCCGCAAGTCATTCCAGATCCGCGCCGCCCGCAGCAAGACCAACGGCTTCGAGCGCGACTTCTGGAGCGGCGGCGACCTCAACTCGCTGTTCCAGTCGGCCGCCGCCGCGCGTCATGAAACCGGCGGCATGGAGCGCATCTTCGAGTCCGGCTACCGCGAATTCACCAAGCTGCGCAGCAAGAACCACGACAACGCCTCGATCATCGACGGCGCGCGCCGCGCGATGCGCGCGACCTACCAGCGCGAGGTGGACGACCTCGAAGCCCATCTCGCCTTCCTCGCCTCGGTCGGCTCGGTATCCCCTTACATCGGTCTCTTCGGCACCGTGTGGGGCATCATGAACGCCTTCCGCGGCCTGTCCAACGTCAGCTCCGCAACCCTCGCGAACGTCGCCCCGGGCATCGCCGAGGCACTGGTCGCCACCGCGATCGGCCTCTTCGCCGCGATCCCCGCGGTGGTCGCCTACAACCGTTTCGCGCACGACATCGACCGCATCAGCATCCGCTTCGAGAGCTTCATGGAAGAATTCTCGAACATCCTGCAGCGCCAGTTGCGCTGAGCGGGGAGGACGCACCGATGCGCCAGCGCCGCCTGATGAACCAGATCAACGTCGTGCCCTATATCGACGTGATGCTGGTGCTGCTCGTGATCTTCATGGTCACCGCGCCGATGATCCAGACCGGCAGCGTCGATCTCCCCACCGTGGGCGGAGTGCCGCAACCGCCGGTCGAAGCGATGATTCTGACCGTAAGCAAGGACGGATCGCTGGCATTGCAGGCAACTGCAGCGTCGCCGCCGCGCAAGCTCGAGAAACTCGCATTGATCCGCGAGCTAGAAAGTGCGGTGAAGAAGAATCCGTCTCAGCCGATCATCGTCGCCGCCGACAAGAACGTGATCTATGACGAAGTAATGAAGACTCTTCAGGATCTGCGGACCAGGGGGTTCCAGAAGATTAGTCTGCAGACGCAGAACCGATGAAAGACACGCACCTTGACCTGCAGCGCGACGAGCCCGGCAAGTGGGCCTCGCTGGCGCTGACGGTCGTCGTTCACCTGGGCCTCGTCGCCTTCCTGATCTTCGGCATCCGCTGGCAGAGCAGCCCGCCCGCGGCGCTCGAGGTCGAACTCGTCGCCCCGCCCGCGGCCGAACCGGCTCTGCCGCCGCCGGCGCCGGCGCCGGAACCCAAGCCGGAACCCAAGCCGGAGCCGAAGCCCGAACCGAAACCGGAACCCCGGCCGGAGCCCCCCAAACCGCAGCCCAAGCCGGAACCGAAACCCGAGCCCAAACCGGTACCGAAGCCGGACATCGCGACGAAGGCTCCCGAGGTCAAGAAGCCGCCCAAGCCGGAACCGAAGCCCGAGCCCAAACCGGAACCGAAACCCGAGCCGAAGAAGCCCGAACCGAAGCCGGAACCGAAGAAACCCGAGCCCAAGCCGGTGACGCCGCCGAAGGACGATTACCTGGCGCAGAAGCTCGCGCAGGAAACGGCACAAACCCGCGCCCGTGCCGACCTCGAACGCACGATGCGCGAGGATGCCGCACGTTCATCGGCCGCGCGCACGAAGGGCGTCGTCGACGCCTACCGGAACGCGATCAGCACCAAGGTGCGCGGCAACCTGCTGCGCCCGCCCGGACTGAGCGGCAACCCCGAGGCGGTGTTCGAGGTCGATCAGTTGCCCAGCGGCGAAGTACTCGCGATCCGGCTCAAGCGCTCCTCGGGCATCGCGTCGCTCGACGATGCGATCGAGCGCGCGATCCGGCGCTCGAGCCCGCTGCCGCTGCCCAAGGAACCGGAACTGTTCGAGCGCACCCTCGAACTGCGCTTTAAACCGCTCGAAGAATGAAGGAACCAATTCGAATCAGTTTCGATCTTTAAGCATCACGTTCGACTCCATTCGTTATAATTCGCCTTTAGGCAAGCCCCAGCCATGAGAAAACTCCTCTCCGCATACCGTCTGCTCATCGCTGCCGCGCTGACCGTCGTCAGCGCCGTCGCGCATGCGCAGCTCTCGATCGAGATCACGGGCGCCGGCGCGAGCCGCTTTCCCGTCGCGATCCCCGTGTTCGAAAACGAAGGCACCCTGCCGCGTGGCGTCACCGACGTCGTGCGTGCCGACCTCGAACGCAGCGGACTCTTCAGCCTCGTCGACATGGGGCTCGCCGCCTTCCCCGTCACGGCCGCTCCCGACATGGCCTCGGTCCGCGGCCGCGGCGCGGACGCAGTGCTGACCGGCAGCATCTACCAGCAGGGCGACGGTCGCTTCGAAGTGCGCTTCCGGCTCTTCGACACGCAGAAGCAGACCGAACTGGGCGGACTGTCGCTGCGCATGGCCCCGGCGCAGAACCGCGCCATCGGCCACAAGATCGCCGATTTCGTCTACGAGAAGCTCACCGGCCAGCCCGGCTACTTCTCGACCCGTATCGCCTACGTCGTCAAGAGCGGCCCGACCGCGGCGCCGCGCTACGAACTGCAGATCGCCGACGCCGACGGCATGAACGCCGCGGCCGCGCTGGCCTCGCGCGAACCGATCATCTCGCCCGCCTGGGCGCCGGACGGCCAGCGCCTTGCCTACGTCTCCTTCGAGGCCAAGAAACCGGTCGTCTACGTGCATACGCTGGCCACCGGCCAGCGCCAGGTGGTCGCCAACTTCAAGGGCTCCAACTCCGCCCCGGCCTGGGCGCCGGACGGCCAGCGCCTCGCCGTCGTGCTCACGAAGGACGGCCAGTCCCAGCTCTACGTCCTCAATGCCGACGGCTCCGGCGTGCGCCGCCTCGCCACGTCCCCCGGCATCGACACCGAACCCGCATGGTCGCCCGACGGCGAGTGGATCTACTTCACTTCCGACCGCGGCGGCAGCCCGCAGATCTACCGAACCTCATCGAGCGGCGGCAGTGCCCAGCGCGTCAGCTTCGAAGGCAGCTACAACGTGACCCCGCGCCCCTCGGCCGACGGCACGAGCCTCGCCTTCATCACGCGCAACAGTGGGCGCTTCCAGGTGGCCATCATGGACCTCGCCACCCGCCAGACCACGATCCTCACCGACTCGGCGCGTGACGAGTCGCCCAGCTTCGCGCCCAACGGCCGCATGATCCTCTACGCCACCGACAGCGGCGGCCGTGGAGTGCTTGCAGCAGTTTCGTCCGACGGCCGGGTGAAGCAGCGCCTGTCGGTGCAGGCCGCCGATGTCCGCGAGCCCTCCTGGGGCCCGCAGAGCCGGTAACTCCCTCCCGCAAGCAACAACACTGTTCGACTAGATCTGGAAACCCCCATGAAAAAAGTGCTCGTCCCCGTCCTCCTTTCCACCCTTCTCGCCGCGTGCAGCAGCACCGGCACCTTCGATCAGCCCGCCGGCGGCGCCGCTGTCGATGAGCGCAGCCAGGGCGCCGGTTCCGGCGTCGCCACCGTGACCGCCCCGAGCGCATCCGGCTCCGGCATCGCCGCGCTGACCGACCCGAAGAACATCCTGTCCAAGCGCAGCGTGATGTTCGACTTCGACAGCTACGTCATCCGCGACGAAGCCCGCCCGCTGGTCGAAGCGCACGCCAAGTTCCTCGTGCAGAACCCGACGATGAAGATGCTGATCCAGGGCAACGCCGACGAGCGCGGCAGCCGCGAATACAACCTCGCCCTCGGCCAGAAGCGCGCCGACGCCGTGCGCAAGGCCCTGACCCTGCTCGGCGCCAAGGAAACGCAGATCGAATCCGTCAGCCTCGGCGAAGAAAAGCCGCGCTGCGCGGAAGCGACGGAAGACTGCTTCGCGCAGAACCGTCGCGGAGACATGCTCTACTCGGGCGAATTCTGATGAAGCGCCTCCTGCCGCTCGCGGTCGTTGCCGCCTTGTCGCACGCCGCGCCGTCCCAGGCGGCGCTGTTCGACGACGAGGAGGCGCGGCGCGCAATCACCAACTTGCGCACGGACATCACCCCCCGCATCGAACGGCTGGAGGCCAGCAGCCGCGGGCAACTCGAACTGGCGAACCAGAACGAGCTGCTTCGCACCGAAGTATCGAAACTCCACGGACAACTCGAAGTCCTTCTGCACGAGATCGAAGCGCTGAAGCAGCGCCAACGCGATTTCTACGTCGATCTCGACAACCGCGTGCGCAAGCTCGAGACCGCGCCCGTAGCGGCCGCGCCCGAAACCCCCGCGCCCGACCCGGCAGCCGAGTCGCGCGACTACGAAGCTGCGCTGAACCTGCTCAAGGAAGGCAAGTACAAGGAAGCGCAGGCCGCCTTCGACCAATTCATCAAGCGCTACCCGCGCAGTGGCGTGCAGCCCGGGGCGCACTTCTGGGCCGGCAATGCCGCGCTGCAGGCGAAGGACGTCGCCGTCGCCAACAACTACTTCAAGAGCGTGCTGACGAACTGGCCGAACGACCCCGTCGCGCCCGACGCCATGCTCGGCATGGCGAACTGCCAGCAAGCGCTGGGCGATGCCAAGTCGTCGCAGGAAACGCTGAAGAAGCTCGTCGAACGCTTCCCCGACAGCTCCGCAGGCAAGGCTGCCAAGCAGCGCCTCGCACGCAAGTCCTGAAGTCCGCATGACCTTTTCCGAAACCGCCGCTCCCAAGCTGCGGATCACCGAGATCTTCGCGTCGATCCAGGGCGAGTCGACGCGTGTCGGCCTGCCCACGGTATTTGTGCGCCTGACCGGCTGCCCGCTGCGCTGCAGCTGGTGCGACACCGAATACGCCTTTCAGGGCGGCGAAAGCCGCAGCATCGCCGAGGTGTGCGACGCGGTCGCCACCCACGGCATCCGGAACGTCTGCGTCACCGGCGGCGAGCCGCTGGCGCAGAAATCCTGCCTCGCGCTGCTCGCGGCCTTGTGCGACGCCGGCTTCTCGGTGTCGCTCGAAACCAGCGGCGCGCTCGACATCGCTGCGGTCGATCCGCGCGTGTCGCGCATCATGGACCTCAAGGCCCCCGGCTCGGGCGAGGTCTCGCGCAACCGCTGGGAGAACCTCGCCCACCTCGCCGCGCACGACGAGATCAAGATCGTCCTCGCCGACGAGGCCGATTACGCGTGGGCGAAGGCTCAGATCGCACTGCACGACCTCGCCGGGCGCTGCACCGTCCTGCTGTCGCCGGTGCAGGGCAGCCTCGACCCCACGCTGCTCGCCGAGTGGATCGTGCGCGACCGCCTCCCGGTACGCTTCCAGCTGCAACTGCACAAGATCCTGTGGAACGACGCGCGGGGACGCTGAACGCCCGCATGCCGCGCCCTGTTGTTTTCGCCTCCGCCCGGAGCCCCCTGCCATGACCGACCATCCCGAGCGCGCCGTCATTCTGCTGTCCGGCGGACTGGACTCCGCCACCTGCCTCGCGATCGCGCGCGATATGGGTTTCGAGACCTATGCGCTGTCCGTTGCCTACGGCCAACGCCATGCGGCCGAGCTCAACGCCGCACGGCGCATCGCCGCCTCGCTCGGCGCGCGCGAGCACCGCGTCGCGAGCGTCGAACTGGGCCAGTTCGGCGGCTCCGCACTGACGGACGACAAGATCCCCGTTCCCGTCGACGGCAGCACCGCCGGAATCCCCGTGACCTACGTGCCGGCACGCAACACCGTGATGCTGTCGATCGCACTGGCCTGGGCCGAGGTGCTCGGCGCGAACGACATCTTCGTCGGCGTGAATGCGGTCGACTACTCCGGCTACCCCGACTGCCGCCCCGAATTCATCGCCGCCTTCGAGACGATGGCAAACCTCGCCACCAAGGCCGGCGTCGAGGGCACGCGCCTCAGGATCCACGCGCCGCTGATCGCGCTATCCAAGGCCGACATCATCCGCCGCGGCAGCGCGCTGGGCGTGGATTACAGCCAGACCGTCTCGTGCTACCAGGCGGACGACGCCGGGCGCGCGTGCGGCATGTGCGACGCCTGCCGCCTGCGCCGTGCCGGCTTCGAGGCGGCCGCGATATCCGATCCCACACCGTATGCTTAAAGTCAGAGCACGCGCCGCCGGCGCCAGGCACCGATGACGGAAAAACGATCAGCCCGGCCCGTCGGCACACCAAATTCGTAATAGGCTCTCAGTCGAAACCCTTTGACATAGGTCAGCCCTGTTTGCTGAAAGGTTTCGTAACATCTTTGTCTGTGACCTTGCGTCCTCGCGGGAGACCTTTCGATGCAGTTCCGTCTAGTCCGGTATTTCACACTCGCCAGCCTCGGCATGTTCGCCCTGGTCGCGCTGAGCCTCATCTACTTCGAACGCCAACAGGGCGATTTCTTCCGCCAGACCGGTGACGATCAGCGGACCTTCTTCGGCGAAGTGCAGCAATCCTTCGCCAAGCAGCAGGAAGAATCCGCACGACGAGATCTGCTGACGATTCACGAGTCAGGCAACGTGAACCTCACACGCCTGTTCGCGAACGCGCTGTGGGAAAAGGATTTCGCTCCCTTCGTCGCCCAGGTCCAGACGATCGACGCCAGTGCTTGCCAGGCGATCGCCGATGTCGAAGACGACAAGGGCAAGAAGGTCGCGCCCCCCGAGAAGAAGGCCTGCTTCGCGGACATCGGCAAGCGCGTCATGGCGCTGCCCGACTTCAAGGCGATCGACGCAAAGGTGTTCGCATCGATGAAGAAGAGCACCGTGTTCAAGATCAAGGTATTCGATCTGCGCGGAGTCACGGTTTACTCTTCCGAGCATGCGCAGATCGGCGAAGACAAAAGCACCAATGCCGGCTGGCGCAGCGCGGCCTTCGACGGCGTACCCAAGAGCGAACTCACTCACCGCGGCAAGTTCAGCGCCTTCGAGGGCGTGGTCGAGAACCGCGACCTGATCAGCAGCTACCTGCCCGTCCTCGACCCGGGCAGCTCGCGCATCGTCGGCGTGTTCGAGGTGTATTCCGACGTGACGCCCTTCCTGAAGCAGATCCAGCAGACCTCGGCGCAGATCCGCACCACAGCGACCAGCAACCAGCAGAAGCTCGAAGCCGCCGCGATCGAAAACCAGGCCGCCGTCGACGCGACCTCCTACCGCCAGCTCGCAACGATCGCGGGCCTGCTCGTGCTGCTCTTCGCCGCCCTGCTGGCGATCGTGCGCCGCGCCGACAAGATCATCCAGCAGCAGGAAGCCGAGCGCGCCCACACCCACCAGCAACTCGCCCAGTCCGAGAAGATGGCCTCGCTCGGCCAGATGGTCGCCGGGGTCGCGCACCAGCTCAACACCCCGCTCGCGTTCTCGCAGAACAACATCCTGATGGTCAAGGACGCGCTCCAGAGCATGGAACTGCCGATGAAGGTCGCCGGCAAGCTCTCGACCATCCTCGAGGACGTCGAGGGCGACAAGGTCACGATCAAGGTGTCGCAGCTCAAGGCGAACCTCGAAAAGCTGCAGGAAGGCAATGTCGACGTCACCATGCTCCAGGAGATGCTCAAGGACGTCCTCGGCGGCATCGACCAGATGTCCGAGCTCGTCGTGAACCTGCGCGACTTCACCCGCCTGGACCGTGCGGCGACCACCAATGCGGATCTCAACAAGTCCCTGCATACGGTCGCCTACATCGCGCAGACGGTGATCCCCAAGAACATCGAACTCGTCGAGGACTACGGCGACCTGCCCGACGTCGAGTGCAACCCCTCGCAGCTCAACCAGGTGTTCCTCAACCTCATCAACAACGCCGCGCAGGCGATCGACGGCCCCGGCCGCATCCGGGTCCGCAGCGTAGCCGAGGGCGACCAGGTCCGCATCGAAGTACAGGACAACGGCCGCGGCATTCCCGACGAAGTACTGCCGCACATCTTCGACCTCTATTACACGACCAAGCCTGCCGGCGAAGGCACCGGCCTCGGCCTCGCGATTGCGCGTAACATCGTCACCGAACACGGCGGCGACATCACCGTCAGCACGCGCATCGGCGTCGGAACGACCTTCACGATCACGCTGCCGGTGCGCCAGCAGCCCCCCCTCGCCAAGGCCGCCTGACACAGGCAGGAGAAAGACACATGACACGATTGGCCGGCAAGGTCCTCTGCGTCGACGACGAACCGGGCATCGTCCGCTCCCTGCAGTGGCTGCTGCAGAAGCAGTTCGAGGTATTCACGGCGACCAGCGGCGCCGAAGCGCTCGAACTCGTGAAACAGCATGACTTCGACGTCGTCATCAGCGACCAGCGCATGCCGGCGATGACCGGCGTCGAGGTCCTGCGCGAAGTGAGGAAGCTGTCGCCGCGCACGATGCGCATCCTGCTCACCGGCTACTCCGACATGCAGGCGATCGTGCGCTCGGTGAATGAAAGCGAGGTGTTCCGCTTCATCAACAAGCCATGGAACATCGCCGAGCTTCCCAAGGTCGTCGCGCAGGCCATCACGATCGCCAAGACCCAGCCCGTCGAGGCTGCCGCACCGGAGATTTCCGAGGACGCGCCCATCATCGCGAACGGCGAACGCATCCTCGTCATCGACGACGACCCCGAGATGGGGCGCGCCGTTTCCGACCTCGTCGGCGCCAGTGCGAAAGTGTCCTTCACGCGCAACCTCGCCGACGCAGTGGGCATCCTCAACAGCGAGCAGGTGTCGGTGATCGTCTCCGAAACCCGGGTCGGCACCATCGACGCGACGCGGCTCGTGCGTCTGATGAAGAGCAAGCACCCGGAGATCGTCACCGTCATGCTCACGGGTGAGAGCGACGCCGACACCATCACGACACTGATCAACCAGGGCCAGATCTACCGCTTCGTCCCCAAACCCATCCGCACCGGCTACCTGAAGCTCGTGCTGCAGTCCGCGCTGCGCAAGCACAACGCGCTGGCGAGCGACCCGGCCCTGACCTTCCGCCACACGGTCGAGGCCACGTCGGCGGGCGCCATGGAGGCCCTGATTTCGGATGTCCAGCTGGCTGCGCCACACGCCGAAACGGCCGCAGCAGCCAAGAGCGGCGGCTTCATGGCCTCCATCGGCGCAGGCTTCCGCCGCCTCTTCGGGGCCGGATGACGCAATTTCTGTCACAATTACTTGACGGGCCTCGAACCGTTGCATAAACTTCGGGTCCTTCTGCACGGGGGTCGTTAGCTCAGCTGGTAGAGCAGCGGACTTTTAATCCGTTGGTCGCAGGTTCGAATCCCGCACGGCCTACCACCTTACCGGTGGAATTTCCGGCAGAAGATTGGCAGCACCCGGGGGTATAGCTCAGTTGGTAGAGCAGTTGACTCTTAATCAATTGGTCGTAGGTTCGAATCCTACTGCCCCCACCAGAATTCAGTAATAAAAACAAGCAATTAGGCCAGATCACACGATCTGGCCTTTTTGTTGCCGAGCGCCTTTGTAAGAGCTTTGTAAGTGGTGCGCGCCCATGTAAGTGAATCGGGCGGGCAACAAAAAGGGGCCGAAGCCCCTTCGCGCCCTGCGCGTCGCCCTCACGCTCGCCGCGCTACGAGCCACTTCTGATACTGCGTGCGTGCCGTGTAGAAGGCGATCCCGAGTCGATCGCACTCGGTCATCACGTCGCGACGGCGGCAGTTCGGGTCCTTCGCGTGCATCTCGTCGGCGATCTGCCACACGAGCTTGGTCGGATGCTCGATGCCTTCGACGGACTGACGACGGACATTCTTCTCGGTGACCACAGGTGCAGGCGTCTTCTCGATGATCGCCCACGCGCTCGGGGCAATCTGCTCGATGTCGAAGCGTTCGGCGTAGTCCTTGCCGTGCAGGCGGCGCGCTGCGCCTTGAGCGGATTTCTTGGTCAGGTAGGTCGTGGCGGTCATGGTCGGCTCCTTGGTTGTCGGCGGGGTCGAGCCCCTAATTCATTCAAGGAACCGCGAGCGCCTTTGGCACCCGGCAGCTGGAGTGAACTTTTCTATCCGCGCCGTGCCGACCACCAGCGCTGATACTGCGTGCGCGCGGTCGAAGCGTTGATGCCCTGCCGCACGCACTCAGCATGAACGTCCCTGCGGCGACAGTTCGGGTCAGCCCCGTGCATCGCCTCCGCGATCGCCCACACGCGCAGGCATTTGTCGCCGCTCTTGGGCGGTTCGGCGGGTGGCTCGTCTGCCGCTCCGCCCGAAGGTGCGGCGACTCGGCGACGCTTCGCGGTCTGCGCGGTCGGCTTCGCAAGGCCCCACAAGAACGGGTCGAGAAGTGCCATGCTGCTGCCCCCTGTGGTCATGACAGGGAACAGGGTATGGCGGCGATCGCGGGGCGGCTAGCGGCAGGCGATGACCACAGTTTGGGCATTCGGGATGGGGGCGCGCCTGTCAGGATAGAATCCAGTTCGTCATATCTGAGTATGCAAGCCAACAGACCATGAACGATCGCGAATACTTGGGCATGAACTTCACTTGGGACAGGTGGCTCCGCCTGCCCGCTTGGATCAAGGAATCGTGGCCCATTACTGCGCCCGCTCTGCTCGCAATGATCCATTTTGTTGTCGTCTTCCGCATCGGCCTATCTGCAGAAGACGTTGTGTGGTTCAACAAGTGGAGTTCCGCGATCCTCCAGGTTGTCGGCGGTGGATTGGTCTTGCTTTCGATCGACTCGAACATAAGATTGTTCGACCGCGACTCCCTCAAGGCACGTGTCCGAGCTTATTTTCAACGCCTCCCCTTCTGCTGTTGGAGGCACACCCTAACTCCCGAGTCCGCTCATCTCTCGCTTTCCGGCGGCACACCCACAGTTCGCTTTCGATCTTGCGATAACACGCTCGAAGGTAGGGTCAAGCAACTGGAAGCAGACCTCACGTTCCTGCAACAGGAACTGACACAGACGGCGTCCGTCCTTCGGATGGAGATGCAAAAAGCAAGCGAGAACTTCATTCTGAAACTGGAGGATGTCAAGACAACCACATCCCGCATGGAATTAGGTCTCAAACAAATGACAGGCTCTGGTGTCGGCCAGCAAGTATTCGGTGTGTTTCTCGTTTTTCATGGCGCCGTCGCCGGCATCTTCACCTGAGCGTGAATCCACCCCTAGCGCGACTTCCCAAGCCTCGCGCATCTGCGCCCGCTGCTCCTGAACCTGCTTCCACGCCTTGATGACCACAGTTTGGGCAGGGGTCAGACCGGGGTTATCCCTGCTTTGTCTGTCAGTTCGGCCGCTCAGAATCCCCGCAGACCTTCAGGGCAAATGCCGGCGCAGCTTCCGGCGGAATCGACCAGCCAAGGGCGGCCATGCTATCGGCCACTTGCCGGGACAGGCTGTCTAGCTCCCCGGTCGGAGGTTCATCCTCCCCGGTGAGGTAATCGGCGAGCAGCGCGCAGGCCACGCAGGCGTTATCCAATTCGAGTTCGCCTAGGTCGAGCCCTCGGTAATGATCTGGCGCGTACAGCGCTCCTAGCCACGCTCTGGCGCGTTCCACGGCCACGTCGAAGCTTATTCTATTTCCCATGGACGCCTCATCTCGGTGCCTGCGGCGTCGTGCTTCGCCGAGTCGGGGCGGTAGCGGCTCTGCGGCGTCAGACGTAGCCGGGTCATCAAGCTGGTGATCTGCTTCGTCTCGCGATCGGCCAAGCGGCTGAGATCGTCGTACTCGTCCATCAGCATGAACGGGTTCGCGCGGAACTTGTTCTCGATCACATCGGCACGTGCGAGATGCCGCGACAATTGGACGAGCAGCGGCAGGTCACAGGGGTTGAAGAAGTCGGCCGGTTTCGCGGCGACCACGACGGCGAAGTGCGTCTGCTGCTGCGGTGTCAGGTCTTCCGGCGCGCGGAGGCGCTCGATGCGCTGCAAGCACGGCATCCCTGCCATGGCGATCGCTTCAGCTGATTTTCTGGGCATTGGTCACCCCTAGCAATGTCCGGGTTTAGCAAAAGAAAGGGCTATCGCGACGGGTTCCGAACGAGGCTCGATCCGACTCGCCACTCCCCCCCCGGGTCGCTCTGCGGAAAATCGGGGCAAGGGGCGATTTGCTGTCGTTGCCCTTGCCCGTCCCTTCACGCGATGGCGATCGCCCGGTGATGAAGCGATTTCCCGCGGTATCGGCGATTCGTTCAGTGTTGCGAATGCCCGTTTGCGTCGCGTTCGAGCTGTGCCGTGAAGCCCTCGGCCATCTCGTGGAGCGCGGTGTCCAACGCTGCGAACATTCGCTTGTTCTCGGCTTCGCGCCACTCCAACCACTGAGCCAGGGTCTTGACGTGCTCGGGCGGCTCCTGCGCCGTGATCCTGATCGGTTTCACTTCCTCGCCTCCAACTCTGCGATCCGTGCTTCAAGCTCGGCCATCTTGCTGACCACACGAGCCTCCAACCCGGCGACAACTTCGAGCTGATCGTCGGTCGCCTTCGACACATGATCCTTGACCGCAGCGACTATGCCGTCGGCGATCTCCTTCAGTTCCGGTCTCATCGCATTTCTCCCCATAGCATCGGTTGTTTCTCAACGATCGGCAGACCCGCCCGTTCTCGGGCCTGACAGTCGAGCAGATGGATATACGCGGCCTCCAACGCCTTGAACCGGACTTCCAGCTGTTCGATTCGTGCGTGCAGCTCGCGCGTCAAATACTTGTTCCGCTTGCTCCGCCGCGGTTTGGTGTCAAAGGCATATCCGTTCATCACGCACCTGTCAGTAGAGCGCACCGTTGAGCACGACGACCGTCCCGGCGAGCGGTGCAGCCCAGTTCAGACGCCGCTCAATCAGGAACGCGACGAGGTTGTTTTGCCACAGCGACACCAGCGCTTGTGCGCCTGCGCTCGGCGCGTCATCGAATTGCAGCGCTGCCTGCTCGGAGACGTCGAGGCGGATGCCTTCGTCGGCCATCAACACGGCGGCTTGATCGAGCAGAACGATTTGCCCGCCGCTCGTGGAACGCGGCGAACCGCTGGACGTGAAGACGGGGATGCCGACCGCTTCGCCGCCGCGTGCGCCCACGACGACGGCATTCGAACCGCTGGACCGCAGACCAATCTGCACGGCGGTTAGCGGGTCGGTGATGAATGCCGCCGTTTCGAGATCGCCCGCATAGGCATCAATCGCCGCTTCAAGGTCGGTGAGGGGGTTGCCGCTGCCGGCAAGAGGCGTGAGGCCTGCGGTGACCGAAGGCGGTTGCACACCTGCGACTCCGACGTTCGCCGGATCGAGGAACGACCCATCGGCGAGCGCAGCATTGCCATTCAGAAGGTCACGGCGGACCAGCGTTTCTGCGGTGCCGTTCGACAGGCGGACGAGGTCGCGCGACAGCGGCACGATGCCGACCACCTTGCGCGGTTCGAGCGTTACCGTATCAAGCGAACCTTTCGACAGCGGCTTCGGCGCGCCTTGACCGGCCCAGTACGCGGTAGCCCGTCCGGTCTGAACCGGCACCGCCGTCTTCGTCGGCACTCGGCGCAGCTCGGTGAGCTTGCTCAGTACGCTGCGGGTGCGGGTCGCTTCAAGAAAATCGTTGGCGATGATCTGCGCCTCGGCAAGGGGCGAGGCCCAAACGGAATCATCGGTTGTACCCTCGGCAACGGCGGCGCGGAGGACGGTGGCGACTTGAGAATTTGCGCCATACGTTGCCTCCGCGATCTGCAACGCAGCGGGCAGGCCTTCGCCGCGAGCGCGACCGAGGCAGATGGCGAGGCGGGCGAACTGGGTACCTTTGGCGAGAATCGAAACGGGTGCGGTCATGATGGTTGCGTCCTGATGGGTTGATGGTTTCGTCATCGTCCATCAGACGCCCGACGCCTTCCACGCCGTCGCCCGCCGGCGATCGCCGTCGCCTGCCGTTAGCCGCTAGATTTCGTGGCGAGGTCGATGACCACAGGTTTAGCCTTGCTGCTCTTCAAGCCAGCGCGCGAGCTCGTCAAGGCGGTAGGACAGGCGGTGTCCATGCGTACCGAGCCAATGATGCTTCGGTCCGCGCCCGGGGTAGTTCAATCGCCAATCCTTGAGCCTGCGATGCTTGATATTGAGCAGACGCGCCGCATCCTCCTCGCTCACGCGCCCGTCGCCGGTCGGCTCCGTCAAACCGTCGCGCTCGATCTGATCGCGAAACGCTTCAATGCGGGCAGCAATTTGTTCTTCGGCGTTCATGGTGTCGTCCTTGTGCTTTCGATCTTCGTCGCTCACTGTGAATCGTTACCAAGTACTGCGAGGTAACCCCATTCATGCACCATGTGTGCGAATACAAATTCATTGCATAATTTGCATGATTGATATTTTTGTTGCACAACTGCCCTTCACCATTCATGCAATCGTGCAATCAATTTTGAATTGGGGAATTCGTTGCATGAATGGGGGTCGGCGGCAGAAACCAGACCGATTTCTTTTCCGTGCCGAACCCTGAGACTTTTGTTTGCACCCCGAGTCGCTCCCGAGCGTATTGGATTGTGCGTTCCTTGAATCCGCATTCCCCACCGATTCGCATGATCTCGCGCTTGGTCATCTCTCCACCCTCGGTCAGCAGTTCGCGCAGCCATTCATCGACGGCGTTCCCGGATTCGTCCCGCTCGCTCTCGGCGACGGCGATTAGATCGCGCGCCTCCCCACTGACCGGGGTACCCCACACCAAGCGCGTCGAGACGATGCCATCGGGCAGGCCAACTGCTTGAACCGCATAGTTGAACCCGCCGCCATCGGGGCCAAGGTTCGACTTCGTGCGGACGAAGATGCGCTCATCAGTGTCGGGCACCTTCACTGTGGCAAACACGAGTCGCGCCAGCGCGCCGAAGGCCAAGGAACCATTTACCCGTTCGACGGGGTCGCGACCTTGCGTGCCTTTGGCGAAGTGAGAAATGCCGAGGATGGCTGCGCGATGTTGCTCGGCGAAATCCACCAGCGGTTGCAGTCCGCGGCGGACCTCGTTATTGCGATGGGCGTCTCCTGAGATCGCCGAGACGATGGAATCGACAATGACCAGACGGACGCCCCCGATCTCACGCGCTGCGGCAGTAAGGGGCGCGAGGTCTCGCGCGGGGTCGAACGGCCGTCGCTGACCCGCTTCCATGACGTCGCGCACAAAGAACACGCGCTCCATCTTCGCTCCGCACGCCATCAGGCGCGGCACGAGCGTGTCCGCAATGTCATCCTCTCCCGACCAGATCAGCACGTTTCCTGCAACGGCTGGTTGCATGTCGGGCCACTGCCCTCCGGCACTGACGGTTGCGGCAAGCGACACGGCCAGGGTCGTCTTTCCCGTGCTCGGCGCGCCCGCGAGAATGTGCAACTTGCCCGCCGCCAACCAGTTCAACCACAACCAGTCGATCGCTTGCGCCGAAATGTCGGATGCACGCAGCAACTGGACCTGAGTTACCGCGCCAGTCGTCTGCGTGGCGACCGAGGACCGGCCTCTCCCACCGTTGGCGACCGCTTGGGCCTGTGTCATAAGCCCCGTGGCATCTACCGGTGCCGGTTGCTTCGCCCTGATCTTGGCGAGAGCACGATTCAGGTATTTGTCATCGCGAGTCGCCTTCTCGCGCTTGCCGAGTGCGGTCATACGAAAGATGCGGCGTACCTGTTCGTTGTCATCGGTGTAGAAGCCGATGATCGAGAGCAGGGCAAAATCGGCTTCGGACTGGCTGGGCCATTCGCCCGTTTCCCATTCGCCTCGGCAGAGCTGGTTGAACTTGTCGGCATTGGTGGCGTTCATCGCCATATCAACCAGCTCGCGGTCGTCCATCGTGCCTTCGCGATCAACGAGCTCGGCGGACTCGGTCGAGTGCATTTCGCCGTGCAAGACCAGCAGCCATTGCTGATAATCGACAATCGGCATATCCCGGAGGACTTTTCCGGTGAAGGCCATGAACCGGAGTTCGGAATACACTTCGACGTTATCGCGATGCACCCCGCTCGGGATCGCGCCGCGGACGACAATATGCACCCCTGTTCCCGAAACGCTCAGTTCGGTGTAGCTGTTGAACGTCTCGTAAATCTTTTGGTGCCGCACCAATTGTTCAGGCGTCGCCGGGTGCTCGGGCTTGTTGTCGAGGTCGATGATGCTGTAAGGGTCGTCGCGAGTCAGGACAAAACCGATGCCGTCGTATCCGCCCGCGTGACACGCTGCCATCGCCTCGTCGAAGGTGCCCCAAGTCACGGGGTCGGTAACCGACGCACGAGCCCCTGAGCGCGGCGAATAGGGGCGTTTCGTCCATCGCTGCCCGTCCCATTCGTACCGCCAGCACAACCACTGTGAACACAGTTTGAGTTCGGCAGGGATGCCGTCAGGCTGGACCGCGGTCGCCACAGGTTTGGCGCTAATCGCCGGGTGCGACCCGCCCGCGCCCTGCATACAATCGACCGTGTTCATGGATCGTTCTTGAGGCCGGTGCCCCACAGCATCGGCCTTTCTTTCGCCAGTCATTTCCCATCCGCCCCGGTCAGCCGTTCGAGATCAGCCGCAGCCCATAGCAAGCGACCGTTCGGAAGCTTCACTGGGCGCATGCCGAGGTAATGCCCGTTCAGGCACAGCGCCTTGGCGACCGTCTGACGACGGATGCGCAACGCATCTGCGACTTCTTGGGTGGAAAGGTAGCCGCCGACGAGGTCGGCGCGCTGGTTTGAAGCGGTGGCGGTTTTCATGGCATCGAGTCCGTTTGAATTGACCTGAGCCACGTTACAGGGCCGCTTGTCACGTCATGAAACGTCACATGACGACTATTTAGCGGCCTTCTTCTGTTCGCTCACAATGTTGCGAATCGTACCGTCATCTAGACCCCATTTCTTGGCAAGGGGCTTTGCGTAGGCGCGCTTCCCTTGCTTCAGCATTTCAAGGTAGTCGGCATATATAGCCTGCTTTTGCACATTGCTCGCGGAAACCCGTTCCTCGGTTTTCTTCTTGAGCCCCCCTCCCGTGCGATTCCTATCGCCTTTGCGCTTCTTGAATCCATCTGCGACGACCACACGCCCCTGCACCATCTCGGCCTGCCATGCTGCTTGGATCGCACCCATCGCGGCGGTTGCTGCGCCGACAGCATCCCCCTGTTCGATGGCTCTCTCGGCGTGAGTAGCCCAGTGGATGACCCGGTGCAGGTGCTCGGCCTCGGGGTAATCGGGAATGTCGCCGACCTCGGACGCGCCCTCGACTTCGCGTCTCAACTGCTGACAAATGAGGTCGAGGTACGCCCGAGCGCGCAAGATCGTTCGCTGCAACCACCGGGGTGTTGGTTGCGCGGGGTCGAGCATCGACACGAGATCAGGAATGGGTGGTTTAGATTTCATCGTCATCCCTCCTGCGCCCGCAGGCTCACGACGTTCGACGGGGCCTGCTCGTTCTTCTCGACGGCCTCCAGTTTCGCTTCCCACGCTACCAGCGCCGCGCGTTTCTCGTCCGTGTAGCTGTGCCGGTCGTAGTGCGTCGCCTGCACCCCGCTGATGCCGTGGGACAGCAGTTGCGCGCGAACGTCGCGACTGATTCCCATGGCGGCGAGCATCGTTTCACAGGTGCGGCGGATGTCGCGCAGGTCGAACGGCTCGCCCTTCAGCGTGGTGACGATCTCGACCAGCCGCTTTCCCGGCGTTTCTATCGTCATCGGCACGCGGCCATGCGTAGAGAATAACCACAGGTTTGCGAACTCAGGATCGCGCCCATCGTCCTCGGCGCGCTTCTTCTCGCACGCCTTGGCACGCTCGACCAAACCTGTGACCAACGCGGCAGCCTTCGGCGCGAGCGGCAACAGATGCTCCCTCGGCGTCGTGCGCTTGCCTTTGGCGTCCCACAGTCGCAGGGTCGCGGTCTCGGCGTTGTAGTCGCTGACCTTGGCGCGCAGCAACTGCGCCATGCGCTGACCGCCCGCGAGCACAGCGAGGCGCAAGGCTTGATCCGGCAGTTCCGTGCCGATCGCTTTCAAGTAGGCGCGCAACTCGTCGGCGCTCAGCGTGCGGTTACCCGCCTTGACCGGAATCGCCGGGATCGCATCGACCGGGTTGTGCTCCACGCGGAACGCGATCAGATCGGCAGGCAGGGCGGAATCGAACGGCGCACGCTTCGCCGCATTGAAGGCAGCAGACAAATAACTGCGCAGGGTGCCGGCGGTGCGTTCCTTGCCCTTCTCCCGCGCCTTGCGAACGATCGCGGCAATCTGATGCGGCGTCACTGCCCGAGCGTGCAGACTCGCGATGCTCGGGTGCGCCTCGAACACATGCACCTTGAACACCGAACGGGTCGAGGCGGCGCTCCGGTCCTTGCCCTTCGCCAAGAGGTGATTGACGTAGGCGTCACACAGCGCGCGCAGGGTGTATTTCTGCTGCTCCTCCGCTTCCCGTTTCGCAGCCTCGGCGGCGACACGCTTGGCCTCAGCGGCGGCGATGCGCTCGCGCTTTTCGTCGCGCGGGTCGGTGCCCTGATCAACGAGTGTTTGCAGTCGCCGCGCCTCGATTCGGGCATCCTCAAGGGTCCATGCCCGAACGTCGCCAACGGTCACGCGCAGCGCCTTGCCGTGCAGATTGGTCTGAAACACGAACGCTTGCGCCCCGGCCGTCGCACGAACGGCGAGCCCCGGCGCTTCGGAGTCCCACAAAAACACTTGTGATTTGTCGGGCGGACACGCGAATTCCCGGACGCGCCCAGTCGTAAGTTTTGTCCTCGCCATGACCATCTCACCTTCATGTAAGTACTTTGTAAGTGAAATCGTACAATGGCGATCACCTCACATCAACCAAATGATAGATGTAAGTTTTTGATTTACCGTACTTTTAATCTTGAACCCAGTTGATCGGGATTGATGAAAGTAGCCGAAATTTTCGACTCTTAATCAATTGGTCGTAGGTTCGAATCCTACTGCCCCCACCAGATACCGAAAAGGCCAGCTCCCGCAGCTGGCCTTTTTGCTTTCTGCGACGTCGACGCCCCCCTGCGATGCAGGCATATGACGTTAAGCAACTCCAGTCTCCGCCGCCTTCGGCATAATGTCCGGATGTGTACGAGAGGCGGATCATGACGGCCATCCAGGACTCCGGGCAACTTGCCCACATCGTCTTCCGGAACGCGGCGGAAGGCATCGCGATCACCGATCCCCAGGGACGCATCCTGGCGGTCAATAGCGCATTCACCGCGCTGACCGGATACCCTGCCGGCGACGTCGTCGGCCAGACCCCGGCGATCCTCCGCTCCGGGCGGCACGGGCGCGAGTTCTACGCGCGCATGTGGCTCGCGCTGCGCGACGAAGGGCGCTGGCAGGGCGAGATCTGGAACCGCCGCAAAGGCGGCGAGATCTACCCGGAGTGGCTGTCGATCAGTACCGTGCGAAACGAGGCCGGCGAGGTGCTCCACTACGTCGGCGTATTCACCGACATCTCCCACATCATGGCGGAGCAGGAAAAGCTGCGCGACCTTGCTTACCACGACCCGCTTACCCGTCTGCCGAACCGCATGCTGCTGCGCGACCGCTTCGAGCAGGCCGCGCGGCGCAGCCTGCGTGACGCGCATCAGCTCGCGGTGCTGATGGTCGAGGCGACACCGCAGGGCAAGGTGCCGAACGACCCGTTCCTCGTCGCCGCGTCGGAGCGGCTGGCGACGCACCTGCGTGAAACCGACACGTTCGCGCGCTACGGCGAGAACGAATTCCTGGTATTGATCGAAGGCATCAACGGCCCGCGCGACGCGAGCGTGACCGCCGACCAGTTGCTCAAGGCGCTCGAGAAGCCGCTGTCGGTGGACGGCCTCGACGTTTACGCCACCGCGAACATCGGCATCAGCCTGTATCCGATGGACGGCTACACGCTGGACGACCTCGCAACCGCGGCCGATGCGGCGATGCTGCAGGCGCGCAGCCGCGACCGCCACGGATTCCGCTTCTACTCCGCAGAAATGACGGCCTTCGCCACCGAACGCGCGACGATCGAACGCCAGTTGCGCCGCGCCATCGCCGACGGTGCGCTGGAACTCCACTTCCAGCCGCAGTTCGACGTCTCGGGCAGCTCGATGGTGGGCGTCGAGGCGCTGGTGCGCTGGACCGATCCGCAAATCGGCGCGATCGACCCGGACCGCTTCGTGCCGATCGCCGAAGACAACGGCCTCATCCACCCGCTCGGCGAATGGGTGATGCGCAAGGCGTTCACGCAGTTCGTCTCGTGGCAGGCGTCGGGCATCGCGCCGCCGGCGCTGTCGCTGAACATCTCGGCACGCCAGCTCGAACGCATCGATTTTGTCGACAGCGTCGCGGCGCTCGTCGCCGAGACGGGCATTTCACCGCAGTCGCTGGAATTCGAGTTCCGCGAATCGGTGCTGTCGGACGTCGCCTACGTCGTGCCCGCCCTCGAGACGCTCGACCGGATGGGCATCCGGCTGTCGATCGACGGGTTCGGCACGGGGTTCTCGCCGCTCGGAAACCTCAAGACACTGCCGATCTCGAAGCTCAACATCGACCGCAGCTTCGTGAGCGGCATCGGCAGCAACCAGGGCAACGACACCATCGTGCGCACCGTGCTGGGCGTCGCACGCACGCTGGGGCTGCGCGTGATCGCCGAGGGAGTGGAGACCGAGGAGCAGGCCGTATTCCTGCGCAACGAGGGATGCGACGAGTTCCAGGGCCACCTCTACGGGCAGGCGGTGTGCGGCGAAGACTTCGTACGCCGTTTCGCGCGACCGCGAACCTGAGGACTTTAGTGCCGCGTCCGTGCCGGAACCGCCCATTCCGGTCCGGAACCGTTTGGTGCGTTTAGCGGATTTGGGTACATTTGCGCCCATCCGCTTCAGGACTCCCACGGCCGGCAACGGCCGCCCATCCCGACAGGCGCCGGCAACGGCGTCATCGATCAACTACTCCAATAAAGAGGAAAATCGTGTCGAACAGTCCATATGAACAAGGTTTGGGCAAGAACGCCGCGAACTACGTGCCGCTCTCGCCCCTGAGCTACCTCGAGCGCTCGGCCTACGTGTATCCGCAGCGCACGTCGGTGATTCACGGCGACCGCAGCTTCACCTGGGCACAGACCTACGAGCGCTGCCGCCGCCTCGCCAGCGCACTGGTGCAGAAGGGCGTCGGGCGCGGCGACACCGTCGCGGTGATGCTGCCCAACGTGCCGTCCATGTACGAAGCGCATTTCGGCGTGCCGATGACCGGCGCGGTCCTGAACACGCTGAACACGCGCCTCGATCCGGACGCGATCGCGTTCATGCTCGCGCACGGCGAAGCCAAGGTGCTGATCACCGACCCCGAGTTCGCGACCACCATCCGCCGCGCGCTGGAATTGCTGGAGGGCCCCAAGCCGCTGGTCATCGACTCACTGGATGCGGAGTACCCCAGCACCGACCGCTGCGGCGAGATCGAGTACGAGGACTTCATCGCCGGCGGCGATCCGGAATACGCATGGAGCCTGCCGCAGGACGAGTGGGACGCGATCGCGCTGAACTACACCTCGGGCACCACCGGCAACCCCAAGGGCGTCGTCTACCATCACCGCGGTGCCTACCTGAACGCCGCCTCGAACATCATCAGCTGGGGCATGCCGCAGCACGCGGTGTATCTGTGGACGCTGCCGATGTTCCACTGCAACGGCTGGTGCTTCCCGTGGACGATGGCGGCCAATGCCGGCGTCAACGTGTGCCTGCGCAAGGTCGACGTCGCGCTGATCTGCGAACTGATCCGCAAGCACAAGGTCAGCCACTTCTGCGGCGCGCCGATCGTGCATGGCATGCTGATCAACGCCCCCGAGGGCATGCGCGCGGGCATCGACCACAAGGTCTCGGCACTGATTGCCGGCGCTGCGCCCCCGGCCGCGATCATCGAGGGCATGGAACGGATCGGCTTCGACATCACCCACGTGTATGGCCTGACCGAGACCTATGGCCCCGCGTCCGTGTGCGCGAAGCACCCCGAATGGGACGACCTGCCGATCGCCAACCGCGCCGAGCGCAACGGCCGCCAGGGCGTGCGCTACCACATGCAGGAAGCGATCACGGTGCTCAATCCGGAGACGATGGAACCCGTGCCGGCCGACGGCGAGACGATGGGCGAGCTGATGTTCCGCGGCAACCTCGTCATGAAGGGCTACCTGAAGAACGAGAAGGCCTCCGAGGAAGCCTTCGCGGGCGGCTGGTTCCACACCGGCGACCTGGGCGTGATGCAGCCGGACGGCTACGTCAAGATCAAGGACCGCTCCAAGGACGTGATCATCTCCGGCGGCGAGAACATCTCGTCGCTGGAGGTCGAGGACGTGCTGTACCGCCATCCGGCGGTGATGACGGCGGCGGTGGTGGCGAAGCCCGATCCGAAGTGGGGCGAGGTGCCGGCGGCCTATATCGAGGTCAAGGAAGGCGTCGCGGTGACCGCCGAGGACATCATCGCGCACTGCCGCGAGCATCTCGCGCGCTACAAGGTGCCGAAGTATGTCGAGTTCTGCGTGCTGCCCAAGACCTCGACCGGCAAGATCCAGAAGTTCGTGCTGCGCGAGCAGGCGAAATCGGCTTCCGCGATCGAGTAACACGCGACTGCCGGACCGCGTCCGGAAAAGCCGCCGTTGCGCAAGCGACGGCGGCTTTTTTCTTCCCGCAGCGCCTGCAGATCGAGTAGCCATGCGGGTTCACCCCTAGTCAGAACGCATTGACGCCCCCTGGCACGGGTGTTAACTTGTGCCGGCCGTGATCAAGGATACATATCGACGCAACACGGATTCTTATAATCCGTCTGCTGCCGTCCTTGTCCGCTCCGCGACGACGACACGTGTTGCAACCGGCACCCGCTGCCGGCGCAGTTCAGCTTCGACCCACAGAGAGAGGCAGGATCTGACAGACGCGATGAGCACGGATTACATCCTTCAAACCCGCGACCTCACGAAAGAGTTCAAGGGGTTCGTCGCGGTCGACAAGGTCAACCTGCAGGTGCAGCGGGGCACGATCCATGCGCTGATCGGCCCCAACGGCGCGGGCAAGACGACGGTCTTCAACCTGCTGACCAAGTTCCTCACGCCCACACGCGGCACGATCCGCTTCAACGGCATCGACATCACGCCCGAGAAGTCCGCACAGATCGCGCGCCGCGGAGTCGTGCGCTCGTTCCAGATCTCGGCAGTGTTCCCCCATCTGTCGGTGCTCGAGAACGTGCGCGTCGCGCTGCAGCGCAAGCTCGGCACGAGCTTTCACTTCTGGCGTTCTGCGAGGAGCCTCGACGTGCTCAACGGGCGTGCGATGGAACTGCTGGAAGCGGTCGACCTGCAGTCCTTCGCCGACACGATCACGGTGGAGCTGCCCTACGGGCGCAAGCGCGCACTGGAGATCGCGACGACGCTCGCGCTCGAACCCGAACTGATGCTGCTCGACGAGCCGACGCAGGGCATGGGCCACGAGGACGTCGGGCGCGTTGCCGACCTGATCAAGCGCGTCGCGGCGAACCGCACCGTGCTGATGGTCGAGCATAACCTCGGCGTGGTCTCGCACATCTGCGACACGATCACCGTCCTGCAGCGCGGCGCCGTGCTGGCCGAAGGAACGTACGCAGTCGTCTCGGCCGATCCGCGCGTACTGGAGGCCTACATGGGTACCGCACATGGCTAAGGCGAGCGCATTCACGCCTGATTCCGAGATGCTGCGGGTGCACGACCTGCACGCGTTCTACGGCGAATCGCACATCCTGCACGGCATCGACTTCCAGGTGAACCGCGGCGAACTGGTGACGCTGCTGGGGCGCAACGGCGCCGGCCGCACGACTACGCTGAAGGCCATCCTGGGGCTGGTCGGCAAGCGCAGCGGCTCGATCATGATCAACGGCCGCCAGGTCATCGACCTGCCGACGCACCGCATCGCGCACCTGGGCATCGGCTATTGCCCCGAGGAGCGCGGCATCTACGCGAGCCTGTCGACCGAGGAGAACCTGCTGCTGCCGCCCGCGGTGAACAGTACCGGGATGTCGCTCGACGAGATCTACGAGATGTTCCCCAACCTCAAGGAGCGACGCAACAGCCCCGGCAGCCGGCTGTCGGGCGGCGAGCAGCAGATGCTCGCGATGGCGCGCATCCTGCGCACGGGCGCGAGCCTGCTGCTGCTCGACGAGATCACCGAGGGGCTCGCGCCGGTGATCGTGCAGGCACTGGGCCGCGTCATTGCGCAGCTCAAGGAGAAGGGCCTGACCATCATCCTGGTCGAACAGAATTTCCGCTTTGCGGCGCCGCTCGCGGACCGCCATTACGTCATCGAACACGGTCGCATCGTCGAGATGGTGAGCAAGGACGAGCTCGATTCGAAGATGCCCCTGCTGCAAAAACTGCTGGGCGTTTGAGCCCCGGCACACGAGGAGGAGAGAGAGGATGAAGCGCAAGATTCTGGGTTCGGCGATCGCGGCAGCCGTCGCGATGGCACCGGCGCTGTCGCCCGCGGCGACGACGGTCAGCGACGGCATCGTGAAACTGGGCGTGCTCACCGACATGTCGGGCACCTATTCCGACCTGTCGGGCCCCGGCGCCCTCGAGGCGGCGAAGATGGCGGTCGAGGACTTCGTCGCCAAGGAGAAGCCCGACTTCAAGATCGAGGTGGTCTCGGCCGACCACCAGAACAAGGCCGACATCTCGGCGAACAAGGCACGCGAGTGGTTCGACACGCAGAAGGTCGACGTGATCGTGGACCTCGTGACGACCTCGACCGCACTCGCGGTGATGAAGGTCGCCAACGAGAAGAACCGCATTTCGCTGATCTCCGGCGCGGCCTCGACCCCGATCACCAACGAGCAGTGCAACGACACGACCGTGCACTGGACCTACGATACCTATTCGCTACCGGTCGGCACCGCGAAGGCGGTCGTCAACCAGGGCGGCAAGAACTGGTACTTCATCACCGCCGACTACGCCTTCGGCCACTCGCTCGAGAAGAACACGGCGGACGTCGTCACGAAGAGCGGCGGCAAGGTGCTCGGCAGCGTTCGCCACCCCTTCCCGGGCAGCGACTTCTCGTCCTTCCTGCTGAGCGCGCAGGCCTCGGGCGCGCAGGTGATCGGCCTCGCCAACGCCGGCAACGACACGATCAACTCGATCAAGCAGGCGAAGGAGTTCGGCATCACGCCGAAACAGTCGCTCGCCGGACTGCTGATGTTCATCTCGGATGTGCATAGCCTCGGCCTCGAGGCGACCGCTGGCATGTACCTGACGACGGGCTTCTACTGGGACTACAACGACGAGACGCGCGCCTGGTCGAAGCGCTTCTTCGAACGCATGAAGCGCATGCCGACAATGGTGCAGGCCGGCGACTACTCGGCGACCTACCACTACCTGAAGGCGATCAAGGCCGCCGGCAGCGACGAAGCCAAGGCAGTGATGGCGAAGATGCGCGACACGCCGGTGAATGACTTCTTTGCGAAGAACGGCAAGGTGCGCATCGACGGGCGCATGGTGCATGACATGTACCTCGCGCAGGTGAAGAAGCCGTCGGAGTCGAAGTACCCGTGGGACTACTACCACATCCGCCAGGTGATCCCCGGCGACGAGGCCTATATCCCGCTGTCCGAGAGCAAGTGCCCGCTGGTCAAGAAGTAGGATCAGGCACGCCAGACCGGCCATGACCGCGGAGTGGTGAGCAGCGCGAACGCGCACCAACCCGCGACCGGCACCGACACCCGAGCGCGAGACCATGGACATCTTCGGCATTCCGATCCAGGCCCTGATGGGGCAGTTGCTGATCGGGCTCATCAACGGCTCGTTCTACGCGATCCTCAGCCTCGGGCTGGCGATCATCTTCGGCCTGCTCAACATCATCAACTTCGCGCACGGCGCGCTGTACATGATGGGGGCTTTCTTCGCGTGGATCGGCCTGGCCTGGCTCGGGATCAACTACTGGGTCGCACTGATCGCCGTTCCCGCCGTCGTCGGGGCGCTCGGCATGCTGATCGAACGCACCATGCTCAAGCACCTGTACAAGCTCGACCATCTGTACGGCCTGCTGCTGACCTTCGGCCTCGCGCTGATCATCGAAGGGCTGTTCCGCTACCGCTTCGGCATCTCCGGCGAGAGCTATCCGGTTCCCGAACTCCTGTCGGGCGGCTTCAACCTCGGTTTCATGTTCCTGCCGAAATACCGCGCCTGGGTCGTCGCGGTGTCGCTGGTCGTGTGCTTCGGCAGCTGGTTCATCATCGAGCGCACCAAGCTCGGCTCCTACCTGCGCGCGGGTACCGAGAACCCCCAGCTGCTGCAGGCCTTCGGCATCAACGTGCCGCTGATGATCACGCTCACCTACGGCTTCGGCGTCGCGCTCGCGGCCTTGGCCGGCGTGCTCGCCGCACCGGTGTTCCAGGTGAACCCGGTGATGGGCTCCAACCTCATCATCGTCGTGTTCGCGGTGGTCGTGATCGGCGGGATGGGCTCGATCATGGGCGCCATCGTCACCGGGCTCGGCCTCGGACTGATCGAGGGCCTCACGCGCGTGTTCTACCCGGAGGCGTCGGCGGTCGTGATCTTCGTCATCATGGGCATCGTGCTGCTGCTGCGGCCGGCCGGACTCTTCGGACGGGAGCGCTGAACGCCATGCCGCGTCGTCCCATCGCCACGCCCCCGGCGCCGAAAGGCGCCCGGCACCTGCCGCCCGACGGCGCCTTCGCACCGGGAATCGCACCATGAATGGCAAACACATCGGCTGGATCGTCCTGCTCCTGCTCGGGCTGGTCGCGCCCTTCCTCGTCTATCCCGTGCTGGTGATGAAGATCCTGTGCTTCGCGCTGTTCGCCTGCGCCTTCAATCTGCTGCTCGGCTACACAGGCCTGCTGTCCTTCGGCCACTCCGCCTTCCTCGGCTCCGCCGGCTACCTCTGCGGCTACACGGTGCAGGGCCTCGGTCTGTCGCCCGAGCTGGGCCTCCTCGCCGGCACGGCCGGCGCCGCGGCGCTGGGTTTCATCTTCGGCAGCCTCGCGATCCGCCGCGCCGGCATTTACTTCGCGATGATCACGCTCGCGCTCGCCCAACTCGTGTACTTCCTCGCGCTGCAGTTCCCCTTTACCGGCGGCGAGGACGGCATGCAGGGCATTCCACGCGGCCACCTGTTCGGCCTCATCGACCTCTCCGACACGATGAACATGTATTTCTTCGTGCTCGCGGTGTTCCTGTTCGGCTTCTGGGTCATAGACCGCGCGATCGACTCGCCCTTCGGCCAGGTGCTGAAGGCGATCCGCGAGAACGAGGCGCGCGCGATCTCGCTCGGCTACGACGTCGATCGCTACAAGCTGCTCGCCTTCGTGCTCTCTGCCGCGCTCGCGGGTCTCGCCGGCGCGACCAAGACGCTCGTATTCCAGCTCGCGTCGCTGACCGACGTGCATTGGCACATGTCCGGCGAAGTCGTGCTGATGACGCTACTGGGCGGCGTGGGCACGGTGTTCGGCCCCATCGTCGGCGCGACCATCGTCGTCAGCCTGCAGAACTATGGCGCGGAACTGGGCCAGTGGGTCACTGTGCTGACCGGCACGATCTTCGTCGTCTGCGTGCTCGCCTTCCGCCGCGGCGTCGTCGGCGAAGTCGCGCTGCTGATCAAGCGCTCGGGCATCCGGCCCTGACGCACGCGCCTGAGGCTTAGCCCGTCTCGCCTGCGCTTCCGGCCGGACTCCACTCGAAGCTGCCGCTGCTGCCGGCGAACAACGGCCGGCTCCCGCCGGGCGTCGCCCGCAGGAAGGCCCGCAGCTCGCCGGGCGCGAGGCTTTGCGGCGCCTTCGCATCGACGGCCAGGTGCCGCGCATGCACGATCAAATCGCCCGCGACGTCGCCGATGCGGCAATGGGTCGATCCGGCCGCTGCCTGCCGCGCCGCTTCGACTCCGGCGATCGCCGCGAGCAGTTTCTCGCGATGCGCTGCGCGCGCCTTGCCCTGCTCCGACAACTGGGCCATTGCCTTGAGCACCGGGGTGACATTCTCGCGCAGCTTATGGAAGGCGGCCTGCTGCTCGGCGTTCAACGCGATCTCCTGGCGGTGCACCCTGGCGGCAACGGTCAGGTAGTTGGCCACCCCGGGCCGCGCGCGCAGGGTGTCCATGATCTGTCTGGCCTGCTCGTCGGCCGCCTGCAGCTCGTCGAGCTGCGCGCGCGCGGCCTTGATCAGCCCGCCCTGCGCGTCTTCGGGCGGCAGCAGGACGGACACGACGGTCTCGGCCGGTCCGTGCGGACGCACCTGCGCGACGGCGATCCTGCGCCCGGCCAGCACCGACGCTTCGGCGAGCGCGATCTCCAGTTCGTCGGCGAGGATGTCGCAACCGACGGCCCGCTCGCGCACCACGACGCGGCGACCGACGATCAGGCTGTTCTCGGCGTGCTGCAGCGTCACTTCCCCGTCCAGCGCAAGGATCGTCGCCCCGCTGACACGCCCCTCCACCGCGACCTGTCCGCCCGGATTCACGATCGCGCCGCCCGTCAGGTTCTTCTTCAGCACGACCGCGCCGCCGCGCGACACGATCTTGCCGAACACGTCCGCGAAGGTCGTCACGTTGAGCCCTTGGACCACGCGGCCTTCCTGGATCTCGCCGTGCTCCTCGTAATCGTCGCCCATCAGCACGAGGTCGCCGGTAGTGCGCAGGCTCACACCGGCACGGTTGACGATCTTGTCCGCGACCGAGACCTTGCTCGACGCCTCGTCGATGTCGAGGAAACCGTCGATCGTCGCGACCATGAACTCACCGTCGGGAGCGCTCTCGACGCGGGTACCTGTACCGGCGAGCGCGGCGAAGTCGATATCCTTCGGCAGCGCGGGCGCCACCGCCCGCCCATCGAGTTCGCGGCCCGGCTTGCCGAGCACCAGCGGCAGTTTGCGCAGCAGCTTCTCGCCCGCGCGGATCTGCGGAAAACGGTTGCGGAAACGGGCGAGATCGACACGCCCATCCGGCAGCAGCCCCGGCGCGTCATCGCGGTGCATGCCCGCCGAGAGCTCCTCGACGCCCGCATCGCGGCCGGCACCCGGCGGAACGGCGTGGGCGATCACGGCCCTGCCCGTGCGTTCGCTGGCGATGGCCTCCCGCACGACGGATTCGTCGATGCCGCAGCGCAGGCCCTTCAGCCACGCCTGGGCGATGAACTCGTCGAAGTCGAGCCGGGTCTTCTGCGTGACCGTCTCGAACTCCTGGCCATCGGCCGAACCGCCCGTGGCCGTGCGCGGCACCGTGCAGTCGATGCTCACCGGCTCGAACAGGTACTCGGCGCGCGCGCCCGAGATCTTGAGGCCACGATAAAGCGGGATGCGCACCGGCAGGATGTGGGTCATGCCGGCGGCGAAGCGCACGCGCGGCGGCCGCCCGGCGGCGGCACATGCCCGGACTTCGTCGTCGGTGCGCCCCGCCTCGCAATCGAATGCCAGACGCACGAAAGCGGGGTAATCGAGCTCCCGGAAACAGATGCCGCGAATGAACGCCTGCTCCACCCACGCGCGAAACTCCGCCGACCCGCCCAATTGCGACAGGTCGACCCACAGCCCGTCGTCGTCACGGACGACGAAGCCAGGCAACGGCTCGTCCTCTTCCCGCCGAGATTCGGCCACCATGGCGACCATCCCGCCCCCTGCCAGCGATATTTGTCTTCATCTTACCCGTCCGCGCGCGGCGTAGGCGCTCGGCGTTCAGGCACCGTTGGTCTCAGCCGCCACGACTGCGGTAAGCTTGCGCGCGATCAACCGCGCCGCGCCGCCCATGCCCTCCGAGTTCGACCTCATCCGCCGCCACTTCACCCGCCCCGCGCGCCACACGACGCTGTCGGTCGGCGACGACGCGGCATTGCTCGCGCCACGGGCGGGCATGCAACTCGCCGTATCGACCGACATGCTGGTCGCCGGCACCCATTTCTTCCCCGATGCCGACCCCGAGGCGCTCGGCTGGAAGACCCTCGCGGTGAACATCTCCGATCTCGCCGCGATGGGCGCCGAGCCGCGCTGGGCAGTGCTCGCGCTGTCGCTACCGAAAGCCGACGAAGCGTGGATCGCAGCCTTCGCCCGCGGCTTCTTCGCCTGCGCCGACGCGTTCGACGTCGATCTCGCGGGCGGCGACACTACGCGCGGCCCCTTGAACCTGTGCGTGACGATCTTCGGCGAAGTCCCGGCCGGGGCCGCCATCACGCGCGGCGGCGCACGCACCGGCGACGACCTGTGGATCACCGGAACGCCCGGTCACGCGGCGCTCGGTCTCGCGCACCTGCGCGGCGAAGTCGCGCTCGGCGCCGATGCTGCGCGCACATGCCTCGCCGCCCTGCACCGCCCGCAGCCGCGCGTCGCGTTCGGGCTGGCGCTGCGCGGCATTGCCAGCGCGATGCTGGACGTCTCCGACGGGCTGCTCGGCGACCTCGGCCACATCCTCGAATGTTCCGGCTGCGGCGCGTGTATCGACGTCGCCGCACTACCCCTTGCCGCCCTGCACGCCTGCGGGGCCGACGCGGCCCTCGCGCGGCGCTGCCTGCTGTCGGGCGGCGACGACTACGAACTCCTGTTCGCCGCCCCGCCGTCGCAGCGCGAGCGCCTCGCCGCGCTCGCCCACCAACACGGACTACCGCTGTCGCGCATCGGCACGCTCACCGCGACCGCCGGCGAACTCGTGCTGCGCGAGACCGACGGCCGCGTGCACACCGCGGCCCACGCCGGCTACGACCATTTCGCCTGACCCACGCACCGAAGGCCGTCCATGCGCCCCACTGTCCGCCTGCTCCTGAGCCACCCCGCGCACTTCATCTCGCTCGGCTTCGGCTCCGGCCTGTCCCCGCGCGCACCGGGCACCGCCGGCACCCTCGCCGCCTGGCTGCTCTACCCGCTGCTGCGCGCGCCAATCTCCGAATTCGTGTTCCTCGCCCTGCTCGCGAGCTTCTTCGTCGCCGGCATCGTCGCAGCCGACCGCACCGGCCGCGCCCTCGGCGCATCCGACCACGGCGCGATCGTGTGGGACGAGATCGTCGCGTTCTGGCTCGTGCTGTTCTTCGCTCCACCGGGCCTCGCATGGCAGGCGACCGCCTTCGTGCTGTTCCGCCTCTTCGACATCGTCAAGCCGCAGCCCATCCGCTGGGCGGACAACCACGTCGGCGGCGGCTTCGGCGTGATGCTCGACGACCTGATCGCTGCCGGCTACGCGATCCTCGCGCTCGCCGTGCTGAAACACTTCATGGGGTGAGCCGATGATCGACGAAGAACTGCACGCCCTGTCGCGCCGGGTCGGCGACTGGCTCGCCGCGCGCGGCGCCACCCTTGCCTGCGCGGAATCCTGCACCGGCGGCTGGGTCGCGCAGACCGTGACCGCCACCGCCGGCAGCTCCGGCTGGTTCGACCGCGGCTTCGTAACCTATTCCAACGAAGCCAAGCAGGAACTCCTCGGCGTCGCAGCCGCGACACTCACCCACCACGGCGCCGTCAGCGAGGAAACCGTGCGCGAAATGGTCGCCGGCACCCTCGCGCACAGCCGCGCACGCTATGCCCTAGCGGTTTCCGGCGTTGCCGGCCCGGGCGGCGGCACCGCCGCCAAGCCGGTCGGGATGGTGTGCTTCGCGTGGGGCGAGCGCGGCGCCGATGTCCGCAGCGCGACCGTCCGCTTCGACGGCGATCGCACCGGAATCCGGCGCCAGGCGGTCATCCGCGCGCTCGCCGGATTAATGACATAATCATTTTTAGATCGCCTTGCAGGCGACCTGCAACACACCAGCAATCTCTGTGCCATAATTCCCCAACGTTTTGAAAGGACAGGACATGGACGACAACAAGGCCAAGGCCCTCGCCGCCGCGCTCTCGCAGATCGAGAAGCAGTTCGGCAAGGGTTCGATCATGCGGATGGGCGACGGCAACGTCGAAAAGGACATCCAGACGGTCTCGACCGGCTCGCTCGGGCTCGACATCGCGCTCGGCCTCGGCGGCCTGCCGCGCGGCCGCGTCGTCGAAATCTACGGCCCGGAATCGTCCGGCAAGACCACGCTGACGCTGCAGGTCATCGCCGAGATGCAGAAGATCGGCGGCACGGCGGCCTTCATCGACGCCGAGCACGCACTCGACGTCGGCTACGCCGAGAAGCTCGGCGTGAACATCACCGACCTGCTGATCTCGCAGCCCGACACCGGCGAGCAGGCGCTCGAAATCGCCGACATGCTGGTGCGCTCGGGCGGCGTCGACATCGTCGTCATCGACTCGGTCGCAGCCCTGACGCCGAAGGCCGAAATCGAAGGCGAGATGGGTGACCAGCTGCCCGGCCTGCAGGCCCGCCTGATGAGCCAGGCACTCCGGAAGCTCACCGCCAACATCAAGCGCACCAACACGCTGGTGATCTTCATCAACCAGATCCGCATGAAGATCGGCGTGATGTTCGGCAACCCCGAGACCACCACCGGCGGCAACGCGCTCAAGTTCTACGCCTCCGTGCGCCTCGACATCCGCCGCACCGGCGCGATCAAGAAGGGCGACGAGGTCGTCGGCTCAGAAACCCGCTGCAAGGTCGTCAAGAACAAGGTCGCCCCCCCGTTCAGGGAAGCGCACTTCGACATCCTGTACGGAGAGGGCATCTCGCGCGAAGGCGAGATCATCGACCTCGGCGTGGACAATAAGATCGTCGACAAGTCGGGCGCCTGGTACTCGTACCAGGGCGACAAGATCGGTCAGGGCAAGGACAACACGCGCGAGTTCCTGCGTGGCAATCCCGCGCTCGCACGCGAGATCGAGAACAAGGTGCGGGTCGCGGTCGGCCTCAAGGAACTGCCGGCCGAACCCGCGCGGCCGGCAGCCGAGGCGGCCTGACGTCCCTTCCCCGGATCATGCCGGAGACGAGCCTGCGGGAACGCGCATTGCGGCACCTCGCGCGTCGCGAGCACTCGCGCGCCGAGCTTGCCCGCAAGCTCGCCCCGTACGGCGCTGCAGAAGAGATCGACGACGTGCTCGACCGCATCACCGAACTCGGCCTGCTCAGCGACCACCGCTTCGCCGAAGCCTGGGTGCGCAGCAAGGCCGCCCGCTTCGGCACCGCGCGCCTGCGGCGTGAGCTCGCCCAGCGCGGCGTCGGGCGCGACACGATAGACGCGGCGCTCGATGCCGAGACTGTCGCGGATGACGTCGAACGCGCACGCGCCGTATGGCGCGTCAAGTTCGGCACCATACCGGCCGATGCGCGCGAGTGGGCGCGTCAGGCGAGATTCCTGCAAGGTCGTGGCTTCGGCTCCGACGTGATCCGCAAGATATTGAAAGAGAACCCCGATGAGTCTGCTTAAGGTCGCCGGACTGCAGAAACGCTACAAGGCGCGCACCGTCGTCCACGATGTCGGCTTCGAAGTCGGCAGCGGCGAAGTGGTCGGCCTGCTGGGCCCCAACGGCGCCGGCAAGACCACCTGCTTCTACATGATCGTGGGCCTCGTACGCGCCGACGGCGGCGACATCCGCCTCGACGACGCCGAACTCACGCACCTGCCGGTGCATGCGCGCGCCCGCCTCGGCCTGTCCTACCTGCCGCAGGAAATGAGCGTATTCCGCAAACTCACCGTCGCCGAGAACATCCGCGCGGTGCTGGAACTGCAGGGCTTGGGCAGCGCACGCGTCGACGCACGCCTCGAGGAATTGCTCGAGGAGCTGGGCATCGCCCACCTGCGCGACAACACCGCCGTGTCGCTGTCGGGCGGCGAGCGGCGCCGCTGCGAGATCGCCCGCGCGCTGGCGACCGACCCGCGCCTGATCCTGCTCGACGAACCCTTCGCGGGGGTCGACCCGATCGCCGTGCTCGACATCCAGAAGATCATCCGCTTCCTGCGCGACCGCGGCATCGGCGTGCTGATCACCGACCACAACGTGCGCGAGACGCTCGGCATCTGCAACCGCGCCTACATCATCAGCGAGGGGCGCGTGCTCGCGAGCGGACGGCCCGACGAGATCGTCGCCAACGAACAGGTTCGCCGCGTCTATCTCGGCGAGCATTTCCGCCTCTGATCCAACCAGCGTAGTCCCATGAAACCGTCCCTCCAGCTCAAGATCTCGCAGCACCTCACGCTGACGCCGCAGCTGCAGCAATCGATCAAGCTGCTGCAGCTGTCGACGCTTGAGCTGAACCAGGAGCTGGAACGCTTCCTCCTCGAAAACCCCATGCTCGAGCGCGAGGACGGCGACGGCAGCGACTTTTCGCCGGGCACCGCACAGGCTTCGCCCGGCACGACCGAGTCCGGCAGCCAGTCCGACACCCCCGCATCGAGCGAGGAGACGCATAACGAGGCCGAACCGGCGAGCTTCGACGAGGCCGGCGAGTGGTCGAGCGCGGGCAGCGGCTCGTCGAACCGCGACGATGACGACGACACCGACTTCCAGGAACTGCAGGCCGCCGGCACGAGCCTGCGCGACTACCTCGACCAGCAGGTGAGCCTGTCGCCGCTCTCCGATCGCGACCGCGCGCTGGTGCGCTTCATCATCGAGGCGCTCGACGAGGACGGCTACCTCAACCAGTCGCTCGATGAACTGCTGCCGCTGCTGCCGCCGGAACTCGAATACGACCTCGACGACCTCTCGATCGCGCTGCACCACGTGCAGAACCTCGACCCGGCCGGCATCGGCGCGCGCACGCCGCGGGAATGCCTGAGCCTGCAACTCAGGGCGATGCCGTCCTGCCCGACGCGCGACCTCGCGCTGAAGATCGTCGACGAACACCTCGACCTGCTCGCCGAGCGCAATTTCCTGCGCATAAAGCGCGCCACCGGCTGCGACGACGACGCGCTGCGTGCCGCGCACGCGCTGATCTGTCGCCTCGACCCGCATCCGGGGTCGCAGCACTCGGTGCAGGAGACGCGCTACATCCTGCCCGACGTCGTCGTGCGCAAGGTGCGCAACCGCTGGACGGTCACGCTCAACCCCGAGGCGATGCCCAAGCTGCGCATCAATTCCCTGTACGCCAGCATCCTGCAACAGAACCGTGGCTCGGGCGGCGCGCTCACCAGCCAGCTGCAGGAAGCGCGCTGGCTGATCAAGAACGTACAGCAGCGTTTCGACACCATCCTGCGGGTTTCCCAGGCGATCGTTGACCAGCAGCGTCAGTTCTTCGATTATGGCGATGTGGCGATGCGACCTCTGACGTTGAGGGAGATCGCGGACCAGCTCGAGTTGCACGAGTCGACGGTCTCGCGGGTCACGACGCAGAAATTCATGGCCACACCGCGCGGCGTGTTTGAGCTGAAGTACTTTTTCGGCAGCCACGTTGCCACCGACACCGGTGGTGCGGCATCTTCGACGGCGATTCGAGCGCTGATTCGCCAGTTGGTGGATGCCGAAGACAGGAAGAAGCCCCTGTCCGACGCGAAAATTGCCGAATTGTTGGGCCAGCAGGGTATCGTGGTGGCACGCAGGACGATCGCGAAATACCGCGAGTCACTCAATATCCCGCCGGTCAGCCTGCGCAAAGCGATCTGAAAGACGATCTGACAATACGAGGAAACATCATGAATCTCACCATCACCGGACATCACGTCGAAGTCACCCCCGCGATCCGCGAGTACGTCAATACCAAACTCGATCGCGTCATCCGCCACTTCGACAACGTGACCAGCGTCAGCGTGATTCTGTCGGTGGAGAAGCTGCGGCAGAAGGCGGAAGTCACGCTGCACGTGCGCGGCAAGGACATCTATGTCGAGAGCGAGGACGGCGACATGTACGCCGCGATCGACAGCATGACGGACAAGCTCGACCGCCAGGTCCTCAAGTACAAGGGCAAGAACCACGACCACGGCCACGACACGCTGAAGCACCAGCAACCGACCGAGCTGTGATTCTTTAATTCGCGCCGGGGGTCCGGGGTGTGTTTATAATTCGCGCGTTTTCAACCCGCGCCTGCCGCACGCCCCGAGCCTCCTCTCGCACCCAACCGGCTGCGGCAAGGCCCGTGTCGTGCAGGTGGTGATTCGCATGAGCCTCATCGCCGAACTCCTGCCCCCCTCGAACGTGGTCATCGATCTGGACGCCAGCAGCAAGAAGCGCGTCTTCGAACACGCCGGACTCCTGTTCGAAAACAACCAGGGCATCGCCCGCAGCGTCGTCTTCGACAGCCTTTTTTCGCGCGAGCGCCTCGGCTCGACCGGACTGGGCCAAGGCATCGCGATTCCCCACGGCCGCATCAAGGGCCTGAAGGAAGCCGCCGGCGCCTTCCTGCGCCTGTCCGCCCCGGTGCAGTTCGACGCCCCGGACGGCCGTCCCGTCACGATGCTGTTCGTGCTGCTGGTGCCCGAACAGGCCAACGAAACCCACCTGCAGCTGCTGTCCGAGCTCGCGCAGATGTTCAGCGACCGCGACTTCCGCGACCGGCTGCAGAACGCGCCCGACGCCGCGGCCATCCATTCGCTGTTCGCCTCCTGGGGCCCGCATGCGGCAGACCAGCGTCGCGCGGCTGTATGACCTGCACCGCGAGCAGCTGGAGCTGACGCACGTCAGCGGCCGGCTCGACCGGATCATTTCGGTCAACGAAGAACGCATCTGGCCGGCCGACCTCGTCGGCCACCTCAACCTGATCCATCCGACGCGCATCCAGATCCTGGGAGCCGCCGAACTCTCATGGGCACAGCGCCATGCGCGCGAGAAGGTCGCCCACCACCTCACCGAGATCATCAGTGCCCGCCCCCCGGCGATCATCGTCGCCGACGGCTGCGCGATCCCCGACATCCTGCGCGGCATCTGCGAGTACGCCGACGTCGCACTGATCACCACGCCGCAGCCTTCCGCAAGCGTGATCGACCAACTGCGCCTCTACATGTCGCGCGAACTGGCCGAAAAGATCTCGCTGCACGGTGTCTTCATGGACGTGCTGGGCATCGGCGTGTTCATCACCGGCAGCTCCGGCGCCGGCAAATCCGAGCTCGCGCTGGAACTCATCTCGCGCGGCCACGGTCTGGTCGCCGACGACATCGTCGAGTTCTCGCGCATCGCGCCGACCGTGCTCGAAGGGCGCTGCCCGGAGATGCTCAAGGACTTCATCGAGGTGCGCGGCCTGGGCATCCTCAACATCCGCACGATCTTCGGCGAGACCGCGTGCCGGCGGAAGATGCGCCTGCGCCTGATCGTGCATCTGGAACGCCGCCTGCCGGGCCAGTCCGACCCCTCGCGCCTGCCGGTGCAGCGCGAAACGCAGGACATCCTCGGCGTGCCGGTGATCCGCACCACCCTGCCGGTCGCGGCCGGGCGCAACATCGCGGTGCTGCTCGAAGCCGCCGTGCGCTCGACCATCCTGCAACTGCGCGGCATCGATTCGACGCAGGAATTCATCGACCGCCAGCAGCGCCTGCTCGACGCGGACGGCGAAACCCTCTGATCGCCCGCCGCCGGCAGGGCTCTTGCCGCACTGCCGCATCGGCTGATACGCTCAAGGTCTTTGCGCCTCCCCGCGAAGGCTTCCCTGATGACTGCCGCAACACCGGATTACCTGGAAAAGATCCTCAATGCCCGCGTCTACGACGTGGCCGAGGAAACGCCGCTGGACCTCGCCACGAACCTGTCGGAACGCGTGCATAACCGCGTCTTCCTGAAGCGCGAGGACATGCAGCCGGTGTTCAGCTTCAAGCTGCGCGGCGCGTACAACAAGATGGCGCACCTGTCGCCGCCGGCGCTCAAGCGCGGCGTGATCTGCGCCTCCGCCGGCAACCACGCGCAGGGCGTCGCGCTCTCCGCCCAGCGCCTGGGGGTGCGCGCGGTGATCGTGATGCCGACCTCGACGCCGCAGATCAAGGTCGATGCGGTCAAGTCCCGCGGCGGCGAGGTGGTGCTCGCGGGCGACTCGTACTCCGACGCCTACGCCCACGCGGTCGAACTGGAAAAGACCGAGAAGCTGACCTTCGTCCATCCTTACGACGACCCCGACGTGATCGCCGGCCAGGGCACCATCGGCATGGAAATCCTGCGTGCGCACCCCGATCCGATCCACGCGGTGTTCTGCGCGGTCGGCGGCGGCGGCCTGATCGCCGGCGTCGCCGCCTACATCAAGCGCCTGCGCCCGGAAACGAAGATCATCGGCGTGGAGACCGTGGACGCCGACGCGATGACCCGCTCGCTCGCCGAAGGCCGCCGCGTCGTGCTCGACCAGGTCGGGCTGTTCGCCGACGGCACCGCGGTGAAGCAGGTCGGCGAAGAAACCTTCCGCCTGTGCCAGCAGTACGTCGACGAAATGATCCTGGTCGACAACGACGCGATCTGCGCCGCGCTGAAGGACGTGTTCGAGGACACCCGCTCCATCCTCGAGCCCTCGGGCGCACTCGCGGTCGCCGGCGCGAAGGAGTACGCGAAGCGCCACAACCTGCACGGCAAGAACCTCGTCGCCGTGGCGTCCGGCGCGAACATGAACTTCGACCGTCTGCGCTTCGTCGCCGAGCGCGCCGAGGTCGGCGAGCAGCGCGAGGCCGTGTTCGCGGTGACGATCCCGGAGCGCCCGGGCTCCTTCCGCAAGTTCTGCAGCCTGATCGGCAACCGCCACATCACGGAGTTCAACTACCGCTACGCCGACCCGCAGCGCGCGCACATCTTCGTCGGCGTGGCGGTGCATAACCGCGCCGAGGCCACGCGCGTCGTCGAGATGCTGGAGCGCCACGAGCTGCCCGCGGTGGACCTGACCGACGACGAGATGGCGAAGAGCCACATCCGTTACATGGTCGGAGGGCACGCGCCGCACGTGAACAACGAGATGATCTACCGCTTCGAATTCCCGGAGCGCCCCGGCGCGCTGATGAATTTCCTCACCAGCCTGCATTCGGACTGGAACATCAGCCTGTTCCACTACCGCAACCATGGCGCCGATTTCGGCCGCGTGCTGGTGGGCATGCAGGTGCCGCCCGAGGACAAGGGCGCCTTCCAGGACTTCCTCGACCGGCTCGGCTACGAATACGCGGACGAGTCGGCCAATCCGGCCTACCGCATGTTCCTCGGCTGAGAAGCAAAAGCGCCCGCCTCGGTGACGATCCAGTCCATCGGGCGGTCGTGCGGCTGCGGCCGGACGTCGTCGACGCGGGCGAATTCGAAGCCCAGCCCCACCGCGACGGGATTCATCACCGCCAGCGTGCGGTCGAAGTATCCGCCGCCGTAGCCGACGCGGTAGCCCGCGGCGTCGAAGGCGTTGCACGGCACGAGAATCAGGTCGGGAACGAGCGCCTCGCCTTCGGCGGGGTGGGGAATGCCGTGGCGGTCGAGCGGCATTTCCATGCCGGGAATCCAGCGGCGGAACACCATCGGACCGGCCTGGTGCGGCACCACCGGCAGTGCCGCGACACGCGACGCGTCCGCCGCCAGCCAGTGTGCGACCCACGCGCGCAGGTCGGGTTCGCCGCGGTAGGGCCAGCAGAAGCCGAGCGTCGTCGGCGCCAGACGGGTGACGAGTTCACCGAGATGGATTTCGAAATGACGCATCAGGGCGGCGCGATGGGTGGCCGTGAGCGCATGACGCGCGGCGATGGTACGGGCACGCAGGGCCCGGCGCTGTTCGGCGGGATCGGCGGAATCTGTGCCGGGGGCAGGATGGGCGGAAATCACTGTGGTATGGTCGAGCTGATCGAAAGGGGATGGTAAGGGATGGCAAAGGGTTTGTGGGCAGCGCTGGCACTGACGCTGGCGAGCCTGGCACAGGGCGCCTACGGGCAGATCGGGGACGACCGCATTCTCGCGGCACGCGAGGCGCTGCGCACCGGTGACCGCGCGACGCTGGAGCGCCTCGCCGCGGAACGCGAGCCGCACGTGCTCGACCCCTACGTGCGCTACTGGCGGCTGACGAACCTCCTCGCACGCCCGGAGGCTCCGCCGGTCGACGAACTCAACGACTTCCTGCTGCGCGAGCCCGATAGCCAGCTCGCCGAGCGGCTGCGCGGCGACTGGCTGCGGCGCATGGCGCGCGAACAGGACTGGAGCGGCTTCCTGCAGGTCTATGCGGACCTGCGCGAACCGGACGCCGAGCTGCGCTGCCTGCAGCGCAACGCGCGGCTGGAGTCCGGCGACATGAGCGTGCTGGACGAAGTGCGCGCACGCTGGATGGAGCTCGCGGACAACCACAACGCCTGCGAGCCGGTGTTCCGCACGCTGGCGCTGGCCGGTCACTTCGGCAGCGACGAGCTGTGGTGGCGGGCGCGGCGGCAGGTCGACAGCCGCAGCCCGTCGAACGCGCGCACGACGCTGTCGTGGATGAAAGCCGCGGACGCTCCCGCGCTCGCCGACTTCGACCGCATGATGAAAAGCCCGTCGGCCTGGCTCGACCGCCTGCCGGCGAATTTCGCCGTCTCGCGCGCAGGGCGCGAACTGGCCCTGGCCGCGCTCGTGCGCGTCGCGCGCGAGGACGTGTCGTCCGCCTACGCGCGCTTCGCGCGCATCGAGGAGCGGCTGGGCGCCGACGAGCGCGCCTACATCCATGCGACGCTGGGCCACCACGGATCGCTGCAGGGCTCGCCGGGCGCCGCGCGCTGGTTCCGGGCCGCCGGCAAGGTGCCGATGAGCGCGGAGCAGCGCGCGTGGCGCGTGCGCGCCGAGCTGCGCGTCGAGGACTGGCGCGGCGTGCAGGCGGCGATCGAAGGCCTTACCGCGGCAGAGCAGGCGCAGCCGGAATGGACCTACTGGCTCGGCCGCGCGTTCGCCGCCCAGAACCGCCCCGCGGAGGCCGCGGCCCTGTTCCAGCGCATCGCCGGACTACCCAACTTCTACGGCATCCTCGCCGGCGAGGAGCTGGGCACCGCCTTCGCCGCGCCCTCGCGCAACGGCACCGTCACGGCGGAGGACATCGCGCGCGCCGATGCCGATCCCGGACTGCGCCGCGCGCTCGCGCTGTACCGGCTGGAGATGCGCACCGAGGGCATGCGCGAATGGAACTGGTCGCTGCGCGGCCGCGACGAGGGCTTCCTGATCGCTGCGGCGCGGCTCGCGCTGCGCAACGAGATCTACGACCGCGCGATCAACACCGCCGAACGCACCGACCCGCAGGCCAACTACGACCTGCGTTTCCTCACCCCCTACCGCCAGCTCATCGAGCCGCAGGTGCACCAGCAGGGCCTGGACATGGCCTGGGTCTATGGCCTGATGCGTCAGGAAAGCCGCTTCATCGCACCGGCACGCTCAAGCGCCGGCGCCCAGGGTCTGATGCAGGTGATGCCGGCCACGGGCAAATGGGTCGCGCGCAAGATCGGCCTCGCCGGCTATCACCAAGGCATGCTGACCGACCCCGACACCAACGTGCTGCTGGGCACGAGCTACATGCGCCTGATCCTCGAGGATCTCGACGACCATCCGGTGCTCGCGTCCGCCGGCTACAATGCGGGACCGGGCCGCGCGCGCCGGTGGCGCGACGAACGTCCGCTCGAAGGCGCGATCTATGCAGAGACGATCCCCTTCGACGAAACGCGCGATTATGTGAAAAAGGTGATGGCCAATGCGGTCATCTATGCCGCGATGCTGGAAGCGAAGCCGCAGTCGCTGAAGGCCCGCCTCGGCACGATCTCGCCACGGCTGACGGCGGAACCTTAGGGATCGGTCCGTCCTGCGCAAGGAGGCTGCAGCATGAAACTGGAACGCGTCGTACTCGTCGGCGGCACCGGGTTTGTGGGTCGCGTCGTTGCGAACCGCCTGTCGCGCGAGGGCATAACCGTGCTGGCGCCGACGCGGCGCTACATCCATGCGGGCGAGCTGCTGGTGCTGCCGACCGTGGATGTCGTCGAGGCCGACGTCCATGATCCGGCGACGCTGGAGCGTCTCTTCGCCGGCGCCGACGCGGTCGTGAACCTCGTCGGCATCCTGCACTCGCGCCCCGGCCGTCCCTACGGCCCGGACTTCGCACGCGCCCACGTCGAGCTGCCGCGCAAGATCGTCGCGGCGTGCCGGGCGGCCGGCGTCACCCGCCTCGTGCACATCAGCGCGCTCGGCGCGGCGGCGGACGGTCCGTCGGAATACCAGCGCTCGAAGGCGGCCGGCGAAGAAGCGATCCGCGCGGCCGGCAGTACCAACAGCTCGCCGGCATGGACGATCCTGCGCCCGTCGGTGATCTTCGGCCGCGAAGACAGCTTCCTCAACATGTTCGTGCGCCTCGCGCAGCTCTTCCCGGTGCTGCCGCTCGCGGGCGCGCATGCGCGCTTCCAGCCGGTGCACGTCGAGGACGTCGCCGAGGTCGTGTGGCGCTGCCTCACCGAGCCGTCGGCACGCGGCCAGACTTACGAGGTGGCCGGACCGAAGGTCTACACGCTGCGCGAGCTGGTCGAATACGTGAGCGAGCTCTCGGGCCGGCCGCGCCCGGTGATCCCGCTGCCCGAGGGCCTCGCGCTGCTGCAGGCGCGGCTGATGGAACTGGCGCCGCGGCCGCTGATGAGCCGCGACAACGTGCGCTCGATGCGCGTCGACAACGTCGCCGGCGGCGCCCCCCTGCCCTTCGGCATGACGCCGGCGGGGCTCGAGGCGCTCGCACCGACCTGGATCGGCGACCAGCATCTGCGCGCCCGCTACTACCCGATGCGCAGCCGCGCGCGCCGCCCGCGCCACGGCTGACCCATTCCCCTTGCTGCAGCCAACGGAGTCGACCGCATGAAGCTCATCATCGGCAACAAGAACTACTCCTCGTGGTCCCTGCGCCCCTGGATCGCCGCGCGCGCCAGTGGGCAGCCCTTCGAGGAGATCCGCATCCCGCTCTTCATCGAAGGCAGCCGCGAGCGCATCCTGCAGCACTCGCCCTCGGGCAAGGTGCCCTGCCTCATCGACCACGGTCTGGCGGTGTGGGACTCGCTCGCGGTCTGCGAATACCTGGCGGAAAAGTCGCCCGCCCTGTGGCCGTCCGAGCCGGCCGCACGTGCGGTGGCACGCGCGATCAGCGCCGAGATGCACTCGAGCTTCCTGGACCTGCGCCAGAACATGCCGATGAACATCCGCAAGGACTACGCCGGCAAGGGCCACACCCCCGCCGTCGATGCCAACATCGCGCGCATCGAAACCATCTGGAACGATTGCCGTACACGCTTCGGCGCACAGGAGAATCCGGGCGACCCCTACCTCTTCGGTGCCTTCACGATCGCCGACGCGATGTATGCCCCGGTCTGCTTCCGCTTCAAGACCTATGACGTGAAGCCCGCCGGGGCGGCCGGCGAGTATCTCGCGGCGATGCTCGCCCATCCGGCGATGAAGGAATGGGAGGCGGCCGCCTGCGCCGAATCGGAATCCATTCCCGCCGAGGACCTGTACGGCTGATGCGCTGCTACGTCGTCGGCGGCGCCGTGCGCGACCGCCTGCTTGGCCTGCCGGTGCAGGACCGCGACTGGGTGGTGGTCGGCGCGACGCCCGAAGCGATGCTCGCGCGCGGCTTCCGCCCGGTCGGCAAGGACTTCCCGGTCTTCCTGCACCCGCAGACCAACGAGGAATACGCCCTCGCGCGCACCGAACGCAAGAGCGGGCGGGGCTACACCGGCTTCGTCGTGCACGCGGCACCCGACGTCACGCTGGAGGACGACCTGCTGCGGCGCGACCTGACGATCAACGCGATCGCCGCGGACGAGGACGGCACGCTGATCGACCCCTACGGCGGACAGGCCGATCTCGCCGCACGCATCTTCCGTCACGTCAGCCCCGCGTTTGCCGAGGATCCCGTGCGCATCCTGCGGGTCGCGCGTTTCGCCGCGCGCTTCGGCGACTTCGGCGTGGCGCCCGAGACGCTGGCGCTGATGCGAGCGATGGTCGACGACGGCGAGGTCGACCACCTCGTCCCCGAGCGGGTGTGGCAGGAGCTCGCGCGCGGGCTGATGGAAGCGCGCCCCTCGCGCATGCTGCGCGTGCTGCGCGACTGCGGCGCGCTGGCGCGCATCCTGCCCGAAGTCGAACGCCTGTTCGGCGTACCGCAGCCGGTGGAGCACCACCCGGAGGTCGACACCGGCGAGCACGTGCTGCTGGTGCTCGACCATGCGGCGAAGACCCGGCAGCCGCTGGCCGTACGCTGGGCCTGCCTGATGCACGACCTGGGCAAGGGCGACACGCCCGCCGACATCCTGCCGCACCACTACGGCCACGAGGCGAAGAGCGCGACCCGCGCGCGCGCGTTGTCGGAGCGACTGCGCGCGCCGATCGAGTGCCGCGACCTCGCGGTGATTTTCGCGCGCGAACACGGGATTCTTCACCAGGTCGAAAAGCTGCGCGCGGAAACCGTCGTCAAGGTGCTGGAGACGGTCGATGCCCTGCGCCGGCCCGAGCGCTTCGCCCTGCTGCTGGAAGCCGCGGCCTGCGACTATCACGGCCGTCCCGGCCGCGAGGCGCCCTACGTCCGCGCGGAGCGCTGGCGTGCGGCGCTGGCAGCAGTCCAGGGCGTGGATGCGGGCGCGATCGCGCGCGCCTGCGACGACAAGTCGCAGATCCCGCAGCGCGTGCATGCGGCGCGCGTCGCCGCGGTCAAGACACTGGGCGGCCGGACCGCCGCCGCTGCGGGCTGCGATGCGAACTGAGTTCGCGCCGCGCGGCAAATCAAATGTCGCCGGCCGCGGTCACAGCGCCCGCAGAATCGCCCATGCCACCAGCGACAGAAGGATCGTGCTGGTAAACGGCAGATGAAAGGCGCGGCCGAAGAGGCGAAAATGCAGGTCTCCGGGCAGGTGACCGAAGCGCAGCCGGGTCAGCCCCGGGCGGAACAGGCCGATAACCAGTACCATCAGCACGATCACGACGAGCCACTTCAACACGCCCTGCTCCGGCAGATAAACAAGCATTAGACCCCGCAAGGCCGCGCTGTCGCAACGTGCCGACACGCGCACCCCGCCGGGGCAACCCGCCCTCGACAAGAAGACGCCAAGAATGACCGACAGCAACTCCCCGCCGCTACCCGCAGCGCGCGGCACCGACACCGCAGCCCGTCGCGGCGACGCCTGTGGTGCGACACCCCCCGCAACACCCCCCGTGCAGGAGAGCCGCACATGAACGCCAACCGTTTCGGCGACCTCGAAGTCCTCGCCTGCAGCCCGTCGGGCAAGCCCGCGTTCGCCACACCCCTGCTCTTCATCCACGGCGCCTACACCGGCGCATGGTGCTGGGCCGAGCACTTCCTGCCGTATTTCGCCGACGCCGGCTACACCTGCTACGCAGTGTCGCTGTCGGGGCACGGCGACAGCCGGCGGCGCGCGGTACTCGACACGCTGTCGATCGACGACTACGTGCGCGACGTCGCCGAGGTCGTCGCCCGCCTGCCCGCGACGCCGGTGCTGATCGGCCACTCGATGGGCGGCATGGTCGTGCAGAAGTATCTCGAACGCGCCGGCGTACCGGCCGCGGTGCTGCTGTGCTCGGTGCCGCCGCAGGGGCTCATGGGCTCGGCGATCGGGCTGATGTTCAACAAGCCCAGTCTGGTCAACGACCTCAACAGCATGCTCAACGGCGGACATCCCGAACCGGAGGGCCTGCGCGAAGCCCTTTTCCATCAGCCCGTCGACGACGACGCGCTGATGCGCTACTACCGCCAGTGCCAGCCGGAATCGCATCGCGCGATCTGGGACATGACGCTGTTCAACCTCCCGCAACCGGGACGCATGCACCGCCCGCCGATGCTGATCCTGGGCGCGGAGCACGACCACCTCATCCCGCCCGCGCAGGTGTCGATGACCGCCGCGATCTATGGCAAGCCCGCGCATATCTTTCCCGGCCTGGGGCACGGCGTGATGCTGGAGCGCGACTGGCGCCCGGTGGCCGACCACATCGCGGCGTGGCTTCCGACACAAATTGTTTGATCACGCACTGGAAATCGTCATCATTCCCATTCATGATGGAAGCGAGGGTGCGAGGAGGCACCCCCGACAGCCCCGCCACGGAACGTGATTCCGCGCCGTGCCGGAGTTGAAAACAAAGCGCGAGTCCGCATATACGGAGCAAGGGATTCAGGAATCGGACGCGGCTGCCGATAGTTCACCCAGGTAGCCGGATCACCCGAGCACGCAGCGGAGGCCAAAATGGTGACGATCATGGACATGACGACGGGCAAGGCCATCGGGGAGCCGCCGGAAGAGTACGGCGACGAGGTGCTCAACGCGAACTGGCTGCCGCCGCAGCCGGAAGTCGCAGCCGGGCTGCAGGAAGTCGAGCACGCCTCGCACGCAGCGCAGCGGCCGCCGATCGACGTCGAGCATTTCCTCGAAGCGGTGTACCGCTACCAGGAATGAACGACCCGGGTGTTGCGCGCGAGGCCGCGCCGCACCGCCGTTCCGCGCGCGATGACGCGCACGTGAAACCCGCGCCGGCTGGCGCGGGCGGCATGTGTCATTCGGCTACAGCGTGTGCAGGCGGTCGCCGCGCATGAAGCCCAGCAACGGCTCGCCGATGCCGCGCCCCACCGCGAGCACCTTGAACAGTTCCCCCATCTCCTGCGGCGTCGTCAGGCGCTGCACCGCGCGCGCCGCACGGATGTAGTCCGCGCTCTCCTCCGGCCCGCGCCGCGCGAGACATTCCAGCACCCCGCAGTTGAACAGGAAGGCCGCCTGGTTCGCGTAGCCCATCACGTCCAGCCCGGCGTCGAACGCGGCTTCCGCGACCGCCGTGAAATCGACGAAGGCGGTGATGTCGTTGAGCCCCGGCCACAGGAAGGGGTCGGGATGCGCGTTGTGGCGGTAGTAGCACAGCAGCGTCCCGCTCGCACGCGAAGGCAGGTAGTACTCGGCGCGCGGATAGCCGTAGTCGATCAGCAGCAGCGCGCCGCATTCCAGCCGCGCGGCCCACTCGCCGATCCACGCGCACGCCGCGAGGTTGATCTCGCTGACGTACTCGGCACTGTCCGAGCGCGGCAGCTCGAGCGCCGCCGCGGCTTCGGCGACCGCGCCGGCGGCGGGCGAATCGGCCCAGCGCAGGACACCGTCCCCGTCGACCGCGACGCCACGCTCGTAGAGCGCGTCGCCACGCGTCGCGACCACATGCACCGGCATCACGTCGAGCACCTCGTTCGCGACGACGGCGCCGGCGAAGCGCTCGGGCAGGGTATCGAGCCACTTCACGCGCGACGCCAGATGCGGTGCCTTCGCCGCCAGCGTGTCGAACTGGCGCTCGCGCAATTCGCCCGAGACCTCGAGGATGCCGTAGCTTTCCGGTGCGCAGCCGCGGCGCTCGAGTTCGAGCAGCAGGTCCGCGGCCAGCAGCCCCGTGCCGGCACCGACCTCGATCACGTGGGGCGCGGACGCACGCATCACCTGCTCGACCTGCGCCGCGAGCGCCTGGCCGAACAGCGGCGTGAGTTCCGGCGAGGTGATGAAGTCGCCCCCGGGACCGAACTTTCGCGCCCCGCCGCTGTAATACCCGAGACCCGGTGCGTACAGCGCGAGCTCCATGTAGCGCGAGAACGGGATCCATCCGCCGGCTTCGGCGATGGCGGCGGTGATCGTGCGGAGAAGGCGCGAGCTCTGTTCGAGCGCGTCGGCCGAAGGTTCGGGCAGGGACATGGGCGAAGTGCAACGGAAAACGCGTATTCTAACCCCCGCCGCACGGCCGGCCCCGCGCGCGGCCACGGACGATCACGCATACAAGAATGAATCACGGACCACCCCAACGATGGACACGCAGGACACACCCGTCATCCTCATCACCGGCGCCGCGCGGCGTATCGGCGCCGAAATCGCGCGCACGCTGCACACCGCGGGCGCGAACGTCGTGCTGCATTACCGCAGTTCGGCCGGCGACGCCGCCGCCCTTGCCGACGCCCTGAACCGCGAGCGCCCCGGCTCGGCCTGGACGGTGCACGCCGACCTGAAGGACGACGGCGCCCCCGAGACGCTCGCCGACGCGGTGCTGGCGCGCCACGGCCGCCTCGACGCGCTGGTGAACAACGCCTCGAGCTTCTTTCCGACACCGCTCGGCACGATAGATGCCGCGGCGTGGAGCGACCTGATCGGCTCCAACCTGAAGGGGCCGCTGTTCCTGTCGCAGGCCCTCGCCCCGGCGCTGCGCAAGGCACGCGGCGCGATCGTGAATATCGTCGACATCCACGCCGAGCGCCCGCTGCACCACTACCCGCTGTACTGCGCCGCCAAGGCCGGGCTGCTGGGCCTGACGAAGGCCCTCGCGGTGGAACTCGCCCCGGAGGTGCGCGTGAACGGCGTGTCGCCGGGCGCCGTGGACTGGCCGGAGGACGGCCAGATCGCCCCCGCGGAGCAGGACGCGATCGTGCGCCACACGCTGCTCGGTCGCGCCGGCACCCCCGTCGACATCGCCCGCACCGTGCGTTTCCTGGTGTTCGACGCGACCTACGTCACCGGCCAGATCCTCGCCGTCGATGGCGGGCGCAGCGCGCATCTCTGATGCACTGCGCCGAAAGGTATAATTCCGCTCGTTTTTCTTGCAGGACTTCCGCCGTGAACGCCCCCGCCGCTGCCGCCGAGGCAG